>NZ_CP003984.1:1200000-2400000 GCF_000738435.1 Planktomarina temperata RCA23 | reverse complement strand
GCAGGGATTTTATTCTTCAGCCATGACGTCGATGCTGATCGGAAACTTGGCCGCGACTGAGGTCCGACTGGATACAGCATTGCAGCTTAGCCCGCTGGACCCATTGCTATACGGCATGCATGGGGTCCGGTCGCAAATGTTCATCCAGTCCGGCGACTATGCCGCCGCCGCCCGCTGGGGCGATCGGGCGGCCGCCACGCCTGGTGCACACTACCTGATCGCCATGGTAGCAATGGTTGCAAATGGGCTGGCAGAGCGTCACGAGACAGCCGCACGCTGGCGACAGAAGGTCCGCCAGAGAAAGCCAAATGCGAGTGCTGGGCATTACTTTGCCGCCTTTCCGACCCGCGATATCGCATCCAAAACGCTGATCGCAGACGAGCTGCGCCGCCATGGCTTTTGATGCAACGCATTGTGTCCATCGTCGAATGCTGTGGGATGGCACTGTCAGACAAAACGAGCTTGAGACGGGCAGGGTGGTCTCGTAGCCTCTCCGTATGACAAAACACTCCCCATTCAGGTATTTTAAAACGAGCCCTGAGATCATCCGCTTGGCTGTGATGCTTTACGTTCGTTTTCCGCTCTCACTCCGTAACGTGGAAGATCTTCTGCACGAACGAGGCATTGAGATCAGCCACGAAACAGTTCGGTTTTGGTGGAATAGATTTGGTCCGATGTTTGCTGCTGAGATACGAAGAAACCGGGTCAGTCGGATGCGATCTTATTCGAACTGGCAATGGCACTTGGACGAGGTCTTCGTAAAGATAAATGGAGAGACACATTATCTCTGGCGCGCCGTTGATCACGAAGGTGAGGTGCTGGAAAGTTATGTAACCAAGCGCCGAGACCGCAAAGCGGCTTTGAAATTTCTCAGAAAAGCAATGAAGCGCTACGGCGGGCCAGAGGTAGTTGTGACGGATAAACTACGTTCCTACTGCGCTGCAATGAAAGTTGTTGGCAATGCGGATCGGCAGGAAACGGGTCGCTGGGTAAACAATAGGGCGGAGAATTCCCACTTGCCGTTTCGACGACGAGAACGCGCTATGCTCCGCTTCCGACAGATGCGATATCTGCAAAAGTTCGCTGCCGTCCACTCTTCAGTCCACAACCATTTCAATCAGGAGCGCCACTTCTACTCACGAGATAATTTCAAGCTAAACCGTGCCGCAGCTCTCACTGAGTGGCGCCAACTATTGAGCGCATAGATTAAAGCTGCGCCAGCAATCTGATGTGAGTTCTCATTAGTCTGACAGCACCCTCAGGGTCTATGTGGAACGGAAAAGGTTGGGGTAGGAGCTCTACACCCAAAACACAGGCTCAGCCCCTCAGGGGACTGGGCTTAAGGTATGCAGCCCATGACCACTCAACCATTTCTGTCCATCCTTATTGGCTCTCTGCTGCAAAGTCCAAAAACTCATCCATGAATACAGCCATGAAATCAGTACGAGAAGCAGAATTTGTCTTTTGGATCAGCTTGTGAATTTGTACTTTCACAGTACCTACCTTCGTTTCACGCAGTTCTGCTATCTGTGCATTTGTGAACCCTCGTAATACGAGAATTGCGATTTCTCGTTCAGCATCAGTAAAGCCCCAAGATTCAAATTTTTTCTTCAACAAACTGTCGAAATCATTTCTTAAATAGTAAAGGTTCTGTTCTGCACTGTTAGCCTGTTCTTTCAAAACCGTCTGATACTGAAAAGTTAGCCAAATACCCGCACCAATCGCTACCACAGCGAATCCTTCAAATAGCAGATGTATGAGCTCAGAGGTTTCGTACATCACTGCTTCTAACATGTGGTCTCTAACATCAAAAATGATATCAAAAAGAAAGAACACAAACGCAACAGCTTTCACTACTAAGACCAAATTAATTTGCGTTTGGCTAACCATATTCATACCTTTATTTTTCCCGTTAGTACTAAAAGTCGGTTAGTTAATCTATATAACCATGGTTATAAAAACGTTATTTGTGGCGGTATATAATCAAAGTTCAATAGTCTAAGCCTAGTCCGTGTGCAAATTGAATAGCCAGGAAAACCAAATTTGGAGAATCACAATGCTAAGAAGAAAAATTTTGCAGCTCGTTCTAGCATCTGCAGCAACAAGTACATTGGCATTAATGGGTACGGCTGTTCGTGCTAGTGGCGGTGCAAGTCGTAACGACTCTGGTGCAAGTCGCAATGACTCCGGAGCAAGCCGGAACGACTCCAGCGGAGCAAGCCGGAACGACTCCAGCGGAGCAAGCCGGAACGACTCCAGCGGAGCAAGCCGGAACGACTCCAGCGGAGCAAGCCGGAACGACTCCAGCGGAGCAAGCCGGAACGCCTCCAGCGGAGCAAGCCGGAACGACTCCAGCGGTGCAAGCCGGAACGATTCCAGTGGGGCAAGCCGCAATGGATCTGGCGCAAGTGTTTACTGCGCGACAGATGCAAATGGACAGAAAACTTGTCGGAACGAAACTTCAGATGGCCTATCGAGCGTGAGCGATTCTGACCTCGATGATGTTTTGCGGAGCTTCAACTAATGAAAAGAAAATTGTTACTTCTTATTTTGTTTGTGGCCTCGTTATCTGCCTGCAATATGAAAACCGATACAAGAGATGACGCTCCAATGTTGTTTGAAGCGCTTGATACCAGACCAAACGGTTATAAAGGATCAATTGGGACTGACGCACTGTTCGAGATTACAGGAACAAAAGCTAGCCCAACCCTGTTGTGTCGTAGTGTAAAGGTTGCTTCAAATGAGGGTAACTCCACCCGCCAATATTGCAAAATTAAAGGCGGTGAATGGCGCTAGGTCATGGTCGATCACACACAAGAGACATGGGCGCTAAGTGGCGATGGGCATACAATCTATGCCCGTTGCCCCAAATATTTTGCAGCTATTTTGCACGTCGTTTTGAACGGATGGTCAATTTCGAAAGCTGACGCAAATTCTAACGCCCAGTTGGCTGTTGCTTTCACAAATGGAGGCTATTCAATTGACTCTGTCGTGCTGTCACAACCAGAACAATACGATGAAGTCATAGACGGATTGAACGAATTCTTGGTGAATTTGGCCTACATTGTGCTCAGGAAATATCGCAATGCTAGACTGATTCATTGTGCGGCATACGAAAACAAAGGCGAAGCGCACCTTATCGTTGCCCAGAAAAATCAGGGAAAATCCACTTTAATTTATCAAAAGGCATGTAGCGGCGATCAAGTGCTAGCCGACGATTTGCTGATTTGGTTGCCCAAGACTGCCGAGTTTGTTTGTCTGGGGCTGCCCTTAAGAATGAGAAGACCAGTTTTGGGATTAGACGGCCAGGCTTCTGATTCAGAAAGTTTTTTCGCAGGCAATGGAATTGCGTATTCAAAATCTGGTCTTTTCTCGATCGCACCATTCGGACATAGAATTTTGCTAGACCATATTTGGCAAATCAAGCGTGATTACAGGCCTGACAAGATCCCAATTTACAAAGCAGCACAAACGTTAAACAATTTTCTGATTGGTCCAGAATTTTCAGAAAAAAGAAAAGACAAGGTGAATTGATCATGGCATATTTCTTAAAATATACGAGGACGCTGCACTCGTGGTTTGGGGTAATCGCTCTTCCTTGGGTAATACTTTTCGGCTTGACTGGTTTCTATCTAAATCATCCTGGAATGATTGAAAAAATTTTGCCCTTGCAGAGTTACCAAGAAAACACCTCTGATTACGTCAAGCTAAGCAAGCCATTGTCGGCAGAGGACGCCGCCGAAATAGCTCGTCGATATTGGTCCGATAGTAAAATGAAATCGGTTTCACGTGCGACCTATCATGGTTACGATGTGATCGAATTTGAACGTGAGGCCGGTGCTATCATTGTTGTATCTGATACCGGCCATTATTATGTGAAATCACGTTTGCAGAATAAGATGTTTGCCCCGGATGGTTCGCTTGAAAATAGAAAGATATACTGGGCCTATGTGTTCGGCGTGTTTCACCGCACGGGTTGGCTGGGATGGAGTATCGGCACGGTTTTGGCGGACATTACGGCAATAGCGCTTATTATATTTGGCTTTAGTGGATTGGTTTTGTGGTACTTGCCAAAGCATAAGCGCTTTAAGCGTAGACTGGGAAGAATGTTGCCCTGAAAAACGATGCGTCCCCAGTTTGACGAGGACCGCTTTAGGGACCGCTTTCTGAAAATTTTAGCACCTTAAGTAATTGATTTTATGTTTTATTTTACATAATTTTTTGCCGTGTGGGGGCACCATAATTCATCACATAAATATTAAATATCAACATGTTAATTATTATAGATAGAATTAGCCCCCCCTTTCGTCCCCCCTTTGCGTAGATCAATTGAAGGAACTGAAGCGGCTTCAGAAGGAGAATGACCGGCTGAGAAAGGCGGTGTCTGATTTGACCCTCGATAAGTTGATCTTGAAGGAAGCCGCAAGGGGAAACTTCTAAGCCCCGCTCGTCGTCGTGCATGTATTAATCATGTGAGCAGCCAATTCAAGGTCTCGGAACGGCGAGCTTGTCGAGTACTGGGGCAACATCGCTCTACACAGAGACATGTCCCTAAGGGGCATGCCGATGAAGACAGACTTG
The DNA here is from genome assembly GCF_000738435.1 of Planktomarina temperata RCA23. Lineage (NCBI taxonomy): Bacteria > Pseudomonadati > Pseudomonadota > Alphaproteobacteria > Rhodobacterales > Paracoccaceae > Planktomarina > Planktomarina temperata. The sequence continues at coordinate 2,395,419 of NZ_CP003984.1, read as the reverse complement.
TTGCGGATATGATCGAGCTGGCCAGACAGTTTGGCAGATACGGTTATCGCAGGATTGCAGCATTGCTCAGAGAAGCAGGTTGGTCCGTCAGCGATGGCGGTATTGAACGGCTCTGGCGACGAGAGGGGCTAAAGGTTCCACAGAAACAACCGAAGAAGGGAAGACTTTGGCTGAATGACGGATCATGCGTTGCCGCTCTCACTTCGTAACGTGGAAGATCTTCTGCACGAACGAGGCATTGAGATCAGCCATGAAACAGTTCGGTTTTGGTGGAATAGATTTGGTCCGATGTTGGCTGCTGAGATACGACGAAACCGGGTCAGTCGGATGCGATCGTATTCGAACTGGCAATGGCACCTCAGCTATTCTGTGTTGCAAACTAGTGACTATCCAAAAGAGACTTAAGTAAAACCTTTGTGCGAATCTGAAGCTTCGTAGAACCTCAAGAGTCTGGGGAGTAACTACTATGTTTGCTTATAGCGAAGATGGACAGCATTTTTTAGGCTTTCGCACGAACGCCGTTGGGAAAATGCAAATTGTCTATGACTATGAAGGTAAGATGCATCGAATTTATGATGTTGAAACACCTAACGTAAAAACGAAGGTGATTAGCACTGCAATAACTAACGCCGTTAAACATAGAATGGTGGTTCCGACACTTTTTGCAACGCTTTCATCACAAAACATTAGTTTGAAAGAACTTGTCTAAACTTTCATTCTAACACTCTGCTGCTTTAACAGCCGTATTTGCCGGTAGAATAGGTATGCAGGGTACTGTCAGACAAAACGAGCTTGAGACGGAGCGGGCTGTTTCGTAGCTTCTCCGTATGACAAAACACTCCCCATTCAGGTACTTTAAAACGAGCCCTGAGATCATCCGCTTGGCTGTGATGCTGTACGTTCGTTTTCCGCTCTCACTCCGTAACGTGGAAGATCTTCTGCACGAACGAGGCATTGAGATCAGCCACGAAACAGTTCGGTTTTGGTGGAATAGATTTGGTCCGATGTTGGCTGCTGAGATACGAAGAAACCGGGTCAGTCGGATGCGATCTTATTCGAACTGGCAATGGCACTTGGACGAGGTCTTCGTAAAGATAAATGGAGAGACACATTATCTCTGGCGCGCCGTTGATCACGAAGGTGAGGTGCTGGAAAGTTATGTTACCAAGCGCCGAGACCGCAAAGCGGCATTGAAATTTCTCAGAAAAGCAATGAAGCGCTACGGCGGGCCAGAAGCAGTTGTGACGGACAAACTACGTTCCTACGGCGCTGCAATGAAAGTTGTTGGCAACGCGGATCGGCAGGAAACGGGTCGCTGGGTAAACAATAGGGCGGAGAATTCCCACTTGCCGTTTCGACGACGAGAACGCGCTATGCTCCGTTTTCGACAAATGCGATGTCTGCAGAAGTTCGCTGCAGTCCACTCTTCAGTCCACAACCATTTCAATCAGGAGCGCCACTTCTACTCACGAGACAATTTCAAGATCAATCGAACCGCCGCTCTTACTGAGTGGCGCCAACTATTGAGCGCATAGATTAAAGCTGCGCAAGCAATCCGATGCGAGTTCTCATTCGTCTGACAGCACCAAGGCGAGTTCTCATTCGTCTGACAGCACCGGCTAAACAGAACTTCCAGTTTCCAGGGCTTAGTTAAAGTCTCTTTTTAATGTTTGGATCGACTTGTTTCCCTATTGAAAAGTGACACATGTTATGGGGCTGGATAAAGTGACAAAAGAATTTCACTAGCCTTTTTCGAATTTTATCAATGAGATATGTCTGAAGCGCTGCCTATACGTTCTGGAAGATTTGGTCGTGTCGCACTACTTGACATGGACAAAATTTTGTCCGTCATGCGCACCTAAAAAAGATTACACAGCGCAGAATGACTTTGCTATATTAATCTAATGAGATACTTGAGCTCAAAATTGATGTCAGTGTTTGCGGCGCTGATATTAGGTGTGAATGTGGGTTTTGCTCAATCAGCATGCCCATCGAACGGTAATTTTCATAATTGTTTTGGTACATTCATCTGGCATTATGGTGATAAATACGTTGGTGATTGGAAAGATGGTAAAAGAGCCGGACAAGGCACCTATACTTATGCAAACGGTGACGAATATGTAGGAAAATGGGAAGATGGTAAAAGAGCCGGACAAGGCACCTATACTTATGCAAACGGTGACGAATATGTAGGAAAATGGGAAGATGGTAAAAAGAACGGATACGGCAGTTACACGTTTGTTGATGGTAGCAAATATTCCGGTGAGTGGGCTGACGGCGAAAAGAGCGGCAGGGGCGCTTTTACGTCCGCCATGGGTAACAAATATGTAGGCTATTGGAAAGGCGGTAAGAAAAATGGACACGGTAAACTAACTTTAGCCAACGGTGACACATACGTCGGTAATTGGAAAAACGGCAAAATGAATGGTCAAGGCACTTTCATCTGGCATAATGGCGACGGATACATTGGTGATTGGAAAGACAGTAAAAAGAATGGGCACGGCACATTAACTTTAGCCAATAGCGACAAATACGTCGGCGATTGGAAGAGTGGCATGAGGAACGGACAAGGCACATATACTTTTGCTGATGGGGATAAATACGTCGGCCAATGGAAAGACAACAAAAGGAACGGTCACGGCACTTTCACTGGGTATGATGGCTCAAAAATTGTTGGCGAGTGGAAGAATGACAAATTCCTTTATGGTGATAAAATCGCCCCACCGCTCTTGATAGCTTTCATTAACCTATCTGAAAAGGATCGCAAAAAAGTCCAGTCAGTCTTATTGGACTTGGGCTTTTATAATTCATTAATCGATGGAATGTATGGCAAATGGACGTCCGAAGCTCTGACTGCTTACTACGAAAAAAATTCAGGCATTGATGATGTTAAAAATACTGAAAACGCAATAAGGCTTCTTTCAGATTTATTGAAAATTTAATTAATATGTATAACGGCACTGTCAGACAAAACGAGGTTGAGACGGGCATGGTTGTTTCGTAGCTTCTCCGTATGACAAAACACTCCCCATTCAGGTACTTTAAAACGAGCCCTGAGATCATCCGCTTGGCTGTGATGCTGTACGTTCGTTTTCCGCTCTCACTCCGTAACGTGGAAGATCTTCTGCACGAACGAGGCATTGAGATCAGCCACGAAACAGTTCGGTTTTGGTGGAATAGATTTGGTCCGATGTTGGCTGCTGAGATACGAAGAAACCGGGTCAGTAGGATGCGATCTTATTCGAACTGGCAATGGCACTTGGACGAGGTCTTCGTAAAGATAAATGGAGAGACACATTATCTCTGGCGAGCCGTTGATCACGAAGGTGAGGTACTGGAAAGTTATGTTACCAAGCGCCGAGACCGCAAAGCGGCATTGAAATTTCTCAGAAAAGCAATGAAGCGCTACGGCGGGCCAGAAGTAGTTGTGAAGGACAAACTACGTTCCTACGGCGCTGCAATGAAAGTTGTTGGCAACGCGGATCGGCAGGAAACGGGCCGCTGGTGTAACAATAGGGCGGAGAATTCTCACTTGCCGTTTCGACGACGAGAACGCGCTATGCTCCGCTTTCGACAAATGCGATGTCTGCAGAAGTTCGCTGCAGTCCACTCTTCAGTCCACAACCATTTCAATCAGGAACGCCACTTCTACTCACGAGACAATTTCAAGCTCAATCGAACCGCTGCTCTTGCTGAATGGCGCCAACTATTGAGCGCATAGGTTCAGGCTGCGCCTGCAATCTGATGCGAGTTCTCATTCGTCTGACAGCACCCTTTTGCACTCTCTACATCTTCAGTCTTAGTTGTTTTGATAAGTCGCTTGCCACTTGGCAGTGTCAGTCGAGCATACCAGTTGTCACTGCCTGCTCGCTTATCCAGCCTCAGCTTCTTGTGAATTTGTATGGAATTAACTCCATAGCTCATCTGCAAACTGCTCCCATTTGTTCACACAAACGATAGCATTGGATTCGTCGAATCTACACCGATATTTTGTGTACGAATTGTGTACAGAAATATTGCGACTATATGTAGTCTTGAGTAGTGGTTTTTGGCTAATATCTACAAGATATTGTGGAGGCGGGTACCGGAATCGAACCGGTGTACACGGATTTGCAATGGAATGTACGCGTTTAAATAATTGTAATTAAATAGTTATTTTTATTAAATGTACGGTGTGTATGTAAATGTGTAAGTCCGTGTGTTGTATTAAAGCAAGAATTGTGTGTTCAACACCACAAATGCGCTTATCGGAACCCTTAAGCCTCGGAAGTAACAGACTATTGCTCGAGATTAACTTTTTATCTTTTCCAGGTTTTTCCTAATCCACTGAGCGAGTTCATCTTCACTCATATCACTCGCAGCTACGCGTATGATCGTCTTATACTTGTCTTCAGGTGAGGCCGCTAAAAAGCGACGAACGGCGCTTTATTCCATGTACTTCATAACCTTTTGACAGCAAAAACTCTGCTAGATAAGAGCCATCCTGTCCAGTTATCCCAGTAATTAAAGCTCGCTTCATTTATCTTCTCCGTTAATTCCTGGAATATACATCTTCGTATCTGACGATACCGCCCACCAGCGCCCGAAGCCATCATCCCGATGGACCAAAGGCCGATCATGCACTAACTTTCAATATGGACCACTCAAGTGGGGCTGCTCAAAACGAGGTACTAGTGCTGTCAGAAAAGCAGAATTTATCCTGCACATTGTGTTCGCATTAGCAGTCTGAGGATCAACTTTTCCAGGGGCATAATTACCGTGTTCAACACCCTGATTTTGCTCAATTTTGTGTGAAAACTGTGTATCAACTGTGTAAGCTGATTTTGAAGGGTAAATTTCTCTTAAGTCGTTGTTTTTAAGTATTTAAATGGGAAGTTTGGGCGAGTGTAACTGTTTTTGCAATCCAGAAAGAGAGACTTCAAAAACAACGACTTAAGGGTGCAAAACACCCCCTGACAAAAAGTGAACAAAAAGCGAAAGTTTCAAAGCCAATTTCGCCGGTTCAAAACGAAAAAGGCCCCGTCACAGCGGCAACTGTGAACCGGGGCCAAATAGAAAAAGCCTGTCAGCTTTCAATGGACAATAGCATAGGCCCGTGCTGCACCGCAAACGCTCAGTCTGCTTTTTCATGGCCTCTGACCGGTGAGGTGGTCCAATGAGCTGGCGTATCGCAAACGAATGCGCCGAACGCCGCTTTGGCAGCGCCGCGCGCAAGCAGATCATCATGTTCCTGGCTGACAAGGCGAGCGATAATGGCTCGGGCATCTGGTGCTCCAAGGGCACGATCCAGCGCACCATCATCGACTTCCTGCGTGAAGGCATCTTGATCGAGACAGGGCGGCGACACTGCAAGAACGGCTACACTGTCATTTACCGCATCGTTCTGGAACGCGTGGCCGCGCTCGACCCCACCGCCGAGCCCGACATTGAGACGGGGGTCACTGTGAACCCCGTCCAGCCTGAACCCGGTACGGGGTCCACGGTGAACGGGGTACGGGGTTCACGGTGGACCCCAAACCATCCTAAAACCATCCATAAACCACCTACGCGCAGGCGCGAGGCGGCGGCGGAGGTTGAAGATTTTGAAACTGAGAAGATCTTGGCGGCCTATCCCGAAGACAGGATCCGAGACCGGCGGACTACTCTGCGCCTGATTGCAGCGGCTGAGAAAGCCGGTGTGGAGCCCGATGACCTGAAGCAAGCGATCAAAGCCTATGCCAACGAAAGCGAAGGCTACACGCGCAGCAAGGTCTGTTTCTCAGACAACTGGTTCAAGATGCGCCGGTGGGAGAAGGGGCTTGCCCAGGTGCAGGCCGACCGTGAGAAGGCGCGAGAGGCCGAAGCCAAAGGCCGTGCGAGCCTCGCCGAGTGGATTCACGAGCGCCATCCCCTGTGCCGCCATATCACGAACCGGCAGACCGAGGATTTGATTGCGTCAAAGCTGGTGACGCCCGAGCAGGTCTGCGCTGCGGGGCTGCAGTCGTGAGTGTAGCTCGCATGTTACGCTGTGGCGTAAAAATAAAATATTTACGTTGCGGCGTAATTTACTTTGATTTACGCTACTCCGTAAAAGGAGCCGCATCATGGACCTCACAGCACGCACGGCCGAGCAGATCGGCGAGGCACTTCGCCGGACTCGAAAGGCGCGCGGCTGGACCCAAAGGCAATTTCATTGCGTACGAAATCGTAGACCGCGCCAATACGGTCATGGGTCGCAAGAGCTTTCCACCCTCTTTCCGCAACCAACTGCTCAATCGACGGATGGCCGAAATTCAGGATTGGGGTGGCTGCTAACAGCCGGTCTTCTGCGCTCATCATACATCTCCTCGAATCGTCTTTGAGTAAGGTATAATTGCTACAGTGACTATAGGTTAAAGGCTTAACTTTAAGCGCTGCGTGAACCTAGGAGAATGACGGCAGCGCCAAAGAGGCAGACAGCCGCTCCCATTGCATCCCACCGGTCAGGCCGCTGGCCCTCAACCAGCCACATCCACGTAACTGATGCTGCGATATACACCCCGCCATAAGCCGCAAATGCTCGCCCCGCGACGGTGGTATCGACCTGCGCCAGCAACCAACCAAACGCTAACAAGGCGCATCCTCCCGGGAGTATCCAAAATGGGGTTGCCCCGAGCCGCCACCAGGTACAGATTGCGAAGCAACCGGCAATTTCGGCCAATGCGGCGAGTGGGTAAGCGGCCAGTGCTGGCATTACTAGGCTCCAATCTCATCGTGGTTGGTCAGGCACTGAGAATGATCGCGTAGAACTTCGAGAACCTTACAGTCGGCCGTATTGCCTCCGCTGCATTCGTGGATCATCCGTTTCAGCTCTGTGCGCAGCGCTTTCAAGCGATCCATCCGCAATTCGACCTGTTTGAGTTGTCGACGAGCGATGGAGTCGGCCTCATGGCAAGATCGATCCGGATTGTCGCTAAGATCAAGTAGCTCGCGGATCGCCTCCAGCGGAAATCCCAACTGGCGCGCGTGTCGAATAAAGGACAAGCGATCGACTTCGGCGTAACCGTAACGCCGCTGCCCGCCTTCAGTGCGACCCGGTTCGGGCATCAGGCCGATCTGTTCATAGTATCGAATGGTTTGGACTTTTGTTCCGGTCTTCTTTCCCAAGCTTCCAATTGTCAGCATGCAACCTCCATATCTATAGTGTTGGTAGCTATAGCTATTGGCATGCGCAAGCCAGCACTGTAATCACATGTCCGTGAAGGGCTGCTTCTTAGCCAAGAAATAGCTTGAACCTCTAGCAGCTAGAACATTTAGACTGCTGTAAAAATGGGCGGAATCGGGCGTAATACGACCAATGAGATTTTCTACGTTACAAAAAATGCTTTGGGGACTCGTCACAATCGCGATTGTTGGGTTCATTTGGCTGCAGGTTTCTACCAGAAGCGAACCGCGGGCTGATGATCCTGCGTTCCGGGCGGATTTCGAACTGACCGATCACCAAGGCAAGGTGCAGACGGACGAAGACTTCGCAGGGCGCTGGATGCTCGTGTTCTTCGGCTTTGCGAATTGCCCTGATGTCTGCCCCACGACCTTGGCCGAGGTTGCCGCCGTCATGGATGGGCTCGGCTCTAACGCGGCCCAAGTCCAGCCTCTTTTTATTTCGATTGATCCGGAACGTGATACGCCCGAACAACTGGCAGGGTTTGTCCCGGCCTTTGATGCCAATATCATCGGTCTCACCGGTACAGCGGATCAGATCAAGCGAACGTCCGAAACCTTCCGTGTATATTACGAGAAGATCGAAGAGGCGGCTTCGCCCAATGGGTACACGATGGGGCATTCCTCTCAGCTGTTCCTCTTTGATCCCCAAGGCGGATATGTCGGGGCTTGGACATATGGCACATCAGCTGAAGAAATTCTTTCTGACCTTAAGGCGCGGATGTCGATATGAGCCGATTGATGTCAAAAGAGACGGCTTTGACCGCCGCGTGGATCGTCGCTTTGGGAAGTTCCCTGGCCGTGCTCTATATCGGTGAGGTGCTGGGGCAGGCTCCGTGCAATCTGTGTTGGTTTCAGCGCGCTTTCATGTTTCCGCTAGCCATCGTTCTTAGCCTTGGTCTCTGGTGGGAAGATCATCGGGTCGGCCGCTACGGTGTTGCGCTCGCCCTTGGTGGGGCCGCCATCGCACTTTGGCATCTGGGCCTCTACACTGGAATTCTCCCGGAGCGCATCCAGCCCTGCACAGCGACCGGCCCGTCTTGCACCGATGACAATCAGGTCTTCCTCGGCGTCCCAATCCCGCTCTTGTCGCTGATCGCCTTCGGGTTGATCGTGGTCCTGTCCATTTTCTCCCTGAAGGAACCACGCACATGAAAAACAAATCGATCGTTCTATCGGTCCTTCTCGTCGGTCTTGCAGTCTTTGCGGCCGCCGTTTGGTTTCAGTCGCGCTCGGCCTCGGTGGTTCAGGTTGAGCTAGTCCAGCCGGAAATCGCGGAAACACTAATCCGGTCCTACTCTCCAATCATTGGTCCGGAAGAAGCCCCTGTGACTATAGTCGAGTTCTTCGATCCGGCTTGCGAAGCCTGCCGCGCCTTCCATCCGATTGTGAAGGACATACTGGCCGAGCATGACGGCGATGTACGCGTCGTGCTGAGATATACCCCCTTCCACGGTGAAGCCTCAGAACAGGCCATTCGTGTGCTCGAAGCGGCACGCATGCAGGGCGTTTTTGAGCCGGTCCTCGAAGCACTCCTTGAGTTCCAGCCCCGGTGGGCCTCCCATGGTGCCCCCGCGCCCGGTTTAATCCTTGCGATCGCTGAACAAGCTGGTCTTAACGCTGACAACGCGCAAACGCAGATGATGGCTCCTCAGACCGTTGGCGTTCTCAATCAAGATCGCGCCGATGTGGAAGCGGTTGGCGTGCGCCAGACACCCACCTTCTTCGTAAATGGAAAACCTCTTGATCCCTTCGGCGCAGATGAGTTGCGCGCCCTCGTGGCTGCGGAAGTCTCGGCGAATGGATCATGACCAGAAAACTATCAGGAACAAACCTATGAGAAAATCTACCTTCCATGCCCTTGCATTCAGTATTCTGGTCGGATTGCCTACAGCTTCCCTTGCGGGTTCGGAAGACATTGTGATCGAAGACGCATGGGCCCGCGCGTCTATCGGTACCAACCGTCCGGGCGTAGCCTACATGACCCTGCGCAACACGGGCACTGACCCGGTGACATTGGTCGGGCTGGAAACCCCATTGGCCATGATGCCGGACATCCACGAAACCACGACTGATTCAAATGGTGTCAGTTCCATGGGCCCTGTCGGTGAAATCAACATTTCTCCGGGCGAGAGTGTCTCGCTGGAGCCAGGCGGCATGCATGCGATGCTGATGCGGTTGCAAGCCAAGATGATCGAAGGCGAGACGTTTCAGCTAACCTTAAACTTTGCCGATGGCGGGACACTGACTGTTGACGTTCCAATTTTTGGCATTGCGGCGCTCGGTCCGGAAGGCTGATGAACCGAAGAACCCTTTTCACTTATGGTGCCGCAATAAGCGGGGCGCTTGCGCTCACGCTATTTATTGGCTGGTGGCGAGTGAACGGTCCCGGCGCGCCTGAACCTGTAGCTCAGCGACCCTTGCCGCTCACCCAGATGGACTTTCAGATGACCGATCAAGGCGGTGCAACCGTCGGACCCGCGTCGCTTCTGGGCAATCCATCCATGGTGTTTTTTGGCTTCACATACTGCCCCGATGTTTGCCCAACCACATTGTCGGATATTTCTGGCTGGCTTGACGACCTTGGAGATGATGTTGCGGACATGAACGTCGTGTTCATCACGGTCGATCCGGAGCGCGATACCGTGGACGCCATGGCGGAATATGTCAATTATTTTCACCCTGCTATCCAAGGCTGGAACGGGACGCTTGAAGAGACAGCGCGCGCTGCCGCTGGCTTCCGTGCGCGCTATGAAAAGGTCGCCACGGACGGCGACTATACGATGAACCATACGGCAAGCGTCTTTCTCTTTGATGCTGAGGGGCAGTTTTCCGGCACAATAGACTACCATGAACAACGGGAATTCGCGGTGCCAAAAATCCGCCGCGTCCTTGCAAGAACCGGAGAACAATCCTCATGAAGCTTTTTACGCTCGCAACCCTTTTTTCAATGAGCTTCGCCGCTCAGGCCATCGCCCAAGCGACCCAAATTGAAGTTATTAAGACGAATGGCTGCGGGTGCTGCCTAGCGTGGATGAAACACCTCGAAGAAAACGGCTTTGAACCCACAGGTGAGGATATGTTTGCAGGCCTTTTTGTACGCTTCAAACTCGATAATGGCGTTCCGCAACGTATGGTGTCCTGTCACACGGGGCTCATCGACGGATATGTGATCGAAGGCCATGTCCCAGCGGGTGATATACGCAGGTTACTCAGCGAAAGACCAGACGCAGTAGGCCTCGCGGTGCCGGACATGCCGCTTGGCTCGCCTGGTATGGATCAGAGCCGCTGGCGTGAGGCCTACGACGTGTTTCTCATCAACAACGACGGGTCGACAGAAGTCTTCTCAAGCTATTCTGGCGACTGAAGAGATTTACAACGAAAGATATAAATTTGGACACTCTCTCCCCCATCATGCTCGGATTTCTGGGTAGTCTTGCCGCAGGTTCAATGACCGCCATTGGCGCAATACCCGTGCTTTTTGGTCGCGTACCGTCTCGCGCTACCCGAGACCTCTCACTTGGTTTCGCAGCAGGCGTGATGCTGGCGGCATCGTTCTTTTCCTTGATTATACCGGCACTTGATGCTGCTGAACTACGGTATGTGAACGAGGCCGCACCGGCAGCTATTGTGTGTATTGCGATCCTCCTCGGGATGGGTGCCGTGGCACTCATGAACGAGAAACTCCCGCATGAGCATTTCAGCACAGGTCGCGAAGGGCCGGAGGCAGCATCCCTTCGACGGGTGTGGTTGTTCATTATCGCCATCACGATCCACAATTTTCCTGAAGGGCTCGCTGTTGGCGTCGGCTTCGGCGCGGACGGTGTGTCAGGTGGTATGCCGCTTGCGATCGGGATCGGGCTGCAGAACGCGCCCGAAGGTCTGGCCGTCGCGGTGTCACTGCTCGGCGAAGGGTATTCGAAAGTCCGGGCTTGGGGGATCGCCGCATTAACTGGCATGGTTGAACCCATTGGAGGGCTTTTGGGTGCGGGGATCATCACGATCTCCGAACCGCTTCTTCCTTGGGGTTTGGCGTTTGCCGCAGGTGCGATGCTCTACGTTATCAGTCACGAGATCATTCCTGAAACCCACCGAAGCGGTCATCAGAACAAGGCAACACTTGGCCTTGCGATCGGCTTGGTCATCATGCTGTTTTTGGACGTCTGGCTCGGATAAAAAAAGATGAAGATATTCATCCTTCCCGGCCTGACTACCGTGTTGATCGCTCTTTTCGTGGATCAAGTCACGAAGTTCTTTGTCATGGACAACGCATCCTCGTTTGCCACCGGCATTCAAATCTTACCCATATTCGACCTTGTGTATGTTCAAAATGATGGGGTTAGCTTCGGGATGTTCGGGGGCATGCCTTGGTGGGGACTGTCGGCATTGGCGCTTTTGATATGTGCCGTTCTCGGTGTGCTGCTTTTTCGCAGCGACAATCGTATCGAAGCTGTTGCACTTGGTGCGATCATTGGCGGCGCACTCGGAAACGTTGTAGATCGCTTCCGATTTCAAGCCGTTACTGACTTTCTGAGCTTCCACATCGCGGGCCTGTATTGGCCGGCCTTCAACTTGGCCGATGTTTTTGTCGTATGTGGCGTTGGCGTACTTTTGTTGTATCCGGTGTGGGACGCACGTCGTCAGGCATAAATGTCGATGGGCGTGCCATCGCGCACCATTGCATAAATCTCTTCAATCTGCCGATCACTGACCGCAATACATCCGGCGGTCCAGTCCTGCTTATTCGTTGGATCGATCCCCCGCCTCGGGCCACCGTGGATAAAGATATCACCCCCTGGAGACTGGCCCTGAGCTGCCGCAAAAGCGCGGTCGGCCGCATTCGGGTACGAAATGCCAATTGAGAGATGAAACAGGCTCTCGGGATTTCGGCGGTCGATGGTATAGGTTCCTTCGGGCGTGCGTCCGTCGCCCTCGAATTGCTTGTGTCCTTCCGGGGCAAAACCAAGCCCGACCGGGTAAGAGCGCAGCACGCCCTGCGCTCCATCGAGAACGAGCAGTCGTTGAGATTTGTAGAGGCGCAGGCGTGTCACGTCAGGGCCAGTGTACGAACTGAATTTGTTGGCGCATCCGGCCAAGAATGTCGCGACCGCACCAGATAGGAACAGCCGTCTCGGTAATTTTGTTATCATTACTGCCCAATGCCTCTTCTTCGGAAGTTCGTTTTGCCTATCTGATACAGCGTTGCCTTCCGCCAATCAATGGCCGTGAGCCAGCGCGCCCTTTGCCAATTCTTCGCCAACTTGCTCTCCGCCGCGCGGTCCTTGATCGTTGTCGCGCGCTCGTAACAACCGCAAGGCATTCGCGACAACGAGGAGCGAAACCCCGACGTCTGCCGCGATCGCGCCCCACATGGACGCCATGCCAAAGGCGGTCGCGACTACGAAGACTGCCTTGGTTGCTAAAGACAGGCCGATGTTCTGTTTGATGATCGACATGGTCCGGCGCGAATGCCCGATCAGCCATGGAACTTTGCCGATATCATCGGTCATGAGCGCGATGTCCGCCGTTTCAATCGCAGCGTCCGACCCAACTGCGCCCATTGCGATGCCGTAATGCGCACGCGCCATTGCCGGTGCGTCATTCACTCCGTCCCCGATCATTGCGACGGTGCTATATTGTGCGACCAGCTCCTCGATCGCTGTGACCTTGTCCTCGGGCAAGAGTTCTGCACGCACCTCGTCGATGCCGACCTCGGCAGCCACTGCACTTGCGGTGGCCGCGTTGTCACCCGTTAGCATGATGATCTTTTTAACGCCTTGAGCGTGCAAGCGCGCGATAATGCCCTTGGCATCTGGCCGGATCCGGTCACGCAGTTCGAGAACGCCGCTGACGCCTTTCGCGTCACCGATCGCCACAAGCGTGCTTCCAGCGCCTTCGATCTGATTGCGTAGATCAGCCGGGATATCCCCGCCAAGGCCCTTTTCCTCGGCAAACCGATCGGAGCCGAGCCATATGGACTGACCATCCATTTGACCCTCAAGGCCGCGTCCTGGAACGGTTCGGGTATCCTCGGCGGCGACAATTTTTATTCCGTCTCGCTCTGCACGGCCAAGGATCGCCCGTGCCAGAGGATGTGACGAGCGCGCTTCGAGGGCAACGGCCCGTGCCATAAGTTCGGCTTCGCTTGTGTCACCAAGCGGATAAATGGCCGCAACCTCGGGCTCACTCATGGTGATCGTACCGGTCTTGTCCATGGCTAGTGCTGTCGTGCGACCCGGGGCTTCGACATAGGCTCCGCCCTTGATCAGCACACCGTTGCGCGCCGAGGCGGCGAGGGCCGCGACAATAGAAACTGGAGTCGAGATCACCAAAGCACAAGGGCAGGCGATGACCAAAAGAACCAGTGCGTTGTAGAACCAAAAGCCCCAATCGCCGCCCGCGACAAGTGGGGGGATTACAGCAATGAGAATGGCAAGCACCATCACAACTGGCGTGTAAATGCGGGCGAACTTTGTCACCCATTGTTCGACCTCCGCGCGACGCGAATGCGCATCGCCAACCATGCGAATGATCTTGGACAGAACCGTGTCAGACGCGGCCTTCGATGCCCGTACAGTCAACGTGCCCTCACCATTTATGGTGCCCGCGTAGACATCGTCGCCTGCCTCCTTTGGCACCAAGGCGCTTTCACCTGTAATGGGGGCCTGGTCGACGGCTCCCGCCCCGTCGACAACTTCTCCGTCGAGAGGAATGCGGTCACCACCGCGCACGATGAACTTGGTTCCAATAGCAACGGCCGCTGCAGGCATATCAGCCTCAGACCCATCATCGTAAATAATCCGCGCCGTAGGAGGCGCGAGGTCGAGAAGTGCCGAGACAGCATTGCGTGCGCGCCCGACGCTCCAGCTTTCAAGATACAGTGAAAGTGAGAAGAAAAACGCAACAGTCGCGGCCTCAAAGAACTCTCCAAGTGCGATTGCACCGGCAACGGCAACCACCATCAACAGGTTCATATCAGGAGAGATCCGACGCGCAGACGACCATGCTTTAGGTGCGACCAGCCACACACCTAATAGAATAGCGCCAGCGAACAAGGCGATTTCCGCAATTGGCATCGCGGCTTCACCATGGCCGGAAAAAATGCCGATGGCCCCGCCGATGCCAGTTTCAACAAGGTGGTAAATGAACCCCGCCGCCCAAAAGCCTCCGCTCAGCATCGTGAACAGCTTTTGTTTCTTCAGATGTGCAGCCTGATCAGCGCTGGCGTCCTCGACATCCCACGGTTTGGCCGTCATGCCTGTTGATGCGACCGCCTTGATGATGTTGTCCGAGGACACTGACGTGCCACCTTCAAGAACGGTCATTCTGGCGTTAATGACGTCAAAGGCCAGAAATTCCGCCCCTCCGACCTCTGGACCGACGACTTTGTTGAGGATCGAGACCTCTTCCGCGCAGTCCAAACCGCTGACGTGAAAACTTCGCCCGTCGGAGGCGCTGACTTGCGTTGGCGCGATAGCATCACCGCCGCAGCAACTTGTACCTGTTTCTGAAGAAGAAGCAGCGGCATGATCGTGATCATGATGAGCAGCAACGTGTGGCATGAATTATCCCTAGATTCGCGACTATTTGGCAAGGATACGAGCTACAGCAACTAGAGCTTCAAGAAGAAAAACGACAGCCCGTCCGATATTCGTTTAAACTACGAAAACCTGCCTCAATTAGTCACCATCGAACATTTGATGCCAAGCAAGAAAGTACCTGACGGTGTGATGACCACGCGCAAATTCAAACAGATCCTCTCTTCCATCAAAGAAATTGGATTGATTGAGCCGCTTTCTATAATCCCAACAGATGACCAAAACGAAACCTTCCTCCTACTCGATGGGAACCTACGCGTGCTCGCACTCAAGGAATTGGGCGAAGATCAGGCCCCTTGTCTTATCGCCAAAGATTTTGAGACCTACACCTACAATCATCGCATAAATAGACTGTCTACGGTGCAGGAGCACTATATGTTGCGTCGCGCAATCGACAAAGGTGTCAGCAAAGAGCGCTTAGCACGCGCGTTTAATGTCAATCTCTCAGCCATTAACACTCGTGTGAACTTGTTGCATGGTGTGTGCCCCCAGGCCGTTGAGCTCTTACAAGACCAACAGTTCAACCCAGAGGTCACACGTTTCCTGCGCAAAATGAAAGCTGCCCGCCAAGTGGAGGCCGTCGAGTTGATGATCGCGGCGGATAAAATCACAGGACCCCACGCTGAAGCCCTACTTAAGGCAACACCGCCAGAACAGCGCACAGACACGGCGCCCTCCAAACCAGACATTCCTCAAGGAGATCCGTTAGAAAAGATCGTTAAACTGGAAAAAGAAATGAGCCAGGTGCAAACCAAGTACAAAGATGCAGAGGCCAATTACGGCTCAGACCTCCTTAATTTAGTCGTCGCGCGCGGGTATTTAAGCAAACTGATCTCCACACCAACCGTGAAAGATTACCTAACACAGAACCATCCTGATATTCTCGATACCTTTGAGCTTGTGGTGAATACTGTGAGCATGGACGATGCCGTCAGCGCAGAAGAACGGGATCCAAATACAGGCTCAGACGATGCAGATGCTGACAAAGATGACCCATCAGATGAGCCTTCGGACGATGAATAACAGCATATGTGCTGAAAACCATTCTCGCTATGCCTGTCGTCTTCTTGATTGGGCAAGTCTAAAACTGACGATCTTTATGCAAATAATACACATTTTTTGCTTAAAAACAGACACTTAAGTGCGTAACAAATCAACTCTCGTTTGCGCTCAACGCTCCCATTGGGCGCATGGGCTTCACCTTGTCATAGTCGGCTTGTGAGATGCTGGTGCTGGTAGCTTGAGGCATACCACTCACAGAGTCCTGCGGTTTAGGTGTGTTACGGAACTTTGGAATGGGAGGTGACGCTGGTTTCGATAGCCCTATCCCCTTGCCAGACTTTACAGGCTTTTTCTTCTTCACCTCGCCTGCCTTCAGCCTGCTATCGAGCTTGTTTGCCAAGAAGCTGGCCGTATTCGCAAAAGTCTTTAGATCATCGACTGCCTGCTCAATCGTATTGGATCCTGCGGACTTTTCGATCATGTCAATGAGGCGGCGCATTTCTTCACGATCATCCATGAGCAGCTCCTAGGTTTACATACTGGGGTGGCGCAAAATCACCACCCAGAACTGATAAGTACTTCCCTAGAAAAAACCGCAGTGCAAATTTTTTAGCTGCAAGACCCATTTCGAGCGCTTTCATAGACCCATCCTCTCGGGCTGCATCCACTTATGACGCGCTTTTTGGTCTAGGGCGCCCTCGCTTAGTTTTTGATGTTTTCTTAGCAAGCGTGCCAGGGCTAGATGGTTGCTTTCTCCAGTCTGCTCAAGACGTTCTGCATAATAGCGTAATTTACTCGCAAAGGTTGAAAGTGCGTCTGCGCTTGGGTCAATGTTTTGAATGCGCAAAGTTCGCAGGTAACATTCACTTTTCCCAAGCCAAGCGCGGCAAAACTCCGTGGAATGCTGCACAAGTCCTGCAGAGATAAGTTCGCGGCGCGCTGTTTCTAAAATATGTCGTGACATCTAAAATTCCTCAACTGTTGGGCAGGAGGACCTGCCTCACAGTTATTTATCACTTAAACATCTGTTTTTATGAGGAATACACCTTAAAGGTGTGATGTGTTCTACTTATTGATGTGCGGGCAAACACTGCATGTTAACATGGCATTTATTTACAAGTGACCAAACAGTACTGTTTGAGCAAAGTGGGCAAACAGTACTGTTGCAAACACAGTGTTTGATTAGCGAACCTGTGGATAAAATGCACCCTAAGGTTGTTTATACTTGTTTTAACGGCCCACAGATTTTGGAAACTCACCCTTGCCGACATTCTCAATATACTGCCGCGCTGTGCGTAGATATCGACTGGTCTGATTGGCAATGCTTGTGCGCGCACGGTGATTGTGTGCTTTGACCTGCATCGCCTGTTTGGTCCGCCGTTCACCATATTTGGTCTCAGGCATAAGATTAGGCTTAAGCCCCGCTTTTACACCTAAGTCATATTTTGACATATCGGGATAATACAGGTGCAGATCCCAGAGTGTCAGTGTTTTGTACAGTGTGTGTGAAGAGACATTTTTATAGATTGGGTAACGTGCTGAGGAAGCACGCGTAGATTCATTATTTTTTAAAAGTGAATGTGCGCGTAAGTGCAGTGCTTTAGTCTCTTCGTGGATCTGATTGAAGGGTTTGCGAGGATCAAGCCAGTAGTTCAGGCCAATGCCTGCTTCTTCTGGCATTGCTTTATTCTGTTCTGCAAAGAGCAATTGATGACTTCGCCACCAAGATAAGAAGTCATTGCCAAAAACATTCCCAAAATCATTATAAAGCCACCCCAGTCTTCCATTGCCACTTTGGCGGCATGTGCGTTTGTATGCGGTGTTGCGCCGTAAGAAAGCCCACCACCAGTAATAAAGCGAGGCCATGAAGGCAGGTGCATCTTTATAGGGCGAATTTCTGGGCTCACGGAATCTCGTGCCTTTTAAATCGTCTATATTTGGCGGAGCTGTCATAAAGCTCAGTGGCGATTGCAGCTCAATGGTCGCGTCGTAGACCATAAAACCATCTCCTTCATGATGTATATGGTTTTAGTTTTTCAAGGTTCAAAGTCGATAGCGTGAGTCTCATTCTGTGCTTGTTTGAACCTACATGCCCGCAAATGACTGTTCACCTTAACTTTGTGTCATGAAGCGTCATCCAGCATCAGAGTTTGCAACCACCCCTGTGTTTTCAGGGGTTTCAATCAAATGTTCTGAAAGGAAAAACCAATGTCAGTTCAATCTCAAATTAAACACGACATCCATACGCGCCTCGAGCAAATGTCCGCCGCGCGCGTGGTCTGGGAAGAAGGCACAATGCGTGCCGCCACAACTGAGCTCTATGCAATCTTGGAGCAAATCTACGCACTTTATTCTGAGTTGAAGGCCGAAGTAGGCAAGCGTCGTGCCTTTGCCTCACTGCTCACAGATTTGGATCTAAAAATTCAGGCAAATACCAGCTTAGCACTGAAGGTCATTCGCTATGTCTTTGGTAAAGCAGGTCGGCGTGAGGACTCTTACGCCCGCGTGATTGCGATCGCCCATGACATGAAAGGTCCAGATCAAAGCTTCACCAGCTATGTGCAAGAATGTGGCGGCATTGAAGAGGTGCGCCGTGTTCCTAAGGCACAAAAAGCCAGCACAATGAGCAAGGATGATTATAAAAAGCTAGCGCTTGATGGCCTGGCAGAGGTCCAGGTCGGGGTCAGCACATTTGAGCTTCCTACCTTCATTCAACCAAATACAGACTATGAAGAAGATTATGCGGTTGCTCTTGTGCGCTGTCACGATGATGGCACAGGTACAATTGTCTACGGTTGCAACGAAGCAGGTGTCATTGACGCAGTCCTAGTATCTTCCGGCAAAGATCTGGATCAACGTGCCCAGGATAGCAAAGCGCAGGTTGATGCTGGTGATCTTGCAGAACGACGTGCACGCGATGTCCGCGAATTTACCTCCAAAATGATCACTGTGAGTTCAATGCCGAATGCCTCGATCAATGGAACAGCGATACGCACAAATGGCGCGACAGCTCCACATTATGGCTAAATTAAATTTCAACGGGCGGCTTCAAGGTCGCCCTTTTCCATTTTTCTCATGGAGGCAAACATGTCTTTTGATCTCAAACATCTTCCATCAACTTTTGAGGATCTCGTTATTGCCGATCCGCTCAACGCAGGCATCATACAGCAATACTGTACTGCTATACCCTCAAAGCCCCTATTACTCGTGGGCCCACCTGGCGCTGGAAAGACGGAAGCCGCGCGTGTCATTGCCCAGACATACTTCAAAACCAAAAACATCCAGAACATGACCTGGGAATTCAATGGGGGAAGTTCAGGGAAAGACCTGCAGTCACAAATTATGGCAGAGACTAATTTCCAGCTCTTTGGCAACTCAGATAAAGCTCTTGTGGTGATCAATGAAATCGACACGCTAGATCTTCGCACGCAGCAACCCTTGTTTCGCGATTTTATGGACGCAAAGCGCTCCTACATTCGCTTCATTGCCACCACCAACCACAAATCGCGGATACTCGGTGCCATCCTAAGCAGGTTTCGCGTTGTAGATCTTACCCCACCAACAAACCAAGACTGGGTGCCTCGTGCAAAAGCTATTCTAGAAGACGAAGGCATGTCGCCATCCACTCAAGACGTTGCACTCATGCTGCAGAGTTTTAAAGGCAGTGCTCGAGATTTGATCGATTTGTTGGAGGAGACCGTGATCGGATGGCGCACTGCACAGTCACCGGCGCCAATCACATCACATTCTTCAGGGAGGGCACTCTGATGAAAGATTTATTTGACGAAAAAGGTCTCTACGAGCTGGAGATGTCGCCTGAACAAACTGATTTCTTATGGTTTCTCGATCAGTGTGGATTTGATGTAAAGGTTCGCGCACTACGACACACTGACGTTTTTGATCGTGTGCGCGGTTTATTAATGCACAAAAATGAGCAGGAAAATCTAGCTCTCGAGTCGAGTCTCCATCACAACTTCCTATTAGACGGATACTCTAGAAATCCTTCCCCTGGACACCCAGCCGTGCGAAGGCATTACAATCGCTTCTGGGGGTATAAATTCCCCAGCAATCAAAAGAGCAATTTAATTCATGTAAAATTGCGCCAAATTGAAGCCGGCTTCACACCCGTACTTCCACATGAAAAACTTACTTTGCCAAAAGGAGTGCAAGATACGGGTAGCAAACGTGCACTCATGCTGATGCTCGCATTGCCCGACAGTATCACTGACCGCTATAAGGAATGGGCACAAAACCTGTGCTTTATTGATCAACTTTTAGAACTGAAGCCGGACTACAATCTATTGCATGAGTTGCGCGACGAATATCATGCAGAGTTTCTGAAGCTCTATAAAAGCGAGCTCAGGTATGCCAAACAGCCAGAGTATGGTAGGCGTAAGAATGGGGAAGCACTGGCGTTTTACAAAAAGCTCTTCAAGTTTCAGTATCCGGTAAAGCGCGATATTATTCGGTGTCTTTGTGAAGCAAAGCTGAACGCGTGATGGAACATAATTCAGACAGAAAGGCTTTTGAGGCTTGCATTGTAGAAATCGTGCAATGCTTAGCAGGTCTGTGTGATACTGAAATTGGTATCCACACTGATCTTAACCAGATTGCATCTTTATCTGATCAAGAAGAGAGCCAAATTCTAGGCTATGAAGTCGCACCAACGCCTCAGCATTTTCAATTTGATTGCGATCTCGTTCCCATTGAAGCCGCATATTTAAAGCATAAAGAATATGACCATTATGTGGCGCGTGTCGGGGTGCGCATTCATCTACCTAGTCAGATTGAAAACATCTTGCGTGCGCAGTTCTCAAGCAGCCTCATGGACCAAGTTGATTACGCGCTCACAGGACATTCAGATCTAGAATTTGAGATGGTATACGATGGTCTCTTAGTCTGTTTTTTAACAACGGGATTTGATAATTTTACTGTTGATGGCATGACAGATACGATGTTGCGGCATTCTTATGCGCAAATTGTACAAGACCTAGACCCTGTTATGCCATGGCTCAAGTTTGCGAGGTTTCTCTCACAACAGCACTATAACCGCGAGCAAATGGAAAATATCCAAAAACGACTGCCCAGTATTCTCGACAATGCGCTGCAAAACAAGGGCATTGCAGATGCGCATGTGTTTACGCTTTGTGAACTCAGTGGATCATTTGATCCAGCGCTGCGCTTATTCAAAAAGCGTTATGGTGATCTGTTTGCAGATATTTCTGGTTAGTAATTAAGGAAGATTACAACTCAATATCCGTTGAAGGTTCATCCCTCCGAGCGTCAAAATCCGCGATATCTTCAGCATCTTCAGCCAAAAGCAGATACACAGCTTCATGGACAATATCTGAAACTGAACAATCATCTTGCGCTGCCTTTAACGTTAATTTTTTGTAAAGATCGGGCTCTATATCAATAGTAACCCGCTTTGACAGTTGGCTGGTCATATGTACCTCTCAAAACTAAAAAATTATAACATGATTGAATTCGCCCTCATATCACTGATTTGATACAATTTACCGCATTTGAGCCGGTTTTCTGCGTCTCGTGATAAATAAACGTGTAGGATGGAATAGTTGAACATGCCTCACACATATCGGTAACAGGCTCTATGCATTGGAAGATGCCCCAGGAAGATCCGAACACAGGTCACGCTGTGGCGGTGGATGTTAGGGACGCCCAGCAGTTTATGCCGAGCTGCTAATAAAACAACTGGCGCTTTTTGTCGTATAGCGCCCAAGCAAGAAAACGGCAGGAGTGGGAATACAAGGCTCAAATGAGAACCCCACGCCCGTGTCCACGGTTTGTCATGGCTTTGGATGCACTAGGGTGCGTTGCTGAAAAGGTAGCGCGTAAAGCTGACAGAGTAACCCCAGCTTCCTGTAACAAGGTTGTGCTCATGACAGACGGTAGCAACTCGGATGAGGTCATCGTCATACCAAGGCCGCAGTAAGCCTTGGTATGACTACACAATCTGGATGAGATCCCACTTATATAAATTAACAATCACAAAAGCTGTTTGAGCTTATTAAGTTTGAAATACATGACTGAAGCGGTTTGTGATTGAGCGCAAGCGAATGAACAAACAGCGATAGTCAGCTCGGCGAAGCTGAGCTTGATAGATGACAAATACTATAGGGTTGGAACAGCTCTGACTAAATGATCAGCGCGTTCTACGATCAGCCACATGCATGATGGCATCCAAATAACCCTGTACACTACCACAATCAAAGCGGCGTCCATTGAGCGTGACGGCTTCCACTGCATCTTTAGCGGCCTGTGTGTTGATGGCATCTGCCAGTTGGATTTCTCCACCAGCTCCTGCGGGTTGATTGCGCAGAATAAGCGTATCAATGCCCGCAGCAATCGCTTCCTCAGCCGCATACTGGATCAGAGGTTTGTCCACGATAGGCAGTAGCTCTTTGGGCATGGCTTTGGTCGCGGGCAAAAACCTTGTACCAAACCCTGCGACGGGGAAAACTGCTTTGCGAAGCTTCTGCATTTGGGGCCTCATTATTTTAACCTTAAGTATCCTGTGCCATCTATGATTATTTGAACATAAGTTCAATGCTGTGTGGGTGCCCGGATGAGCTGGACGACAGCGTCCATAATCTCATGTTATCTATATTTCATGAGATTATCGCGTAAGTTTTTGATTTTATTGATGTATGCAGCGGCGCCTCAAGTTGCGTCAAAATCAAATCTCACGATTTGTATTTAATCCAAACAAAACATGAGATTTTGGCCGAATTGGCCTTTTAAAATAAAGTAATTTGAGGGACAGAAACCGGTCGCCCAACCCAAACCTCAGACTTTATAGTGTTTATAGCGAGAAGATGAGATTTGAGGGTATTACGCCATGAGACATGCACAGACACTGAATGAAGCCCAGTTTCGCAAAGTTCTGCACTACTGTCGCACAAGACGACACGCCAATCGTGACACGGCAATTTTTATGGTGAGCTTTTTTGCCGGGCTTCGTGCTAAAGAAATTGCAGCGCTCAAGTTGGGGGACGTGTTTGACGCCGACGGTCGAGTGCGTGAACAGTTTACGCTTGAGAGCGACCAAACCAAGGGTGGGCAGCGGCGCAGCGTGTTTATCAACAAACGTCTCGCAAAAGCATTGGACGACTATGGCCTGGATAAAAACTTTAGCAATTTAGAGCGTCCTTTGTTTGAGAGCCAAAAAGGCGGGCACTTCTCACCAAACACAATGTGTCAGCTGTTTTTGGACATTTTGAAAAACTGCGGCTTTAAAGATGCCTCAAGCCATTCAGGTCGCAGAACCTATATTACCAGATTGGCAAACAAGGGAGTGGGTGTGCGCTTGCTGGCTGCACTTGCGGGGCATTCTCATATCTCCACCACACAAAGATATATCGATGTAAACGCAGACCAGATGAAAGAGGCGGTGGAGCTGCTTTAACTCAGCAGTTTTATCATTGCATCCTCTGACAGGCGTCCGTCTTCAAAAGCTGTGAGCGTGCGCAAGCGTAGGTCTTCGGCAAGTTCAAACCCACTGCGCTCCGCTCCAACAGTAATCAGCAGGGCTTTTTCTGAGAGCTTGCCAACATCAAAGAGATCGAAAGCTTTCTCATGCGCTGATGTTTTAGGGGCAGCGGGCTGATCTGAAGTGCCTGCGGCTTGTGCCGGCACTGTTTGATTGGCAACTGGCGCTTCTTGCAGCTCTCGGTCGCCCTCGGCTTTTGTTGTCGCTTGCTGCGGCTCTGTGGCGGTCTTTGCTGCGTTACGCTGTTCTTGCTGATCACGCCCTGAATGCAGTCCTGGGTTCATGAATGGCGACAGCTTTGAGTAGAAACGGTCCAACACGCCGGTGCTGTTGCCCATCTGCCTGCTGAGAGCGTGGGTGCTGATGCCGCGTTGAAGATCTAATGTGGCGTAGAAATGCCGCCAGCTGTAAAGCGTTCGCTTTTTACCATCGGCGCCATAAACGATTTTGAGAGATTTAAGCAGCGTTTCAAAGTTGCGCGAGAGATTGGGCCGCGCTGCCCGCTCGCCATAGCGGGTGACAAATACATAGTCTTCGCATTTGCTTTCAATTACTTCATCCAGCGTTTTGCCTTTGAGATTGGGATTGAGCTCTAATTGGCGCTCAAGGGGCCTTATAGCGCGATCCCGCGCAATCAGGGGCCGCTGACCCGTCTTGCCTGCCACAAACAGCCCAAGATAGGTCTGATCCTCTTCTTTGATCCACAGCAGGTTTTTCCACTTGAGGTTCAAAGCCTCAGTTCCATGCCGCATGCCGGTGTTGGCAAGAACCAGCACGTAGTTCCTAAGCACTTCACGCGTGGCCTGAGTATTGGGATTGTCAGACGCCTTATGAAACGTCCGCAGTGCCTCATAGATAGTTTTGTATTCTTCTTTGGTAAAACTGCCACGGCTTTCGGTCTTGATACCGTCATTGATGGGCTTGGGTCGAATGGCATGTGTGATCCACCCACGCTGTTCCGCTTCATCTAATACACGGTTCAATGCCGTGTTGTGTGTGTTGATGGTGCTGTGATGCGCTTTGCGTCCCAGCTGTTCTGTGCGCCACTTGCCAAAGTCCACCAGAGCTTTGGCATTGATATTGGCTACATCATATGAACCGAAGAACGGAATGAGATACTTATCAAGGGCAGTGATGTAATCTTTGTAGACGATGTGACCGCTGCCAGAGCGTAGTTCTTCTTGCATCCTGTCTCGTGCAAATTCTGCCACTCGACGAAACTTGCGTGTGCTTTGCGGCAGGTTGTTTTTGAGACGATCTTCAGATGTGTAGAAAAACTTCATCGCGACTTCTGTGGCGCGTTCTATGCTTTCTGTCTTGGTCGAAAATCTATGCCAAGAGCCATCAGCCAGTTTAACCCGTGCTTGCCACTTTGCACTGCCAGGCCTTGTATCCAGTCGAATGTGTTCGCTGACTTTGATGGTTCTCTTGGTCTCCTTCATAACCCAAGTGTACGATCAAAAGTCTCAAAGGAAAACGAAACTTTGCGTCTGTGATTACTGAGTTCGCAAAATCTTTGCTGGCAAACAGCAGAAAAGTGCCGTGCGAGCACAAATTGCTGGCAAACACGGTAAGTGCAATCACTGTGTTCAACACGGTGATTCTGCGCACACATACGCAGAAAACTGTGTATCGACTGTGTATGAGATAATTGTGAGGAAAAAAGCGGCTAAGTGCTTGATTTTATTGGAGGCGGGTACCGGAATCGAACCGGTGTACACGGATTTGCAATCCGCTGCATAACCACTCTACCAACCCGCCTCAATGCCTTCAAACCTTGGTTTTGGGGCGATCACCTGTGCTGCTTTGGCCTTGGTTATGAAGGCGTTTTGAAAGCAGATCGAGTGATCTGCGGCGTTATTGTCTTTTTTACTGCGCTTGTCCAGTCCGCAATTGTGCTCTTTGGAGGCGGAGGGCGCATTCTTTTTCGTCGCTCACTCTGCTCACTGCCGTATGCCGGAAAAGCGTTGGGCCCAGTCATCACGTTGCTCATCGGTGATTTTGGCGAAAAGGTTTTCGGGCACGGTGAACGCATCGCCCGCCGCGCAGCGGGTGAGCGCTTGGGCGAGGTCTTCGGGCCAGCGCGGGTCGGTTTGGCCCATCGCCTGGCCCAGGGTTTGCGCCGCATCTGGGATGAAGGGGGCTGAGAGTTGGCCGTAGAGCGCAATGAGGTTGAGCGACAGGCGGATGATGCCCGCGGCTTCCTCGGGATTGGTTTTATACACGGCCCAGGGTTCTGCGGCTTGCAAATATTCATTGCCCAAGGCCCAGATCGCCCGCAATTCCGCAGCGGATTTGCGCACTTCTACGGCTTCCATATGGGTTTGATAGGCCTCTAGGCGCGTTTGTAAATCCGCAATCAGCGCGGTTTCACGCGGGCCATAGCTGCCCCCCTCTGGCACGGTTTCGCCGAATTTGGAGCGGCAAAATTTGGTGACACGAGAGACGAAATTGCCCAGCACATCCGCCAGATCTTTGTTCACATCCGCTTGGAAATTGTCCCAGGTGAACTCGCTGTCGGAGGTTTCCGGTGCATGGCTGAGAAGCCACCATCGCCAGTAGTCGGGTGGCAGGATCTCAAGCGCTTGATCCATAAAGATGCCGCGCCCCTGGCTGGTGGAAAACTGCCCACCGTCATAGTTGAGGTAGTTAAATGATTTGATGTAATCGACCAGCTTCCATGGCTCGCGAGAGCCCAGAATTGTGGCCGGGAATGAGAGGGTGTGGAAGGGCACATTGTCCTTGCCCATAAACTGCACATAGCGCACGTCCGCAGCGCCTTTATCGGTGCGCCACCAGCGCTCCCAGTCGGCGCCTTTACCGGCATCCACCCATTCGCGGGCGGAGGCGATATATTCAATTGGTGCGTCAAACCAGACGTAGAAAACTTTGCCTTCCATTCCAGGCCAGGGCGCATCGCCGCGCCGGACGGGAACGCCCCAATCAAGGTCGCGGGTAATGCCGCGGTCTTGCAATCCATCACCGTCATTGAGCCATTTTTTCGCGATGGACGTGGTCAGCACCGGCCAATCGGTTTTTTGCGCAATCCAATCACTGAGCTCTTGGCGCAAAGAGGATTGCCGCAGATACAGGTGGCGTGTGTTGCGCACTTCAAGGTCGGTCGAGCCAGATACGGCTGAGCGCGGCTCAATGAGATCGGTTGGCTCCAACTGTTTCGTGCAATTTTCGCATTGATCGCCGCGCGCTTTGTCATAGCCGCAGTTGGGGCAGGTGCCTTCGATATAACGATCTGGCAAAAAGCGCCCGTCCGCGTGGGAATAGACTTGCTGCTCATCGACCTCGGCAATTAAGCCTTGATCTGCAAGACGCCCGGCGAAATGCTGTGTCAGCTCTTTGTTTTGTGCCGATGAGCTGCGACCGAAGTGGTCGAAAGACAGGCGAAACCCGTCAGCAATCTTGGCCTGCACCGCATGCATATCGGCGCAATATTCTTCAACCGGCTTGCCAGCTTTCGCGGCGGCGAGCTCTGCTGGGGTGCCGTGTTCATCGGTGGCGCAGAGAAACAAGACCTCATTGCCTCGCGCCCGATGGTAGCGGGCAAAAAGATCTGCAGGCAGCTGGCTGCCCACAAGGTTGCCGAGGTGTTTGATCCCGTTGATATAGGGAATGGCTGATGTGATCAGGATACGTTTCATAATGCCGTCCAAATAAAGTTGGCCCTATTTAACCCTGTGCGGCCCGAAAGCCCAGCCCTAAGGCTTAGAAGATGAGCCCGGATCGCGCAGGATTTTTGTCAGCCGGCCAAGCATGAAGGAGGTGCGTGGAGCGTAGATGTAGGGTGTTTTGGACAGGGCTGTGTCGCCAAGCAGCAACCGCAACCCGCCGATGGCTGCCAAAAGCAGATGTGCGATGGCAATAAAGATGAAAAAAGAGCCGGTGCCAAATGTTTCAATCAATAGCGCGGCGACGATGGGAGAGGCGATGGCGCCGATGGCATAGTAAAACAAAAGAGCGGCCGAAAGTTCAACACGTTCATCGGTCGAGGCGAAATCATGGGCATGGGCCGTGGCGACGGAATAGATTGGCACAGTGATAAAGCCAAACAGGCAGGAGGCTATGATGACTTGCGTGACGCCGAGCGCGAAAAAGGATAGGGTGCAAGATATGAGCGAGGCAATTGAAATGCCGATGACCACCCAACGGCGATCAAACTTGTCTGCCAGCCAGCCCGCCGGATATTGCGAAATTGCCCCACCCAAAACGTAGCCGGCAAGAAATAGACCGATTTGCGAGGCGTTCAAATTGAGCTCTGTGCCATAGATGGGGCCAACCATTCGATAGGCCGCAGAGGTCAGGCCGCTGACCATAACCGCAAAGACGGCAAGGGGGGAGCGGCTAAGCGCCAAAAGAGGCCGTAGGCGCGGGGCGGCTTTCGTAATCGGCGGGCTGGCTTTGGTCAGGGCAAGCGGCAAGAGGGAGGCACAGCAAAAGAGCGTCAGGAGGTTATAGGCCAGATAGGTCTCAACAGAGGCCAAAGCACCAATCATCATCTGCGCTCCAAGCGAGGCAGAGATATCTACCACACGATAAACCGCCATGGTACGCCCGCGATTGGCATTGCTGGCTTTCGCCTGTAGCCAAGCCTCGACCACCGTATAGCAGCCCGCCACACAAAGCCCTGAGGCGACGCGCATCACGGCCCAGGCGGTGGGGTCTATGAGCAAGGTATGGCCCAGCATGCCAATGGCGCCCATCGCGGTGAAGACCGCAAAAGCGCGTGAATGCCCCACACTGCCCATCACCCGGGGCGCCCACCAGCAGCCGATGAAAAACCCAAGGAAATGCGAAGAGCCCAAGATGCCGATTTGCCCCTTGGTAAAGCCCTGTTCAAGCCCTGTGAGGGCGTCCAAGGGGCCAACCCCACCGGAGGACAGCTGCAAGAGGATGACGGACAAGAAAAGCGCCGCAAAGGATAAAATGAGTCGCATAGCGCAACCATCTGCCGGCTCTTGCGGAGTGGCAAGTGGGATTTGATCCTTGGCATGGATTTTTCGGGCTTGGTCAGGTCTTTGGTGGTGGCTCTAAACTTGGGGGGGCTGCGTGGCAGAGGTCAGCCGATAGCGCCCTTCATGCCGCGCCACATGCCAGCGGCGCGGGGGCGCGCTGCGGCTGCGTATGCGGGTGAGTTGCCAGTGGTCCATGCCGGCTTGAGGGATGGGGCCCATGTGCCAGCGGCTTTCGATGCCCGGTGCACCGCCCGTGCCGGGGGTGAGCAAAAGAGCCAGCGGGGCACAGCCGCCTTCGCGCGCGCCAGTCTCGGCCGCCAGATGCAGGCGCCGCACAGGGGTTAGGGCGGGCAGGCCAGGCAGATCGGCCACCACAAGCGGCACGGCGCTGCTGCGCAGGATCTCTTCAACGCACCACAGGATATCCTCTGCGCGTTTGGGGCTCACAAAGGTCAGACGCCCAGGAGAGAAAAAAGGGATGACCCCCTCTGCGTGCAGCCGATCTGTGCTCCACTCTGGTGCCACCCAAAACACAGGCCCTTGTGTGTTTTGCGCCACCATCATTGCAAAACTGCGCCGAAATTGGCCGCAAGCCTCATGGGCGCGCGCCAGCGTCAGGCTAATGCCCGGCCAAAGCTCCAATAGGGCCGCCTTCGGCCTGCCGACAGATGAAATCAGATTCGGGGCATAGGGTGTCATCTTTATAGGAGTACATTGTTCCCTATTTGTTCTCAAGATATTTTCAGCTTGCAGCTTAACAACCTTCGGCTAACTTACCTGCAACAAGGGGACTGTAGAATGAAAATGAATGAATTGGGTCGCAGCGGGATTATGATTTCCGACCTCTGTCTTGGGACGATGACTTACGGCACACAGACAGATCAGGCGGATGGCTTTGCGCAGATGGATATGGCTGTGGATGCGGGGATCAATATCTTTGATACCGCGGAGATGTATCCCGTCAATCCGATCACGGCGGAGACCCAAGGTGACAGTGAACGCATGGTGGGCGAATGGTTTCAGGCCAGCGGCAAGCGCAATCAAGTGGTTCTGGCCACCAAACATTCTGGCATGGGGATTAAACATATCCGTGACAGAGCGCCGATCACCGCCCGCTCAATTCCGGCGGCGATTGACGGCAGCTTAAAGCGGTTGCAGACCGATGTGATCGATCTTTACCAATTCCATTGGCCAAACCGTGGCTCTTATATGTTCCGACAAAATTGGAATTATGATCCCTCAAAGCAAAATAAAGCCGAGACGATCCAGCATATGCATGACTGCCTGGGCGCGCTGCAAGACGAAGTCTCGCGCGGCCGCATTCGCGCTTTTGGCCTGTCGAATGAAAGCGCATGGGGCACGGCGCAATGGCTGCGGGCCTCTGAGGAGGGGCACGGGCCGCGCGTCGCATCCATTCAAAATGAATATTCCCTGATGTGCCGCATGTATGACACGGATTTAGCAGAGTTGAGTGTCAATGAGGACGTGGGCCTTTTGGCGTTCTCACCTTTGGCGACCGGGTTTCTAACTGGAAAATACGCCGCCAATGCGGTGCCGGACGGCAGCCGAATGAGCGTGTCGCCTGAACTGGGCGGACGCAATACGGCCCGGGCCCATCTGGCGGCCGCAGCCTATATGGAGGTGGCGCAAAAACATGGGCTGGATCCGGTGCATATGGCATTGGCCTGGTGCGCTGGGCGCCCCTTCATGGCCTCGGTCATCTTTGGGGCCACGACGGCGGCGCAATTGGCGCATATCATCGCGGGCAAAGACATTGAGTTGTCGGACCAGGTGCTTGCAGATCTCAACAAGACCCATCGCGCCCACCCGATGCCCTATTGAGCCGGTTAATGGTGACGGCGCAGGGCGCTGATGGATTGACCAAAAGCTTGACGGAAGGCGCGGGCCAGGCTGGCCTGTGAGGTGAACCCGCAGGCCAGAGCGATTTCTTGCACGTTTTGCGCGCTATCGATGGCGCGGCGGCGTGCTTCGGACAGGCGCAGCTCCAGAAAATAACGCCCCGGCGCCCGGCCGGTGGCCGCTTTAAATTCCAGTTCCAATTTGCGGGTGGAGATGCCATTGGCGCGGGCCAGGGCCGCGATTGTCGGCGGGCTGTCGATGAGGTTTTCCATCTGCTTCAACACGCGCGCAATCCGGGGATGTTTGCTGGAAATGCGGGTTGTGGCAATCATCTGCTGTGGTGCATCGCCGGTATGCAGCGGATCATAGATAAAGGCCGAGGCCACGCGCTCCGACAAAGCCCGCCCGTGGCGGCAGGTGATGAGATGCAGCATTAAATCAATACAGGGCGATGCGCCGCCTGTCGTGGCAAAGGGCGCGCTGATGGCATAGCGATCTGGCACCAGATTGACAGATGGAAACCGGCGGGAGAACGCCTCTGCATCCTCCCAATGGCAGGTCGCGCGGTGGCCATCCAGCAGCCCCGCCTGAGCCATGATCCAACTGCCCCCATCAACGCCCCATAGCTGGCAACCGTCCGCGACGTAGCGCCTTAGGGCGGCAATCAGGGGCGGGGTGCATTGGGTCTCAAGGCGAAAACCGGCGACAAGGATCAACAGATCCCCTGCAAACCCACGCAGCTCTTCGGTCTGCACCGTCATGCCCGAGGTGAGATGCACAGGCTGGCCCGCTTGTGATAAAAATTGCCAAGAAA
The DNA here is from genome assembly GCF_000738435.1 of Planktomarina temperata RCA23. NCBI lineage: Bacteria > Pseudomonadati > Pseudomonadota > Alphaproteobacteria > Rhodobacterales > Paracoccaceae > Planktomarina > Planktomarina temperata. Next base: position 2,364,489 of record NZ_CP003984.1, on the reverse strand, counting down.
ACAGCCTGCGATCGGCCCTGCGGTTGCAGGCGCGCATAGGGTCAACAGCTGCGGCAAGCGACAGCGTGTTGCTCTCATCAAGCAGCAAAAGCCCCACATGCAGCGGCTTGCTACCCGCTTGCCAGATGTTATTTGCGTATTTCATCAAAAATCATTCGTATATTGGCAAATTTCCTTTTGCAACTCTCGCAGATTACTCAAGACAGAAGGAGAAGATCATGCCCTTAGAAATGAACCGTGAGGTCTTTATCACTTGTGCCGTCACAGGCTCAGGCGCGACGCAAGACAAAAGCCCCCATGTGCCGCGCAGTCCAAAGCAAATTGCCGAGAGCGCGATTTTGGCCGCCAAATCTGGGGCGGCGGTGGTGCATTGCCATGTGCGCGATCCTAAAACTGGCGCGCCGAGCCGAGATCCGGGAATGTTTCGCGAAGTCACTGACCGGATCCGGGATGCTGAGGTTGATGTGGTGCTCAATCTGACGGCCGGAATGGGCGGTGACATGGTTTTTGGCGACGTTGAAACCCCGCTGCCACCGGTTGCGGGCACCGATATGGCCGGCGCGACCGAACGGGTGGCGCATGTGGCTGAATGCCGCCCGGAGATTTGCACACTCGATTGCGGCACGATGAATTTTGCTGAGGCCGATTATGTCATGACCAACACGCCCGGCACGCTGACCGCAATGGGCCGGATGATGACCGAATTGGGGGTGAAGCCTGAGATTGAAGCCTTTGACACCGGTCATCTTTGGTATGCCAAGCAATTGGTTTCCGACGGGGTGCTTGAAGCCAATGCTTTGGTCCAGCTGTGCATGGGCGTGCCCTGGGGGGCGCCCGATGATCTCAACACCTTGATGGCCATGGTCAACAATATTCCCGACGGTTGGACCTTTAGCGCCTTCGGACTGGGGCGCCATCAAATGCCGATGGTGGCCGCTTCGGTTCTGGCCGGGGGCAATGTCCGCGTGGGCTTGGAAGATAATCTGATGCTTGACCGCGGGGTTTTGGCGCAGAACTACCAGCTGGTTGATCGGGCCGTCAGCTTGATTGAAAATCTGGGCGCGCGGGTCATTGGCCCGGCAGAGGTGCGCGAAAAGCTGGGGCTTGTGAAGCGCGCGCCGGTTGGTAAGTGAGATTTTGAAGTTAATGTAATTAGATAGGGGTTTGCTATGACACAGGTTGCAGCAATCATCGGAGGTGGAGTTATCGGCGGTGGCTGGGCCGCGCGCTTTTTGCTCAACGGGTGGGACGTGCGTGTCTTTGATCCTGACCCCGAGGCTGAGCGCAAAATTGGCGAGGTGCTGGCCAATGCTCGCCGCTCCTTGCCGGGGCTCTATGAGGCCCCCTTGCCCGCGGAAGGGCGCTTGAGCTTTCATTCAGAAATTTCTGAGGCGGTGACCGGAGCCGCCTGGATCCAGGAAAGCGTGCCTGAGCAACTGGCTATGAAGCAAAAGGTCTATCGGGCCATTCAAGCCCATTGTGATCCTGCGGCGGTTTTGGGCTCTTCAACCTCTGGATTTAAGCCCTCTGAGCTGCAAGAGGCGGCCCTGCGCCCGGCGCAAATCATGGTGTGCCATCCTTTCAACCCCGTCTATCTATTACCGCTGATTGAAGTGGTGCCGACAGAGCAAAGTGACATCGCGATTGTCGCGCGTGCGGAGGATATGTTGCGTCAGATGGGGATGTATCCTTTGCGGGTGCGCAAAGAGATTGATGCCCATATCGCAGATCGCTTTTTGGAGGCGGTCTGGCGCGAGGCCCTCTGGCTGATCAAAGATGGCATCGCCACCACCGAAGAGATTGATAATGCCATTCGCTATGGCTTTGGCATTCGCTGGGCGCAAATGGGTTTGTTTGAGACCTATCGCGTGGCCGGTGGAGAGGCGGGAATGCGGCATTTCATGGCGCAATTCGGCCCAGCTCTCAAATGGCCCTGGACAAAATTGATGGATGTGCCGGAGTTTACCGATGACTTGGTGGACATGATTTCTGACCAATCAGATGCGCAATCGGGTATGCATTCTATTCGCGAGCTGGAACGCATCCGGGACAACAATCTCGTTGGTATGATGCGCGCTTTGAAGGCGCAAGACTGGGGCGCTGGAGCGCTGCTCAAGGGGCAAGACCAGCACCTCAGCGCGCAAGCGGGCATGGTGCGGCATGTGGCGGATCTGCAAGCGGGCGGCTTGACCGAAACCCTGCGCCGTGCGGTGCCTTTGGATTGGACGGATTACAACGGCCATATGAATGAAGCGCGCTATTTGCAGGCCTTTGGCGACGCCACCGACCGCTTCATGGAGATCGTGGGCTGTGATGCTGCCTATATTGCCTCTGGCGGCAGTTACTTCACCGCCGAAACCCATATTCGCCATATTGACGAGGTACATGCGGGCAAAGTGATCCGGGTTGAGACCTATTGTGCCGAAGGGGTGGGCAAGAAAATGCATCTGTTCCATAAGATGTTTGAGGGGGACCGGCTTTTGGCCACGGGCGAGCATATGCTGATCCATGTGTCGCTTGAAACCCGCAAGGCCAGCGCGCCATCTGCGCAGGTGGCCCAAAACTTGGAGCGTATTGCAACCGCCCATCGCGCGCTTGCGCGGCCCGAGGGCCTCGGCCGCAGTGTGGGGCGCAAATGAACGGCGTTCTGATTACAGCGGGCGGCAATGGCATTGGCCGGGCGATGGGGCATGCCTTTGCAGCAGCGGGCTTTCGGGTTTGGGTCACGGATGTGGAGCCCGCCAGTCTGGAGGCCTGCCCCGCAGATTGGCAAAAAAGCCTGGTTGATGCCAGCGATGAGACGCAGGTCGCCCGGCTGTTTGCGGATATTCAAAAGACCTGGGGCCGGCTCGAGGCGATATGTGCCAATGCGGGCATTGCCGGGCCCACGGCGGCGGTGGAAGAGATTGATTTGTCTGCGTGGCAGCGCTGCGTATCGGTCAATTTGGAAGGCGCCTTTCTCGCGGCAAAATATGGGGGGCCGAAGCTCAAAGCTGCGCGCGGTGCTATTGTTTTGACCTCGTCGACGGCTGGACTATACGGCTATCCCAATCGGGCGCCCTATGCGGCGGCGAAATGGGGCATCATCGGCTTGATGAAGACCCTTGCGATGGAATGGGGGCCTGAGGGAGTGCGCGCCAATGCGATTTGTCCCGGTGCGGTCGAGGGGCCGCGGATGCAAGGGGTGATGGAGCGCGAGGCGGCGGCTAAGGGCACAGATGTGCAGCATATCTATGACGGCTATGCTTCTGGAACTTCAATGCGCAGTCTGGTCACAGCGGAAGATATTGCCAATATGGCCGTGTTTTTGTGCAGTGCTGGGGCACGTTTGGTTTCGGGGCAGGTCATCGCAGTGGATGGGCACACAGAAAATCCAGATCCAAAGGTCTAATCGGCCACTGCACCGAGCTCTTGCAACAGGCCGTCGATGACTGCGGGCAGGTCACGCGAGCCTATTTCCGCTTCACGGATGAGCCCGTCGAAATGTTGGCTCAGCGCTTGGATGCGATCAGGCACGCGAAACACCAAATATTTTTGCCCGAGGTAGATCACAGCGCATAAGGGGCCGAAGATGGTAATCGGTGCCGAGTAAATTTTGCGGGCGTCAAATAAAGAGACCCGCATCACCGGGTAAAGTTGCGCGGCCAGACGGGCCAAATGTTTGAGCTGTTCAATGCGAATGTGCCGGGGGCAACCGCTGTAATAGCCTTCGGCACGGGCGAAGGCCTGCAACTCGTGGATGGGCAGGGCAATTTCATAATCTGACTGCGCTTGATGCATCCAATTGAGTCGATCTTCGGCAGAGGCAATCGCGAGATCGATGGTGTGTCCAAGGCTGGGGGCATATTCCCATTCCAGCATCGGGCGAATTTTGACCATATCAGGCAATCCGGCGGGCACATGGCGGATTTTATATCCTGCGGCCTCTTGATGCCAAGCAAAAATCTGGGCGTCGATCAGCGCGCGTGGTGCATCGACCATGGTCATGGCCTGCGCCAAAATTTGCGGGAGGGAGTCCGGTTGATCGGACAGCCCCAAGAGCCAATCGGCAGAAACACCAAGGTTTTGAGCGCATTGCGCCACCAATTGTCCATTGGGCAGTCGCGCTGTCGTGCCCGACAGGATTTGTGACAGGGTTGAGCGGTCCGCCCCGGTTTTGCGCGCCAGGCTTGACTGCGTCTCACCGCTGAGGGCCATGGCCTGTTGCAGCCGATGGCGAAAGAGATCGGAACGGGCGCGCTTGTCCATATTTGTCACTTTTGATGATTTTAATTAACGTACATGACTAAAATTACACAATTCTCTGAATTTCACAAGGAGGCAAAAGGATCTACTCTGCGCCCATGGCACCTATTCAGCGCCCGTCTTTGATCACCGAATGGCCGACATTTGCGACCCTTTTGGGCTGCTATGGCGGATGGATGGTTTTACTCTTCAGCCCGCTGTGGCTGTCTGTGCCGGGTCTGGCGGTCATGATCGCGCTGCAATCTTCGCTGCAGCATGAAATCATTCACGGCCATCCAACAAGATACCCTTGGCTGAATGCGGCTTTGGTATACGCCTCGCTCAATCTTGCTATCCCCTATGGCCGGTTTCGCGACACGCATTTGGCCCATCATACCGATGAGCGGCTGACCGATCCCTATGATGATCCCGAGAGTAATTATCTAGATCCGGCCGTTTGGCACGCTCTGCCGACTTGGCTGCAAAGGGTGCATATGTTCAACGCGACTCTCGCGGGGCGCCTGCTGATCGGTGTATTGATTTCGCAATATTATTTCATGCGCAGTGACGTTCGGGACATATGTGCAGGGCGCCGGGATGTGCTGCGAGACTGGCTCTTGCATATTCCGGCTGCTGCTCTGGTGATCTGGATCGTCATAGCGGCTGGCTATCCGCTTTGGGCCTATTTTCTTGCCGCTTACGGCGGGCTCGCGCTGCTCAAGATCCGTACATTTGCCGAGCACCGCGCGCATGAAGACGTGCAGGCCCGCACAGCTGTCATTGAAGATCGCGGGTTTTTCGCATTTTTGTTTTTGAACAATAACTTCCATTCAGTCCACCATATGTATCCGCATATCTCGTGGTATGCTTTGCCCGGCCTCTATCAGGCACAAAAAGAGACATTCATGCAGCGCAACCAAGGGTATCTCTACAAGAACTATAGTCACCTTTTCGCGCGTTACTTCTTGCAATGCAAAGAACCGGTGCCCCATCCGCTCTGGCCTCGCAGCGGGGGATCGCCTAAGTCTTGATCCATGTTATGGATTCCCATCACCCTTCTGGCGGCCTTGGCGCAAACCCTGCGTTTTATGTTCCAAAAGCGTTTGCGCATTGCCACGCTATCAACGGGCGGCGCAACTTTTGCGCGATTTTTATATGCAGCACCTTTGATCGGTCTGGTGGCCGTCGGCTATGCGGTGGTGCGTGGGTATGGTTTGCCTGTGATGGATTGGCAGTTTTGGGCCTTTGCGGCGGCGGGCGGATTTTGCCAAATCTGCGCCACCATGTGCGTTGTGGCCCTGTTTCAGCAGCGTAATTTCACCATTGGCATCACCTTCAAGAAAGTTGAGGTTTTGCTGGCTGCCGGCTTTGGGCTTTTGTTTTTGGGCGAAGGCGTCAGCCTGCCCGCGCTGGGGGCGATCTCACTGGGTGTTTTGGGAGTTCTCATTATCTCGGACGCGCCGCAAGTGGCCGGTTCTGAGGGTCCACGTTTTTTCAACAAAGCGACGGCATTGGGCCTGTCCTGTGCTGTGTTGTTTGGCGCATGCGCCGTCTTTTATCGTGGCGCAACCCTGCATATTTTTGCCGCAGATGTATTCGCCCGTTCCAGCGTGACTCTCATGGCGGCAATCTCAATGCAGTTTTTAGGCATGGCTTTTTATTTGCGCTGGCGCGAACCGGGGCAAATCACCGAGGTGATCCGCGCTTGGCGCGTGGCCATTTGGGTGGGGCTGCTGTCTTTACTGGGGTCTTTGGCCTGGTTCACCGCTTTCACCTTACAAAACGCGGCCTATGTCAAAGCTCTGGGCCAGGTGGAAATCTTGGCCTCTTTCGCCATATCGGTGTGTGTCTTCGGCGAAAAAATGCGCCGGAGCGAGGCTGTGGGAATCGCGTTCCTATCGGTTTCGGTGGTTCTATTGATACTGCTGCTCTGAGCCGTTCAGACGCAGAAACAGGCTTTCTTCATCTTGATTTTTGAAGAATGGCACTGAGGCGGGTGGCTGGATCTCGCGCAATGCGGCCAATTCTCCCAGCACGATTGAGGTAATAAAGGGTAAATTCAAGGCGCGGGCCTCATCCAGCGGCACCCATTGCAAATGGGACAGCTCATCGGATGCGCCGGAAAAATCGTCTAGGTCTCCGGCCAGTTGATCGGCGTCCACCAAAAAGAACCGCGCATCAAACCGGCGAGGCGGGCCGGGTGGGGTGATGGCGCGAAAAAAGAAATACATTTTCTCGGCCGAGGGACGAAAGCCCGCCTTGGCAAAACCGCTCCAATCTTTTGGCGCATCCTGCCACTCCTCTGGCGCGCCAAGGATTAACCCGGTCTCCTCCCACAGCTCGCGAATGGCCGCCACGGCGAGGGTCTCGGGTGAGGGGCCGCTGTTATCTTCCAAAAGCCGCGCGTGGCAGGTCTGCACCAAAGGCTTGGCCAGCGGTATGGCGCTGTCATCGGCATCGACTGCGCCGCCCGGAAAGACGAATTTATTTGGCATAAACGCCGCTTTGGATCCACGCTGACCCATTAGGACCTGCGGAGAGGCGTTCACGTTGCGCAAAGTGATGATTGTTGCGGCGGAGCGGATAGGTGTCTCTGTCATAGACCCAATCTACTGGGTTTTGAGCACATTGCCAGAGGCCTCCGCTCCAAACCCATTAAGTCGGCGCGCCCATTGAAACGCAACGACCCCGCCCTTGATGCGCGGGAGCAGGTAGAGGCAGAGCGCCACGGACCCGACCCCAAAGCCCAGTGCCATGATCCATGGCTCGGGGCGGAACTGCACAAATACCACATGCAACAGCGGCGCAAGGATATGGCCGACAATTAATATCGTAAGATAGGCCGGCCCGTCATCAGCGCGATGATGATGCAGCTCTTGGCCGCAGGCGTCGCAGCTGTCATGGACTTTGAGATATTTATAAAGCAGCGCACCTTTGCCACAACTCGGGCAACACCGGCGCCAGCCGCGGAGCAGGGCGGGTTTTAGGGGGCGATTTATCGACATAGCGATCTCCTATATATGCGGCCCTTATCAAGCCATGTGCAGAAAATGACACTGGGGCAAACTGCCACAAGAATTTTTTGAAAATTTTGCGACGGAAAATTATGGCTGCTGCGTTTTACCTATACCAAGCGCAAAACACTGCGCGGTGCATATGAAAACGCATAGACTAAGGACAAAGATTTTGAACAAAATTGTAATTTTCGCATTGGCTGCAACTGCAATGGTGGCGAGCGCGCCCGTGATGGCGCGTGAGCATGGTGGCCCGCGCCCTGATTTTTCTCAATTGGACGCCAATGGGGATGGTCAAATTACGCAAGCGGAGGTGACGGCCTTTGGCGCGGCGGAATTTGCCAAGGCAGACACGGACGGCAATGGCAGCCTGACGCTTGGACAGCCTGTCCACCCGGCACGAGGCACGGCCGCGCGGCCCCGTGACCAGCTTGGGGCCTATTGTGCGGGCCATGGACCGTAAGGATCGGCGTGACTTAGGGCGCATGATCCAAAAGGCCCAGGGGCGGGATCGGCGTATGGATCGTGACTTGCGGGCGCAGATGACGGCTGTTTTGGCTGATTTGCTAAGCACCGTGCCATTTGATCGCACGGCTGTTTTGGCGGTGTTGCACGATGAGGTGATGACGATTGAAGAGCGACAAGCCATCGCGCGGGAGGCCTTGCTCGACAAATTGGCCTCTATGACCCCCGAGGTGCGTGCAAAGTTGGCGCAGGCCCTGCTCAAAGGACGTAAGTAAGCGGCACCGCACCTCTTGCGCTGGGCCTGGGGGAGAGACTATGAAGAGAGATATATGCATAAAATGGCAATGATATGACCCCGGATCTCGCACAAACCCTGGCTGTAAAAGCACTGGCTTGGATGGTTGGTGAAGATGATTTGAGAGAGGTCTTTTTGGGCGCTTCTGGGGCCTCAGAAAGTGATTTGCGCGCGGGGGTGTCTGATCCTGTATTTTTGGCCTCATTGCTTGATTTTATCTGTATGGATGATGCCTGGGTCACGCGGTTTTGTGATGATGTGGGCATTGCCAATTACATGGATCCCATGATGGCAAGGCAGGCTTTGCCCGGAGGTGAACAGGTGAATTGGACCTGATGAATATTCGCGGGGTCATTTTCGACAAGGACGGAACGCTGTTTGATTTCCAAAGCACCTGGGGCATTTGGACAGCGCAGGTTTTGGCGCGCATCGCCGGCTCTGATGAGGCGCTATTGCAGCAACTTGCCGAGGCCCTCGGCTATGACACACAAACCCGAAGAGTGCAGCCCGGCAGTGTCATCGTTGCAGCCACCCCGATGGACATCGCGGCGGTGGTTAAGGACTGCATTCCTGCCCTGAGCCAAACTCAGATCTGTGGCTGGCTCAATGAGGAGGCGAAAACCGCGCCGCAGGTATTGGTTACCGATTTGCATCGGTTAACTGCGGAGTTGCGGCGCATAAATCTTGGGCTTTGTGTCATGACCAATGATGCAGAGACCCCGGCACGCGCGCATCTCGCATCCGTTCAGGCGTCAGGTCTGTTTGATTTTGTTATCGGCAGTGACAGCGGGTTCGGCGCAAAACCGCAGGCCGCGCCATTGCTGGCTTTGGCGGATAAAATGGAGATCCCAGCTGCGGCCTGCGTCATGGTGGGTGACAGCACCCATGATCTGCGTGCTGGCCGTGCGGCTGGAATGCGCGCAGTGGCCGTGCTGACGGGATTGGCCGAGGCGGATGAATTGGCGCCGCTGGCGGATGCTGTGCTGCCCGATGTGTCCCATCTTCCCGCTTGGATATCTGCGCAAAACAGTTAGGCTCAGAGTTAGACAGAAAATGTCGCAATTTGACCGCAAACTTCGCGGGGCTTGGGCATTTTGAAGGCAAGCAACCGTTGGAGATGATGATGAGTGATGCCCCAAGACGCCGGAGCGGAGGACGTGCTGGAAATACCCGTGGCAATCGCGGGGCGATTGAGCAGATGCCTTGGCGCATTGTGGAAAACACAGACCGCCCAATTGAGCCACTCACGCAGGAAGGTATTGAAGCCATCCACGAAGGGGCGATGACCATCTTGGAAGACATTGGAATCGAGTTTCTGAACACGGAAGCGCTCGCGATTTTTAAGGATGCCGGATGTAAGGTCGAGGGTGAGAAAGTTTTTCTCGATCGCCATTGGGTCATGGAGATGATCGGAAAAGCGCCATCAGAATTTACCATCACGCCGCGCAATCCAGCTCATGAGTTGACGGTTGGGGGCAATAAATTGCTGTTTGGCAATGTCTCTTCACCGCCGAATTATTGGGATATGGAATTGGGCCGGAAAGTGTCGGGCACAAGGGAAAAATGCCAAGATTTTTTCAAGCTTAGTCAATATTTCAACTGCATTCATTTTGTAGGCGGCTACCCTGTGGAGCCTGTGGATGTGCATGCCTCCATTCGTCATCTTGAGGCGACCTATGACAAGCTCACATTGACGGACAAAGCGGCCCATACCTATTGCTTGGGCTCAGAGCGTGTCGAAGACACAATGGAGATGGTGCGAATCGCTGGCGGGCTCAGTCATGAGGAGTTTGAAGCCAAACCGCATATGTATACCAATATCAATTCTACCAGCCCTTTGAAGCATGACTGGCCGATGATTGACGGGTGCTTGCGGCTCGCGCGGCGTGGGCAGGCGATTTTTGTCACACCTTTCACCCTGGCCGGTGCGATGGCTCCGGTCACCATGGCCGGGGCTGTGACGCAATCGATTGCTGAGGCGCTCTGTGCCATCGCGTTGTTTCAATATATGCGCCCGGGAACCCCCTGTGTGATTGGCACTTTTACCTCGAATGTGGATATGAAAACGGGCGCTCCAGCCTTTGGCACTGCGGAATATATGCGGGCCACGCAGATGACCGGACAGATGGGCCGGTTTTATAAACTGCCGATCCGCTCCTCAGGGGTCTGTGCCGCCAATGTCCCCGATGGGCAGGCGATGTGGGAGACCTCAAATTCGCTCTGGGCTGCTGTGCAGTCGGGTTCGAATGTGGTCTATCACGCCGCCGGCTGGTTGGAGGGAGGGCTGATTGCCTCGCCAGAGAAGTTCATCATGGATTGCGAAGTATTACAGCTTATTCAGCGCTATTTTGAACCGATCATCACGCGGACAGCGCCCGAAGATATCGCCATTGAGGCCATAAAGGAAGTTGGATCTTCAGGGCATTTCTTCGGAGTTCAGCATACCCAAGATCGCTATGAAACCGCCTTCCACCAACCCTTCATCAGCGATTGGCGCAATTATGAAGGATGGGAATTGGCCGGTGGTATTTGGACGGCTGAGCGGGCCTCGGCCAAATATAAGGAGATCATGGCGGATTATAAAAAACCGCCTATGGATGTGGCCATTCATGAAGAGTTGCGGGCTTTCGTCGATCGCCGAATTTCCGAAGGTGGAGCGCCAACTGATTTTTGATTGTAATTATACTTTCATCACCATTTTTACTGGAACTAACAGTAGTAAAGTGGCGCACTTTTAAATCGGAAAGCAAACTTAAAGAAATGTTTTTTGAGCTGGCAGTTCCTGTATGCGATAAGTTTTTGGACTGGTGAAAGAAAGTAGGCGGTCCCACTGGACCGCCCATATTTTATTATCCACCCATTGCTTTAGGTAGCCAAAGTACGAGCTGCGGGAACATAAATAGCAAGATCAAGCCGATTAATTGTACAACCATAAATTGCATCATCCCAAGGTAGATATCTTTTAAATCCCAATTGGGGACTACGCCTTTTAGAAAGTACGCAGATAGAGCCACTGGTGGACTTAGCCATGCAGTTTGTAGGTTAACTGCCACCATTATGCCGAACCAAACCATCTTGTCGTATTGGCTCTCAAAGCCTGGCAAATCCAATGCCATTACTGTCGGTAGTAATACAGGTATTACGATCAAAACAATTGGTACCCACTCCAATGGCCAGCCAAGAAGAAAAATCAGTACCATTATTAGTATTAAGATCATGTACGGTGATAAATCCAACTGTAGCAAGGCTTCAGTCATCATTTTTGGGGTGCCGAGTGAAGAAAACTCGGCTCCAAAGAAATTGGAAGCCGCAACCAAGAACATGATCAAAACAGTGATTTCCAAGGCCTTAATCAGGCTATCGAAGAACCCAGAAATTTTGAACTTACCGTAACTTATAGACAACAAAATTGCACCAAATGCGCCCATTGCAGCAGCCTCTGCAGGTGTTGCAAAGCCAAACAAGATTGAACCTAAGGCGAAGGAAATTAGTATGGTCGGTGGCATTAGGCCAGCAAAAAACTCGTCCCAGAGCTCTGAGAAATGAAAGTTTTCTGCAGTATCTGGGCGGTATAATGCAAAAGACTTGTATGCGGTGAAACCCATAAATAATAGCCACATGGTGTGATAAAGAACACCGAACCCTAACCCATTTGAATTCATTAACTGTGTTGCAGCCCAAGCTGCCTGGACCGCCACTGCGATTGGGACTGCCAGACGTAGCACTTTTAAACTACGGTACGCACCGTGGGCAATCATCAGAACTGCAATCAGTACTAGCAAGCCGCTAAAAGGAAATAAGCTTAATGCGCCGCTAAGAGACAAACCAAAGACCCTACATATAGCCAACACACCCATGCATATTAGTATCACTTCCAGCCCATAATTCTTGGAGGTCTCTGGTTGATCCTCTTCAGCTAGAATTGGGCCTAAAGCAGGATTGATCCAGCAACGGCCCAGTGTATAAACCAAATACAGGATGGCTAGGATTGCGCCTGGAATGAAGGCTCCGCGGAACAAGTCTAATGTTGAAACATCCAGGACAGGGCCCATCACTATAAGCATGATTGATGGGGGGATTAATATTCCTAAAGTGCCGCCCGCGGTAATTGTTCCAGCTGCCAATTGGACATTGTAACCGGACCGGCTCATTGTTGCACCGGCCATAATGCCTAGTAGGGTAACTGAAGCTCCCACAATGCCCGTAGCGGCCGCGAAAATTGTGGAAACGATCAGAACAGCTATGTAAAGTGAGCCCCGAATGCGTGACATAATCATTTGGATTGAAGCAAACAGGCGCTCCATTAATCCTGCCGCTTCCATTACAATACCCATCAAAATAAATAGTGGCACTGCCATTAATTGATCGTTTAGCATGGTGGAATTAGTGTTTAGTGTCATCAAAAGGGTGGTCAATTTAAAATTTGATCCCCAGATTCCAAACACAAATGCTAAAAAAATTAATGTGAACGAAATTGGAAAACCAATAAATATCACAAAGAGCATCGCGCCCAGCATAATTAGTCCGATGGTCGGTTTTGATAGTCCGGGGCCTTCTGCGATTAGTCCAGAAAACCAATCCGAGAGTGGTAGAGAATTTGGGTAGAAAACTGATATCACGATTGCGCCAACGATAATGAAGTATGGTACTAATAATTTAACAAAGATTGCCTCACGCTCTTTGCCCATTTTGTGAAAAGCGCGAAATAATTCTGGAAATCCTTGCAGCAACAGCAAAAGTCCCCCAACTGGCATAGCTAAGCGAGCGGGCCAAAGGACTGGCCCCCAGGTGCTGTCAAACGCAGTTTCGCCAGAATTGTAGGCTACAAGCCAGTATTGTGATGTAATTATAGTAAAGAAAATCATCGATGGAATGAAGAATGCCATGTACGCTAAAGCATCAACCGTCGCTTGCGTTTTATCAGACCAGTTTCGATAAATAAAATCAGCCCGAATATGTACACCACGCATTAAACCATATCCCGCTGCACCCATAAACAGTACGCCGGCAATCATACGGCTGATATCGTATGCAAAAACCGTTGGGCCTAACCCTATATTTCGAGCTAGCTGATCCCATCCATAGCCGGACATGATTGCAAAAGAGTTACGAGCAATCACCTCAAAAACGACTACTCCGATTAACGGAACCATAAGTAAGCACAAAAGCTTGCCTGCCCAATCGTTAGCAATATCGATTGCTGCAGTAATTGGCTTCTGCCAAGGCGTCATGCCATCTGGTGTTTCCCCAGGTCGTTCCGCCCGACGCTCAGCAATTAGCTCATCGGCTATTTCCAGCTTTTTTGGATCAACTTCTTCAGCCATCCGGCCCTCCCATGGGTTTTACTCTCAGAAATTTTTCTAATTTCTTCTTGTGAAAACTTTTATATAAAATGCTTTCAAAAGAAGAAATACGAGGCCGTTTGGCCTCGTATTTTTATGTTTTACTTCAAGCTATCAGCGTGTGCCTTGCCTAGGGCAGCGTTTGAAGCCTGTGCGCCAGCCCAGAAGGGAACCGCAACGTCTGCAAAGTCTTTCTGAGACTGCCAAACTTCAGCAAAGAATTCGTTTTCTGCAGCACCTTTTTCAAGGAGCGCCTTCGCAGCACCCATATATGCTGGGAAATAATCCGCTGGAGTATCATGCAAGATAACGCCGTGGTTGTCTGTGAGATCTTTAAGCGCTTTTCCGTTTGCAAGGATACGATATGACATTGACTTTGATAGAGAAGCATTAGCAGCTACTTCAAGGGCTTTTTTCTCGGTATCGGTCAGGGCATCATAGAAGTCTCCGTTTACATACAGGTCAGCATTAACCACGACCTGGTGAAGACCCTGCAGGTAGTAATGCTTCAGAACTTTTTGAAATCCAAAAGCCATATCTGCCACTGGGCAGCACCATTCAGCTGCGTCGATTGTGCCTTTTTCCAAAGCGGGGAGGATGTCGCCTCCACCCATCGCTACAGAGGCGACGCCGATGTCTTTATAAGCTTGACCAACCATGCCTGGAGGGGCGCGGAAACGGTATTTGCGGAAGTCGTCCATGGAGGCAATTGGCTCAGAGAACCAACCTAGTGCTTCTGGACCCACGGGTTGAAGCATAAAGCCTTTTACATTGACTCCCATTTCATCCCAAAGTTGGTCATACAATTCCTTGCCACCACCATATTGGAACCATGACAAGAACGACAGTGCGTCCAGACCAACGCCGGCGCCAGCTATGGGAGCACCAAAGAGGTTAGCAGCGACGTGTTTACCGCCCCAATAGTGTGTCCAAGCAAAGCCACCTTCAACCAGCCCTGCATCCACGGCATCCAAAACATCTCTGGATCCCACCACTGCACCAGCAGCAAGAACTTCAAGCTTCAAAGATCCGCCAGTCAAGGCATAGACGTCTTCACCAAAGTCCCTAACCATTTTAATCTCGTCACCAGTGGTTGGTAAGACTGATTGAATGCGCAGTACTTTTGTATGACCATCGGCAAACGCCGCTGGCGCAAAAGCCAAGCCGGCTACAGTAATAGCAGCTGTCTTGGCAAGTGTTTTCAGGTTAAACATTTAAGTTTTCCTCCCTTATGTTGTACCTTCATTGTCTTGTTTTGGACCCGGGCCGAAGGCACACCATCGGGTCGTAGAGTATTGGCTTCATCTTTATGCCGCCAAATCCCAATTCTTTTTAGTGGCTTTTGCTGATCTCCCAGCCTTCCACGAGCCCCAAAAGAGGCCCCACACCGTGGTTAATGTCGAAAAAGCCACGGAACATCATTTCACCGGCAACGTAGAGTAGTACAATCAGTCCCAACCAGGATATCCATGGATAATTTGTAAGCAACTTCATAATCAAAGTGGCCGCGAATGCCATGAGTACGATCGCCAATCCCAGACCAAAAATCAAGATTTGTTTGTCGCCATCGGCAATTGCCGCCACGGCGAGAACATTGTCGAGCGACATGGAGACATCTGCAATCGTGATTGAGATCAGGGCGCCGGCCATGGTTTTTCGTGGCGCTCCTGTGTAGCCCTGCTCAAGATCACCGGCGGTCAGCATCGCCTCCTGCGCATCTCGCTCGAGACCCTCGCGGATTTCTTGAAACAGACGCCAGCATACCCAAAAAAGCAGCACGGAGCCAATGAACAATATGCCGGGTATACCGAGAAGGGTTGTTGCGATCACGGCAAATACAATCCGCAGGACAGCCGCAATCACCATACCGTACAAAATAGCGCGTTTGCGCAATTCTGGAGAGAGGCCAGCCGCAGCCATACCGATGATCAAAGCATTGTCACCTGACAGGATCAAATCCGCGATTATGATTTGACCATAGGCCATTGCAGTATCAAACATTCTGGGCTTCCTTAGTTAGATGAATAGAGCGGCTCAACGGGCGTCCTCCAAAATCATATCCGACAGTTTTTCACCAATCATGATCGCCGGAGCATTTGTGTTGCCAGAGGTGATCGTGGGCATGATGGAGCAATCAGCGACGCGCAGACCTTTTAGGCCCCGCACTTTCAAACGTACATCGACAACGGCCAAGTCATCCTGACCCATTTTGCAGGTGCCCGTTGGATGATAGATTGTCACGCTATTGTCGCGGGCCCAATTCAATGTTGCGTCATAATCGTCCATGCCGATCTTTGACCCGGGGATAAATTCTTCGATGATATGTGATTTCAATGGCTCAAACTGCGCAATGCGGCGCGCTATTTGGATGCCCTTCACGATGGTGTCTTGATCGAGTTTTGTGGCCAAGTAATTGGGGTGAATGGCTGGGTGATCCCGCCAATCTGCGGATTTTAACTCGAGATGACCCGTGCTTTCCGGGCGCAATTGCAGCACGGAGGCGGTGAAGGCCGAAAACGTATGTGGCCCATCAGCTGGCGCAGAGGCGCTGAACGGTTGGATATGAAACTGAATATCTGGTGTTGCCAGCATCGGATCTGTTTTCAAAAAACCGGTGCCAAGACTGGCGGCCATAGTCATTGGTCCGGTTTGGCTTATGGCGTATTGCAAGGCGATCAGGCCCTGTTTGAAAATATTATTGGTCTCGATGTTTATGGTTGAAAGATTTGTTTTGAAAACCGGCCGTGCTTGCAGATGATCTTGCAGATTTTTTCCAACGCCTGGCAGATCGCAGATCGGCTCGATCCCCTTTGCCTTCAGTTCCTGTGCGTCGCCAATGCCTGAGAGCATGAGAATTTGCGGTGAACCGATGGCGCCCGCGCTCAAGATCACTTCCCGGCGGGCGCGGATGGTTTGGCTTTGGCCTTTGATATTGGCAACAACGCCCTTGGCCTCACCCTTTTCAACCAGCAGTCTCTCGACCTGCGCATGGGTGATAATGGTGAGGTTTTTGCGATTGCGCGCGGGTTTTAGATAGGCCACCGCGCTGGAGCAGCGCCGCCCTTTGTCCAGGGTCAGTTGGAAATACCCCACCCCTTCTTGATCTGAACTGTTGTAATCGGGATTACGTTTATATCCAGCGCCGACGGCGGCATCGAGCCATTTGTCTACGATTTCGCGCTTCAAACGGGTCGGGGATACGGACAGCGGACCGTCTGTGCCCCGCTCTGAATTCTCGGTGCCATCGCCCTTCCAAGTTTCTGCGCGTTTGAAATAGGGCAGAACGTCTTCCCACGCCCAGCCAGTGTTGCCGAGTTGCCGCCAATGATTAAAATCTTCGGCTTGCCCGCGCACATAGAGTAGGCCGTTGATCGAGCTGCAGCCCCCTAACACCCGACCCCGCGGCCAGGGAATATCCCGGCCATTCAGTCCCGGATCGCTTTCCGTACGATAGCGCCAATCTGTTTTGGGGTTGTCCATCGTTTTGAAATAACCGACCGGGATGTGGATCCATGGATTGATGTCACGTCCACCTGCTTCCAGCAAAGCCACTGAGTATTTTGGATCTGCCGACAGCCGATTTGCCAGCGCACAGCCGGCTGATCCCGCTCCAACGATTACAAAGTCAAATACCAAGTTCGCTCCATTAATTAAAAAATGAGACTTTTATTCCCGTTTTTATAACATTTATGTTACTATGCAGGAAAGATGAGATTCGGCAACATAATTTTGCATGAATAATGCGCAAAATGTGGGTCGAGAAATTGAAGTGAGAGAACAATGGAAGGTCGCATTCCTACGAATTTACGCACCTTGCTGATCCTAGAGGTTTTGGGGACGTCGGATCGTGCGCTATCGCCCACTGAGATTAACCAATCTATCGGCCTGCCCAAGCAAACCATCCACCGCCTCTGCGCCAAGCTGGAACAAGAGGGGTTTTTGGCTCGCGAAGAGGATGGCAAGAAACTGCGCCCAACGCGGCGCTCGCGGCTTATGGCGTCAGGTCTGCTGTATGCCTCCCGCTTTCACATCGCACGTCACCAGGTGATGCAGCGTGTGGCGGATGAAGTTGGTGAGACTGTCAACTTCGTGATCCCCGATAGTGAAGGGATGATTTATGTCGACCGGGTCGAAACTGACTGGCCTTTTCGGGTGCAATTGCCTGTGGGCACCCATGTGCCGTTTCACTGCACGGCCAGCGGCAAAACCTTTCTGGCCAGCCTGGCCCCCAAGGCCCGTCAGGCGATGGTGCGCAGTTTGCATCTCAAGGAATTAACGCCCAACACGCTGCGCACGGAAGATGCGCTTTTGACGGAACTCAAGCAGGTGGCGAAAAATGGCTATGCGTTTGACCGAGAGGAATTTTTCACCGGTATGGTGGCGATGGCCGTGCCAATTCTGGACGAACGCAGACGCTATGTGGCCTCTTTGGCCTTTCACGGCCCAGTTCAGAGGTTGACCTATGAAGAGGCCTGGTCAAAGCGGCAGGTGCTCATTGATGGCGCGCGATTGATGCGTGACGTCTTGTTTGAATGATGCACAGACCGGGTCGGCCGGGAGACATCGATCGTGCCTAGATCCGCGCAAGGGTGCCGCGGTCGATGATGGTTGTCATCAGCTCGTGCCGTAGGTTTTGCCCGGGCTCTTGATTGAGCAAGGCCAGCAAGACCTCTGCTGCCTTACGGCCCATTGAGTGCTGCGGCACGCGCACGGTTGTCAGGCTAGGCGTGGTGACTTGCGCCAAGGAAATATCGTCAAATCCGGTGATTGAAATGTCTTCTGGTACGCGCAATCCCATCTTGCGGGCTTGCAGCAAGGCGCCGACCGCCAACACATCACTGCCGCAAATCACTGCTGAGGCTTTTTCTGGCCCGGTCAGAAGCTGCGCGAAAGCGGCGCCGGCCTCCTCGAAACTATATTTACACTCTTCAAGACCCAATAATTGCGCATCGCTTTGACTTGCGATTGCTTGTTTGATGCCTACAACGCGGGCGGTGGCGCGATCATTGCCCTCTCTTAGGCCGCAAATCACCGCCAATTTCCGGTGCCCATGGGCCAAAACATGCGCCGCGATATCATGGCCCGATTTTTGATTGTCAAAGCCGACGCTTGGCGAGTGGCCTGTTTTTGGGCAGCACCATGCCAAGACATGCGGCACGGCGTGTTGTGTTAAAAAAGCCTGGGTTTTTTCGGGCCGCGCCGCCCCAATCAGCAACAACCCATCGGCGCCCTGTGACAGCAAAGAGCGAATGGCGTCGAACTCCTGGTCCGGGTCATAGTTTGAGCTGCCAACCAGCAGGGTCACCCCGGCAGCACTGAGTGTCTCTTGAAAGGCTTGCAGGCCGCTGGCGAACATCGCGTTGTCCATCGTCGGAATGATTGCACCAATGGTATTGGTGCGATTGCGTGCCAAAGCACGACCGCCGAAATGGGGCACATAGCCGAGCGTCTCAATGGCATTTTGAATCCGCTGTCGGGTGGGTTCCGCGACTTTTTGGGGCGAATTGATGCAACGTGAAATGGACGCCGTCGACACGCCGGCCAATGCGGCCACGTCTTCGAGGCTTGGGCGATTGCTGTCGCGCATGATAATTTCCCATTTGTTGCTCTTGATGAATGTAAGCGCTTGCATACCGCAATGCAAGCGCTTACACAATGAGTCGAAAACACAAATAGCTTTCAAGGATGTTTACAATGGCTCGGGTCTATCTCAAGAAATCTACAAAAACCGCTTCGACTGGCGGCGATGATGTGCGCGCAACGGTCATGGGAATTCTCAACGATATCGAAACGGGGGGCGACGCCGCCGCGCTTGACTATGCGGCGAAGTTTGATGGGTATGATGGAAATTTGATTTTAACTGAGGCAGAAATCCAAGCGGCTTGCGATTTGGTGCCAGAAAAGTTGAAGCGAGATATTCAGTTTGCCCATGCCAATGTGAAACGCTTCGCCGAGGCGCAACGCGGTACGATCACAGATTTTGAGACAGAAATTGTGCCGGGCTTGATTGCCGGGCAAAAGAGCATCCCTTGCAATGCGG
Source organism: Planktomarina temperata RCA23 (assembly GCF_000738435.1). Classification (NCBI taxonomy): domain Bacteria; kingdom Pseudomonadati; phylum Pseudomonadota; class Alphaproteobacteria; order Rhodobacterales; family Paracoccaceae; genus Planktomarina; species Planktomarina temperata. Next base: position 2,345,109 of record NZ_CP003984.1, on the reverse strand, counting down.
CTGGCTGCTATATCCCCGGCGGGCGTTACAGCCATATCGCCAGTGCGATTATGACTGTAACCACAGCGAAGGTTGCCGGTTGCCAGCATATCACAGCTTGTTCGCCTCCTGCCAAAGACGCAGGCATTGCGCCAGCAATTATCTATGCGGCCCACCACTGCGGTGCCGATAAAATTTTGGCCATGGGCGGGGTTCAGGGCGTGGCCTCGATGACCTTTGGACTGTTTGGTCTGCCTGAGGCGGATATCATTGTCGGGCCGGGCAATCAGTTTGTGGCAGAGGCCAAGCGCATATTGTTCGGCCGTGTCGGTATTGATATGATCGCGGGTCCAACCGATAGTTTGGTGATCGCTGACGGCACTGCGGATGCTGCGATTGTCGCCGCCGATTTGGTCGGGCAGGCGGAACACGGGTATAATTCACCCGTGTGGCTGGTGACGGATAATGAACCTTTGGCGCAAAAAGTCCTGGAAATTGTTCCGGGTCTAATTGCGGATTTGCCCGAGCTTAATCGGATCAATGCGGAAGCGGCTTGGCGGGATTATGCGGAGGTTATTCTGTGCGAAGATCGCGAAGAAATGGCGGCCACCTCCGACGAATATGCGCCTGAGCATTTGACCGTTCAAGCCGATGATCTGGATTGGTGGTTGGATCGGTTGAGCTGCTATGGCTCTTTGTTCCTCGGTGAGGAAACCACGGTTGCCTATGGCGATAAGGCCTCTGGTCCAAACCATTGCTTGCCTACCTCGCGTTCGGCCAAATACACCGGCGGCCTGTCTGTCCATAAATACATGAAATTGGTCACTTGGCAGCGCGCCACCCGCGATGGAGCCAAAGACGTGGCGATTGCCACTGCACGCATTTCCCGGCTCGAGGGCATGGAAGGCCATGCGCGCACCGCGGATATTCGTTTGGCGAAATATTATCCGGGTGAAAACTTTGATCTGTCAGCGCAGGGCTAACCGATGAGATCTGCGTCATTGTTCAACGTTGAGGGTAAAATTGCCGTTGTGACCGGTGCGTCCAGTGGTTTGGGGCAGGGGGCGGCCAGCCTGCTTGCAGCGCATGGGGCGCAAGTGATTGCGATTGCCCGCAGCGCCGATACTCTTGCCTCTTGGTCTGAACAGACCCCGGGCGAAACTGCCATTCTGGCTGCTGACTTGTCGGATCGCTCTTGTCTGGCCGATGTTGCGGCCCAAGCGGCCAAACCTTTTGGTGCGCCGGATATTTTGATCAATGCCGCAGGGATCAACACCCGCCGGCCCGCCGATGAGATGACGGATGCCGATTGGGATGTGACGCAAAACCTCAATGTTGCCGCGCCCTTCTTTTTAGCCAAATCCATGGTGCCGGGGATGCGGGAGAAGGGATGGGGGCGGATCATCAACTTTGCCTCGCTGCAATCGCGCCGCGCTTTTGCCAATGGCATCAGTTATGGGGCGTCCAAAGGGGCTGTTGAGCAGATGACCCGTGCGATGGCCGAAGCCTGGTCTGCGCATGGTGTCACAGCCAATGCCCTCGCGCCGGGTTTCTTTCATACGGAATTGACGGCACCCGTTTTTGCAGACCCGGATCTTGCGGCCCGAAATGCCGCACAGACGTGCATCGGGCGCAATGGTCAGGTTCGTGATATGGATGGGCCCATGATGTTTCTTTGTTCTGCCGCCTCAGACTATGTGACAGGGCAGGTTCTATTTGTAGATGGAGGGTATACGGCAAAATGAAGGCTTTAGTGAACACGGGCGTAGAGACGCTCACCTATATGGATCAGGCAGATCCAATCGCCAAAGCTGGCGAAGAGCTTGTCCGCATCCAATATTCAGGCATTTGCGGATCAGATATGCATGCATTTCTGGGCCATGATGCGCGCAGGCCTACGCCGATCATTTTGGGGCATGAAGCCTCTGGGACGATTGTGGGCGGGCCGCGCGATGGCACGTTGGTCACCATCAACCCGCTCAATGGCTGTGGCACATGCCATGCCTGCCGATCGGGAAAGCCCAATATTTGTCTGGGGCGCCAAATCATTTCCATGCCACCACGTCCGGGTGCCTTTGCAGAAATGGTGGCCATTCCAAGCGAAAATCTATTGGTGGTGCCACGGGCGGAGCTTTTGCAATCGGCGGCTTTGACAGAACCTTTGGCCTGTAGCTGGCATGCCGCACGCCTTGGCCTGCGCTTGCAAGATGACCCGGTTGAGACCCTAAGCTGTGTGGTCCTCGGCGGAGGAGCCATCGGGCTTGGCGCGGCGCTCTGCCTGCGGGCGATGGGCGTTCAAGACATCACTTTGATTGAGGTCAACCCGCTGCGTCTGGCCACATTGAAGGGTATGGACGGGTTTAAAGCCAGCGATGGCAAGGATGCCGATGCCCCAAAAGATGGCAGTGCTGATTTGGTGATTGACGGCGTTGGCTATGCGGCCACCCGGGCGGCGGCCTGTGAATTGGCCAAGCCGGGCGGGGTGATCTCGCATATTGGCTTGGGCTCGGGTGAAGGTGGCGTCGATGTGCGCCGTATGACTCTGCATGAGATCACTTTGATTGGCTGCTATACCTATACCCCCAAGGACTTCCAGGAGACCGGTGAGGCGATTTTTGCCGGTAAAATGGGACTTTTGGATTGGGTCGAAACCAGGCATTTATCAGAGGGGCAAGGCGCCTTTGATGATATCCGCAGTGGCAACACCCCTGCGCCTAAAATTATTCTAATCCCCTGAAAGGAGCATCATGTCCGTGAGTGAGAAAATAGTGGCTGATTTCGTTGCAAATGGCATCGAATTTGTCACGACCGTACCGTGCAAGCAGCTTGGCGGTGTGATTGATGCGGTTGAAAAAGAACCCAGCATCTATCACATTCCTTCGAATAAAGAAGATGAGGGCATGGGCCTTTGTGCAGGCGCTTTCATGGGGGGCAAACGTCCAGCCATCATCATGCAAAATACGGCCATTGGTGTCACAGTGAACACATTGGTGACACTGACCCAGTTTTACCGCATGCCTCTGCCAATGCTCATCTCTTATCGGGGTGAATTGAAAGAGCCTGTGGCGTGCCAGGTGGAAATGGCTGTGCATACCAAAGCTCTGCTCAACCAATTGAACATCCCAACCTATCATTTCCACAAGCCGGGCGATGAGGAAGAGTTGGATGCGATTTTGAAATACACCTTCATGTGCAACAAACCCGTGGCAATTTTGACTGATGCGACGTTCTGGGGAGGTTACTAATATGATCCGTTCTGAAATCATCCGCGACATCGCCCCAATTTTGCGCGACCAATTGGTTGTTTGTAACATCGGTCTGCCCAGCCAAGAGCTGCATATGATCGACGACCAAGCCAGCAATTTCTATATGCTTGGCACCATGGGACTGTCATCATCCATCGGTCTTGGGGTTGCGCTGGCGCAAGATAAAACCGTGATCTCCATTGACGGTGACGGTTCTGTTCTGACCAATTTCGGCACATTGCCCACGATTGCAAATAACGTGGCCGACAATTTCATTCTTTTGATCATCGACAATGGCAGCTACGGCTCCACGGGGGATCAGCCCACCTATGCGGGCGGGAAAACCTCTTTGGCGGCTGTGGCGAAGGCCTGTGGCTGTGAGACGGTGATCGAATGCCAGGCCGAAGAAACTGGCGCGGTGCTCAAAGCGGCGATTGAGTCGCAGAAAATGACTGTGATCGTGTCCAAATGTGAGAGCGGCAATATCAAAGTGCCGGTTATCACAAAAGATCCGGTTGTCATCCGAGACCGTTTCATGACCGAGATTGCACGCCGCAACGCTTAGGTGCGGCACTACAATTAGGTTTGAGGCCCGCCAAGCAATTGGCGGGTCTTTTTATGAGATTTTCTATATGGCATTTGCCTGGTGTTGCCAGCCGAACTCTTGATGAAGGGATGGGATGCCCGGGCGCGAGGTTCGGAATTTTTCAGGAAATGGCATGGCTGCGGAGCATTTTCCGAGCGATAGTGCCCGCCGCAAGCTTGCGGTTTCATTTGGGTCGCACTGCACAGAAAGCCAATGGCATCCCGTAGGGGAATCGAACCCCTCTTTTCAGGTTGAAAACCTGACGTCCTAACCGATAGACGAACGGGACACTGCTGATAGGCCGCTATTTATGGAAAGCTGCAGCGGGTGGCAAGTCGATTCTTTACTTTTTATCGATGTTTTTGCGTTCCCAGTTTTGGCAGGGTGTTAGGCGGGGCTGGCGTCTTCGATGCGCAGTTGTGGACGTGAGCGCCCCCCCCAAGTGTTGATCTCCAAACGCCCAGCGATGTGCATTTTTCCACCCTGGGCCGCGGTGAGCGCGGGGCCGAGAGGGCCATCAAATGCGCCAAAGCAAATTGCGTCTAATTTTGTCCCGAACCCATCGCTGAGGGTGATTTTCAGATGCGACTCTCCCACCGGCTTTGCAAAGGCGATGGTGCAATCGGGAAAAGCAAATCGCGGCGCAGAGGCACCCGCGCCGAAGGGGCCGGCTTGCTCAAGCTGCTCAATCAACTCAACCGTGGCGCCGCCTGGCATCAATGTGCCGTCAATTTTGAGATCTGCCGGACCCAGTGCGCCAGCGCCTTGGGCATCGAGCAATTGCCCCAACCGCTCCATGGCCGGTTCGAGTTGCGCACGGGTGAGCGATAGGCCCGCCGCCATTTTGTGACCGCCTCCCGACGTGATTAACCCTTCGCGCGCCAATTTATGGATCGCGGCACCCAGATCAATCCCGCTGACAGAGCGGCCGCTGCCTTTGCCACTGTCGCCATCAAAGCCAATGACCACGGCGGGGCGGTTGGTTTTTTCTTTCAGCCGCGCGGCAACAATACCGACCACGCCAGGATGCCAGCCCTCTTCTGCGGCCCAAGCCAGCGGTAAGTCCAGTCCGCGCGCTTCTGCCTGCTCCAGCGCCGCCAGTCTCACCATGGCCTCAACGCTGCGCCGTTCGGTGTTCAGCTCTTCCAATTTTTCCGCCATGACAGCCGCCTCATGCGGGTTGCTGCAGGCCAAAAGTCGAGCCCCTAAATCGGCTTTGCCAATTCGCCCACCGGCATTGATTCGCGGTCCCAAGACATAGCCAAGATGATAGGCGCTTGGCGCAGCATTCAGACCCGCTGCATCCGACAGGGCGTTTAGTCCCACGCGTTTGCGCTGGCCCATGACTTTCAAACCCTGCCGCACAAAGGCCCGGTTTACCCCGATCAAGGGCGCGACATCGGCCACTGTCGCCAAGGCGACAAGGTCGAGCGAATTGATCAAATTGGGCGGGGTTTGACCATTTGCCCGCATCATCCGGGCCACTTGGGTCAGAACCATAAAGACCACGGCCGCCGCGCAAAGATGGGCCAAATCGCCCGTCTCATCCTGCCGGTTAGGATTCACCACGGCCCGCGCCTCGGGCAGGGTCTCTGCGCCCAAATGGTGATCCAAAACCACCACATCTGCGGCCCGCGCCGCTTCAAGTGCCTCATAGGCTAGGGTGCCGCAGTCCACGCAGATGATCAGATCATGGCTCTCTGCCAAAGCTGCCATCGCTTGGGGATTGGGCCCATAACCCTCGGTGATCCGATCGGGCACATAGAGGGTGGGTTGAATGGCAAATTGTTGGAGAAAATCAATTAACAAGGCCGCAGACGTGCCGCCATCGACGTCATAATCGGCAAAAATAGCAATTTTTTGTTGATTTTGAATGGCTGTGAGCAGAATCTCTGCGGCTGTGGCGCAATCTTTGAGACAGAGCGGATCGCTCATACTGGCGCGGAGGGTCGGGTTTAGGAAATCGGCGACCTCGGTCGGAGCTACCCCCAAACGGGCCATCACATAGCACAGAGGCAGTGGCAAATCGCTCTGTTGATGGAGCGTCAAAGCGTCTCGTTCAATCGCGAGAGCGGGCCCGAGCCACCGGCGATTTGAGATTGACTTTTCGACGCCCAGATACATTCTAATGTGACGGCGCGCGGTAGGTCATGCGCCGCACTGAGCCGGTTTTGGACCGCATCAAAATGGTTTCTGTGGTCAAAAATCCCGGTTCGCGTTTGATGCCTGCAAGGATGGAGCCATCCGTAACACCTGTGGCGGCGAAAATGACATCCTGCGTCACCATTTCATCGCGGCTGTAAATCCGGTCCAGATCGGTTATTCCAGCCTTGGCGGCCCGGCCGCGCTCATCATCATTGCGGAAGGTCAACCGGCCCCACATTTGCCCGCCCATACATTTCAAGGCGGCGGCGGCCAAAACTCCCTCGGGCGCGCCACCGAGCCCCATATACATATCAATGCCGGTCGTGTCTGATTCCGCGCAGTGAATAACGCCAGCAACATCGCCGTCGGTGATGAGGCGAATGGCGCAGCCCGTGGTGCGCAACTCGGCAATCATCGCCTCATGGCGTGGACGCTCAAGGACGCAGACAGTGATATTTTCCGGCATGCAGTTTTTTGCAGCCGCCAGCGCCATAACCCGTGTTGCTGGCTCCATGGTCAAGGAAACGACATTCTCCGGCAAGCCTGGCCCCACCGCAAGTTTTTCCATGTAAACATCTGGAGCATGCAGCATGGAGCCGCGCGGCCCCATGGCGATCACCGTCAAAGCGTTGGGCATGTCTTTCGCGGTCAATGTCGTTCCTTCGAGAGGATCAAGCGCGATATCAACCGCAGGCCCGTTGCCCGAGCCGACTTCCTCACCAATATAGAGCATCGGCGCCTCATCGCGCTCACCCTCGCCAATGACAACCACACCTGCGATATCCAAAAGATTCAACTGTGTGCGCATGGCGTTGACAGCGGCCTGGTCTGCCGCTTTTTCATCGCCGCGACCAATCAGTTTGGCAGAGGCCAGCGCGGCTTGTTCGGCGACACGGGCCAGTCCTAAAGAAAGAGCGCGATCACGAAATTCTGTGGCATCAGACATATGAGTTTCCTTTATACATTTTGCCTGCCCTAATGCAGGGATGCCGGTCGTGGCAAGACTGTGCGCGCTAACAGGTCTGCAGTTCTGAGCAATTGGCGCTCAAAGCCCGTGTTCGAGCTCGGGCAGGCCCCATCACACCGCTTCAATGCGCAGAGCAACCGGCTGGCCCTCAACAACCTGCGTCTTGGTGAAATCTTCTAAAATCTGATCAATCGCTGCGCGGGTTGTCTTATGGGTGACGATGAGCACAGGGGCTTGCTCGGCATCATGGCCATATTGGCGCATTCGATCGATGGAAACTCCCGCTTCGCCCATAACAGCGGCCACTTTGGCCAAGGCACCGGGCTTGTCGAGCAATTGCAGGCGCAAATAAAACGGCGCGGTTGTTGCCGTCATGGCCGGTTGAGATTTTACCAATCCTGTCGCCGCCTGCCCAAAGGTATTGAGCCTAAGACCTCGCGCGAGATCCACCACATCTGACATGACGGCAGAGGCCGTTGGCCCCTCGCCAGCGCCTGCCCCGCGCAGCACGATTTGCCCCACATCGCCGCCCTCTAGGATCACCATATTGGTGCCCCCTTGGAGTTGGCCTAAGGGCGAATTGGCCGGAACCAAACAGGGCGTCATGCGTTGCTCAAGCCCGCGGCCGGTCTGTTGTGCGACACCCAAAAGTTTGACGCGATACCCCATATCGGCAGCGGCATGAATGTCCTCAATGGTGATGGCTCCAATACCTTCGATCACAACAGATGCAAAATCTACCTCTGTGCCAAAGGCAATGGCGGCGAGAATTGCCAATTTATGCGCCGCATCAATGCCGCCCACATCAAGGTTTGGATCTGCTTCGAGATATCCTAGGCCATCGGCCTCGGCAAAGACCTCTTCATAGGTCATACCGGCATCTTCCATACGCGTGAGGATATAGTTGCAGCTGCCGTTCATGACCCCCAGAACGCGTTGAATCTCATTACCCGCCAGGCCCTCGGTCAGTGCTTTCACCACGGGAATGCCGCCAGCAACGGCGGCTTCATAGCGGATCACACGCCCGGCAGCTTCTGCACTGAGGGCCAGTGAATGCCCATGTTCTGCCAACATGGCTTTGTTGGCCGTGATCACATCTTTGCCAGCGGCAATGGCGGCCTGTGTGGCCTGTTTGGCGGGGCCTGTACTGCCGCCGATCAATTCGACAAAGACATCCACATCATCCCGTTTGGCCAAGACGACCGGATCATCTTCCCAAGCATAGCCTGACAGATCGACTCCGCGGTCTTTACCACGCGATTGGGCGCAGACGGCAGACACTGTGACGGCGCGGCCAGTGCGCTGCGTGATCAAGGCTGCATTTTTTTGGATCATTTTCAAAACGCCGACGCCAACAGTGCCGAGCCCTGCAATACCAAGTCTAAGAGGAGCCGCGGTCATGGTTACTTCCTTCCGGTCACGAAATTGTCGTCCGTGTCTAGTCGTAAAACCCCGAAACCGCAACGGGGGCGGGCGTGGAACTCAGTCAATTTAACAGATATTTTCGGGTCGGCTTGGGCTTACTCGCCCGTCAGATCCCGTCTGCGCAGCGCCTTTGCCCTTTGGTCCAATTGTGCCTGCCCGGAAAGCTCTTCGGCGGGCTGGGAGTTCATATCTGTGCCGACAGCGGCGCGTAAGTCGCTGGCTGAGAGAAACGTGGGGTAGGCACCGGCCTGTTGTGCGGTCGGTTGAGTCTCATTGAGCTGAGGAACAGAGGCGCAACCGGCCAGCACAGCTGCGAGGCAGAGATGAGATATGGAATCGCGTCCTGTCATGAGAGTGACGTAGCGCGCAAAGTGATCTGCAGCAAGCAATGATCATTGATCTGAACGCTGGTTCAGTTAATATCTCCACATGGCGCGCAAAACTGGTTCACATTCGGAAATTACTGGACCAAAAATCAAGCAATCCGCGCTTGAGCTTTTCGCGCGCTACGGCTTTGCAGCTGTGACCATGCGCCAAATTGCGGCGCGGGTGGGGGTGCAGGCGGGCGCTATTTATAATTACACCCCCGATAAACAAGCGCTTTTATTTGATCTTTTGCACGGTCATATGGCTGATCTTTTGGCCCGCTGGGCCGAAGAACAAGTGCCGAGCCATCCGGTTGCGGCTCTCGATCATTTTGTGGCTTTCCATCTGGATTTTCACATCCAGCGCCCGGAGTTGGTTTTCATCTCCTACATGGAGCTGCGCAATCTCACCGAGGAGAACTTCAAGGCGATTGAAGAAAAACGCAGCCGCTATGAAAAGATTGTTTATGACATGATTCTAAAGGGCGTGCTGTCGGGAGATTTTCAGGTCCCCGACGCCAAAATCACCAGTTTTGCTTTGATAGCCATGCTCACTGGGGTGGTGGATTGGTTCCGCGAGGATGGTCGATTGTCCAGCGAAGAGTTGACGCGCCAATATTGTGCTTTGGCGCGCCAAACTTTGGGGGTTAATGCGCTGGCTTGATAAAGGTGCCGTTGCGCAATTCACTGAAGGCTTGCATCAGCTCTTCGCGGGTGTTCATGACGATTGGACCGTGCCAGGCGACGGGCTCATCAATTGGAGCGCCCGAGATTAGCAAAAACCGCACGCCCTCTGCGCCGGCTTGTAGGCTGACCTCATCGCCATTGCCAAAGCGGATCAATGTGCGATTGCCCGAAAGATCACGGATATTCACCTCTTGGCCGGCCACTTCTTTTTCCAGCAGCACGCCTGTGGGTTTCGCCGCATCCACAAAGGCCGCGGCACCCTCGAAGACATAGGCAAAGGCCCGACGATACGTATCTATTTTAAAGGTCTTTTGAACCCCTGGTGGCACATATATGTCGAGATATTGCGGATCGGCGGCTATCCCGTCGACCGGACCTTTTTTACCCCAATATTCACCGACAATCACCTTCACGCGCGTGCCATCATCGTCAATGACCTCGGGAATTTCCTTGCCGGCCACATCTTGATATCTCGGGTCCGTCATCTTCAAACTGCCGGGTAAATTTCCCCAAAGTTGGAAGCCATGCATCTGTCCGTTGCGATTGCCCTGGGGCATTTCTTGATGCATGATCCCCCGGCCCGCGGTCATCCATTGCACATCGCCAGCGCCGAGCGTGCCTTTATTTCCAAGGCTATCGCCGTGTTCCACACTGCCCGAGAGCACATAGGTGATGGTTTCAATGCCGCGGTGCGGATGCCACGGAAAGCCCTTTTCAAAATCTTCCGTCAATTCATTGCGAAAATCGTCAAAGAGCAAAAACGGATCCATTTCCGAGGGATCTTGAAATCCAAAAGCGCGGTGCAGTTTGACGCCGGCCCCTTCCAAGGTGGGGGTGGCTTGCCGTGTTTCAAGTGTGGGGCGTAGTGACATGAGCTTATCCTTTTTGGCTTAGTTGAGAGATAAGCCACAGCGATGTGAAATCAATATCACGGTCGTGACCACCATTGCGCGGGTTTCAACCGTCCCTGGCGCCAGCGGTCCAGCCAGAGCGCTAGACCTCGCGCCGGTGAGAGTGCTAATTTGAGCCAAAGCCTTTGCGGCCAGCTCCTGAAGTCGCGGTTGAAGGGGCAAACGCGCATGCAAATCGCACAATCACTGCTGAGTTTGGTCCAAAACGAAAAGCATTTCTCCGCATCAGAGGTCCATTTTTTGACACCTTGAATGGCAGACGGGCCGCCACCAAATTTGGGTGGGTCCAGCGGGAGGGCTTTGACCGGGCAGGCGTCGGCACATTTGGTGCAGATATCGCAAAATTTCGCGACCCCCGGTCGTTTCGGCCGGTCCGTCGCCAGAGGCATATTGGTAAAAATTTTTGAAAACCGCAGCCTCGGCCCGAACTGCGGTGTGATAACCAATTGATTTCTGGCGTATTCGCCCAAGCCCGCTTGCACTGCCATGGGGATGACCAGGCCGGTGTCGTTCATGGAGGCCACGGCCTGATAGCCCAGATTGCGAATATAGGCCGCCAGCTGCATGACAATGGCCGCCTCATGGCTGTATTCGCGCCCCGTGGCGGCACCTCCAAGGGCGGAGGGGTAACTGCGGACCAATTCGAGATCCATCTCGTGGCCGAGCACCACCACATGCGTTAGCCCCTCTGGCAGGCCAAGGGGCGCTGTGGACATGTCACGCACATCGACCCGATCCTCATAAAGCCAGCGGGGATCCAGATCGGTCACGCCGCAGAGATCTGCACCAAAGAAAACTGCCGCTTTTTTGACATTGGCGCTGGCGGCGCTTGGGGTTTCAAAATGTACTTTTTCCCCAGCCACGGGCGTGTCATTGCTGATGGGGGCTTGGAAGCCTTCGCGCCTGCCGTCGGCGGCGAAACGATCTGTCATAATGTCCGAAATCAACCAACTGGCATTGCGCAGGGCAAAATCTTTTTGCGTGAATCCGTCGCCCCGGCGGGGGGTGGCTTCCATGCGATAGCTCGCAAAAAAGGCCTGTGACGCCGCACTGCGGACGGTATCGTCCCAAAATGCGCGGGAGAACACATCATTGCGTTGCGAAAATCTTTTGAATTGCGGTGTGGTTTCGATGCCAGCGGCAAGATCGTCTGGGTTTTCCATGAAAACACACTGCAAAATCACCAGCCGGATGACAAGCGTCGCAAATGAGGGCGACATGTCGCCAATGGTTGCTTTTCTACGGTCAAAGTTCATTTGGGAGAGAAGACATGAAAGTTGGATTTATTGGCTTGGGCAATGTTGGGGGCAAATTGGCGGGCAGTTTGCTGCGCAACGGCATGGATCTCAGCGTTCATGATCTTAACGATAGCTTTGTGGCAGATTTTGTGTCGCGTGGGGCCAAAGACGGGTCAAGCCCAGCGCAATTGATGCAGGACTGTGATGCCGTCATTACCTGCCTGCCCAGCCCTGCCGCCTGTGATGCGGTGGTCAGTGAGATGTTGCCGCATGTCGGGCCCGGCAAGATTTGGATGGAGATGTCAACGACAGATGCCAGTGAGGTGAAGCGGCTTGGGGCTTTGGTTTTGGCCGCGGGCGGTGAAGCGGTGGATTGCCCCGTGTCAGGCGGCTGCCATCGGGCCGACACGGGCAATATTTCTATCTATGCCGGCTGCACCCGTGCGACCTTTGACAAGGTTCTGCCAATCCTAACCCATATGGGGCGGCGCATTTTGCATGTGGGAGAGATTGGCAATTCCAGTACTTTGAAAGTGATGACTAATTACCTCGCCACAGCCAATTTGATCACGGTTTGCGAAGCACTGACCGTGATGAAAGCCGCTGGAATGGACCTTGGCATGACCTATGAGGCCATCGCGATGTCCTCTGGCACCTCCTTTGTGCATGAAACCGAAAGCCAGTTGATCCTTTCGGGATCGCGCGATGTGAATTTCACAATGGATTTGGTGCAAAAGGACATTGGCCTATTTCAAAAGATTGCCGATGATCACGGCGTGCCTTTGGAAATTTCTCCGATGATCATTGATATCATGAGCGATGGGCAAAAACGCTATGGCGTCCGTGCGCAATCGGATCGGATCATTGAGCGTCTGGAGGAGGCTACCGGATTGAGCATTCAAGCTCCTGGCTTTCCGCAAGAACTTATTGATGATGAACCCGAAGAGCGCGGCTATGAGGTGGTGGTGCGCCGCTAAGGCAAAGTTTAACCTTCCATCTTGGCGCGTTTCAAGGCAGGTAGACCGCGAGGCGCCCGCCTCAAAGGTGAAATTTGAGGAAGGCCGAAATGTCAGATTCTGTAATCGCGCGACTCAAAGCCTCGACGGTGCGTCGCGGCTTTGCCCTTTTTGTCATGATGCTGCTCGGATTTTTGCTTTTATACCTGACGGCCACCATTGATGCGGGATTTGTGCATAAGGCGTTCTTGGTTGGGATTGCTGCGGCAGTGCTGTGGATGGCGCGCGTTATGCAAAGGGGCACCAAGGGCCATATTGAGCTGCGCGCCTCGGGGCTCTATTTTGAAGACGGCCGCGTTTTGGCCGCGTTGGATGACATTTTGCGCGTCGAGCGCGGCGTGTTCGCATTCAAACCCTCCAATGGCTTCGTTGTGACCTTGCAAAACAAGACAGAGCGGGCCTGGATCCCAGGCCTCTATTGGAAATTCGGCACGCGGGTCGGTATCGGCGGGGTGACGGCGCCGTCTGAGGCGAAATTTATGTCGGACAGTTTAGCGGTTTTGCTCGAAGAGCGCGCAGATTCTCCCTTAATGAACATGAAATTATGAGAAAATAGGCGTTTTATTTCACATGAGCCGCCGTAAGCTGAGGGCAGTATATTTCAACTGCTATTCAGGATAGGTTTCATGAAGGACGCCAACGCATCTGAGCCAAGTTTTCGCGACAGTGTAGATATAATGTTCAATCGCGCCGTGGCGCTTTTGGATTTATCGCCGGGATTGGCGGAAAAGATTAGGGTCTGTAATGCCACCTATACGGTGCGCTTTGGGGTGCGCCTGCGCGGCCAGATGACCACATTCACAGGCTACCGCGCCGTGCATTCGGAACATATGGAGCCGGTTAAAGGTGGCATTCGGTATGCGTTGGGCGTTAACCAAGATGAGGTGGAGGCGCTTGCCGCTTTGATGACCTATAAATGTGCTTTGGTTGATGCACCTTATGGCGGCTCGAAGGGCGGCCTGCGGATTGATCCTTTGGCCTATGATGAGCATGAATTAGAGCAAATCACCCGACGCTTTGCCTATGAGCTGATCAAACGTGATTTGATCCACCCGTCGCAAAACGTGCCGGCTCCGGATATGGGCACGGGCGAGCGGGAAATGGCATGGATTGCTGATCAATATCAGCGGATGCATACAACGGACATTAATGCCCGGGCCTGCGTCACTGGCAAGCCGGTGAGCGGCGGCGGGATTGAAGGGCGCACGGAAGCGACTGGCCGCGGCGTGCAATATGCCTTGCAAGAGTTCTTCCGTCATCCTGAAGATCTCGCAGCGGCTGGGCTGTCAGGGGAGCTCGAGTCCAAGGCCATTATTGTGCAAGGGCTTGGCAACGTGGGGTATCACGCAGCGAAATTTTTAAGTGAAGAAGATGGTGCGCGGATCACCGGGGTGATTGAGCGGGACGGAGCGGTGCAAAACCCCGATGGCCTGGATATTGAGGCGCTCAAGACCTGGATCGCCGAACATGGCGGGGTGAAGGGGTTTGAAGGCGGCAGCTATACCGCCGACGGGGCCAGCGTTTTGGAGGCAGATTGTGATATCTTAATCCCCGCGGCCTTAGAGGGGGTTATCCACCGTGATAACGCCAATCGGGTGCAGGCGCGTTTGATCGTCGAGGCGGCGAATGGGCCAGTGACGGCCGGGGCGGATGCGATCCTGCGTGAGCGGGGCGTGGTGATTATCCCGGATATGTACGCCAACGCGGGCGGCGTGACGGTGTCTTATTTCGAATGGGTGAAAAACCTTAGCCATATTCGCTTTGGCCGCATGGAACGCCGCCGCGAGGAATCGCGCAACCAGCTTATCGTCAATGAGTTGGAGCGGTTGAGCAAATCCAGCAACGTCAATTGGCAGCTGACTCCGAATTTTAAGGAGAAATATCTGAAAGGCGCCAGTGAATTAGAACTGGTGCGCTCTGGCCTCGATGACACGATGCGCGGCGCATACAACGACATGGCAGAGGTGTGGCGGCGGCGTGCCGATGTGCCAGATCTGCGAACCGCTGCCTATCTGGTCAGCATCCAAAAGGTCGCCGCATCGTACAAAAACAAGGGATTGTAGCTCAATTGACAGTGCCGCGACCGAAAAGGTAGTTAGCAGTTGGGGTTGCGATCATGCGCAGCTGCCTTTCGGAGATGTATAGTTGTGCGCGATTGGTTTAAAAACATACTAACCAGACATGTTGGGTTGGTGAGTTTTACGGCTGCTGTTTGTGTGTTCACTTTGGCAGCATTTCAAGCGCCTTTGCTCTCCTATGCGTTGCGGTTCAGTGATCTGCATACGGTTGAGGGCTGGGTGCAAATCTTATCGTTGCAAGTGCTGCAATTTTGCCTTTTCGCCGCCCTTGCCTGCATTCTGGCTACCATTGCGCTTTGGCTGATGAAGACGGTGGTCGCAGTGTTGTTCATCGTTAATGCGGTTGCGCTCTATTTTATGCTGACCTACGGAATTGAAATTGATCGTACCATGGTCGGGAATATCTTAAACACTGACCAACGCGAAACCGCTGAGCTCTTGCATCTGTCGCTTTTGCCTTATGTGCTGTTTCTGGGAATAATTCCGGCTGTTGTGGTCTTAGCAATCAAAGTGCAGGCTCCCAAGCGCATTTGGCGCCTAGCCTTGGCGCTTGGGGCGATTGGCGTGTTGGCCGCATGGAGCATCGTAACCTCTTTCACAATGCTTTGGTATGACCGACATGCATCGCGCATGGGCAGTAAAATTCTGCCTTGGTCCTATGTTGTAAACGTCGCGCGGCACTTCAATCGCGTCGCTATGGACAACCGCGAACAAGTTCTATTGCCCGATGCATATTTTGTGACTGCGCCCTCAGCGCCTAAAGATGTTGTGGTCTTGGTCATTGGAGAAGCCGCCCGCGCAGACCGTTTTCCGCTCTTGGATATGCGCGGCAGACAAACCCGTTTACTGCCCGCTATGATCTCGCGGTTTTTCCTGCTGGTCTGGCGTGTTCGACGAATACTATTTCGTCTACAGCCTGTATCTTAACCCACGAAGGGCGCCACGCATCAGCGCGTACGGTCTTTGAGCCGCTCCCAAACTACCTCAAGCGCCAGGGCATTGCGACAATTTTTCGGTCCAACAACTCTGGTCCGCCGCCGATTGATGTGGACCTGTACCAAAATCGGGCTGACATTCTGGAGGCTTGTGCGGCTGCGCCTTGTCCCGAAGGCGGATCTGATGCGCTCTTGAATTGGCAATTGGGAGATTTGATTGAACAGGCACAGAGCGCGCGTGTTTTTGTGACCCTGCACCAAACTGGCAGTCATGGCCCGGCATATTATAGCAAATATCCGAAGGAGTTTGAGTATTTTACCCCGGTCTGTGATACAGTTCAGGTGTCGCGCTGTTCGCAAGAGGCCTTGGACAACGCCTATGACAACACGATCCGCTATACGGACAGTCTGATTGCTGATTTGATCGCGCAGCTTGATGCCCTAGGCGATGTAAATGCGGCATTGATCTACGTGTCCGATCACGGTCAATCTCTGGGTGAAAACGGTTTTTATTTGCATGGTGCACCCAACGCAATTGCGCCTAAAGCGCAACGCGAAGTGCCGTTTTTTGTGTGGATGTCCGAGGGTTTTGCCCAAGCGCGCAACCTGACGCCTCAATCGATCCTTCGTCAGTAGACCCACCCCCATGACTTTCCATTTCACAGTGTCATGGGCGCCTTCGGTTTGCGCAGTGAGATATACAAACCCGAGTTTGACATATTCAACAATTATGAGCAGTAGGCAGCCTATGACATTCAAAGAACTTTTGTCCCAACCGCTAAAGGTTATCTACCGCCATACTGTGGTGATATGCATGGTGGTGTTGATCATTCTTGCGGCGACCTTCTATCCCAGCGATATGAAAAACGATTATGCAGTCTCAAAAGGTGGGCATGAGCGACCCGCGATTGTGGCGTTTGAAGATTATGGGCGTCACATTAACACGCTTCTACCCTTTGTGCTCGCCCTGGTCTTGAAAGACAAAGAGGGCTGGAAGCAATTGGGCATGATAACGGTTGCCGGGATTTTGGCGTCACATGGTCCGAAGCGGCTACTCAATGATGTTGAAATCATGGGCACGCGGTTGGGTCAAAGGCCCAATTCGACAACCAGCAAACATAATATGCCATCGGGGCATTCAACGCTTGCGGGGGCTTGCGCTTATTTTGTAATGCGCCGGTACAGTATTTGGTTTGGTGTCATTGTGATCCCGGTTTTGCTACTAACAATGTACGCGCGGGTTATGTTGGACAAGCATACGATTTCTGCTACAATATAGGGTGCTGGAACTGGACTTTTGGTGGCGGCATTGTTTTCGACAAAACTGTCTGGTTTTCGCCGTCAAATAGCGCGATTCTTTGGGGTCACATGAAATCTTCGTCTTCCGCTCCAAGAGAGCCACTTTCTAAGATGTTACCGAATATCGTAACGATTTTCGGCATTTGCGTTGGGTTGACGGCGGTGCGTTCTGCGCTGCAGGGCAACGTCAGCGTGGCATTGTATTTGTTGGTTCTGGCAATGATTTTGGATGCCGCCGATGGCCGGCTGGCGCGGGCTTTGAAAAGTGAGAGTAAAATTGGAGCCGAATTGGACACATTGGCCGATTTTTTCAATTTCGGGATCGCGACGCCTCTGGTAATCTATTTTACCATCTTTGTGGACTCGGATGCTGCGAGATTTGGGTGGATCGCAGTCATGATCTTTTCGATCTGCTGCGCCCTGCGCTTGGCGCGCTTTAATGTCAGCCAATCGGATGGGGCTAAATCGGTTGATTTTGTAGGAGTGCCTGCGCCCGCATTGGCCTGCTTGGGATTGTCGCCGCTGTTTTTGGTCATGGCCGGGGTGGATGTCGCTGGCCGTTATGTCGAGGTGGCCATCATATTTGTCGTGATCTGTGCGGGTCTTGCGGTGGGCACATTTCCAACCATGTCATTGAAGGGCACAACCTTCCCCGCCTCCATGCGGTTGCCGGTGATTTTGCTGGCGGTTGCCTTTGTGATTAGCCTGTTTGTTTTCCCTTGGTATACGCTTCTGTTTTCTAATGCTATTTACTTGGTGATGATCCCCGTTTATTGGTTCTCAAAACGCGCAAAAACGGCCAAAAGGACTTGAGCAATGATACCGATCAGGGCGATGCATCCTTTGATGCTGGTGGTCGTTGCTGTTGCAACGCTCTTTGCTATTTATAACCAGAGGTTTTGGGGCCTATGGGCTGAAGTTTTCGAAGGCAATTATCCCAGTGGGTTGATGTTTGCGGCGGCATTCTTTTCTTTGTGTTGCGCTTTGCTCGGTGGACTGGCTTTTCGGTCGGTCCTGCGTCCGCTGATCGCGGGGCTTTTTGTGGTCTCTGCTGTGACGTCTTATTACATGGATGAGCTCGGGGTCGTGATTGACCGGGAAATGATCCAAAACGTCGTCAGCACAACCTGGACAGAAGGCAAACATCTCGTCACACCCCCCTTTGTTTTCTGGATTGTCATAGCGGGAATTGTGCCGGCACTCGTTGTGCTAGCGGTGCCGCTGTCACGGCGCAGGCTCTGGCGGACCCTATGGCAAAATGCTTTGTTTTCGACGCTCTGCGTGATCGGATTTGTTGGGCTTTTGTTGAGTGATATGAAAGACTATGCGTCGATTTTGCGGAACCGCGGAGATCTAAAGGCAAGCTTTCAGCCCTTGGCCCCCGTGGTCGAATCCGTGCGCTTCGTGGCGATGCTCAGTCGATCTAGGACATTGCCCTTTGTCGCCATCGGCTTGGATGCGGTGCGGAAAAAGGCTGGCAATGTCTATGATCTTCCGACGGTGACCGTTGTGGTGGTGGGCGAGACCGCAAGGGCACAGAACTTTAGCCTTGGGGGATACGGACGCGACACCAATCCCCGTTTGGCCGCAGAAGATATTTTGTATTTTGAGAACGTCTCCAGTTGTGGCACCTCAACGGCCGTCTCCCTTCCCTGCATGTTTTCGCGATACGGTCGAAGGGACTATTCGCATGAGCTAGGTGTTTCGCATGAGAATGTTTTGGACGTGATCCAACGCTCAGGGATGCGGGTGGAATGGATTGAAAACAACACGGGTGACAAGGGGGTGGCGGCGCGCATTGGCTATAGGCAAGTCACCTATGCCGAAGATCCCGAGTTTTGCGGCGAAGGGGAATGTATCGATGGCATTTTGGTCAAGGAAGTGGCGAAGCTTTTGCCAAAGATTGACCAAGACACCGTCCTTGTTTTGCATCAAATCGGCAGCCATGGGCCGTCTTACTATCTGCGCTACCCGGAGGCTTTTGAGCGGTTCAAACCGGCCTGTCGCACTGCAAATTTCAGCGCCTGTACTCAGGAAGAGGTGGTCAACGCCTATGATAATACCATTCTTTATACGGACAAAGTCTTGCAGGACTTGATCGCGCTGCTCTCGGCGCAAGACGATTTGGCCACCGCGATGCTTTATGTATCCGACCATGGAGAATCTTTGGGAGAAAATGGCCTCTATCTACATGGCACGCCCTATTTTATGGCCCCCGATGAACAAACCAAGGTCCCGATGCTGTTTTGGCAGTCACAGGCCTTTGCTGACAGCGTGGGGATTGATGATGGGTGTTTGAAATCGAAGGCCTCCGCTGCCTATTTCCACGATCATCTGTTTCATTCATTGTTGGGGCTGACAGCGGTCGAGACCGCCGAGCGCAACCCTGAACTTGATATTTTTGCCGACTGTGGGAGAAACGGATGAGCGATAAGCCACAAAAACCAGACAAAATTCATGGCATTGCCCATTTGTTCGCTGCCGCGCGCTATTCTATGGCAGGGGGGCAGCGTCTTTGGGGGGAAACTGCGTTTCGCCATCAGCTTTTGGCAGGCCTATGTATTGTTGCGATTTTGATTTGGATTGGGGCAGAAATGTCGCATATTGTCATGTCCATCATATTGGTCGGGCTCACGATTGCGGCCGAAGCGCTCAACACGGCGATTGAAGAAATTGTCGATCTGGTGTCACCGGAGTGGTCACTTGCCGCAAAACATGCCAAAGACCTCGGGTCATTCGCGGTTTTCTCTATGCTTTGTCTGAATGGGATTTTTGCGCTTTTCGTGATCTTAACAACTTTGAATTGGATTTAATCTGATGAATATGATGAAAGTCGTCTCTGTCCCGATGCACCCTGAAGGACGCAAATTTGTTGCGGTATTTGCCGCCGTGACGGCTGCGCTTTGGCTGGTCTGGGAGCCGCTATTTTGGCTTGGCTTAGGGTTGACCACTTGGTGCTACTACTTTTTCCGCGATCCGGTGCGCTCTGTAGCTCAAAGACCGGGGCTTATCCTGTCCCCGGCTGATGGGGTGGTGTCTTTGATCACCAAGACCGTCCCGCCCGCGGATATGCAACTGGGCGATAAGCCTTTGACTCGCGTGTCTGTGTTCATGAATGTCTTCAACTGTCATGTGAACCGCGCACCCATGGCCGGCTCTGTGGTGGCGATTTGCTATCACCATGGCAAGTTTCTCAACGCATCTTTGGACAAGGCGAGCGAGCACAATGAGCGTAACTCCATCACCATTGAATCTGCTGATAAAACTCGAATTGGGGTGACACAGATCGCCGGACTCGTGGCGCGCCGTATTGTCTGTTTTACAAAGGTGGGCGAGAGCTTGGGCGTGGGCGAGCGGTTTGGCTTGATCCGTTTTGGCAGCCGTTTGGACATCTTCCTGCCCGAGGGCGTGGAGCCTGCTGTTGGTCTGGGACAGACAGCGGTGGCCGGTGAAACTATTTTGGCACGCTTGAACGTGCCCGCAGAAGACTGGCCCATTAAACCGATTTAAGCGGCCGGTACCTAGCGTGCCGGGATCAGAGCCGTGAACCTTTGCATTCCCCCTTGCCAAAGCCCAGATATTTTTATTCACTGACGTGTGTTTCAATTAGCAGGTTTAAGCCATGCGCTTTTCAGCTCTGAAAGTTCTCACCCAAGGGTTGACCGGTAACCGTGGTTGGCGGGCGCATTGGCGCGATCCTGAGCCGGCGGAGGCCTATGACATTGTGATCATTGGCGGCGGTGGGCATGGCCTATCAACAGCATACTACCTGGCAAAAGAACATGGGCTGAGGCGCATTGCCGTGCTGGAGAAAGGCTATATTGGTGGCGGCAATATTGGACGGAATACAACCATCGTTCGGGCCAATTACTTCTTGCCTGGGAACTCGGAATTTTATTCGCATTCCCTGAAGCTTTGGGAAGGGCTGGAGGCGGATCTCAATTACAATGTTATGCATTCCCAGCGTGGGCAAATTGGCCTGTTTCACAGCGATGGGCAAAGGGACGCGGCCATTCGCCGGGCCAATTCCATCCGAAACCAAGGCGATGATGCGGAGTTGTTGTCCGTGGCGCAACTGCGCAAGATGGTGCCTTACTTGGACTATGATCAGGGGCGCTTCCCTATTTATGGCGGCCTGTTGCAGCGGCGCGCGGGCACGGCGCGGCATGATGCGGTGGCCTGGGGCTATGCGCGCGGGGCCGATCAGCTTGGTGTGGATTTGATCCAAAATTGCGAGGTGACGGGCATCGACATCGTGCAGGGGGTGGTGCAAGGCGTACAAACCAGCCGCGGTGCCATACGCGCAAAGAAAGTGGCGATGGTGGTCGCGGGGCGCTCTAGCCAGGTGGCGGCCATGGCGGGCATGCGCCTTCCCATCGAAAGCCACGTGCTGCAGGCTTTTGTGACCGAGGGGCTGAAACCCTGTATTGATCATGTGATCAGCTTCGGCATGGGGCATTTTTATATCAGCCAATCGGACAAAGGCGGTTTGGTCTTTGGCGGGGATCTGGATATGTATGCCAGCTATGCTGCCCGCGGTAATCTGCCAATGGTGGAGCATGTGGCGGAAGCTGGGATGACGCTTATGCCGATGATCGGCAAGGCGCGGATGCTGCGCAGCTGGGGCGGCATCATGGATATGACCCCCGATGGCTCACCCATTATCGATAAAACCCATATTGAGGGTTTATATTTGAATGCGGGCTGGTGCTATGGTGGGTTTAAGGCTGTGCCGGCTTCGGGCCATTGTTTTGCGCATCTTTTGGCCACAGATCGCCCGCATAGCGCCGCTGCGCGCTTCCGCCTGGATAGATTCCGCAGTGGGCGCGGCTTGATGGATGAAGAGGGCACCGGTGCCCAGCATAATTTGCATTAGGATCGCACAGATGTTTTTTGATGATGATGTGTCTGTCAACAGCGCCAAAGGAGGCCGCTTATGCGCATAGACTGTCCTCTTTGCGGCATGCGAGATCGGCGTGAGTTTTATTATTCCGGCCATGCCACCGCACTTGCGCGGCCCGCGCCCGATGCGGGGTCGGAGGTCTGGGATGACTATCTGCACAATCGCGAAAATCCCGCGGGGGCAACCGAGGACCTTTGGCATCATGAATTTGGCTGCGGTGCTTGGCTTGCGGTGCGCCGAGATACGGTGTCACATGCGGTTTTGTCGGCGCGTTTGGTCAAAGGAGATCAGCTGTGAGAGTGGCCGGTAAAGGATTGATTGACCGAAATCGCGTGCTGAGGTTTACTTTTGGCGGTCAGAGCTTTGAGGGCTTTGCGGGCGACAGTTTGGCCAGCGCCCTTTTGGCCAATGACCAAAGGCTTATTGGCCGATCTTTCAAGTATCACCGCCCAAGAGGGATTGTGACGGCCGGGTCGGAGGAGCCGAATGCTCTGGTGACATTGGAGCGCGGTTTCGCCCGCGAGCCGAACAGCCGCGCCACAATGCAGCCGCTCTATGACGGGCTTGTGGCCAAGCCGCAAAATGCTTGGCCGTCCTTGAAATTTGATGCTTTAGCGGTGAATGACATTTTGGCACCCTTTTTGTCGGCGGGATTTTATTACAAAACCTTCATGTGGCCGCGTAAATTTTGGGAATGGGTCTATGAGCCCGCCATCCGGCAGGCCGCGGGGCTCGGGGCTTTGTCGAAGCGTTACGATCATGAGCTTTATGAAAAAGCCTATGCGCATTGCGATGTTTTGATCATCGGCGCCGGACCCGCTGGGCTTATGGCGGCTTTGACGGCCGGACGGGCGGGTTTGGATGTCATTCTGGCCGATGAACATGACCAGTTGGGCGGCCGGCTCTTGTCGGAAATGGAGCATATTGACGGGATGCCGGCTGCGGCTTGGGTGCAGGCGGCAGTGGCGGAATTGGCTGGTTTTGCGAATGTGCGGATCATGGCGAATACCACAGTGACCGGCGCCTATGACCAAGGGGTCTTTGGTGCTTTGGAGCGTGTTGGGCTGGGGGTGGAGGCGCTGCCGGAGGGATTGCCGCGCGAAACCTTTTGGCGCATTTACACAAAGGGAGCGATCCTATGCGCGGGCGCTTTGGAGCGGCAAATCGCCTTTGCAAATAATGATCGCCCCGGCATCATGGCAGCAGGCGCCATGCGCAGCTACCTCAACCGCTTTGGGGTAAGCCCCGGCCAAAGGGTGGCGATCTTTGGCAATAACGCCGATGCGCATCGCACGGCGCGAGATTTTGCTCAGGCGGGTGTTGAGGTTGTGGCCATGATTGACAGCCGCGCCGAGGCGCAATCCTTGGGCGATTACCCTCTTTATACTGGCGCAGTGGTGACCGGCAGCCGGGGGCGGTTGGGTTTGAAAAGCATTGATATTCGGCAAAGCGATGGATCTGTCAAAAGGATTGACTGCGATGCGCTGGGCGTTTCGGGCGGCTGGAATCCGTCGGTCCATTTAACGTGTCACATGAACGGTCGGCCGGTTTGGGATCGGGCTTTGGCAAGTTTTACACCGCAGCCGGGCGCTGTTCCCGGGCTGGTGGCGGCGGGCGCTGCTGCCGGTGAGATGAGCACGCAAGGCGCATTGGCGCAGGGGCAGGCGGAGGCGCTCACTTTGGCCAAGGCGCTGGGCAAAAGGGTCAAGCCGAGCACCTTGCCTGTTGCCGATGCCACCCCCTATGAGATCACGCCGTTTTGGGATGTGGGCGGAACCGGGCGCGCGTGGCTTGATTTTCAAAATGATGTGACGGTGAAAGATATCAAACAGGCTGTGCAGGAGAACTTCCGCTCGGTCGAACATATGAAACGCTATACCACGCAAGGCATGGCCACAGATCAGGGCAAAAATTCCAATGTCGCGGCGCTGGCGGTTTTGGCTGATGCCACCGGCCGAGGTATTCCTGAAACCGGCACAACCACCTTCCGCCCGCCCTATGTCCCTGTCGCCCTGGCAGCGCTCGGGGCGGGTGGCCATGGAAAAGGCTTTGCGCCAGAACGGCTGTTGACCTCTGACCGGATCAGCCGAGAACGTGGCGCGCCGATGGTGGAGGCGGGCCTGTGGGATCGGCCCAGCTATTTCCCGCTCGAAGGTGAGACTCATTGGCGGCAAGCCTGTGACCGCGAGGTGCAGATGGTTCGCAATACAGTGGGAATTTGCGATGTCTCAACGCTGGGCAAAATCGATATCCAAGGCCCGGATGCCGCGGCTTTCTTGGATATTCTGTACACCAACTCTTTTGCCAGCCTCAAACAGGGCCGGGTACGCTATGGGGTGATGTTGCGCGAAGATGGTCACGTGATGGATGATGGCACTTGCGCCAGACTTGGCGCAGATCACTACCTCATGACCACGACCACCGCCGCGGCTGGACAGGTGATGCGGCATATGGATTTCGTCCATCAAGGGCTGCGGCCGGATTTGGACGTGAGTTTCACATCTGTCACAGAGCATTGGGCGCAATTTGCTGTGGCAGGTCCAGAGGCGCGCGCCTTGCTCAACGGCATATTGGATCGCAAGATCAGCAATAAAACCCTGCCGTATATGGGGTATAAAGCTGTGCAATTGGGCGGGATTGCCGCGCGGTTGTTTCGGATCTCTTTTTCTGGCGAACATGCCTATGAATTGGCGGTGCCTGCGCGCTATGGTGAAAGCCTCTTTCAGCTTTTGCTTGCGCGGGCTGAGGCGCTGGGCGGCGGGGCCTATGGTCTCGAAGCGCTCAATGTCTTGCGGATTGAAAAGGGCTTTATCACCCATGCGGAAATTCATGGGCGCACCACTGCGTTTGACATTGGCCTCGCGCGGATGGTGTCGGAGGCAAAGGATTGTATCGGCAAAACTATGGCGGCCCGGCCCGGGCTTGTGGGACCCGAGCGCGATCAGCTCGTGGGCTTACGGCCCATAGGTGAGGTGAAGCAGATTATCCCTGGCGCGCATCTTTTTGCGCCTGAGGCGGAGGCCGTTTCCGAGAATGACGAGGGCTATGTGACCTCCATGTGCTATTCTCCGACGTTAGGGTCGGTCATTGCACAGGCGTTTCTGCGCGATGGGCGCAATCGCCATGGCCAGCAGATCAAGATGGTGGAGCATTTGAGTGGTGTTACAACGCTCTGTGAGGTCTGCGCGCCCGTATTTTTTGATCCTGAGGGGGGGCGGCTTCGTGGTTGAGCTTTATGAAACATCGCCCGCGGGCGCGGGGCTGCCTTTAGAGATCGGCACGGTTTCGGTCCGGGAAGTGCAAACACCGCTGCATCTGCTGGCGCCCTACAGGGGGCAGGCTGTTCAGGCGGCCGCGGCTTTCAACACGCAAATGGGATTGGAATGGCCCGGTCCCAATGAGCTGAAGCGCAAAGGCGGGGTCTATGCGCTTTGGTTTGATCACGCGCATATTGCAGTGATGGGAACCACGCCCTCAACCCGCTTGGCCCGTCATGCGGCGGTGACCGATGTTGGGGATGGTTGGACGGTTTTGGAGCTAAATGGTGCGGAAGTGCGCGATGTTTTGGCCCGCCTCACACCTTTGGATCTGCGGGTGAAACAGTTTAAAACCGGCATGAGCCAGCGCAGCTCGCTGATGCATATGCAGGCGGTGATCTCTTGCCATGGCAAGTCGCGGTTTCGGGTGATGGTGTTTCGCTCCATGACACAAACCCTGCTGCATGATTTGACCACCGCAATGGAATCAGTGGCCGCGCGCGCGCATTTGGTTTAGAACACCTCATGTCATTACCACCGGGATTTTTGGACGAATTGCGCAGCCGGGCTTCGATCTCTCAGGTCGTTGGGCGCAAGGTCATGTGGGACAGTCGCAAATCCAATCAAGGCAAGGGCGATATGTGGGCACCTTGCCCGTTTCATCACGAGAAAACCGCAAGCTTTCATGTGGATGATCAAAAAGGATATTATTATTGCTTTGGCTGTCACGCCAAGGGGGATGCTTTGGGCTTTATAAAAGAGACTGAGAATGTCTCTTTTATGGAGGCCGTGGAGATTTTGGCCGGTGAGGTTGGTATGCCCATGCCCGAGCGCGACCCGCAGGCCCAGCAAAAAGCAGACCGCAGAACGCAATTGGCCGAGGTCATGGAACAGGCGCTGCAATTTTTTCGATTGCAGCTCAACACCTCCGCCGGGGCAGATGCGCGGGCCTATTTGAGCGGTCGCGCCTTGTCACAACAGGCATTGGATCGGTTTGAGATCGGCTATGCGCCCGACGCCTGGCAGGGGCTTTGGGATCATCTCACGGCGAAGACTGTCAGTGAAGAGCTCATCCTAGCGGCAGGGCTGGCCAAACCCTCCAATAAGGGCAAACGCCCCTATGACACATTTCGCAATCGCATTATTTTTCCAATTCGTGATCCGCAAAAGCGCTGCATTGGCTTTGGGGGCCGGGCAATGGATCCCAACGATCAGGCCAAATATCTCAATTCACCGGAGACCGAGCTTTTTGACAAGGGCCGATCGCTCTACAATCATGGCCCGGCGCGGGAGGCTTCCGGCAAGGGGCAAAGCTTGATTGTCGCTGAGGGTTATATGGATGTTATCGCCCTGGCAGAGGCAGGATTTGGCGCCTCCGTTGCGCCATTGGGCACAGCGATAACGCAGACGCAGCTGCAGCTGATGTGGCGTATCTCTGATGAGCCGATCATCGCTCTTGATGGCGATACGGCCGGCATTCGCGCCGCACAGCGCGTCATGGACTTGGCGCTGCCGCTGTTAGAGGCTGGGAAGTCTTTGCGCTTTGTGGTGATGCCTGATGGTCAGGACCCGGATGATTTGCTGCGTGCCGGCGGGCCGGGCGCCATGCAGGCGCTTTTGGATGCGGCGCGCCCGATGGTGGATCTGTTGTGGGAGCGTGCAACCTATGGCAAGAATTTCGACAGTCCGGAACGCAAGGCGGCATTAGACAAAACCCTCCGCGAGCAGCTCAAGCTGATCAAAGATCCCTCTATTCGCGGTCATTATGGCCAGGCGATCAAGGACAAGCGCTGGCAGTTGTTCCGTCCAAAGGCTGTGGCGAAATCGGCGCGCAGCTTCAATGCCCAGACCGGCTATAGGCCGATCACACCGCAGGCGAGCACGCGCAGCTCGGCCTTGGCCAATGGCTCTGAACCCAGTCATCTATTGCGTCATTCGGTCATTTTGGCCAGTTTGCTCAACTGCCCGCAAGCTCTGCCTGCGGTCGAGGGGGCGTTGGAGGATTTGCAGTTTGAAAAGCCACTGCACCGCGACCTCCAGCAATTTTTGCTGCAATTTTCCGGAGCGCCAGAGCTGCTCTGGTCGGAGGCGGAGCAATTTTTTGGACCGCCGCAACTTGAAAGTTTGATGCAGCTTCCCCATGTCCGCATTGCGCCCTCAGTGCGCAACAGCGCCGATGTATCTTTTGTGATAACATGTCTGCGGCAAGAATTTGCTCAGATTTTTGCTTTAGATGCGCATGGGCGCGAGGTGGCGGAGGCCGTTTTGGATGTCTCCGATGTTGATGATGAGGGGCTGACCTGGCGGATCAGTGAGTCGGCCAAACATTTGCAAGCGACAACCCAGGGCGCGCAGGAAGATAACACAGAATATAAGACCGCCAAAAATGGTCTGAAAGTAAAGTTAGAGGAACAAAATACATTGGATGATCTGCTGCAGCAGATTAATTATTCGAAACCGAACCGACCTTAAGCTCGGTGGGGGTGGGAACTGGGGGGCGAATCAGGCTAAATAGCGAAGCGAATCAGTTTCAAAACTGATTCGTTTTTACGTTTAGTGAGAGTCCCAAGGACAAGGAGCCACAGCGCATGGCCGCCAAGGATAACGACGACCGCAAGCAAGATGCCGACGCCAAAGAACCGATGATCGATATGAGCCAAACGGCTGTCAAAAAGATGATCGGTGATGCGCGAGAACGGGGCTATATCACTTATGATCAACTAAACACAGTTTTGCCGCCCGATCAGGTGTCGTCAGATCAAATCGAAGATGTCATGTCGATGCTCTCCGAAATGGGCATTCAGGTGACCGAAGAGCATGAATCTGAGGAAGATGAAGACAAAGGTCCCACCGATTTGGTGGCTTCCAATCAAAACCGCGATGTGGCGCTAGCTGGGGCCAATAACGAAAAACTAGACCGGACGGATGATCCGGTGCGTATGTATCTGCGTGAAATGGGCTCGGTGGAGCTCTTGAGCCGCGAGGGCGAGATTGCCATTGCCAAGCGGATTGAAGCGGGCCGCAATACAATGATTTTAGGGCTCTGCGAGAGCCCGTTGACATTTCAAGCGATCACCATCTGGCGCGACGAATTGCTGAGTGAAGATATTTTGCTGCGCGATGTGATTGATCTGGAAACCACCTTTGGTCACCACATGGGTGAAGAGGAAGAGACCCCTGTTGTAGCGGCGCCAGTGGACACGGAAAGCTCAGCCAGCACCGGCCCTGAGCTGGATGCGGATGGCAACCCCATCATTGCCGATGATGACGACGATGACGAAGGGGCCAATCTGTCGCTGGCCGCTATGGAAGCGGCTCTAAAGCCTAAAGTGTTGGAGACGCTGGACCTGATTGCCTCTGATTACATCCTTCTATCCGAGATGCAGGATGTGCGTATCTCGGCCACTTTGAACGAGGATGAGAGTTTCTCCGATGGGGCCGAGGCCAAATATCAAAAGCTCCGCTCTGAAATTGTTGAGCTGGTGAATGAATTGCACCTGCACAACAACCGGATTGAGGCGCTGATTGACCAGCTCTACGGCATTAATCGCCGGGTGATGTCGATTGACAGCTCCATGGTGAAACTCGCAGACCAAGCGCGGATCAACCGCCGTGAGTTCATCGATGCCTATCGTGGTCGCGAGCTGGATCCCAACTGGTTGACCGATATGGGCGAGAAAACGGGCCGGGGCTGGACCATGTTCATGGAGCGTAGTGTCGACAAAGTTGAAGAGCTCCGCGCAGAGATGGCGCAGGTTGGCCAATATGTTGGGCTCGATATCTCCGAATTCCGCCGCATTGTGCAACAGGTGCAAAAAGGTGAGAAAGAGGCCCGTCAGGCCAAGAAAGAAATGGTTGAGGCCAATCTGCGTTTGGTGATTTCCATTGCCAAAAAATACACAAATCGCGGGCTGCAGTTTTTGGATTTGATCCAAGAGGGCAATATTGGCCTCATGAAAGCGGTCGATAAGTTTGAATATCGCCGCGGCTATAAGTTCTCCACCTACGCCACATGGTGGATCCGCCAAGCGATCACCCGCTCTATTGCAGACCAGGCGCGCACCATCCGTATTCCTGTGCATATGATCGAAACGATCAACAAGCTGGTGCGTACCGGGCGCCAAATGCTGCATGAAATTGGCCGTGAACCCACGCCAGAGGAATTGGCAGCCAAGCTGCAAATGCCTTTGGAAAAAGTGCGCAAGGTCATGAAAATTGCCAAAGAGCCAATTTCCTTGGAGACGCCAATTGGCGATGAGGAAGATTCGCAGCTGGGTGATTTTATTGAGGATAAAAACGCTGTTTTGCCACTCGACAGCGCGATTCAAGAAAACTTGAAGGAAACCACAACTCGGGTCTTGGCCAGCTTGACGCCACGCGAAGAGCGGGTGCTGCGGATGCGCTTTGGCATCGGGATGAATACAGATCACACTTTGGAAGAAGTGGGACAACAATTCAGCGTGACCCGCGAACGTATTCGCCAGATTGAAGCCAAAGCCCTGCGCAAGCTCAAACACCCAAGCCGCAGTCGTAAATTGCGGAGCTTTCTCGATCAATAGGTCGGGTCAATATTTAAAACGCTACGAAAAAGGCCTCGCTCTGCGGGGCCTTTTTCATTCTGGCGGTGGTAATATGGGGCAGCCACCCCAAAATGCAGTGGGCTAAAATCTCCTCTACCCAAACCGTGGTGAAATGTTATAAGGATTGTGGAAGTTTAAGCGCTCGGCGCTACCGGAAAACTAAGAGGGGATGGCACATGCGTTGCCCGTTTTGTGGAAATGTTGACACTCAGGTAAAAGACTCGCGCCCAGCCGAGGATCATGTCGCCATTCGGCGGCGTCGGTTTTGCCCGGCCTGCGGCGGGCGGTTTACCACCTATGAGCGCGTGCAATTGCGTGATTTGGTGGTCATCAAATCAAATGGTCGCAGAGAAGATTTTGACCGGATCAAGCTTGAGCGCTCCATTCGTATTGCGCTGCAAAAACGCCCGGTTGAGCCCGAGCGGATGGATCAAATGATCTCTGGCATCGTGCGCCGGCTGGAAAGCATGGGGGATACAGATATCCCGTCCACATCCATCGGTGAGATTGTCATGGAATCTTTGGCGCGGATTGATACGGTCGCCTTTGTGCGCTTTGCCAGCGTCTATAAGAATTTCCAAGCTGCAGATGATTTTGACAAATTCGTCTCCGAGCTGCGGCCAAACCTGCCGCCTGAGGAGTGAGTGCCGCACGCGACGCGCGCTTTATGGCGTTGGCCCTGAGTTTGGGCCAGCGCGGTCAAGGGTGTGTTTGGCCCAATCCGGCAGTGGGATGCGTCATTGTCCAAGGCGCGCGCATTGTCGGTCGCGGCTGGACCCAGCCAGGCGGCAGACCTCATGCAGAAACCATGGCTTTGGCACAGGCCGGTGCCTTGTCGAAGCGGGCCACCGTCTTTGTCACCCTAGAGCCCTGTGCCCATCATGGCGCCACGCCGCCCTGTGCTGAGGCCTTGATTGCTGCAGGGATTGCGCGCTGCGTCGTGGCGATTTCGGACCCAGATCCCCGGGTCAGCGGCAAGGGAATTGCTAAGCTCCAAGCGGCGGGAATTGAGGTCAGCGCTGGCTGCCAAGCGCAAGAGGCTTTGCTGGCGCATCGCGGATTTTTTAGCCGGTTGCAGAATGGGCGACCGCGGGTGACGTTGAAATTGGCCACATCTTTGGATGGGCGCATTGCCACGGCCAGCGGCGAAAGCCAGTGGATCACCGGGGCTGAGGCGCGGCGCGATGTGCATGGTTTGCGTGCCTGTCATGACGCGGTATTGGTCGGTGGCGGCACGGCGCGCGCGGACAATCCGAGCCTCACCCTGCGCGGTTTGGGCCTCGATCGGCAGCCCGTCCGTATTGTGGCCTCACGTCATTTGGATTTTGATGCGCCAGCTTTGCAGGCCAGTCGCGATGTTGCGCCGCTCTGGCTGTGTCATGGGCCTCAGGCCCGTGCGCGCGGCGCTTGGCAAAATCAGTGCGACGCGCTCGTGCAGGTTCCACTCGCAGCTGACGGGCAGCTTGATTTGTCAGTGCTCATGCAGGCCTTGGGAGAAAAGGGGCTGACATCGGTGTTGTGTGAGGGCGGCGGGCAATTGGCTGCCTCATTGCTGCGGGCCGGATTGGTCGATGATGTGATCCTCTATACGGCCGGCTTGGCACTTGGGGCCGACGGGCTGGCCGGTTTGGGCGATCTGGCCCTGTCGCATTTGCATACGGCTCCGCGCTTTGAGCTCATCTCAGCGCGCAAAATTGGCTCAGATATCCGTCAAGATTGGCGCCGCCTGTC
Organism: Planktomarina temperata RCA23; assembly: GCF_000738435.1. NCBI lineage: Bacteria > Pseudomonadati > Pseudomonadota > Alphaproteobacteria > Rhodobacterales > Paracoccaceae > Planktomarina > Planktomarina temperata. Next base: position 2,313,762 of record NZ_CP003984.1, on the reverse strand, counting down.
TTAGCGCATGTTGCGCCAAAGATGGGCTTGGCTGGCAAAAACGCCTTGAATTTTGGCCAATGGCCGCAAATAGCAAGCTTGCGGAAGATCTGCCGCCGCCGCCAGCCGTTCGATAACGACCTCAGGCGGGCAGGGCAATTTGCTCATCGGGTCGAAATATCTCGGATATTCAATCAGGCAGGCATGGATTAAGCCAAGAATGTCAGGCCGGGCTTGCCGTCGTGGCACCTCACGCCGGTCGTGGGTTAAACCCCAGCATGAATAAAAGGGCCGACCTAGGCAGGTTATGGCCTTGCCCCGGATCAATGCCTCAAACCCCAACAGAGATGTCATCGTCCAAACTTCATCCACCTGATTTATTAAGGAGATCGGGTCGCAATCCGCCGCTATAATATCGCAATAATGTGTCGCCTCTGACAGCGCGCCGGGCCGCAAACCCGCCTCGACATCAGGATGGGGCTTATAGATCACAATGGCATCAGGATTTTGTTCGCGCGTGCTGCGCAGCAGAGCCAGATTTGTGCAAATATCACGCGTTCCGAGGCGAATTGAGGCGTCATCTTCCACTTGCCCCGGCACCAATATTCGGCGGCCCGGTGGCAATGACAAGGCCGCTGATGGGCGTGGGTTATACTTTGAAATGCTGCCGGTGATGAGCCGATTTTGCAGCTCTGCCGCGCGCTGCCGCTCCTGCTCGGACAGATTCAGGCTGTTGGCAATCATTGTCTCTAGATCGCTTGGGCGGCTCGGATCAAAGTAAATGCCCGCGCGGTCCAGCACCAAGGAGAGCGGGGGCACCAATTGCGCTCCAATCCCTTTTGATCTCAAAAACCCATCTTCGAGGTGATGAACCCCATCTTGGTGCGGGCTGGCGCCCCAAGCCATAGCGGGGAGATGTGAGTCGGGTTTTGGTTGAAACCGAAGCGGGTGATGGCGGCCAAAAAACTTCTGCAATGGCTGGCGCTTCCACAGGCTAATACCCCGCGCTTCCCATCCGGCATGATCGTCGCGCCAGGCGCCGGTTTCTGCCTCCAGTTGATCCAAGACATGCTCCAAACTGCAAAGCGTATCTCGGCACGGGTCATACCACTTCGGGTATAGAATCATGGCCCCGGCAAATAGTTGCGCGGGTGTGAGAGAGCGGCCGCGCCGATGTATTGGCTGCATATCCTGGGTGAGCCCCCATCCAGCGTAGAACGGTTGTCCGAAGATCACCGGCCGGTGCCCCGCCCAGATGGCTTCAAATCCCATTTGTGAGGTGACCGTGTAGACGGCCCGGGCTGCGGCAAAGAGATCCTGGGGGGCAATCGCATGGGTCAGAAGTTCCATGTCGTCATCCAAAGCCTCCGCGCTGAAATGGCCCGCGCGGTATCCAAGCTGCGTTTCTGGATGGGTTTTAATGACGATATGGGCGGTGGGATGCTCCGCCCTTGCGGCTGCCAACATCTGTTGAAATGTTTGTGCGTTTGCAGCGCCCTTCTCAATCGATGCATCACCGCGTGTTTGATCAATCACCAAGACAAATCCCGGCTTGGGGCAGAGCGCGTCACGTGGCACACCGCTGTATTTTGTGAGCTTATGTTTGGCAATCCGTGCCATAGCCGCCGCGCTGCGCTCAAGAAGCGCGGGGCACTCCAGGGAATAGGTATTGAGGAGATCTTCCAAAGCGCTGGGGCGGCTGGCATCGAAGTGACATGCTTGCGGATCAATGAGCAAGCCCAAAGGGGCATGCCCGCTGCGGCCCGGCAGCACTGAGCGGAGAAATGCATCTTCGATGTGCAACAATTGTGCGCCCGTGACGGCTGCCACCCAAGCGCCGCGTTTGGCCGAAACGCCATTGCCCCAGGCTAAAATTTGATCAGAGGGACCTGGCCAGCCCAAGCGTGGTGCATGACCCGCAAGGTCGAGAATGCGGTTGATCCGCCTTTGTGTGAAGGCCCCCAAGGCAAAAGAAAAAGCCTGCCGCGCGATCGGCGCGGCAGGCTTTGGCTCCGGATCACGATGCGGAGCCAAATTACAGGTCTCTGAGGTCGCTGATCGTATTGGCAAAGCTTGTGGTTGTCGACAAACCGCCCATGATACCGCGGAGTGTTTTGTTCCACGTCGAAAGTGGCGCCTCTGTGATATACACGGTGTCCTGGTCGCGGATTGTAAAATCTCGGGCGAGGAACAGCGCGTCTGGTTCGGTCAAGTTCAACACATAGATGAGATGTTGCTCGCCTTTGATCTCGGCGTCACCAACCACGCGGCGGGCGATGGACTGATCCTCTTTCCGCAAGACAAAAACGCCCTTGGGGTCGGCCTGATATGCGCTTAGCCCGCCTGCACGTGACAGCGCCTCAAGCGCTGAAATTTCCCGCTGATCGAAAGCCACTTGAGATTGCCGCCCGGCGGCACCCATGATGACGAAGCTGCGTCGATCGGCTTCGATAAGGATCCGGTCGCCATCGCGCAGGGCAATATCCAGCTCCGGCCGATCGTAAAGGTCATCGAGCCAAACTTCGCTGCGCAGCTTTCCACGAATGACCGTCACACGCACCAGTTCGGGTTTGACATCCAGCCCCCCGGAGCTGGCCAGCATGGTCGATAGGGTGCGGGTTTGATGTAGGATTGGATAGATGCCTTGTCCGCCGACGGACCCAATGATGGATACGGTGGCCCCTGCTCCGGCGGAACGGCGTACTTCAACCTGTGGATCGGGCGTTTGGTCTTGCAATGCTTGCGTGACGATGTGGCGAATTTCCTCGGGCGTTTGTCCTGCGACCTTAATGCGCCCGGCATAGGGCACAAAAATATGACCGCTGCCATCCACTTGTAACTCGCTCAAGGTGGCCGCACTCGCCATACCCGAGGACAAAAGACCATCCTCGACATTTTCCCAAACTGTGAGGTTCAAAGTGTCACCTGGGCGGATCAACTCGGCGTTCAGCGGCTTGGTTTGCAAAAAGCTTTTGGTAAAGCCCGATGATGTAGGTACTTTTGTTTCATAAACCACCTCTGGCGTCACAGGAACAATGTGTGCTGTGGGGTTTTCGCCGCGTGTGCTTGCTGTCACCTCATATTTATTTGGGCCGGATCGGGGCAGGATGGTACAGGAGGACATCATCCCAAAACAGGCGGCAATTAAAATTATCTTATTGATTTTTATCATAATTATTCTCACTGCTATAGCCTCACGCGGCCAGTATTATTTTTATAAATTAGACTCATCGTTAAAATTAATAAAAAACTAGCAACCGGGTCATTTTGCGTCAATTGACCTCGCGATTGTTCTTATTTGTTCTGCCTGAAACTGATGCGGAATTGCCATATTCGAAGGAGTCGAAAGGATCGAGTTCTGATAAGAGCATATCGATCACTTGCCGCAGCAACTGTCGGCGCCCCCGCGTGGAATAAAACCCGCCATGGATCTGGGAGGTTTCCAGCAAGTAGCGCCGGTAGTCGAGGTAGGAGGCATTGTCGGGGTAGGGCGGTTTTGCAAAAAACGCTTCCAGCGGTAGATCTGAGACAAATTGCGGCTTGTCGTAAACCGCCTTGCCGAAGGCTTTAAGTGGCAGACCCCGCCAAAGTGCCTGTTGGCCGGCTGTGGAATTGACGGTCACAGCGCTGCGCGCGTGATCAAGCAGCTGCGCCAATTTTCCACCGGGCACGTAATCGACACGGTCTGCAATTTTATAACGCGCGGCCAAAGCCGAGATGTCGCGTGCCAGAGCGCGCCGGCCGCTTTCCAAGGGATGCGCTTTGAACACCAAGCGGTGATGACGCGGCGCACCGGCTGCGAAAGCCTTGACGACGTATTGTAGAAATTCTGGCATCGATGCGAAAGGTGAATGCATCAGAAACGCGCTGTCATGCTCCAGCTGCATTAAGACCAAGTGATAGGCTTGACCACTGTTCTTTATGCGGCGTGTCGTGATCTGGCGCTTTAAGATTTCAATTGGGTGGCAGAGCACCCGGCGCACATAGGTGCGAAACTCCTGCGCCACGGTATCTGCCCGGTGGCTTTTGAAGTTGGGATAGGCACGATTGTTTAGCAATATGTGCAAATGATAGACAAAGTTGTAGAACGCATGTTGCCGGATATCGCCCCAATGGGCCGGAGCTTCGGTGAGGTCGATTCTGGCTTTGCGCAGAACCTTTTGCATCTGCGCAACAGTCATCCCCATCAGACGGGAATTCCCATTTGCGCCGCCGCGCTCATAATTAACCCAATAGGGGCGCAAGTAACCTTCTTCAAAAACGTGCACCCGCAAGTCCAAGGCCCTGGCCAGCTTTATGGCCTCAGCATGCACGGGGCGCGTGTCGCCATACAACACGATGTCAGTGATGGATTTCTCCGCGATGATCTTGCGTAATGCGGCAGGCCAAGTCTCTAAGCTTTCGGTATGAGCGATGAAACGTGCCTTATTGTCCCAAAAAAATGCGTCACCGCCATTGAAACCGACCCGCCAAGCGGCAGCGCCTGTTTGTTCCAAAAGCTGCCCCAACTGGCGGAAGAATGGACCATGCGGGCCCTGTAACAGCAGGAAATTGCGCCCGAATCCATCTGCCATTTTGAAATACCCCGCTAAGTGCCGTTTGAAATGGGACGGCTTTTTTGAAAAAATATCTTCGGGTTGTTCTTAATTGCGAATTGTCGCAGTTTCAATTCCAACGGTGACCCTTGCCCCAAGCGGGGTCTGAGGGTAGGGACAGCGCAAAGGGGACCATCATGTTTACGGGTATCATTACTGATATTGGCACCATCCGATCTGTAACGCAGCGGGGGGATTTGCGGATTGAGATTGCCACGGGCTATGATGTGACCTCGGTGGATATGGGCGCTTCTATTGCCTGTGATGGCGTGTGCCTGACGGTGGTGGAAAAAACCTCTGACAGCTTCTGTGTCGATGTGTCCGCCGAGAGCGCGGGATTAACCACTATCGGTGACTGGAAAACCGGCCGGCCGGTCAACTTGGAGCGGGCCTTGAAAGTGGGCGATGAGCTGGGCGGGCATATCGTTTCGGGTCATGTGGATGGTGTGGCTGAGATTGTCGCTCTGCGCGATGAGGGAGACAGCACGCGGGTGACCCTGCGCGCGCCAGAGGCGCTGGCGAAATTCATTGCCCCCAAGGGATCAGTTGCATTGAACGGCACCTCGTTGACTGTGAATGAAGTGAATGGAACCGACTTCGGGATCAACTTTATTCCACATACGAAGGCTGTCACCACTTGGGGTTCTGCGGCAGTGGGCGACCGCGTGAACTTGGAAATTGATACTTTGGCGCGCTACGTTGCGCGCTTGCAAGATTGGAGTTAGGGCATGAGTGATCTGTTACCATTCGAAACACCGGGCGCCGTAGAACGCGATTTGGCTGAGGTGATCTCGCCCATTGAGCAGATTATTGATGATGCGCGCAACGGGCGGATGTTTGTTCTGGTGGATCACGAAGACCGTGAGAACGAAGGTGATTTGGTCATCCCCGCGCAGATGGCAACGCCAGAGGCGATCAACTTCATGGCCCGCTATGGGCGGGGTTTGATTTGCTTGGCCATGACCAGCGAACGAACCGATGCTTTGGGTCTGCAATTGATGTCGAGTTATAATTCCTCGCGCCATGAAACGGCTTTTACGATTTCAATCGAAGCGCGCGAGGGTGTGACCACTGGTATTTCCGCCCATGACCGCGCCCATACGGTTGCGGTTGCGATTGATGCTGGCAAAACTGCCGCAGATATCGCCACGCCCGGTCATGTGTTTCCCCTGCGTGCCCGTGATGGCGGCGTCTTGGTGCGCGCGGGCCATACGGAGGCGGCCGTTGATATCTCACGTTTGGCTGGATTGAACCCGTCTGGGGTGATTTGCGAGATTATGAACGAAGATGGCAGCATGGCGCGTTTGCCCGATCTCATTGGCTTTGCACAGCTGCACGGTCTTAAAATTGGCACCATCTCCGATTTAATTTCCTACCGGCGCCGTCATGATAACCTTGTTCGCGTGAAAGGCGAGGAGCTTATCCAATCCGAGTTCGGTGGTGAGTGGCAGATGCGGATTTTCAACGATGAAACCCAAGGGGCAGAGCATATTGCTCTGATTAAAGGGGATATTAGCAGCGACGCCCCCGTTTTGGTGCGGATGCACTCCCTAGATCCGATGTTGGACATGATTGGAACGGGTCCCGAGGGGCGGGCCTTCGAATTTTCGCAATCCATGAAAATCATCGCCGAAGAGGGGCGCGGCGTCCTGGTATTGTTGCGCGATCTGCATATGAAAATTAGCGCTTCAGATGATGGCAGCCCGCAAACTCTGCGGCAATATGGTGTAGGGGCGCAAATTCTGTCTTCTCTGGGGCTGTCGCAGCTCACACTTTTGACCAACTCACCGGAGCCCAAGATTGTTGGACTTGAGGCTTACGGCTTGGAAATTCTTGGCACACAAAAAATTTCGGGATCGAACTAATGGCCGCAGCAGAGCAGCATCACACGCTTGACCGCCCATCGTTTGACGCGCCAGTTAAATTGCTCATCGTGGTGGCACCATATTACAAAGATATTGCCGATCAAATGGTGGCCGGTGCTCAGGCCGAGATTGAAGCTGTGGATGGCCAGTGGGAGCTGGTCGAAGTGCCCGGCGCGCTTGAGGTGCCCACCGCCATTGCAATCGCACATCGGCGGGCAGAGTTTGACGGCTATGTCGCCTTGGGCTGCGTGATCCGAGGTGAAACAACCCATTATGAGACGGTTTGCAACGACAGCAGCCGCGCGCTGCAGCTTTTGGGCCTGCAGGGCGCCTGTATTGGCAACGGAATTTTGACGGTTGAAAACCGTAAACAAGCCGAAGTGCGCGCTGAGACCGCCGGCCAAAACAAAGGCGGCGGAGCCGCCGCCGCGGCCCTGCATTTGATCGCTTTGACACGCAAATGGGGGCAGCCCCAAGGAAAAATTGGATTTTTATCCACTGAGGAGACGGCAAAAGCATGAGCGGTTCTAATTTATCAGGCAATCAAAAGCGCCGTATGAAATCGGCCAGTCGCCTGTATGCGGTGCAGGCCTTGTTCCAGATGGAAGCTTCGAAATTGCCAATTGATGTGGTGTCAAAAGAGTTTGAAGAGCACCGAATGGGTGTTGAGCTTGATGGGGTGCAGCTCGCAGATGGCGATATTGCCCATTTCAATCAGGTGATTGCCGGAGCGGTGAACAATCAAGCTCGGATCGATCAGATGACGGATCGGGCCTTGGTTGCCAAATGGCCCATTGCCCGGCTGGACCCGACATTGCGGGCCCTGTTCCGCGCGGCGGGGGCGGAGTTTGTCGAGGGAGACACGCCGCCAAAAGTGGCGATTGTGGAATATGTTGACGTGGCCTTGGCCTTTTCCCCCGATGGCAAAGAGCGCGGGTTTGTGAATGCGGTTCTGGACCATATGGCCCGCGAGGCACGGCCGGAGGACTTTGCATGAGCGTCATGCCAACTCTCGATTGGGTGAACGATCCTGTGACCAAGCTGCGCGCGGGTTACGCGGCAGAGCGGGCCAGTATTTCGCATTTTTCTGCAGATACAGTCGACATTGACGAGGTTCCTTTTGCCAGCGGCACGGGCCTGTGTTTCACGCCGCAAGAGCTGCATGACGGCGCAGATATCCTCTATTTTCATGGGGGTGGCTGGATCGTTGGCAGCCCTTGGACGCATCAAACTCTGTGTTCATGGATGGCAAAACTGACCGGGCGGCGGGTCTTCGCGGCCCCATATGATTTGGCCCCTGAGCATAAATTTCCCGCGCAAGCGGATCAAGCAGCTGAAATCGCGGAGAAATTTGCGGCCGGGCGTGATCAGATCGTGCTGGCCGGTGACAGCGCCGGCGGAGCTATGGTGCTTTGGGCCGCAGGCGGAATGGCGTCGCGTTACAAAATACAAGGGCTTGTCAGCCTTTACGGGGCATTTGGCGGGCTTGAAGGCCCATCTCATGACGCATTTGGCGCGAATTCTGAAGGGCTGAATGATGCCGCGCTCCGGGTGATGTATGGGCATTTGGGCTGTGAAGATATGTTGGAATTTCGGGCCCGCTTGTCAAAGGCAGGCGCGCCCTTGCTCTTGGTGAAAGCTGAATGCGACCCGATTGCCGATGACAATGATTGGTTGGCTGCACATACCCAACACCCGATCACGCATTTATTGGCCAAAGATCAACCACATGCCTTTTTACAAGCCTGCGGCAATGACACATCTGCCGAGGCCGTTATGGGGCAAATCGGGGATTGGATCCGAGGCTTGGTGAAGGTCTAAGCGTCTTAGATCAGTGATCACAGACGCGCTTCAATCGCGTCCCAAATCAACCCAGCCACATTTGTCCCATCGAAGCGTTGCAATTCTTGCAGGCCCGTGGGGGAGGTGACGTTGATTTCAGTCAGATAATCGCCGATCACGTCGATCCCGACAAAAATCTGGCCGTGCTCGCGCAGTAAGGGCCCAATGGCGGCACAAATTTCGAGGTCCCGCTCGGTTAGGCCGATTTTTTCGGGCCGGCCGCCAACATGCATGTTTGAGCGGGTCTCGCCGGCCGCGGGGACGCGGTTGATCGCACCCACCGCCTCACCATCCACCAAAATGACCCTCTTGTCGCCATTGCTGACGGCGGGCAGGAATTTTTGGATGATCAGAGGCTCGGAATTTATCCCGGTGAAGAGCTCATGCAATGAGGCGATGTTGCGATCGTCTGGAGTGAGACGAAACACGCCGGCGCCACCGTTTCCATAAAGCGGTTTGACAATCACATCACCATGTTGCGCGCGGAACGCTTTGAGCGTGTCCAAGTCTCGTGCAATTGTGGTCGGAGGGATCAGCTCCGGAAATTGTAACATCAGGAGCTTTTCAGGGTAATTGCGCACCCAAAACGGATCATTCACGACCAAAGTATCTGATTTCAAAAGGTCCAACAAATGCGTGGTTGTGATGTATCCCATGTCGAAAGGCGGATCCTGGCGCAACCAAACCACGTCAAACGCGTGAAGATCCAAATGCTCTAGCGGGCCAAGATCCACATGGTTGCCGTGCTCGCGCCGAAGTCGCATTTTTTGCCCCTTGGCCGTGACTTTGCCATTTTCAAAGGCGAGCCGGTCGGGCGTATGGTAGTAAATCTCGTGGCCGCGCGCCTGGGCTTCCATCGCCAAATGAAAACTGCTGTCTGCATCAATGTTGACCGATTCCATCGGGTCCATTTGAAAAGCGATTTTTTTTGACATGTGAGTCCCTCAGACAAGTTCCCAGATCGGGTTAGAACTCATTAATGACCCACTCGTGGTTTGGCAATTTGTTTCTGTCGCGGCCCTTAGGCAAAACCCTATTGGATCATGGCATTTTCCATCACTTGAATATGGCCTTGCCCATCAACCAAGGCCACATCAAAGCGCATTTCTGTGGCCAAAGAGCGGCCGGTATTTGCAAGATATTCTGTGGCGGCTTGGTAGAGGCGTTTTTGCTGCCTGTGGCTTAGGTTGCGCCGCGCCGCATCATGGCTCCGGCTCTTTTTCACTTCGGTGAAGATCAACCCATCGCCATCGGCAAAAATAAGATCTATTTCGCCCGCGTCGCCGCGCCAGCGATGGGCCAGCACATGGTGCGCGCGCCCAGCATATTCGGCGATCACGGAGTGTTCAGCGGCCAGTCCGGCCAGATGGTTGGTTGTACCTTGCGCAGCTTTGTAAAACATCGCGTTACTCTTCGGTTTGCACAGCCTGTAATTTGAGGGCCAATTGGTAGATATCGCGCCGCGGCAGGCCATAAGCGCCAGCCACAGCGTCTGCTGCATCTTTCACGCGAAGATTTAACATTGCATGAACAAGCGCCGCCTCAAGATCGCTTTTGTCAACTTTGGCCTCTTGTCCCGCGCCAATCAGCACTACAATTTCGCCGCGGGCGGGGGTTTCAGCGTAGAATGCGCGGAGGCTCTCAACTGGCCCGCTTTGGACGTCTTCAAACTTCTTGGTTAATTCGCGGCAGACCGCCACAGGCCGCGCCGTTCCGCCGGTCGTTTCGATATCGGCCAGAAGCGCGGCCAGCCGTTTGGGGGATTCATACAGAACAACGGTTGCGCGCAGAGCCATAAGTTCCGCCAGCTGCTTTTGGCGGGCCACTTGTTGCGGTGCCAAAAAACCGGCGAAGTGAAATTGATCCGTCGGCAGGCCGGCCACAGTCAGAGCGGCGATACAGGCCGCAGGTCCCGGCGCCGATAGGATGGTTAACCCCTCGCGCCGGGCATCGGCGACCAGTTGATAGCCGGGATCGGCGATCAACGGCGTGCCGGCTTCTGAAACATAGGCAACGGACTTACCCTCCACGACATGCTGGAGCAGTTTCTGGCGGTCCTTGGCCTGGCTGTGATCGTGATAGGCAATGATTCGCCGCCCGGCCAAGGGCACGCCATGAATGTCCAGCAATTTTCGGGCTGTCCGGGTATCTTCGGCGGCCAATACATCCGCAGAGGCTAAAATATCAAGCGCGCGCAGCGTAATATCGCGCGCTGAGCCTAAAGGTGTTGCCACAAGGTATAAGCCGGGCTCCAACTTAATCAAATTATGATTCACCTCTGGACCCCTTTGCGGATTGCAATAAACTGCACTTAACACAGGTCTACCAATCTCTGAAGGGCGCTTTGACTATGAATTTTCTAATCCCATCAATGTCGCATCTTCGCGGCGCGGCTGTATTGGCGCTCTGTGCTTCGATGCTTCTGTCGGCTTGTGTTGCGCCCTCTGGCGGGCCAATGTCAGGCGGTGGCCTCCGGCTTGATGGCAGCAAGACGGTGCAGGTCGCGGTTCTCTTGCCGCTCACAGCGACGAATGAGCGGGTGCAGGAATTGGCGCTTTTTGCAGAGCAAGCGGCGCGCATGGCCATGGCGGATCTTAAAGGCCGGGTTGAAATGCAGATGCAAGTCTATGACACGGCCGGGCTTGAGCCGCAGGCGGCCGAAATGGCTCAGCTTGCGGTACAAGAAGGCGCGCAGGTGATTGTCGGTCCGCTTTTTGCGGGCGCAGCCAATGCGGCGGGTCTGGCGGTTGCCGGCAGCGGCGTGAGTGTTTTGTCCCTATCGAATAATGTCGAGATTGCCGGTGGCAATGTCTATGTCTTGGGTCATACGTTTCAGAACACGGCCGAGCATTTGGCTGCTTATGCATATGAGCAAGGAAAAACACGGGCGCTTTTGGTACATGCCAACACGGTGCCGGGGCAGGCTGGGCGCGATGCCCTCGAGCGGGCCTTGGAAGAGCAAGGCAGTTTCGTGGCCGGTGTAGAGGGGTATGAATTTACGCAACAGGACTTGGTGGATGCGATGAGCCGAGTGGCTGAACGCAATGAAGTCATAGACGCCGATATCGTGTTTCTAACCGCCGATTATGACGGCGGGTTGCCTTTGATCGCGCAATTGCTGCCAGAGGCGGGAGTGGATCCGCAGCTGGTGCAATATGCCGGTTTGGCGCAGTGGGACGCTTTGCCCTCCGCCTTTCATTTACCGGCTATTCAGGGGGGATGGTTCGCCATGCCAAGCCCTGTGCGCAGCGAACAATTCAATGCGCGCTTTCAAACCGTCTATGGCCGCGCGCCGCATCCATTGGCGGCCATTGCCTATGATGGCGTGGCGGCAGTGGGCGCCTCAGTGGCCACGGGCAACCGAGATGCTTTGAACCGGCGGGGATTGACCTTAAGCAGCGGTTTTCAGGGCGCGGCAGGCATTTTCCGCTTGCGCGATGATGGCACGGTTGAACGCGGCTTGGCGGTGGCCACCATTGAAGGCAATAAAGTCGTTGTGTTGTCGCCAGCTCCGGGCAGCTTTTCCAATATCGGATTTTAGGCTTGGAACTGTCCAAGCTTCGCGCGCCCTCGGATCTCATTGTCGAGGCGTCTGACATCTTTGATCGCGAGGATGTTGCCGCCCAGATTGACCGCGCGGTGGCAGATCTCAGTGATGCGGCGGCGATCCGCGGGGCTGTGGTGGGCATTCTGCGCCAGAGCCGTGCTGCAGGGCTGGAGCGGATTTCGGCGGCCTTCAAGGCGGCGCCTTTCGCGTCGCAGGCCGCGACGATGAGCTATTGCTATTTGACCGATTGTGCGGTGGCGGCAGCCTATGATGCGGCACTGCGCTATATGCATCCCCGGCAAGTTGCGACCACCTCTGAGCAATTGGCGATTGTGGCTGTGGGGGGCTATGGTCGGGGCGGCATGGCGCCATTCTCAGATGTCGATTTGCTCTTCGTTATCCCCTATAAGATGACCGCTTGGGCCGAAAGTGTGATTGAAAGTTTGCTCTATGTGCTTTGGGATCTGCGCCTTAAAGTGGGTCATGCCAGCCGCACGATCCGGGATTGTCTGCGCCTGGCCCGGGAAGACTACACTATTCGCACATCTTTGGTTGAGATGCGGTTCTTACTTGGTGACCAAGAGGTGTTCCAGCAGCTTCAAACCCAGCTTCGAGAAAAGCTCTTTAAAGATACCGCAGGCGAATTTACCGAAGCCAAGCTTGCGGAACGGGATGCGCGCCATCTCAAGCAGGGCGGCCAGCGCTATATGGTGGAGCCGAATGTCAAAGAGGGCAAGGGCGGGCTGCGCGATCTGCAATCACTTTATTGGATCGAAAAATACATCAACGGGGTATTTCATGCCGAGCAATTGGTTGAAGCCGGCGTGTTCAGCGCCGAGGAATTCGCCACATTTGAGGCCGCGCAGAATTTTCTTTGGGCGGTGCGTTGTCATCTTCATTTGATTGCCAATCGCGCGATGGACCAGTTGACCTTTGAGTTGCAGGTCGAGGTTGCCGAGGCGATGGGCTATCGCGACCGCGGCGGGCGGCGCGCGGTGGAGCATTTCATGCAGGCCTATTTTCGCCATGCGACAAAAGTGGGGGAATTGACTCGCATTTTCCTGACCGCTCTTGAGGCTGCGCAGGTGAAGAAGGAGCCTGTTTTGCTGCGTGTGTTGCGCCGAAAGCCAAAGTTGAAGCCGGGTTTTTCTGTGTTGCAAAACCGGCTGGCCATTGCCGATCCGGATGCGTTCTTACAAGATAAAATGAACCTGCTTCGGGTTTTTGAAGAGGCTATGCGCACGGGCCTTTTGATCCATCCGAATGCCATGCGGCTTTTGTCGGCGAACCTGCATTTGATAGATGGATCAATGCGCAAGTCGGATGAGGCTATTCGTATCTTTATCGACATTCTGCTGAAACATGGCAATCCTGAGCGGGGATTGCGCCGCATGAATGAGCTGGGCGTTTTGGCGGCATTTATTCCGGATTTTGAACCGATTGTCGCGATGATGCAGTTCAACATGTATCACTCCTACACGGTTGATGAGCACACCATTCAAACGATCAGCCATCTGGCTGCGATTGAGCGTGGGGAATTGATAGAGGAGCTGCCGGTCGCCAGCGGAATATTGGCCGAGGGTCTGAACCGAAAAGTGCTCTATGTGGCCCTTCTGCTGCATGATATTGGCAAGGGGCGGCCCGAAGATCATTCGGTGCTCGGTGCGAAAATCGCCCGTGAAGTTGCGCCGCGTTTGGGGCTCAAGCCGCGTGAGGTGGAGACGGTCGAGTGGCTCGTCCGGCATCATCTTTTGATGTCCGATATGGCGCAAAAACGTGATATTGCAGATCCGCGCACGGTGCGTGATTTCGCCAAGGCGGTGCAATCGGTTAAGCGCCTGGATCTTCTGACGGTTTTAACCGTCTGTGACATTTCAGGTGTGGGCCCCGGGGTGTGGAACAACTGGAAAGCCGTGCTGATCCGAGCGTTGTACCGGCAAACGAAAAAGGCTCTGGAGACCGGGCTGGAAGATCTCAACCGAGAAAACCGCGGCACCGAGGCGAAGAAAAACCTGCGTAAGGCGCTGCCCGATTGGTCCAAAGCGGCGCTGCGGCATGAGACGAACCGCCATTACCCGCCTTATTGGCAAGGTCTGCATGTCACGGCGCATCAAATTTTTGCCCGGCTGCTTCTGGATATTCCAGAAGACGAAATCCGTATGGATTTGCAGCCCGATGAAGATCGCGACGCAACGCGAATTTGCTTTGCGATGGGGGATCACCCGGGGGTGTTTAGCCGGATTTGTGGCGCTTTGGCCTTGAGCGGGGCGAATGTGGTCGACGCGCGCACCTTCACCAGCAAAGACGGCTACGCCACCGCGGTTTTTTGGGTGCAGGATGCGGAAGGTCACCCCTATGAGGACCTGCGACTTGGACGGTTGGAAAAGATGATTAACGAGACCTTGCAAGGCACGCTTGTGGCCCGTGAGGCCATCCAATCGCGTGATAAAATCAAGAAACGTGAGCGGGCGTTTCAAGTGCCCACCTCGATCAGTTTCGACAATGAAGGCTCTGAAATATACACAATCATTGAGGTTGATACACGCGACCGCCTCGGACTGCTTTATGACCTGACCCGCACGCTGGCCGCGGCCAATGTGAATATTTCCAGCGCGGTGATTGCCACCTATGGTGAACAGGTGGTCGATACATTCTACGTCAAAGACATGTTCGGGCTGAAGCTGCATTCCAAGGCCAAGCGGGACAGTTTGGAGCAAAAACTGCGGGATGCTTTGAAGCAAGGCGCGACGAGGGCGCTATCATGACGATGATGCGGGGGGTCTTTACGGTCGGGTTTTGGACCTTGGTGTCGCGTGTCATGGGGTTTTTGCGCGATGTTTTGATTGCGGGCGCTCTTGGGGCCTCTCCGGTGGCAGAGGCGTTTTTCCTGGCCTTTTCTCTGCCCAATCTGTTTCGTAGGTTTTTCGCCGAAGGGGCGTTTAATATCGCCTTCGTACCGATGTTTTCAAAGAAGCTGGCCTCGGGTGATGGGCCGCTGGAGTTTGCTCGGGACGCGTTCTCGATGTTGGCACTTGTGCTTATCGTGCTGAACGCGCTTGCGATGCTGGCAATGCCCTATTTGGTTTGGGCCATGGCAAGCGGTTTTGTCGGCGATGCACGCTTTGATCTAACTGTGGTGTTTGGCCGAATTGCCTTTCCCTACATTCTTTTCATCTCGCTCGCCGCCTTGATTTCGGGTGTGCTCAATTCAGCGGGGCGGTTTGTGGCAGCTGCGGCTGCGCCTGTTTTACTGAATATTTGCTTTATTTTGGCGCTGTTTGCGGCGCAGTGGTTGGGCTGGGATATCGGTTTAACCCTGGCGTGGAGCGTGCCTTTGGCGGGGATTGCGCAACTGGCCGTGCTCTGGGTTGCGGCGCTCCGGGCGGGGTTTCGGCTGTTGCCGCGCTGGCCGAAAATGACGCCCGAGCTCAAGCGTTTGGCGATGATCGCAGCCCCTGCCGCGCTGGCCGGCGGGGTTGTGCAGGTCAACTTGCTGGTGGGTCGGCAGATTGCCAGTTATTTTGAAGGAGCCAATGCCTGGCTCTATTATGCTGATCGGTTGTATCAGCTGCCACTGGGTGTGGTGGGGGTTGCCATTGGCATTGTGCTCCTGCCGGATCTGTCACGGAGGTTGCGTATTGGCGATGAGGCGGGCGGGCAAGAGGCCTTCAACCGCGCAGCCGAGCTGTCTTTGCTTTTGACCATTCCTTGCACGGTGGCCTTGGTTGTGATCCCTTCGGCATTGGTCTCGGTATTGTTCGAGCGAGGGGCATTTGTGGCCAGTGATACCCAAGCCACAGCCCTGGCCACTGCGATTTACGGATTGGGCTTGCCGGCCTTTGTGTTGCAAAAGCTCTATCAGCCGGTGTTTTTCGCCCGGGAAGACACAAGGTCGCCATTTAACTTTGCCCTTGTTGCATTGGTGGTTAATGCCGTGGTGGCAATCGGCTTGAGCCGATATATCGGGTTTACGGCGGCAGCCTATGGGGCAACTTGTGCCGGCTGGGCCATGCTGGTTTGCCTGTGGTGGGGGGCGCGGCGTTTTGGTGCGGCGGCAAGCTGGGATGCGCAGTTGCGCAAAAGGTCGTTCCGCATTCTTTTGGCCAGCCTGGTGATGGGCGCAGTGGTTTGGATCACGGCCCGCGCTTTGGAACCCGTCTTGCAAATGGCCGGTCTACGGCTGCTGGGTCTGGCAGTGATTTTAGGGGTGGCGGGGCTCAGCTACGCGCTGGCCGGTCGCCTACTTGGGGCCTTTAGCCTTGCGCAATTGCGGCAAATGATCCGCCGGGCGGACTGATTGGCAATGGATCAATGACGCCGAAACTTCGCCACCAGGCTGGCAAGCCCGCCCGGCTGGATCAACGCGGCGGAGATAAAGCCCGCCACGGCGGCACATAGCTCCGCCACCCAAAGCGTCTGCCCGCTGCTGAACAAGGAAAAGCTGATGTTGATTGCCATCAAAAGCCCGAGCATGCGAAAGGCGCGCAATTGGTGGCTGAGCAGGCCCTCCGCACGGCTAAATAGCACGAAGCTAAAGCCGCCGATCAACCCATAGGCCGGCGGGTGGCCGCCAAAGAGCGGATATGTGCTTGAGGTGAACTGGGCGTATCCAAGGGCGGCGCATACCGAAGAGATGCCGAAAATCGCGAACACAGCCGTGTTGCCCAGGATCTCGCCCACGAATTTTCCCAGGGCCAAAATCAATACCGAGGCCAAAATGGACTGCATAACGGCGTCATGAACGAAGGGATAGGTGAGCATGCGCCAAAATAATTCGGGCTGCCAAATACCAGCCGATACGGCCCGTTCAAACCCCTCAGGGAGGAAGGCAAATTGCCTTATGAGGCCGATGCGGGCATCAAATTGACCCCAAAGCTGCGCCTCGGCGCCGGCGATATAGGCCTCGCCGATGACCACCGCCAAAAACAGGACAATCACCGCGGGCGGTAGGGGATTGACGGCGGGGGGAGGGGAGTCGGACATGCTGTGCTTCCTTGACGGCTTCGACCTTGCTCATTATGCGATGTGAAGACTGAATTCTAGAGCCGAGGCCCTCATGACCGAAAAGTTTATTCCGCGCGTATTTTCAGGAATCCAACCCTCAGGTGGGCTGACTTTGGGCAATTACTTGGGCGCGATGAAGCGATTTGTGGATATGCAAGAGAATGGCGGATTTGAAACTGTCTATTGCATGGTTGATTTGCATGCGATCACAGTCTGGCAAGATCCAGCGGACCTGCGCCGCAACACGCGCGAGCTCTGCGCCGGCTTCATAGCCGCTGGCATTAATCCTGAAAAATCAATCTTGTTCAATCAAAGCCAGGTACCAGAACATGCGCAGCTGGGCTGGATTTTCAACTGCGTGGCGCGCATGGGCTGGATGAAGCGCATGACACAGTGGAAAGACAAGGCGGGCAAGAATAGTGAGAATGCCTCGCTTGGTCTTTTTGGCTACCCGGCTTTGATGGCGGCGGATATATTGATCTACCACGCCACCCATGTTCCCGTGGGCGAAGATCAAAAGCAGCATCTCGAGCTGACACGCGATATTGCGACGAAGTTTAACAATGATTTTGGTGTGGATTTCTTCCCAATTCCCGAACCGGTGATTGAGGGGGCGGCGACGCGGGTTATGAGCCTGCGCGATGGGACAAAGAAAATGTCCAAGTCTGATCCCAGCGATATGAGCCGTTTGAATATGACCGATGATGCGGATGCTTTGGCCAAGAAAATCAAAAAGGCGAAAACCGATGCCGAAGCATTGCCGGAAACGCTCGAGGGGTTGGACGGCCGGCCAGAGGCGCGCAACTTGGTAAATATCTACGCTGCGCTGAATGAGATGACACCGCAGGCGGTGATTGATGAATTTGCCGGGCAGCAATTTGGCGCATTCAAACCAAAGCTTGCAGATTTGGCCGTCTCAAAGCTGGCGCCGATCTCCGGCGAAATGTCGCGCCTGATGCAAGAACCCGATGAGATTGACCGTATTTTGGCCCGCGGCGCTGAACGTGGCCGGGCTTTGGCCGCTCCGATCTTGCAACAAACCTACGATATCGTCGGGATGTTGCGCTAGGGCTCTGAATTTGCGCCCTGGTGTGTGCCCGCGGGGTTCGGGGCTTTGGGCTGCAAACCGCCTGGGGCAATAGGTTAAATATTTTATAGCTGTCGCAATTTGGCGTTGCGGGCGGGCGCGGCTCCGGGCATGATGCGGATCGAATGGAGGCCTGTGATGCGTAAATTTATGGTTGTGCTGGACAATTCCACCGAATGTTTGAACGCGATGCGCTTTGCGGCCATGCGGGCGCAAAACACCGGTGCGCGGGTGGAAATTCTCGCGGTGATTCCACCTGAGGAGTTCAATCATTGGATCGGTGTCGGAGAAATTATGCGCGAAGAGGCCCGAGCGCGGATTGAGGCGCATTACGAGGTCTTTGCCAAGTGGATGCGCGAGAAACACGGGGTTGATCCCGAGCTGGTGATTCGCGAGGGCGAGATCGTGCCGGAAATTTTGTCGCAAATTCGCGATGATGACGAGGTGGATATCCTAGTGTTGGGCGCGGCGACAGATCGGAAAGGGCCAGGGCCCTTGGTAACCCAATTGTCAAAATCTTCCGGCAGTTTGGACGTGCCGATTGTGATTGTGCCGGGGTCTTTAAGCAAAGAACAATTAGAAGCTTTGAGCTAGTGTAGCCCATAGTTAGAATAATTCTAAAAACTTGACATTGAACGGTCCGCAGCACATATTTGCGGCACGATAACCGGAAGGCAGCTTCATGTTCATTCAAACCGAGAGTACCCCAAACCCTGCAACGCTCAAATTTTTGCCTGGGCAATCTGTCATGGACATGGGCACGGCGGATTTCCCATCGGCCGAGAGCGCCTCTGCCAGCCCCTTGGCGCAGCGATTGTTTGCAGTTGCCGGCACGACGGGCGTGTTTTTGGGCTCTGATTTTGTCACGGTGACCAAAACGGATGACATGGAGTGGGATCATATCAAGCCGGCTTTGTTGGGTGCGATTATGGAGCATTTCCAATCTGGCGCGCCTATGCTGACAGACGGTCAATCTGGCGCAGTCGCGCAGGGCGATTATGATGCCGCCGATGAATCCATTGTGGTGCAGATCAAAGAGCTTTTGGACACACGCGTGCGCCCGGCGGTGGCGCAAGATGGCGGCGATATCACCTTTCACGGTTTTGATCGGGGCATCGTTTACCTGCATATGAAAGGCGCTTGTGCCGGTTGCCCCTCGTCCACTCTGACGCTGAAAATGGGCATAGAGAATTTGCTGCGCCATTATATCCCGGAAGTGGTCGAAGTGCGCCCTGTTGCCGCCTAACACGCCTGTTTTGGCCGCAGATCTCGCGCGGATTCACCGCTCTGCCTTTGTCAATGCGCGCCCGTGGTCCGCAGATGAGTTTCAACATCTTATGGCGCAGCCCGGCGTGCATGTGCGGGCGGTTCCAGGCTGTTTTGCGATGGGACGTTTGGTGCTTGATGAGCTTGAAATCCTTACTGTTGCCTGCGCCGTAGAGGCGCAAAGGCGGGGTTTGGCGCGGCAAGTGATGCTGTCGCTTTGTGAGGCGTCGGCAGTTTTGGGCGCGCGCTCCGTGTTTTTGGAAGTGGCCGCGGACAATGTGCCGGCCCTTGGGCTCTATAAAAGCTTAGAATTTGAGCAGGTTGGCCGCCGATCAGGCTATTATCAGCGGCGCGACGGCACGCAATGCGACGCGCTGATCCTTCGTAAATCACTGACTTAAATTGTTTTATATTTGAACTCCTCGGGGAGCTTTCAGGTTTCAACTGTGATTTTCTTAATAAAAGGATAAATTTATATTGACGCTCCCTTGGCAGAACGGGCTTATTTGGTCATGATCGAAGGATCTGCTTGCTTTTGACCCGTAGGATTCTGTCTGCTGGGTTGTCGCTATTTATGGGAGACTCTTATGAGCTTTATGAAAACTATTCTTGGCAGCGCTGCTGCTGTGGCTTTGAGCGCCACTGCTGCATTGGCTGACCCTGCTATCATCTTTGATCTTGGCGGTAAATTTGACAAATCTTTCAACGAGGCCGCGTTCCAGGGCGCGCAGCGCTGGGCGGATGAAACCGGCGGATCGTTCCGCGAGATTGAGCTGCAAAATGAGGCCCAGCGCGAGCAAGCCTTGCGGCGCTTTGCGGAAGCTGGCTCTAATCCGATCGTCATGGCTGGCTTTGCCTTCGCCGATGCGCTGGGTAAAGTCGCGCCAGATTATCCGGACACAAAGTTTGCGGTGATTGATGTGAACTGGTTGAGCATGCCCAACGTGCGCGGCATTGGATTTAACGAGCATGAAGGCTCCTACCTTGTCGGTATGCTGGCCGCACAGGCTTCTAAAACGGGCACTGTCGGCTTTGTTGGTGGCATGGATATCCCACTGATCCGTCGCTTTGGCTGCGGCTTTGCGCAGGGCGTGAAGGCGGTTAATGCCGATGCAACAATCATTGCCAATATGACCGGCACAACCCCGGCCGCTTGGAATGATCCGGTAAAAGGCTCTGAGCTGACCAAAGCGCAGATCAGCCAAGGTGCGGATGTGGTCTTTGCTGCGGCTGGTGGTACCGGCGTTGGCGTTTTGCAAACCGCGGCGGATGAGGGCATTTTGTCCATCGGTGTAGACAGCAATCAAAACTACATGCACCCCGGCAAGGTTCTGACCTCCATGCTGAAGCGCGTGGACAATGCGGTTTACGAAGCCTTCAGCCAAGGCGATGCGCTGGAAACAGGCAATTTCCAAATGGGCGTGGCCAATGGTGGCGTCGGCTACGCTCTGGATGAGTTCAACGCATCTTTGGTGTCTGCAGATATGCAAAGCGCTGTAGAGGCGGCGGCGGCGGCCATCACTGCGGGCTCATTGTCCGTGCATGACTATACCTCCGACGAAACCTGCCCAGCCTTGTCCTTCTAAAGGACCTGCGAACAGGCCAAGATTGAGAGGCCGCGCCATTGAGTTGGCGCGGCCTTTGTTGACAAAGGGATTTTGATGAGCCAGCCAGCGATTGAATTACAGGGCATTTCCAAGGCCTTTGGGCCTGTGCAGGCCAATAAAGACATCTCAATCCGTGTCATGCCTGGAACCATTCATGGTATTATCGGCGAGAATGGTGCTGGCAAATCAACCCTTATGTCGATCCTTTACGGGTTTTACAAAGCAGACGCGGGCGAGATTTTTATCTCAGGCAAGAAAACGGCGATCCCGGACAGCCAAGCTGCGATTTCTGCCGGGATCGGCATGGTGTTCCAACATTTTAAACTGGTTGAGAATTTCACCGTTCTTGAAAATATCGTCCTTGGTGCGGAAAGCGGAGCCTTCTTAGCGCCCTCCCTGCGCAAGGCGCGGGCGGAATTGGCGGAATTGGCTGCGGAATATGAGCTGAACGTAGACCCAGATGCGGTGATTGAGGAGATTGGCGTGGGTATGCAGCAGCGGGTTGAGATCCTCAAAGCGCTGTACCGCCGGGCCAATATATTGATCCTCGATGAACCCACCGGCGTATTGACCCCAACGGAAGCCGATCAGCTGTTTCGTATTTTGGGGCGGCTGCGCGAAGAGGGCAAAACCATCATTCTCATCACCCATAAGCTGCGGGAGATTATGGATATCACCGATACGGTGAGCGTGATGCGGCGCGGTGAGATGACGGCGACGGTGAAGACCTCACAAACAAGCCCTGAAAATTTGGCGGAACTGATGGTTGGGCGGAAGGTTTTGCTGCGGGTGGATAAAACGCCAGCGCAGCCCAAACATCAAGTGCTGGAGATCAGCGGTCTGAATGTGGTGGATGATGCTGGGGTCGCGCGGCTGAAGGATGTGAGCCTCTCACTGTGTGCCGGTGAAATTCTGGGCATCGCCGGGGTGGCGGGCAATGGGCAGTCTGAATTGCTGGAAGTTTTGGGTGGCTATCAAACCGCCACAGGTTCGGTGAAAGTCAACGGTGCCGCCTTGGATTTGACAGGCGCAGACAGTGACGGGCAATCCCGGCGGGCCAATGGCATCGCCCATGTGCCCGAGGATCGTCAGCGCGAAGGTCTGATCATGGACTTTATGGCCTGGGAAAATGCTGTTTTTGGCTACCATCGTGACCCGGCGCATCAGGCCAATCGGTTTTTTATGGACAATGCGGCGATTAAGGCGGAAACTGCCGCGAAAATGCAGCGCTTCGATGTGCGCCCGCACAATCCCAATTTGACAGCCCAGAATTTCTCTGGCGGCAATCAACAAAAAATTGTTCTTGCGCGTGAGATTGAGCGCAACCCGGATTTGCTTTTGATCGGACAACCCACACGCGGCGTCGACATCGGTGCGATTGAGTTTATCCATCAACAAATTGTTGCGCTGCGCGATCAGGGCAAGGCGATCTTGCTGGTGTCTGTGGAGCTGGATGAAATTCTCTCGCTCTCTGACCGCATTGCGGTGATGTTTGATGGCCAGATCATGGGTGAACGTGATCCGGCAGATACCAATGAAAAAGAGCTTGGCCTTTTAATGGCCGGTGTGACAGGGGAGGCCTCGGCGTGAGTTTGAACCGACAGGCCGTGCAAAACTGTGGAGCGCAATTATGGGTGTAATGCCAAAATGGGCGGATGTGGTTCTTGTCCCTCTGATTTCGCTGATCATCGCGGCGCTTCTGTCGGCGTTACTGATCCTGGCGATCGGTGAAAGCCCAGTCGCCGCGCTTAAGCTCATGATTGAGGGCACGTTGCTGCGATCTTCGGGCTGGGGCTATATGCTCTATTATACCACCAATTTCATCTTCACGGGGCTTGCGGTCTCCGTGGCTTTTCATGCCGCGATGGGCGGGCTTGGTGTGGCGCTGGTGTGTCTGTTCATCCCATGGCCCCATTGGAGCTTTGCCATCATCGGGGCTTCGCTTGGTGCGGCCTTCTTCGGTATGATTTGGGCGGGACTTCCGGCCTATCTGCAGGCCAAACGCGGCAGCCACATTGTTATCACAACAATCATGTTCAATTTCATTGCAGCCGGGGTTTTGAACTTTTTCTTGGTCGGCGCGTTAAAGCCGAAGGGCAGCATGGACCCGGCCACAGCAAACTTTCCAGCCGCCACCCATTTGCCAACCTTTGAGGATATGGCGGGGCTTTTGGGCTTCGAAAAAATGTTTCGCGCCGCCCCTGCGAATGTCAGTTTTTTCCTTGCGCTGGTGGCCTGTGTGTTGGTTTGGTTTTTGATTTGGCGCACGCCTTTGGGCTATGAAATTCGCGCGATGGGTAAATCAGAACCGGCGGCGCGCTATGCGGGCATTGGATCGGTGAAAATCATTATGGTGGCCATGATGATCTCGGGCGCTTTGTCCGGCATGATGGCCATCAACACAACACAGGGCGAAAGTGAGCGGTTGATTTTGAACTTCACCGAAGGGGCCGGCTTTATCGGAATCGCCGTGGCCTTGATGGGGCGCAGTCACCCGCTTGGGGTGTTTCTCGCGGCATTGCTATTCGGCTTTTTGTACCAAGGCGGCGCGGAATTGGCGCTGTGGACAAAAATTCCGCGCGAGTTGATCGTGGTGATCCAGGCCTTGGTGATCTTGTTCACCGGCGCCTTGACCTTAATGGTGCGCCGCCCACTTGAGCGCTTGTTTTTAAGCCTGCGGCGGGGGGGATAGAACAATGGATTTTCTCACGCTCTTGCAAGTGTTAGACAGCTCCCTGCGTTTGGCCACGCCATTGCTTTTGGCCTGTCTGGCCGGATTGTTTTCGGAGCGCGCTGGGATTTTTGACATTGGTCTTGAAGGGAAAATGCTGGCGGCGGCCTTTCTGTCGGCGGCGATTGCCGCGACAACCGGATCTGTCTGGTTGGGACTCTTGGCTGGGGTTGGTGCCTCGCTCTTGCTCTCGGCCATTCATGGCCTGGCCTCTATCACCCTACGCGGCGATCAGATCATTTCTGGTGTCGCGATTAACTTTTTGGCTGCAGGACTAACGGTGGTGATTTCGCAAGATTGGTTTGGCCAAGGCGGGCGCACACCGCCGCTCCTTTCTGGAGGACGTTTTGAACCTCTCAACCTGCCGGGCGCTGTGCCGGCGAAAGAGATTTCAGAGGCCGGACCTGTCATGCAGCTTTATTCGGAGCTTCTCTCGGGGCATTCCTTGCTGGTCTATGTGGCGCTATTGATGGTGCCTTTGACGTGGTTTGTGTTGTACAAAACCCGCTTTGGCTTGCGCTTGCGGGCTGTCGGGGAAAACCCGGCTGCTGTGGACACGGCGGGGATTTCTGTTGTGGGCCTGCGTTACGCCGCTGTCGGTATTTGCGGCGTTTTATGTGGCATTGCCGGAGCCTATATGGCCACGGCGCTGCAAGCTGGTTTCGTGAAAGATATGTCCGCCGGCCGCGGGTTCATTGCCTTGGCTGCTTTGATCTTCGCCAAATGGCGGCCTTGGTATGCGCTTGGCGCGTGTTTGTTGTTTGGATTTTTCTTTGCCGTGGACAACCGTTTCCAAAACATTCTCCTGCCCGCTTGGGCGATGAGTGGGGTGCTTTTTGCGCTTGGGCTGGGCCTTTTCGCCTATGTGCGCCACAAAACCTTGCTCGATCGCATCGTTTTGGGTGGTTTGGGCTTGGGGCTTGCGCTTGTGGCGGCCTTGATCACCCTGAGCAGCTGGAGCGCAGGACTGGGCAGTATGATCAAGATCCCCGTGGTTTTCATCCAATCTCTGCCCTATGTGCTGACCGTCGTGGTCCTTGCAGGCTTCGTCGGCAAAGCCATTCCGCCCCGGTCGGGCGGGGTGGCCTACGTCAAAGAGAAATAAGGCCAAATTTCAGATGATGATAAGGCCACACGGGCGTTTTTAGCGCAGATTTCACGCCGAGCCTCTCCACCCCCTTGCCCGAGACCAGCGTTAGGGCTATGCGGCGCCATGTATATCTATCTGCCCATTGCTGAAGTCTCTGTGAATGCCTTTGTCCTGTTGGGGCTCGGCGGGTTGGTGGGGATTCTTTCGGGCATGTTCGGCGTTGGCGGTGGCTTTTTGATGACACCGCTTTTGTTTTTCATCGGCATCCCCCCTGCGGTGGCCGTTGCCACAGAAGCCAATCAAATCGTGGCCTCCTCCTTCTCTGGCGTTTTGGCGCATGTGAAACGCAAAACGGTGGATTTCAAAATGGGCGGGGTGCTGCTCATTGGCGGGTTGGTCGGTGCGGCGCTTGGTGTGGTTGTGTTCAATTACCTCAAAAGTTTGGGCCAGGTCGATCTCTTGGTCAAATTGTGCTACGTGCTGTTTTTGGGTGTCGTTGGCAGCTTGATGTTTGCCGAAAGCCTGCGGGCGCTGCGCAAATCGAAACAGGTGGCCGTGTCCAAGCCGCGCAAAAAACGCGGTTTGGTGCATAGTCTACCGTTTAAAATGCGGTTCCGTGTGTCGGGTCTGTATATTTCTATAATCCCACCCATCGTTGTTGGCGTCGCCGTAGGTGTCTTGGCCGCGATCATGGGCGTGGGCGGCGGTTTCGTCATGGTTCCGGCGATGATTTACCTGCTGGGCATGCCGACAAAAGTCGTGGTGGGCACATCGCTGTTTCAGATCATCTTTGTCACAGCATTTACCACTATGCTGCATGCCACCACCAATTACACAGTGGATATGGTTCTGGCGGTATTGCTCTTGATTGGCGGGGTCATTGGCGCGCAATTCGGTACTATGATCGGCGCCAAGCTCAAAGCTGAACAGCTGCGAATCCTTCTCGCGCTGATGGTGCTTTTGGTCTGCGGCAAGCTGGCTTTGGACCTGATCGTAGAGCCGGCAGAACTGTTTAGCCTCGGCGTTGCGGGAGGCCATTGATGCAAGGGTTTTTCGCAAGGTTGCTTTTTGCTCTGCTGGCCCTCTCTGGCCCGGTCTCGGCGCAGGATATTGTTCTGGGCATGTCGAAAAACGAAATCGGGATCACTGCGTTTTTCAATGGGTCGGAAATCTTGATCTTCGGTGCTTTGAAACATGAAACCGCAGCCAGTTCGGCCGGTGATCTCGATGTTGTTGTCACCATCGCCAGCCCACGCAATCCCGTCACCGTGCGCCGTAAGGACAAACGTTTGGGCATTTGGGTCAATGTAGAGGCTTTTGATGTCGATCTGGCGCCCAGTTTTTATGCGGTGGCCACCACCGGACCTTTTGACCGCGTGGTCAGCGAGGCATCAGATCTGTGGCATCAAATCTCTGTACGCCAGTTGATCCGAGCGGTGGCCGTTCCTCCCAGCACGAACAACAAAGATCAATTTACCGAAGCTCTGGTGCGCGTACGCGAAGAGCAGGGGCTGTATCAAATGCTGCCGGGCTCGGTGCAGCTGCAAGAGCAAACCTTGTTCTCAACCTCTGTTTCACTGCCGTCAAATTTGGTGGAAGGTGCCTATTCGGCGCGTATTTTCGTGATGCGCGACGGCGAGGTTGTGTCGCAGTATCAGACCGCAATCGATGTGCATAAGGTTGGCATCGAGCGTTGGCTGTATAATTTGGCCCATGAGCGTCCGGTGGTTTATGGCCTGCTGTCATTGGCCATTGCCATTTTCTCTGGCTGGGCGGCAGCGGCGGCTTTTCGACTGTTGCGCGGCTGAGATCGGATTTGTCCCGTAGGCAGGCGAAAGCTGCCCGCTTCTGCAATATGGGCCCGTTCCACCGCCTCACTGCCGGCCAAATCCGCAATGGTGCGCGCGACCCGCATCACACGATGATAGCCCCGCGCTGTTAGGCCAAAACGTTCCGCAATTTCGAGCAAGAGCGCCTGACCGTCTAGGCTGGGCGTTGCGAACTTTTGCAATACGGACCCTTCGGCATCTGCATTGACCGTACAGTGCAAAGTTTCGGCATATCGCGTGGCTTGCCGGTCACGGGCGGCAGCGATGCGCCGCGCCACCTCGGCACTTGGCTCGCTGTCACAAGGCAGCTCAAGATCGCTGTAGGCGACAGGCGGCACATCAACCCGCAGGTCAAACCGATCCAGCAGCGGGCCAGATATGCGGCCCAGATAGTCAGCGCCGCATTCCGGGGCGCGGGCGCAGGCCCTTGCGGGATCAGACATATAGCCACAACGGCAGGGATTGGCGGCAGCAATAAGCATGAAGCGACTTGGATATTTCACATGGGCATTGGCACGCGCGACCATCACTTCACCCGTTTCAATCGGTTGGCGCAGGGTTTCCAAGACGTGGCGCGGAAATTCCGGAAACTCATCCATAAACAGGACCCCATTGTGCGCCAAGGAGACCTCCCCCGGTTTTGCACTGCGACCTCCGCCGATGATCGCGGCCATGGAGGCGGTGCTATGGGGTTCGCGAAACGGGCGCTCGCGAGAGATTCCCCCCTCATCAAGTAATCCGGCTAGGGAGTGAATCATGGAGGTTTCGAGCGCTTCGGCAGGGCTGAGCGGCGGTAGGAGGCCGGGCAGGCGCGCCGCCAGCATGGATTTTCCAGATCCCGGTGGGCCCACCATCAGCATGTGATGCCGCCCGGCCGCTGCAATTTCCAAGGCGCGTTTGGCCCGTTCTTGGCCCTTGACGTCGGACAGATCTTTGGCGGATTGCCCGGTCGTCACCTCGCCCAGTTGCGCTAGTTTAAGAAGGTTTTGCCCGGTGAGGTGGTGCAGGACAGCGGCAAGGTTGGGCGCGGCGAAGACCGCGGCGGCCTCAACCCAAGCGGCTTCGGCGCCCGAGGCTTTGGGGCAAATCAAGCTGCGCTCGTCACTGGCAGCGGTGAGCGCCGCGGGCAGGCAGCCGGCGACCTGTACCAGATCGCCCCCAAAGCCAGCTCACCCATGAGAACGCAGGCACCAATCTCCTCCTGCGGGATCATGCCCAGGGCTGAGAGGAGGGCCACCGCAATGGGAAGGTCGAAATGTGAACCCTCCTTGGGCATATCGGCCGGTGACAGGTTCACCGTGATCCGCTTGGAGGGGAGGGCAATCGAGAGGGCGTCAAGCGCGGCTCTGACCCGCTCGCGTGCCTCACTAACAGCTTTATTGGCCAGCCCGACGATTTGAAAACTGGGCAGACCAGGCGCCACGGCGCATTGCACCTCAACCGGTCGGGCCTCCACCCCATGAAATGCAACTGTATAGGTAACGGCCACCATCGGCTTGGCCCTGTGTGGTTACGGGTTAAGCGAGCATAGGTCATCATGGTTTACGAAAGGTGAACGGCGCCTTAGGCTTTGGCGGTCGAGTATAGCACCATAAACTCCGGCCAGGCGGCGGGATCAACCAGAGTCTTGTCGCGGCAAAACGGATTGCAAAAGCCAAAAACGCGGCCATCAATGCGTAAAAAATCGGTCACCGCATCACCCGAATAAGGGCAGGTTTCGTTTTCAGACGGCCCTTGGGCGACTGCGGCCGCTATGGTGCGTGGGCCGGGCCAAGGCACAGAGGCGCAGGGCATGTTGTAGGGAAAGGGATCGTAGTGTTTCGTAAGTCCCATAGCGCGCCACTGGCGAAAATCTTGATGGGCCAAATGTTTGTCAACATACTGCTGCGCTTGCTGTGAGACAGGCAGCTTATAACAGGCAATTCGTGCCGCAACCGGGGCGAAAAACACATCGGCAAGTGAATAGGCGCCAAAGAGCCAATCTTGATCGCCGGACATCTTGAAAGCATAGTTCTATAGGGTTTCTAGGTAAGCGAGATCGGCGTACAGATTTTCCGAAACTTCAAACTCTTCCCAAGCGTTTTGCAGGTTCATTGGGCAGTGAGTGCGTAGGGCAGAAAAGCCGCTGTGCATTTGGGCCACAAGACTGCGTGCCGCGCCGCGCCGTGCTGGATCTTCTGGCCATAGACCGGCCTTTGGATGGGCCTGCGCAAGTGTTTCCGCTATGGCGAGCGTATCAAAAATCATGTGCCTTTTGGGCGTTTTCAAAACTGGAACTTGACGCGCGGGCGCGAAGGGGGCGAGATCGGCCTCTAACGTTCCGCTGTAAAGCCCCAGAATATGGCTTTTGAAGGGGATGCCGAAAGATTTGAGCATCAACCATCCGCGAAGAGACCAACTGCTGAACGTGCGGTCGCCGATATAGAGATCATAGGTCATTCTGGGGTCCAATAAGGCGACAAAAATAAGATTTATTATTTAAAATATGTAGTTAAAAGACCCCTATGGCAAGTGGTTGATGCAAATCACCTGCCACTCGCCCTGGTCTTCGCGCAAATGGGTGACGCTGAAATTGTCGATTTTATGAGCCAGGCAGGCGTAGGCGCTGCTGTCCAGGGCGCGTTGCACCTGGGTGAGGATGATGCCGAAATGCGCCACGGCGATGATGCTGTTATGGGCCGCAGTCAACCGGTCGACCACCGGGCGGGCGCGGGCGGCGGCCATGTTCCAGCTTTCGCCATTTGGGGCCATAATATCACCGGGTTTTTCCCAAAAATCGCGGCTCAATTGGGGATCGGTCTGTGCAACATCTGACCAATGCCGCCCATCCCAATCGCCAAAATGAAACTCCCGGAGATCGGCTTCATGCGGCAGTCGGGTGCGCCCGCCGGCAAGGGCATCGGCGGTGGTGACAGAGCGGGTCAGATCAGAGGACACCACCACAGCCTCAGGCGGCAGATACGCGCTTAGGCGGTCGATCAACGCGCGGTCAGACAGATCGGCCGGCACGTCGCGCCAGCCGGTGAAATTTTTCTCATGGGTCGGGCCGTGCCTTATCCAAAACCAATCGCTCATGGCGTGGCCTTGAGGGTTTGCGCGATGCCAGCGGTGACAAAGATCACCTCCTGGGCCAGGCGGGCGAGATCTTGATTGAGGTGGCCTTGGTGTTTGACAAAAGCCCGCGCCATTGCATTGTCTGGCGTGATGCCTTGACCAACTTCATTGCTGACCACAATTACAGGGCAGGGGGCCTGGGTGAGAGCTGTGCAAAGCGCGGCACAAGCGGTTTGAATATCCCGCTCGGCCATCATGAGATTGCTCAGCCAAAGCGTGACGCAATCGAGGAGCACGATTTCGTCCGGCTGTGCTGCCGCCAGAGCCTCCATGAGATCCAGCGGCGCCTCAACAGTGGTCCAATCGGACCCGCGTTGCAGGCGGTGCTGCGCGATTTTTGCACCCATTTCATCATCCCAAGCCTGGGCTGTTGCGATATAGCGCCGGGGCCGGCCGGTCGCGGCAATCAACTGTTCGGCAACTCGTGATTTGCCAGAATTTGCGCCGCCGAGCACCAGGCGTAGGGCTGGAGTTTTGTTTTCTGCAGGCATTATGTCCCCAAGAGTGATCCAACCTGCATGTACCTGCGTAAGAAGAGAATAACAAGTTTTTCATCTTTTACTGATTGGGAGGCGAACCCATGCCTTTAGACGGCCGCACAGAGAATTTTCTACCGCGCACTGCAATGAAAGCGGAGATGCTTGACGCTGAAACGGAGTTGAAATTGGCCTACGCTTGGCGTGACGAACGCTGCGAGCAAAGCCTGCACCGTTTGATCAATGCCTATATGCGGCTGGCGATTTCGCAAGCTGCGAAGTTCAAACGCTATGGCGCGCCGATGGGAGATTTGATCCAAGAGGCCGGTCTCGGCCTGATGAAAGCGGCAGAGAAATTTGATCCCGATCGCGGCGTGCGGTTCTCAACCTATGCGGTGTGGTGGATCAAAGCCTCTGTGCAAGAATATGTGATGCGCAATTGGTCAATGGTCCGTACGGGATCGACCAGCCCGCAAAAGTCTTTGTTTTTTAACATGCGGCGCATTCAGGCGCGGATTGAGCGCGATGCCAATAACGCCGGCCAAACGCTGGATCGGCATCAATTGCAGCAGCTGATTGCGCAGGATTTGGGCGTGCCACTGCATGATGTGGAGATGATGGATGGCCGTTTGTCGGGCTCCGATTTTTCGCTTAATGCAACGCAATCGACCGAAGACGAAGGTCGCGAGTGGATTGATGCGCTGGAAGATGACAGCGCGCAGGCCGCTGAAATCGTAGAGATTGACCATGACCAAGAGGCGCTGCGCAAATGGTTGCTGCAAGCGATGAGCGTGCTCAATGATCGTGAAAGATATATCGTGCGGGAGCGGAAATTGATTGAGGTGCCGCGCACTTTGGAGAGCCTGGGCGAAGAATTGGGTCTGTCAAAAGAGCGGATCAGACAGGTGGAAGCGGCCGCGTTTAAAAAGATGCGTCTGGCTCTGGAAGATCAGGCCCCCGAGGCAGGCGCATTTTTCCAGTGAGCTTTTTGGCAGTGCCAGACCTTGCAGAGCGAGGTCTGGCTGCGTAACTGTAAGCTATGAACGAAAAACACATTCTCTTAATCATCTCTGGTGGTATTGCCGCGGTCAAAACCCCAGATTTGATTCGCAGGTTGATTGCACAGGGCGCGCGCGTCACGCCGGTCTTGACGCAATCGGGCGCGCAATTCGTCACGCCCCTGTCAATTGCGGCCCTTGCGCGGTCCAAGGTCTATACTGAGTTGTTCGACCTGACCGAAGAAGCGCAGATGGGACATATAGAGCTGTCGCGTGCGGCGGATCTTGTTCTTGTGGCGCCGGCCACGGCACACATCATGGCCAAAATGGCGCAGGGAATGGCCGATGATCTGGCCACAACTCTGCTTTTGGCGACAGATACCGCTGTGATGATTGCCCCTTCCATGAATGTGCGCATGTGGCAGCACCCCGCCACGCAGCGCAATTTGAAGCAATTGCAAGAGGATGGGGTGCAGATCATCGGCCCCAATGACGGAGAAATGGCCTGTGGCGAATACGGCCCCGGTCGCATGGCAGAAGTGGATGAGATTTTGGCGCAGGTCGCGGGCTTTTTTTGCAGCGGTCCACTTGAGGGCCGTCATGTGCTGGTCACCTCTGGGCCGACCCATGAGCCGATTGATCCGGTGCGCTACATCGCCAATCGCTCCTCCGGCGCACAGGGTGCGGCTCTCGCAGAGGCCCTGCGCGATCTGGGCGCGCGGGTCAGCTTTGTTACAGGTCCGGCGCGCGTGCCGCCGCCCTCTGGCGTTGACGTGTATCCGGTACAAACAGCGCAGGAGATGTTGGCCGCGGTTGAGAGGCTTTTGCCTGTGGATGCGGCAGTTTTTGCTGCAGCCGTGGCGGATTGGCGCATTGCAGGCACCCATGATCAAAAGATCAAAAAGAAATCCTCTGGCGATTTGCCGGTTTTAAAGTTTGCTGAAAATCCAGATATTCTGGCGCGCGTTTCAGCGCATGAGATGAGGCCGCAATTGGTTGTGGGCTTTGCAGCAGAGACCGAAAATGTGATTGAAAACGCAACAGAAAAGCGTTTGCGCAAGGGCTGCGATTGGATTGTCGCTAATGATGTGGCTCCTGAGACCGGCATCATGGGCGGTGCATGCAACAAGGTCACTGTCATAGGCGCGGCCGGAGCCGAAACCTGGGATGAGATGCCCAAGAGCGACGTCGCGCGCCAGCTGGCGCTCCGCATCGCGGATGCATTGACGTGAACCCAGTGATTGAGATGACCTGGGAGGCGGGGGCCGATGTGAGCTTTGGCCTGCCGGCCTATGCCACCACGGGCGCCGCTGGCGCTGATCTTCGGGCTAATTTCCCCGACCGCGCAGATGTCACCCTGCAGCCTGGCGGGCGGGCCTTGATCGGCACCGGGCTGCGCCTGGCCATACCTACGGGCTATGAGGTGCAAATTCGCCCGCGATCTGGGCTTGCTCTGAAATTCGGGATCACCTTGGCAAATGCTCCCGGTACGATCGACAGTGACTATAGAGGCCCGCTTGGGGTGATTTTGCTCAATACAGGCACTGAGGCTTTTGCCGTCCGACATGGGGACCGCATTGCGCAAATGATTGTGGCGCCCGTGGTTCAGGCCGAATTTGCCGAGGTGTCAAAGCTCGACACGACGCCCCGTGGTGCAGGTGGCTTTGGCTCCACAGGGCGCCGCTCATGATACTGGTTGGCACCGTTTGTGCGGTACTTTGGGGGATTGGCTGGGCTATGGGCGCGCCGAACCGGCAACGATGGGGTATGATTGCAGCGGTGTTTGTGGGGGTGATTTTAGCCCATCTGATTTTGCCCGCGGCTCATCCGTTGCGGCAAAACACAGGAGGCTCCTGGGAGCTTTGGGCCATCATCGCGGCTTTTGTGGCGATTATTTGGATCTATCGGCTGGGCCTGCGCAGATTGCGCTCCCGCGCGGCGCCGCCAGTGCGCCCCGCAGATGACGCGATGTCTGAAGCCGAGTTGGAGCGCTATGCGCGTCATATCGTCATGCCCGAGATTGGCGGGGCAGGGCAGATGCGTCTGCGCGGCGCCAAGGTCTTGGTGATCGGTGCGGGCGGGCTTGGCGCGCCGGCGCTGCAATATTTGGCGGCTGCCGGGGTTGGAACCATCGGTGTTGTGGATGATGACACAGTGGCGGCCAGCAACTTGCAGCGGCAAGTTATTCACCGTGATGCAGATATTGGCCGCGCCAAGGTCACCTCTGCGGCGCGGGCCATTGGCGAGCTAAATCCCTATGTGGCTGTCAACAGTTACAACCATCGCCTCACTGGCGAGAGTGTTGAAGAGCTGATTGGTCAATATGATATTGTGCTGGATGGCACGGATAATTTCGAGACGCGCTATGTGGTGAACGCAGCCTGCGTGGCGCGCGCAAAACCCTTGGTCAGCGGAGCCTTGAGCCAATGGGAAGGGCAGCTGGCGCTGTTTGATCCGGCGCGCTCTGGTCCGTGCTATCAATGTGTGTTTCCCAGCGCGCCCAAGCCGGAGTTGGCCCCCAGCTGTGCGCAGGCCGGGGTCTTTGCGGCCCTGCCGGGGATTGTTGGCAGCCTCATGGCGGCTGAGGCGCTGAAATATCTCTTGGGCGCGGGCAGGCCATTGCGTGGCCAGATGGCAATTTACAATGTGCTCGACGCGCAAAACCGTGTGATAAAAACCAAACCGCGGGCCGATTGCCCGATTTGCGGTGCAAATTCTTCGGATGGAAAGTCTTGATATGAACCTGCTTGACCCCTGGAACACCCCTTTTGGCCTCGCGCCTTTTGATGCCATATCAAACGCCGATTTTGCCCCCGCTATGTATGCAGCACTGGCGCAAGCGCGCTCAGGAATGCAGGCCATTGCGAAGCGCTCAGACGCGCCCAGCTTTGAAAACACCATTGAGGCGCAGGAAGTGGCCGAAGAGCCGCTCAATCAGCTCGCCGCCGCGTTTTACACCTTAGCCAGCACCGATAGCACGCCATTGCGCGAAGAGCTGCAACGGGATTTCGCGCCGAAGCTGTCGGCCTATGCCTCTGCTGTCACTTCGGATGTCGCCCTATTTGCGCGGATCGAAGATCTTTGGTCGCGCCGTGCCTCTTTGGGACTGTCGCCCGAGCAAGAGCGGGTTTTGATGTTGACGCGCCGGGACTTCATTCGGGCCGGGGCCAAGCTAACCGGGGCAGAGGCCGCGCGCATGGCTGAGATCAAATCACGGCTTGCCAGCCTGGGCACGTCCTTCATGCAAAATCTACTGGCCGATGAAAGGGATTGGACCCTGCCATTGCAGACGGATGATCTCGCGGGCCTGCCTGATTTTGTGTTGCAGGCCGCAAAAGCGGCGGGGCAGGAGAAGGGCCTGGATGGGCCTGTGGTTACCCTATCGCGGTCTTTGATCGTGCCGTTTTTGGAATTTTCCGACCGCCGCGACCTGCGCGAGACGGCTTATAAAGCCTGGGCCGCGCGGGGCGCCAATGGGGGTGAGACGGACAATCGGGAGATTGTCCGCGAAACCCTGCGGCTGCGGCAAGAGCAGGCGGCCTTGCTTGGCTATAAGAGTTTTGCAGAGTTTAAATTGGAAACTCAGATGGCCAAGACACCGGCCCGTGTGCGTGACCTTCTGATGCAGGTCTGGCATCCGGCCAAGGCGCGGGCAGAGGCGGATGGGGCGATCTTGATCCAAATGATGGCCGAAGATGGGCTGAATGGCCCCCTTATGGCTTGGGACTGGCGTTACTATGCGCAAAAGCGCCGCCGGGCGGATCACGATCTAGATGAGGCGGAGTTGAAGCCCTATTTGCAATTGGATCAAATGATTGCAGCAGCTTTTGACTGTGCGCAGCGCCTGTTCGGCCTGACGTTTCAAGAGCTGTCTTTGCCCTTGCATCACAAGGATGCCAGGGTTTGGGAGGTATGCCGCGACGGCGCGCATGTCGCCTTGTTCATTGGCGATTACTTTGCCCGGAGCGGCAAAAGATCGGGCGCTTGGTGCAGCGCGTTGCAAAGCCAGCGCAAGAGGCCAAGCCCGCGCGCGCCCATTGTGATCAATGTTTGCAACTTTGCCAAACCCTCCGGCGGGGCACCTGCGCTTTTGTCATTCGACGATGCGCGCACCTTGTTCCATGAATTTGGCCATGCGCTGCATCAGATGTTGAGCGACGTCAGCTATTCGGCCGTTTCTGGCACCTCAGTGGCGCGCGACTTTGTTGAACTGCCAAGCCAGCTATATGAGCATTGGCTTGAAGTGCCTGAAGTTTTGCAAAAATTTGCCATTCATGCGCGAACCGGCGCGGCGATGCCGGATGACCTGCTCAAACGTATGCTCGGGGCTGCGACATTTGATATGGGATTTCAAACCGTGGAATATATAGCCTCTGCGCTTGTGGATTTAAGTTTCCATGAAACTGCAGCTCCCCAAGATCCTATGGCGCGGCAAGCTGAAGTATTGGCAGATATTGGCATGCCGGCGGCGATTGGGATGCGCCATGCGACACCGCAATTTGCCCATGTTTTCGCAGGCGATGGCTATTCGAGCGGATATTATAGCTATATGTGGTCAGAGGTGATGGATGCGGATGCTTTTGCATCCTTTGAGGAGGCGGGTGGGCCGTTTGATTTGGAACGGGCACGCGCTTTGCAGGACAATATATTGTCGCGGGGTGGCAGCGCGGATGCACAAGAGCTTTATGTGGCATTTCGTGGAAAATTGCCGGATGCAACCGCCTTGCTGCACAATCGTGGATTATAGCCTAGTCGAAGGCCTCTGTCTTTGTGACACCCCAAAGCGCGGTTTTGGGGGCCCAGCCTTTGTAGCCTGCTGACGACAGCCGGCACCAATTGGGTTTGCAGGACAAAAGCTGCGCCAGCACGTTGCGTTCAAGTCGGGCGGTGACCAAGGACTCATCTGCCGGTTGATTGCGCAGATCCACATAGTCCTGCACGATCATGACGGTGCGGCCCCCCGACAGCAGCGAATAATGGATCCAGCCGCCCGCGCCCTCAAAATCCAGCACTTTGCGCCAATGGCCATGTTCGGCCACGACCTGCAGCGGCATGTTGCGCAGCTTCAAGATCCAATCAATGCGGTGGGTGAGCGAGGGTCCGCGCCGCACATTGCCTTCACTGGCCTTTAAGGAGACGTAGCGCGGTATGGGCAATTTTGTTACGCTGCCTTTTTGCGGCGCGTTGGCCATCACCGGCCCGGCGCAGAGTGCGATGCAAAAAAAGATGCAGGCAAGTTTTTGCCATCCCCTTGTCATCCGCATAGGCGTTGGTGTCCAGATGCCGTGTCTCATTGTCTAGCGATAAATATGATCTTCACCGGGGAAGCTGCGCGCGCGCACCTCTTCGGCATAATCTGCAACTGACTTTTCGATTTGTGCGCCAAGATCGCCGTAGAGTTTGACGAATTTTGGCGCGACGCCCGGGTTCAAACCGAGCATGTCTTCCAAGACCAAAATTTGCCCGTCACAATCCACCGAGGCGCCAATGCCGATGGTGGGAATGGGGATCTGCCGAGTAATTTTCGCCGCCAAAGGCTCGACCATACCCTCCAATACAATGGCAAAAGCTCCCGCGTCGCTGACGGCTTGTGCATCCTGTTCATGGCCACTCCAGCTGTCTTCGACCCGGCCCTGTGTCTTGAATCCCCCCATGGTGTGGCTTGATTGTGGGGTGAGGCCGATATGGGCCATGACGGGAATCCCGCGCTCAACCAGAAATTTGATGGTTTGCGCCATGCGCTGTCCGCCTTCGAGCTTCACCGCTCCGCAGCCAGTTTCCTTCATGATCCGGGCGGCATTGCGAAAGGCCACCTCTGGGCTTTCTTCATAGGTGCCAAAGGGCATATCCACCACGATCAACGCGCGCTTCGTGCCGGTCACGACGGCCTTGCCATGCATGATCATAAGATCCAGCGGCACGCCTAGGGTGCTTTCCATCCCATGCATGACCATGCCCAAACTGTCCCCGACCAAGATAAAATCCGCGTAGCGATCTACAATCGCGGCTGTATGGGCGTGATAGCTGGTGAGGCTGACAATCGGCGTGCCGCCTTTACGGCTGCTGATCTGGGGGCAAGTGATGCGTTTGATAGGGGTTTGCGTGCTCATGAGCTGTCCTTTCCGGGGGTGATCACCCGCTGATCAATCAATAGCACATCGCCAAAGGCCACCGCCAGCAAGATCACGGCGGGGCGATGCAATGGGCCTGAGAGCGCTGTGAGATCCTCGCTGTCACGGATTTCGACCGATTTGATGTCACAGAGGGATTCGCGCGCGAGATGTTGGCTCACCTGTGTCACATAGGCTTCAGCGCTGGGCAACGGATGGTGTTCGGCGTGGGTTAGGGCGGCATTGAGAATTGGTGCTGCGGCGCGCTGGGCTGGGCTCAGGCGGACATTGCGCGATGACATGGCCAGCCCATCGGTCTCCCGTGCTGTTGGATGGCCAATGATGCGCACGGGCATGTCCAAATCACGAACCATTTTTCGGATGAACGCCAGCTGTTGATAATCTTTTTCCCCGAATACAGCGACGTCGGGTTGGGTGATGTTGAACAATTTGCTCACGACTGTGGCGACGCCTTGGAAATGCCCGGGCCGCAAAGCGCCCTGCAATATGCCGGAAAGACTGGGCACATCGACAATGGCATCGGCGCCGGGCAGGTACATTTCCTCCGGGCTGGGGGTGAAGACGGCCGCAACACCCTCGGCCCTCAATAGGTCCAAATCGCGCTCCAAATCGCGCGGATAGCGGCTGAGATCTTCATTGGGGCCAAATTGGGTGGGGTTCACAAAAATTGTAGCCACAACCGCATCAGCGTGTTGCGCAGCCCGGCGCATCAGCTGCAAATGCCCCTCGTGCAAAAAACCCATGGTCGGAACCAAGCCGATGGTTTGACCCGCCGCGCGCAGCCGGGTGATTTCTTGGCGTATGCGAATTTTAGATGGGCAAATCTGCATCTTGCACCCCGCT
Source organism: Planktomarina temperata RCA23 (assembly GCF_000738435.1). NCBI lineage: Bacteria > Pseudomonadati > Pseudomonadota > Alphaproteobacteria > Rhodobacterales > Paracoccaceae > Planktomarina > Planktomarina temperata. The sequence goes on along the minus strand of NZ_CP003984.1, from coordinate 2,275,758 downwards.
GCTCTTTGCCTGCATTTACCCCGCCACATGAGGCGCCGCAAGAGCGCTTCGCAGCGACCAAATGGCCGATGGGTGTGGTATTTTGATGTGAAAAATATCGTGAGGTCGGTTTTTGCAACTGGGAGGTCGGCACGACTTCCCTTTTTGCGCCGTCATAGGGCAATCTATGCGCAACGTGAAAAGGAGTCGTGCGCGATGAAGACACAAGTAAAAGCATTGGTTGTCGGTGGTGGAGCAGTTGGAACATCCATTGCCTACCATTTGGGAAAACGCGGTTGGGAGACCATGCTGATCGAGCGTGATGAGCTGACCTCCGGCTCGACCTGGCATGCAGCGGGGCTTTTGCCACTGTTCAATATGTCTTATGCAACCACGCATATCCACAAGTACTCAGTTGATTTTTATAAATCCCTTGAAGAGGAAACTGGCTTGAATGCGGGTTTTGCTGTGGTTGGCAATCTCCGGATGGCGCAAACAGAAGAGCGGATGGATGAATATCGCCTCTATGCGTCAACGGCAGAAACCTGCGGCGTGCCCTATGTGTTCATGTCACCTGATGAAATCAAAGCCAAATGGCCGCTCATTCGCACAGAGGATCTTAAAGGTGCGCTTTATCATCATACGGATGGCTATATTAACCCGGCTGATGTGACCATGGCGATGGCCAAGGGCGCGCGGCAATTGGGGGTCAGCATTGAGCGTAAGTGGCAGGCGGATGGCTTTCATTGGACCGGCAGCCATTGGGAGGTGACCTGCACCAAAATGATGGAGAAGGGCGGCAACCTCGTGCCTTCTGACGAGCAAATTGTGATCACTGCGGAGCATGTGGTCACCGCATCGGGCAATCACGCGCAGCGCACTGCAAAAATGCTTGGGATCAAAATTCCAGCTATTCCGGTTGAACATCAATTTGTCGTATTGGAGCAAGATCCGGCACTGGTCGCCTATCGCGCGGAGGGCAACCCTGAGCACCCGGTGATCCGCGACGCGGATGCGCAAAGCTATGTGCGCGAGGAGCGCGGTGGTTGGATCCTTGGGGTTTATGAAAAAGAGGCGCCGGCGCGATTTGAACACGGGGTGCCAGAGAGCTTCCGAGCCGATCTATTCCCGCTCGCTTTGGAGCGGATTGAAGAGCAATATATGGCGATGATTCACCGGGTGCCCTCCTGCGAGGAAAGCGGGCTCAAAGATGATTTCAACGGGCCAATTTGCTATACGCCCGATGGCAACCCTCTGGTGGGCCCGGCGCCCGGCCTGCGCAATATGTGGCTGGCGGAAGGCTTTAGCTTTGGCATCACTGCGGCTGGCGGCACGGGCTATTATATGGCGCAGATGATGGTGGATGGGGAGGCTGAGATCGATATGGCCAGCCTAGACCCCAAACGCTACGGCAATTGGATGACCACCGAATTTGCCATGCGCAAAAACGAAGAATGCTATGATCATGTCTATGTTCTGCATCACCCCGATGAGGAACGCCCGGCTGCGCGGCCTCTGCGCACAGCGCCGGCCTATGATCGGCAAAAGGCTCGCGGGGCACAGTTTGGCTGGGTAAACGGGTGGGAGCGGCCCAATTATTTTGGTCCGCTGAATGCGCCGGAAGATTTTGACGAAAAATCCCGCAGCTTCCGCCGCGGAGCCTGGTGGCAATATGCGGTCGAAGAGGCTCGCGCCATCCGCGAAGGGGTTGGGCTTGTGGATGCCACAGCCTTTACGAAACATATCGTCAAAGGCCCGGGCGCTACGGCCTTTCTCGATTGGTTCACCTGCAATAAATTGCCGCGCGTGGGCCGCATCAACCTGACCTATGCTCTGACGGCCCATGGCACCACGCGCACGGAATATACCATCGTGCGCCTATCGGAGCAGGAATATTATCTGGTCTCAGCTGGGGCATGGAGTGCCTATGACCAAGATTATCTGAAAAAGGCGATTGAGGACAAAGAGGCTGACTTTGGCCGTATTGAACTGCAAGACGTCACCACCCAATGGGGGGTTTTTGCCCTAGCCGGTCCAAAGGCGCGGGATGTATTGCGCGATGTGATTAATGATCCCGATCCTGCCACAGCGCTCTCCAATAAGCGGTTCCCCTGGCTTTCGGCACGGCAAATTGAGCTGGGCATGTGCCCGGTGAATGCGATCCGTGTGGCCTATACTGGCGAGCTGGGTTGGGAGCTGCATCATCCGATGGAGATGCAGAACTACCTGTTTGATCTGCTTGAAAAAGCCGGTGAAAAACATGGTATGAAATTGGTGGGCGCGCGGGCGCAAAACTGGCTGCGGCAGGAAAAATCCTATCGCGCTTTTGGCACAGAGCTGGGCCGCGATGCCACCCCGCTTGAGGCTGATCTGCCACGCTTTGTGGATCTATCAAAAGAGTTTCATGGCAAAGCGGCGATGGAGGCGCTTGGCGTACGGGTTAAGTGTTGCACGCTTTTGATTGACGGGCCCGAGGATGCGGATCCATGGGGCCGCGAGGCTCTGTATCATGGCGAAACTCGCGTGGGCCGCCTCACCTCTGGTGGCTATTCGGTGCATTTCGAGAAATCTATCGGCATGGGCTACCTGCCGCCAGAACTTGCCGTGCCAGGCACGAAATTGCAGGTGAAAATGCAAGACCGTCTCTGGGATTGCGAAGTGGTGCAAGACAGCCCCTATGATCCGAGCAATGCCACCATTCGGATGGATGGGTAAAGTTCAAAAGGGGTGGGCTCTTGCCCCCCCTTTTTTCAACGGTTCGGGAAGGTTAGGGCGCAAAACGCGCCGGGCTCAGCTGCGCCACAATCTCAGCGCTCAGCTGCGGTCTGCGGCCGAGCGCGGTGTCGGCCACCAGCTGCGATGCAGCGGGGGCCGTGAAGAACCCATATCCGCCTTGCCCCACGGCCCAGATGAAACTCTCCTCCTGCGGTGCAGCTCCAAGAACCAGATTTCGATCAGGTGCAAATGTGCGCAGGCCGGCCCAAGACGAAATAGGCCGCGTCACCTCTTCGGTCACATAGTCTTGATAGCGCGCCAGAGCTTCAGCCAGATCCATATCATGTGGCCAAGAATCCATAGGCACGCTTGGGGTTTCTTCTGCCAGAGATACGATCAATGCGCCCGCATCGGCCTTGGCAAACCAGCGTTCACCGGGGCCAAACAGCATGGGCCAGGCCGAAGGGTCATGCCCGCCGGGGGCGGCCAATCGCGCGACACTGCGGCGCATCGGCGTCAGGCCAAGGCGCGCAAGACCCGCGAGCGCGGCGATTTCATCGCCCCAGGCTCCGGCCGCGTTGATCAACTGGCGCGCCGTGAATGTCTGCTCTTGGCAGGTCACCCGCCATCCGTTGGAAATTTTTTCAATGGCCTGAACACATTGATCGGTTTCAATCACCCCGCCATTGCTGCGTAAGAGTTTGGCAAAGCGCTGTAGCATCAGATCCGTGTCAATATCTTGCGCGGTGGTGCTGCAGGCCGCGCGCAGCACGTCTTGGGTATTGAGGATCGGCACGCGTGCCTGGGCCTCTGCCATCGAGATTTCGGTCAGGCCCATATGCTGCCGGTCAGCTTCAAATTGCGTTTCTTCACCGCGCAGGCATAACAGCATAAAGCCGCGTGGGCTGAGCACGCCCTCCAGCACATCCTCCCAATCGGCGCGCCCGGCTTTTGCAAGCGAGATGGTGGAAGGGCTGCCGTAATTTTCCTCATAGAGTGCAGCCGATCGACCGGAGCTGTGATAGGCCAAATGCGCCTCACGTTCCAAGACCCTGCAGCTCCCGTGCTCGGACAAGCGGGCCGCTGCTGAAATGCCAGCAATGCCGCCGCCAATGGTAATGAAATCCTCCATAGGGCAATCATGCACAGTTGCGCGCGTTTCAAAAGCAAAAAGGGGACCAGAGGCCCCCTTTTCAAATCTGCATAGGTTTTTGTTTAGTTTGGCACGTCGCCTTCAATGCCTTCAAGATAGAAATTCATGCCAGCCAAACTGTCATCGCCGTAATCAGAAGCGGTTTCACCTGCGGCCAACCAAGCCGAGCCATCTTGCTTGTTCAACGGGCCCGTGAAGGCATGGTAGGAGCCATCTGCTAGGCTGTCGCGCAGAGCTTCGGCGGAGGCCTTTACATCGGCCGGAACGGCGTTTGAAATTTCACCAATGCCAACCATGCCAGCACCAATGCCATCCCATGTGCTTGTGGAGGTCCAAGTGCCATCCATAACCGCTTGGGTGCGGGCGATGTAGTAAGGGGCCCAGTCGTCGATGATGGAGGACACGCGTGGCATTGGACCATAGGCGGCCATATCAGAGGCCTGACCAAATGTGATCACATTTCCAGCGGCCTGAGCGGCGGCTTGCGGTGCAGTGGAATCTGTGTGTTGCAAGACCACATCTGCACCTTGCTCGATCAGAACTTTTGCCGCATCTGCCTCTTTGGTTGGGTCAAACCAAGTATAGGCCCAAACGATTTTAAATTGGACGTCTGGGTTTACTTTTTTGGCATGGATATAGGCCGAGTTGATGCCGCGGATCACTTCTGGAATTGGGAAGGAGCCGATGTAGCCAATGATATTGGATTTGGTCATATGGCCCGCAATATGGCCCTGAACTGCACGGCCTTCATAAAAGCGCGCGGAATATACAGAGACATTGTCCGCTTGCTTATAGCCTGTGGCATGTTCAAATTTCACATTGGGAAATTTGGCCGCAACATTGATGGTTGGATCCATATATCCAAAGGAGGTGGTGAAGATCAGATCTGCGCCCTTCAGCGCCATATCGGTCATGACACGCTCGGAATCTGGACCTTCTGGCACGCTTTCCACATACATCGTTTCGACTTTATCACCAAAAGCCTCCACAACGGCTTTGCGGCCTTGGTCGTGCTCATAGGTCCAACCGCCGTCACCGACCGGGCCGACATAGACGAAGCCGACCTTGGTTTTTTCGGCCAGCGCGCCTGTGGCCGCTGTCATTGCCAGCGCAGCGCTGGCTAGGATTGTTTTAATGTTCATTAGGTTTCCCCCTGTTTATAAATGACCTCAGCGTGAGGCATGGAACGCACGGCCAAGGGCCGCAGGTGCATTGAGTGCAGCTTTGTTGCGATGCGCAGACATCACAACCAACACAATGATGGTAATCAGATAGGGTGACATAGACAAATACTCAACTGGAATTGAGACACCGGCGGCCTGCAGATTGAGCTGCAAAACGGCAACGCCGCCGAAAAGATAGGCACCCAGAAGAACGCGCGCTGGTTTCCAGCTCGCAAAAACAACAATCGCCAAGGCAATCCAGCCGGCCCCGGCTGTCATACCTTCGGTCCATTGCGGCACGCGCACCAGTGAGAGAGACGCCCCCCCCAACCCGGCGCAGGCCCCGCCAAACATAATGGCCATAATGCGCACTTTCACGACCTTATAGCCCAAAGCATGGGCCGCATCATGGCTTTCGCCGACAGCCCGCAGGATCAATCCGCCGCGGGTGTATTTCAAGAACCACCAAACCCCAGCAACCAAACCCAAGGCTGCATAGACGGTGATGTCATGTGAAAACAAAATCGGGCCCAGAATGGGAAGATCGCTGATGACAGGCAGATCCAGCTTCACACTCGCCGGGGGCTTAATTCCAATGTAGCTTTGCCCCATAAGCGCCGAAAGCCCGAGGCCGAAGAGAGTCAGCGCCAGCCCCGTGGCGACTTGGTTTGACAGAAAAAATTGCGTCAAAAGTGCAAAAACCAAAGAGAGGGCCGCCCCGCCCAGGGCGGCGCAGAGAAAGCCAATGATGGGCGATCCTGTGCCCACGGCCGCGGCAAAACCGGCAATGGCCCCGATGATCATCATGCCTTCGACCCCAAGGTTCAAAACCCCGGATTTTTCGACCACCAATTCGCCAATGGCGGCCAATAATATTGGTGTTGCGGCCACCATGAGCGAGGCGACCAAGAGCGTCGGGCTAATTGAGCTTAAATCCATGACAGATATGTCCTGTTTGAAATCAAGTTTGGGTGGCGTCCAAAGGGCGTCATAGGCGGCTCCCTGCACGTGTTAATTTAAGTTTGAAATTTGTCAGCATATCGAGAGCAAGCAGGAAAAACAGCAACATGCCCTGAAAGGCCTGGATTGCCGCTGAGGGCAGGCCAAGGCTGGATTGGGCAATCTCCCCGCCGATATAGGTCAGGGCCATTAACAGTCCGGCCAAGAGGATGCCAATCGGGTTGAGCCGGCCCAAAAACGCCACAATAATTGCGGTGAATCCGTAGCCGACATTGAAATCAATGCTGATCTGCCCACTGGGCCCGGAGACCTCGAACATGCCCGCCATCCCCGCCAAAGCGCCGCTGAAACCCAAGCAATACACCACCAGCCGCTTTGGATTGACCCCGGCAAATTTGGCCGCTTTTGGGCTTTCACCGGTCAAGCGGATGTGAAAGCCCATTTGATGCCGCGCCAGCACGACATAGGCGAAAATCACGGCAATGAAGGCGAACATAACGCCCATGTGAATGCCGGTTCCGGTCCAAAGCTCCCCATTATGGGCGCTGGCGTATTGCTGCAAGTTGCGTGATCCGGGAAAGCCAAAGCCTTCGGGATTTTTCAACATTCCCAGCGACATAGAGGCCAAAAGCTGCTCTGCAACGTAGACCAGCATGAGGCTCACCAAAATCTCATTGGTGCCAAACCTTGTTTTCAAAATCGCAGGAATCATGGCCCAGACAAAGCCGCCCAATGCGCCAAAGAAGATCATCGCGGGAAAAATCAGGGGGCTTTGCGCCGGGTAGACGGCCAGGGCCGCGCCGGCGCCACAAATCGCACCGATGATATATTGTCCCTCGGCTCCAATGTTCCAAATCCCAGCGCGAAACCCCATCGACAGGCCGATGGCAATCATAATCAAAGGTGCGCCTTTAACCAAAAGCTGCGGGCGATAATACCAAGCAAATTCGGAGAAAAGCGGATCATAGAAAATGGTACGGATGGCCTCAAAAGGATCCTTGCCCAAGGCCGCAAACATGATGCCGCCGCCGATCATCGTGGCAAAAACGGCCATAACCGGAGCCAAATAGGCCCAAGTTTTTGACGGATTAGGGCGTTTTTCAAGCCGCAGCATCGGCGCCTCCCAGCAATAGGCCAATTTCATCCAAGCTTAGGCCCGACATCGGACGCGCGGCGGATAGGTGGCCGGCATTCAGCGCGGCGAAATTGGTTGAAATTTCCATAAGCTCATCCAAATCTTGGCTGATGACGATCACCCCTGCGCCTTTGGCTGCCAAATCCAGCAAGGCTTGGCGAATGGCGGCGGCTGCCGCTGCATCAACGCCCCAAGTGGGTTGGTTGACAATCAACACAGAGGGATTTTGCAAGACCTCGCGGCCGATGACGAATTTTTGCAAATTGCCGCCCGACAGGGACCGCGCCGCAGACTGTGCACTGGGGGTGCGCACATCGAAACTTTCAATCACCTCCTCCGCAAAGGCGCGGGCGCGTGGCCAGTCTAGAAAGCCTGAGCGGCTCAGCTCCTTGCGCACCATCCCGGTGAGCATGGCATTTTCCGTTAGGCTCATATCGGGCGCGGCCGCATGTCCCAAACGCTCCTCCGGGGCGGCCAAAAGTCCCAAAGCGCGCCGTGCATTGGGGGCAAGATGCCCGATGCCCAGCGTGTTCAGTTTGATCCGGCCCGGCGCGCCGAGCATTTCACCTGAGAGGCAGGCAAGCAGCTCGTCTTGACCATTGCCCGCAACACCGCCTATGCCCAAGACCTCACCTTTACGCAGGGCAAAAGATATATTTTTAAGGCTTGTGCCAAAGGTTGTTTGCGGTGCCAGTGAAAGATCGGTCACCTCAAGCACGACATCGCCGAGCGTGCCGTGCTGCGGTTTGGCTGAGTTCAGCGTGCCGCCAACCATCATCTCTGCCAGCTCACGTGCGGATTTTTCCCGCGGATCGCAGGTGGCAATTTTGCGCCCTGCGCGCAAAATCGTTGCGGTCTCGCACAGATCGCGAATTTCTTCGAGTTTGTGGGAAATGTAGAGAATAGAGGTGCCTTCGGCCTTGAGCTTGCGCAGTGTCGCAAAGAGGGTTTGGACCTCTTGCGGGGTCAAAACGCTGGTCGGCTCATCCATGATGAGCAGCTTGGGGTCTTGCAGAAGACAGCGAATGATCTCGACCCTTTGACGCTCCCCGGCCGAGAGATCCCCCACCAGCCGTTCCGGATCCAACGGCAGGCCATAGGCCTCGGAGACCTCGGTAATCCGGGCCGAGAGGGCGCTGGATTTTGGCGGGTTTTCCATGCCGAGGGCGATATTTTCCGCCACATTCAAGGCTTCAAAAAGGCTGAAATGTTGAAACACCATGGCCACGCCGGCGGCCCGCGCCGCGCGGGGCTCTTCGGGGGCATAGGGCGCATCAAAAAGCTGCATATGTCCAGAATCGGGCCGCACCAGCCCGTAGATCATCTTGACCAAGGTTGATTTACCGGCACCATTCTCGCCCAAGAGCGCGTGAATTTCTCCGGTGCCGATGTCAAACCCCACATCCTGATTGGCAATGACGCCGGGGTAGGCCTTTGTCAGCCCGTTAAGGTGTAAAAGTGTCTTACTCATGAAAGAGCACTCCTGTGTCGCGTTTTGGCGTTCATGTTGTGCAACAATAGGGCTTGGGTCACCCCAATCGCAATCGAAATTGGCTGTTTTCCAAGGTTTGGATCACCAATTGGGCAAGTTATCTTTGAAATTTGAGTTGGTGCATGTCCCAAGGCCAGCAAGCGCCGCTGAAACCGCGCCCATTTGCTGGCGGATCCAATCAAACCACAAAAATCGAATCCGCGCAGCAAAGCGGCATGGCACAGCGAAAGATCCAGACTATGAGCATAGGTGAATATCAAATGCTGTGCGTGACGCGGTGCATGGGCCATCAGCGGCGCCGGGTTTTCGGCAGGGACAAGGGTCACAGTCTCGGGCGGCGTCCTGGGAAAGCGCTCAGGGCTGGTATCAATCCAAGTCACCTCAAGCTCTGGCATTTGGGAGGCGATATGCACAACCGCCCGGCCCACATGTCCCGCGCCCCAGATCCACAAGGGTTGCGCAGCCGGGGTCAGCGTCTCCGCCAGCCAGCCTGCGGTGCAGATCAGCGCCGCGGGGTCCGCCGAGCCGTTACGCCGAGCCTTTTGCAACTGTGCAATGGGCAGAGGCATGGCCATGTCCCCTTCGATGCGGCGGATGAAGACATCGGTTGCATCAATGGGCTTGGTGAAGTGCTCCGTCACCAACGTCACATGTCCACCACAACATTGCCCCAGCTCAGGCCCAAGAGGATAGCGCCGCAGGCCTGGTTGTGGCGCTTGCGAGGCTTGATACTCCAAAGCACCGCCGCCAATACTGCCGCTTTGTCCTCCGGGCCAAAGCAACATTGCTGCGCCGATTTCCCGCGGCGAAGAGCCTTTTATGTCGGCAATCACAACTCGGGTCACTGCGCCATGGGCGGCGATGGCCGCATTGATGTGGTGAAGATCAAAACTCATGACGCAGATCCTCGCGCCCTGGCCATGGCGTTGAACACTTCCTCCGAAGTGGCCGGCGCTTGCAAGTCGGGATAATGCGGCCCGCAGGCCGCGACCGCATTCGATAGCGCCAGAAAGGCGGAAATCCCATGCATGAAGGGCGGCTCACCCACGGCTTTTGAGCGGTAAATGGTTTTTTGCGCGTTCCGCCCCGGCCATAGATCCACATTGAAAACTTCTGGCCGGTCAGAACAGGCCGGAATTTTATAGGTGGAGGGCGCATGGGTTTTGAGCTGCCCCGATGCGTCCCAAACCAACTCCTCCGTCGTCAACCAACCCGCGCCCTGTACAAAGCCGCCTTCGATCTGGCCGATGTCCAAGGCCGGGTTCAGTGATGCCCCACAGTCGTGAAGAATATCGCAGCGTAGGATACGGTTTTCACCCGTGAGCGTGTCAATCACCACCTCTGTCACCGCCGCGCCATAGGCGAAATACAAAAACGGCCGTCCCGCGCCCTTGATGCGATCCCATGCAATCTCGGGTGTTTTGTAAAATCCCGTGGCCGAGAGCGATATACGCGCCTCATAGGCCGAGGCGATCACCTCTTGCCATGTGAGCACGAGACCTGGCGCGGTGACCTGTCCCTCCGCGAAGGTGATCTCTTCGGGCTTTACGCCATGTTGAGCGGCCACATGGTCTTTGAGCCGGCCAATCAGCGTGTCACAGGCCGCTTGCACGGCCATACCGTTGAGATCAGCCCCAGAGCTGGCAGCGGTCGCAGAGCTATTGGGCACTTTGCTGGTGTCCGTGGCCGAGGCGCGAATAACTGCCTGCTGCGCTCCTAAGCTGCGTGCGGCCACCTGTGTCAGTTTCTGAAATAGGCCTTGGCCCATCTCTGTGCCGCCATGGTTGATCAAAACAGATCCATCGGTGTAGATTTGCACCAAGGCGCCGGCTTGGTTGAGATGGGTCAGCGTGAAGGATATTCCAAATTTCACGGGACTAAAGGCAATGCCGCGTTTCAAAAGCGCATGGCTGGCATTCCAGCGTGCAACCTCAGCTTTGCGCGCGTGGTAGTCACAGCGCTGCAACAGGCTTTCGGTCATGTCCCCCAGGATGAAATCGGTCACATCCATCTGATAGGGGGTGACGGACGGGCGCGCGGCGGGCTTTGAGCTCATTTCGGGATAATAGTTGCGCCGGCGCACCTCTGCGGGATCGCAAGACAGGCTATGGGCGATATGATCCATCACCCGCTCAATGCCCACCATCCCCTGCGGGCCACCAAAGCCGCGAAAGGCCGTGGCGCTTTGGGTGTTGGTTTTGAGCCGGTGCGAGGTAATTTTCACATGCGGCAGATCATAGGCATTATCCGCGTGCAACATCGCCCGATCTGCCACCGGCAAAGACAGATCCAGCGCCCAGCCGCAGCGGAAATAATGGGTAAACTCCAGTGCCTGGACCCGGCCGCTGTCATCAAAGCCGACGTCATAGTCAATGCGGCAGTCATGGCGTTTTCCTGTAATGATGAAATCATCATCACGGTCATAGCGCATTTTGCAAGGCCGTCCGGTGAAAGAGGCCGCCAGCGCGCAGGCGACAGCCAGCGCATTGCCTTGGCTTTCTTTGCCGCCAAACCCGCCTCCCATGCGCCGCACTTCCACGCGCACCGCATGCTGTGCAATATTCAGCGCCTCTGCCACCTTATGTTGAATTTCCGTTGGGTGCTGGGTTGAAGAATGGATCACCATATCCCCGTGATCGCCGGGCAGGGCCAGGGCGGCTTGCCCTTCGAGATAAAAATGTTCCTGCCCGCCGAGGTTAATTTGGCCCTGCAACCGGTGGATCACGCCCTTCATCGCGCTTTGGGGCGTGCCTTTTGTATAGATCCGCGGCCCATCTTCAAAGCGGTTTTCGGCGGCCAGAGCCTGCTCTATCGTCAATATGGCCGGCTCATCTGTGATCTCAATCTTGGCCAAACGCGCGGCGCGGCGGGCCAGATGGTGGCTCTCGGCCACGACCAAAAAGATCGGCTGCCCAGCATAATGCACATGGCCATCGGCGAGGAGAGGCTCGTCATGGGCGGAGGGGGAGACGTCATTGGCATGGGGAAGATCCTTGGCCTCCAGCACCAAATGCACCCCGGGGCAGGCACGCACGGCACTCAGATCCACCGACCTAATCTGTCCCGCGGCGCAGGACGACAGGCCAAAGGCCAGATGAAGCGTGCCCTGTGGGGTTGGGATATCGTCTACATAGCGCGCGCTGCCACTGACATGCTGGCGCGCTGCGTCATGCGGGAGGCTGGCCGCGGCGCTCATGGGTGCACCTCGCGAATGTTGACGGGGGTCTCTTGCAGATCGTGAAAATAACGGATCAGCATATTGCCCGCCGCTTGCGCCCGATAGCCCGCGCTGGCGCGCATGTCGCTCAAAGGGGTGAAGTCTTCGGCCATAGCGGATTTTGCCTGGTGGACTGTCTCCAAGCTCCAGGGTTGGCCGCATAAAGCTGCCTCGGTTTTGCGTGCTCTTGCGGGGGTGGCTGCCATACCTCCAAAGGCAATCTGGGCCTGTGTGATCACACCGGCCTCTTGCTCCAAGTTAAAGCAGCCGCAGACCGCGGAAATATCCTGATCAAACCTTTTGGACAGTTTATAGCAGCGCAGCCTGTCCTGTGCCTTGGGCAGTTCGATGCTCTCCACAAATTCCCCCGGCCGCCGGTCTTGCTGTTGATAGGCGATAAAGAAATCTTCCAAATTAACTGTGCGGCGCTCATCTGCCCGGCGCAGAACCAAGCGCGCGCCCATGGCAATAAGCGCTGGTGAGCCATCCCCGATCGGCGAGCCATTGGCGATATTGCCACCGATCGTCGCCGCATTGCGCACTTGCGGGCTGCCGTAGCGACTGAGGAGCTGATGCAGCGAGGCGGATATCGGCCTTATGGCCTGCATCAAATTGGTGATTGTGACTGCCGCGCCGATGCGCAGACTGTCCTTCTCATCGTGGATTTGGCGCAGATCCTCTGCGTGGCTGACAAAGGCTATGGGCCCGAGCTCTTGCATTTTTTTCGTCACCCAGAGTCCCACATCGGTGCCGCCCGCGATGAGGGTGGCTTCTGGATTTCGGGCATACCACTGGGCCAATTCATCGGAGGAGCGCGGGCAAAAAATATCATCGCGGCTTTGAAGGGCAGGGGCCTCTGGCCGTTCAGCCATCCAAGAGGGCACCGGGGCGTGAGCTGCGGCCTGAGCCGCGCGAATGATGGGCGCGTAGCCTGTGCATCGACATAGGTTGCCCGCAAGAGCCGTATCGAAATCCGTCTCGCCCGTGGCATGTGCTGCGGCCATGGTTGTCACAAATCCCGGGGTGCAAAAGCCACATTGCGCCCCGTGGTGCGTGATCATGGCCTGCTGCACCGGATGCAACGCGCCGTCAGGTCCGGGCAGCCCCTCCACCGTGCGCACGCTGCAGCCTTGCAGCTGGGGCAAAAACAATATGCAGGCATTCATAGGGCGGGGCACGCCATCCTGTCCCGTGACGATGACGGTGCAGGCACCGCAATCCCCTTCGTTACAGCCTTCTTTGGTGCCGCAGAGATCCGCCTCAAGGCGTAAATAATCTAAAAGAGTTTCACTGCCGGTTTTGGGTGCGACAGACACCGACTTCCCGTTGAGGAGAAACGACATGTTCATTTGAAAGAGTCGTGCCACTGTCTGTTAATTTTTCGCGCCAAGGTCCGATGCGGCGTAAAACCAAATTGGGCGCTCTGTGAGTAACTCTGAATTTTGTGAGTCTGGCAAGAAAAAATAATGGCTACTGCATATTGCACGCTTGGGTGGAAAAGACGGCACCGCCTGCCGGGGGGCAGGCAGGCGCAGCCCGGTGTTGCCACCGGGCAAAGTCAATCGGTTTGGCGATTGGGTTATGCAGAGGTCGTTTGGAGATAATTTTCCGCAGATGTCCCCTTGCTGGGAGCGCCCGAGGTGGCAGATTGGCCTGCGGGGCGTTTTACTCTGGATGCCGGGGCATTGGCAGTTTATCCATGAGATATGCGCGAGAATCCAAAATTCATCCATCTTCGAGTTCACAGCGAATATTCACTGCTCGAGGGGGCCGTACGGCTCAAGAAATTGCCTGATTTGGCGGTGTCTATGGGCATGCCGGCCATTGCGGTGACGGATACCAACAATATGTTTTGCGCCCTGGAGTTTTCGGAAGCGGCGTCCAAGGCGGGTATTCAGCCAATCATCGGCTGCCAGGTGGATATGGCCTATGACCCCGCACCTGCGACTGAAAAGCCGCGCGCTCCGGCCGCCTTGGTGCTTTTGGCGCAAAATGAGCGCGGGTATGAAAACCTCATGGCGCTCAACTCCTGCCTCTATCTGGACAGCGACGGAACGCTGCCGCAGGTGCAAATGGCGCAGCTGGCCGCCCATGCGGAGGGTGTGATCTGCCTGACCGGCGGGCCCAATGGGCCTTTGGGGAAATTGCTGCAAAATGGTCAGACCGCCAAGGCGCAGGCTTTACTTGAAGGTTTGGCACAGGCCTTTGGAGATCGGCTTTATGTGGAGCTGCAACGTCATCCCAGCGAGGATGGGCGTATGCCCGACGCTGAAACGCTCAGCGAACGTGGCTTGGTTGAAATGGCCTATGCGATGGATTTGCCGTTGGTGGCCACCAACGATGTGTATTTCCCCAGGCCGGAAATCTACGAGGCCCATGATGCGTTGATCTGCATTGCGGAAGGCTCTTATGTGGATCAACAAGGTCCGAGACGACGCCTCACCCCACAGCATTACCTCAAATCCCCGGCAGAAATGGCTGTGCTCTTTGCGGATTTGCCGGAGGCCTTGGAGAATACAGTCGAAATCGCCCGCCGCTGCGCGTTCAAAGCCTATAAGCGCGATCCAATTTTGCCGAAATTTGCCGATGATGAGGTGCAAGAACTGCGGCTACAAGCCAATGAGGGGCTGGCGCGCCGTTTGGCTGTGATCCCCCATGCGGTTTCGCCTGAGGACTATCAAAAGCGGCTCGATTTCGAGCTGGACATCATCGAGGGCATGGGATTCCCCGGCTATTTCTTGATCGTGGCGGATTTTATCGGTTGGACCAAAGCGCAAAACATCCCGGTAGGGCCGGGGCGCGGTTCAGGCGCGGGCTCGCTCGTGGCCTATGCCTTGACGATCACGGATCTGGATCCTCTGCGCTATGGCTTGCTGTTTGAGCGATTTTTGAACCCGGAACGGGTCTCAATGCCCGATTTTGACATCGATTTTTGCATGGATCGTCGTGAAGAGGTGATCCGCTATGTCCAACAAAAATATGGCCGTGACCGGGTGGGGCAAATCATCACCTTTGGGGCCTTATTGTCGAAAGCGGCTGTGCGCGACATTGGGCGGGTGCTGCAAATGCCCTATGGGCAGGTAGACCGCTTGTCTAAAATGATCCCGGTTGAAGGGGTTAAACCGGTGAGTATCGAAAAGGCGCTGGCCGATGAGCCGCGTCTGCGCGAGGAAGCACGGGCGGAAGAGGTTGTAGATCGACTGTTGACCTATGGCCAGCAAGTGGAAGGGCTGCTGCGGAATGCCTCAACCCATGCGGCGGGCGTGGTGATTGGCGATCGGCCATTGGATCAATTGGTGCCGCTTTATCAAGATCCGCGCTCGGACATGCCGGCAACGCAGTTTAATATGAAATGGGTCGAGCAGGCCGGCCTGGTTAAATTCGATTTTTTGGGCCTCAAAACGCTAACCGTTATTCAAAATGCGGTGGATTTAATCAATCGCTCGCGTCCGCTCCATCAATCGGCCGATGGGCGCGCGCTCTATACGCCGCCGCCCGGAATGGAGGGCGATATCAGCGCCATTCCTTTGGACGATGCGGCCTCCTATGCACTCTATTCCGCGGCGAAAACCGTGGCGGTTTTTCAGGTGGAATCCAGCGGAATGATGGATGCGCTGAAGCGTATGAAGCCCAACTGCATTGAAGACATCGTGGCCTTGGTGGCGCTCTATCGGCCGGGGCCGATGGAAAATATCCCAAAATATTGTGAGGTCAAAAACGGATTAAGCGAGCGTGAGCTGCTGCATCCTTCGGTCGATCATATCTTGGATGAGACGCAGGGCATTATTGTTTACCAAGAGCAGGTGATGGAAATTGCGCGTCAAATGGCGGGCTATTCTCTGGGGGGCGCCGATTTGTTGCGCCGCGCCATGGGCAAAAAAATTCAAGAGGCGATGGACGCGGAACGGCCCAAGTTTTTGGCCGGCGCGGCGGACAATGGGGTGGATGAAAAAACCGCCAAAGCGACCTGGGATCTGCTCGATAAATTCGCCAACTATGGCTTTAACAAATCCCATGCGGCCGCCTATGCGGTGGTGAGCTATCAGACCGCTTGGCTCAAGGCCAATCATCCGGTTGAGTTTATGGCCGGGGTTATGAATTGTGATCTGCATCTCACAGATAAGCTGGCGATCTATTTTGATGAAGTGCGCAAAGGGCTCAGTCTCCCCTACATCCCTCCTTGTGTGAATCGCTCGCAAGCACGGTTTGACGTGGCTGAGGGCGCTTTGGTCTATGGGCTTGGCGCGTTGAAAAATGTCGGTGTTGAGGCGATGGGGCTGATTACCAACGGCCGCGGCGATCGGCCCTTTAGCACCGTGTTTGATTTTGCCCGGCGTGTGGATCTCAAACGTGTGGGCAAAAGACCGCTTGAGATGCTCGCGCGGGCTGGGGCGTTTGATCAATTGGACCGTAATCGGCACAGGGTCTTTGACAGTTTGGATGATCTTGTCGCCTATTCGGCGGCAGTGCATGAGCAGCGCAATTCGAGCCAAGTTAGCCTTTTTGGCGAGGCCGGTGAGGATCTGCCTGAACCGCGCCTATCTCCCGTGCCCAATTGGTTGCCTGCGGTGCAATTGGCAGAAGAATTTAAGGCGATTGGCTTTTACCTGTCCGGTCACCCGCTGGATGACTATATGTCCTCGCTCAAACGCTCTGGGGTCATTACGCTTGACCAGCTGAGTGAAAAAGCCAAGGAGGGCCCGCTTGTTGCCAAATTGGCCGGTATTGTCGCCGGGCGACAGGAGCGTAAATCTGCGCGGGGCAATCGATTTGCCTTTGTGCAGCTGAGCGATACAACCGGCGCTTTTGAGGCCACCATGTTTAGCGATACGCTTGAGACCTCCCGCGAATATCTTGAGGCGGGCTCGAAGATTGTCTTGAGCGTTGAGGCGACGATGGAGGCCGAGCAGCTGAAATTGCTGTGCCGCTCGGTACAGCCCATGGATGGGGCGGTGGCCCAGGCGGGCGGTTCTGGCTTGCGGATCTATCTTGATACGCCCCTTGCGATTGAGCCTGTCGCCACGGTTCTGCGAGAGGCGGCGCGCGCCACCAAGCTGGGCGCCAAGGGTCCGATTTCCTTTTGTCTGCTCGATGACAGCCTGCCCGGCGAGGTTGACATGGACCTCGGCCAAAACTTCCCCGTAACGCCGCAAATCAAAGGCGCTTTGAAAAGCCTTGAAGGCGTATTGATGGTGGAAGATTTATAGAGCGCTGCCGGGGGCTTTGGCCTCAATATTCTTGGGCATTAATAATGCGGTGGGCGTTCATCACCAAGAATGACGCCACCGCCGCCATCGGCTTCACGATCCCGCGCGCGCTGGGCCAAAAGATCGACAATCCCCGTCAGGCGGCGCAATTCCGCATCCTGTGTGGCGACAACGTCGGAGAGCTCTTCGACAGTGCGAGTCAGATAGGCGATTTGTTCTTCAAGTGCTTGTGTCATGCCTGCCATGTGCGCGATCTCACCTCTTGGATCAAGCATCTTTTTGCGCGCCAGGTCACGGCGCAGGTCAACTCGCATGTTGCCCCCCGGCGCTGGGGCGGTTAAATGCAGGCCAAGACATAGGGGTTGATCATGGCCAAACAGAAAAAAGCACCCAAACCAAAGGCGCTGCCGCCGAAAGGGTTTCGCGATTACTTTGGCGCAGATGTGTCCGAGCGGGCGGAGATGCTGCGGCGCATAGCGGATGTGTATCATCTTTATGGGTTTGAGCAGCTGGAAAGCAGCGCTCTGGAAACAGTGGAGGCTTTGGGTAAATTTCTGCCCGATGTGGATCGCCCGAATGAAGGTGTCTTTGCCTGGCAAGAGGATGACGATTGGCTGGCGCTGCGTTATGATTTGACAGCGCCCCTGGCGCGGGTCTATGCCCAACACCGCAATGAGCTGCCCAGCCCCTATCGCCGCTTTGCCATGGGGCCGGTTTGGCGCAATGAAAAACCGGGGCCAGGCCGGTTTCGTCAGTTTTATCAATGTGATGCGGATACGGTCGGATCGGCCAGCATGGCCGCTGATGCAGAGATTTGCACCATGCTTTCTGACACGTTGGAAAAAGTGGGCATTGCCCGCGGCGATTACATCATCCGGGTGAACAATCGCAAAGTGCTCAATGGTGTGATGGAAGTGGCCGGTATTTTGGACCCTTCGGATCCAGAAAAATTTACCGATGAGCGCGGGATTGTGCTTCGGGCGATCGACAAGCTGGATCGTTTGGGGCTGGAGGGTGTGCGGGCGCTGCTGGGCGCGGGCCGCAAAGATGACAGCGGCGATTTCACCCAAGGTGCTGGGCTTGCCGCAGCGCAAGCTGAGGTGGTCATGGGGTTCATGCAGGCACTGGGCGCCACCCCTGCGGACACCTTGAGCAATTTACGCCGCCTGGTCACAGGCTCGGCCATAGGTGAAGCCGGCGTCGATGAGCTGCAACAGATCTCGGAGCTGGTCACAACCCAGGGCTACGGCGCGGATCGCATCGTGCTAGACCCGTCGGTTGTGCGCGGGTTGGGCTATTACACGGGTCCGGTCTATGAGGCGGAATTGACCTTTGAAATCAAGGATGAAAAGGGCCGGCCCAGGCAATTTGGTTCGGTTGCAGGGGGCGGGCGTTATGACGATTTGGTCAAGCGTTTCACCGGGCAAGAAGTGCCAGCAACAGGTGTTTCCATTGGGGTCGACCGCCTCTTGGCGGCGCTGCGGATGAAGGGGCAATTGCAAAGCGCGCAGTCCGGTCCCGTGGTCATCACTGTGATGGACAGGGCGCGTATGGGCGACTATCAGGCGATGGCAACGCAATTACGCGCCGCGGGAATTCGCGCCGAAGTTTATCTCGGCAATCCCAAGAATTTTGGCAATCAGCTGAAATATGCAGACAATCGCAACAGCCCCATCGCCATCATCGAAGGCGGTGATGAGCAAGCGGCTGGGATTGTGCAGATTAAGGATTTGATCCTGGGCGCGCAATTGGCCAAAGAGGCCAGCTTAGAAGAATGGAAGGCTCGGCCAAGTCAAATTGAAGCGCCCCGCGCGCAGCTTGTGGAAAAGGTGCGTGAGATGCTGGCGGCACAGGGCGCGGCACAATGAGCCAGCTTCGTGCAGAGACTGCACGCCTTTTGGGGGTCTTTGAGGCTACTGGCGCGGTACGAGTGGAGGCCGATATTCTGCAACCGGCCGATGTGTTGCTGGACCTCTATGGTGAAGATATCCGTGCGCGCGCCTATGTGACCTCAGATCCTTTGCGCGGTGAGCAGATGCTGCGGCCAGATTTCACCGTTCCGGTGGTCCAACGCCATATGGCCGTGAGCGCCGAGCCCGCCCGATATACATATGCCGGGCCGGTGTTTCGCTATCAAGACAGCGCGACTGGCCGCGCGGCGCAGAGCGAGCAGGTGGGTTATGAAGTGTTTGACCGTAGCGCGCCTGAGGCGATTGAGGCCGAAGTCTTCGGACTGTTTCACCGTATTCTTGCGCCCCTGGATCTGACCGCCTCAACGGGGGATGTCGGGCTCTTGCGGGCGGCAATTGACGGGCTGACCACTTCCGATGCGCGAAAGGCGGCGTTGCGGCGTCACATTTGGCGGCCTTTGCGGTTTCAGTCCTTGCTGGCGCGGTTTTCGCAGCCTGTCGCACCGAAAGTTTTGGGGGCAGGCGGGCAGCAGATTGGTCTGCGCAGCGCTCAGGATGTGCAGGAACGATTGGCCCAATTGCAAGAGGAGGCCGCAGCGCCGCCCATTCCGCCCGCTGAGATTGAGGCTTTGACCGATCTTTTGTCGATCCGGGGCAAATTGCCGGAGGCTTTGGAGCTTTTGCAAGCGCTCACCCGCCGTTTGCCCTCGATTGGCCCTGCGGTGGCGCATATGGCCGCCCGGATCAAAGCGCTGGATGCGGCTGGGGTGGATGTGGCGCAGATCGGGTTTGAGGCGGCCTATGGGCTAACGGCCATGGAATATTACGATGGGTTTGTGTTCGGCTTTTATGCCGCAGAGCCCGGCTGGCCCGCCATCGCCTCCGGTGGGCGCTATGATGCTTTGACCCGCGTGCTAGGACAGGGACGGGCGGTGCCGGCGGTTGGGGGCATTATTCGGCCTGAATACAGCCTGCGGGCCGAGGCGGGGAGCGCATCATGATAAAGCTTGGCGTGCCCTCCAAGGGGCGGTTGATGAAAGAGACTTTTGAATGGTTCGCAGAGCGGGGTGTTCAGCTGTCGAAATCTGGCTCGGATCGCGAATATGTCGGCCGGGTTGAGGGGGTTGATGGGGTTGAGCTTGTGTTGCTCTCTGCTGGAGAGATCCCGCGCGAATTGGCCGCTGGCCGCATTCACCTTGGGGTGACCGGTACGGATTTGGTTCATGAGAAACTGGCCAATTGGGCAGATGCAGTCGCGCCTGTCGCCCAGATGGGCTTTGGCTTTGCCGATCTCATTATTGCCGTGCCAGCCTGCTGGCGTGATGTGACCTGTCTGCACGATCTTGATGCGGTTGCGGCTCGGTTCCGCGCTGACCATGGCTTTCGCTTGCGGATTGCCACCAAATATCACCGTTTGGTACGCCAGTTTTTGACCCTGCAGGGTGTGGCCGATTACCAATTGGTGGACAGTCAGGGCGCGACTGAAGGGGCCGTGAAGAATGAGACCGCCGAAGCCATTGCAGATATCACCAGCACTGGCGCTACGATTGCGGCCAATCACCTGCGGATTTTGGAGGATGGTTTGGTCTTGAAATCTCAAGCGACCCTCTGGAAATCGCGCAACGCTGGCGGCGACTGCGGGCCTTTGATCCGGAAAATTGGCGCTCAATAGCGGTCATAAAATACCGATAGAGGCCAAAGCCGCCTGCATCTCGGCCGGCAGCGCGTCATCACTGGGGCGCGCTTTGGCCAAATCAGGAGGCGCGTCATTTGGTTGCAGGTAGCGCCAGCCTTGAAAAGCCCGCTTGGGCGTTGCGGCCACAGCGATCAGCTCTGGATCTGTGACAATCGCGCAGCGGCGAATGCCGTCTGAACCTATGGCCTCATCGAGGCGGATCAGCTTTTGGCGACATAAAATTGCACCCTTGATAATCCAATAGATTGAACCGCCTGCGAGCAGCTCTTCACCGCGTTTGGGCCACATGCGGGTGACATGGCGCGGCAGGCCATCGCGGGTCTGCGCCATGGGGCTGGACTGCCACGCGCGCAGACCCTCAATCGACTCCGTGCCCACGCTGAGCTTTACTAAGTTTATGTGTTTCGGCAACTCGTCACCCTATATATTGTGTGTCAACTGCAAAAGATCAGATTCGAGCCCGGGATACAAGTTGACCTTTGAACCCGTGAAGGCTAGTTTCAAATCTTCTCTTTGCGCTTATATATGGAACGGTACATGACACGCTTTGCAGCTCCAATCGCCGAACAAATCTGGGATATGAAATACCGCTTCAAACAAGCGGATGGTACGCCCATTGATAAGACCGTCGAAGACAGCTGGCAGCGCATCGCGCGCTCTTTGGCCGCGGTCGAGACCGCACCCGCCGAATGGGAGCCGAAGTTCTACGACGTTTTGGCCGATTTCAAATTTTTGCCGGCCGGGCGCATCACTGCTGGGGCTGGCACAGAGCGGAGTGTGACTTTGTTCAATTGCTTTGTCATGGGCACAATTCCCGACAGTATGGGCGGGATTTTTGACATGTTGAAAGAGGCCGCGCTGACCATGCAGCAAGGCGGCGGCATCGGATATGATTTCTCGACCATTCGTCCCAAAGGGGCAAAGGTAAAGGGCGTTGCTGCGGATGCCTCGGGCCCCCTCTCCTTTATGGATGTTTGGGATGCTATGTGCCGCACGATTATGTCGGCAGGCAGCCGGCGCGGCGCGATGATGGCGACTATGCGCTGTGATCACCCGGATATTTTGGATTTTATTACCGCAAAACGCGATCCTGCGCGTTTGCGGATGTTTAATGTCTCGGTTTTGGTCACGGATGCCTTTATGGCGGCGGTCAAGGCCGATGAGCCTTGGGATTTGGTTTTTGAGGGGGAGGTCTATCACAGTCTGCGGGCGGTGGAACTTTGGGATCAAATCATGAATTCCACCTTTGAGTTCGCCGAACCAGGTGTGATCTTTATCGATCGGATCAATCAGGCCAATAACCTCAATTATTGCGAAACCATCGCGGCCACCAATCCTTGCGGTGAGCAACCCTTGCCGCCCTATGGTGCCTGTCTGCTGGGATCGATCAATATGGCGCGTTTGGTCTCTGATCCTTTTGGTGCTCAGGCCAAGCTGGATGAGGCGGTCTTGTCCGATTTGGTCGCAACCGCAGTTCGGATGATGGATAATGTGGTGGATGCCAGCCGTTTCCCACTGGAGGCGCAACAGCGCGAGGCTGAGGCTAAGCGCCGGATTGGCCTTGGGGTGACCGGGCTGGCCGATGCTTTGCTCATGGTTGGGCTGCGTTATGGATCCGTAGAAGCGGCGGCGCAGACTGAGGCCTGGATGCATCAAATTGCCCGTGCGGCCTATTTGGCCTCTGTTGATTTGGCAAAAGAAAAGGGGGCGTTTCCGCTGTTTGACGCTGAGGGCTATTTGGCCAGTGGCGCGATGGAGCAGATGGACGCTGATGTGCGCGATGCCATTGCCAAGCATGGCATTCGCAACGCACTTCTGACCAGCATCGCGCCGACCGGCACGATCAGCCTTTACGCCGGCAATGTGTCTTCTGGGATTGAGCCGGTCTTTGCCTATGCCTACACGCGCAAAGTTCTGCAAAAAGATGGCACGCGCACCGAAGAAGAAGTGATCGACTATGCCGTGCAAATGTGGCGTGACAAGATGGGCGACGCAGAGCTTCCCGATTATTTCGTCAATGCGCAAACCCTGGAGCCTCTTGAGCATGTCCGGATGCAGGCTGCGGCGCAGAAATGGATCGACAGCTCGATATCTAAAACGATCAACTGCCCCGAAGATATCAGCTTTGAGGCTTTCAAAGACGTTTACATGGCCGCTTGGGATCAAGGCTGCAAAGGCTGCACCACCTATCGGCCCAATGCGGTCACAGGATCTGTTTTATCTGTGTCAGAGGAGGGCGAAAAAGCGCCCGAGGCCGATACAGGCGCCGATGTGGTCTATATCAGCGAGCCTTTGAGCCGCCCCGAGGCGCTGGAAGGGCAAACCTATAAGGTGAAATGGCCAGACAGCGAGCATGCGCTTTACATCACGGTGAATGATCTGCTGCTCAACGGGCATCGCCGGCCGTTTGAAGTGTTCATCAATTCCAAGAATATGGAGCATTTCGCCTGGACCGTGGCGCTCACGCGGATGATCTCGGCAGTGTTCCGGCGCGGCGGTGACGTGAGCTTTGTGGTGGAAGAGTTGAAAGCGGTTTTCGACCCGCGAGGCGGCGCTTGGGTGGACGGGAAATATATCCCTTCGATTCTGGCCGCTATCGGCGGGGTGATCGAGCATCACATGGTGGTCACGGGCTTTTTGTCCGGTGAAGGCATGGGGCTCAAATCTGACCCGCAAGCCGAAGTGGTGAATCTAGAGCAATCTCGGGGCGCCGCCTGTTCAAGCTGCGGGCAATTTGATCTGCGTATGGTCGAAGGCTGCATGACCTGCGGCAGCTGCGGCTATTCGAAATGCGGCTGAATTGAACAGGCCCGGCCTGCGGATCTTTCGCGAGGTCGGCTCTTTGTTGCCGCTGGACCTGCTCGTGCGATGCCCTATTTGTCATGAGCGGAGTGTAGCGAGCGAGCAGAGACCCATGGCCCAACTAGAAGTTCTTTATAATGCTGAATGCCCGATTTGTCGTCGGGAGATAGAGCATTACAAACGCCTCTCCGGCGATGATTTGGCCTATGTTGAAATTACTGCGCAAACGGCCGCAGATTGGGGCCTCAGTGAAGATCAAGCGGCCAAACAGCTGCACGTCCGGCGCGGCGCGCAGATCTCAGTCGGGGTCGAGGCCTTTGTGGCGATTTGGCGGCAACTGCCTTATTTTTGGATCTTGGCGCCGATTGTCAATTTCAAACCCATCAAGGCCGTCTCCTCTGTGATCTATCGCCGGTTTCTCGCCCCCTTACTATTTGCGGCGCATAAGCGCCGCAGGCGGCGCGGCGGGGCTGCGGGCTCCTAAATTTGCGCCTGCCCTATACTTCCGATGCAAAAACGCCTATCCGCGCTCTATTGAGGTGCCGCTGAGGCGCCCAATTGGGGTTGGTCGGTCCATGGGGGGCTGCAGCGCCCGCATGACATAGGAAGATATTCTCGTGAAACAAGCTCTAGCTGACGCGCTGAAAAAGCGCGGCTACGACACTTTGACTCCCGTTCAATTGGCCGTCACCGCGCCAGAACTGGCACAGGCGGACCTGCTGGTCTCGGCGCAAACCGGATCTGGTAAGACGGTCGGCTTTGGTCTGGCCATTGGCGATAGTCTTTTGGGAAGCAATGAGGTGTTTGACCGCGCGTCGCACCCTTTGGCTTTGGTCATTGCCCCAACCCGTGAGCTGGCCTTGCAAGTCAAGCGCGAGCTGCAATGGCTTTATGGCGAAGCGCAGGTGACAATGGCCTCTTGCGTGGGCGGTATGGATATGCGCGATGAGCGCCGGGCTTTGGCCCGCGGGGCGCATATTGTTGTGGCCACGCCAGGGCGTCTGCGCGATCACATCATGCGCGGGTCGATTGATTTATCTGAGCTGCGGGCGGTGGTGCTCGATGAGGCGGATGAAATGCTCGACTTGGGCTTCAAGGAAGATCTGGAGTTCATCCTTGGTCACGCGCCTGAGATGCGCCGCACTTTGATGTTTTCCGCCACTGTACCAAAATCCATCGCCACTTTGGCAAAATCCTACCAAAGAGACGCACAGCGCGTGTCGACCGTTGCGGAGAAGTCCCAGCACACGGATATCGAGTACCGCGCCTTAAACGTGGCAGCGCGGGATATGGAAAATGCAATCATCAACGTCTTGCGCTTTTATGAAGCCCCAAATGCTTTGGTCTTTGCCAATACGCGGGTCATGGTCAATCGTTTGACCACGCGCCTGTCGAACCGTGGTTTTTCTGTGGTCAGCCTTTCGGGGGAATTGAGCCAGGCGGAACGCTCTCATGCCTTGCAGGCCATGCGAGATGGCCGGGCGCGGATCTGTGTGGCCACCGATGTGGCGGCGCGGGGGATTGACCTTCCGAATTTGGATTTGGTGGTGCATGCGGAATTGCCGAGCAATTTTGAAACTTTGATGCATCGGTCAGGCCGTACGGGCCGGGCCGGGCGCAAAGGGATTTCTGCACTGATTGTGCCACCCTCCGTGCGCCGCAAGGCCGAGCGCATTTTGCAAGGTGCGAAGGTGAAAGCGGAATGGACCGTGCCGCCCTCCGCCGAAGAGGTGACCGCAAAGGATCGGGCCCGGCTTTTGGAAGATCCCGCCTGGCATGAGGAAATTTCAGCAACCGATCAGGTGGTGGTTGATGAGCTTTTGTCCCATTTCTCCCCAGCCCAGGTGGCCGCGGCGTTTTTGCGGGTCTATACGGCCAAGCAATCGGCCCCCGAAGAGCTCTTAGCGGTGGATGCGCGCGAGGCCAAAGAGGCCAAGCCACGCAGAGTTGCAGATTTTGGCCCAACTGTCTGGTTCTCCATTCCCGGTGGCCGTGCCTCTGGCACATTGCCCGGTCGTCTTCTGCCGATGATTTGTAACGCCGGTGGGTTGACCAAACATGATATTGGCGCAATCAAAATTCATCCCGATGCCTCATTCTTTGAAGTTAAACTCTCCAGTGTTGAGGGGTTCAAGAAAGCCTTGGGCCCGAATATGACCGTTGAAGATGATGCGGTTGTGAGCGAACTTAAAGCGCCACCGGCTGATGTGTCCTATGAGCGATCCAGCGCGCCAAAACCTCGGGCAGATAAAAAACGGCCGATCGAAAAGCCCAGCGGACCGATAGATTGGAACGATGCGCCATCACCCAAAACGCGTAAGCCCAAAACGGGTGACGGCAAACCAAAATTTAAATCCAAAACCGCAGCGCAAAGCCGCCCCGACGGGGTAGTTGAGAGTTTTAAGAAAAAAACTGGAAGCGGGAAACCGGGCGGGGGCAAACCCTCTGTGGGAAAATCGGGTGGCAAGCCCGGCTCAAAGCCGGCAGCAAAAGCAGGCGCGGGCAAGCCCAAAGGGGGCAAGCCAAGCGCCCGCCCGGATAAGCATAAGTTTGATCCTGGCAAGCCGAAGCGTAAGTCATCCTAAATCTCTGCTTTGTGGGCGCTGGAAAAAATCCACAAGAGGGATTCACAAGGCGAATCACCTCTGTTACGACTGTAAGCAAGCAGCGCAAGACTGAGCAGTAATCTGGCCGGGACAGACGCCACCAATGGGATTTTAGGATCTCACAGAGACGTGGACGCAGTGCCCCGCACGTCCCATAGGCTCATCAGAGCCATGGATGACAGAGGAACGTCGCAAGGCGTTCCTCTTTGGCCTTGACATCGCCATGTAGGACTGGCATCCGCGCCCCATTGGTGTTGGTGGCCCCCGCAAGGGGATGCCTGTCGGGGTTCGCCCAAAGGACAACGCCCTTCATAGTGGCCCATGTTGGGCTTCGACTTTATCGAAGGAGATCAGCCGGTGACAAAACGTACCGCTGCCAAATACAAAATTGACCGCCGGATGGGCGAAAACATCTGGGGTCGTCCTAAATCACCTGTCAATCGTCGTGAATATGGCCCCGGCCAGCACGGTCAGCGCCGCAAAGGCAAACTGTCGGATTTCGGCACACAGCTGCGCGCAAAGCAAAAGCTGAAAGGCTACTACGGCGATTTGACCGAGAAGCAATTCCGCCGCATCTATGCCGAAGCTGAGCGTCTCAAAGGCGACACGGGTGAGCAGTTGATCGGCCTTCTGGAGCGTCGGTTGGATGCTGTTGTTTACCGCGCCAAATTCGTGGCGACAGTCTTTGCAGCCCGCCAATTTGTAAACCACGGCCACGTGCGGGTGAACGGCAAGAAAGTGAACATTGCCTCTTACCGCGTGTCTGAAGGGGATGTGATCGAGGTGCGTGATCGCTCCAAGCAGATGGCCGTTTTGCTCGAAGCCACACAATTGGCCGAACGCGATGTGCCAGATTACATCGATGCAGATCACAGCAAGATGACCGCGACTTTCGTGCGCACTCCAGGTCTTGGCGATGTGCCATATCCTGTGATGATGGAACCGAACCTCGTGGTGGAATTCTACGCGAAGAACTAATCTTCGCCAGATCAAGTTTCAAAAAGCCGCGACGGGAAACCGCCGCGGCTTTTTTATTTGGGGCTTTATGTCCAGTTTACACCGCCCCGTATTTCGCCACAGTGGCAGGCGGGACTGGATTGGTTGGGCATTGGTCATTCAAAAACCGCTGGAAATGCTTGAGATTGACGTTAGAAGGACGGCAGAAGGGAATATCACATGACACAGCCACAACCTCAGCCTGGGATTTTGGATATTCAGCTTTATGTCGGCGGGAAATCTTCTGTGCAGGGTGTGCGGGACATTCTCAAACTGTCGTCGAATGAAAATCCCAACGGTCCACCCGCTTCGGCGCAACAGGCGCTTGCAGAGGCGGCCAGCACCTTGCATCGCTATCCTTCCTCTGATCACAGCGGGCTTCGTGCGGCTTTGGCCGAGCTGCATGGCCTGGAGGCGCAGCGGATCATCTGCGGCTGTGGGTCGGATGAGCTGATCAGCTTTCTGTGCCAGGCCTATGCCGGCCCCGAGGTGGAGGTCATTCACACCGAGCATGGGTTTTTAATGTACCGTCTTTATGCCATGGCGGCCGGTGCGCGGCTTGTCTGCGTGCCAGAGGCCGAGCGCCATGTGGACGTTGAGGCGATTTTATCCGCCATCACCCCGCGCACCGGGATGATCTTCATTGCCAATCCGGGCAATCCCACGGGGACAAAAATCTCTGACGAGGATCTTGCGGAGTTGATTGCGAAAACGCCAAAGACTGTGGTGATCGTGCTTGATGGGGCCTATGCCGATTATGTCGAGGGTTGGGACGGTGGCGCGCGGTTTGTTGAGGCGCATGACAATGTGGTCATGCTGCGCACCCTGTCGAAAATGTACGGGCTGGGGGGATTGCGCGTGGGCTGGGGCTATGGGCCGCAACATATCATTGACGTGCTCAACCGCGTTCGCGGACCGTTCAATATTTCCGCGCCAGCATTGGCCGCCGGTGAAGCGGCGGTGCGTGATCATGACTTCGTCATTCAACATCGGGCGCAAAACAATGCGGCCCGCGCCTATTTGGCCGAGGAGCTCGCCGCGCTGGGCGTCGCCTCTGACCCGTCTGACGCGAATTTCCTTCTGGCCCGTTTCGCCAGCCAAGAGCAGGCGGAAGCCTGCGATGACCATCTGCAAAGCCTGGGCATTCTTGTGCGCCGGGTGGGCAGCTATGGCTTGCCGGAGTGTTTGCGCATCACCGTGCCGGATATGGCGGGATGTGCGCGGGTGTTGCAGGCGGTGCGGAGCTTTTTGGAGAAAACCCCATGAGCTATGATCGCGTGGCCTTTGTGGGCTTAGGGTTGATTGCCTCTTCGATGTTCTGGGCCATGCGCCGGGCGGGCATGGGCGCGCATGTGACAGGCTATGCTCGCTCAGAACAAACCCGCGCCACGGCGCGCGAGATTGGCCTGTGCGATACGGTCTGCGACGATCTGGCCAGTGCGGTGCGTGCGGCGGATCTGGTGGTGCTTTGCTTGCCGGTGGGCGCGATGGGCGAGGTGATGGCCGAGCTGGCGCCGCATATCAAACCCGGCGCCACGGTGACGGATGTGGGTTCAGTGAAGCGCGCGGTGATTGAGGCGGTGGCGCCGCATATTGCGCCGGGCGTGCATTTCGTGCCGGGCCACCCGCTGGCCGGCACTGAGCATTCCGGCCCAAGGGCGGGCTTTGCGGAGCTGTTTGACAACCGCTGGTGCCTTTTGACCCCCAATGGCGCCGATACCGCTGCCGTGGCGCAGCTGTCGGACTATTGGCAGGCGCTGGGGGCGAAGGTCGAGGAAATGGATCCGGACCACCACGATTTGGTGCTGGCAGTGACCAGCCATGCACCGCATTTAATCGCCTATACGATGGTGGGCGTGGCCGATGATCTGCACCGGGTGACCAATTCGGAGGTGATCAACTTCTCCGCCACCGGCTTTCGCGACTTTACCCGCATTGCCGCCAGTGATCCGACCATGTGGCGCGATGTGTTTTTGACCAATAAGGATGCGACCTTGGAGATCCTCGGCCGCTTCACCGAAGAGCTCTTCGCGCTGCAGCGGGCGATCCGCACCGGCGATGGTGAGATGCTGCATGACTATTTCACCCGCACTCGCGCCATCCGCCGGGGCATCATCGATGCGGGCCAAGACACGGATGCCCCCGATTTTGGCCGCAAGAAAAGATAAAGCTCCAAGAAACGCTAAAGCCCGCTGCGATCCTTGGGGCCCAGGCCCTAGCGCAGCCGGAACCGCGTGCGCAGCCCAAGACCCAGAAAGAACAAAAACACAAAGCCCAGCAGGGTTTCACTCACAGTGAGCAGAACGGTCACAAACGTGGGATCGGCCAAAAGATCACTGGGAAACCGCCGATAAAACCCAAAGACGGCAAAAATATTCGCAAAAGACAGGCCCATGGCGCTGAGCAAAAGCTCGACCCTGTCCATGCACAGATGCAGCTGGTCTCGGGCCATGAAATGAAGCGCGTAAAATAGGCTCCAAAAGTACCATACCCCCACCATCCCAGCCATCGGCCCCCAATAGCTGTGGCCATAATCTGACACAAGATGATACAGCCAATAGGTGGCGCGGGTGTACCAAGGGGAGAGGCGGCCCGTGAGCTCCATCTCCCTGCGAAAGAACATATGCTCATCCTCCACCTTGCCCAAGGCCCCGCATTTGATCCGCAACTGCTCATAGGCGCGTTTGTCGTCCTCTAAGAGATCCCGAGATTGAGCCGCCTGCACCTTGGGATCCATTGGTTTATCGGCCATCTGAACCGTATCATCGGCGCGTTTGTCGTTCTCTTGGAGACACTCACATTGAGCAGTCTTTCTTCCGGCGTTTGGTAGTTTAACGCCCGTCCAATCGGTATTTTCATGCATCTTGCGACCGAAAAAACTGGGGGGATGTTTGCAAAATTCAGTAGCGTTAAAGCTCAATGGTGCGGCAGAAGGGTCGGGCCGGGCATCATCGAAGGATGCTCCGTCGCAAAATGTCGCTTTGTCAAAATTAATCCGGCCATCGACAGTTGCATTGCTAAAATCAGCTTTGCCCTTGAATATTGCGTCTTCGAAAGTGTTGGATCCGTTAAATATTGATGCATGAAAGTTAGCCGTCATCTTAAATATGGCCTTGCTGAAGCTAGACCACTCAATTTTAGTGAAATTAAAAGATGCACCCTCGATAAAACGGCATTCGTAAAATTCAGTGGATGGCCCAAAAATGGCAGCTGTTGCGTTTAGGCGGTGCTTAAAAATGCAATTATAGACTTCTAGGTTAGCTGCGAATTGTGCATTGTTCAAAAAGAAGGATCGTTTAAATGTTGTGTTTCCGATGACAACGCGAAACGCGAAATAGAACCCATCCAATTCAAGGGGTGTTTTGATTTCTGTGAGGCCTTCAGTCAAAACAATTGCGCCATGCCTTTCCAATTCTATGGGGAGGTCTGGTATTCGAGTTTGAATGTTACGAATTTCCGCGTCTGAAAGGTCCGCAATATCTGCGAATCTTGGATTTTCCATTTGGCTATGATAATCAACAAAAATGACCCCAACAGATATTTCTGATACCCATTCCAAAGCCGTATATTTTCCTTATGACTTCTTGAAATCCTCGCCAATCTCAACCATGGGGTGTCCTCTTCTGCCGCCGTCATGCCCGCCTCCAAAATCGCTTTTCAAAATCTGCTTTTGGCTCAATGCCCTATGCCATATCTCCCTATCATATCCGTAGGTGGCGCTCTATCAAGAGCAGAAGGCGCGCGGGATGTTCGCGGGGTATTTTATTGGCGCGCAATAGGGCGTATAGGCTGCGTAATCTGAGGCCGGCCGGAGGAGGTAGCGAAAATGTGGGTGTTTGGCTATGGCTCTTTGCTGTGGAACCCCGGGTTTGAACCCATCGAGCAGATGCGCGCGGACCTGCGGGGTTATCGGCGCTCCTTTTGCATGCTCTCCATCCATCATCGCGGCACGCCCGAGGATCCGGGCTTGGTTCTTGCGCTGGATAAGGCAGAGGCGACGGATCTTTGCGCCGGGCTGGCCCTACGGGTGGATGAGCATGAGGCCGAGCATGTGCTGCAAGAGCTGCGCGCGCGGGAGTTGATTTCATCGGCCTATATGGAAAGATGGGTGGATCTGCCCTTGGCCGATGGGCGGCGCGAACGGGCCGTGACCTATGTGGTGGACCGCGATCATGCGCAATATTGCTGCTATGGGCTGGATCAGCAGGCCGAGATCATCGCGCGGGCCGTGGGAGGCCGTGGGTCAAACCCGGAATATCTGTTTAAAACCGCCGATATGTTACGCGATCTGGGCATCCCGGATCCGCAACTGGATTATTTGGCACAGAAAGTCGCAAATTTAACTAAATCTGCATAACCGCTTGGCTTAAAGGGCGGTGCGCAGTAAACTTATAGACTTAGAATTTAAGGGCAGGACCACAGATATGGATCATATCCGCCGAGATCAAACGCCTCAGTTCTCGCAGCCGCTTAGTCAAATCCTCACCATGCTAGCCATTGTCGGCGGGGTCGTGGGCTTGGGCTATTTGGCCTATCCCAGCGTTGGGCCTACCTTTTGGGCCAATCCCTATCTCAACGCCTTTATCCTCTTTGTGTTTCTCATTGGCGTGGCCACTTGTTTTCATCAGGTTTTGTCGCTGATCTATTCGGTGCAATGGATCGAAGGCTTTGCCAGCCAGCGAGATGGCCATGAGGACGCCAAGCCGCCGCAATTGCTTTTGCCCCTGGCCAGCCTGCTGCGCGGGCGCGGCGCGCGCACGCAGCTCGGCTCCGCCTCATCGCGGTCTATTTTGGAATCGGTCTCCACGCGCATTGATGAGCAGCGCGAATTAACGCGCTATATCACCAATATGCTGATCCTGATTGGCCTGTTGGGCACGTTTTATGGTCTGGCCACCACTGTGCCGGCCTTGGTGGCCACGATCCAATCGTTGACCCCGGGCGAGAATGAAAGCGCGGTGGATATTTTCTCGCGTCTACAGCTGGGTCTTGAAGGGCAGCTGGACGGGATGGGCGTGGCCTTTGCCTCCTCATTATTGGGTCTGGCCGGCTCGCTGATTGTCGGGTTGCTTGAGGTGTTTTCTGGCCGGGGGCAGAACCGGTTTTATGGCGAATTGGAAGAATGGTTGTCGACCATCACCCGGGTGGGGTTCTCGGGCGGCGAGGGCGAAGAGGGCGCGCAAAACACCATGCTCGGCGCGATGATGGAACAGATGTCTGAGCAGATGGACGGTATGGCGCGGATGTATGCGCAAACCGGGCAGGATCAGGCCCATGTACAGTCGCACTTGATGGCGATGACGGCGAGCTTGGAGAAGCTCACGCAAAAGCTCGATCAGGGGCAGACCGAAGCCCTTGAACGCGTGGCGGCCAGTCAAGAGCGGATGATCGCGCGGATGGGCGAAGGCGGCGGCGGTGACGGGATGGATGCGGAGAGCCGGATGCGTCTGCGTTCGATCGATGTGCAGATGCTGCGCGTGCTTGAGGAAGTCTCAAGTGGGCGGCAAGAAAGCCTGTCCGAAATCCGCAGTGATCTGGCCAATCTGACAAAGGCGATCAGAGCCCTGTCCAATCCCGCAAGCCGCGACCAGAGCTAGGCGCGCGCGATGGCACTTTCCCGACGCACTGGCGCAAGGTTCCAAGCCTCTATCTGGCCGGGGTTTGTCGATGCGATGACTGGCCTATTGCTGGTCTTGATGTTTGTGCTCACGATCTTTGCGGTGATGCAATTTGTGTTGCAGCAAACCATCAAAGGGCAGGGGGTGATGCTCGACGAGCTCAACGTCGATATCGCCCAGAAAAACGCGCAATTGGAAGATTTGGAAGGTCAGATCCTCGCTCTCGGCGATGCTTTGGGTTTGGAGCGCGCCGCGGCCTCCGAGCTCACCCTTCAGGTCGCAAAACTTGACGATCAGCTTGCCGCTGCGCAGGCTCAGGGCGAAAGGCAATTGGGCCTTATTGCGACGTTGACCGC
The DNA here is from genome assembly GCF_000738435.1 of Planktomarina temperata RCA23. Lineage (NCBI taxonomy): Bacteria > Pseudomonadati > Pseudomonadota > Alphaproteobacteria > Rhodobacterales > Paracoccaceae > Planktomarina > Planktomarina temperata. The sequence goes on along the minus strand of NZ_CP003984.1, from coordinate 2,242,753 downwards.
CGAGCGCGATGCCCGGGCTGCAGACCTCAAAGCGGCCACCGAAAGGATCAATGATTTCGAGACGCAAGTGGCCAATCTCTTGGCGCTGCAACAGCGGGCGGAAGGAGAGATTGAGCGGTTCAAACTGCAAGTGTCGCAACTGCAAACGCAGCAGTCCCAGTCTGAAGACACGATCTTAGACTTCGAAACGCAAGTGGCGTCGCTTTTGCGTGAACAAAGCCAATCGGAAGGGCAGATCACGGAGCTGGAAGCGCAATTGACCCTGCTTCTGGCCCAATCCTTGGAAGACACAGCCCGTATTGCAGATGTAGAGGCGCAAATCAGTGCTTTGCAGGACGAAAAATCCACAGCCGAGGCTACGATCGCAGATTTCGAGACCCGCGTGCAGCAATTGATCGAGAAAGAGGCGCTACGTCGTGAGGAACTGGCCGCATTGGATGAGGATAAGGCCAGTTTGCAGCAATCATTGCTGGCGGCGCAGGCGACAATTGCAGCACAGACCGAGCAGGCTGCGCTGGCGGAACGACAACGCGAACTCATGGATGAGATGCTGGCTGATCTGCGCCGGGATTCCCAGGATACAAATATCAACCTTGCCAATACCCTGGCGCTTTTGGCGACGCAGCAAGAACGGGCGTCCCAGCTTGAACAGGACAACCAAGAGCTCAGTCGCCGCGCTGAAGAATTGACAAGCGCCTTGAATGACGAAGAGCTCAATCGCGTGTCCGCGGCTTTTTTGCGGGAACGTTTGGAGGCCGCGGAAGCCGCTTTGAGCCAGAAAGAACTCGAACAATTGTCCATGGCCGCGGCGGCTGAAAAACTGCGGGCGGATCTGGAACAAAGTGAAGCGGCGATATCTTCTTTGACTTTGGAGTTAAACGATCAGCGCAAAAAAGCCGAGGAAACCCTAGCGCTTTTGGCCGCGGCGCAGAGCGTTGAAAAAACACTCGGTGAGAAGTTGGCGACAGCTTTGGTGGCACTTGAGGCCGCTGAAGCCGAAGCGCAGAATGCGGATACAGATGATCTGCGTTCGGCGCTGTCCAAAGCCATCGCCGCACGGCAAACTGCGGAGCAGCAATTGACCTCGGCCGAGCAGAAGGCGGCCTTATTGGCAACGGCACAGGCGGAGCTGCAGGAGGCAAAGGCTATTTCGACGGAGGCACAGCGCAAAATGGCGCTGCTGAGCCAGGAGGTGCGCGAATTGCGCGCCCAAATCGGTGGGCTTCAAGCCACGCTGGACGATTACAAGCGTCGTGACGCGGACAATAATGTGAAGATCACCAATCTTGGCAGTGAGTTGAACGTGGCGCTGGCACAGGTCGCAGCGGAATCCAAGCGCAACTTGGCTTTGGAAGCGGCGGAAAAGCAGCGCCTGGAAGAGGAGAAGGCCCGGCTTGAAGCCGAAGCCAAGACCCTGGAGCGCTATAAGTCCGACTTTTTTGGCAGTCTGCGCGGTCTTTTGGAGGATATCGACGGGGTCAGCATCGTTGGGGACCGTTTTGTCTTCTCCTCTGAGGTGCTCTTTGCCTCTGGCCGTGCTGAGCTGACGGCGGCTGGCCGCCAAGAGATATCAAAAGTGGCGAATATCTTGAAGGATGTCACCCAAGAAATTCCGCAAAATATTGATTGGGTGTTACAGGTGGATGGTCACACCGATGACCAACCAATCCTTCCGGGCAGTCGCTTTCAAAATAATTGGGAGCTAAGCCAGGCGCGGGCGCTGTCTGTGGTTCTATATCTGATGACCTCCGAGCAAATGCCGCCGCGCCGGCTCTCGGCCAATGGGTTTGGCGAGTATCAGCCCATTAATCCGGCCAATTCGCGCCTAGCACGGGCGCAAAATCGGCGGATTGAGCTGAAATTGACTGAGAAGTAATCTCGATCTCCCCGCAATGGCCCTATTTGCGGGGCGATAGGGCCTACTCGGCGGTCAAAAGCGGAGGTTTCTTGTCTTTATTGGTGATCCGCGGCTTTTGAGGCTCTTCGATTTTCAAATCCAACGCGCCAGCTTTCACACCAACTTTGACCACGCCGCCTTTGGTGAGTTTGCCAAAGAGCAATTCTTCGGCCAATGGCTTTTTGATATGCTCTTGGATCACCCGGCCCAAGGGACGCGCGCCCATTTTGGAATCGTAACCCTTTTCGCCGAGCCAATCGGCGGCCGCTTTGGTAATCTCGATGGACACATTGCGATCCATCAATTGCGCTTCAAGTTGCAGAACAAATTTTTCGACCACCTGCGCGATGACATCGCGGTCTAATGGCGCGAAACTCACCACCGCATCGAGGCGATTGCGGAACTCGGGCGTGAAGGTGCGTTCAATGGCTTGGGTGTCTTCGCCCTCGCGACGTTCGCGCCCAAATCCGATTGCGGCCTTGGACATTTCTGACGCTCCGGCATTGGAGGTCATGATCAACACCACATTGCGGAAATCCGTGGTGCGGCCATTGTGATCTGTCAATTTACCGTGATCCATGACCTGCAGAAGGATGTTGAACACATCCGGGTGTGCTTTTTCGATTTCATCCAACAAGAGCACGCAATGGGGGTCTTGATCGACACTGTCGGTTAACATGCCGCCTTGATCAAAGCCGACATAGCCGGGAGGCGCACCGATCAAGCGGCTGATGGCGTGTTTCTCCATATATTCGGACATGTCAAAGCGGATCAGCTTGACGCCCAGACCATCGGCCAATTGTTTGGCCACTTCGGTTTTGCCGACGCCGGTGGGCCCGGTAAATAGATAATTGCCGATGGGCTTTTCTGGTTCACGCAGACCCGCGCGGGCCAGTTTGATCGCCGAGGCCAAGGCTTCAATCGCCGTATCCTGGCCAAAGACCACCCGTTTTAGACCGGCTTCAAGATCGCGCAAAACTTCCGCATCGTCTTTCGATACGGATTTGGGCGGAATTCGCGCAATTTTTGCGACGACCGCTTCAATCTCTTTCACCCCGATGGTTTTGCGCCGCTTGCTGTCACTCAGCAAATGCTGCGCTGCGCCGGCCTCGTCAATCACATCGATGGCCTTGTCCGGTAATTTGCGATCATTGATATAGCGCGCGGCCAATTCGACAGCGGTTTTGATGGCATCGGAGGTATATTTTACGTCGTGGTGCTCTTCAAAATAGGGTTTCAACCCTTTTAGGATTTTCACGCTGTCTTCCACGGAAGGTTCGGCCACATCAATTTTCTGAAACCGGCGGGCCAGAGCGCGATCTTTTTCAAAATGCTGCCGGAATTCTTTATAAGTTGTTGAGCCCATGCAGCGCAGTTTGCCGCCCTGCAGCGCGGGTTTCAAAAGGTTTGAGGCATCCATTGCCCCACCGGAGGTTGCACCGGCACCGATGACCGTGTGAATTTCGTCGATGAAAAGCACCGCATCATCATGCTCCTCCATCTCCTTCATCACGGCTTTGAGGCGCTCTTCAAAATCGCCCCGATAGCGTGTTCCCGCCAAAAGTGCGCCCATGTCGAGTGAATAGATGGTCGTTTTGGACAGGATCGCTGGGGTTTGGCCCTGGGTAATTTTGCGCGCCAGACCCTCGGCAATGGCTGTTTTGCCGACGCCGGGATCGCCGACCAGAATCGGGTTGTTTTTGCGGCGGCGGCACAGCACCTGGATGCAGCGCTCAACCTCATGGTCGCGGCCAATCAGCGGATCAACATTGCCCTTGGCAGATTTTTCATTGAGATCGATGCAATATTTTGCCAAAGCGCTCTCTTTTTCGGCGGTCTCATGGGGTTCGCCGTCAAACATTTCCGCCTCATCTTCAGCGCCAACGATTGGCCGGCTTTCGATAAAGTCGGGATCTTTGGCCACCCCGTGGGCGATGAAATTCACCGCATCATAGCGGGTCATGTCTTGCTCTTGCAGGAAATAGGCCGCGTTGCTCTCGCGTTCGGCAAATATTGCGACCAAAACATTGGCGCCCGTCACTTCTGTGCGCCCGGAAGATTGCACATGTATGGCGGCCCGTTGGATCACACGCTGAAAGGCGGCGGTTGGAACGGCCTCTGATCCATCCACATCGGTGATCAGTGTGCTGAGGTCGTCCTCAATAAAGTCGACAAGAGCTTTGCGCAGGAGCTTGAGATCGACAGAGCAGGCGCGCATGACTTTTGCAGCATCGGGTTCATCGAGAAGGGCCAGGAGCAAGTGTTCCAAAGTTGCCAATTCATGTTTGCGGGCATTGGCAGCGGCCAGCGCTTCGTGGATGGCGTTTTCTAATGATGCGGAAAATGATGGCACGCGCGTCTCCTACAAAAGTCTGTGATCGTTATGATCGCTGTCCCCCTAAGATTTCGGTTTTCTGAGGCAACCTTCAAGGGGCAATCTGTTATTTAGGCCATAAAAGTTAAATATCGCACTTTTATCACCAGATTTTTCCTAAAACTTATCTTTTCGGGCGCGGATTTCCGTGAAAACCTGCTCGGCGGTGGCGCCTGCCATGCCGACGGCCGCCTGCAGGGCTGGATCGTCGGCGCGCAAAAACGGATTGGTTTGCATCTCAAGAGCCAAGAGGCTTGGCACCGTCGGGCGACCTGCAGCGCGATCTTCGGTGATTTGAGCGGCACGGGCGGCGATGGCCGGATTGTCTTCGTCCAAAGACTGCGTGAAGGCCATATTGGAGGCTGTGTATTCATGCCCTGAGTAAACCCATGTGTCTTGCGGCAGTGCACGGAGCTGCTGCAGGCTGTGCCACATTTGCGCCGCTGACCCCTCAAACAGACGGCCGCAGCCCATAGCCATCAAACTGTCGGCTGTGAACACCGCTTTTGCACTTGGCAAATGCAGCGCTAGGTGACCCAGCGTATGGCCGGAGACGTCATAGATATCCCCTTCAATGCCGCAAAGCGTGAGGCGATCCCCTGGGCTGACGGCCTGATCCAAAGTGGGCAGGCGATGCGCGTCGGCTTTGGCACCGATGACCCGAGCGGGCGCTTGGCTCAAAGGGCCGGTCAAAGCGGCTTGCAGATCGGGAAGCCCATCAATGTGATCCCAATGGTGGTGAGTCAAAAATATGTCGGTGACGTGCACATTCAGCTCGGAAATCTTATCGACCAAAGGCCCCGATTCTGGCACATCGACAACCGCTGCCGTGCCGGAAGCGCTGTTGTGAACAACATAGGCATAATTGTCTGACAGGCAGGGCAGGGTGTAAATTGTGACATTCGAATTTACCATGGAATTCTCACCTTTATTTGGTAACCTCAAGTTGAGTGTAATCCATGGGGACCAAACTGCAATGCATTTAGATGTGCGTGAGCTGCGGGCGTTTTATTATCGGTCCTTTTTGGGGCGCTCGGTTCAGGCAACGATTCGAGAGCAGGTTTTGCGTCTATGGCCGCAAGCGCGGCATGAGGCGGTGCTCGGCTATGGCTTTGCAGCGCCGCTTTTGCGCCCTTATTTGAGCTCGGCGCGGCGGGTGACAGCCTTGATGCCTGCGCGGCAAGGGGTCATGCATTGGCCGCCGGGCCTGCCCAATTGCTCGGTGCTTTGCGAAGAGACCCGCTGGCCGGTGGAAACCGGCTCGATTGACAAGCTCTTGGTGCTGCATGGGCTTGATACGTCAGAACATGCCGCTGCGGTGCTGGAGGAATGTTACCGGGTGCTTGCACCTGCCGGCCGCGCCATTTTTATCGTGCCCAATAGAGCCAGTCTTTGGGCGCGCCGAGAAGGCACGCCCTTCTCCTTTGCGCGCCCCTATACCGCCGGGCAGTTGGAATCTCGGCTGAAATGGCATGGGTTCTTGCCGGAGTATCATGTGACGGCCCTTTACCAGCCGCCTTGGTCTGGACCGTTTTGGCGGCGCATGTCTGGGCCGATTGAGCGCATTGGGCAAACGATCCCGGCTTGGCGCGGGGGGGGTGTTTTGATTCTGGAGGTGAGTAAGCAAGTGCCGCGTCCTCGCCGGCCTGGCTTGGGGCAGATCATCTCGCGGCCCTTGGGGCTTTTGGAGGGGATCAAAGCTGCAGATCCAATTTCTGCGCAATCGGGCAACCTTTGACATCCTGCGGATTCGGTTTTTTGGGCGTCTTGGGCGGAACAAAGGGACGCACCCTTAACAAATGCCCTATTTTTTGAAATTTTTGCGGTGTTTTTGCCCGTCATTAGCGTTGCGGCGTGCGAAATGCTCTGCTAAACGGCGTGAGATTTCGCCGCTATAGATCTATAGCGCGTCCAACGCCTTTGTCTGAAGCTCAAGTTTCGGACGGGCCAGCATCGAGAGGGTTGTCTTTGTCCGAACCAGCATCGATCTCGTCTGGTATTGCAAGCCGCTACGCAACAGCGGTGTTTTCGCTTGCCAAGGACGACAAGAAGTTGAAGCCACTGGAGGCTGATGTAGATGTGCTGGAGAGCGCATTGAGCGAAAGCGCAGATTTGCGCGCTTTGGTGACATCACCTGTTTATACACGCGCAGAAATGGGGCAGGCGATCACAGCCGTGGCCCAGAAAATGAAATTGCAACCAATGATGGTCAATACGCTGTCGTTGATGGCAGCGAAGCGCCGTTTGTTCGTATTGCCCAGCCTTTTGGCAGCACTGCGCGCGCGCATCGCGGAAGATAAAGGCGAGGTGACCGCTGAGGTGACTTCTGCCAAAGCGTTGACCAAAACGCAGGCCACGAAATTGGCCAAAACACTCAAGGCCCAATTGGACCTTGATGTGAAAATCAAAGCGACTGTTGATGAAAGCCTCATCGGCGGTCTTGTTGTTAAAGTGGGCTCGAAGATGATCGACACCTCGATCCGCTCCAAGCTCAATGCCCTTCAGAACACAATGAAAGAGGTCGGATAAATGGCGATCGAAGCTGCAGAAATCTCTGCGATCCTAAAAGACCAGATTAAAAACTTTGGCCAAGAAGCTGAAGTTGCCGAAGTGGGCCGTGTCCTTTCCGTTGGGGATGGTATCGCGCGCGTGTACGGTCTGGACAATGTTCAAGCTGGTGAAATGGTTGAATTCCCCGGCGGCATCCAAGGGATGGCGCTGAACTTGGAATCAGACAACGTTGGTGTTGTTATTTTCGGCTCCGACCGGGACATCAAAGAAGGCGACACGGTCAAGCGGACAAACGCGATTGTGGACGTTCCTGTTGGTCCGGAATTGCTGGGCCGTGTTGTGGACGGTTTGGGCAACCCATTGGACGGCAAAGGTCCGATCAAAACCAAATTGCGCAGCCAAGCGGATGTGAAAGCGCCTGGCATCATCCCGCGTAAATCGGTGCATGAGCCTATGGCAACGGGTTTGAAATCTGTGGACGCCATGATCCCAATTGGACGTGGTCAGCGCGAATTGATCATTGGTGACCGCCAGACCGGTAAAACAGCCGTGGCGCTCGACACGATCTTGAACCAGAAATCATATAATGACGCAGCGGCGGACGATTCCGAAAAACTGTACTGCGTCTATGTGGCGGTCGGTCAAAAGCGTTCGACTGTGGCTCAATTGGTGAAAAAGCTCGAAGAATCTGGCGCGATTGACTATTCAATCGTTGTGGCCGCAACCGCCTCTGACCCTGCACCGATGCAATTCTTGGCACCCTATGCTGCGACCTCCATGGCCGAATATTTCCGCGATAATGGTAAACATGCTTTGATCATCTATGATGATTTGTCCAAGCAAGCGGTCTCTTATCGTCAGATGTCCTTGCTCCTGCGTCGCCCGCCCGGACGTGAAGCCTATCCTGGGGATGTGTTCTATCTTCACTCCAGATTGTTGGAACGCTCTTCAAAGTTGAACGAAGACAATGGATCGGGCTCTTTGACCGCTTTGCCGATCATCGAAACGCAAGGCGGCGACGTTTCTGCCTTTATTCCAACCAACGTGATCTCGATCACAGATGGTCAGATCTTCTTGGAAACAGAATTGTTCTACCAAGGCATCCGCCCTGCGGTGAATACGGGTCTGTCCGTGTCCCGTGTGGGCTCTTCTGCGCAAACCAACGCAATGAAATCTGTGGCAGGTCCGGTGAAACTGGAACTGGCGCAGTATCGTGAGATGGCGGCATTTGCTCAGTTTGGCTCTGACCTTGATGCAGCGACCCAGCAATTGCTGAGCCGTGGCGCGCGTTTGACTGAGCTGATGAAACAGCCGCAGTATGCGCCTTTGACAAATGCTGAAATTGTCTGCGTGATCTACGCCGGCACCAAAGGCTATTTGGATAAGATCGACGTCGCTGACGTAGGGCGTTTCGAAGCGGGGCTTTTGGCGCATCTGCGCGGTAAAGCCAGCGACGTTTTGGCCATGATCACCAAAGAAGATCCGAAGATCAAAGGTGATGCGGAAGCAAAAATCAAAGCTGCGCTGGACGACTTCGCCGCAGATTTCGCATAAGGATACTGGCACATGCCGAACCTTAGTGACCTAAAAAACAGGATCGCGTCGGTCAAATCGACCCGTAAGATCACAAAGGCGATGCAAATGGTCGCCTCCGCCAAACTGCGCCGCGCACAAGATGCGGCGCAGGCTGGCCGCCCCTATGCGGAACGTTTCAATGCGGTGATGGCTGGTTTGGCCGCCTCCGTTGGCGCGTCCGAAGGGGGACCAAAACTGTTGACAGGCACCGGATCTGATCAAACCCAATTGCTCGTCGTCATGACAGCTGAACGGGGTTTGTGCGGTGGCTTTAACTCGAATATTGTCAAACTGGCACGTATTGCTGCAAAACAGCTGCTGGCCGAAGGCAAAACCGTTAAAATCCTGACCGTTGGTAAAAAGGGCCGTGAATCGCTGAAGCGCGAATTTGGTGCTTTGCTGGTGGATCATGTGGATTTGTCGGATGTGAAGCGCGTGGGCTATGATAATGCCTCTGCAATTGCGCAAAATGTGCTTCACCGGTTTGATGCCGGTGAATTCGATGTGGCTAAAATCTTCTACTCAGAATTTGGCAGTGTCGTAAATCAAATCCCGACCGAGCTGCAGGTGATCCCTGCTAAGTTTGAAGCGGTGACAGATGAAGGCACAGTTTACGATTACGAGCCAAGCGAAGAAGGCATTCTTGCCGACCTGCTGCCGCGCTCGGTTGCAACGCAAATCTTCACGGCTTTGCTGGAAAATGCAGCTTCCGAACAAGGGGCGCGCATGTCAGCTATGGACAATGCCACACGCAACGCTGGTGAAATGATCGACAAGTTGACCATCCAATACAATCGGTCACGTCAAGCCAAGATCACCAACGAGCTTATTGAAATTATTTCGGGCGCTGAAGCGCTCTAAAACCCGGAGAAACAACATGGCAAATGCAAAAGGCAAAATCACTCAAGTGATCGGCGCCGTTGTTGACGTTCAATTTGATGGCGATCTGCCGCAAATTTTGAACGCTTTGACAACAGACAATGGCGGCAAGACGTTGGTGCTCGAAGTTGCCCAGCACTTGGGCGAGGGTACAGTTCGTGCCATCGCTATGGACGCGACTGAAGGTTTGGTGCGCGGCCAAGAGGTGACCGACACCGCCGGTCCAATCACTGTTCCCGTGGGCCGTGCCACTTTGGGCCGGATCTTGAACGTGGTCGGTGAGCCCGTGGATGAAGGCAAACCTCTCGGCAAGACAGCAAAGCGCAGCATTCACCAGGATGCTCCAGCGTTTTCTGAGCAAGCCACCGAATCTGTGATCTTGGAAACAGGCATCAAAGTGATCGACCTGCTCGCCCCCTATACCAAAGGCGGTAAAATCGGTCTGTTCGGCGGTGCCGGCGTTGGTAAGACTGTTTTGATCATGGAACTGATCAACAACATCGCGAAGGTGCACTCTGGTGTGTCGGTTTTCGCCGGTGTCGGTGAGCGGACCCGTGAAGGTAACGATTTGTACCATGAGATGATCGAGGGCGGTGTGATCGTTCCCGACAATCTTGAAGACTCAAAAATTGCGCTGGTTTATGGCCAAATGAACGAGCCTCCAGGTGCGCGTATGCGGATCGCTTTGACAGGTTTGACCCTGGCCGAGCAATTCCGTGATGAAACCGGTTCGGATGTTTTGTTCTTTGTTGACAACATCTTCCGCTTCACGCAGGCCGGATCTGAAGTGTCTGCGCTTTTGGGTCGTATCCCCTCCGCGGTGGGCTACCAGCCGACATTGGCGACCGATATGGGCGCTATGCAAGAGCGGATCACATCGACCAAATCCGGTTCGATTACATCTGTTCAAGCGGTTTACGTTCCAGCCGATGACTTGACCGACCCTGCGCCGGCCACCTCATTTGCGCATTTGGATGCGACAACTGTTTTGGATCGTTCGATCTCTGAAAAGGGCATCTATCCTGCGGTGGATCCACTCGGCTCCACCTCTCGTTTGCTCGATCCGCTGATCATCGGCGATGAGCACTATAAAGTGGCAACGGATGTTCAGAAGGTTCTGCAGCGTTATAAATCTTTGCAGGACATCATTGCAATTTTGGGCATGGACGAGCTGTCTGAAGACGACAAAGTGGCCGTTGCCCGTGCACGGAAGCTGGAGCGTTTCTTGTCTCAACCGTTTGACGTGGCAAAAGTGTTCACGGGTTCCGATGGTGTTCAAGTGCCTTTGGAAAAAACAATTGCATCCTTTAAAGCGGTTGTGGCCGGTGACTACGATCACCTGCCAGAAGGCGCATTCTACATGGTTGGCGACATCGATGAAGTCATCGCGAAAGCCGAACGCATGGCAGCGGATGCAGCCTAATGGCAGATACATTGAACTTTGATCTGGTCAGCCCTGAAAGAAGCCTCGCTTCTTTTGAGGCGACTGCGGTCCAAATTCCGGGATCGGAAGGGGACATGACAGCCATGGCGAACCATGAGCCTGTTTTGACCACTTTGCGGCCTGGCGTCTTGTCGGTCAGTGCCGCCGGCGGTGTCAGCGAGTATGTTGTCACCGGCGGTTTTGCTGAGGTCACAGCGCAGGGCGTGACCGTGATCGCCGAGCGTGCGATGGCAAAAGCGGATGTCACCCAGGAAGATATGGATGGCATCATAGCTGGCGCAGCCGAGGCGGTTGAGAAGGCCAGTGAAGAGGCGCAGGAGGCGGCACGCAAGGTGCAGTCTGATGTGGTGGCTCTGGCCGCCGCCTTGGGCCTCAACGCCGCTTAAGCTTTCGGATATGATTGGAAATGGGCCCACGCGGGCCCGTTTTCGTTTTGATTTATTGTATTTTAATTTTAGAAATTTAGCCTGCGCCGTATGAAACGTATATCATCACATACCATTGGGATGGATCAAGGAACGCTTGAATTGTTTTCGGACTTTCAAGACGGTGGAGAGATGTGGACAGGGTCCGGTACTCGCAAGGTTTCGCGGGCGGTTGAATTTTCTGAAGCCTTTACCGCGCAACCGATGGTCCAGGTCAGCCTCACCATGTGGGACATGGGCAGTGACAGCAATGCCCGGGCTGACATTCGGGCGGAAAACGTGACTGAGACAGGATTTGACCTGGTGTTCCGCACTTGGTCTGACACACGCATTGCCCGGGTGAGTGCCAGTTGGCTGGCGATTGGGGACGTGGCAGATCCCGAGCAATGGGACCTTTACTAATAAGCTGGCATTAGCTGCAGTCGTAAATGCCCTCGTAGATCGCCGATAAAGACTCAGTTGAGAAAAGAGAGGAAACCGACGTGCCGCTCCAAGTGTTCAAAATGGCCTGCGCGAACATCGGGGCTGTTTGAACGATGCGGATATTGGGCGCATTGGCGACCGCATCGGTGGCCTCAATCGTGTCTGTAATGACCAGGTTTTTCATCACAGATTTGGTAATCCGATCCACCGCAGGACCTGATAGGACCCCATGAGTGATGTAGGAATGGACTTCTTTCGCACCATTCTCCATCAAGACGTCAGCCGCTTTGCACAGTGTGCCGGCGGTATCGACGATATCATCCACAATCAAGCAAGTGCGGCCTTCGACATTGCCAATCACCGTCATTTCCGCCACTTCACCGGCCTTCTCACGGCGTTTGTCGACAATGGAGAGTGGCGCACCGATGCGTTGTGCCAAATCACGTGCGCGGGCCACGCCGCCCACATCGGGGGAGACGACCATCAGATTGTCCATTTGGTCTTTAAAATGATGTTTGACGTCTAAGGCAAAGACGGGGGAGGCATAGAGATTGTCGACCGGAATATCGAAAAATCCCTGAATTTGTGTGGCATGAAGATCAAGGGTGAGAACCCGCTCGATCCCGGCCTCTTCGAGCATGTTGGCCACCAGCTTGGCGGTGATCGGCGTGCGTGCTTTGCTGCGACGGTCTTGGCGCGCATAGCCGAAATAAGGAATCACGGCGGTGATGCGGCTGGCGGAGGAGCGTTTTAGAGCATCGGCGATGATCAAAAGCTCCATTAGCGCGTCATTGGCGGGGCGTGAGGTGGGTTGAATGATGAACATATCCTCATCACGGACATTTTCATATACTTCGACGAAAATTTCACCATCGTTGAAGCGTTCAACCCGCGCATCCACAAGATCCACATTCATGCCCCGATGCAAAGACATGCGCCGCGCCACGGAGCGCGCCAGCTTTAAGTTGGAATTCCCAGCGATGAGTTTTGGACCATGAACAGATGCCATTCGTATTACCCTCTACGATACCCGCGAGCCTGAGTCGCATATTGTTGACATGGCTTACCATGCGGTTACTGCTCGTCACAGGTTTGATACACAAAAAGGTGACGTTCATGGCACATATTGACTATTTTTTCGCAACAATTTCTCCCTTTACCTATTTGGCAGGTACCGGGCTTGAAGATATCGCGCAGAAACATGGGGCAACGATCGCATACAAGCCCATGGATTTGATGACCGTCTTTGGCCGCACGGGTGGCGTGCCGCCGAAAGACCGGCACATCAGCCGCATTGAAATGCGCGCGCAAGAGCTGCCGCGCCAGGCGAAAAAGCGCAAACTGCCGCTTAATCTGCAACCGGCCTTCTTTCCAGTGAATATGGCGCCCTCCTCCTATGCGGTTATCGCCGCATCGAACTACGGCGATGGAGATTTGGGCGCATTGGTGCATGGGTTCACGCGTGCGGTTTGGGCTGAAGAAAAAGATATTTCACAGCCTGAGGTCATTGAAGCTTGTCTCAAAACGGCCGGTTTTGATCCAAGCCTTGCCGATAAAGATATGATCGGTTCTGCGGAGCAATATGCCAAAAATACCGAAGATGCGGTCGCCGCCGGCGTTTTTGGTGCGCCGTTCTATATTACAGACAAAGATCAGCGCTTTTGGGGGCAGGATCGTCTGGAAGATCTGGATCTGGTGCTTTCAGGCGCGCTCTGAGCACTCAAAAAGGTGACCGGGCGGCAAGGGCGGCGCCCGGTCATGCGCGTTTTATCCGCGCAAGATCTCTAGGAAACGGTCAACATCCTCCGGGCTTGCGGACCAATCTGTCACCAAACGGGCGGGCAAAAGTTCATCGGCCGGCCCGGTGGTGTGATCACCTGCCATGACGTAATATTTGGCACCTGCAGCATGCAGCCGTTGATGGGCCGCGCGCGACCATTGTGCGAAGATGATATTGGCTTGCGGCTCAAAATCGAGCACAACGCCCGGTGTTTGCTTAAGCCCTTGCGCCAGTCTTGCGCAGGCGGTGTTAGATTTTTCCGCCATGTCGAGCCAAAGATCACCGGCCAAATAGGCTTGCATTTGCGCCGCCAGAAAACGGTGCTTTGAAAATAAATGTGCGCCGCGTTTGCGCCGCAGCTCGAACTCCCAAGCGTGTTTCGGATCAAAGAAGACAACCGCTTCCACCGCCATCAAGCCGTTTTTTGTCCCGCCGAAGGTGACCGCATCGACGCCGGATTTCCAGGTCATCTGTGCCGCGCTGCATCCCAGGGTTTGCAAGGCATTGGCGAACCGCGCCCCGTCCATATGTACAGGAAGGCCAAAATCCTTAGCGGTGGCGGAGATCTCTTGAATCTCAGCCAAGCTATAGATCGTGCCGCGTTCTGTGGCTTGGGTCAGGGAAACCGGGCCGCGTTGCGGTCCATGCACGCCGCGGGTCTCTTCCGCCAAAATTGATTTGCGCAGGCTTTGCGCGGTCATTTTCGCGTCATCACCGGGCACCAATGTGAGCTTGGTCCCGCCGGTATAAAATTCCGGCGCATTGCATTCATCCTCATGGATATGCGCAACCGTATGACAAAACACCGTCTCCCAGGGTTGAGACAGCGTTGCAAGGATCAAGGAATTGGCAGCCGTCCCAAGCGAGACCAGATAGACTGCCGCCTCTGGGGCTTCGAAAACATCCCGGATATCCTGCACAGCCTGTGCGGTGGCATCATCAGCGCCATAGGGCAGGGCATAGCCCATATTTGCTGCATTGAGCGCTGCCATCACATTGGGGTGCACGGGGCCGGTGTTATCAGATGCAAAATTCATCGCTCAATCCTCAATAATGTGATCTTCCCATTCTTCTTCGGGCACTTCAAATTCCGGTATCGTCCAACCTTGCACAGATATGCCGGCATCATGCACCGATTGAGCCGTCCCACTGCGCAGAGGGTGCCAGTCTGGAATTTCCTTGCCTTCGTACAATCGTTTATAGGCGCAAGTATTCGGAAGCCAATAGGCATGTTGCGCAATGGTTTCAGAGGTCATTCGGATACATTCCGGCACGAAGTTCTGTCGGATGGAATATTGAGAGCATTGGCAGGTCTCATTGTCGAGCAGACGACAGGCAATGCGGGTGAGGGCAACATGTCCGGTGTCGGGATCTTCAAGCTTGTTGAGACAACAGCGACCACAGCCGTCACAGAGTGCTTCCCATTCCGCTTCGGTCATCTTTGACAGGGGGACCGTTTCCCAAAATTTTGGGCGCAGAGGCTTTGGGTTTGCGGGGGTGCTCATAGCGCACTCAAAATGCGGCGGGCTTGGCTGCAATCGGCATCCATCTGCTCAATCAAGGCCTCAAGCCCATCGAAGGTTTGCTCACTGCGTAGATAGGCGACCAAACCGACTGACAATGTTTCGCCGTAAAGATCGCCTTTGAAATCAAAAATAAATGTTTCACAATTGGGACGGTTTTCCCCAAACATCGGTCGCACTCCAATTGAAGCGGCACCATGAAAGCTGCCTTTATGCGGGCCGGTGAGCACATCTACCAAAACCGCATAGACACCAAAGGCCGGCGGTTGCAGCCCTTCAATGGACATATTGGCCGTGGGGTAGCCAAGTTCACGTCCGCGCTTCTCGCCATGTTCAACCGCGCCTTCGAGCCGGTGCCAATGGCCCAGCATGGCCGCGGCGCGCTGCGGATCTGCGGCGGCAAGAGCTTTGCGAATATTGGTTGAGCTGATGATTTCAGCCTCGTGATTTTTTAAATCGGCAATCGTCACGTCAAAACCGAGGCGTTGTCCATGTTCTGTGAGGGTCTGCGCCGTTCCCGATCGGCCTTTGCCAAAACAGAAATCAGCACCAACCACCACATGCGTAAGACCGAAGCCGTCGCTTAAAATCTCTTTGCAAAAGTCCCAGTCGCTGAGGTCACAAAGCGCTTGATCGAAGGGCAATTCCAGGAGCAGCTCAACCCCCAGTTTTTCCAGCCGATGCGCGCGAGCTTCTGCATTCATTAAGCGAAAAGGTGGCAAGTCTGAGCCATTTTTTTTGGCGAAAAAACTGCGTGGGTGTGGCTCAAAGGTAAGGATACCCAAGGGGGCGCCGCTGCGGGCAGCTGCGGTGCGCGCCACATCGATCACCGCTTGATGGCCCAAATGCACACCATCAAAATTGCCGATGGCCACGGCCGCGCCACGGGCATCCTGCTCTACAAGATTGGTTTGAAAACGCCTCATGAATTCCCCCTATCGCGCGAGATTGATCAGAGCAAGCTGTGGCGGCTGAAACGGTGGCGTTTTAGTCGAATTTTCGGGAAGGGGCTAAGACGGTGGCCTCGCCTGCCAACACTTTTTTGCCATCAATGGAGCAATGGGTGTCCAGCTTGACGCGGCGGCGGCCAAGATCGATGTCGACCACTTCCACTTGAGCTGTGACCAGATCGCCGGGGCGCACAGGCGCCAAGAATTTCAGCGATTGCCCCAGATATACGGTGCCATGGCCGGGCAATTGTTCGCCAATCACGGCGGAGATCAAGCCTGCGGTTAACATCCCATGGGCAATTCTGCCCTCAAAAATCGTGTCATTGGCATAATCATCATCAAGATGCACCGGGTTATGATCGGTGGAAACCTCGGCAAACATCTCAATGTCCCGATCCGTCACAACCTTGCGCAGATGCCGGGTCATGCCGATTTCAATATCTTCAATACAAATTGTGCCGCGGGGCATGTTGTCGAGCATCTCGCACCTCAAGGTAATAATTGCAACGTCGTGATGTCGCCTGCGTAATATTATTACCTTAAGGGGGAATAAATCAAGAGGCCGTTAGCGTAATTTTCCGATGGAATAGGTCGGTTGCCGCATTTCCCTGGTCAAATAGGCCATCAGAGCCTTCGGGTCGGGTTGATCTGCGGTTTGTGTTTCGCGGGCGGCCAAGCCACCGGTGATAAAGAGCGAATCAAGATCTTCTCCCATCGCCCCATCAATGTCGGTCAAAATCCCGTCACCGACGCAGAGGATCCGGCTGTCGGGAATGTCTTTGCCCAATGCCTGAAGCCGCCTGCGCGCCAAATCATAGATGGGGGGATGCGGCTTGCCGAAGTAAAGGCTCTCGCCGCCCATCTCAGTATAAAGTTTCGCCAAAGCTCCGGCGCACCATTCGCGTGTCTCGCCCCGGTCCACCACAATATCAGGGTTGGCGCAGAGTAATTTTAGGCCGCGGGTCTTGGCCTGCAAAAATTGCGCCCGCATCTCTTCGGGATCGGCCAGCGGGTCAAAAGGCCCGCAGCAGACCATCCCCTCGGCCTGCTCCAAGGGCACTTGCGAAATCTTGACGGGGTTTTCAATCAGCTCCAGCGGTGCGAAAAAATCCTGATCATGCGGTTGACCGATGAAGTATACTTTCTCGCCCACCGCGCCGCGCAACATCGCCGCGCGGGCGCTGTCCCCGGAGGTCGCGATCCCGTCATAGGCGTCGCTGGGAACGCCGAGCCGGTCCAATTGCCGGCGCACGGGCGCATGGGGGCGGGGGGCGTTGGTCACCAGCATCACTGTACCGCCCCTGGCGCGAAAGGCCTGCAGCGCCGCCACCGCCTCCGCGAATGGTGCCAACCCATCATGAACGCAGCCCCAGAGGTCACAAAATAGGGCATCATAGGACTCGGAAATCTCCGAAAGGGATGTGATAATGCGTGTCATGAGAGGCTTTCGTTCCGTTAAAGTTTCAGGTTGGGAATGATTTGCTTTTTGCGGCTCATGACCCCGGGCAAGACCACGGTATCGCCCGTGACTGTGGCCCCAAAAGATTTTTCTGCCACGGTCTGCGCGGTGGCATTGGGGATCAACATCGTGGCTTCCTCATTCAAGATGTCGACCACAAAGAGCAATACATGATCCACCGCATCTTCCTGTGCCACAGATGGCATGGTCGCCATGAGGCTGGCTTTGCGGTCTAAGACCATCTTGGGGGAGGTGGTTTCCAGAACAGAGACGCGGAATTTCGTGCCGCTGACGGCATATTCCTTGCTGTCCATGCGTAACAGCTCCGCATCCGAGAAGGCAGAGACATCAGATTTCGCGGCAAACATCTCAGCGGCGTAATCGGCGATGGTTAGGTTCAGATCCGCGGCCAGGCTTTCGGCCAGGGCTTTGTCCTGCGGCGTCGTTGTTGGGCTGCGGAAGGCCAAGGTGTCCGACAAAATACACGATAACATCACCCCCTTGATGGCCTCCGGCATCTGCGCTGCATCATCGCCCATGAGATCATGCATGATGGTCGCCGTGCAGGCTAAGGGGCGGATGGTAATTGAAATTGGCCCTTTGGTTTCGAGCCCGCCGACAAGCTTGTGATGATCAATGATGGCCAAAATATCGGCCTGATTGATATTGCTGGGCAATTCGGCGGGATTGTTGGTGTCGACGATGACCACCGGCGCGTTGTTATCGACGTCGGCAATAATTTCCGGCGTCTTAAAGCCCCAGCGCTGCGCAACGAAAGCTGCTTCTGTATTGGGCGTGCCGAGCAAAGCCGCTTGGGCGTCCTGGCCCTTCATCTCATTGAGATACCAGGCCCAAATGATGGCGCTTCCAGAGCTGTCGGTGTCGGGGGCTTTGTGGCCAAAAACTTTGATCATAATATAATCCTCAGGCGCGTGTTGAATTTACGCTCTTATAGGCGGCGAAATAGTGATTGTCACCCAGCTAAGGTTGGACCTTTGCGCGCATATGCTGCATGAAGGTTCTATGAAGGAAAGAGAGCTATACGCGCCCATAAAAGCGCATTTTGAAGCCCAGGGCTATGAGGTGAAGGGTGAGGTGGGCGCGGCAGACGTCATGGCGCGTCGCGGCTCTGAACCGGCGGTGATCATTGAGTTGAAACTGGCCTTTTCTCTGACAGTGTTTCACCAGGCTTTGGAACGTTTGAAGCTTGTGGATGATGTCTATATTGCCGTGCTGCGGCCCGAGGGCAAAGCTGGGATGAAGCGGTTGAAGGCCAATGTGACGCTCTGCCGGCGGTTGGGCCTTGGGCTTTTGACGGTGCGGCCGCGCGATCTTTTCGTTGAGCAGCACTGCGCGCCGGGCCCCTACAGGCCGCGTAAGAATCTGCGCAAAGCCAAAGGGATCATCAAGGCCTTTGACCGGCTGGAAGGGGATCCGAATGAAGGCGGGGCGACGCGGCATGGGCTGGTGACGGGATATCGGCAAGATGCGCTGAAATGCGCGACCTATCTGGCACATACAGGGCCGGAAAAAGGGGCCATCGTGGCAAAGGCCACGGGCGTGCCCTCGGCAACGCGTTTGATGCGTAACAATGTCTATGGATGGTTTGAGAAGGTCGAGACAGGGGTTTACGCTCTAACCCCTGCGGGGCGTAAAGGTCTTGAAGATTGGTCTTAAGCCGCCGCGCTGCGCCTATTTTTCGGCCACAAACCCGCCCTGCAGATACGCCGTGTTGCCGCTGCTTTCCGTTCCTGCGCCGTCGAAGCTGCCGGCCAGTGTGCTGCCTGTTTGGCCAAAGAAATCACCCTCGATGCGTATGGCACCAAAGCTCGTGCCATGGCTGGGCGTCTGGTTGAATTGCGCGGTGCCTGCTGTGGTCTCAAAGGTGTTTTTTGTGATGGAGGTGCTGGGCAGGGTGACTGTTAAGATGCTTGATCCTTGGGTGAACTGCGTATCGCTGGATTGGGTGTAGACCATGGATCCGGAGACTGTGTTTGCGGTGAAGTCCACATGAAAGCTTCCGGCGCCAGAAAATTCGCTGACCTGCGTGGAGGGGTTAATCGAGGGCTGCAGGACGGCATTGACCGTCCCATTATAAAGCACGCTGCCAGAGGCCGGCATTGCCGTGGGGTCGGTATTGGGTCCGATGGCGCTGTAGGTTGTGTCCACTTGCCCGGTGCCGGTGAGTTCAATGGCCATGACCAGAGCGGCCTCTTTTTCCACGATCACGGCCACAACCTTTGGGTGCCCGCCGGAGATCGGCTCAAAAACAGAATCTCCATCCCCGTCAAACAGGCTGTATTGTTGGCCTTGGCTGTCCAATGTGAGCATAGTGGCGCTGGTGAAATTGATCTGCATGGAGTTTTTTGTGACCATTGCATAGGACATGCCGCTGCTGGTGGGCGTGCCACGCAGGGATTGATCATTTGCCAGCTCATAAGTCTCGCCAAAGCGGACCTGAGCGCCTGGGCCCGCATAGCCAGACGCCGCCAGCGCCGCGCGCCCGTTTGCGGCGGGAGGCGGGTTTGGTGTCGTGGGCGTCGTGGGGGGTGTCGTCCCAGTTCCTGCCCCACCACCACCACCGCCACCACAGGCGCTTAGGGATAAACAGAGCAGCACCCAAGTCAGGCCTTGTCTCATAATTCGCTCTTCCTTTTCTGCAGCCAAAAACGGCAGAAAAGGCTAATTAAATCTTAAGTTGTGGCGGTGTTATTTCTTGCATTTGAGGGATGTTTTAGCCATTCCTCAAATGCCTTTGTATTATAGCTCAAATAAATCAGGCGCGTGGCGTGACAAGCGTTTGGCGCCATGTGCGGTCACCTCGACCGAATGGCCAAGACACATGGCCAGACCCGCATCACTGTCCATTAAGATCATATGCAAAAAGAACACTTGGCTTTCGCGCATCACCGTTGGGTTATTCTCATAGAACATTGGGAAATCGACCCAAATCGGGTTGTAAATCGCCCCCATCGCATAGCCGCAGGCATTCAGGCGCGCATGGCCCAGACCGGCTTTGTCAAAAACCTGCGCATGGGCCGCGAACACCTCACCCATGGGCCGGCCCGGTTTGATGGCGGCCTCGCAGGCCTCGAGGGCGTCTCGGGCAACGCTGTGCATCTGGCGTTGAGCAGAATTGGCTTTGCCGATAACCAAAGTCTGCATCATCGCCGCGTGATAGCGGGCATAGGCTCCCGACCATTCAAGCGTCAGCTGGTCTTGCGCATCAAGATGGCGGCGGCCGGAGGCATAGCGGCAAAGCAATGCGCGCTCAGCCGAGCCAATGATAAACTCATTCCCGGCATAATCGCCGCCGCCGCGGAACACTGCGCCTTGCATCTCGGCCAAAATATCGCCTTCAAAGGCCCCGGCGCGGGTGCTGGCCAGTGCGGCATCTAATGCATCGTCAGACAGGGCCGCGGCTCGGCGGTGCATGTCGAGCTCCGCGGGTGATTTGTCTTGGCGCAGATCCGAAATGATCCCATCGCCGCGGTGCAAACTCCGGTCAAAAGCTGCGATGACGGACTGCCCGTTGGCGAAGGTGAGCCCGGGGGTTTCGGTCTCCATGGCGATTTTACCGCTATAGCCTAAGGATTTGACCAAATCCGCCAGAGTGTTGGCCGGAGATACGCCTTCGATATCTTTCCAAATATGGATCTGCGCATCGCTGAGGGTTGAGGTCTGCTGCGCTTGGCGCAGGTCTGGCGCGCGGGTCAGCAGGTTCAGCCGCCCATCTGCCCCTAAAATGAGGCATTGGAACATGGCAAAGCCAAAAGTGTCATAGCCGCAAATCCAATAGTGGCTTTCGGGCGCGAAGAGCAATAGCGCTTCGAGGTCCCGCGCCTGAAGCGCTGCGGCGGCTTTGGACAGCCTTGCGGCATATTCTGCATCGGAAAAATGAAACGGCATCCTGAACTCCTTTTGAGCGCAGGATGCCGAATGCTCATGCCTGTGACAAGATAAGATCGATCCCAGCGGAGATGACCGCCGGGATGCTGAGATATTAGCGCGCCCAATAGTTTCCGACGGCCACACCGGCCGTACCGTTTACGGTGTAATCCGCGCTCAGAGTGCCGGCAAGAACATCGCTGCTATCCCCGTAGAATGTCCCGTTGATGGTCTCATTGCTGAAGGTATAGGTGTTTGCTCCGGGGTTGTTAACCGTCACTGTTGGTTGCGCTGAAAACCCATTGCCGGTCAATGCTGTTGTCGGAACGGAGATCGTCGCGAAGGTATAAGTGTACGGTGCCGTTGTTTGTGAACGTACGACCGGGTCATCGACGTCTATTGCACCTGAAATCGTTGACGTGTTAAAATCGACGGCAAAATTTGCTTGAGTTTCTGAAACTTCCCAAGCGTTCGCCGTTAAATAAAATATCTCGCCTCCCCCACTATAATTTGCTGTACCTGTTGCGGCAGCGACCACGGCGTCGGGTGTTTCAAAGCCGACAACGCCAGCGGCTATGTCTTCAAAAATCGCTGTATTGGTGCTATTTGCAGCCACAAGATAAATCAGGTCCGCCACGGTCTCAGGTGCGTTAGGATCGCCATCGGTAATTGGGTCTCCGATGTACGCATAAGTTCTGCCATCATGCGTCCCGTAATGTTCCCTGTTATTGGCATCCCAGTTCAATGTGATGATTTCGCCGTCGATTTGGATGTCAATTTGGTCATGCCCCCCACGCGTGGCATTCCATTGTTTGAATTCCACATTCGTGATTTTTTGACTGGAGGTGACATTTGTCCCGTCCTGCTCCGCGTAGACGGAGAGATTTGCGGGCAATGTGGTTGTCCAGTTTGGTGAGCTGGTGGTGTAGGAATATTGCGCCTGTGCGGGTGTGGTCGTGGCTTCGTCACCGCCGCCGCCGCCGCAAGCTGCGCGAGAGAGTGCTGCTGGAAGTGCAAGTAATAGTTTTTGGGTCATTTTTCGATTTCCTAAGTTAAAATTTTTCAAAAAATATACCATTTAAATACAAATTCTTAATCACCTCACGGCCAGATATCCCCCATTGACCACCACGGTGGTGCCGCTGTCATCGCCTTGAGCGTGGATCACGCCGCCGAGGGCTCCGTAATAGTCGCCGTAAAATGTGCCACTGATGCTGGCATCGGTGAGGGACAAGCCGTTGGAGGAGGTCAAAACCGGCGTTGTGCTGAACCCATTTCCTGTCAACTGGGTGGTGGGAATCGTGAGCGTGGCATAGCCAGACAGGGCATGGTTCGCCGGATCGCTCACGTCGATGGTTCCGCCGACGGTTTGATTGCCGGAGGGATCTTGGAAATTCACATTCAAGGTGACAGCCAACTCTGAATCGGTAAATCCACTCTCACTCGAATAGCCCAGCCAGCCGGTGCCATTGTATGTCGCCGTTCCCGTTGCAGCCGCAACCTTTGCGGTGGAGGTTTCAAAACCTGCTATGGCAAAGCTATTTGTGTTGGTGGAATTCGTGGCGTCATAGGTAGGGATGAACAGCAGCTCTGCGACATATTCCAAATTTGAAAGCGCATCAACGGTGTTAGCAGTGTGCAAAATATCTACCGAATAGAGAATGCCATTGTGGCTGCCGCTATATTGGCGGGAATTCGCGGGGTTCACAGTTAATCTCACGACTTGCCCGTCGATACTCAGATCTATGCGATCGAAGGTCGATGTGTTCGTGTTATAGAGATACTCAATATTGGCAATGTTTTGGTAACGGATCAAAGAGCTGCCATCACGCGACGATGTTTGCGACAAGCGGAGGGGCAGGACCTGCGCCCAATTGGGTTTGCTGGCGGTATCTGACTCTTGCGCCTGCACAGTGGCAGTTTGGGGTGTATAGGGCACGAGGGTGGCGACCGTGGCCTCTTCACCTCCGCCCCCACAAGCAGCGAGTAAAGAAAAAGCGAATGCGGGGAGAATGGCGTGTTGTTGCAAAATAAAGACCTTTGATAATTAAACTTATTATAAATACGCAATCTTAAACAAAATCACTGCCAAAGCATTTTGCCATGGCAGTGATTCGTCAACTGTTTTAAATTCCGGTCGGGTTAATCTTCGGCAATGTAACCACCATTCACAACAACCGCATTGCTCGTGACTACACCGTTTGTGTCAGTGACGTTGACGGTGCCGTCAGCAGTGATTACGCCCCCTAAAACGCCACCGTTTACACCATAGAAGGTGCCGCTCACTTCGGCATTGCCCAACGCATATTGGGTTGTTGAGTTATTGGCTGAGTTTGTCGATTGGTTGATCGTAATTTGGGCATTGGTCGCGTCAAATCCATTGCCGGAAATAGCGGTCGTTGGAATGATGAGCGTGCCTGCTGTCATATTGCCATGGTCTATCGCATCGCTGATTTTCATTGAGCCGCCGACTGTTTGGTTGCCAAAGTCGACGGACAAACTCGCATCAAGGTTGCGCCACTCGCGGTCAGTTGGCATTTGCAAGGACAGGCGACCGTTGCCTGTATAGGTTGCGGTGCCCGTTGCCGCTGCGACTGTCGCGTCGGCTGTCTCATAGCCATAAACAAGCGGTACGCTCCACACGGTGTACGATGAGTTGCGGCCTTTGATCTCAAGCCGGTCATAGGAGGCGACCCAAGACCCACCGTCGCTGCCGGTTTCCTTTGGTTTCAGGTAAATGTCTTTGCCATCAATGCGTCCAGTATAATACCCCTCGGTGGCATTCCATGTCATGCTGACAGTTTTTCCATAGATTTCGACATCGAAAGTGAAATCTTTGCGATTGCTGGAGGCAGTGGTACTCAGCGGATTCACCTTTACGTTGATCACCTCATTATTGACGAAGGAGACTTTCCCGTCTTGCACAAGTGTCATCGAGTTGTTGCCAGTTGGAAAACTACCGGTGGAGGCCAAGCTTACCCCAGTGGTTGCAATCTGGGCAGCGGCAGTTGTTGTACCAGTTGTATCGTCGGCACCACCACAGGCGGTCAGGGCAGCGGCAAAGGGAATCGCCAATAAAATTTTATACGTCATGAAATAGCTCCGTTAAAAAAGTATTAAATACCACTTCATATATTCTTTAGAATATTTCAAGTCAATTTTGCTGAAAATTTCGCCCTAAAGTGGTGTGTTTGGCGCATAGAATTTTTTTGGGCCTGCCCGTTGACACTGGCAGTCAGAGTCCATATCTCCCGCTCGTTATCACTCGGAGCATCCGAGTGCTAATTCAAGTTCAACCTTGAGCCAGCTAGGAGTTACTAAAGATGGCATTTACCCCTCTGCACGACCGTGTTCTTGTCGAACGCGTTGAAGGTGAAGAAAAAACTGCGGGTGGTTTGATCATCCCAGACAGCGCCAAAGAAAAGCCAGCCGAAGGCGTCATCGTCGCCGCAGGCGCAGGTTTGCGTGACGATGATGGCGATCGCATCGCTTTGGACGTCAAAACAGGTGACAAAGTTCTGTTCGGCAAATGGTCCGGTACAGAAGTGACCGTTGACGGCAAAGATCTGTTGATCATGAAAGAAAGCGATATCCTGGGTGTGATCTCCTAAGATCCCCAAGGGCAAGTTTTTAATTGAAATTTTAAGACGAGGATCTGCAAAATGGCAGCAAAAGACGTCAAATTTGGCACCGATGCACGCAACCGTATGTTAAACGGTGTGAACATTCTGGCCGATGCCGTAAAAGTGACATTGGGCCCGAAAGGCCGCAATGTTGTTCTGGACAAATCTTTCGGTGCACCGCGCATCACAAAAGACGGTGTCTCAGTGGCAAAAGAGATCGAACTGGAAGATAAGTTCGAAAACATGGGTGCGCAGATGGTCAAAGAAGTGGCCTCACGCACCAATGACGAAGCGGGCGACGGCACAACCACAGCGACTGTTTTGGCTCAAGCCATCGTGCGCGAAGGTATGAAATCCGTAGCCGCTGGCATGAACCCAATGGATCTTAAGCGTGGCATCGATGCGGCGACAACAGCTGTTGTCAACGCGATCAAAGCCGCTGCACGTCCAGTGACCGACAGCGCAGAAGTTGCGCAAGTGGGTACAATCTCAGCCAATGGCGAAGCTGACATTGGCCAACAGATCGCAGATGCGATGCAGCGTGTTGGCAATGAAGGCGTTATCACGGTTGAAGAAAACAAGGGTCTGGAAACAGAAACCGTTGTTGTCGAAGGCATGCAGTTTGACCGCGGTTACCTGTCACCTTACTTTGTCACCAACCCTGACAAAATGACAACTGAGCTGGAAGATGCGATCATCTTGCTGCACGAAAAGAAGCTCTCCTCTTTGCAGCCAATGGTGCCTTTGCTCGAGCAAGTTATTCAATCCGGCAAGCCTTTGTTGATTGTCGCGGAAGATGTTGAAGGCGAAGCCTTGGCAACTTTGGTTGTGAACAAATTGCGCGGTGGTTTGAAAATTGCAGCAGTGAAAGCCCCTGGTTTCGGCGATCGCCGCAAAGCCATGTTGCAAGACCTTGCAATTTTGACCGGCGGCCAGGTGATCTCTGAAGATCTTGGTATGAAGCTTGAGTCTGTCACAATGGACATGCTGGGCTCTGCCAAGCGCGTTTCCATCACCAAAGACGAAACAACCATCGTAGACGGTTTGGGCGAGAAAGCTGAAATCGAAGCACGTGTGGCACAGATCCGTGGTCAAATCGAAGAAACATCTTCTGATTACGACCGTGAGAAACTGCAAGAGCGCGTTGCCAAATTGGCTGGCGGTGTTGCTGTGATCCGTGTGGGTGGCATGACCGAAGTTGAAGTGAAAGAACGCAAAGACCGTGTTGACGATGCTTTGAACGCGACCCGTGCGGCCGTGCAAGAAGGTGTTGTTGTCGGCGGCGGTGTTGCTTTGGTACAGGCTGGTAAAGTACTGGCTGACCTTGAAGGCGCCAATCCAGATCAAACTGCGGGCATCAAAATCGTTGCGCGCGCCATCGAAGCGCCTCTGCGCCAAATCGCAGAAAATGCGGGTGTTGATGGTGCGGTTGTCGCTGGCAAGGTCCGTGAAAGCTCCGATCTGGCTTTTGGTTTCAATGCGCAAACCGAAGAATATGGTGATCTCTTCGCTTTCGGCGTGATTGATCCGGCCAAAGTTGTCCGTACAGCTTTGGAAGATGCAGCCTCTGTTGCGGGTCTGTTGATCACAACCGAAGCTATGGTTGCAGATAAGCCAGAAAAAGCCGGCGCGGCTGGCGGCGGCATGCCCGATATGGGTGGCATGGGCGGCATGGGCGGCATGATGTAAATCAGCCGGTCATTTACGACCTGTTTTTTGAAAAGGCCCGCGCTTGTCGTGGGCCTTTTTGGTGAAGGGGTTCTTTAAAGGCCCGGCAGCGGTGACTATGTCTATCTCATGCTCAAACCTCTTTTAATCTCCTGTGGCCTCATGCTGCCCAATTGGGCCTTGGCGCAAGATTGTGTGATCTTGCTGCATGGGTTGGCGCGCAGCGAAGCCTCTTTTGCTTTGATGGCGCGGAGCCTGCGGGGGCAGGGGTATCACGTGGTGAACCCAGAATTTTCCACGCGGGGCAAGCCGATTGAGGCTTTGGTGAGTGAAACTTTGCCGGAGGCTGTCGCGGGCTGTGGTGCGCGGCGGCTCCATTTTGTGACCCATTCTTTGGGTGGTATTATGGTACGGGCCTATCTGGCCTGGGCCAAGCCTGAAAACTTAGGCCATGTGGTGATGCTCGGCCCGCCGAATAAGGGCTCAGAGGTGGTGGATGCGATGCAGGCACTCGCGGCCTTTGATTGGGTCAATGGACCGGCAGGGCGGCAATTGGGCACAGACGCCAGCAGTTTTCCAAACCGCTTGCCAAGGGTCAATTTTTCACTGGGCATCATTGCCGGCACGGTCAGTTTTAACCCGGTCTATTCCAATTTCATTGACGGGCCGGATGATGGGAAAGTCTCCGTCGAGAGCACCCGTGTGGAAGGGATGCGCGACCATTTGATATTGCCTGTGTCTCACAGTTTCATGATGAACAACCCATTGGTCATTGCGCAAGTATCTCACTACTTAAAGACTGGAGCTTTTGATGCCAGCCTCACCCTGCGCGAGGTCAGCTTGGATATGATCCTCAAGGCCTTAAGGCTACGCTCAGGCGACCCGCATCGTCCGTGATCCGGCGTCTGGCTAGCCGTGCAAGGGCGTTATGTGCGAAAGTTGACATGACCCATCTTGCGGCCGGGTTTGACCTCCGATTTGCCATATAAATGCAAGGCCGCATTGGTTTTGCGCAGCTCTGGCACACGATCCATATCGGCTCCAATCAGATTTTCCATGCGTATATCACTGTGGCGGCTGCCATCGCCCAAGGGCCAGCCGGCCACGGCGCGGATATGCTGCTCAAATTGGCAAATATCGCAGCCGTTTTGGGTCCAATGACCTGAGTTGTGCACGCGCGGGGCAATCTCATTGACGATCAACCCGTCTGCGGTCACGAACAGCTCGACGCCCATCACACCGACATAATCCAGAGCATTCAGGATTTGTCCGGCCAATAGAACGGCATCCATGCGTTGGGCGGCGCTTAAACTGGCCGGCACTGTCGTGCTGTGCAAAATTCCCTCGCGGTGCACATTCTCGCCCAGATCATAGCAGGCGACCTGACCATCACTGGCGCGGGCGGCGATGACAGAGACCTCATGGCTGAAATTGATAAAGCCCTCCAAAACGGAGGGCGCGCCCTGCATGGCCTGCCATGCCTCGGCCATATCTGAAGCGTCTTTGAGCCGGATTTGCCCCTTGCCGTCATATCCCATCCGGCGGGTTTTCAGTATGGATGGGGTGCCGATGGATTGGGCGGCCGCTTCCGCCTCTGCCGCGGTGGTCACATTGGCATAGGGCGCCACTTTGAGCCCCAGCCCGGTGAGAAACTCTTTCTCTGACAGGCGGTCTTGTGAGATGGCCAAGGCTCGGCGGCCTGGATGAATAGGGCGGATCTGCTCGAGGATATCCAGAGCCGAGGTCGGGATATTCTCAAATTCATAGGTAATCACATCCACCGATTGGGCAAAACGGCGCAGCGCCGCGTCATCCTCATAGGAGGCGGTGGTGACTTGATGGGCCACGTGACCGGCCGGAGGATTGGCGCCGGGCTCAAAAATATGCGTCTTTAGCCCCAAACGGCTGGCGGCCACTGCGAGCATACGGCCCAATTGGCCACCACCCAAAATTCCAATGCAGGCCCCGAGGGGCAGAGGGTTACTCATCAACGGGCTCCTGGGGAATAGAGGCGGATAGGGCCGCGCGCCAGGCGTCAAGCCTTGCGGCGATGTCTGGATCCTGCGTGGCCAAAATGCCAGCTGCCATCAGCCCGGCGTTGGCCGCACCGGCCGGCCCAATCGCCATGGTGGCCACGGGATAGCCCTTTGGCATCTGAAGGATCGAATAGAGGCTGTCGACCCCTGAGAGCGCTTTGGTTTGCACAGGCACGCCCACAACTGGGATGCGGGTTTTTGAGGCCACCATGCCGGGCAAATGCGCCGCCCCGCCGGCGCCTGCGATAATCACTTTCAAGCCTCGCTCCACCGCGCTTGTGCCATAATCCCAAAGGCGGTCTGGCGTTCTATGGGCTGAAACTATTTTGCTTTCATAGGGAATGTCCAAGGCGTCGAGAATTTCGGCGGCATGTTTCATTGTTGGCCAATCTGATTGGCTGCCCATTATTATTCCGACATGCACCATTTGAATGTTCCATATGTAGCGCTAAGAGAAAGGCCGAGTTAACCCATTGCCGGGGATTAGGCAATAATATCGGGGGTAAGTTCATCCTCAAGCCTGGCGATTTTATCCTTAAGGTGGAGTTTTTTCTGTTTCAGGCGTTTCACCGCCAGCTGGTCACCGGCGCGGTCCACCAAGGCAGAAATGGCGAGATCAAGATCGCGGTGCTCTTGGCGAAGCACGGCAAGTTGAATGGTCATAACCTCTTGCGGATTGAGTTGTTGACTGCCTGCCATGGGAGACCTCATGAGTTTCTGCCTTTCGCTTAAAGGTTTTTAAACCAATTGAGAAGCGGGCTCTTGCGCAATTGCACCGCCAGCCCCATATTTGACGAGATACGATTGCCTCTTGAGGGATCTGCTATTCTGTCGCTTTGCAAAAGGACGAAGACATGTCTAAATTGACTCTTGGAACTCATCCGTTCCTTTTGGGCTTTGACCAGCTTGAACGTTTGGTTGAGCGTACGGCCAAAACGGGTAACGAAGGCTACCCGCCGTACAATATCGAACAGACTTCAGAAAACTCTTACCGCATCACACTGGCCGTGGCTGGTTTTGCGGAAGACGACCTCACAATCACTGTGGAGGACCGGCAATTGGTGATCCTGGGCCGGCAGGGCGAGGAGACCGGCGAGCGGGTTTATCTGCACCGCGGCATCGCTGCGCGGCAGTTTCAGCGGACCTTTGTTTTGGCCGATGGCGTCGATGTTGGGGCTGCGATTATGGAGCATGGGTTGTTGCATATTGACCTCAAGCGCGCTCTACCAGAGACTGTTATACAGAAGATTGAAATCCAGAAAGGATCCTGAGATGAAAGATCAATTCGGCGTTTTAGAAGATCGCATTGTTTATCTCAAACCAATTGATAAGGCCGATCTTCCAGAGGAAATTTTTGAAGAAACCGGGGAGATTGAGCAACTCTGGTCGGTGCATAACTCCGAAGGTGAGCAATTGGCATTGGTTGGGGATTTAGCCCAAGCCTATGACATGGCCCGCGAGTTTCGCTACTCGCCAATGACTTTACATTAGACTCGCAAGGCTCTGTTAAAGAATATATTTAAGACCTCTGGATAATCCAACCGCCAAGCTAAATGACTTTACCCGGTGGCAACACAGGGATGCGCCTGCCAGCCCCCGGCAGGCGCAAAATTTCACTGCGATTTTGAGCATTTTGCGCCTAGCTGTCCTTGTCTCCGCTGCGCCCTATGCGCCGATGAGACCCATGCTCTCCAGTTTGAGCAAGACCTGATGGGCGCAATTGTCGACCTCGACACTCTCAGTTTCGAGCCGCAATTCCGGTGCGTTGGGCACATCATAGGGATCTGAAATACCTGTGAATTCCTTGATTTTTCCAGCGCGGGCCAATTTGTACAGGCCTTTGCGGTCACGCCGTTCGCATTCTTCGATGGAGGTGGCGACATGCACCTCCACAAAGGCTCCAAAAGCCTCCACATCTTCGCGCACGGCCTGCCGTGTGGTGGCATAGGGGGCGATGGGGGCGCAGATGGCGATGCCGCCATTTTTGGTGATTTCCGAGGCCACATAGCCGATCCGGCGAATGTTCAGGTCGCGGTGTTCTTTGGAAAATCCCAGTTCCGAGGATAGATTCTTGCGCACAATATCCCCGTCCAGCAAGGTCACCGGCCGACCGCCCATCTCTATGAGCTTTACCATCAAAGCATTTGCAATTGTTGATTTTCCTGATCCAGAAAACCCGGTGAAAAAGACGGTAAATCCCTGTTGCGCCCGCGGTGGTCGTGATTTACGCAATTCGGCCACCACCTGGGGGAAGCTGAACCATTCGGGAATGTCCAAGCCCTCCGACAGGCGCCGGCGCAGCTCTGTGCCGGAGATATTTAGCACCGTGCAGCCGTCTTCAACTTCATCGGCGGGCTCATATTGGGCGCGGTCCTGCACGTATACCATATGTTTGAAATCCACCATCTCCAGGCCAATTTCCGCCTCATATTTGCGAAACAGGTCTTGCGCCTCATAGGGGCCGTAGAAATCTTCTCCTGCTGAATTTTTCCCCGGTCCGGCATGGTCGCGGCCGACGATGAAATGGGTGCAGCCATGGTTGGCGCGAATAAGCCCGTGCCATACCGCCTCGCGCGGCCCGCCCATGCGCATTGCCAAATTGAGCAGCGACATCGCCGTGGTCGAGGATGGGTATTGATCAAGGACCGCCTCATAGCAGCGCACGCGGGTGAAGTGATCGATGTCGCCGGGTTTGGTCATGCCCACCACCGGGTGAATGAGCAGATTGGCCTGGGCCTCCTTGGCGGCGCGGAAGGTTAACTCTTGGTGAGCCCGATGCAGCGGGTTGCGGGTTTGAAACGCCACCACGCGGCGCCAACCCATTTTCCGAAAATAGGCGCGCAGCTCATTGGGGGTATCGCGCCGGCCGCGAAAGTCGTAATGAACTGGCTGTTGAATGCCCGTCACGGGTCCACCGAGATAGACCGCCCCTGCGGTATTGTGCAGATAATTGACAGCCGGATGGGCCATGTCATTGGTGCCAAAAACCTGTTCGGCTTCGCGGTCTTTGTCGGGTGTCCAGCGGTCTGTTACGGTCATGGTCGCGAGAATGACGCCCTCTGGGTCACGCAAAGCGATATCTTGGCCCAACTCAAGGCTGCTGGCAAATGCCTCACTCACATCCAAAGTGATTGGCATGGGCCAAAGCGCCCCGTCACTCAAACGCATATGGGCCACCACGCTGTCATAATCAGCCTGTCCCAAGAATCCCTTCAAGGGATTGAACCCGCCGTTCATCAGCAATTCCAAATCGCAGACCTGCCGCGGCGTGAGATCCCAGGAGGTGAGCTCTGCCGCCTCGAGCTTCATTTTCTGCGCGCTGTCATAGCTGACGTATAATTCGGGGATCGGTGTTAAATTGTTTTGCATAATATGTATCTCGAGAAGGTCGCTTTGCGCAGAAGCCTCGCCAGTTGTAGGTGACAAAACCGCTTGCGGAGTTGAGAGATTTAGCAGAGAGACTTGCGCCGCCTGCGCCGGGTTGATGGAATGTTATTTTATTTCAGAGCCAGTTGACCAGAGGGTTAAACGAATATGGTATTAATAAATTAGATTGTACTTTTAAGTTGAATTCATCGACAGGGCAACCAATTACGCCCGCATCGATTACATGGCGCTTTTGGCGGCCGGGCCGGGGGCTGGAGTGGTTTTGACTTTGAGCAACACAG
The DNA here is from genome assembly GCF_000738435.1 of Planktomarina temperata RCA23. Taxonomy (NCBI): domain Bacteria; kingdom Pseudomonadati; phylum Pseudomonadota; class Alphaproteobacteria; order Rhodobacterales; family Paracoccaceae; genus Planktomarina; species Planktomarina temperata. The sequence goes on along the minus strand of NZ_CP003984.1, from coordinate 2,210,630 downwards.
GCATCGCCCAAAGCCAAAGCGTTAGTCCTGACCGGCCAAAAACCGCTCGGCTTCCAGAGCTGCCATACAGCCCATTCCGGCACTGGTGACGGCTTGGCGGTATTTGTGATCGGTCAGATCACCGGCGGCAAACACACCGGGAATTGAGGTTTCGGTGCTGTCGGGTTTGGTCACCACATACCCGCCCATATGGGTTTCCAGCACGTCTTTGACCAGCTCATTGGCGGGCGCATGGCCGATGGCAACAAAGACGCCTTTGCAAGGCACATCCGTGATTTCACCGGTTTTAGTGTGTTTCACCTTCACGCCTTCAACACCTAAAGGCATATCTGTACCATAGACTTCGTCAATCTCATGGAACCACATCGGCACGATTTTTTCATTCTTCATCAGCCGGTCGATCAAGATCCTCTCGGCGCGCAGCTCGTCGCGTCGGTGAATTAATGTGACTTTTGAGGCGAAATTGGTCAGAAACAGCGCCTCTTCAACCGCGGTATTGCCGCCGCCGACCACAACGATTTCTTGACCGCGATAGAAAAAACCGTCGCATGTCGCACAGGCCGAAACGCCAAATCCTTTGAATTTTTCCTCACTGTCAATGCCAAGCCATTTTGCCCGTGCGCCGGTTGCCAAAATCACCGCATCACAGGTGTAAAGCGTGCCGCTATCGCCTTGAGCTTTGAAGGGGCGTTCCGAGACGTCCAGATCGGTGATGATATCGCCGATGATTTCCGTGCCCATGGCCTTGGCGTGGTCTTGCATACGGATCATCAAGTCGGGGCCCTGCACTTCGCTGTCCCCGGGCCAGTTCTCCACTTCGGTGGTTGTGGTCAGTTGCCCGCCGGGCTCGATGCCCTGAACCAATATCGGATTGAGCATGGCTCTGCTGGCATAAACCCCGGCCGTGTAGCCGGCAGGACCGGAGCCGATGATCAAGACTTTCGTGTGGCGTGTATTGGACATGCGATTTCCTACAGGTAAGTGTTGCTGCTGCATATATACAGGCCAGCCGCCGGGCAAAAGCCCAAACCGGGACCTTTGCGACTACAGGTCGCTATACGAATTATTATTGCGCAGTGTTGAAATATTATTGCGCTGGGTGCGTCATTTGGGTATGATTTCCCAACACTGCGAAAGGGTACCCGTTTATGCACCGTCTGGATGACATTGATCGTTTGATTTTGGCAGAGTTGCAAGCCGATGGGCGGATGACAAATGTTGAGCTGGCCAAAAGGGTCGGAATTTCCGCGCCTCCCTGCCTGCGCCGCGTGCGCACTTTGGAGGAAACCGGCTATATCGGCGGCTATCATGCGGATATTGATGCGCGCAAATTGGGCTTTGAAGTTCAGGTCTTCGCCATGGTCGGGCTGCAAAGCCAGGCAGAGGCGGATCTATCCGCCTTTGAGATGCGCTGCCTGCGCTGGCCGCTCGTGCGTGAGTGCCATATGCTCAACGGCGAGGTGGATTTCATCTTGAAATGCGTCGCGCCCGATCTGTCGACATTCCAATCCTTTTTGACCGAAGAGCTGACCTCAGCGGAGAATGTCGCCTCCGTTAAAACATCGCTGGTCATCCGCGGCGCAAAAGATCAACCCGGCGTGCCCTTCGAGGTGCTCGAAGAGCGCTTGTCAAAACAACCCTAAGCACAGCACCCCACCTCCGAACCAAAACCAACCGGTCGCCCTATGTGGCAGGGCGGGCGCGGAGCAAGGCTTTGTGGCACCGCTGATTAATTCATACAACGCGGGACAAAGCTGTCCTCGACGCGCCAGCGACGAAAACCTTCATAGCTCTTTGCAGGTTTCACTTCGCTAATGAGTTGTGTACGATAATTGTTAAAAAAAATTTGGAGAAAATTTGATGAAAGTATTTATTTCTTGGAGCGGTACACGAAGTAAGGCTATGGCCAATGCATTAAAGGAGTGGATTCCTCTAATCGTACAACACGCAAAACCGTTTGTTTCGGACAAGGACATTTCAGCTGGGGATCGTTGGGCGAAAGCAATCGCAGGGGAGCTTGAAAGTTCAGATTTCGGAATCCTATGCATCACTCCAGAAAACATTTCGTCGGAATGGATAATGTTTGAAGCGGGCGCTCTTTCCAAATCCATGCAGGTCGGAAAGGCCATTCCCTTACTATTTGGCCTCGAATTAAGTGATCTAAGCGGTCCTTTGCAGCAGTTTCAAGCGTCGAAGGTCAATGAGCAGGGAATGCTGGAAACGCTCAATGCCATCAATGCAGCTTCCGACGACAAGAAGACCGATGATGCACATATTCAACAACTCGTACCAGCACTTTGGCCGAAACTTCAAGAAAAAATTGATGCAATTCCAGCAAAAACAGAATCAAAAAATCATGTGCGCCCGCAAACCGAAGTCATGGAAGATTTGGTTTCTCAAGTACGCGGATTAGCCACCAGAATGTCCGCCTTCGACCCTGACTGGGCCGAAGGACAACTGCGCGCGTCGGGATCACGAGTACGGAGCATTCACCCAAGGTTTATGGATAAAATGTTAATGATGACCGCAGAAGAACGAACCGGCAGCTATGGGCTACTCATTGCCGCAGGGCTTTGTAGAGAAACAATGCCTTGGATTTCAGAAATTCTTGTAGAAGCACATAGAGAACTAAAAAATGCACCCCCGAAACAAGCAAGCAGGGTTGCTGAGGATTTGAGACGTACACTTAGGTCGATGACCCGAAGTCGCTATGCAGGAATGCTTTTTGACGACAGCAAGTATTCACGGATGATGATTATTGAGTTGTCATTTTTCGTGGATCGGTTCGTTGATCGTATTATTTCTGGGCAGATCAGCGATGATGAGGATAGCAGCGTTAACGACAGCGACGGTTTAATGTAAACTGATTTTGACAGCATTAAGATTGAGAAATCGGAGGTGTGTGGAATATTTCTTGCCAAATGCCCCGGTTGCCAATGGAGAAGTCCGCAGCACCAAAAATTTGGACTCAAAACTGCCGTGCATTGCCCGGTGGCAACACCGGGCAGCGCCTGCCTGCGCCCCGGCAGTTGCTGCCCTCATTTTGTGGTGTAATGGCGTTATGCAGAGGTCTTAGGACGTTACAGGCAAATACAAGAGATCAGCCGGCCATAGTCGGGCTGGTGCTCGTGCACCGAGCGGCGATAAGAGTAAAACTGATCCGGCGCGCTATAGGTGCAATGGCCCGTCCATGCCGCCTCCTTGATCCCGGCTGCGCGCAGCTGGTCCAAACTGTAGCTTGGCAGATCGAACTGATAACGATCGCCCCTGCCCTGAGCGAAAAAGCGCAGGGCGTCTGGGGCGTCGTGGCAGATCTCTTCAAGAAATTCCGGTCCAACCTCATAGGCCCTTTGACTGATGCAGGGTCCGATGACCGCGCAAATATCTTGTCGCTGGGCGCCCAAGGTCTCCATAGCCGCGAGGGTATTTTGCAAAATCCCCAATTTGGCGCCCTTATAGCCCGCATGGGCGGCGCCAATGACGCGGGCTTTCGCGTCATGAAACAACACAGGCTGGCAATCGGCCGTAAGAACCCCCAAGATCACGCCCGCAGTCGCGGTCACCATGGCATCGGCTTTGGGCGCAGCGGTGAGCGGAGCGGTTAGGATCTGCACCTGCGCTGAATGAGTTTGATGCACCGATTGCAAGCGATCGGCTGGCCGTCCAAAAAAATCCGCAACCGCTGCGCGATTGCTCTGGACCGCGTCAGGCCTGTCACCCGAGCCTTTGCCGCAATTCAACCCATGATAAATACCCGTTGAGCTGCCGCCCATCCGGGTGAAAAACCCATGTGACACCTCCGACAGAAGGTCAGACGTGAGGGGGGTGAGCGTCATGGTTCAAGCCCCGGCGGTACAGCCGCGCTCTCTGCCACAAAGCCCATGACCTTGAATAGCCCGCCCATCTCGTCAGGGTGGGTGAGGCGGCGATGCGCGGCAATGTGGGAGTCAAGCGCCGCTCCGCTTAGGGATTTGGCCAGGGTTTGCGCGCGCTGGGTCAGTCCCAATCGCTCCAAAAATACCCCCTGCGTGGTCAAACGGGTCGGGCGCAGCCCTGCGGCCTTGGCCGCGTTATACAGGGCCTCAAAGTCCAGATGGGCTGTGAGATCTGCGGTCCCGGGCGCGGCTAGGGGATCGGCGGGTTGATGATGGCCCACGGCCTGCACTGTATCGCCTTGAGAGCGCCAATCGCCATAGTCAACGATCAGCGCCGCACCGCCGTGATCGGCGATACGCTGGGACAGCTCGGCCACAATGGGCGGGAGCGCGGGGCAATATTCAACGATCATGCCGGGTTCGGTATCCTCAAGCCGATGGTCGAGAAAATGATAGGGTTGCGGCGCGGCCTTGCCAAAGCACAGGCCATTGGCGCCGCATCCCACCAATATCTCTTCCCAGCCCGCCGAGTGGCGGCGAAATTGCCGGATGGGCAGGGCGTCAAAAAACTCATTGGCAATGAGAAAGAGGGGCGCTTGTGGCAGTCCGCTTGCCTCGGCGTGATGGATTACACCGGGCAGCGCATCGGATTGGAGCCGGCGCAATCTTGGCGAGGCTTCGATCATATGGATTGGCAAGCTGTCAAAGCCCGGTACAGCCGGCGCAATGCGGCGCAGGTCTTGCATCAATGTGCCTCGTCCGGGCCCCAACTCCACCACAATAGCATCCCTGGGTGCGCCCTGCGCTTGCCATGTGGCACCAAGACAGAGGCCGATCATTTCCCCGAACATTTGGCTTATTTCGGGAGCGGTGATGAAATCGCCGCTGCGGCCGAAGGCCTCTTGCTGCGTGTAATAGCCGTGCTTGGGGTGGAGCAGGCACTCCCCCATATAATCGGCAAGGGTCAATGGGCCGTGCTGCCCAATGCGTTGGCGCAATGTCTCGGCCAAGGCGTTCATGGCCGGGCGCGTGCCTTTTGGATCAACCATAGCCCAGCCAGAAGCATCGGCAGGGTTAGAATTTGTCCCATGGTCAGACCGGTCGGACCCAGTTGCAAGGCGTAGCCAATCGGGTTGTCCAAGGTTTGAAACTGCGCATCTGGTTGGCGCACCCATTCGACCATGAACCGCGTAAGACCATATCCGATCAAAAAGATCCCGGTTAACAGACCGCTGCGGCGCAATGCCCCTGTGCGAAACAGAAGATAAAGCAAAAGCGCGCCCAGGATAAGCCCTTCACCCAAGGCCTCATAGAGCTGCGAGGGGTGGCGCGCACAAAGGCCGGCGGCCGCCTGAACACATGTTTGAGCGTCCTCGCCCGGAAAGATCACCCCCCAAGGCAGGGTGGTCTCTCTGCCCCAGAGCTCGGCATTGATGAAATTGGCCAGCCGGCCAAAGAGCAGGCCCGCCGGAGCAGAGGCCGCCATCACATCCGAGGCTTTTAGCAGTGCGATCTTATGCTTGCGGCAAAACAGCAATCCGGCCGCGACAACGCCCAGAAAACCGCCATGAAAGGACATGCCCCCGTCAAAAATTCGGAGGGCTGCCGCGGGGTTGGCGAGGTAATAGCTGGGGTTGTAGAACAGCACATAGCCCAATCGCCCCCCGATGATGATGCCAAAGATTAACCAGGTGATGAGATCATCCAGGTTTGCTTCGCTGAAAGCTGGCCGATCTTGCGGCCAGAGCGCAGGCCGGCGCAGGGCGCGGCGCATGATCCAAGAGGCAAGCAAAATACCCGCGATATAGGCCAGAGCATACCAGCGCAGGGCGAGTTCAAACCCACCCAAGCTAAAATCCATGCCAGCCAGTGAAAACTGCCAGAGCGGTATGTCCACCGAAAAGAGGGTGGGCGAGACATCAGGAAAGGGAATCGAAGCGATCATAACCCTTCATTCCCAGAGCGGCGCTGTAAGTCAACCTTGAGTTCCGCGATATTAGCCCCCATATAAGACCAAAGCGACTTATCGCCGCCAAGGAGACAGATGATGCAAAGCAAGAATAAGTTCATGGATGATATGAGCCAAATCATGACCAATGCGATGGGTGTCGCGCAAGGCGCCAAGGACGAGGCCGAGAATGCCATGAAAAGCTTCATGGACCGCTGGCTGGCGGATCGCAATTTTGTCACCCGTGAAGAGTTCGACGCGGTGCGGGCCATGGCGCAAAAAGCGCGGGCGCAAAATGAAGACTTGAGCGCGCGGCTTGAGGCGCTAGAAGCGGCCGCTGCGAAAAAGGCTCCGAAATCCAAGGCGGCGCCCAAGCCCTAAGCAAAGCCGCGCCACTGCCCAACACGAATCTCGTGGGCGCGTGACTGGTTCAGCTGCTAAAAGGCCGTCCCTCGGGGCGGCCTTTGTGGTTTTGCGGCTGCGGCGTGGTGATTTTGCCGTCTTGTCCACAGATAAATGACTTATCCCCAGATAAATGACTCGACAGAATCCCGGTCAAAGGACACCATAGATTGTATAGAGGTATTCGATGACCGCAAAATCTTGGGGAGTGTACAAGAGGTTGTGGAGCTGCCGGATCGGAGTTTTTGACCCGGAAAGGGGTTCTTTATGGCACTGTCCAATCACGCCTATGATTTTGAAGATCTGCATCCCATAGATATCGTGGAAGATATTGCCACCCATCAAGAATGGCAGTTCGACCGGATTGCGGATGATCAAATCTCAATGGAGATGGCCGGACAATGGCGCAGCTATTCCATCACTCTGGCGTGGTGTGAAGCCGATCAAACTCTACGTTTGATCTGTAGCTTCGAGATGGACCCGCCGGCCCATCGGATGCCCGCGCTCTATGAGGCGCTCAATGCGGTCAATGATATGTGCTGGGCTGGCAGTTTCACCTATTGGGGCGCGGAGCGGTTGATGGCTTATCGCTATGGGTTGATCCTTTCCAACGCCCAAATGGCGACACCCGATCAGATTGATACAATGATTTCTGCCGCCGTCATGTCCGCTGAGCGCTATTACCCAGCCTTTCAAATGGTCACATGGGGCGAAAAAGACCTTGAGACAGCACTGAAAGTGGCCATTGCAGAGGCTCACGGCCACGCGTAGGATCTGCGGTGAAAGGCGAATACGGGTTTAGAGATGTTCTCAAATAATATTTTAAAACGTGGCTTGGTGCTGCTTGGCTGCGGAAAAATGGGGTCGGCCCTCTTGAGCGGTTGGCTCGAACAGGGGATGGATCCTAAATCTGTTTGGATCTTGGATCCGAAACCCAGTGATTGGCTTTTGTCAATTGGCGTGCGGGTCAATGAAATGCTGCCCGACGACCCCGCCGCGGTTTTGGTGGCGGTCAAACCCCAGATGATGGGGGAAGCTCTGCCGCGATTGCAGCGGTTTGGTTCGGCGACAACTTTGTTTATTTCAGTGGCCGCCGGCACGCCCATTTCGGCCTTTGAGGATGTTTTGGGCAAATCCACGCCAATTGTGCGCGCCATGCCCAATACGCCGGCGGCCATTGGACAAGGAATAACAGCGCTCATCGGCAATGGACGAGCCACGGAAAAAGACGTTGCAGAGGCGCAAAGCCTGATGGCGGCCGTGGGTCAAACGCTTGTGTTGCAAAATGAGCAACAAATGGATGCGGTGACGGGTCTGTCTGGCTCTGGCCCGGCCTATGTATTTTTAATGATCGAGGCTTTGGCTGCGGCGGGTGTAAACCAAGGGCTGCCAGAGGATATGGCGATGCAGCTTGCGCAGGCCACTGTGGCGGGGGCAGGGGCTTTGGCCATTCACTCTGGTGAGAGCGCCGAGCAACTTAGGGTCAACGTCACCAGCCCCAATGGCACGACCCAAGCGGCGCTTGAGATCTTGATGCGCAACGAGTCTGGATTGCCGCAACTTTTGGATCAAGCCGTGGCCGCTGCCAGCCAACGATCGCAGGAGCTGTCAAATGGCTGAGATCACCTATGCGGATTTTGCCAAGCTTGATATTCGCATTGGCCATGTCACTCAAGCCGAACCCTATCCCGAGGCCCGCGTGCCAGCCATCAAGCTTTGGGTGGATTTTGGCGGCGATCTTGGGATTAAGAAATCTTCCGCGCAGCTGGCCGATCATTATACGCCCGAAGCGTTGGTTGGAACCCAGGTTCTGGCCGTGGTGAACTTTCCGCCGCGCCAGATTGGTAAGGTGATGTCTGAGATTTTGGTGCTGGGTGTGCCGGATGAGGCGGGCAAAGTGGTGTTGATGCGGCCAGATCAGGATGTGCCTATTGGCGGGCGATTGTTCTAATGCGGGGGGTGTTGCGCAACAGCATCGGCGCTCCGAGTCCACATACTGGTTGAGGTGCCACCGAGATGTCTACACCGCAGGGAGATGTCACCATTCGTGCGGCCCGGCCAGAGGATGCAGCTGATATTCGGGCGATTTATGCGCCTTTCGTGCAAGAGACTTCCATTTCTTTTGAAACCGTTCCACCCAGTGTGGAGACCATGGCTGAGCGCATAGCCAGCAACCTTGCCAGCCATGGCTACTTTGTGGCGCAGTCAGATGCGGGAATTTTAGGCTTTGCCTATGCCAGCCCCTATCGTTCCCGTCCGGCCTATGACCGCACCGCAGAGGTCAGTGTTTACGTGGCGCCCGAGGGACAGGGTCGCGGCCTTGCCCAGGCGCTCTATCGGATGCTCTTTGCACATTTGGCCGCCCGCGGGTTTCATACGGCGGTGGCCATTGTCACCTTGCCAAATCCGCAGAGTGCGCAGTTGCACGAACGCTGTGGCTTTGCCCATGTGGGAAGCTTGCAGGAGGTTGGGCGCAAATTTGACCAATGGCATGGAACAGCGATTTACCAGCGCATGATTGGGCAGGCCGATTTGCACTCTGCGGTGCGGCGCGTGGAGGCCAGCGATACCGTGGCTTTGGCGCAGGTGCTCACGCTTATTCAAACCTCCTTTGCCTATATGACTGGACGGATTGATCCGCCCAGCTCCATGCATCAGCTGACCATCAGCAAGCTGGCAGAGGCGGCAAAAGGCAGCTGGCTTTTGGCTCTGGGCGATCCCGTCGCCGCTTGCCTTCTGGCCACGCCTTTGCCCCATGCGCTGTATCTGGGAAAAATTGCCATTTCGGAGGATCTGCGTGGCCGGGGCGTGTTGCGTGCGCTGCTGGCGGCGAGTGAGGCATTGGCCCGCTCTATGAGCCTCTCCCGCCTTGAGCTGCAGGTGCGTCTTGAGCTGGTGGAGAACCAAAAAATATTCGGCAAATGCGGATTTATTGAGACCGCGCGCAATGCCCATCCGGGTTATGATCGCGTGACGGAAATCACCATGCAAAAAACCCTCTGACAGGGAAGCGATCCGGCGATCACATCCATTTGTGCATCTGTGCCAAATCAAGCTTGCCAAGTTTTGCCATCAGTCGCGCGCGCAGTTTGCGCATGGCAGCCAGCCATTTTTCGGGCTCCATCGCTTTGAAGGCCATGTAATCGGCGACTTGCGGATGCGGTAGGATCAGAAAGCGTTCCTCCTCCATCGCATCTGCTATGCGCTGGGCTGCGGTCTTTGGGCTCAATACATCTGGCAAAGGGGCGGCCGCGCCGGGATCATCATATCCCAGCATTGGCGTGGCGACATATTGCGGGCAAACAACTGAGACTTTGAGGCCTTCGTGCCCATGGGAAATGGCCAGGGCTTCGGCGAAACCGACGGCGGCGTGTTTGCTGGTGGAATAGGCCGCATCGCCAATCTGGTTGAGCAGCCCCGCAGCCGAGGCCATCTGCACGAGATAGCCCTGGCCACGCGCCAGCATGGCCGGCAACACGGCACGGCAGGCATAGACATGCGCCATGACATGCACCTCCCAGGCGGCCTGCCAAATCCGATCTGGCGCTGAGGCCGCGTGACCTGGCTCGCCTGCGCTGAATCCGGCATTGGAAAAGAAAATATCCACCGGGCCAAGGGTTACTTCGACCTCTTTCACAACGGCCTGAATGCGGCTTTCGACAGTCACATCGCAGACCATCTGCAGCGCGCCCAACTCCTGGGCCAGGTCGTTCAGCGCGGGGGCATTGAGGTCGCAGAGCGCCAAGCGCGCGCCGCGCTGGGCAAATTCACGGGCCAAAGCCGCGCCAATGCCGCCCGCGGCACCGGTGAGGATAATTATCTTGCCTTGGAATTCCAAAGGGATCTCCCTGATGTCTGGCACTGCTCGCGGCCTTGCATGGGATGCAGCTGTGCATCCACTGCCGGCGTTATGGGCATGAGCTTCTGTACGGCAAGGCTGGCGTTTTGCGCGCCAAGGGTCAATGTCAAATTGCGCGATGCACAAAGGGGGACGCATAGCCCTGTATAGATTTAAGGCGCGCTGCCGTGTTATGGCTTGCGAGCCGTGAGCGGAGCGGTATGCTGTATTTTGCGCAAACCGCGATGGCTCTATCGGCCTTTGGCCGCCCGTATGGGGTCTGTGCTGCTAAGAGAAGGGGTTGAAAATGCACTGGGATGAATTCTCTGACTGGGGTGCAAAAATTTCTCAATGGGCCGCAGATTACCATAAAAATCTACGCGACCGCCCGGTGCGCGCGCAAACGGCGCCGGGGGATGTGGCCGCTCTTTTAGAGCACAGCGCCCCGGAGACGCCGCAGTCCATGGAAGAGATCATGGCCGATTTTGAGCGGGTGGTGATGCCAGGGATGACCCATTGGCAGCACCCAAGGTTTTTTGCCTATTTCCCAGCCAATGCCGCCCCTCCGTCTATGCTGGCAGAGATGCTGGTCTCAACCATTGCGGCGCAATGTATGCTTTGGCAGACCTCACCGGCGGCGACGGAGATGGAAACCGTGATGCTCGATTGGTTGCGCCAAGCCATTGGTCTTCCCTCAGGGTTTTCTGGTGTCATTCAAGATTCGGCCTCCTCGGCGACATTGGCGGCGGTGCTGACCATGCGCGAGCGGGCGCTGAATTGGCAGGGCAATCGCTCTGGGCTATCGGGCGGGCCGCGGCTGCGTATCTATTGTTCGGCAGAGGTTCACACATCGGTAGATCGCGCCATATGGGTGGCGGGAATTGGTCAAGACAATCTCGTGCGCATCCCCATTGGCGGCATCCGCCGCGGCATGGATCCGGTGGCGCTTCGGGCAGCGATTGAGGCCGATATTGCGGCGGGATATTTGCCGGCGGGGGTGATCGCCTGCACCGGCGGCACAGGCACCGGCGCCTGCGATGATCTTACAGCTGTGCTTGGCGTGGCCAAAGAGTTTAACCTTTACAGCCATGTGGATGCGGCTTGGGCCGGCGCGGGCATGATCTGCCCTGAATTTCGTGCGCTATGGGCCGGGATTGAGGGCGCGGACTCCCTCGTGTTTAATCCGCATAAATGGCTCGGTGCGCAGTTTGATTGCTCGGCGCATTTCCTTGCCGATCCTGCAAGTCTGGTCAAAACTCTGGCCATTCAACCGGAATATCTCAAAACCCATGGCCGTGACGGGGTGATTAATTATTCCGAGTGGTCTTTGCCCCTCGGGCGGCGGTTCCGCGCGTTAAAGCTGTGGTTTTTGCTGCGCTCGTACGGGCTTGAGGCCCTGCGCCAGAGGCTGCGCAATCATGTGGCTTGGGCTGAGGGTTTGGCTGATCAATTGTCACAGCATCCTCAATTTGAGATTGTGACTGCGCCGGTTTTATCCCTGTTCACCTTTCGATTGGCCGGCTGCGATGATGCGGCGCAAATTGCCTTTGTAAACCGGATCAATGACGATGGGCGGATTTATATCACACAAACGCAAGTGGATGGGCAGATTGCCGTACGGTTCCAGATTGGTCAATTTGATGTGACCCAAGACGACGTGCAATGTGCCTATCAGGTGCTCTGCGAGCTGGCTGCATAATTTCAGCGAAGGGCAAGAAACAGTCGCAATTGCCGCAAAACTGTGGCATGGCCGGGTGACAAACGAGATGGAACTGAGATCATGGCGCAACTCATCACAATTTTGAACGGTCCCAATTTGAACCTTTTGGGACAACGTCAGCCGGAAATTTACGGGCATGACACATTGGACGATGTGGCAAACTCCTGCACCGCGGTGGCGGCGCAATTCGGGCTGCGCTGCGAGTTGATGCAAAGCAATCATGAGGGTGCGCTGATTGATATGATCCACACGGCCCGTCAAACCTCAGCGGGCATTATCATCAACCCTGCGGCCTTCACCCATACGTCGATTGCTTTGCTCGACGCTTTGCATACCTTTGAGGGCCCGGTTCTCGAGGTGCATATTTCAAATGTGCATAAACGCGAGAGCTTCCGCCATTCGTCTTATGTCTCGTTGAGAGCAGATGGGGTGATCGCCGGGTTCGGTGTCCAAGGCTATAGTCTGGCGATGCAGCGCATGGGGCATATTCTGGCGCCCAAGGGTTAAGGGGATCGCCCCTGATTTTGAAGCCGCGCCAACCCGCCTAAGAGAATTTCGGTTGCCAGATCGGCATAGGTTTCCCGGCTCAAGCCGCGGCCCGGTTGGTGCCAGAGGTAGAACCAATTGACCATGCCAAAGAGCGACATGGTGAGCGGGCGCAAATGATCTGGGTCTTGCTCTAGATATTCGGGCGCGGCGGCAGCAATGGCCTGGGAAAATTCCTTGACAATAGACCGTTGGATGTCCGCCAGTATATGGCGTTGCGCCTGGGGCAGGGCCGTTGTGCTTTGCAATTGTAATCGATGCTCTGCATCTGCGCCGCGGTACATATGCAGCAGTTTTCTCACCAATTGACGCAGCTGCAGCTCAGGATCTTCGGCCTTTGGCAGGGCTTTTAGGCCCTCGTAGAGCGTCGTGAGATGGCTGTGCAAAATGTCAAAAAGCAGCTGCTCCTTGCTGTCGTAATAGTGATAAATCAAGGATTTGGAGATGCCGCAGGCCCCCGCCACCCCATTGACCGACGCGCGATCATAGCCGTGGTCTGCGAAATAGACCGCGGCCTGTTTCAAGATCGCGCTGCGTTTTTCGCGGTGGTCCTTGGCGATGGGGCGGGCCACAGGTTAGCGCGCTGCTCGGTTGTCGATGACCCGTACGGCTTTGCCTTGAGATCTGGCGACGGAATTGTCAGCGCCTGCGCGTACCTCTGCGGTGATGCCGATATTGGCCTTAATGAGAGTTGCCAGGGTGTCACCGGCGGCGCTATCGCCCTCCACATGCACAATCATGTGATCCATCGGGCCTTTTTTGACCAGTTCAATCTGAAAATGCGCCGCCAATTGTGGCACCTTCATCAATTGCTCTTCGATCTGCGTCGGAAAGACATTGACGCCGCGCAGGATCATCATGTCATCGCTGCGGCCGGTGACTTTTTCCATGCGCCGCATGCTGCGCGCAGTGCCAGGTAGGAGCCGGGTCAGATCACGGGTGCGGTATCGAATGATTGCAAAAGCTTCTTTGCTCAGAGAGGTGAAGACCAATTCCCCAAGCGCCCCATCGGGCAGAACCGCGCCAGTTTCGGGATCAATGATCTCCGGGTAGAAGTGGTCTTCCCAAATATGTAGCCCGTCTTTGCTTTCGACGCATTCGCAAGACACACCGGGCCCCATCACCTCTGAGAGGCCGTAAATATCCACCGCATGCATATCAAACGACTGCTCGACCTCCTCGCGCATTGCGTTGGTCCAAGGTTCGGCGCCAAAAATACCCACTTCTAGCGGAGATTTGCGCGGATCGAGCCCTTGGCGCCGGTATTCGTCCAGAATTGACAGCATATAGGAGGGGGTGACTGTGATCCCAGTGGCTTGAAAGTCTTCGATCAAACGCACCTGCCGTTCGGTCATACCACCGGAGACGGGCACCACCGTCAGACCCATTTTTTCCGCGCCGCCATGCACACCCAATCCGCCGGTAAAAAGCCCATAGCCATAGGCATTGTGGAGCAGATCTCCCGCGCGCAGGCCGGACGCGCGCAAGGAGCGTTCCATCACCTCATCCCACATCGCCAAATCAGCTTTGGTATAGCCGACCACCGTGGGCTGGCCGGTGGTTCCAGAGGAGGCATGAATGCGGTTGATTTGACTGCGTGGCACGGCGAAGAGGCCAAAGGGATAGTTACTCCGCAAATCCGTTTTCACTGTGAACGGAAAGCGGGCCAAATCGGCCAGAGACTTCAGATCATCGGGATGCACGCCGGCCGCATCGAAGCTCTGTTTATAATGTGGCACATTGGTGTAGGCATGGGTCAAGGACCAGCGCATCCGCTCAAGTTGCAGCGCTTCGATTTCATCGCGGCTGGCGGTTTCAATGGCGCTTAAATCTCCGGGTTTTGGGGATAGATCTTTCATCTGTCTCGTCTCACAGTTTCTCAAGTATCATCGCAATGCCTTGCCCCACGCCGATGCACATGGTGCACAGGGCGCGTTTGTGGCCGTTCAGCTGCATTTCATGGGCGGCGGTCAAAGCCAGACGTGCCCCTGACATGCCCAGCGGGTGGCCAAGGGCTATGGCGCCGCCATTGGGGTTCACATGGGCGGCATCATCGGCCAGGCCAAGCTGCCGCATGACCGCCAAGCCTTGGGCGGCGAAGGCTTCGTTCAGTTCGATCAGATCAATGTCTGACAGTGTCAGCCCAAGCCGCTGCAAGAGCTTTTCGCTGGCCGGCGCAGGGCCGATGCCCATAATGCGCGGGGCGACCCCGGCCACGGCCGTTCCAAGAATGCGGGCCATGGGCTTGAGGTCAAAGCGCTCCACTGCGGCTTGTGAGGCGATGATGAGCGCTGCGGCCCCATCATTGACGCCCGAGGCATTGCCGGCTGTGACCGTGCCATTTTGCCGAAACGGGGTGGTGAGGCTGGCGAGTTTTTCAAGGCTGGTCGTGCGGGGGTGTTCATCTGTGTCAAAGATGATCGGGTCGCCGCGCCGTTGCGGCAGAGATATCGGCGTGATTTCCCGGGCAAATCGCCCCGCGGCCTGGGCTTGCGCCGCGCGGCACTGGCTGCGATGGGCAAAGGCGTCTTGATCGGCGCGCGATATGCCAAAATCGGCGGCCACATTTTCGGCTGTTTCGGGCATGCTGTCGATGCCAAAGCGCGCTTTCATCTCGCGGTTCACAAACCGCCATCCGATGGTTGTGTCGAAAATTTCAGCTTTTCGCGAAAAGGCGCTCTCGGCCTTGGGCATGACCATGGGCGCGCGGGTCATGCTTTCCACGCCGCCGGCCAGTATGATCTCCGCCTCCCCGGCTTTGATGGCACGAGCACCCATCGCGATTGCGTCCAGTCCTGAGCCGCATAAGCGGTTGAGCGTGACGCCCGCCACGCTCTCAGGCAAGCCTGCCAAGAGGGCCGCCATACGCGCCACATTGCGATTGTCTTCTCCGGCCTGATTGGCGCATCCCATGATCACATCATCAATGGCTGCAGGATCGAGGGTCGGCACATCGGCCAAAGTGGCACGGATCACATGGGCCAAAAGATCATCGGGCCGGGTTTGCGCCAAAGCGCCGCCAAACCGACCGATCGCGCTGCGACGCCCGGTGCACAGATAGGCTTCAGTCATGGTTGGAGCTCCTCAAAATGCTGACCTTTGATGCTGCGGGAGTGTCCCCGGAACTGGGCAATCACTTCGCCCGTGGCGCGGGTCACTTCAATATCATAAATGCCGCTGCGCCCGGCGTGGTGCAGCTCGCGGGCCGCGGCGGTGAGCTGATCGCCCAACTGGCCGGGGGCCAGAAAGCTGACGGAGCAGGTCTGGGCCACGACCCGTTGATTATAGCTGTTGCAGGCGTGGGCAAAGGCCGTGTCGGCCAGGGTGAAGATTAACCCGCCGTGGCATATCCCATGGCCGTTGAGCATCTGCTCTGTGACCTGCATGGTCACATTGGCCTGTCCGGGCGCGATATGGGTGACCTGCAACCCCAGCGCTTGACTGGCCGCATCATGGGCACCCAAGGCCGCGGATGATTTTTCAGCGATTTGTTGCGCGGTGAGGGGCATTTTAGGATCCTGAATACTGTGCGGGGCGCTTGTCGAGGAAGGCTGTAACGCCTTCGAGGTAATCTGCCGACTGGCCGCAGGCGCGCTGAATTTCCGCTTCAAGCGCCATATGCGCCTCGAGATCCATTTGCCCCGCTTTGTGGATGGCATGTTTGGTCTGTGCCAAACCCAGGGTCGCGCCCTTGGCCAGGTCTGCGGTCATCTGCTGTGCAGCCTCCAAAAGCGCATCGGGGTCGAAGCATTGCCAAACCAATCCCCAGTCTTGGGCGGTTTGCGCTGTGATGGGCGTGGCGGTCATGGCCCAGGCCTTGGCGCGCAGCGGTCCCAAGATTTGCGCCAAATGATAGGTGCCACCCGCATCAGGGATCAGCCCAACTTTGGCAAAGCTTTGTACAAATTTTGCCGTGGTGGCCGCCAGGACAATATCGCAGCCAAATACAATATTGGCGCCGGCCCCGGCCGCGACGCCATTGACAGCGCAGACGACAGGTTTGGCCAATGAGCGCAGGCGCTGCACCAGAGGATTGTAAAGCGTGCTCAGGGTATGGCCCAGATCAGGGGGGCCGCCCAATCTGCGCGGATCGCGGCCCTCAAGATCTTGCCCAGCGCAAAATCCACGCCCGGCACCGGTGAGCAATAGCGCGCGCACCTCGGGCTTTTCTGCCTCCGCAAGCGCCGCGCTGAGGGCGGCATGCATCTCGTCATTAAAGGCGTTGAGCCGATCGGGTCGGTTCAATGTGATCTGCATCCAGCCGTCGGTGTGTTGGGTCAGGATCGTGTCGGACATGCGGACCTCCAATGCGGGTTATACAAATAACTTGCATAGACCGACCGCTTGGTCAATTAATATTCCAAGTTTTACACAGAGGTGCGCCGGTGTTGGATCAAGATCATTTTTCAAGCTATGCTATGGGGCACTGGCTCCGCTCAGACAGCAGCGGGCGGCAGGTTCGCTCGGCGGTCACCGGTGAGACCCTCGGCGTTCTGGGCGGGGTGCCAGATGTGGCGGCCATGCGGGACTATGCCAAAAGCCACGGGGGGCCGGCTCTGCGCGCATTGAATTTTCACGACCGTGCGCGCATGCTCAAAGCCCTCGCCTTGCATCTCAAGGCCCATCGCAAAGCGCTCTATGACTTGTCGTTCCTTACTGGCGCCACGCTTGCGGACAGTCAGATTGATATTGACGGGGGCATTGGCACCTTGTTGGTCTATGCGTCCAAAGGGCGCCGCGAAATGCCCGAGGGGTTTGTTCTGCCCGATGGCGAGCTGGAGGTGCTCAGCCGTGACGGCAGCTTTCTTGGCCAGCATGTTTTGACACCGCGCCAAGGGATTTCATTGCAAATCAATGCGTTCAACTTTCCAGTGTGGGGCATGTTGGAAAAGCTTGCTCCCAGTCTTTTGGCTGGGGTGCCCAGTCTGGTCAAACCGGCCAGTGACACGGGCTATCTGACGCAAGCCGTAGTGCGGTTGATCGCAGATAGTGGAATTTTGCCCGACGGCGCGCTTCAGCTGATCATGGGCGCCACGGGGGATCTTTTGGACTGTCTGGACGCGCAAGACACTGTGGGTTTCACCGGCAGCGCTGCCACAGCCATGGCCCTGCGCAGCCGGCCATCACTTTTGCAAAACGCCGTGCGCTTCACTTCGGAACAAGACAGTTTGAATGGTTCTGTGCTGGGGCCGGATATAGAGCCTGGGTCTGCGGAATTTGATCTCTTCATCACCGAGGTGCACCGTGAAATGACCACGAAAGCGGGGCAAAAATGCACCGCTATCCGGCGCATTATGGTGCCCGAGGCCCATTTGCAGGCGGTGACTGCGGCCCTGTCAGAGCGGCTGGCGGCCACGAAAATTGGCCATCCGGCTCAGAAAGAGACGCAGATGGGCGCCTTGGTCTCTCAGGCGCAACGCGAGGATGTGCGGGGCAAATTACAGCTTCTGGCGGGGGAATGCGATGTTGTATTCGGCGATGCGCAGCACTGCGTGGTCAGCGGGGCCGATGCCAAAGAGGGGGCATTTATGTCGCCTGTGCTGCTCAACTGTCCAGATCCTGATGCCGCCAAGACCGTTCATGAGATTGAGGCCTTTGGCCCGGTCTCCACGGTCATGGCTTATCGCGATGTGCCCCATGCAATTTCCTTGCTGAACAAGGGTGGCGGCTCGCTGGTGGCCTCTGTCATCACCCATGATCCACAGGTGGCACGGCAGGTGGTTTTGGGGGCGGGGGCGTTTCATGGGCGTCTTTATTTCAACGACCGGGTATCTCAGGCCGAGAGTACAGGCCATGGCGCGCCCTTGCCGCATATGGTGCATGGCGGGCCAGGCCGCGCGGGCGGCTCAGAGGAATTGGGCGGTCTGCGCGGTGTGAAACATTTTATGCAACGCAGCGCCATTCAAGGCAGCCCGGATATGCTTTCAGCCATCACGGGAATTTGGGTGACAGGCGCGGCGGAGCATGTGGGGCCTGCGCATCCCTTTACGCGCAGTTTTGATGCGCTTCAGATTGGCGAGACCCTTCACACCGCTGCGCGTGAGGTCACGCTGGCCGATATTGAGCATTTTGCCGAGTTTACCGGTGATCGGTTTTACGCGCATATGGATGCCGAGGCAGCCAAGGCCAATCCGTTTTTTCCAGACCGCGTCGCGCATGGGTATTTGTTGCTCAGTTTTGCCGCAGGTCTTTTTGTGGAGCCAAGTCCTGGCCCGGTGCTGGCCAATACCGGGCTCAATGCGTTGTCGTTTCAAAAGCCGGTCGTTGCGGGTGACTGCATTTCGGTGCAGCTTACAGTCAAGCGCAAGACGCGCCGCACGGAGGCCTATGGGGAAGTGCGCTGGCATGTGGCCCTGCGCAACCAAGATCGCGATTTGGTGGCGGAATATGAATTGTTGACCATGAATTCATATGGTGAAACCAAAGGGGCATGACGGAGCAACCTGCGCCTCTTGCCCAATTGATTCACCATCTGCACGCCCAGGGGCGGTTGCGGGTATGGTCGGTGATTGTCACGATTTTGGGCGAGTTGGGCGAACCGGAGGGGGGCGAGCTCTCGATGTCCGCGCTTCTTGAGCTCTGCGCGGCGCTAGACATTGAGCCGCAAGCGGTGCGCACAGCCATGTCGCGCCTGTCCAAAGAAGGTTTGGTCACGGGCCGGCGCCTGGGGCGGCAAGCGTTTTATCGTTTCTCAAGCGCGGGTCTGGAGCAGTACCACCGGGCCGCGCGCCAGATTTATGCGGCGCCCCGCGACATTGAGCATTGGTGCTATGGGTTGATCGGGCCGGATGTGGATCTGGCTGAGTTGCAAAAAGACTGCGCGGCTGAGCCGCCCTTGATTTTAGGGGCGCGGCTTGCCTGTTGGCCTGCTGCGGCCATGCCAGAGGGATTGAAGCCTTGGCGCGACAGGCTTGTGATTTTTGACAGCACGCCGTCTACCTTTCCAGATTGGGCGCGCAGGCAGGTGTTTCCCGCGCTGAATGCTGAGATCTGTGGTGTGATCGCACGCCTCTGCGGCGCTCTTGATGGGCATGTGCTGACGGTGCCGCAGGCCCGATTGACCCGGCTTTTGCTTGTGCATTTTTGGCGTCGCTTGGTGCTGCGTTATCCTACCATTGAGGCACCGCTCGATGATTGGCCTTTGGCGCGTGCGCATCGCGCGCTGGCCAGTCTCTATCCGCAATTGGTGCAGATGAGCGGCGGGACGCCAGATTGTGCGACACGCTTTGCTTATGTTACAAAGCAATATTGATTTATTTATTTTTGTAATATAATCTTTCGCGGACATTTGGGAGAAAATGGATGTATTCACAAGGATTGATTGGCTCTGGCGAACAGACCACTGAAACACCAGAGTTTTTGGCGGCCTTCCAAGCCCGCATTGATGCGGATGAGAAAATTGAACCAAATGATCCTATGCCAGCGGCGTATCGCAAGACCTTGATTCGTCAGATTGGGCAGCACGCACATTCAGAAATCGTCGGCATGTTGCCAGAGGGCAATTGGATCACCCGTGCACCGACATTGCGGCGCAAGGCGGCGCTATTGGCCAAGGTGCAAGATGAGGGCGGGCATGGCTTATATCTCTATTCCGCGGCCGAAACGCTCGGGGTGAGTCGCAAGCAGATGACCGAAGAATTGGTGTCCGGCCGGGCAAAATATTCTTCCATATTCAATTACCCCACCCAAACCTGGGCCGATATTGGCGCCATTGGTTGGCTTGTGGATGGGGCCGCGATTATGAACCAGGTGCCTTTGTGCCGCTGCTCCTATGGGCCCTATGCAAGGGCGATGATCCGCGTGTGCAAGGAAGAGAGTTTTCACCAGCGGCAAGGGTATGAGATCATGCTGAAACTGGCCGAGGGAAGCCCGGCGCAAAAGGAGATGGCGCAGGATGCGTTGAACCGTTGGTGGTGGCCCTCCTTAATGATGTTTGGTCCGCCCGATGGGGCGAGTGAGCATTCAGATCAATCTACCCGCTGGAAAATCAAGCGGTTTACCAATGATGAGCTGCGGCAGAAATTTGTTGATGCCACCGTGCCACAGGCGCAGCGTTTGGGCTTGAGCCTTCCCGATCCGGCACTGGCCTGGAATGAGGCGGAGGGGCGCTATGACTATGGCGAAATTGATTGGGATGAGTTTTGGGCCGTGGTCAAGGGGCATGGCCCGTTGAACAAAGCCCGTGTGGCGGCGCGCAAAAAGGCTTGGGAAGACGGGGCTTGGGTCCGCGAGGCGGCGCTTGCCCATGCAAAAAAACGCGCCGCGCGGCAATCGGTGGCAGTAGCTGCCGAGTGAGGCAATAGGAAAGAGAGCAGATGAGCGAAGCCGAAGAAATCCCACTATGGGAAGTGTTTATCCGCCCGCGCAATGGGCTTGCGCATCGCCACTGCGGTTCGCTGCACGCGGCAGATGCTGAAATGGCACTGCAAGCGGCGCGGGATGTCTATACCCGCCGCGGGGAGGGCTTGTCTGTTTGGGTTATTCCCTCGGCGCAGATTGTCGCCTCTGATCCGCAAGATCGCGGCGTGCTATTTGATCCGGCCGATGATAAAATCTATCGCCACCCGAGCTTTTACAACATTCCAGATGATGTGGGGCATATGTAATGCCCGCCGCATGGGTCGCCGCCTTGATCGGCTTGGCTGATGATCACTTAATCCTGGGTCACCGCTTGTCGGAGTGGTGCGGTCATGCGCCGATGCTCGAGGAAGATCTGGCCATGCCCAATATTGCGCTGGATCTGATTGGCCAAGCGCGCGGGCTTTACACCTATGCGGGCGATTTGGAAGGGGCGGGGCGCGATGAGGATGCTTTGGCCTTTGGCCGATTGGAGCGGGCCTATCGAAACCTATTGATTTGTGAGCTGCCCAATGGGGATTTTGCCCACACCATGTTGCGGCAGTTTTACTTTGCCAGTTTCATGCAATTGTTTTGGCAAGAGACCGAGAGCTCAACCGATGTCACCCTTGAGGCGATTGCCGCCAAGGCTGTGAAAGAGGCGCAGTATCACCGCCGCCATTGTGCGGAATGGGTGATCCGTCTGGGGGATGGAACCGATGAAAGTGCCCGGCGTATGGCCGAAGCGGTGACGCTTTTGGCGCCCTACACGGGCGAATTTTTTATAGCAGATCCCGAAGCCGGCGGTGCTGTTGAGGCCGGCGTTTTGCCCGACACCAAAGCTTTGCAACCCGCGTGGCAAGCGGATATTGAGCAGGTCTTCGCGGCGGCCAAGCTGGTCCTGCCGGAGAATGTCTATGCGCAAAAGGGGGGGCGCAGTGGGCTGCATACGGAAGCCATGGGCCACCTATTGGCGCAGCTGCAATTCATGCAGCGCAGTTTTCCGGATATGACATGGTAGCGCTTCCGGCCCGCCGTGCATGGGAGGCCGCAGCGGCTGTTTTGGATCCCGAGGTGCCCGCGGTCACCGTGGCGGACTTGGGCATATTGCGGGCTGTCGACATTGACGATCAAGGTCGGGCGATTGCCAAGGTCACCCCCACCTATTCGGGATGCCCGGCGGTGTTGGCGATTGAATTGGCCATCGAGGCGGCACTGCGGCAGGCCGGGTTTGATCCTGTGATTGAGCGGATCCTTGCGCCGGCTTGGACCACGGATTGGATCACCGAGGAGGGGCGCGAAAAACTTCGCGCCTATGGGATTGCGCCGCCCGTGGCGGGCTCTTCGTCGAAACGCGCACTCTTTGGCGAGATCACAGTGGCTTGCCCGCGCTGCGCCGCAACGGACACGTCCAAACTCTCCGAATTTGGCTCCACCGCTTGCAAAGCCCAGTATCGCTGCAATGCCTGCCATGAGCCCTTTGATTATTTTAAATGTATTTGAGGAGAGGCTGCGATGGCCAAACTGAAATTTCATGATTTGACCATCAGCGCCGTGCGCAGCGATACCGCCAGTTCTGTGGAGCTCAGTTTTGACATCCCGGCGGCCTTGGCAAATGATTTTGTTTTTGAGCCGGGGCAGTATTTAACCCTGCGCGCCATGGTCGATGGGCAGGACCTGCGCCGGTCCTATTCGATTTGCTCGCCACTGGGCGCGCCGCGGCTCTCTGTCGGGATCAAACGGATTGAGGGCGGCGCTTTTTCCAGCTTTGCTTTGGGCCTGAAGCCGGGGGATGTGGTGCAGGTTATGCCGCCGCAGGGGCGGTTCACGGCGCCAATTGGCGGGCGGCACAATTATTTGCTTTTGGCCGCAGGCTCCGGTGTCACGCCAATCAAATCCATTGCACAATCCGTGTTGGAGGGCGAAGCCGATAGCACGGTTACCCTGTGTTATGCCAATCGCAACACCGAAAGCATCATGTTTCGCCAAGCCTTTGATGATCTTAAAGATAGGTATCTCACACGGTTTTTGATGACCCATGTGATGGATGAGGAGGCACAGGATGTGGCCCTCTTCAACGGGCGCATGGATGCGGAGAAACTGAGCACAATGGCCACGCGCGGGCTCATTTCCCCAATGGATTATGATGCGATTTACATCTGCGGACCACAGCCGATGATCACGGCGGCTTCCGAGGCTTTGACAGTCTTGGGCGTGCCGCCCGAGCGGATTAAATTTGAGCTCTTTACCCCGTCCAGCCCGCTGCCGATTGCCAGCGCGGCTCAAAAGCCCGCACCCGCGCGCGGCGCGCGGGTTGAGGTTGTGCTGGATGGTGCGCGGCGTGGGTTTGCCATGGCGGCGGATGACATGCTGCTCGATGCGGCCAGCCAGTCTGGACTTGAGCTTCCTTATTCCTGTGCCAATGGCATGTGCGCGACCTGCCGCTGCAAGTTGAGCCAAGGGGAGGGAGAGATGGCGCAAAACTTCTCGCTTGAGCCTTGGGAAATTGAACAGGGTTACGTTTTGGCCTGCCAATTTAAACCACGATCAGAGCTGGTCGTTTTGGATTTTGACGCGGTCTAGCACTTGGGTGCGCCGCGCCTCAGACCGGGGAATCGCTGCGGTCAAAAATCACGGGAAACCAATCCTCGCGTAGCCGTTGGCCCGGCTTCATCGCATGGCCGGGAAAGGGTGGCGAGGTCGGGCCAGGACGCTCCACATAGCGCGCATCATCGCCCACAAGCCGCAAAGAAAAGGCCCTGCGGCGCTGGTGGCTGTCATTTCCGCGCGCCCCGTGCAGAATGCCAAAATTGAAGGCCACCGCGTCGCCGGGCTCCATCGCCCATTCGCGAATCTCCATACCTTCGGCCTCGGGGTCAGGCACGGGCATGTAGTCGTCCTCATTGGGATAAAAACTCTCTTCGGCCAGCCAGCGGGTCGGCAAGACGGGTTTGGCCCATTTGTGACTGCCGGCAACGCAGCGGAGTGAGGCTTCGGTCACCGGATCAAGCGGGCTCCAAAAACTCACATTTTGCTGGCCGTCCACAAAGTAATAGGGCCCGTCTTGATGCCAAGGGGTGGCTTTGGATGTGCCGGGTTCTTTCACCAAAATATGGTCGTGAAACATCTGCACCCGCTGCGTGCCCATGAGATCTGCGGCCACGGCGGCCGCGGGGCTTTCGCGCAGAACAGTTTCAAACTCTGGAATGCGGGTCCAATTGCAATAATCATCGAAAAACCGCCCCGCTTCGCCCGATTTCAAATTCTCGGCGGCATAGGGGCCCGGCGCGTCCATGTTGCGCGCAATGCCTGCCCGTAGCGTCTCCACATGATCGGCAAAGAGGCCTTTCACCAAGATCACGCCATCGCGTTGAAAGGCGTCGATATCGCCTTGGGTGAGGAGGGGATGGGGCATGTGTGAGATCCTTGTTGGTTTCTATTGTGCTGCCACAGGCTGGTGACAATTTCAATTCTGAGTTTGCAGTGCGCGCCCCGCTTTTTGCCAAAACGTTAAGAATGAGGGCCTCTGCATAACGCCATTTCAACACGAAAGGCCTGGGCAGGCACGCGCAGCCCGGTGTTGCCACCGGGCAAAGTGTTTTGGCTTGGCGGCTCGGGTATGTAGAGATCTTTTATAAGACTTTTTTGTTATAAGACTTTTTTGTTGATCGGTTGGCCGTTTATCTTACAGTGGTGCCACTCATCATTGGCAGGGATATATCATGACTTTTCATACGATCATTCACAGAACCTTGGGCGGTGCCGTTGCAGCTCTTGCAATGTCCACTATGGCTGGCGCTGCAGACTATAGCTTCAACTTGCAAAGCTTTTTGCCCGCGCAGGCGACGATTCCGTCGAAAATTATCGATGTTTGGGCTGATAATGTTGAGCAAGCCTCTGGCGGTCGCATCGAAATTAACCGCTATGCGGCCATGCAATTGGGTGGCAAGCCGCCTGAGTTGATCGACCAGGTGCTCGATGGCGTGATTGATATGACCTGGAATGTGGTGGGCTATACGCCGGGCCGTTATCCATCAACCGAAGTTTTTGAGCTGCCCTTCTTGGTGAATGACGCAGGCCCGGCCTCTGCGGCATTCTGGAAAATGTTGGAGGCAGATATTGCCGAGCGCGAGTTTGGCAATCTTAAGGTGCTGGGCGGCTGGGTGCACGGCCCTGGCGTTATTCATGCCAATAAGGCTGTGACTGTCCCATCGGATTTCAACGGCATGAAGATCCGCGGCGCGTCGCGCCAGGTGAATGCAATGCTCAAAGAGTTGGGCGCCACCCCTGTGGGCATGCCAGTGCCAGCAGTGCCAGAGGCATTGTCCAAAGGTGTGATTGATGGCACGACCATCCCTTGGGAGGTGACAAAGGCGCTGAAAGTGCCAGAGCTTGTCGAACATCACACGGAATTCACCGGCCCCATGCTCTACACGGTCACTTTCGTATTGGTGATGAACAAGGATAAATTCGCGGCCCTGCCTGCGGATCTGCAAGCGGTGATCGAAGATAACTCAGGTCTTGAGTTTTCCATCTTTGCCGGCACGACGCAGCAAGCCTATGACACGCCTGGCCGTGATGTTGCCGTGAACCGTGGCAACAGTATTGTCACTTTGGACGTGGCGCAATCTGCCGTCTGGGCAGAAGCGGCCCAGCCGGTCTATGGGGCATGGATCGAAGAGATGAAGGGCCGTGGTCTCGATGGGCAAGCCATGATTGATCAAGCAACGGCATTGATGAACGCAAATTAAGTCGCTAAAGCACATGCAACGCTGCGCGGGCCGTTTCGCGCAGCGTTTTTCTATTTGCAAGACGGGGCATTCACATGAGGAATTTGGCGACGCAAGCAGCGCGCTTGATGGCGATCTGCGGTGGTTTGGTCTTAACTCTTCTTATTGTTTTGATTTGCATTTCTGTAGTTGGGCGCAGTTTGAACGGGCTGTTGCACGGCTGGATCGGATCGGTCATGCCCGGCCTTTCAGCTTGGGCTTTGGATTTGGGCGTCGGGCCGATCAATGGCGATTTTGAACTGGTGGAGGCAGGCGTGGCCTTTGCCATTTTCGCGTTTCTGCCATTGTGCCAAATTTCCGCAGGCCACGCATCTGTGGATATTTTTACGGCAAAACTGCCAATGCGGATCAACCGGGTGTTGCAGCTTGGCATTGATGTGATTTTTGCCATTGTGCTGATCTCAATCGCCTATCAGCTTTACAATGGTATGCTGTCCAAACAGAGCTATGGCGACACCACCTTTTTGCTGCAATTTCCGATTTGGTGGGCCTATGCCGCCAGCCTGTCCGGAGCCGTTCTCACAGCGGTGATTGCTTTTTATGTGGCGGGTATTCGCGCGGTGGAATGCCTGCGTGGTGAAGATATTTTGTCCCAAGAACCAGGACTGGACCTATGAGCAACTTAGAGATTGGCTTGGCCTCTTTTCCGGCGCTCCTGATTTTGATTTTCATCCGGGTCCCCATTGGTCTTGCGATGTTTTTGGTGGGTTTGGTGGGGCTGTATTTCACTACGGGCAGTTTCAATTTGCCGCTGGCCCGGTTGAAATCTGAAACCTTCAGCACGTTTTCCAGCTATTCTTTGTCGATAGTGCCAATGTTTTTGCTGATGGGGCATTTTGCGACCCTGGGGGGCATGTCCAGCGCCCTGTTCAAAGCGGCTGAGAGCTTTTTGGGCCATCGCAAGGGCGGCATTGCTATGGCGGCCATTGGTGCCTGCGCCGGGTTTGGCTCGATCTGCGGCTCGTCCCTCGCCACGGCGGCGACCATGGGGCGCGTTGCTTTGCCCCAATTGCGCAAATATGGCTATTCCGGCGGCTTTTCCACCGCCACTTTGGCCGCCGGCGGCACCCTGGGGATTTTGATTCCGCCCTCCATTGTTTTGGTGATCTATGCGATTTTAACCGAGCAAAATATTGCTAAACTGTTTCTTGCGGCTTTCATTCCGGGGATTTTGGCGGCGCTTGGCTATGTGATTGCCATTTCCATCTATGTCCGACTGCACCCGGAAGCGGCGGGGGTGAAAGCGGCAGTGCCCTATGCCGATCGCTTTGCGGCCTTGTTCAAAGTCTGGCCGGTCCTACTGGTTTTTGCCCTTGTGGTGGGCGGTATCTATCAGGGTTGGTTCACCCCCACGGAAGGGGCGGCGGTTGGGGCGGCCGGTACGGGGTTCATTGCGTGGATGAATAAAGGATTGACGCGCAGCACCCTGATTGAGAGCTTCCTTGTCACCGCAAAATCCAGCGCAATGATCTTCTTCATCATTCTTGGCGCTGGTTTTTACAACGGGTTTTTGGCCCTGACCCAAGTGCCGCAGGAAATTTCGAACTTTGTGGTTAGCCAAGGGTTTAGCCCCTGGGTGGTGCTGAGTATCATTTTGCTGTTTTACCTTGTGTTTGGCTGTTTGATGGACAGCTTGTCTATGATCTTACTGACCATTCCGATCTTCTTTCCGGTCATCGTGGAACTTGATTTCGGCATGAGCCAAGAACAAATCGCCATCTGGTTTGGCATATTGGTGTTGATCGTGGTGGAAGTGGGGCTGATTACCCCGCCTGTGGGTATGAACCTCTTTGTCATCAACGCAATGGACCGCAGCACGCCCTTGGCGCAGACCTATAAGGTGGTGATGTATTTCGTGGCCTCTGACATTGCGCGGGTGATTTTGCTCGTGGCCTTCCCGGCCATTACCCTGTTTTGGCTGCGGGCCTAGAGCCCAATTGACCGGGCGAATGCGACATAATTCCGAGTGGTTTGTGAGATTAGTGTTGATATTTTTGGGCGCCCGCTGTTCCATGCCAAGGGATATTGATTGGAGCCTTTCATGACTGCAGATATCGCGTTGCCAAAAGACTGGGACCGCTCTGGCTTGCCCGGTTGGGCCTATTTTTCGCAGGAACTGTTTGAGCTGGAATGTGAGACCCTGTTCAAAACCCATTGGCAATTTGTCTGCCATGTGAATGAAGCGGCGGAAATTGGCGCCTATGTCACCTTTGATGTGGCCGGTGAGCGGGCGCTGGTGATCCGCGGTCATGATGGCATTTTGCGGGGCTTTCACAACCTATGCCGGCATCGTGGATCGCGGATTGTTCCGGATGCGCGCGGGGTCTGCAATAAGGCGATGGTCTGCCCCTATCATGGGTGGGCCTATAATTTGGACGGGGGGCTGCGCGGAATTGCCAATCGAGATACATTTCCCCCGATGCAAGCCGAGAAATGGGGTCTGAAACCGCTGGAGATGGAAATCTGGAATGGCCTCGTCTTCATTCGATTCCAAGCCGGTCCACAGCCTGCAGTGGCAGAAATTCTGGCGCGGTTTGATGATGAAATCGCCTCCTATGATTTGGCCAATATGGTGCCCACGGACAGCAATTCAATGGATGATTTTTTGGCGGTGAATTGGAAATCTGTGCGCGATGTGGACAATGAGGGCTATCACGTGCGCCAAGCCCATCCGGGGCTGCATCAATTATATGGCGATGGCTATTTTGACGAGCCATACGCCAACGGCACCTCGCGATCGGTCGGGACATTCAATGAGGCCTATGGCCACCGCTGGAGCGTGCGAAAATACCGCGAGATCTTGCCAGAGGCTGATCACCTTCCGCTGCACCAGCGGCGTCAATGGATCTATTTTGGCATGTTCCCTAATTTCGTCCTCGGCCTCTATCCCGACAGTGTCATCTATTATCAAGAAGTGCCCCAGTCTGCCACGCAAACGGTGCAGCGTGGGATGTGCTATCGGCGGCGCGAGGAAAGCCGCGAAATGAAGGCCGCGCGCTATTTGAGTGGACGGATTGACCGCGATACGGCCGAAGAGGATCAGATGCTCATGGTTTGGTCTTGCGAGGCCACAAAATCCTCTGCATATGACGGTGTGATATTTTCTGATTTGGAGTATGGTGTGAAAACCTATCACGACCATTTGCGTCGGCTTTTGCCGGTGATGGGACAGCCGGCTCCACCCGAGCCGGGGCAAATGGCGCAGGTCAATGATGCGCTTCTAGGGAAGGGGACTGCATAGGTGACAGGATTACGAAAACGACTGCGGAGTGAAGGCGCTCAGGGGATGGTTTTGATCAGCCCCACGCTGGTTTTTACGCTTTTGATGTTGGCGGTCCCCCTGATCATGGTGCTGGCGCTCAGCTTTTGGACGCAAAGCTATCTGACTTTAGATCGCAGTTTTTCTCTTGAGAATTACAAGGCGGCTTGGACCGAGCCAATGTATCAATATCTGATGGCCCGTTCGCTCAGGATCTCAATTTTTGTGACGGCTTTAACGGTGCTTTTGGCCTATCCTGTGGCCTATTTCATCTCTTTCCATGTCACGCCCAAACGCAAGGCCATGTGGATCTTTTTGATCACCATCCCATTTTGGACCAGCTATCTGATGCGGATTTTCCTTTGGAAGGTGATCTTGGGTTATAACGGCGTGGTCAATGGCAGCCTCATGGGGCTTGGGCTGATTGAACAGCCGTTGAGCTTTATATTGTACAATCAAAACGCCGTGGTTTTGACTCTGGCCCATTCTTGGGTGCCCTTTGCAATTTTGCCGATTTTCGTGGCCCTGGAGCGGGTCGATCGCTCTTTGATTGAAGCGGCAGAGGACCTGGGTGACAATCGGCTGCGCCGGTTTTTGCGCGTGACATTGCCCCTGTCGATGCCCGGTGTCATTGCCGCGACCATTATTGTTTTCATTCCCACCATCGGCGATTACGTCACGCCGCGATTGGTGGGCGGTCCGAATGGGTTAATGATTTCCAATATGATCGAGTTGCAGTTCAAAAAGGCCAATAATGCCCCCCTCGGGGCCGCTTTGGCCATTTCTGCCATGGCGATTGTGACATGTGTGACCTTGGTGTTCGTTTGGATGAATAGGAAATTTATGCGAGGGCCCAAATGATGCGTGGCAAGGGGTATTTTTTCAAATGGTATGTCGCGCTGTTTTTTGTGTTTCTCTATGCACCGGCCATTCTCTTGCCGGTCTTCGCCTTCAATGACAGCAGCATTGTGTCCTTTCCGTTGAAAGGCTTCACGACAAAATGGTTTGAAGTGCTGCAATCGACTGAGGCGCTGCATGTGGCCGTGCGCAACAGCTTGATGATTGCGGTGACAACGGCGATATTTTCCACACTCTTCGGCGTCTTGGCCGCGCGGGCGTCGACCCGCTTTGCCTTTCCCGCGCGACGCTCCATCATGGGGTTTATCATGCTGCCGATGGTGCTGCCCGAGATTATTATCGGCGTGTCGCTTTTGGTTGTCATCATACAGCTTGGGTTTGAACTGTCGCTCTTTACGATTATTTTGGGGCATATCTTAATTTGCACACCGTTTTGCATCGCGATTTTATCGTCGGCCTTTATGAATTTGGATCGAAGCCTTGAAGAGGCCTCGATTGACTTGGGTCAAACCCGATGGAACACCTTTTGGATGGTGATTTTCCCCCTGGTCATGCCGGGGATTGTGGCGAGCCTGTTGATTGCTTTTACCATCTCTCTTGATGAGTTTATTATCGCCTTCTTCTTGGCCGGGACAGAGCCGACCCTGCCAGTTTATATTTGGGGGCAATTGCGCTTCCCACAAAAACTGCCCAGTTTGATGGCCTTGGGTACATTGTTGCTGGTGCTTTCGATCAGCCTGCTGCTCCTCGCAGATTATTTCCGACGGCGCGGGCTCAAGAAAACCGGCATTGAGAATTCAGGGGGATTCCTATGACACAGCCCATTATTCAACTCAGTGGAGTTGATAAATTGTATGGTGATTTTCAAGCGCTGTCGCAGATAGATTTGGATATTCGCACCGGGGAATTTTTCTCGCTCCTGGGCCCATCGGGCTGCGGAAAGACGACGCTGCTGCGCTCAATTGCCGGATTTGAGACCCCCTCGGCGGGTAGTCTTCATATCGATGGGAAGTCCATGGATGGGGTGCCGGCCAATAAGCGTCCGACCAATATGGTGTTTCAAAGCTACGCAATTTTTCCGCATATGAGCGTGGCCGAGAATGTGGCCTATGGGCTGAAGGCCCGCCGCTTGCCAAAAGCGGAGATACAAGAGCGGGTTTCGGAGGCCATTTCCATGGTGGGGCTGCAAGGCTTTGACAGCCGCGCCTCACATGCGCTGTCGGGGGGGCAACGCCAAAGGGTTGCGCTGGCACGGGCCTTAGTGCTCAAGCCGCGGGTTTTGCTCCTCGATGAGCCACTTTCGGCGCTTGACAAAAAGATGCGCGAACAAATGCAGTCGGAATTGCGGCGGCTGCAACGGGCCGTTGGCATCACCTTTGTTCTCGTGACCCATGATCAAGAAGAGGCGCTCACCATGTCCGATCGCATTGCGGTCATGTTTGACGGCAAGATCGCCCAGGTGGCCACGCCGCAGATGCTCTATGGTAAGCCCAGCTCGCGGCGGGTCGGCAATTTTATCGGCATGATGAACTTTTTGGAGGCCGAGGTGCGCGCTACGTCGGGTGAGACGGTCGAGGTGGACGTGCAATCTTTGGGCAGATTGACCTTGCCCCTGTCTCAAGCCCCCGCAGGGGTCGACGGCTGCCAATCCGTTGGCATTCGCCCGGAAATGTTGACCATTTTAGCGGAGGGGCAAACCGCTGAGCGTGAAATTGAAGCTGTGGTGTCTGAGGTCTTCTACTACGGGGATATGACCTTTTATGACGTGACACTGCCGCAAAAGGATGCGCCGGTGACCGTGACGATGCGCAACACCGCGGGCCGCAAGGTGCTGGCAGCGGGCGATACGGCCCGGGTGGGATGGAGCCCGGTTTCGCTGCTGCTGTTGCGGTAACAGAAAAAGACCACTGCATAGGCCATTTCAACACGAAATGAGGGCAGCGCCTGCCTGGGCGGGCGCATGTGTGCGGTGGTGAAATCACCGGAATGCTGGAGCAATAACCATACATACCCGTATATTGAGATGGTGAATGCGCCTGCCGGGGGGCAGGCAGGCGCAGCCCGGTGTTGCCACCGGGCCAAGTCTTTTAGAAGCCTGCTTTGATCTTCTCGAATTCAGCGATCATTTTTTCACGCAATGCTTGGTTCATTGGCACCTGCGCCAGGACTGGGACCTCCACTGGGCCAAGGCCGGCCTCGGCCAGACCTTCGGGGCCAATGGCCGCCATGGCTGTTTGGTTGCCATGGCCATAGCCCCATTCCGAAACGATATATTCCGCCGAGCCGGGGTCCATCCATGCGTTGAAGAAGTCATACATTTTGTCTTCTGGGTTGGGTCCATTTGCCAAATTCACATAGCCGCAGAACCAGCTCGAAGAGCCTTCCTTTGTGGAGCGGTTGGCTTCAACCGGCAGGCCCTCGCCGGCCATGGTTGCAGGCGTTTCGCTCCAGGCCCAAGAGACAACAACCTCACCGCTGCCCATCAGCTGCGCCAACTCCGCGCCATCGGCCCAATAGGCCCGTACATTTTGATGCGCTTGGCGCAGCCACGTAGAGGCCGCTTCAAAATCGGCATCGGTGGCTTTGGTCCAATCGGTGACGCCATTGGCCAAATAGCCCAAGGCGTAGATATCATCGACATTGTCCGGCAAAGCAATCCGGCCTGCGTAGGCGGGATCAAGGAAAACAGCCAGGCTGTCCATTTTCGCCATATCGACCATATCCGTACGATAGGTCAAAGCGGTTGTGCCCCAATCCATCGGCAAAAGGTAATATGCGCCATCAAATTTGAAGGCTTCTTTCATCTCCGCGTTCACATCATCCCAAAGGTCAATCCGTGAAGTATCAAGCGGCTCAAGTAGGCCGGCTTCTAACCATTTTGATACAGATTGGCTGCACGGGTGTGAGACATCCGCTCTGAAACCCGCACGCAGTTTCTGGAAAGCTTCCTCTTCCTCACCAAAGAAGGAGTAGGTTGGCGCATCGCCATGCTGTGCGATATATTTCTGGAAGAATCCTTCGTCTTCATAGCCAGACCAATCGAGAACAACCAGGCCGTCATCGGCCGCCATAGCGGCGCCACTGACAAGCGTTGCGGCCGTTGTGGCCAGCAGAATTTTCTTCAGGTTCATAATTTATCTCCTTGTCGGCAAACCGCCGTGACAGAAACGTTAAACTAGCTTTTTGTTTGCTTCAAGAATTCTATTCGATATGACTTGTGGCGGGGCGTTTACGAAGGGCGGTCTTGCGGCTTTTGGCCCTGACAGTTTGGCTCCGATCAGAATGAAGGTACAAACCATGGCTCATGTTGTGATTGCCGGCGCCGGTATCGTTGGCGTTTCTTCGGCTATTTGGCTGCAACGGGCGGGCCATGAGGTCACGCTTGTCGATCGCATGGATGGCGCGCTGCGCACCAGTTACGGCAATGCCGGCGTTTTGGCGGCGGGCGCGATTCTGCCGGTGCCTGTGCCTGGATTGGCGCGCAAACTGCCAAAAATGTTGCTCAGCCGCGACGAACCCCTCTTTTTGCAATGGCGCTATCTGCCACGTCTGTTGCCTTTCTTGTTGAAATATCTCAGCTTTGCGCGCGCAGATCATGTCGCACATTCTGCTCGGGCCCTGTCTTATCTTTTGTCCGATAGCCATGCCCAGCATCAATCGCTGGCCAAGGGGACCGGAGCCGAGCGGTTTATCAGCGATGAGGATTTTTGTTTTGGCTATGCCACAGAGGCCAGCTATCTGGCAGACGCTCCGGGCCGGACCCTGCGCCGGGCGCATGGCTATGAGATCGAGGCGCTTGATGGGGCGGCCTATGGCGCAAGAGATCCGCTCTACAGCACTCAATTCGCCAAAGTGGTCTGTTATAAGAATAGTGGCCGAATTTCAGACCCGGGGGCTTATCTGGCCGCGCTTTTGGCCCATTTTCAAGCAGAAGGCGGCACGGTGCTTGCGGCGCAAATTGACGATATCGAGGTGCAGGATGGCATTTATAAGGCCTTGATCACAGATCAGGGCCCGGTGGCTGGCGATCATATTGTTTTGGCCATGGGGGCTTGGTCGGGCAAGATGGCAAAAAAGCTTGGGATCAAGCGCTTGGCTTTGGAAAGCGAGCGCGGCTATCACATTGAGCTGCACAATCCCAGCGCCATGCCCAAAGCGCCGATGATGGTTGCGGCCGGCAAATTTGTTGTGACCCCAATGGAAGGGCGCATCCGATGTGCGGGGGTGGTGGAATTTGCCAGCACCGAGGCGCCGGCGCAGGCGGGGCCACTGGAGTTTATCAAACGCCAGATTGCGGCGCTGTTTCCCGAATTGAGCTATGATCACATGAGCGAATGGATGGGGCGCAGGCCGGCCACCACGGACAGCCTTCCGCTCATTGGGCCAACCCGTGCGATTGGCAATGGCCATGTGGCTTTCGGCCATCAGCATGTCGGGCTGACGGCTGGACCGAAAACAGGGCGGTTGATTGCCGATATGGTCAGCAATCATCCCAACAATGCCGATTTATCCGCCTTTGACCCGGCCCGCTATCAGGCCTCTTCATAGGCCTCCAAAGGCGGGCAGGTGCAGATCAGGTGGCGATCACCATGCACATTGTCCACACGGTTCACGGGCACCCAATATTTGTCGCCCCGCATCGCGCCCGCGGGATAGCAAGCTTGCTCACGGCTGTAGGGCCGGTCCCAGGTTTCGATCAAATCCGTCACCGTATGCGGCGCATTTTTCAGTGGGTTATTGATGCGATCCATTGTGCCATCAATAATCTCCTGCGCTTCTGCTCTGATCGAGAGCATGGCATCACAGAAGCGATCCAACTCGGCTTTGGGCTCGGATTCTGTGGGCTCGACCATTAACGTGCCGGCGACAGGCCAGCTCATGGTGGGTGCATGAAAACCGCTATCCATTAGGCGTTTGGCACAGTCATCCACGGTGACATCTGCCGCCTCATTGAGCGGTCTTGTGTCGATGATACATTCATGCGCCACGCGCCCTGTTTTGGAGGTGTAGAGAATGTCAAAGGCGCCTTCCAGACGCGCAGCAATGTAATTGGCGTTTAAAATCGCCACTTTCGTTGCCTGGGTGAGGCCTGCGCCGCCCATCAGCAGGATATAGGCCCAGCTGACCGGCAGAATGGAGGGAGAGCCAAAAGGCGCAGCCGATACGGGCCCAACGTCGCTGCCATATTCCGGGTGCCCGGGCAAATGCTCGGCCAAATGGGCTTTTACACCGATTGGGCCCATGCCCGGCCCGCCGCCGCCATGGGGAATGCAGAAGGTCTTGTGCAGATTGAGGTGTGAGACATCGCCGCCAATGTCGCCCGGACGCGAGAGGCCGACCATGGCGTTCATATTGGCCCCATCGATATAGACCTGACCGCCGTGATCATGGGTGATTTTGCACACCTCTTGCACAGTTTCCTCAAAGACCCCATGGGTTGAGGGATAGGTAATCATACAGGCAGCCAGGGCATCGCTGTGCAGCTCGGCCTTGGCGCGGAAATCAGCGACATCGATATTGCCATCGGCATCCGATCCAACCACCACAACCTTGTAGCCAACCATTTGCGCAGAGGCTGGGTTGGTTCCATGGGCGGATGTGGGGATCAAACAGACATTGCGATGCCCTTGCCCATTGGCCGCGTGGTATTTGCGGATGGTCAACAGGCCGGCATATTCACCCTGCGCGCCGGAATTGGGCTGCTGGCTGATGGCGTCATAGCCGGTGATGTCGCAAAGCTTGGCATTCAGATCCTCAAACATCTCATGATAGCCGCGCGCTTGATCGACAGGCACGAAAGGGTGCAAATTGGCAAATTCTGGCCAAGTCACCGGGATCATCTCAATGGTGGCATTGAGCTTCATCGTACAGCTGCCCAGCGGAATCATGGCGCGATCCAGCGCCAAATCGCGGTCTGCTAAGCGGCGCATATAGCGGGTGATTTCCGCTTCAGCGCGGTTGAGGTGGAAAATGGGATGGGTGAGATAGGCGCTTTCGCGCAGCATGGAATCGGGCAGGCGATAGGCGCGATTGGCCTTGCTGTCATCTTTCATGTCGCCGCCAAAGGCGCGCCATACCGCCTCAATGGTTTCTGGGCGGGTTTGCTCATCCAGGCTGATGCCGACACGGTCCGCGCCGATCTTGCGCAGGTTGATGCCATTGGCCACTGCCGCCTGTAGGATCACCCCTTGCAGATTGCCAACTTTTACGGTGATCGTGTCGAAGAAAACCTCAGGTTGCACGTCAAAGCCCATGGCCTCGAGCCCTTTGGCCAGACGGCTGGTTTTGCGGTGGACCGATTGGGCAATGGCTTTGATGCCGTCCGGCCCATGATAGACCGCATACATGGAGGCAATCACCGCCAGGAGCGCTTGCGCGGTGCAGACATTGGAATTGGCTTTCTCGCGCCGAATGTGCTGCTCGCGGGTTTGCAGCGCCAGGCGCAGCGCCTTGTTGCCACGGCTGTCCACTGAGACGCCAATGATCCGGCCGGGCATCGAGCGTTTAAAGGCGTCCCGCGTGGCCATATAGGCCGCATGTGGCCCGCCATAGCCCATGGGCACGCCAAAGCGTTGGGTCGAGCCAATGGCGATATCTGCGCCCATCTCGCCGGGGCTTTTGAGCAGCGCCAAAGACAGAGGATCGGCCGCCACAATGGCCAAGGCTTTGTGCTCATGCAGGGCTGTAATTTGCGATGTGAAGTCGCGCACATGGCCATAGGTGCCGGGATATTGGAAGATGGCGCCAAAGACGGCGCTGGCGTCCAAGTCATCTGGGCACCCCACGACAATCTCGATCCCCAAAGGCTCCGCCCGGGTTTGAATCACAGCGATATTTTGCGGATGGCAGTTTTCATCCACAAAGAAGGTTTGTGATTTTGACTTGGCAGAGCGCATCGCCATGGTCATCGCCTCGGCGGCGGCGGTGCTCTCATCGAGCAAAGAGGCGTTGGCAATGTCCAGCCCGGTCAGATCGCTGACCATAGTTTGGTAATTGAGCAAAGCCTCAAGCCGACCTTGCGAAATTTCTGGCTGATAGGGCGTGTAGGCCGTGTACCAGGCGGGATTTTCCAAGATATTGCGCAGGATTGGCGCCGGGGTGGTGGTGCCATGATAGCCTTGACCAATCAACGAGGTCAGGACTTGGTTTTTACTGGCCACTTCTTTCATATGATGCAGCGCATCACGCTCAGACATCGCCGGACCAAAATCAAGCGGTGCCTTTTGGCGGATGGCCTTTGGCACGGTCGCATCAATCAATGCATCAAGGCTGTCAAAGCCAATGGTGCGCAGCATCTCTTCCATCTCAGACGGCGATGGGCCGATGTGTCGACGGTTGGCGAAATCATAGGCTTCATAAGTGGTCAGTTCAAAAGGCATGCGCGTAGCTCCGCTTTTAAGTCTGTGGGTCAGCGATTAAGTCTGTGGTTAGGAGATGAAGGTCTTGTAACCGGCCAAATCCATTAGCCCTTCGAGCTGGGACGGATCGGAGAGTTTTACTTTGTAAATCCAAGCATCAGCTTCAGGGTTTTCGTTCAAGGCGGCTGGGTTGCTTTGCAAAAGCTCGTTGGCCTCAATGATTTCCCCATCTACAGGGGCGAAAATTTCGGAGGCAGCTTTCACCGATTCAATCACACCGATTTCATCGCCGCTTTCAAATTCATCGCCTTCCTCTTTTTGATCTACAAAGACGATATCGCCCAATTGCTCAGCGGCATGGGCCGTGATGCCGATGGTGGCGATGTCGCCCTCAACTGTGATCCATTCGTGTTCTTCGGAATAATAAGTGGTCATTGGGATCTCCCGTTTAGCGTTTGTAGTTTTGTGAAACGAAGGGCAGGGTGCAGACCGTGGCGGGCTGCGGTTTGCCGCGAATGATCAGGTGCAGCTCTTGGCCCGGTGCGCTGTGATCGGCGTGAACGTAGCCCATCGCAACCGGAGCTTGGACGGTTGGGCCGAAACCGCCCGAAGTGATTTGGCCAATAGCATTGCCGTCTTGGTCGTGAATCTCGACCCCCGCACGGGCTGGGGCGCGGCCCTGCGGCAGGATGCCGACCAATTTGCGCGCCGTGCCATGTTCCAGCTCTGCCATGATGCGTGCCGCACCTGGAAAGCCGCCTTCTTCGCGGCGGCGTTTTTGAATGGCCCAGCTCAGACCGGCTTCAATGGGGGATGTGTCAGGGGTTATGTCATTGCAGTAAAGGCACAATCCCGCTTCGAGACGCAGACTGTCGCGGGCCCCAAGCCCGGCTGGGGCGCAGTCTGGATGATCCAGCATCAACCGAGTAATCCGTTCTGCCTCAGCCTGAGGGATCGATATTTCATAGCCATCTTCGCCGGTGTAGCCCAAGCGCGAAATCCGGCAAAGCGTGCCATCGATCAATGCCTCACAGGTCTGCATAAAGCTCAATTGTGCTGCCTGCGGACAATGGCTGGCCACCACGTCCTGCGCCGAGGGGCCTTGCACGGCAATAAGGGCACGGTCGAAAATTTCTGTGACCTCAACGTCCTTAAGATGCGCTTTCATATGCGGTATGTCTTGGGCACGCATAGAAGCATTGACCACCAAGAACAAATGATCGCCCGCATTGGCGACGATCAAATCGTCCATAATGCCGCCAGAGTCATTGGTAAAGAATGTGTAGCGCGCTTTGCCTTCGGGCAATTTGCTCAAAGCGGCTGGCACTAAGGCTTCCAATTTTTCGGCGGCATTGGCACCATGCAGCAGCACTTGCCCCATGTGGCTCACATCAAATAGGGCGGCTTTGCTGCGACAGTGTTGGTGCTCGCCCATGATTCCCATGGGATATTGCACGGGCATTTCCCACCCTGCGAAATCAACCATTTTGCCGCCCAAGGCACAGTGAAGATCATATAACGCGGTGCGTTTGGGTTTATCGCTCATGATATTTTCCCGTTTTTGAACATTTTTCCACTATCGGAAACTTTTTTCGTTTATACGATTTTTTTATCGCATTTCAAGACATATAATGACATCGATTTTTATGGGGTTAAGATCACAAAACGACCCGCCCATAGGTCCCGTGAACGGAGCACGATCACGGTGTCAGATCAAATTTTTCACACACAGTTTCAATGGCCTGCCCAAGAATGTCAAATAAATCATTCACCTGAGTTCTGCTGATGACCAGCGGCGGCGAAAACACGCACATGTTGATCAATGGCCGAACGATCAGCCCGCGGTCATGGCAGGCCTGGTCAATCATGGCGCCGATCTTGCGTTCATCCTCAAGCCGCGAGCCATCTTTGCTCAACCGCGCTTCAATGCAACCGATCAACCCAGCGCCGCGCGCGTCGCCAATAATGGGGTAGCGCGTCAAGCGCGCGAGTCGCTCTTGGAAATAGGGGGCGATGTCGCGCACATGCGCCAAAACATTATCGCGTTCTAAAATTTCTATATTCTTTAGCGCGGCCGCGCAACTCACCGGGTGACCCGAATAGGTATAGCCGTTGGAAAACAAGACTTCACCGCGATGGGTCATGCGCTCCATCATGCGATCCGAAATGATACAGGCCCCCAAGGGTAGGTAGCCAGAGGTCAAGCCTTTGGCGCAGGTTATGATGTCGGGTTCGATGTCGAATACGGCTTGCGAGGAAAACCAATGGCCCAGCCGTCCAAAGCCCGTGACCACCTCGTCAGAGATATACAGAATATCATGGGCGCGGCAGATATCGAAGGTGCGTTTGTGATAGCCCTCTGGCGGCACAATCACGCCGCCTGAGCTCAAAATGGGTTCGGCAATGAAAGCGCCGATATTTTCGGCCCCAAGCTGCGCAATGGCCTCCTCAAGATCCTGCACTTTGGCATCGCACCATTGCGCGACACTCATTTCATCGGGGCGCAGATAGGGATTCACATTGGGTAGAAAATGCACCAAGCGGCTTTCCATATCGAATTTGGTCACATCGCGCTCTTTGCCGCTCACGGATGCTGCCAGATAGGTCGAGCCGTGATAGCCTTTCTCCCGCGCTAGGATCATCTTCTTTTCGGGCCGCCCAAGGCTGTTGTTCATAAACTGCATGGCCCGCAAAGCGGTGTCGACCGCTGTCGAGCCGCCTGTGGTGAAGAAGACATTGTTCAAATCCCCCGGTGCGAAATCGGCCAATTTCTTGGCCAGTATCGCGCCAGGTTGGGTGACATTGGTAAAGGGCGAGGCATAGGGCATTTTCAGGACTTGGGCCGCGATTGCCTCTGCCATCTCTGCCTGACCATAACCGATTTGCACGCACCACATGCCGCCAGGACCGTCTATAAATTTTCTGCCGGTTTCATCATAAAGGTAGATGCCCTGCGCCGCCTCCACCAACATATTATCATAGCCACGCCAAGCATTCATATCGTGCCAAGGGTGCAAGAAATGCTCCCGATCAAAGGCGTGTAACTCTTCTGGCGATGGTGAATTTTGCATGAAACCTCTTTTTATTCCAGCTGCGCGGGCTCTATTTTTGGGGCAAAGCCTCAACGGGGCCGTCGGCTTTGACCCACGCCGTAAAGCCGCCGGCGATATGGGCCACGGGCGCCAGGCCCATATCTTGCGCCACTTTCGCACTTAAGGCCGAACGCCAAGCGCTGGCGCAATAGAACACATAGGTCTTATCTTGGTTGAAAATCTCTTTGTGATAGGGGCTGGCCGGATCAATCCAAAACTCCAGCATCCCGCGCGGGCAGGAAAAAGCGCCGGGGATCTTTCCCGTGCGTTGCAGCTCGCGGATGTCGCGCAGATCCACAAGGATGTGATCGGGGCTGTCAATGAGCGTGCGGGCCTGTTCGACAGTGAGGGTGGTCACCTCCGCATTGGCGGCCGCGACCAAGTCTTTGACGGATGTTGTAATCACCTGGGTCATAGTTTGCTCCTTAGGATATTGGTAGCCTATAGGGCGCAGATTGCAATGACCTGCTCGCAGCGCTGATATCTGCGCAAAACAGCGGGATTTTGACATGGTTTCGTCGTTAATGGCGTTTCGGTGATGGGGCGGATTTGCCTAGAATAGGGTGGACGACCAAACCGGAGTAGATATGGCGCGACGAAAATCAACGATCGGGGCTCGGGCTCGGCAAGCGGGTGAGGACGGGATTGGCACCGCGCCGCCCAGCCCCTATTTGCAAAGGCGCTTGGCGTTTTTCGACCCTTTAGATGACGCCACTATGGCGCAGCTTGAGGCTCAGGTTGATTGGTTGATGCAAGACATTGGCATTGCGTTTCGCGATGATCCCAAGGCGCTTGAGGTTTGGCGCAAGGCCGGCGCGCGGATTGACGGCGACCGGGTGCGCATGGAGGCGGCTCAGGTTCGCGCTTTGTGCAAGACCGCGCCGCGGCAATTCACCCAGATTGCCCGCAACAGAACCCGTGATGTGGTGATTGGCGGTCAAAATCAAGTCTTTGCACCGATCTATGGCGCGCCATTCGTGCGCGATTTGCAAAAGGGTCGGCGCTATGGGGATCTCGACAGTCTCGAGAAATTGATCAAGCTCACCTATATGCACCCCAATTTACATCACGGCGGCTTGGTTATTTGTGAACCCTGCGATGTGCCGGTGAGCAAGCGTCATTTGGATATGCTCTATCTGCATATGACCTGTTCGGACAAACCGCATCTGGGCGCGATTACCGAACAAAGCCGGGCGCAGGACAGCGTTGACATGGTTGAGATTGTTTTTGGTCGGGAGGTGATGGATCAACAGTGTGTGATCATGGGCAATGTGAACACAAATTCACCGCTTTTGGTCGACAAGGTGGTCACCCAAGCGATTGAGACCTATTGCAGCCGTGGGCAGGGGATCGTGGTGGTGCCCTTTATCTTATCGGGGGCTATGGGACCGGTCAGCACAGCGGCTTCGGTCACGCAAGCCATGGCCGAGGCGCTGATGTGCTGCGCCTTTTCGCAATTGATCCGCCCTGGCGCGCCGTTTGTCTTGGGCAATTTTCTGAGCTCCATGAGCCTGAAATCTGGCGCACCAACCTTTGGCATGCCGGAACCCATCTTGTCGAACTATGCCATTGGTCAAATGGCGCGGGCTGCGGGCCTGCCGCTGCGCTGTGGTGGATCGCTGACCGCAAGCAAAATTGAAGATGCGCAGGCGGCCTATGAAAGTGCCGATTCCATGCATTCGACTATGCTGGCTGGGGCAAATTTTGTTCTTCATGCGGCCGGTTGGATGGAAGGTGGGCTCTGCACTGGATTTGAAAAACTGGTGATGGATGCGGACCGTTTGGGGGGCTATCAGAAACTGGGTGCGGGGCTTGACAGCAGCCCTGAGGCGCTGGCGGGTGATGCCTATGGTGAGGTTGAACCGGCCGGGCATTTCTTGGGCTCGGCCCATACGATGCGCAATTACCAAACCGCCTTCTATGAGCCCGCGTTGAGTGACAGCGAAAATGTCGAAAGCTGGGAGGAAGGCGGGGCGAAAGACATGCGGCAGCGGGCCTATGAGCGCTGGACAAGCCTGTTGCGTGCCTATGAACCTCCGCCGATCAACGCAGGTGTGAAGGAAGAATTGCAAGCCTATGTGGACCGCAGAAAATCGGAAATTCCGGACGCTTGGTATTGAGAGAATGGCCATGCTAGGCTTGGAAAATGTAACTTAAAAGACGGGTAGACTGATATGCCAGAGATTCAAAAATCGGAAAACGGAGGTGGAGCTAAGGCCCTACCGAGCCATGCGAAAGTTGTGATTATCGGCGGCGGGGTCGTGGGCTGTTCGATCTTGTTCCACCTGGCGAAATTTGGCTGGAAAGATGCGGTCTTGCTGGAGCGCGACGAGTTGACCTCGGGATCAAGTTGGCACGCGGCTGGGCAAATTCACACGATTTCAAGCGATCCGAACATCAGCCGCCTGCAAGGCTATACCATTGACCTATATAAAGAGATTGAAGAGCTTTCGGGCCATTCGGTCGGGCTGCATATGACCGGCGGATTTTATCTGGCCTCGAATAAAACCTGGTATGATTATCTCAAACGCGAGCGGTCCAAGGCGCGCTACATGGGCCTTAGTCAAGAGTTCATCAGCCCCCAGGAAGTGGCCGATCGCCATCCGTTGATTGATCCCAAACATTACATTGCCGCGCTGTGGGATGATCAAGATGGAGATTTGGACCCCTCTGGGGCGACCTATGCCTTTGCCAAAGCGGCC
Source organism: Planktomarina temperata RCA23 (assembly GCF_000738435.1). NCBI lineage: Bacteria > Pseudomonadati > Pseudomonadota > Alphaproteobacteria > Rhodobacterales > Paracoccaceae > Planktomarina > Planktomarina temperata. The sequence continues at coordinate 2,167,905 of NZ_CP003984.1, read as the reverse complement.
AAGGTGCATGGGGCACAATATTTCACCCATACGCCAGCGACAAAAACCATCCAGCGGGCGGATGGCAGCTGGGACGTGCACACGCCGCGCGGGACCATCAACGCCGAGCATATCGTCAATTGCGGCGGGCTTTGGGCGCGTGAAGTGGGACATATGCAGGGGCTTAACATTCCGGTGCAGCCGATGGAGCATCACTATCTGCTGACGGAAAAGATCCAAGCCATTGCCGATGCGCCAAACCGTCTGCCCTGCGGAATTGATTATGAGGCCAATATCTATTTTCGCCAGGAGCGCGACGGGCTGCTTTTGGGCACCTATGAGCAGCGCGGAACCCCTTGGAAAGTCGGCGGCACTCCGTGGGACTTTGGCCATGAGTTGTTGCAGCCAAATTTGGAGCAAATCGCCGATCGTTTGGAGTTTGCCTTTGAGCGTATTCCTGTTCTGGGAGAGGTGGGCATTCGGCAAGCGATCAACGGCCCCTTCACCTTTGGCCCGGACGGAAATCCAATGATTGGCCCCGTGCCTGGGATGACGAACTATTGGTGCGCGGTCGGGGTTATGGCGGGCTTTTGCCAAGGTGGCGGCGTTGGGCTGACCATGGCGGAATGGATGATTGATGGGGAGCCTTCCATTGATGTCTGGGCCATGGATGTGGCGCGCTTCGGCGATTGGGCGACGCCGGATTGGGGCACGGTGAAATCGACTGAAAACTATGAACGCCGGTTCGTAATGACCTTCCCCAATGAAACGCTGCCGAAGGGGCGGTTGCAGAAAACCACCGCGATTTACGATCATCTGGTGGCCAAGGGCGCGCGCATGGATCAAAGTTTTGGTTTGGAACATGCGCTTTGGTTTGCCAATGGGCCCGACGACGCCCATGAGGCGCCCAGTTTTGAACGCAACCGCAGCCATGACTATGTGGCGCGTGAGGTGGCCTCGGTGCGCGCAGATGTTGGGGTGATTGAAGTGGCCAATTTCGCCAAACATGAATTTAAGGGCCCGGGGGCCCGTGCCTATCTTGACCGGATCTTGGCCGGTTTCATACCAAAACCGGGCCGCGTGACGTTGACTCCGATGTTGACGGAAAAGGGCAAGCTCTATGGCGATTTGACCGTGGCCTGTTATGGGGCGGAACATTTCATGCTCTTTGGCTCGGGCACCATGCAAGAAGCCCATCGCCGTTGGTTCGAACGCGATTTGCCGGCCGATGTGCACTATCGCAATGTGAGTGAGGATTGGCACGGGCTGGCGCTCAGCGGTCCAAAATCCCGTGCGGTCTTGGCCGAACTGACCCGCGAGGATGTCAGCGCCGCGGGCTTTGCCTTTCGCGACACCAAAATGACCTATGTGGCGGGCGTCCCTGTGATCCTGACGCGGATCAGTTTCTCGGGCGAATTGGGCTATGAAATTTACTGCAAGCCGCAATATCTGCGCCGCTTGACCGAAGCGGTGGAGCTGGCGGGGGCAGATCAGGGCCTGCGCTGGTATGGCGCGCGGGCTTTGATGTCGATGCGCCTTGAGAAAGGCTGGGGCGCATGGGGCCTGGATTTCCGCCCCGATTTTACCGCCGCCGAAGCTGGCCTTGATGGGTTCATCAATTGGAACAAAGAGTTTGTCGGTAAAACTGCTGCCCAAGCCGTGAGACAGCCGGCCAAGCGGTTGGTGAACCTGACCCTTGAGGTTGAGGGGATCGACGTGTCCAACGATGAGGCGATCCTGCATAACGGTGCGGCCGTGGGCTACATCTCGTCCGGCGGCTATGCCCATCATGTCGGTCGCTCCATGGCCATGGGCTATGTTCCCACCCGGCTGAGCGCCGGTGGACAAAGGCTTGAGGTGGAAATCTTAGGTCACATGTACAGCGCCGAGGTCCAATCCGCACCGCTTTACGACCCCGAAGGCTTGAAAATGCGCAGCTAATGCGCTGAGCCATGGAGCCTGCGCCCCATGGCCAGAGGCTTTAATCTAGGGGTTTTGGCGGCGCGCCTCCAAGGAACAGATTGCCATTTTGGTAATCACACGGTGCCTCTTGCATCTGCAAATGCAGGTGCTGCCCGTCATCTTCATAGGGATGGGCGCGTGCGAGGTCTTCGTCAAACTCAATGCCAAGACCCGGGGCGCTGGGCGCTGTGATGAACCCATTTTCAACCTGGATCGAGTTTTTGATCAAAGCAGCATGGAAGGGGGTTTCAATGGTCTCGGCGATCAATGTGTTGGGGATCGATACCGAGAGGTGAATATTGGCAGCCCATTCCACAGGTCCAGCATAGAGATGCGGAGCCATTTGCGCATTATAGACCTCCGCAATGGCGGCGATTTTCTTGGTTTCCCAAATGCCGCCCGACCGGCCCAAAGCGGGCTGCAAGATCGTGGCGGCCCCTTGGCGCAAGACTTCGGCAAATTCAGCCTTGGTGGTCAAGCGCTCCCCTGTGGCGATTGGCGTGGTGACAGCGCGGGCCACCCTGGCCATTTCAGCAATATTATCGGGTGGGATGGGTTCTTCAAACCAAAGCGGTGAAAACCGCTCCAGCGCAGTGCCCAGCCGAATGGCCCCGGCGGTTGAAAACTGACCGTGGGTGCCAAACAATAAATCGGCCTTATCGCCCACGGCTTCACGAATGGCACTGCAAAAGGCAATCGATTGGGTGATGTCAGACATGGCCGGCATATGGCCGCCGCGCAACGTATAGGGGCCAGCGGGGTCGAATTTCACCGCCGTGTACCCTTTGGCCAGGGCCGCAGTTGCAGACTCCGCCGTTTGGTCGGCATTGCCCCAAAATGTATTCACGTCATGGTGCTCGAGTGGGTATAGGTAAGAATAGGCCCGAATGCGCTCATTCATTTTTCCGCCCAAAAGCGCCCAGACCGGACGGTCGCGATCCTTGCCCAGAATATCCCAACAGGCGATCTCCAGTCCCGAAAATGCCCCCATCACGGTTAGATCAGGTCTTTGGGTAAAGCCGCTGGAATAGGCGCGGCGAAACATCAGCTCAATATCTTCTGGGCTTTGCCCCTGCATATGCCGTTCAAAAACATCGTGGATCACATGGACCATTGTGGACGGCCCAAGGCTGCTGGCATAGCATTCCCCGATGCCGGTCACCCCAGTGTCCGTGGTGACTTTGACAAAGATCCAATAGCGCCCCCCCCAGCCGGGTGCAGGCGGGGCGGTGATGATCACTTCAAGATCTTGCAGTTTCATATCAATCTCCCAATATCTGCGCCGCCCTGCGGCGGGTTTTAGGCCTGTGCCCGACTACTTAAACACGATCACATTGCGCTTTGCAGATCCAGTTTTCGTATCCGCGATCGCCTCATTGATTTGCTCAAGGCTCCAATGGGCTGAGATTAACTCGTCCAGCTTTAGGCGACCTTGGCGGTAAAGATCCACGATCCATGGGATGTCGCGTTGGATCACCACATCCCCCATTTTGGAGCCGATCATGGCCTGAGAGGCCGCCGCAAGATTGCCGGCCTCATAGGAGGAAGCGGCGCCTGTCGCGGGCATGCCCACCATGATGACCTTGCCGCCACTGGCGAGGTAATTGGGGGCGGCGGTATAGGCGCCCGCGGCACCCACAGTGACAAAAACCGCATCCGCGCCGCGGCCCAGAGCCTGTTGCGCCTCAACCCAAGGGGCATCACCCGTGGCAAGCACCCCGTGGGTTGCGCCAAATTCCATGGCAATCTCGAGCTTTTCGGGCAGCATATCCACCGCGACAATGCGCCGAGCGCCCGCGATCCGTGCGCCCTGGATGGCGTTGAGACCAACCCCGCCCGCGCCGATGACGACCGCATCTTGGCCGGGGCGCATTTGAGCGGCATTGACCACCGCGCCCACACCGGTGATCACACCGCAGGCGATGAGAGAGGCCACATCCATCGGGATATCATCGCCAATTTTCACGACCTGAGTTTGCGCGACAACAACGCGCTGGGCAAAGGCCCCGCTGGCCATGGCTTGATGCAATTTGCTGCCGTCCGGCATGGAGAGCGGGCCTTTGTCCCCGTCATAGGCGGCCTCACAGCCTGTGGGCCGGCCTGTGCAGCAGGAGGGGCAGGTGCCGCAAGAGCGAATCAATGTCACCACGACCGCATCACCGGGCTTCAGCCCCGTGACCCCATCGCCAAGTGCAGAAATGCGTCCCGCCGCCTCATGGCCATAGACCGCAGGCAGCGAGCCACCCCAACCGCCGTCCAGATAGGTGATGTCTGAGTGGCAAATGGCGCAGGCCTCGAGAGTGACTTCAACTTCCCCAGAGTTGGGGCGCGCCAATTCAACCTCTTCGATGGAAAGAGGCTGGCCAAAGGCATGGGCGACGGCGGCTTTGATACGGGTCATTTCGGCTCCATTAGATAACTGCCCCGAGGCTAAAGCCTGTTGCAAAACCTGCAAGAGGTTTTGCGACATTTAACGGGTGGAATTTTGCCCGGAGATGCTGCCCCTTGGCCGGGTGGTAAAGAGGGTCAGCGTGATCGCCACCACGGCCGCGGCCAGAAGAAACGGCGCACCCGGCAAAAAGACCGGCCCGCCGGGACGCGTGGCGAGATAGAACACATAGGTCAGCACCAACGGGGCAAAAATGACCGCCAGAGATTGGGTTGAGGCGATGATACCTTGGACTTCCCCCTGCTGATTGGCTGCCGCTTTATTGGCCATGATGCCGCGCATGGCGGGCACCACAACCGAGCCAAGCGCGGAAAAGGGCGCGATGATAAGTGCCCAAAACCCAGAGGTGAGAAAGCCCAAAGCGGTAAACATGGCGATATTGAACATAAAGCCAATGACGATGGTGCGCCGCTCACCAAGCCAGGGCAAGATCCTGCGGATCAACAGACCTTCGACGACGGCCACTGATATGCCGAAGGAGGCCAAAGAGAGGCCGACCATGCCGGGTTCCCAATGGAACTGTGCTTTGGCGTAATACACCCAAATCGCCGGATAGGAGTAAAAGGCAAATTCATAGAGAAAAAATACCAGTAAAAATCGCGCCAGGCCGGGGATTTTACGGATTTGCACCAGCGCGCCCAAAGGATTGGCCCGGGCCGGATCAAACGGGCGGCGCAGCTCTTTGCTCACCGTTTCGGGCAATACAAAATATCCCAACAGGAGGTTGAGGCTGGCCAGCCCGGCGGCCGCAAAAAACGGGACGCGGAAGCCATATTCGCCCAAAAGACCACCGATCAGCGGGCCCAGTACAAAGCCAACCCCAAAGGAGGCGCCCAGAATGCCGAAATTGGCGGAGCGGTTCTCTGCGGTCGAGATGTCCGAGATGAAGGCTGCAGCGGTGGCTTGGGTCGCGGCGGCGATGCCGCCAATGACGCGGGTCAGAACCAGCAGCCAGATCGAATGGGCCAGCCCCATGACGACATAATCCACGGCGATGACCAGCAAAGAGACCAGCAGCACCGGCCTGCGCCCGTATCGGTCACTTAGCGAGCCGATGGTGGGACCAAAAAGAAATTGCATTAAGGCGAAGACCATGGAGAGAATCCCGCCCCAAATGGCCGCATGGCCGAGATCTCCGCCTTCAATGTCCTGCAACAGATCGGGCATCACAGGAATGATCAGGCCAATGCCCATGGCATCAATTGTCAGGGTGACAATGATGAAGGTAAAGGCCAGAGGTTTGTTCATGCCAGGGATCCTAAATTGCTTAGATATGTCCGGTTGCACGCAAAAAATCACCCAACAGTTTGGCAAATTGCGCCGGTCGTTCAACGCAGGGCAAATGGCCCGCGCCGCGGATGATGTGAAAGCTGCTGCCGGGGATAAGCTCCAGGGTTTCGCGCACCAAATCCGGTGGGGTAGAACTGTCGTGATCACCGGCGATGCCCATGACCGGCAAGCGCAGGGCCGAAGTTGGGGTTATAAAATCTGTACCAGAGATCGCATGGGCGCAGCCAATATAACCCTCCTCGCGGGTGGCCACCAACATATTAGCCCAAGGGGCCATCGCCGGCGTGCCGTGCATTTCAGGGCTAAACCACCGCTGCATCGTGGCGCCGGCCACCGGGCCAATGCCGTCTCTTCGGATGCTGTCTATCCGGTCTTGCCAAATATCTTTGGTGGCAATCTTAGCGGCTGTGTTTGATAGGACCATGGCTCGGATCAAATCCAACCTTTTGCTGGCCAGCCCCTGGGCAACCATACCGCCGATGGACAGGCCAACAAAGAGGCAGGACGTAATTTGCAAATGATCAAGCAGAGCTTCAGCATCAGAAATCAGGGCACCCATAGAATAGGGCGCCTCTGGACAATCGCTCAGACCGTGCCCCCGCATGTCATAACGAATGATACGCAGACCGGCGGGCAGCAAGGGCATAATCTGATCCCACAGCCGCATATCCGTGCCCAATGAGTTGGAAAAGACCAACGGAGCGCCCTGCGGGTCGCCCTCATCGCGATAATGAATATGCATTCCAGATTTGTCGAAGACGTGCATGTCTCTTCCCCTTTCGCCGATTGTCGCTATCGTTGGCCTCATCTTATGGAGGATTCTATGGCTATCACAACCTGCGTCTTTGACGCCTATGGGACTTTGTTCGATGTGGCCTCGGCCGCCCGCCAAGCTGCCAGTCGCCCGGAGAATTCCGAAATTGCTGAAAATTGGGCTAAATTGGCTGGAGACTGGCGCCTGAAACAGCTGCAATACAGTTGGTTGCGGGCTGTGATGGGCGCACATACTGATTTTTGGCAAGTGACCCAAGATGGGCTGGATTGGGCGATGGAGGCCAATGGGGTCTCGGGGGCGCGCCTGCGCAAAGACTTGCTGGATCTCTATTGGAGTCTTGCAGCCTATGAGGAAGTGCCAGCGATGCTCGCGGCCCTCAAGGCGGCGGGGCTCAACACGGCTATTTTGTCCAATGGCTCGCCTGATATGTTGGAGGGTGCCGTTGTCTCTGCCGGGCTTTCAGATCGGCTCGATGCGGTTTTGTCTGTTGAATCTGTTGGAATTTTCAAGCCAGACCGCCGGGTCTATGACCTGGTCGGAAGCCATTTCGGATGTGGGGCAGGGGAGGTGCTTTTTGTCTCCTCCAATGGTTGGGATGCGGCGGCGGCGGCGGAATATGGCTTCGCAACCGCTTGGGTGAATCGCAGCGGTGAGCCGGTTGATCGCCTGCCATGGACACCGCACTATCAATTGCGAGATTTAACCGGGATTCCTCAAATAGCAGGGGTATGAAAGATGAATATAGAGATGATACGGGCCGCGGCGCAGCGGCTGGAAGGCCAGGCGCGGCGCACCCCGCTGCTCAATTCTGCCTTTGTCGATGAGATCGCCGGGCGGCGGGTCTGGGTCAAGGCGGAGGCTTTGCAACATACTGGATCATTTAAGTTTCGTGGCGGTTGGTCTGCGGTCTCGGCCCTCGCAGCTGAGGTGCGCTCGGCGGGCGTCATTGCCTATTCGTCGGGCAATCATGCGCAGGGCGTGGCGCTGGCCGCCCGTCTGCATGGGGTGCCGGCGGTTATTGTGATGCCGAAAGATGCCCCCCGATTGAAGGTTGAGAACACCCGCGCGCTGGGGGCTGAGGTGATTTTATATGACCGAGACCACGAGGACCGTGAGGCCATCGGCGCGGCCCTGGCTGAGGCGCGTGGTTTGAGCCTGATCAAACCCTATGATGCGCCTGAGGTCATTGCCGGGCAGGGCACCTGCGGGCTGGAAATAGCCGCGCAAGCAGCGGAGGTTGGAATTGCCAAGGCTGATGTCTTGGTCTGTTGCGGCGGCGGCGGTTTGACCTCTGGGGTCGCATTGGCGCTGGAGCAGGAGGCGCCTGATATGCGCGTGCGGCCTGTGGAGCCCGTGGATTTCGATGACGTGACCCGTTCGCTACAAAGCGGTCGCCGGGAAAGCAATACCCGCAGCGGCGGCAGCATTTGCGATGCCATTGTCACCCGCAGCCCTGGGGAAATGACCTTTCCGCTCATGCACGAGCTTTGCGGGCCGGGCATCGTTGTGCCGGAAGAAGATTGCCTGCGGGCCATCTCTGTGGCCTTTAGCCGGTTTAAACTTGTGCTCGAACCCGGTGGAGCCATTGCTCTGGCCGCTGCACTCTATCATGGGGAGCAGCTGAGCGGTGAGCATGTGATCTGCATCGCCTCGGGTGGCAATATAGATGCACAGATGTTCACCCGCGCGCTAGAGACCTATCCCAGCCCCTAGGCAAGCCGGGCGATGTCTTTTGAAACAGTATCTAAGACCCCGGAGGTCTTAGAAATTCTCGGGCTGTGGCAGGCCCAGGATATGAAGACCGCCATCCACCATAATGGTCTCGCCGGTGGTGCATTCGCCATAATCTGATGCCAAATAGACAGCGGTGCCGCCGATAGAGGCTTTGGTGGCATTGGCGCGCAGGGGCGTGTTGGCTTCGGTGAAGCGGAAGGTCTTGCGCGCGCCGCCAATGGCCGCGCCAGAGAGGGTTTTCATCGGGCCGGGAGAAATCGCATTCACACGAATTTTTTGCGGGCCCAAATCATTGGCCAGATAGACCACTGCCGATTCCAGCGCCGCTTTCGCCACGCCCATGACGTTATACCAAGGGGTGGCCTTGCGGCTGCCCTGATAGGTCAACGTGATCAAAGTGCCGCCATCTTTCATCAATGGCTCAGCTTTCTTGGCCATGTCGATGAAGGAATAGGCCGAGATTTCTAGAGAGCTTTTGAAGTTTTCGCGGCTGGTATTGATGAACCGTCCGGTCAATTCGCTCTTGTCGGAATAGGCGATGGCATGCACAGCGAAATCCAGCCCGCCCCATTTATCGGCCAATGTGTCAAAGGCCGCTTGCGTGCTGGCATCGTCTTGCACGTTATAATCCAGCACAAGATCCACACCCATATTGGCCGCCAAAGGTTTGACTTTCTCACCAAAGACATCCATTTGCACGCCAAAGGCCAATTCTGCACCCTCGGCCTTCATAGCCTCCGCGATGCCCCAAGCAATGGAGCGATCATTTGCAATTCCGGTGATCAGACCGCGTTTTCCTTTAAGAAGTTCTGCCATGATTTTATCCGTTAAATTTGCTCATGATTAAGGTCGCATTTGTGCCACCAAAGCCAAAGCTGTTGGAAAGAATTGTATCAAGCTCGACATCGTCTTGCCGTGTGGTGACAATCTCTGAGGCATCCAGCGCCGGATCGAGCTCTTGCACGTTTGCAGAGGCTGAAATGAAGCTATTTTGCATCATCGAGAGCGAGTAGATCGCTTCGTGAACCGAGGTTGCGCCCAAAGAATGCCCTGTCAAGGATTTGGTCGAGGAGATCGGCGGAGTTGATCCTTGACCAAAAATATTACGCACGGCCTGCACTTCGGTCACATCGCCAGCTGGTGTCGAGGTGCCATGGGCGTTGATGTAGCTCACCTTTCGGTCGGGATCCAACATGGCTAGAGCTTGACGCATGGAGCGCTCGCCACCTTCACCGGAGGGGGCCACCATGTCGGCCCCGTCAGAGGTGGCGCCATAGCCGGTCAGCTCCGCGTAGATTTTTGCGCCGCGTGCTTTGGCATGTTCCAATTCTTCGAGCACCAAGACACCGCCGCCGCCGGCGATCACAAACCCATCGCGGTTGGCATCATAGGGGCGTGAGGCCGTCTCAGGCGTATCGTTGTACTTCGATGACATCGCGTTCATCGCATCAAACAGGCAGGAGAGGGACCAATGCACCTCTTCGCCACCGCCCGCAAAGACCACATCTTGTTTGCCGAGCTGAATTTGCTCCATCGCATTGCCGATGCAATGGGCCGAAGTGGCGCAGGCGGAGGTGATGGAGTAGTTCAAGCCTTTGATCCTAAAAGGCGTGGCCAGAGTCGCAGAATGGGCAGAGCTCATGCAGCGCGTCACCATGAAGGGGCCCATGCGTTTTGGTCCACCGCGGTTTTTCACCACATCAAAGGCCGCGTGAAAATTCGCGGTCGAAGGGCCACCAGAGCCCATGATCAACCCGGTGCGGACATTTGAGACTTCATTTTCCTCAAGGCCGGAATCGGCAATTGCCTGCTCCATGGCCAGATAGTTGTAGCCTGCACCCGTGCCCATAAAGCGCATGTGGCGCTTATCTATATGATCAGCAGGGTTGATTTTAGGAATGCCTGCAACCCGGCTGCGAAAGCCGTTCTCTGCATATTCTGGTTCAAAAGCAATCCCAGACCGACCCGCCTTCAGCGCATCGGTCACTTCGTCGAAATTATTGCCAATGGGTGAGACAATACCCAGGCCTGTGATGACTACACGGCGCATGTGATCCCCTTAGTTTAATCGGTGAACAAGCCAACTTTCATGTTGGCTGTTGTATAAATTTCTTTGCCATCTGCAAACATGCGGCCGTCCGCCATGCCCAGTTTCAGCTTGCGATCGATAACACGCGTGAAGTCAACATGATAGGTGATCATTTTGACTTCTGGGGTGACCATATCCGTGAATTTCACCTCGCCAACACCCAAGGCCCGTCCGCGCCCCGGCATGCCGCGCCAGCCTAAGTTAAATCCGGTCAACTGCCACAGCGCATCCAGCCCCAGACAGCCGGGCATAACCGGGTCGCCCGGGAAGTGGCACTTAAAAAACCAAAGCTCAGGATGAATGTCGAATTCGGCAATGACATGCCCCTTGCCGTGCAGACCACCATCGCTGCTGATCTCCGTCACGCGGTCCATCATCAACATTGGCGGTTCGGGCAATTGCGCATTGCCCTGGCCGAAGAGCTCACCACGGGCGCATTTCAAAAGACCGTCTTTGTCGAAAGAGGTCGGAAAATCTGATGGCATATTGGGCTCCTGCTTTAGTGTAACGGTTTTGCTTACAGCTCTATATACGTCTGAGGGCATGAGGCAAGGCCGCCTGGGCCTTATGATTTCACTATGCTGGCTGATATTTTGAACTTTTGCCATTGAAAATTAGTCCCAAGGCGTCATATTGGGCCCATGGATCACACAAACGCTCAGGTTGAAACTTATCGGCTCGTCGACCAATGGTTGGCCAAGGGCGGGTTGCGTCCAACGCGGCAGCGGGTGATTTTGGCGCGGCGCTTGATCGGAGATGGCAAAAATCGGCATGTAACCGCCGAAAGCCTGTTTGCCGCGAGCAATGATCACGCAGATAAGGTCTCTTTGGCTACGGTCTATAATACTCTGCGGGCCTTTTGTGATGCGGGTTTGATGCGTGAAATTACTGTGGATGGCGCGAAAAGCTATTTCGACACCAATATGACGGATCATCCACATTTTTATTGGGAAGACAGCGCCGAGTTGGTGGACGCCCCGGCAGACCAATTAAAAATCTTGGCACTGCCTGACGCACCAGAGGGGGCGGAAATTGCTAAAGTCGATGTGGTTATTCGGCTGCGCCGCAAGTCTTAGCACTTGGCTTAAAACCACTGCCCCGGTTCCATAAAACCCAGATCCATCAATTGCTGTGAATGCCATTTAAACTGTTCCGATCCCGGCCAGCGAAAACTGGAAATGGCATGGCGGCTGCCGGGATTATGACGCAACGCTTTGGCGGCCCGAAACGAGCAAACTGAGGCGGTCAGGTTGTGGTGCCAAGGGCAGGAAATTGTGTTGAACTCTGGTAGGTTGAAGGTGAAATCAGGCTGGAATTTTAACCCACGCAGGCTTTGAAAAAGAGCCACGCGATCAATGCGCCTTTTGTGCCATGGAACATGCTCCTCAAAGCGCCACCGCAAGCCGCCGTAGATATTGAGTTGCTGCTCAAGCGGCCTGTGTTCGGCATCCCGCCGGGTTTCTGCGTAATACCCAAGCCGATCGAAATAGGCGTTTGTGACATCCACCCCATGCGGGCTGTGTCCCAAATGCCCCGCATAGAGGTCCACCACAGTCGTGGCGATCGTTTTGCGGCGCTCTTCGGTGTTGAAGGCGATGATCTCCCCAATGCTGCGGGATTCGCAAAATGGATAAAATAAATATTCGCCATTGTAGCCGCAATAAATCCATTGTTGGGGCAGGGCGGAGATGATGGCATTCATCTCTTGGCTGATATCGGAGGAGGATTTTGCAGCCCGCGCAATGAAGGTCACTTCAGCCGGCAGATCTGCGGGGCGGGTAAATGGAACATCGGCCAGCACCACCGTCTGACGGAACCCTAATTTGATATGATGGGCGACTGTATGGGTCAGCTCGATATCGTCTTGTGCAAATATAAAAGCAAAAGGGCCTTTGGGCGCATGGGCTTTGGCCCAGTTTAAATACGTCTTCAGCGTTGGGAACTGCATGAAATTGCCTAAATAAAATTTTGCGATAAAATCCCTTAAATTCACACGCATTGCAAGGGAGGAATTCACGCGGTATCAGCGCCGCACGCATGCCCTGCCGAAAAAGGATTTGACCATGGCCGATACCAAAAAGCTGTTTATCAAGACATATGGCTGTCAAATGAATGTCTATGACAGCGAGCGGATGGCCGAAACCCTTGGCGCCCAGGGCTATGTGCAGACAGATACAGCCGATGATGCCGATATGATCTTGCTCAATACCTGCCATATTCGCGAGAAGGCCGCCGAGAAGATCTATTCGGAATTGGGCAAGTTTCGTGGATTGAAAACCGCAAAGCCGGGGTTGAAAATTGGCGTCGCTGGCTGCGTGGCACAGGCGGAAGGGGCGGAAATTATTCGCCGGCAGCCGATGGTTGATTTGGTGGTGGGCCCGCAATCCTATCATAAATTGCCGCAGATGGAGGCGCGGGTGCAAAGCGGCAAGCGCGCTTTGGATACGGAGTTTCCCGAGGAAGATAAGTTTGACCATCTCGCCAGCCGGCCCAAGGCCAAACGCGGCCCCACCGCGTTTTTGACGGTGCAAGAAGGCTGTGATAAATTTTGCGCCTTTTGCGTTGTGCCCTACACGCGCGGCGCCGAGGTGAGCCGCCCAGCAGAGCGCGTCATGGCCGAGGCCGCCGATTTGGTGGCGCGCGGCGTGCGCGAAATCACACTGCTCGGCCAGAATGTGAATGCCTATCACGGTCATGCGGGCGGTTTGGCCGGCTTGATTTGGCAATTGTCAGAAATTGACCAGCTGGAACGTATTCGCTTTACCACCAGCCATCCCAATGACATGGATGATGCACTGATTGAGGCTCATGGCACATGTGACAAGCTGATGCCTTATCTGCATCTTCCGGTGCAATCTGGCAGTGATCGCATTTTGAAGGCCATGAACCGCAAACATACGCGCGAAAGCTATTTTGCATTGGTCGACCGTATCCGCAGCGCCCGCCCTGATTTGCTCTTGTCGGGGGATTTCATTGTTGGCTTCCCTGGCGAAACGGACCAAGACTTTCAAGATACGTTGGATCTCGTGCGTCGAGTGGGCTACGGGCAGGCCTATTCCTTCAAATATTCCGCCCGCCCCGGAACGCCCGCGGCAGAACGCGCCGAAGTGCCGCCCGAAGTGGCCTCGGCCCGTCTGCAAGAGCTGCAAGCGCTCTTGACCGAACAGCAACGCGCCGCCCAGGCCGATATGGTGGGGCGCGAGGTGAAGGTTCTGTTTGAAAAGAAAGGCCGCCGCGAGGGGCAGTTGATCGGCAAATCCGAGTATCTCCACGCGGTTCATGCCGTGGCGCCCGATGACATGATTGGGCAAGTCATTACAGTGCAGATCCTCAAGGATATGACAAACTCGCTGAAAGGGCAGGTTTTGAGCGCGCCCGCGCGCCCGCGCGCATGATCTCTTCTTTTGTGTATTTTGTTTGCGCTGGGCCTTTCTCTTGCGAGAATCGCGCTATAGTCTGAGACAAACGCAAAACCTATTTAGGGGACCTCATTGGCAGAAGACGCCGTAACAGCCATCGCTGCACAAAACGAATCCCGGATTGAATTTCCCAATAACCGTCTTTTGGCGGAGCTCTGCGGGGAATTTGATCGCAATCTCACCACAATAGAGACGCATCACGCCATCCAAATTGTGCGTCGGGGCAATCTGTTGCTTTTGGTTGGCGATGCGGATGGGGCGGCGCAGGCATCCGCGATTTTGCAATCGCTCTATACTCGGCTGGAACAGGGGCGGCCTGTGACGCCCGCGGATGTGACCGCCGAACTTAGGATGAACATGGTCGGGGGAGACGCAGGCCGCGCCGATCAGCAGATGGAAATGTTCCGTAGCGGTGCGGTGGAAATTAAAACTCGAAAGAAATTGGTTGAACCACGCACAGAGGCGCAAAAGGCCTATGTTGAGGCTTTGTTCAAAAACGAGCTGTCGTTTGGTATTGGGCCGGCCGGGACCGGAAAGACCTATCTGGCCGTCGCCGTGGGCGTGTCGATGTTTATCACAGGGCGCGTGGATAAGATTATCCTGTCACGCCCTGCGGTGGAAGCCGGGGAGCGTTTGGGGTTTTTACCGGGTGATATGAAGGAAAAAGTCGATCCTTATATGCAGCCGCTCTATGATGCGTTGAATGACTTTTTACCGGCCAAACAAATGGCGAAATTGATGGAAGATAAGGCCATTGAGATTGCCCCTCTGGCCTTCATGCGCGGCCGAACCTTGGCGAATGCCTTTGTGGTGCTGGACGAAGCGCAAAACGCCACCTCAATGCAGATGAAGATGTTCCTGACCCGTCTGGGGGAGGGAAGCCGCATGGTGATCACAGGCGACCGCACGCAGATTGATTTGCCGCGTGGTGTTCAGTCGGGGCTGGCCGATGCGGAACGTTTGCTGTCGGATATTCCGAAAATCAGCTTCAATTATTTCACCTCAAAAGACGTGGTGCGTCATCCGTTGGTGGCGGCGATTATTGAGGCCTATGACGCGGATGGCGCATGAGCCTGAGCTTTGAGTTCATTTTGGAAGATGCCCGCTGGCAGGCGCAAGAATTGGCGACGATTGGCACGAAACTGGGCGCGGTCATACCGCAATATCTAGCGCTACCAGCGCAGAGCAGCGCGGTGGTGATGGCCTGTGATGATGCGCAGATTGCCCAGCTGAACCAAGATTTCCGTGGCAAGCCGCAGCCAACAAATGTGCTGTCTTGGCCCTCGGCCGATTTGTCGGGGCACAAGCCGGGAGGCCAGCCCAAACCGGCGACGGACCCTGAATTGGGTGATATCGCCATCGCCTATGAGACCTGTTTGCGCGAATCGCAGCAGGCTGGGCTTGCAATTCTCGATCACCTGACCCATCTTTTACTACATGGGACATTGCATCTTCTGGGTTATGATCACATAGACGATGCAGATGCTGATGTGATGGAAGGCCTTGAAATCAAAATGCTTGCAAGCCTTGGCATTTCCAACCCTTATGAAGTGAATGACGCAACCCAATGATTGGTGATATGCCACACAGTGATGACACGACCGGCGGCTCTGAGACCGCCGAAGACCCCTCGAGTAGACAGACACAGGCGCTGGGCTTTTGGGATCGCTTAAAATGGGCCTTCTTTGGTGGTTCTCTGCCACAGATGGACAGCTCTGAATTTTCCCGGCCCGAGGGGGAGGAAATTATCCCCGGCATCTGGAACCTGCGGCAATTGCGGGTGGAAGATGTGATGGTGCCCAAGGCGGATATTAAATCTGTTCCTGTGACCATCACCAAAGAAGATTTGGTCCATGTGTTTAGAGACACCGGCTTAACACGTTTGCCCGTGTACAATCGAACCCTGGATACACCCCTTGGCTTTGTGCATTTGAAAGATCTGGCTCTCAAACACGGGTTTAACGGCGCTGGCGGGCGTTTGGCGCTTAAGTCCATGCTGCGGCCCTTGCTGTTTGTGCCGCCCTCTATGCCGATTGGCATATTGCTCACCAAAATGCAGGCCGACCGAATTCACATGGCCCTGGTGATTGATGAATATGGTGGCACGGATGGGCTGGTGACCATTGAAGATTTGATCGAACAGGTGATTGGCGAGATTGAGGATGAGCATGATCCTGCTGAGGGTGCCTTTTGGGTTGTTGAAAAACCAGGCAGTTACCTGGCGCAGGCCAAAACACCTTTGGACGAGTTTCAGCAGGAAATTGGTCGAGATCTGTCTGAGGTCGCAGAAGTGGATCCCGAAGAGGTCGACACGCTGGGCGGGTTGGTCTTTATGCTATTGGGCCGCGTGCCCGCGCGGGGCGAGGTCATCGAACACCCGGCTGGCGTGGAGTTTGAAATCGTCGATGCAGACCCGCGGCGGATCAAAAGGCTGAGAGCCCATGTTCGAGCCATCAGCACCTCATAGGCTTTGGGCGCAAGCGCCGGCATGGGGGCAATGGGCCTTGATTGTTGTGGCCGGCGGGCTTGCGGGCCTGGGGCAGGCCCCTGTGGATCAACCGGCGCTCACGCTCGTCGGGCTGGCCTTTGGATTTTGGATCATCCGCCCGGAGACCTCGCTGCCTTATTTCCTGCGCGGGTGGAGCCTCGGGTTTGGCTATTTTTTGGTGTCCTTGGCCTGGATTTTGGAGCCCTTCTTGGTAGAAGGCCGGGGCACCGCATGGATGGCCCCCTTTGCCTTGCTGGCCATGGCGGGCGGCTTGGCGCTGTTTTGGGGGGGTGCTTTTGCTCTGGCGCGCGGGCGCGTGGGGCTTTGGATCTGTCTTGCGCTATTGTCCGCTGAACTTGCGCGCGCCTACCTATTCACCGGGTTTCCTTGGGCCTTGCTGGGCTATGTGTGGATTGACACGCCCGCCTATCAATTGGCTGCTATGATTGGGCCCCATGGCATGAGTCTTTTGACCCTGGTCTTGGCGGCGCTGATCGCCTGGGGGGGGGCGACGGCGCGATGGGTTGTTTTGATCGCGACTGTCTCTTTGCCCTTTGTGCCTGGGCTGGAGATGGGCAAAAGCCCTGATGATGAGGGCCGGCCGGTGGTGCGTTTGATACATCCCAATGTGGCACAGGAAAACAAATGGAACCCCGAAAACACGGAAGAAATCTATCAAAGGCATTTATCGCTCACGCAGGCGGGGCCATCGGTTGATCTAATCATCTGGCCCGAAACCTCGGTCTATAAGCCGATAGACTGGGCCCGGTCAGATATTGCCGCCGCGGCGCAGGGGGCGCATGTTGTGGTTGGCTATCAAAGCCACAATCCGGCGGGCCAGTATTTCAACACCCTGGGCGTGGTAAGCCCGCAAGGGGAGGTGAAGAGTGAATATCACAAGAGCCGTTTGGTGCCCTTCGGGGAATATATACCCCTTGGACATTTGGCTCGGGTCTTTGGCTATGATTTTCCGGAATTTTCCGCCGGCAGTGGCCCGGCGCATATTGATATTGAAGGGATCGGCCGGCTCCAGCCGCTGATCTGCTATGAGGGGATTTTTCCGCAATTTGTGGGACGCGGGGCGGCGCGCCCCGATCTTTTGGTGTTGATTACCAATGATGGATGGTTTGGCCAGGGGCAGGGCCCGGCGCAGCATTTTGCCCAGGCGCGCGCCCGCGCCATCGAGTTGGGTCTGCCGATGCTGCGTGTGGCCAATCGTGGTGTCACCGCTGTGATTGATCCTTGGGGGCGCTCTGAGGCGCGGTTGGATCTCCATGAGCGCGGGGCGCTGGATGCACCTATCCCCAAGCCCCGCACTGCGACTTTTTATGCGAAAAATCCTTGGCTTGGGGTGTTGATCCTTGTCGGAATGTTGGTGCTGGTGGCTTTTTTACGTAGGCGGGTTAAATTATCATTGACGCCTGGAGGCGGGACTTCTAGGAAGTCCTAGCTGCAACGGCTTCCTGGCGCAGCTTACATTTTATTGGAGCACTCCCCATGGCACGATCAAATTATATTTTCACCTCAGAATCCGTTTCTGAAGGTCATCCTGATAAACTATGCGACCGAATTTCCGACGCTGTACTTGACGCTTTTTTAACCGAAGAACCAGAGGCGCGGGTGGCCGCTGAAACATTTGCCACCACAAATCGCATTGTTATTGGCGGCGAAGTGGGCTTGAGTGACAAAGCAAAACTCTCGCACCACATGGGGCAGATCGAGCAAATCGCGCGAGATTGCATCAAAGACATCGGCTATGAGCAAGACAAATTTCATTGGAAAACGGTTGAAGTCACCAACCTTTTGCATGAGCAATCGGCCCATATTGCCCAAGGTGTGGATGCCGGCGCTGATAAGGATGAGGGGGCCGGTGATCAAGGGATCATGTTTGGCTATGCCACCACAGAGACCCCAGAGCTCATGCCCGCGCCCATTCAATATTCCCATGCGATTCTGCGGCGGTTGGCCGAGGTGCGTAAAGACGGCAGCGCGCCAGATCTTGGGCCAGATGCCAAGTCACAATTGTCTTTGCGCTATGAGAACGGGAAACCTGTTGAGATCATGTCGATTGTCTTGTCGACGCAACACCGCTCAGAAGATCAAGACAGCGCCTATATTCGTGGCATTGTTGAGCCCTATATCCGCGAGGTCGTGCCGGCCGAATGGCTCACAGCGAACACCGAATGGTGGGTCAACCCAACGGGGACCTTTGTGATTGGTGGCCCTGACGGCGATGCAGGTTTGACGGGACGCAAGATTATTGTGGATACCTATGGCGGTGCCGCGCCCCATGGCGGCGGCGCCTTCTCTGGCAAGGATCCCACCAAGGTGGACCGTTCGGCGGCCTATGCGGCGCGCTATTTGGCCAAAAATATCGTGGCAGCCGGCATGGCCGAACGCTGTAGCCTGCAACTGTCCTATGCCATCGGCGTGTCTAAACCTTTGTCGATCTACGTGGACACCTACGGCACTGGACAATTGGCTGAGGAGGCGATCGAACGGGCGGTTGCGCAATCTATGGACCTCACGCCGCGCGGCATTCGCGAGCATTTGGGCCTGAATAAGCCGATATATCAGCGAACGGCAGCCTATGGGCACTTTGGCCGGGCGCCTGAGGCCGATGGCGGCTTTAGCTGGGAGAAAACTGACCTGGTTGAAGCGCTGAAAAAAGCCGTGTAGGCGCAGGGGCGCGCAAGCGGGCCCTGATCACTGACGAATTGGGTGTGCTTGGGCGCACCCTTTTTTGTGAAAGACTGGCCATGGAACATCGAAATTTTTATGGGCGCATCAAAGGCAAAGCGCTCAATGCTGCGCAAGAGCGTTACCTGCAAGAAGACTTGCCCAAGCTCAGCGTCGCCGGGATCTCCCGCGCAGATAATCCCGAGCGGCACCTGCTCGACATGCAGCAGGTCGCGGCAGGCAAGCCACTGTGGCTGGAGATCGGGTTTGGTGGCGGCGAGCATCTGGTGCATCAAGCCTTGGCCAATCCCGAGGTTCAATTTCTTGGGGTGGAACCCTATGTCAACGGTGTGGCCATGTTGCTCGGAAAAATGCGCAAGGCTGGCGTTCGGAATATCAAATTGCACATGGGCGACGCCCGCGATCTGATGGATGTTTTACCCGACGGAAGCGTGAGTAAGGCCTTTTTGCTCTATCCCGACCCTTGGCCCAAACTGCGCCACCATCGTCGGCGCTTTGTCACGCCAGAGCATCTCGAGCCCCTGAGCCGCTGCCTGATGGCGGGTGCTGAGTTTCGCGTGGCCACGGATATTGAGGATTATGTGCGCCAAACTTTGCAAGAAGTGCCAAAGGCGGGCTTTGACTGGCTGGCAGAAGGACCAGAGGATTGGCGCATGCCTTGGCACGATTGGATCTCAACGCGTTATGAGCAAAAGGCCCTGCGCGAAGCCCGCCGGCCGCATTACCTAACGTTCCAAAAATCCTAAATAGACCCGCGCTCAGCAGTGGACCTCGCTTGGCTAGGGCGCTATCACTTTGTCAACTTATGAGGGGACGAATATGTCAGGCCATGGCGCAGCACTTCCAATGACATCGCATAAATCTGGCCCGTTGCGGGGCCAAGCGGATGTGCCGGGGGACAAATCGATCTCACATCGCTCGCTGATCCTAGGGGCGCTGAGCCTTGGGGAGACACGCATTCAAGGGTTGCTTGAAGGTGATGATGTGCTCGACACCGGCAAGGCCATGCAGGCCTTTGGCGCTGAGGTCATCAACCACGGTGGCGGCGCCTGGTCGGTGCATGGGGTGGGTGTGGGCGGTTTTGCCGAGCCCGATCATGTGATTGACTGCGGCAACTCCGGCACCGGGGTGCGTCTGATCATGGGGGCTATGGCTACCTCTCCAATCGCTGCCACCTTTACGGGTGATGGCAGTTTGAACAAACGCCCAATGGGCCGGGTGACGGATCCTTTGGCACTCTTTGGCGCGCAGTCCTATGGCCGCTCTGAGGGGCGCTTGCCGCTCACACTTATCGGGGCCGCACAGGCTTTGCCGGTGCGATATGAGGTGCCGATGCCCTCTGCGCAGGTGAAATCGGCGGTGCTTTTGGCGGGTTTGAATGCGCCGGGCCAAACGGTTGTCATTGAAAAAGAGGCCACGCGCGACCACACCGAACGGATGCTGGTGGGGTTTGGCGCCGAGTTGACGGTGGAGCAGACCGATGCGGGCCGGGTGATCACCCTCACGGGCCAGCCGGAATTGCGCCCGCAGGATATCATTGTGCCGCGTGATCCTTCGTCGGCGGCCTTCCCGGTCTGTGCCGCTTTGATCGTAGAAGGTTCTGACGTCTTAGTGCCCAATATTGGCCTCAATCCCACCCGAGCCGGTCTGTTCTACACTTTGCAAGAGATGGGTGCCGATCTGACATTTGAGAATATGCGCGAGGAAGGTGGCGAGCCTGTGGCCGATCTGCGTGCGAAATATTCTCCCGATATGCAGGGGATCGCGGTGCCGCCGGAGCGGGCTGCCTCTATGATTGACGAATATCCAATTTTGTCAGTGGTGGCGAGTTTTGCCCATGGCGTGACCCGGATGCACGGTGTCAAAGAGCTGCGCGTCAAAGAAAGTGACCGGATCGAAGCTATGGCGACCGGGCTGCGTGCGGCGGGGGTCACGGTGCAAGACGGTCCCGATTGGTGGCATGTGCATGGGCTGGGCGGCGCGGTCAAAGGCGGCGCTCTGGCCGCAACGCATCTCGATCACCGCATTGCGATGTCGTTTTTGATCCTGGGCATGGGTGCGCGTGAGGGCATGTCGATTGATGATGGCGGTCCGGTGGCCACGTCATTTCCGATTTTTGAGCCATTGATGGCAGCATTGGGTGCTTCTATCGCGCGGACCTCCGAATGAGCGCAGAGCAGGCCAAGTCAACTCCGCGCAAGCCATCGTGCGCAAGCGCCGCCTTCACCATCGCCATTGATGGGCCGGCTGCCGCTGGAAAAGGCTCGATCAGCCGTGCGATTGCGGCGCATTTTGACTTGGCGCATTTGGACACGGGGCTTTTGTACCGGGCCGTTGGGGCGCAGGTGTTGACCGGCTCCGATCCTTTGCGCGCGGCGCAAAACCTCACGGCGGATGATTTGCAAGGCGACAGTCTGCGCAGCGCAGAGGTGGCAAGGGCGGCCTCTGATGTGGCCGTGATGCCCGAGGTGCGGGCGGAATTGCTGGAGTTTCAGCGCCGCTTTGCCCGCCGGGAGGGCGGCGCAGTTTTGGACGGGCGCGACATTGGGACCGTGATTGTGCCGCAAGCTGAGGTCAAGCTTTTTGTCACCGCCGCTGCTGAAGTGCGCGCCGAGCGGCGCTTCAAAGAGCTTCTGGCCAGCGGTGCCGAGACCACATTTGAGCAGGTTTTACAGGATGTCATCGCGCGCGATGCCCGCGACAGCTCCCGTGCCACGGCCCCGATGGTGGCCGCACAGGATGCGGTGCTGATTGATACGTCTGATCTGACTCTCAGCGCCGCGATTGCGCAGGCCATTGCGGCCATTGAAAAGGATTTCCCGAATGAAAAACCGTAGCTTTCCCCACAGTGGCGCCACGACCTCACGGCTGGGCATCGGCGCCATGTCGTTTTCCAACTTCTACGGTGAGGTGAGCCGCGAAGAGGTATTTGCCATCCTAGATGCCGCGCGAGATCAGGGCGTGAGCCATATCGACACGGCCAGCGTTTATGGCATGGGCGGTTCAGAGCGTCATATCGGTGCCTATTTGGCAGAAAACCCGCAAGCACGATCGTTTTTTCACATCGCCAGCAAGGGCGGAATAACAGATCGCAAAGATCCAAACCGCTTGTTCAACAATGAAGCGGCCTATCTGACAGAGCAATTGGACAATAGCCTTGAGCGTCTTGGGGTGGAGTGCATTGATCTGTATTATATCCACCGCCGCGATCCGTCTGTGCCCATTGAAGAGGTCACTGAAACCCTCGCAGGCTTCATAAAATTAGGCAAAATCGGTGGTTTTGGCTATTCAGAAATTTCTCCCACCTCCCTCAGAGCGGCCCATGCCGTGCATCCCGTGGCGGCGCTTCAGTCGGAATATTCCCTCTCGACGCGCACGCCGGAATTGGGAATCTTGCAGACCTGCGCCGATCTGGGCACGACCTTTGTGGCCTTTTCCCCGGTTGGGCGAAGCCTCTTGACCGATGCACCGCATGGGCGCGAGGCGGTGCAATCCATGCCGTTTTTGGCCAATAACCCCCGCTTTATGGAGCCAAACCTGAGCATGAACATCAAAGCGGCCGCAGGTTTTCGCGCCCTAGCCGCACAGATGGGTTTGACGGCGGCGGGTCTGGCGATTGCCTGGTGTTTGGCCAAAGGGGACCATATCCTGCCCATCCCGGGCACGCGCAACCTAGACCATTTCAAGGCCCTTGTGGCGGGCGCAAATTATGGCTTGAGCGCAGAGGAGCTGGCCGCGGTCGAAGCGGCGCTCCCCATGGGTTGGATCAATGGGGACCGCTATTCCGAGGCACAATGGGCCGGGCCTGAGCGCTATGCCTAAAGCCCTTTAGGCCTGTTTGCGCCTATAGAGCGCCGTCAGCGCGGCGTTAAAGTCTTGGACGGCCATCTGATTGGCTAGGGCCCGGCGGCACAGCGCGGCTGGGGTTTCTGGAGCTAGGCCGCCGATGGGCGGATCGGTGTCGAGATTGGTGGGAAACGAATACCCCTCCGCACAGGCGGAAATTGCCGCATCGACCTGCGGCTCTGAGAGACCATGATCCCCGCGTGCCAACACCTCATAAAGTTGAAGGGTCATGCTCTGGCGGTCGAGATTTTCTAAAGAGCGTCCATAGGCCGAAGAGACCTGCAGCAGATTGGCCATGCGCTGAATATCTGCGCTCACATTCGCGCC
Organism: Planktomarina temperata RCA23; assembly: GCF_000738435.1. Classification (NCBI taxonomy): domain Bacteria; kingdom Pseudomonadati; phylum Pseudomonadota; class Alphaproteobacteria; order Rhodobacterales; family Paracoccaceae; genus Planktomarina; species Planktomarina temperata. The sequence goes on along the minus strand of NZ_CP003984.1, from coordinate 2,144,847 downwards.
GCCTGCGTGATAGAGTGCTGGATTGAAAAACAGAACATCCCCCTTTTTGAGCGGCACTTGTACGAAGTTTTCCTCAAAGAAGTCGCGAAATTCTGGCATGGTGAAGGCCAGATAGCCGTGGCGATAGAGTTGACTGAACGGCAACAATTTGGTCGGCCCGCTTTCAATTGGCATGTCCACATGTGCCACCGCCCCTTGCAGCGTCAGAACAGGCGAGAGGTCATGCACATGAGCCGGATAGCGCGCGGCGACCTCGCGCGGTTGAAATCCAAGGTGATAATCTCGGTGCGGACTTTGCGCCGCACCGCTCGGGCGCACCAGATTGACCTGCGCGGTCATTTGGTAATTTGGCCCAAGCCAAGCCTCGCAGGCCGCATCAATCGCCAGATTCCCAAAATATTGCGCAAAGACCTTGGGATCATAGTGGCAAAGTTTTTGCGCCGAATTCCAGATCCGATCATTGGCGCCGGAGGCTGCAAAGTGATCGGCCTTCGCGCCTTGGGCGGCTTTCTCATCGGCGATGATGCGCTCATAAATCACGCTGGCCGCGTCAATGCAGCCGGTGTCTTGAAAGGCATTTTTGAGCAGCAACACCCCAGAGGATTTGAGAAACACATGCGCCCATTCGGCTTTCAAGGCACGGGTGTCTCCGGTGAGATCCAACTGTGTGACATCATAGATCGGAATGTTGTTTTGAATGTCATGAGCCTGCGGCACCTCTTGCGGGGTAAGGCTGCGGGTCACTTGCTGGGTGAACTCTTCCAAATTGCAGTCATCTGGGGAAAGATAGGCTTGCATCACGCGCTCCTGTTTGAGGTTGCACGGAGCATAGCCGGAAATGGCTTGAGAAACTCCTCAAAATACCTCAAAAACGCCTCAATGAAACATCCTTTTGCCCTCAAAGAGATTGCGCTGCAATCGGGCCTGAGTTTGGCCACGGTCGATCGCGCCTTGCATGGGCGTGCCCATGTCAGTGCGCAGACTGCCCGGCGTGTGCAGGCGGCGATTGTGGAGTTGACAGGGCAAGAGGGGCAATTGGCCGCGCGGGGGCGGCGGATGTTCATAGATATCGTGGTCGAAGCACCCCGGAGGTTTTCCGATGAGCTGCGCCGGGCTGCAACTCAAGTTCTGCCGAAGTTCGCGCCCGCGGTCGTTCGGCCAAGGTTTCATTTTGCAGAGGATAGCGGGCCGGCGAAAACCGTGGCGACCCTGTCCAAGATTGCCAAGCAGGGCAGTCAGGGCATTGTGCTTAAGGCACAAAATGTCGCGCCAATTCGCGCTGAGATTGACCGGCTGACCGATTTGAAAATCCCCGTGGTGACAGTCTTCACCGATTGCCCGGACTGTGCGCGTTTGGCCTATGTCGGGTTGAACAATGCAAATGCGGGACGCACCGCAGCCTATCTCTTTGCCCAATGGCTGCAAGGTCGCAGCGGCGCAGTATTGACCACAACATCGCGCCGGCAGTTTCAGGGGGAAGAGGCGCGGGCACGGGCCTTTGCGGCTGAAATGGCGCGTTTGTGCCCGCAGGTGAGCCTGCGCGAGGCAAGCGGCGGGGCAGGGCTGGCGCTTGGAACAGCGGCGCAGATCCGCCAAGCGGTGCGTGGATTGGATCGCCTCCTCGGTGTCTATTCGATGGGCGGGGCCAATGCGGCCATTTTATCGACGCTGGCACAGGTGCAGCTCGAACCGGAATTGTTTATTGCCCATGATTTGGACCGCGAGAACCGCAGTTTGCTGCGCCAGGGCCGGTTGGCATTCGTCCTGCATCACGATCTTCGCGCAGATCTTGACCAGGCGTTCCAACATATCACCGCCTATCACAAGCTGCGCCCACCGGTCTTGGAGGGTGGCCCGGCCGACGTGCAAATCATCACCCCCGCAAACTGTCCGCGCCAATAGACGACATCGCGTTACCCCACGTCGTGCCGGTCGGTTAGGTACATGGCATCGGAATATGTGATGGCCAGGGAGATATAGCAGCTTTGGGTCAAGTGGTGTTTGACCGCGGCTGCGATTGCATCACGCAGGGTACGCGTAAAAGCCTCATCTCGATGCGGCTTGGTCAGCATTGAGATCTCAATCAGCAGATGGGTGTGATTGCTGGCCTCGGCCGGATAGCTGCGGCATTTGCAATCGCCGGAACCGGAATCATGGGCTAGAATGGTCTGTTCAATGGCTGTGAACATGGCTTGCGGGTCGAATGAAAGATCTGGAGAATACTTGAGGTCGGCATGTGGCATAGGGTGCTCCTTTTAGAGAGCATTGCACCGGTGATCGGCCCTTGCAAGATTGGAATTTTGCCCCTATACGCGGCCCTGTCCAAACGGCGGCAACAGTCGTGGATTATGAGTATCGCAGCAGGGTCGGCTAGCACCGGCCCTTCTTGGTGTTCGCAATCCGCTTTGCTCAATAGGACCAATGCAACTCAAGACCGGCGGAGACAACCGCACGGCCAGAAACATAAACGTAAGGAATTAACGCCACATGGCAAGCGTAACAATGGAAGAATTCGAAGCCCTTTTGCAAGAAAGCTTCGAGGTTGACACGCCCGAAGAGGGCACAGTGGTCAAAGGCAAAGTCATCGCAATCGAAGCGGGACAGGCCATCATCGACGTCGGCTACAAAATGGAAGGCCGCGTAGATATTAAAGAATTTGCAGATCCCGGCGAAGCTCCCGTCATCTCTGTTGGGGATACGGTCGAAGTTTTCTTGCGTGCCGCAGAAAACGCCAAGGGCGAGGCTGTCATCAGCCGTGAAATGGCCCGTCGTGAGGAAGCCTGGGATCGTCTTGAAAAAGCCTATGCAGACGAAGAGCGTGTTGATGGCGCAATCTTTGGCCGTGTCAAAGGTGGTTTCACTGTTGATCTTGGTGGCGCTGTGGCCTTCTTGCCAGGCAGCCAAGTTGACGTGCGCCCTGTGCGGGATGCGGGCCCATTGATGGGTCTGAAACAGCCGTTCCAGATTTTGAAAATGGACCGTCGCCGGGGCAATATCGTTGTGTCGCGCCGTGCGATCTTGGAAGAATCACGTGCCGAACAGCGCGCTGAAGTGATCGGCAAACTGGCCGAAGGTGACAGTGTCGACGGTGTGGTGAAAAATATCACAGAATACGGTGCCTTTGTGGATCTTGGCGGTGTTGACGGTCTGTTGCACGTCACCGATATGGCCTGGCGCCGCGTCAACCACCCATCAGAAATCCTGACAATTGGTGAGACTTTGAAAGTCCAAGTTGTCAAAATCAACAAAGAAACCCATCGCATCAGCCTGGGCATGAAACAGTTGATGGATGATCCATGGGATATCGTTAGCGTTAAATACCCGCTGGAGTCACAGCACAAAGGCCGCGTGACCAATATCACCGATTACGGTGCCTTTGTGGAGCTGGAAGCGGGCGTTGAAGGTTTGGTGCACGTGTCTGAGATGTCTTGGACAAAGAAAAACGTACATCCGGGTAAAATTGTATCAACATCGCAAGAAGTTGATGTGATGGTTCTGGAAATTGATGGCGTGAAGCGTCGCGTGTCCTTGGGTCTGAAGCAAACACAGCGCAACCCGTGGGAAGTCTTTGCAGAGCAGCATCCTGAAGGCAGCCAAGTGGAAGGTGAAGTCAAAAACATCACTGAATTTGGGTTGTTCATCGGTCTTGAAGGCGACATCGATGGCATGGTTCACCTGTCGGATCTGACATGGGAAGGCCGCGGCGAAGATGTGATTGGCGATTATCGCAAAGGTGACATGGTTCAGGCCGTTGTCTCTGAAGTGGACGTCGAAAAAGAGCGCATCAGCCTGTCTGTCAAAGCCCTGGGTGGCGACAAATTCGCAGATGCGGTCGGCGGCGTGAAACGCGGCTCGATCATCACTGTTGAAGTCACAGCGATCGAAGACGGTGGCATTGAAGTCGAATATGAGGGCATGAAGTCCTTCATTCGTCGGTCTGACCTGTCACGCGATCGTGCTGAGCAGCGTCCAGATCGTTTTGGCATGGGTGACAAAGTGGACGTTCGCGTCACAAATATCGATGCGAAAACACGTCGTCTTGGCCTGTCCATCAAAGCGCGTGAGATTGCGGAAGAGAAAGAAGCCGTTGAGCAATATGGGTCATCCGACTCAGGTGCGTCTTTGGGCGATATCTTGGGCGCCGCGCTTAAATCTGACGAATAACCGAAACGGTTATTGAACAAAAATCTGAAAAATCCCGCTTCGGCGGGATTTTTTTTGGCCTCAAGGTCTTGATTTGCATTAAAAAGAGATCCAAAATTACCGAAAAGATGATATTTTTAATAATTTCACACCTGAAATGCTAAATTTTCAGTTTTTTTCACTTATGGACAAAACAATAGGTTCACATTCGGGTTGGTTTTCCTGTAGCCTATCACTAGGGCTTGGGTGGCTCATGACTTTTACAGTTTCGAGGGGGATACTATGATTCGTTCAGAATTGGTTCAAAAATTGGTGGATGAAAATCCACATCTTCATCAGCGTGATGTTGAGAAAATCGTGAGCACTATCTTTGAAGAAATTATAAACACGATGGCAGAAGGCGATCGCGTTGAGCTGCGTGGCTTTGGGGCCTTTTCCGTGAAAAAGCGCGATCCGCGTATTGGCCGCAACCCACGGACCGGCGAGTCTGTTGCTGTTGAAGAAAAGCATGTTCCTTTCTTCAAAACAGGCAAGCTTTTGAGAGACCGTCTAAACGGGAAGTAAAATGCGCTATCTGCGGTACATGGTTTTGGGCTTTATTGCGATCAGCTTGATTGTCGTGGCCCTGGCCAACCGCGGGGCTGTGACCCTGTCGCTCTTGCCAGAAGCGCTTGGCGCGCTGGTCGGTTTGAACGTGCAAATGCAAGTCCCGCTCTTCGTGGTGATTTTCCTTGGCGTGACCTTGGGCCTACTGATTGGCTTCGTTTGGGAGTGGCTGCGGGAGATGAAACACCGCAGCGCCGCACGAAGCGAACATATGCAGGTCGTGCGCTTAGAGCGTGAGGTGAGCAAATTGAAAGCGACGTCTACCGATACAGACAAAGATGAAATCCTGGCGCTTTTGGACGAGGTGTCATGAAGGTGCGCGTCAAGCTTTGCGGCTTGACCACACAGGGCGATATAGATGCCGCTGCAACCGCAGGGGCGGCCTATATAGGCTTGGTTTTTTTCGATAAATCGCCTCGTAATGTTTCAATTGAGACGGCGCGCAGCATGGCTTTGCATGCGCCCATAGGCCTGGCCAAAGTCGCCTTGGTGGTGAATGCCGATGATGCGACCCTTGATCGCATCACCGCCTCTATTCCGCTCGACATGCTGCAACTTCACGGCTCTGAAACTCCGGACCGCGTGGCGGCGGTGAAAGCGCGCTATGGTTTGCCGGTGATGAAGGCCCTGGGAATAGCATCGCGCGCCGATGTCGCCAGTGCGCAGCTCTATTCGGGGGTGGCCGATCAATTGCTTTTGGATGCCAAACCGGCCGAGGGTGAGACCTTGCCGGGGGGCAATGGTCTATCTTTCGACTGGCGCCTGCTTGAGGGCGAAAGCTGGTCCGTGCCATGGATGCTGGCCGGTGGTCTTACGCCTGACAATGTGGCCGAGGCGGTGCGCTGCTCCGGCGCGCAGCAGGTTGATGTCAGTTCCGGCATTGAAACGGCGCCCGGCCAGAAGAGCGCCGCGTTGATGGCAAAATTTGTCACTGAAGCCAACAGCTAAAGCACCGGAAAATTGCGACCAGGTCTTTACCTTGGAGGGGCAGGGCGCTACCTCTATGCGCAGATGCGCAAGGGAGAAAACAATGGCCGACGATCTGCTCAACAGCTTTACCACAGGACCGGATGAACAGGGTCGTTTTGGCGATTTTGGCGGGCGGTTTGTCTCAGAAACCCTGATGCCGCTGATCTTGGATCTTGAAGCGCAATATGAATATGCCAAGACCGATGACAGCTTTTGGGCAGAGATGAATGATCTTTGGACCAATTACGTCGGACGTCCGAGCCCATTGTATTATGCCGAGCGTTTGACCGAGCATTTGGGCGGCGCGAAAGTCTATCTCAAGCGTGACGAGCTCAACCACACAGGCGCGCATAAAATTAACAATGTCTTGGGTCAAATTATCTTGGCCCGCCGCATGGGAAAAAACCGGATCATTGCCGAAACCGGCGCCGGTCAACATGGGGTGGCCACCGCGACTGTCTGTGCGAAATTTGGTTTGAAATGCGTGGTTTATATGGGCGCGCATGATGTTGAGCGCCAAGCGCCGAATGTGTTTCGCATGAAGCTTCTGGGTGCAGAGGTTGTGCCAGTCACCTCAGGTCGCGGGACATTAAAAGACGCAATGAATGACGCATTGCGCGATTGGGTGACCAATGTGGAGGATACATTCTACTGCATCGGCACAGTCGCGGGCCCTCATCCTTATCCGGCGATGGTACGGGACTTTCAAGCCATCATCGGCAAGGAAGCGCGCGCGCAGATGCTGGAAAAGGAAGGGCGTCTGCCCGACACATTGATTGCGGCCATAGGCGGCGGCTCGAATGCTATGGGTCTATTCTTTCCCTTCCTCGATGACAAAGACGTGGGAATTATCGGTGTCGAGGCCGGAGGCAAAGGCGTGAATGCCAAGATGGAGCATTGCGCCTCTCTCACCGGTGGGCGTCCGGGTGTGCTGCATGGCAATCGCACGTACCTACTGCAGGACGATGATGGGCAAATTCTCGAAGGCTTCTCAATTTCCGCCGGGCTCGATTACCCTGGTATTGGCCCAGAACATGCGTGGCTGCACGACATTGGCCGGGCGCAATATGTCTCGATAACCGATGTGGAAGCGCTGGAAGCCTTTCAGCTGTGCTGTGAACTTGAAGGCATTATTCCGGCTCTAGAGCCGAGCCATGCTTTGGCCCATGTGATGAAAATCGCGCCTGAATTGCCCGCCGATCACTTGATTTGCATGAATATGTGCGGACGTGGTGACAAGGATATCTTCACCGTTGCAGCCGCTTTGGGAATTGAGATGAACACGGGGGCCTAACCCCGGGGTCTCATCACGGCCTCGATCAGGGCGTTGCATAGAGCCGCAGAATTTCAATCGGAACAATGTCCAAAGCCTTTTGATGGGTCGATGTGAGTTGCACCTGAGGCGCGCAGCCCTCTTCGTGGGCCTGCAAAAACCGTCCGGCGCACAGACACCAGCGATCCCCGGCCTTGAGCCCCGCAAAGCCAAACTCTGGCCGCGGGGTGCTGAGGTCATTGCCGAGGTATTTTGAAAACGCGAGAAATTCAGCGGTCATCACCGCGCAGACCGTGTGACTGCCGGTATCTTGGGCGCAGGTGTTGCAGGAGCCATCGCGGAAAAAACCCGTCAAAGGCTCCTGAGAGCAAGGCGCGAGGGGCAGGCCAACGACATTGATTTCGATGTCTTTTTGCATGTTATTCCCTCGGCTTTGGAGCCGTCCAAGTGATCCAACGGCCATGAAAATCCATTCGCCCCAACTCTATCCGCTTTTGCTCAGGCCACAAGTCCAACCGCATGCCGGCGCCTGGCGATTTCCCGTCTGCCTCGATCCGTAGCCACGCGAGGGGTGCCTGTGACTCTGCGCCGCGTGTTGTTATCAACTCTGTAATTTGGCTCTTTTCTTCTTTTGAGAAATACTGCCAAGCGACCGTTGAATAGATCAAATGGCAGCGGGACCAAGGGGCGGCGAGGCGTTGGCGCAAAAACTCAATGGCGCTGGATTTTTTCGGCAGCGGTGGATTGAGAGAGATGGCCGCATCGGTGCGGGCGCGCCTTTCGGGTTGATCGGCCCATATATAGGCGTGCAGTCGCAGAAGGTCTTGCTTCTGTCGCAGATCCAGAGGGGCGAGATCACAGCCCTGAGCATCGCGCAGGAGATAGGGGGCCGCTGGCGGCAGCGACCCTTGCCATTTTGGCGTGAGCTGTACTGGGCTATCGGGTGGCCCATAGCCCTGTCCTACAGCCAGGTGGAATCGATCAAATACGAGATTGAGACCGGCGCTGGCGCCCAGTTCAGAGGCGATGAGATCACATCCGGTGTAGGCTTTGAGCCAATGGGCCGCGGCAACGAGCCCGGCAGCCCGTCGCACTTCATTGGTTTGTGGTGCATTTGCAATGAAAGCTGTCAGTTCAGCGTCGTGACGCTGAAGCACGGACCGCAGGACCGCTGGCAGCTCCGCATCGGCCATTGCGCCACTGCGATAGATGGGGGCCAGGTCACGGGCTTTTGCCGATAATAGCAAGGCATGCAGGCCTCCGGCCAGCCTCAGAGGAAGGTTGTCTGCCTCTGGTGCTGGATCACCGGGCCAATTCGTGATGCGCTGACCGAGGGCGCTGTTGGGGGAAATGCAATCGGGCAGCTGACGCAACAGTCGGGCTGTGAGATCTGCGCCAAAGGCTGAACAATAGGTCGCTTGACGTTCGAAATGGCGTTTCATTTAAATTTCTCGAGGAGCCTTTGTAAAGGAGAGGGCGCAGGCGCGCCTTTGTCAGGCGCCGCTGCGGTCTGCACGGGTTTTTGCGCTGCGGTTTTGGTGGTTTTTGAAGAGCGCGGCGGGGCGGTTTGCAAGGCCACAGCATTCATGAATTTTGCCCCATCCCCTGCGGCCAAATGCACCGCGCCATTGCTTAGTCCGGTCAATAGGGCCGCCAGCCAATTTTGATCTGCCTTGGCAAAGTCTCGGAGCACAAAACCGGCCACGGCATCCTTATGGCCCGGATGGCCAATCCCGAGCCGCACGCGGCCGTAGTCTGCCCCCAAATGAGCGTGGATGGAGCGCAGCCCATTGTGCCCCGCATGACCGCCGCCCTGTTTCAGCCGCAATTTCCCAGGGGCGAGATCCAATTCGTCGTGAAAAACGGTGACTTGATCTAGAGCGACCTTGTGAAACCTTACAGCCTCACCCACCGATTGGCCTGAGAGGTTCATGAAGGTTGTGGGTTTGAGCAGCAGCACCTTGTGTCCAGCCAATGTGCCGTCACAAATTTGCCCCTGAAACTTTGAGCGCCAGGGGGTGAATTGATGATCTTCGGCGATTCTATCTAGGGCCATAAAGCCGATATTATGCCGATTATGCGCATATTTTGCGCCAGGATTTCCAAGGCCTACGAAAAGTTTCATGGGATGAGTTTAACGTGCGGACCGGTGGGTTGAAAGAGATTTGCGCGCATTTGGGGCGGTAAATGCAAAAACCCCACCATCTCTGGTGGGGTTTCATTTGTCTTACAGTGGCCCGAAGGTCGAGGTTTATGCCTCGGCTTCGCCGTCAACCTCTTCCGCATCGTCCTCAGCTTCATTGTCCGCTGAGCGCAGACCCGATGGCGCTGCGATATTTGCGATCACAAAGTCACGGTCGATGGTTGTTTTGGAGCCTTTGGGCAGTTCGACTGCGGAGATTGTAATCACATCACCCACTTCGAGACCGGCCAGATCGACTGTGATCTTCTCAGGGATATCCCCTGCGGTCACCACCAGTTCAACCTCAGGGCGCACCAAGCTCAGCACGCCACCTTTTTTCAGGCCTGGGCATGTGTCTTCGTTCAAGAACTCAACCGGGATAAACAGGTTGATTTTTGATGTCCGGCGCAGGCGCATGAAGTCGACATGCGTTGGCAAATCTTTCACGGTGTGACGTTGCACATCGCGGCAGATGACGCGTACGTCGTCATGACCTTCAACTTTGAGGTTGAACAAAGTTGACTTAAACCGTCCTGCTTTCAATAGGGAAAACAGTTTGTTGAACGGGATATTGATGGGAAGCGGGTCTGCCTCACCACCGAAAACGATGCCTGGTACGTTGCCTTCGCGGCGAGATTGACGAGCGGCCCCCTTGCCTGTCCCCGTCCGTACCGAAGCGATTAGATCTGGGATCTGTCCTGCCATGGGTCTATTCCTTAAAATGGGGGGGCATCCTCCAAGGGTGTATGCCCCGTTGAAGTGCGCCGTATAGGGCCATATGAGGTAAATGAAAAGCCCTTGTTTGCTTTGTTTCTTGCAAGAGGCCTGCGGCTATGAAAAAGCAAGCTATGCAAGTTTTTCACGCCCTATATTTGTCCCGCCGTCCTGCGATTGCATTTGTGATCGTGGGCCTGTTTTGGGGTTGTTTTGCGGCCTATGTGCCACAGATCAAAGCACGTTTGGATGTTAGCGATGCCACTTTTGGGCTATTGCTGTTGTGCAATGCGCTTGGGCTGGTCAGCTCTATGATGTTGGCGCCGCGGCTGGACCGTGTGTTGGGTGCACGCGGCTTGCAGATTGCCAGCGTTGTATTTGCCTTGAGCTTTCTTTTGCCGGGCTTGGCCACTGATGCGGTGAGCTTTGGCGTGGCAATGGTGATTGTTGGCGCGGCCTCGGGCCTGACCGATGTGTTGATGAATGCGCGGGTGAGCGAGTTGGAACAGCTGCATCGTCAGCCGTTGATGAATGCAAACCACGGCATGTTTTCCGTGGGTTACGCATGTGCTGCGATTGTGAGCGGCGTGGCCCGCGAGGCGCAGATCGCGCCGGGACCGGCCTTCGCGGCTGTGGCGGCGATTATTTTGATCCTCTCCGTCTTTCTCTACATGCCCCCGCGGGAGGTTGCAAAGGACGCCAGCGCGGGTGGCCGCTATCCGTTGAAGCCCATTATTCTTTGTGGGCTGATTGTTTTGGTTGCCTTTATGACCGAAGCCACCGTTGAGACCTGGTCGGCTTTGCACATTGAGCGCAGCCTGCAGGGCCGTGCGGCCGAAGGGGCGATGGGGCCGGCGATGTTGGGGTTGACCATGGCGCTGGGGCGGTTTTCAGGCCAAGCCGTGTCGCAAATTTTTTCTGAGACAAAAGTCATCATATTGGCCACATTCGTGGCCGCTGCTGGTGGGGTTTTGGCGGCTTTGGCCTCAGCGCCGCTTTGGGCCTATGTCGGATTTGGTATTTTAGGCCTCGGCATCTCGGTGATTGGTCCTTTGGGCTTGGCATTGGTTGGGCAAAAGGTGCCGGATCATCTGCGCACGGAGGCGATTTCGCGGGTGGCTGTTCTGGGATTTGCTGGATTCTTTCTGGCGCCATCTCTAATGGGGCTCGTGTCTGAATTTTATGGGTTGCGCATCGCGTTCCTCGTCGCTGCGGGCCTCAGTCTTACAGCCATTCCGCTGACTTTGCTGTTGCGGCGCACGTAAACTATGACAAACAAAAGCTTGCGAAAAAAATAACGCTCTGGCAGGCTTTGCCGTATTAAGCGGTGTTCTTTGTATATGTTTATTTTCCACTCAGACATTTCAACGGATCAAAGCCATGACATCACTCCAAATATTTGGCTATACGCCTGTGAGACATCTGGTGCGATATGTATTTTGCAATGTCTGCACAGAAGAGGCACGGACACAAAAGTCTACAATATTTGAATAATAATAAGGCGATCAGCGGAGCCATATGCTCGCATTTTGAAGCGTTTTGATTGCGCAGCATCGCCACATTGAATGAAAAGGAGGACAGATATGTCAACAAAACCCCCATTTACAGCGGTTGAGGTCCGACGGGCCACTTCCGGTTTTTATGAAGGCCACAGCGTTGAAATCGCGCTGTTGAGCAAGGGCATTATGGTTGCGCTTGTGATCTGGGCCTTGGTTTGGCCGGCCAATGCCAATAGCAATTTAAGCAGCCTGAATTGGTCGCTTTTGGAAGGCTTCAACGCATTTTATATCATCATTGTGGGGCTTTTTGCCTTTTTTCTGGCTGTGGTCGCTATTTTGCCGCAAACTGACAAGCGCAAGATGGGCCGGGCGGATGAGGAGCCGGAGTTTTCAAATTGTTCATGGTTTTCCATGATGTTTGGCGCAGGCTTGGGTGTGGGGCTGATGGTCTTTGCCACGGCTGAGCCTTTGGGTCTTTGGGGCTCAAACCCTGAGACAGTCAGCGGGGCGGTGGCACCAAACAGCCAAGAGGCTTTGACCTCGGCCTATCGCTATACGTTTTTGCATTATGGGTTTCACGCTTGGGCGATCTATGTCGTCACCGGCCTGAGCCTGGCCTATTACGCCTATACCCGCGATATGCCCCTGACCATCCGTTCCGCGCTGACCCCACTATTGGGCCGCTATGTGAACGGGTTTATCGGGCATCTGGTGGATGTGTTGGGCGTTGTGGCCACGATTTTGGGCGTATCGGTCACCATCGGCTTTGGTGTGAGCCAGTTTATCGATGGGGTCTATGCGATCACCGGCGCCAATTGGTTGATGGATATGACCGGCGACGTGCCAAAGCCAGGCACTGTGGGCTTGATTGCGGGGCTGCTCTGCATCATGGGTCTGTCGATTATCTCAGCCGTGTCCGGGGTGGGCCGCGGGGTGAAATACCTGTCCAACCTCAATTTGGTATTATCGCTGATTTTGTTGTTCACCTTTGTGCTGTTCGGCTCATTTGTTTTCGCAATGACGACCTACGCAACGGCCTTTGTCGATTATATCTTGCACTTCGTATCGCTCAGCTTTGGAGCCTATGGCCCGCAATCTTCAGATGCCTTTGCCATGGCACTTCCGGAGACGGCCAAACCTTTGGCCGAAGAGTTGATCGGCGGTGCCACCAATGCCTGGGGCAGCTATGATGGCTTTAAATCAGGACTAGAGGGCGCGGCCGCCGCTTTAGATGAGGCGACCTTGAGTGCGGTCTATGCGGCCGGTGAGCAGGGGCGTCAATTTGGCTGGCAGGCAGGCTGGACCACCTTCTATTGGGCGTGGTGGATTGCCTTCTCGCCTTTTGTGGGTTTGTTCTTGGCGCGGATTTCGCGCGGACGCACGGTGCGAGAGTTTATCTTGGGCTGCGTATTTGCGCCTGCGATGGTGTGTTTTGCCTGGATGACCATCCTCGGAGCCACGGCCATTGACATGGAGCTGACCGGCGGCGCCAATGGTGCGATTGTTGGGGCATCAAACACCAACAAACTTTTCGTCACGCTTGGGCAAATGATTGACGGTGGCATGTTGTCTGCTTTGACCGTGATGTGTGTCGTCTTGATCATGACCTTCTTGGTGACTTCGGCGGACTCAGGCATCTTGGTGATGAACACCATCATGTCGGGTGGTGATCAAGACATCGGCAACAAGCACAAAATTGTCTGGGGTCTGATCTTAACTGCCGTTATCGGCACCTTGTTGGTGGCGGGCAAGAGTAATCCGGGCGCCGATCCGATGGAAGCTTTGAAAAGCGCCATGATTATCGGGGCGCTGCCATTCACGATGGTGATGGGGCTGATGATGCTCTCGCTCACAAAAGCGCTCTATCGTGACAGCGCACGCAGCAAGGGACCAGAGGACTCTAGCACGGCTGCTGAGTAATCCTAAAACCTGAGATGGGGCGTGCTTCTCTGCGCCCCATCTCTTTTGTTGCGTTTTCGCAAGCCCCCAGGGCCGGCTATGGCGCTGACCTAGGCCCAACGCCCCTCAAAATCCTCTGGAATGTAGAGAATATCTCGGGTCACATCGTTGATGTCGCGATGTCCGCAGAGTGCCATTGTGGTCTCCAATTCTTTGTGCATCACTTCCAGCGCTTTTGTCACACCGGCCTGACCCATCGCGCCAAGACCGTAGATATAGGACCGGCCAATCATTGTTCCGGTCGCGCCAAGAGCTTTGGCTTTGAGGATATCTTGCCCGCTGCGGATGCCGCCATCCATCCAAACCTCACATTTACCATTCACCGCCTCGACGATTTTCGGCAACATGCGGATTGAGGAGAGCGCACCATCAAGCTGCCGCCCGCCGTGATTGGACACGATGATCGCATCAACCCCGAGTTTCGCCGCCATTTTTGCGTCTTCGGGATCCAAGATGCCCTTCAAAATCACCTTACCGCCCCATTTCTTCATTAAGACCTCGACTTTTTTCCAATCGAGCGCTTGGTCAAATTGCTCGGCGGTCCAGGCGCTGAGGGAGGTGGTGTCAGAGATGCCGCTGACATGCCCCACGATATTTCCGAAGCCACGGCGCTTTGTGCCCAGCATCTCAAGGCCCCAGCTCCATTTTGTGGCCAAATTGGCGATGGTCTTGGCGGTCAGTTTTGGCGGGGCGGAGAGCCCGTTTTTCAAATCCTTATGGCGCTGTCCTAGGATCTGTAGGTCCAAAGTGATCACGAGTGCGGAGCAATTGGCGTCTTTCACCCTTTGGATCAGGCGATCTGAGTAGTCCTCATCGGTCAAAGTGTAGAGCTGAAACCAAAAGGGGGCGTCTGTGGCCGCGGCGACATCTTCGATGGAACAGATTGACATGGTTGACAGCGTATAGGGAACACCGAAAGCGGCTGCAGCCCGGGCGGCTTTGATTTCGCCATCGGCGCATTGCATGCCGGTCATCCCCACCGGGGCCAGGGCCACGGGCATGGAGACGTCTTGGCCAATCATTTTGGATGCGGTGCTGCGGTTGGTCATATCAACCGCGACGCGTTGGCGTAGGCGCAGTTTGGCAAAATCAGAAATATTGTCGCCAAAGGTCTGCTCGGTCCAGCTACCGCTTTCGCAGTAATCATAAAACATTCGCGGCACGCGGCGCTTATAAATCTCTTTGAGGTCTTGAATGGTTGTGATTACGGGCATAGCCTAGCCTTTACTGCAAATTGGTCAGTTTACATTACCAATATGTGAGGTGGAGGTAAAGATCAGCCCGATGGTTTCCGTTTGCCGCTGGGGGTGATGCAAGAGGATCGCAATCTGCAGATCGCGGGGCGGTGTTTGGGAGTAAGTCAATGCAGATCGTAACCTTGCAAGAAGCGCAATCCGCGCCAGTTTGGCGCCGACCGATATTTTTGCTCTTTGTCATGGCCGCAGCTATGCCCATCGCCTTTGCTACTTGGAGTGCTTTGCTCAACAATTTTGTGATCGAAGTGGCCAATTTTGATGGGGCGGACATCGGGCTGTTGCATTCGGTGCGAGAAATTCCTGGATTTCTTGCGGTCGGGGTGATTGCCATCATCATTTTTTTGCGCGAGCAGGTCTTGGGTCTTTTGTCCTTGGTGCTCTTGGGGGTGGCCACGGCGGTGACCGCTTGGTTTCCGCAAATGGGCGGGATTTTAACGCTGACACTGCTCTCCTCTATTGGCTTTCATTATTATGAAACGGTCAACCAATCGCTGCAATTGCAATGGATTTCCAAAGCGCAGGCGCCGCAGGTTCTGGGCTGGCTATTGGCGATGGGATCGGCGGCCTCGCTGGTGGCTTTTGGCGTCATTGTCGTCACCTGGGAATGGCTCGCGTTGAGCTTTAATACGGCCTATATGATTTCGGGCGGCATAACCGCGGCCATCGCCTTGGCCTGTATGGTGCTTTACCCGCAATTCCAATCGCCCACGCCGCAGCATAAAACCATGGTCCTGCGCAAACGCTATTGGCTCTATTATGCGCTGCAGTTCATGGCCGGTGCCCGGCGGCAGATCTTCATGGTGTTTGCGGGCTTT
This sequence comes from Planktomarina temperata RCA23, assembly GCF_000738435.1. NCBI lineage: Bacteria > Pseudomonadati > Pseudomonadota > Alphaproteobacteria > Rhodobacterales > Paracoccaceae > Planktomarina > Planktomarina temperata. The sequence goes on along the minus strand of NZ_CP003984.1, from coordinate 2,129,431 downwards.
ATGATGGTGGAGCGTTTCGGCTTTGACGTGCATGAATTGACCTCTCTGTATTTAATCAACCTCGTGATGAATATGTTTATTGGTCCGGTGTTTGGCCGCGTTGTGGCGCGCTATGGGGAACGCAATACATTGATTTTTGAATACGCAGGTCTGGCCCTGGTGTTTTTGACCTATGGCGGCATTTACATGTTTGGTTGGGGTGTGATGCTGGCGGGGGCGTTATTTGTCGTAGATCACCTGTTTTTCTCACTGGCCTTTGCCCTGAAAACCTATTTCCAAAAGATTGCAGATCCGGCCGATATAGCCCCCACGGCCGCAGTGGCCTTTACCATCAACCATATCGCGGCAGTCGGATTGCCGGTGTTTCTGGGACTTCTGTGGCTGTTTTCACCCAGTTTGGTGTTTATACTGGCCGCGGGCATGGCGCTGACGTCGCTGGGGCTGGCTTTGTTAATTCCAAGGCGTCCTGAACCGGGCTATGAGACGATTTTGAGCCTTTAACGGGCGTGTTTTGGCGCAGTGCGGCCTCTGTGCTGGATATCTGCCCGATCACCATTATATCTTAGAGAAAGCTTAAGGGGAGCCAGAGATGTTTTTTATGTCGCAAGAAAAGTCACAGATGGTTCAAAGGGACCAAGCCTTGCCGGGGCGTGTCACCCCAATTGCCACCGCCCCCACGCATTTTCTGACCGGCCGTCCCTTGCAAGGACCGCTGGATGCGGGGCTGCAGGAGGCGATGTTCGGAATGGGATGCTTTTGGGGTGTGGAACGGATGTTTTGGAGGATTGAGGGGGTCTGGGTGACTATGGTGGGCTATGCGGCTGGCTATACGCCCAATCCGACTTATGAAGAGGTCTGCACCGGCAAAACTGGGCATAATGAGGTGGTGCGGGTGATATTTGACCCGGCGATTGTGACTTATGAGGCCTTGCTGAAGGTCTTTTGGGAGGGTCATGATCCGACTCAAGGCATGCGCCAGGGCAATGATCGCGGCACGCAATATCGCTCTGGCATCTATACCTATGGTGCGGGGCAGGCCCAGGCTGCTGCGGCGAGCCTCACGGTCTTTGCAGAGCAGCTTGCGGCGGCTGGATTTGGCGCAATTACCAGTGAAATTTTGCCAGCTCCCCAGTTTTACTATGCCGAAGATTATCATCAGCAATATCTGGCGAAAAATCCTAATGGCTATTGCGGCATAGGGGGAACTGGGGTGAGCTGTCCTATCGGATTGGCTGTGACCTAGTGGAGCCGCGTGCCGCGGCCTTGCCTTTGAGTTTGCGGCGGGCGTGCCCTTCGCAAACGGCGCGGGTGGCCAGCAATTGCGATGACCGGCCAGACAGGATATGGGCTCACCAAATCATTGGAGCTGACCCATGCTAACCTATACCGCCCTGACCACTTTACCCGGCAAATCTCAAGCGGAAGCGCTGGGGGAGGCGCTGGAAGCGCTGGAGCCGGCGCCAACTGGGGTTGGCGTGTTTGAAGTTGAAGACGGCAAGGGCATTTGGGAAGTGGGGGGATATTTCCTGGACGCGCCGGATGATATTGATCTGGCTTTGCTATCGGCCGCTTTTGGGGCTGGGCCCTTTGTCGTATCCGAAGTGCCGGATCAAGATTGGGTCGCCAAGGTGCGCCGCGAATTGCCGCCCGTCGAGGCGGGACGGTTTTTCGTGTATGGCAGCCATGATGCTGCGCTTTTGCCTGAGGGACGCATTGGCCTGTTGATCGAAGCGGCCATGGCTTTTGGCACCGGGCATCACGGAACAACGCTTGGGTGTTTGCGCGCTTATGACCGGCTGTTGGACGATGGGCAGCGGTTCGACAATGTTTTGGATCTTGGTTGCGGCACGGCCGTTTTGGCGATGTCTGCCGCCCGCATGGGGGCGGCGCATGTTCTGGCCAGTGATATTGATCCTGTGGCCGTCGAGGTGGCGCTTGCCAATGTGAAGGCCAATGGGTTGGTGGGCCGGGTGTCTTGCGTCGAATCCATTGGGTTCGACTCGCCTGTCTTGCGGGCCGGCGCGCCATTTGATCTCATTTTTGCCAATATCTTGAAAGGTCCGCTGATTGAGCTGGCGCCTGATATGGCGGCGCATTTGGCGCCTGGTGGGCGGGCCATTCTCTCGGGGCTTTTGGTTGAGCAAGCCGATGAGATTGTTGAGGTCTATCAGGGGCAGGGCTTGGCCTTGGAGACGCGCGAAGATCTTGGTGAGTGGAGCGCTTTGACCCTGCGCCGGTTGTCCTAGCAGGACGGCCCAAACGAAAACGCCGCACTGAGATCAGCGCGACGTCTTTAAGGCTGGCTATATTTCCCGATGGCGGGGCGTGCCTTAGCGGCGTGCGATGCGCTCGATATCACCGGGGACCAAACCAATATCGTTGAGTTCACGCAATGACAGTTGTGACAAGGCGTTACGGGTGACGCGTGCATCGTTCCAGCGTACAAAGGCTGTGAAGACTGTCGCGGCAAAATTGGCGATGACTGTGCGAGATGTGGAAATTGCCGCGCTGCGGGATGTTTCGAGATATGCCATTTGGGATGTCCTTTCCGAAAATGATGTCAGGAGTATTTGTCTTTATGCTGGGCATTTAGGCGCGCTGTAGGGTCTTGGCTACTGGGAAAAACAACATAACCGATATGCAATTCTTGCATGACTGACTTGGGGTATAGAGGTTTGTTTTTTCTGGAAGCTTTACGATGACGCACGTTCATTTGACATGAAAATTGCGCCGCAACTGAAATGACTGCTTTTCAGATGTTCGCGTTTCGTGCTACTTAACCTGTAAGACGACCATACGAGGGGATTTCCATGCGGGTACTGGGCATTGATCCGGGTTTGCGCTCCACAGGCTGGGGGCTTGTGGATGTGCACGGCAGCAAACTGCGGCATGTGGCCAATGGTCAGTGCCAAACGCAGCCTGGACCCTTGGCCGGTCGCTTGCTGGCGCTGTTTGAGGGGTTGTCTGAGGTGATTGAGAACTACGCCCCCAGTCATGCGGCCGTGGAGCAAACTTTTGTGAACCGTGATGGGGCGGGGACGTTGAAATTGGGCCAGGCGCGTGGGATTGCCATGCTGGTGCCAGCGAAGTTTCGCCTCGAGGTTGGAGAATATGCCCCTAATGCGGTGAAAAAAGCGGTGGTGGGCGTGGGGCACGCGGACAAGCGGCAGGTTGAGCATATGGTGTCCTTGCAGCTACCGGGTGTGAAACTGGCCGGGCCTGATGCAACAGATGCGCTTGCGATTGCCATTTGTCACGCGCATCATATCCAAGCGGGCAGTCATTTTCAGGCCGCATTGCAAAGGGCGAGTGGATGATTGGGAAACTGTCAGGTCGGGTTGACTATAAAGCCAGCGATCATGTGATGTTAGATGTGCGCGGGGTGGGGTATATGGTCTATTGCTCCGACCGTACGCTGGCGGTTTTGCCGCCGGCAGGCGAGGCTGTTGCGCTCTACACGGATTTGTTGGTGCGCGAAGATCTCATGCAATTGTTTGGCTTTACCTCGCTGGTTGAGAAGGAATGGCACCGATTGCTGATGTCGGTGCAAGGGATTGGGGCGAAGGCCTCATTGGCGATTCTCGGGGCCTTGGGGCCTGATGGGGTGAGCCGATCCATCGCGATGGGAGACTGGACAGCTTTGAAGGCGGCAAAGGGTGTCGGACCGAAAACCGCGCAACGGGTGGTGATCGAGCTCAAAGACAAAGCGCCGACTGTCATGGCTATGATGGATGGGGCGGTGCAGATCCACCCGGATGATGTGCAGGAGGCCGCTGTGATCGAGAGCGCAAGTCCCGCCGTTCCCACAAGGCCCGCGCCAGCCGCGACCCCCTCAGCGCAGGCCGATGCCCTGTCGGCTTTGAGCAATCTGGGGTATGCACCAGGAGAGGCGGCGGCGGTGGTGGCGCAGTTGAGCGGTGAAATGTCTGGGGCGGATTCTGCAAGCTTGATCCGTGCTGCGCTCAAAAAAATGGCGCCTAAGACATGAGTGCGGAGTGGGACAATAGCTCAGCCGAGCCGGATCCAACCCTGCGGCCGGAGCGGCTGGCGGAGGATGGCGACAAGGCGTTACGGCCCAAGGGTCTTAACGAGTTTATCGGGCAAGAGGCGGCGCGCGCCAATTTGAGTGTCTTTATTCAATCGGCAAGGCAGCGTGGGGAGGCCATGGACCATGCGCTTTTTCATGGCCCGCCCGGTCTTGGCAAAACCACTTTGGCGCAAATCATGGCGCGTGAATTGGGTGTGAATTTCCGCATGACCAGCGGGCCTGTTCTGGCCAAAGCTGGGGATTTGGCCGCGATCTTGACGAACCTCGAAGCGCGCGATGTCTTATTTATTGATGAAATTCATCGCCTCAATCCTGTGGTGGAAGAGATTCTTTATCCGGCATTGGAGGATTTTGAACTGGACCTTGTCATTGGCGAGGGGCCTGCGGCGCGCACGGTGCGCATTGAGTTGCAGCCTTTCACGCTGGTCGGGGCCACAACTCGTTTGGGTCTGCTCACGACCCCCCTGCGTGACCGCTTTGGCATTCCGACGCGATTGGAATTTTACACCGATGGAGAGCTGCACCAGATTGTCACGCGCAATGCCAAACTGCTGGGCGTACCGGCGGATGATGCGGGCGCGCGGGAAATTGCGAAACGCGCGCGGGGCACGCCGCGCATCGCTGGGCGCTTGCTGCGCCGGGTTTTGGATTTCGCAGTTGTGGAAGGCGATGGGCGTATCACGCAAGCCATCGCCGATCATGCGCTGACGCGCCTGGGTGTGGATCATCTAGGCTTGGATGGCGCAGATCGGCGCTATTTGCGCTTGATTGCGGAGAATTACATTGGTGGCCCGGTGGGCATTGAGACCCTATCTGCCGCCCTGTCAGAGAGTCGTGATGCTTTGGAAGAGGTGATTGAGCCATATCTGTTGCAAAAAGGCTTGATACAGCGGACGCCCCGCGGCCGTATGCTGGCTCAAAAAGCTTGGACGCATCTGGGTATGGCGCCGCCGCAGCCTGCCGCGCAGGCGCAGCTGTTTGAATAGCCGCACCGCGCTTGGCGGCCCCTAGCCAAACGCTTGATAGAGCGCTACGAGGGGCGCGCGTTTTGCGGTAATAGAAGGATTGGCCAGTGTTAACGGCAAGCGAGATTGAACGCATGTTCACCCGAACCGATGGCAGCTATGTCTTCGCCCGATGGGGCCGCCCGATTTGCCCTGTGGTTTTTGGTGTGCAGGACGAGACTTTGGTCATCATGAAATCGGCAATTGAGGCCGTGTGTATCGCTTCTGGACATTCTACTGATGAATTGGATCCGGAGTTGGGCAGCAATCTGATGATGTTCTTCTTTTCCGATTGGGAAGAATTGCGCGCTGTGCCTGATCTCGATCAGATGATCCCGCAACTGGACAGTGTTGTGGATCGGCTCGTTGCCGCGCAGGCCAATCAATATCGCGCCTTTCGCTTTGATGAGCAGGGCGCCATTCAGGCCTGTTTTGTCTTTCTGCGCGTCGATGAGGCCCTGCAACAATTGGGGGCCGATAGCCTGGCTCTGTCGCAGGCGGTGCAGGCGATGTTTCTTTGGTCGCAAGAGGCGTTTCAAAGCCGCTCGCCACTGGCCGTTCTGGACAATGGCACCACGGTGATGCGGCCTGAGGTGGCCGCTTTGCTGCGCGCGGGCTATGATCGGGTGATGCCTGTGCGGGCCGATGACGCCAGCCATGCGCTGCGATTGGCTGCGCGAATTGAGGGGGCTTTATGAGTCATAGATTCGAATTAACTGTCTATTACGAAGACACGGATATGGGCGGCATTGTCTATTATGCCAATTATTTAAAGTTCATCGAACGGGCGCGCTCGACCTGGGTGGCGCAATTGGGCGTGGATCAATTGGCGCTTCAGGCTTCCGGAATGGTCTTCGCCGTGCGCTCCATTCAAGCAGAGTATTTGGCCCCTGCAAGGCTGGGAGATCAGCTCGAGGTGGTGAGCCAGCGAAGGTCATCCACTCCGGCACGGTGGATCTTGCACCAGGAGGTGCAGCGCAGAGGGCAGGTGCTTTTTAGCGCCGAAGTGACGATTGTGGCTCTGACTGAGACGGGCAAGCCAACCCGTCTTCCGGCAGAACTTCGCCGAAATTCCAACGCTTAAAAACTATTGCTTCGAATGCTTGGCTTTTTGTAAGGTTTTTCGCTACACTCGCGCAAAACTCGGTCAAAGAGCCACAAACAGAGGCATTCACATGGAAGCAGCAATCGATTTTTCGATTTGGGCCCTATTTTCACGCGCGACACTGCCAGTACAGGCGGTGATTGTGTTGCTGATTGGCCTGTCAATTTGGTCTTGGACCATCGCGATTAACAAGCGCATTGCTTTGAACCTGGCGCGTCGGCGCTCGGCGAAGTTTGACAAGGCCTTCTGGTCTGGTGAGCCGCTGGATGGGCTTTTTGACAAAATTGGTGCCGCGCCAAAAGGGGGCAGCGAGCTGATCTTTACGGCCGGTATGACCGAATGGCGGCGCTCGCATCGCAGCGATGGGGTGTTGATTGCCGGGGCACAATCGCGGATTGAACGCTCCATGGATGTGGCCTTGGCTAAGCAATCGAATGATCTGCAAAGTGGTTTGGCAATTTTGGCCTCTATCGGGTCGGTTGCGCCCTTCATTGGATTGTTTGGGACGGTCTGGGGCATCATGAATGCCTTTATTGAGATTGCAGCACAGCAAAATACCAATTTGGCGGTGGTGGCGCCGGGGATTGCGGAAGCGCTTTTGGCCACGGGACTTGGGCTTTTGGCCGCGATCCCGGCGGTGGTGTTTTACAACCATCTTAGCGTTGGCTGTGACCGCGTCATTGCCGGTTATGAGGCCTTTGCCGATGAGTTTTCAACCATCCTATCGCGCCAATTGGGGGGCTGAGGCTTGGCTATGAAGCTGGACATGGCGGAGGAGCGCTCTGGAGGCCGGCGCCGGCGCCGGCGCAGCCGGCCTGTGGCTGAAATTAACGTCACACCCTTTGTGGATGTGATGTTGGTTTTGCTGATCGTATTCATGGTGGCCGCGCCTTTGCTGACGGTCGGGGTGGATGTTGATTTGCCCAAAACTGCCGCCGGCGCTTTGCCAAGTGAAACGGAGGAGCCTTTGACCGTCACGCTCACCGCCGAGGGCGCCATTGTGATTCAGACGACCGAAACGCCAGAGACGGAATTCTTGACCCGTCTGCGCGGCATCGCCCAGGAACGCGCAGATGATAAGGTCTTCCTGCGGGCCGATGGCGCCATTCCCTATGCGCGGGTGATGCAGGTCATGGGGGCGATGAACGCTGCGGGCTTCGGCAATATCGGCTTGGTCACAGATTTGGGTGGTCCAACATTTGACGGCTCTGGCGGATAGGGTCCTATGTCGCCGGGCAGCTATATTTCCTTCGCCCTCCATCTCGGGTTTGTGGGCTGGCTGGTGCTTAACGGGGATTTTTCCCGTAAGCCCTCTGAGATGGCGGTTGCAGATGTGTCTGTTGTCTCATCAGAGGTGTTTGACGTTATGATTAATAACATCAGCCCAGAGATTTCCGCAGAAATTCCAAGCGCTGAGGCGATCCCGGTTGAGGAGGCCGCCGAAGGGCCAAGCGCGCCAGAAGTGGATGCCGCCCCCGCGCAATTGGCGCAAAGCTTGAGCCAAATTTCATCAGGCGATGCTCTGCCTTCGCGGCGGCTAGAACTTGTTGTGCCTGTGCAAGACGTGGTGATTTTGCCGCCTGTGGAGCTACAGACGCCTCTTTTGGATGACAGCGCGCAAACGCCAGTGCAGACCAGCCTGCCGCCAAAGCCGCGCCCGGCGCAAAGGATAGTGCCAGCCGCCATCAATGCGCCTGATATGGAGATGGATCTCGGCGCCCAGAGCCGTGAGGCCGCCGCTCCGCAAGAGGCTCCGGCGGAGGTCGCGCAGGAGCAGGAGGCGCAAGCCCCCGAGGCTGCGGCCCCGGAAATTGTCACAGAAGCGGAAAAACCCTCTGCGTCCCCCGAGGTCACGACCAATGCGCCAGAACGGTCGGTGCGTCCACGCAGCCGGCCGGCCCCGCGCGCCGTTCCAGCGCCTGCGCCAGAGACACCCGACCCCGAGCCGGAAGAGCCACAGATCGATCCGGTGACAGCTGCGTTGAATGCCGCATTGATGGCAGGCGACGAAGCCCCTGCGGGGCCAGAGGCCGCAGCGGCACCTTTGGCAGAACAATTCATTCGTGGTATGCAACTGGCAATTGCAGAGTGTTGGAACCTTGGCGCCTTGTCATCGGCGGCCTTGTCGACGATTGTGGTGGTGGAGATGGAGCTGACACGTGATGGAAAACCCGTGGCCAATAGCATCAAGATGCTTGGTTTTGAGGGGGGAGATGAGATCAGTGCAGAGCGGGCTTTTGAAACCGCACTGCGTGCGATACAAGGATGCGGCGCACAGGGATTTGAACTGCCGAAAGACCAATTTGCAACTTGGCGGCGTGTGGAATTAACATTTAACCCAGAGAAAATGAGAGTGCGATGAAGCGATTGATCTATTTTGGTGTTTTGGCGTTTGGCCTTTGGACAGGTGCGGGCATGGCGCAAAATGGACCTCTGCGTATTGAAATCACCGATGGGGTGATTGAGCCTCTGACCTTTGCGGTTCCGATGTTTGAAGCGGAAAATATTGAGGCGGTGACGATTGCCACAGAAATGTCGCGCATTGTGGCCACCGATTTATCCAGCAGTGGCCTGTTCCGCGAAGTGCCGCCAAGCCGCTTTATCGCGCAGCGCAGCAGCTTTGCCGAGCCCGTGCGCTATCCTGATTGGCGCGCCATCAATACGCAGGCCTTGGTCACCGCCGCGGTCAAAACCACCAGCTTTGGCCGGCTGACCGTCAAGTTCCGCATTTTCGATATTTATTCTGGAGTGCAGTTGGGCAGTGGCATGCAGCTCAGCGGAAGCACCAAAGCTGTGCGCCGCATGGCCCATAAGGTGGCCGATCAGGTCTATGCGCGGATCACCGGTGAGGGGCCCTATTTTGACAGTAAGATCGTCTTCGTTTCCGAGTCTGGTCCGAAAGACCAACGGCTCAAGCGTTTGGCCATCATGGATTATGACGGCGAAAATTTGCAGTTCTTGACCGGCAATGAGAATACCGTTCTCGCGCCGCGTGTCTCCAGTGATGGCAAGCAGGTGCTCTACACCAGCTGGGAGACGGGTTTTCCGCAGATCTATCAGCTCAACGTGCGCAGCGCCGCGCGCAAGCGGTTGCCGACACCGGATAATGGAATGGCCTTCTCACCGCGGTTTTCGCCCGATGCCAAACGCGTGGTTTATTCCTTTGAGCAGGGCGGCAATACCGATATTTATATGATGGAATTGTCCAGCGCACGTTCGGCACGGATGACGTCGAGCCCCTCCATTGATACGGCCCCAAGCTTTAGCCCCGATGGGCGCTCAATTGTTTTTGAAAGCGACCGCAGCGGCACGCAGCAACTCTATCTTATGTCAGTGGCGGGCGGCACGCCAAAGCGAATATCCTTTGGCAATGGGCGCTATGGTACGCCGGTCTGGAGCCCGCGTGGCGATTTGATCGCCTTTACCAAACAAAGCAACGGGCGTTTTGGAATTGGTGTCATGCGCACCGATGGCAGTGAAGAACGGCTCTTATCGGCCTCTTTCTTGGATGAGGGGCCCAGCTGGTCGCCCAATGGGCGGGTGATTATGTTTACCCGCGAAACCCAAGGACCAAAGGGCGCGCCGAGCCTGTATTCGGTCGATATTTCTGGCAGGAACCTGCGCGCCTTGAACCTGCGCAGCCCTGCGTCTGATCCGTCTTGGGGCCCTGTTTTACCTTAGGCTAGGGGGCCTGATGATGCTATGTTTCTGTGAAAGGAGACCAACATGAGAACGATGTATCTGGCCCTCGCGGCTATGGTGACCCTCGCGGCCTGCTCCGATAGCAATGGGGGATACAACACCGCAGGGCTCGATGGTGGGTCCGGTTGGAACGACAATGAAATCAGCTCTGAGGATTTGAATGATCCGACCTCTGTGGCTTATTTCCAAAATTCCGTCGGCGATACGGTGTTGTTTGATGTGGATGAATTCACATTGAACACCGCCTCCAAAGCCGCTTTGGATATCCAAGCGGAATGGCTTCTGGGCAACCCAGGCTATGTCATCATTCTCGAAGGCCATGCGGATGAGCGTGGCACGCGCGAATACAACCTCGCGCTGGGCTTCCGGCGGGCGCAGTCGGTGCAAGAATACCTTGTCGCGCGCGGCGTTTCGGGCCTGCGGCTCAAGACCCGCAGCTACGGCAAGGAGCGGCCTGTTGAAATTTGCAGCTCTGAGCGATGCTATGAGAAAAACCGCCGGACAGTGACCATTTTGACCCAGAGCTTGAGCTGATGCATCTGGGCCGCGCATTGATTTTGATCGCGGGGCTATCTGGTCCCGCCTCTGCCGACAGTTTGGCAGATATGCGTCAAGATCTTGCGGGTCTATTGTATGAAACCAAACGCCTGCGCCTGGAGTTGACCACCGCGCAAAAGGGCGGCTTTACCAATGATGGGGCGCTGTTGGATCGCACGGCAGCCATTGAAAACGAATTGCAGCGTTTGACCGGCCAGACCGAAGAGCTGGCCTACCGCATTTCTGCGATTGTCCGGGATGCGACCCAGAGAATTGCCATGCTTGAGGCGCGCATCTGCGCCATGGAACCGGGCTGTGTGGTGACGCAATTGGGCGCCACGCTCCCCCTTGGATCTGATTCGGGCTCAGGCTTGGATCTGGTTCTGCCCGGTGAGATATTAACGATATCAGAGCAAGCAGAGTTTGATGCCGCCAATGACATGCTGCTGTCTGGCGACACCGGCAGTGCTGCACAAATGTTCGAAGAATTCGTTAAGGCCTTTCCCATTGGCCCGCTGACGCAGCGGGCGCATTTGCTGCTTGGACATGCCTATATGGACAGTGCCGAGTTTCGTCTGGCGGCGCGGGCCTATCTAGAGGCCTATTCTATGGATGAGTCCAATGAGGTCGCGCCCTCGGCACTCTATCACCTGGCTTTGTCGTTTCACCGCATGGGCAATGCGCAAGAGGGGTGTTTGACCCTGAGTGAAGTTCAATTTCGCTATGCGCAAACAGAGGTTGCAGACGATGCCAAGCTGGCCGAGGCCGAGCTGTCCTGCCCATGAGCCTCGAGCCGCCACAGGACATCTCATCGCATCTCGCTGAGGTCTTTGCGCCGCTGCCAAAAGACGCGGTGATTGGGGTTGCAGTGTCGGGTGGATCTGATTCTGTCGCGCTGCTTCTGGCCTTGCGTGCCGCCATGCCTCAGGCGCATTTGTGCGCCGCCACGGTCGACCATGGGCTGCGGGCTGAAGCGAAGGAAGAAGCGCTTTGGGTCAACGCGCTTTGCGGCAAGCTGGGCGTCGCCCATACTACCCTAACGATAAGCGATCTGCCCAAGGGCCCCAATCTTCAAGCCCGCGCCCGCAGCGCGCGTTATGAGGCTCTGGCGGCCTGGGGGCGGGATATGGCGTGCCGCTGTATTTGTTTGGGGCACAGTCAGACCGATGTGGCGGAAAACTTTCTGATCCGCTTGGCCCGCGGCTCTGGCGCGGATGGTCTTAGCGAAATGCGCGGGCGTTGGACAGATCGCGACATGGACTGGCAGCGCCCCTTGCTCGCGTTCTGCAGGGAGGATTTGCAGGGTTTCTTGCATGCGCAGGGGCAGGGCTGGTGCAATGATCCAAGCAACGAAGATCCGGCTTTCATGCGTGTGCGGATGCGTCAGGCGGCGCCCGAGTTAGAGGCGCTTGGATTAACGGGCCCTAGGCTGGCCGCAACCGCCACACGCATGCGCCACGTTCAAGAGGCTCTCGAATTTTCGACGCGAGGGCTTTGGCCGCAGGTGGCGCAAATTGATGTCACCGATGTGCTTTTCGATCGGGTGGCCTTGAGCCGCCTGCCGCGCGAATATATCGAGCGCATGGTGTCGGCTGCCCTCAATTGGATCAGCGGTCAGCCCTATAGGCCCCGAAATTCTGCACTGCTTAGAGCGCTTGCGGCAAAAAAAACAGTGACCCTGCATGGATGTGTCCTAATACCGCAGTCCAAGACAGTGCTGCGGATTTCTCGGGAATTTTCTGTGGTGGAAAGGCAGGTGGCGCAAGCTGGCGCGCCCTGGGATGGCCGGATCTCCATGGTGAATGCTGAAAAATCATATGAAATTCGGGCGCTTGGCCCCTCTGGCCTTGGGCAATGCCCGGGGTGGCGGGACAGTGGCCGCCCGCGTTTGGCGCTTTTGGCCAGCCCATCTTTGTGGCAAGGGCAAAGGCTTTTGGCCGCACCAATGGCGCAATTTGGCCCAAAAGATATGCTTAAGGTGGTTTCACCGCCCTGGGAATGGTAGTACCCCGTTGAATAAAGCGGTGTGATGTCTATCTTAGGTCAAAGCCCGACGCTATCTCGTGTCGACACATTGCGGTTCTAATAGGAGTTTCCCTTGGGTAATCTACGCAACCTCGCCTTTTGGTTTGTATTGTTCATCTTGCTTTTGATGCTGTTTCGTTTGTTCTCTGGGGATGCAAGCACAGCCTCGAGCCGCACCACAACCTATTCTGACTTTGTACAGGCGGTTGAAAATGGCCAGGTCAGCCGCGCCACGCTGGACGGCGAGACGGTCACTTACACTGGGCCCAATGGCACGGAATATGTCACAATCGTTCCAGGTGATGCGCAGATCAGCGATCTTTTGGTGTCTAAAGGCGTGAGCGTTGCGGCCACGTCACAAGAAACCTCAATGTTCCAATCGATCCTCTTGTCGCTCCTGCCGATCATGCTTCTCGTTGGGGTGTGGATCTATTTCATGAACCGGATGCAGGGCGGCGGTAAGGGCGGCGCTATGGGCTTTGGCAAGAGCCGCGCGAAGATGCTGACCGAAAAGCAAGGCAATGTCACCTTTGACGATGTGGCGGGTATTGACGAAGCCAAGGAAGAGCTGGAAGAAATCGTCGATTTTTTGAAGAATCCACAAAAATTTAGCCGCTTGGGCGGTAAAATTCCGAAAGGCGCATTGCTGGAAGGTGCCCCGGGCACGGGTAAGACCCTCCTGGCGCGGGCGATTGCGGGTGAGGCGGGCGTGCCCTTCTTCTCGATTTCCGGTTCGGATTTTGTTGAAATGTTTGTGGGCGTCGGTGCGAGCCGCGTGCGCGATATGTTTGAGCAGGCGAAAAAGAATGCGCCATGCATATTGTTTATCGATGAAATCGATGCGGTGGGCCGGGCGCGTGGTGCTGGCTACGGGGGCGGCAATGACGAGCGCGAGCAAACCCTCAACCAGCTTTTGGTTGAAATGGACGGTTTTGAGGCCAATGAGGGCATTATTATCGTCGCGGCGACCAACCGCAAAGATGTGCTTGATCCCGCGCTGCTGCGCCCGGGTCGTTTTGATCGGCAGGTGACCGTTCCAAGCCCGGATCTGAGAGGGCGTGAGAAAATATTGGGCGTGCATGCGCGCAAATTGCCAACGGGCCCCGATGTGGACTTGCGGATCATTGCCCGGGGCACGCCTGGTTTCTCGGGTGCGGATTTGGCCAATTTGGTCAATGAGTCGGCCCTGGCGGCTGCGCGTATTGGACGCCGTTTGGTGACAATGGAAGATTTTGAGAAGGCCAAGGATAAGATCCTTATGGGCGCAGAGAGGCGCTCCATGGTGCGCACCAAGGAGCAGTTGGAGAAGACAGCCTACCATGAAGCAGGCCACGCTTTGGTCGGTTCACTTTTGCCAAAATGCCAACCGGTTTACAAAGCCACAATCATCGCTCGTGGCGGCGCCGGCGGTATGGTGATGAGCCTGCCGGAAATGGATCGTCTCAACTTCCACCGTGATGAGTGCCACGATGAATTGGCGATGACCATGGCCGGCAAGGCGGCTGAGATCTTCAAATATGGTGAAGATCAGGTGTCGAATGGCCCGTCAGGCGATATTCAACAGGCCTCAAGTCTGGCGCGCGCCATGGTGATGCGCTGGGGCATGTCCGATAAAGTTGGCAATATTGACTATTCCGAAGCGGCGGAAGGGTATTCTGGCCGGACATCAGGCCTGTCAACCTCTGCGGCCACCAAGGAATTGATCGAAACTGAGGTGCGCAGCTTTGTGCAAAATGGTTATGACTTGGCCATGAAGACCATCGTTGACAATAAAGAGCGCTTTGAGAATCTGGCGCAGGGCCTTTTGGAATATGAAACCCTGACTGGGGCGGAAATCAAAAAGGTGATGGAGGGCGAGAGCCTTGACCGTGATGGCGATGAAGATGATAGCGCGACATCGGGCGGCACACCATCGGTGACGGCGGTTCCCAAAACCAAGCCGAAGCCGAGCAGCAGCAGCGGCGGCGGGATGGAACCCGAGCCCACGGCCTAGGGTCTTTGAGCCCCTGCCTTATACCAAAGGCGGGGGCTTTTTTTGGGGAGGTGCGGCGATGCCTGCATTGGAAGCAACAGATGTTTACCTCACCATCACTTGGCTGGGCGTGGTCACGCATCGGCGCGAAATTGAAATCGAGACAGAGCCGCGCAAACGGCTGCAATTGGATTGGGATGGGGTTGTGGGGGCGGCGCATCGAGGCCGGACACGCGCCTCAGACAGCCGTGTGTTGCAACAGCATCCGCGTGGCACGGACATCATCAATGTGCGGCAGCTGAGCATCGTTAGCCAGGAAGAAATAGACCAGATTGCGCGCGATATGGGGCTGGCGCAGTTCAATCCCCAATGGCTTGGGGCGACGATGGTGGTGTCGGGATGCCGAGATTTTTCCCATATCCCGCCGTCTTCACGGCTTCAGGCACAGCAAGGCACGACTTTGGTGGTGGATATGCAAAACCACCCTTGCCATCAGGTCGGCATGACCATTGAGCGGGATCTGCCCGGGCAAGGGAAGTCCTTTAAAGCCCATGCCAAGGGCAAGCGCGGCGTGACCGCCTGGGTCGAGCGACATGGCGACTTGGCCTTGGGCGATGTGCTGCGCCTGCACTGCCCTGTGCAACGCGCTTGGCAGGCGGATGGGCAAGCCCGCCTTCTATAGGCCTTGCCGCCCGTTTTGGCCTAGGTGATCCAAAGAATAAGATATGCGGCACCAATCAGCATAGCTATGTGCACAATGAAAATGAATCGCTGCAATGACGTCTCCACTATTTATCCCACAATGTTAGCAAATAAGTTTCAAAGTTGAAGCAGGGGTTTCCAATGAACCCCATCGAGGTCAATCGGCTGCCGCACACGCGAGTGCAAATGTCGGATTTACTCTGCTACTTTGTCGCAGATGGCGGTACATGCAACGGTATACTTTGATCAAGCGGTCACATTGGAGACTTAAAGTGAGCTACAAATCGGATATTGAAATTGCACGCGGTGCTTCAAAAGCCCTAATTCAGGACATTGGCGCTAAGATTGGAATCGAGAGCAAAGACCTTCTGCCCTACGGCCATGATAAGGCCAAAGTGAGCCAGTCTTTCATCAATTCTGTTCAAGACCGTAAGAATGGCAAGTTGATCCTGGTCACTGCCATCAACCCAACGCCAGCGGGTGAAGGCAAGACCACGACCACTGTTGGTCTGGGCGATGGATTGAACCGCATCGGCAAGAAGGCAATGGTCTGTATTCGTGAAGCCTCTTTAGGCCCTAATTTTGGGATGAAGGGTGGCGCTGCCGGGGGCGGCTATGCGCAAATCGTGCCGATGGAAGACATGAACCTGCATTTCACAGGCGATTTTCACGCAATTACCTCGGCGCACAGTCTTTTGTCCGCGATGATCGACAACCATATCTATTGGGGCAATGAGCTCGACATCGACACACGCCGCGTGGTGTGGCGCCGGGTTGTTGATATGAATGACCGCGCGTTGCGGCAGATCACAACTTCTTTGGGCGGAGTGTCCAATGGCTTCCCACGCGAAGCGGGTTTTGACATCACCGTTGCCTCGGAGGTTATGGCGATTCTCTGTTTGGCCAAAGATCTGACCGATTTGCAAAAACGCCTTGGTGATATGATCGTGGCCTATCGCCGCGACCGCAGCCCAGTTTTTGCACGCGATATTAAGGCAGATGGCGCGATGACCGTCTTGCTGAAAGATGCGATGCAGCCCAACCTGGTGCAGACTTTGGAAAACAACCCGGCCTTTGTGCATGGTGGTCCATTTGCCAATATTGCCCACGGGTGTAACTCGGTGATCGCCACCACAACTGCGTTGAAACTCTGTGATTATGTGGTGACTGAGGCTGGATTTGGTGCCGACTTGGGCGCAGAGAAATTCCTCAACATCAAGTGCCGCAAAGCGGGCCTGGCGCCCTCTGCTGTGGTGCTGGTGGCCACGGTTCGGGCGATGAAAATGAATGGCGGTGTCGCGAAGGCAGATCTTGGTGCAGAGAATGTTGACGCGGTGAAAGCCGGCTGCCCGAATTTGGGACGCCACATCGAAAACCTGAAGAGCTTTGGCGTGCCTGTGGTTGTCGCGATCAACCATTTTGTCACCGACACTGAGGCTGAAGTGCAAGCGGTGAAAGACTTTGTCGCCGGGCAGGGCTCTGAAGCGATCGTTTCGCAGCATTGGGAATTTGGCGGTAAGGGCGCTGAGGCTTTGGCCACTCGTGTGGCGGAGATCGCCGATGCCGATATGGCCAATTTCGCGCCGATCTACGCAGATGAGATGCCCTTGGCAGAAAAGATCCAAACCATTTGCAAACGGATCTACCGCGCCGATCAGGCCTTGATGGATCAAAAGATCCGCAATCAGTTGAAGGATTGGGAAGCGCAGGGCTATGGGCATTTGCCCGTTTGTATGGCCAAGACGCAATACAGCTTCAGCACGGATCCCAATCTGCGCGGCGCGCCTGTGGGCCACTCTGTGCCGGTGCGCGAAGTGCGCTTGTCCGCTGGCGCTGGCTTTGTTGTGGCGGTCTGTGGTGAAATCATGACCATGCCGGGATTGCCGCGCAAACCGGCTGCCGAAACAATTATGCTCAATGATGCAGGCGAAATCGAAGGCCTGTTCTAAGAACACCCCCCTCGCCTCTGGGCGGGGGGAGCCGTTTTCGGGTGTCTGACTTGAAGGCAGAACTCATGGGTTTGGGAGATGGAAGATGACTGCACAGTTGATTGATGGCAAGGCCTTTGCGGCGCGGGTGCGCGGGCAGGTGGCGGAACATGTGGCGCGCTTGAAGCAAGACCATGGCATTGTGCCGGGTCTTGCGGTGGTTTTGGTGGGCGAAGATCCAGCCAGCCAAGTCTATGTGCGCTCCAAGGGCAAGCAGACGGTCGAAGTTGGTATGACCTCTTTTGAGCATAAGCTTGACGCCTCTGTCAGCGAAGAAGAGTTGATTGCAGTCATCGATCAGTTGAATGCCGATCCCGCGGTGCATGGAATTTTGGTGCAATTGCCTTTGCCCAAGCATTTAAACGAGGATTTGGTGATTGGCCGCATTGATCCGGCCAAGGATGTTGATGGGTTCCATATCTCAAACGTCGGCCTATTGGGTACAGGGCAAAAATCTATGGTGCCCTGCACACCCTTGGGGTGTTTGATGATGCTTCGGGATCATTTCGGCTCACTGTCAGGCTGTGAAGCTGTGGTGATCGGCCGCTCAAACATCGTTGGCAAGCCCATGGCGCAGCTCTTGCTGGGTGACAGCTGTACTGTGACAATTGCACATTCTCGCACTCGGGATCTGCCAGAGGTTGTTCGCCGGGCCGATATCGTGGTGGCGGCAGTGGGCCGTCCGGAAATGGTTCCAGGCGATTGGATCAAACCTGGTGCTGTGGTGATTGACGTGGGCATCAACCGGATTGCTGCGCCGGAAAAAGGCGCGGGCAAGATGAAATTGGTGGGGGATGTGGATTTTTCCAGCTGCGCCGAAGTCGCCGGGGCAATCACCCCCGTGCCGGGTGGCGTGGGTCCCATGACCATTGCTTGCCTATTGGCCAATACTTTGACTGCGACATGCCGGGCCAATGATTTGCCCGAGCCGGAAGGTTTGACCGCTTAAAGGTGTTTTCATGGCGCGGGGGCAAGGCTATATTGGCGCATGTCTGATGTTTTGCCTGCCGCCCTCACTGACTGGTTCACCCAAAAAGGCTGGCAACCCCATGCGCATCAATTGCAAGTCATGGAGGCGCGCGACAATCCGGTTTGCCTGCTGATCGCTCCGACCGGCTGCGGCAAAACCTTGGCGGGGTTCTTGCCGAGCCTTGCAGATTTGGCGCAGGCCCCCCATGCCGGCCTGCACACGCTCTATGTCTCTCCTCTCAAAGCTCTGGCGGCAGATATCAAACGCAATCTGCGCGTGCCGGCGGAGGAGATGGGCCTGGATATTCGCATCGAGGATCGTACCGGCGACAGCAGCGCCACGCAAAAGCGACGCCAGCGCGCGGACCCGCCGCAGATCTTGCTGACCACGCCAGAAAGCCTGGCGCTTTTGACCAGCTATAGCGACGCGGAGCGCATTTTTTCTGGGCTCAAACGGGTGGTGATTGACGAGGTGCATGCGCTCAGCGAGTCGAAGCGCGGTGATCAGCTGATGCTGTCACTGGCGGCTTTGCAGCGGATGTGCCCAGATCTGCAGCGGATTGGCTTATCGGCCACGGTGCAAGATCCTGAGGAGATTGCGGGCTTTATGGCCTGCCATCCGGCACCCTGTCATATTATTCAAGCGCCGCCCGGCCCTTTGCCCGATATCGCCATGTTGCAGATTGACGCGCCTGCACCTTGGTCTGGCGGCGGGGCCGGCTATGCGATCCCACAGGTATTGCGCGAGGTGGCGCAGCACAACACGGTCTTAATTTTTCACAACACGCGGGCGCAGGCGGAGATATTCTTTCATAAGCTATGGCAGCTCAATGAGGAGAACCTGCCAATCGCCATTCACCATGGCTCATTGTCTCGGGCGCAGCGCGAAAGGGTCGAAGCGGCTATGGTCGCTGGCGCTTTGCGTGCGATTGTTTGCACAGGATCGCTGGACCTGGGATTGGATTGGGGCAATGTAGATTTGGTGATCCAAGTGGGGGCGCCAAAGAACGTCAAACGACTGGTGCAACGCATTGGTCGGGCCAATCATCGCTACAATAGCCCATCAAAAGCCCGTCTGGTGCCAGCCAATCGGTTTGAGGTGGTGGAATGTGTCGCCGCTTTGCAGGCGGTGCGCGCAGATGATCTGGACGGCGAGCCGATGGGGCCGGGACCACGCGATGTATTGTGCCAACATATTTTGATTGCCGCTTGCGCCGGGCCATTTTGCGCCGATGATCTCTATGGGCAGATCACAACAGCGGGCCGTTATGCGCAGCTCACGCGCGCAGAGTTTGACGCCTGCCTCGAGTTTTGCGCCACCGGTGGCTACGCGCTCAAAGCCTACGACCGGTGGCGGCGTTTGCTGCAAACTGCGGACGGCAAGTGGCAATTGCGCGACCCGCGCGCCGCCCAACGCATTCGCATGAACATTGGCACCATCCAAGACAGTGATCGTCTCAAGGTTCGATTGCGGGGCCGCGGTGGGCGTGCTTTGGGCGAGGTGGAGGAGGCCTTTGCCGCAACTCTTGTGCCTGGGGATAGTTTCTTGATTGGTGGGCAGGTGGTGCGCTATGAGGGCCTGCGCGATCTGACCGTTGAGGTGACGAAACAGCCGGGCAAAAAACCCAAGATCGCCACGTTCAGCGGGACGAAATTTGCCACATCCACCCAGTTGAGCCAGCGGATACTGGCGGGGTTTCAGCAAAAGGACTGGCCAGAGATGCCCGGCTATATGCGCGACTGGATTGCCTTGCAGCGCCATGTCAGCCTCCTGCCGCGTGCAGATCGCCTTTTGGTCGAGAGCTTCCCGCATGAAGGGCGCTTTGCAACGGTGGTCTACGGATTTGCTGGGCGCAATGCGCTGCAAACGCTTGGGCTTTTGCTCTCAAAGCGGATGGAGGAGGCCCGATTGGCCCCGCTGAGTTTCGTGGCCACGGATTATGCTGTGATGTTGCTCTCTCTTGAGCCGCTCGGCGATGCGGCCGAGCTTTTGGCACCCGCAGGGCTCAGGGACGGGCTTGAGACGTGGCTGGCGGGCAATGCGGTGATGAAGCGAAGCTTTCGCGGCTGTGCGGTTATTGCCGGTCTCATAGAGCGCAACACGCCAGGGCAGAGAAAATCATGCCGGCAGGCGACGTTCTCGTCGGATATTCTCTATGATACTTTGCTCAAATATGACCCCGAGCATGTCTTAATGCAAATCACCCGCGAAGAAGCCCGTAGGGGGTTGGTGGATTTTGACCGGATTGAAGAGATGCTGGCCCGCTGTGCAGGGCGGCTGGATCATAAAGAGCTGGACCGTCTATCGCCCTTTGCCGCTCCGCTGTTTCTTGAAATGGGCCGTGTTCCGGTGCAAGGCGAAGCCCAAGAGCGACTTTTGGCCCAGGAAACAGCCCGGTTGATGGAGGCCTCAGGTCTGAACAAGATCGTCATGGCGCCCGTGCAATAAAACTTGCCATCCCCCCGCATAATGCGCGATGCAGGGGCATGAGTGATGGGCATGTATTTTCCTTGTATGGGGCTGAGCTGACCGCGCGGGCTTCGGGTGTCTTGTGGTGGGCACATCGGCGTATTCTTTGCGTGTCAGATTTACATTTGGGAAAATCAGATCGCATGGCGCGCCGCTCAGGCGTTATGGCGCCGCCCTATGACACCGCAGACACTCTTTATAGATTGCAAAGAGAAATCGAGGCTTTGACCCCTCAAATTGTGATTTGTCTGGGGGATAGTTTTGATGATTTGCAGGCCTCGGGCAGCCTTGATTCTGCACAAAGCGCTTGTCTTTATCGCATGCAGGCCGGGCGGCAGTGGATTTGGATTGAGGGGAATCACGATCCGGGTCCCGTTGAGTTTTCGGGTGCGCATCTGGCAGAGTATCGCGATGGACCCTTGGTGTTCCGTCATATCGCTGAGGCGGAGGCCGAGGTCTGTGGTCACTACCATCCAAAAGCCGCCGTGTCATTGGGCCGGCGCCATGTCACGCGCCCCTGTTTTTTATACGATCAGCACAGGGTAATTTTGCCAGCATTTGGCACCTTCACCGGAGGGCTGCGCAGTGATGCGGCGGTTTTGCGGGATTTGATGCAGCCGGGGGCTGTCGCGGTTTTAACCGGTGAGACCTGTCATGTCTTGCCAATGCCAAGGGGATAGAGATGGAACGGGTCACAAAGAGCTTTGAACGGCAGAGCATTATGCAAACTTTTGGGGCGCAGATGACTGTCGTTGAGCCGGGGCATGTGGAAATCACAGCGCCAATCCTGCCGGGCAGTCAGCAGCAGCATGGCTATGCCCATGCCGGTTTGATCTTTGCGCTCGGTGACAGCGCAGCGGGATATGCGGCCTTGACGCTGATGGCGGAGGGCTGTGAGGTTTTGACCGCAGAAATGAAAATCAACCTTCTGGCACCGGGGCGCAACGGTCCTTTACGGGCGGTGGGCCATGTGGAGAAATCTGGTGCACGTTTGGTGATCGTGCGGGCTGATGTGTTTGATGGGGATGTAAAAGTTGCGTTGATGCAGGGAACGATGGTGCCTGTACAGGTTTAAAGTCGTGCAAAATACATTAAGTTTACACATTTAGCAATTGTTATAATGATATTATTTAAATTGCATCTGTGTTAAATGCGCCGGTGCTAGATCAGTCGTCCGATCGAAAGAACGGAATCAAAAAGACCAAACAGGCCACCAAAAAGAACACAGAGCCCACCATGGACCAAAAACTACCGATGGAGGCGATGATGAAGCCAATCGCTGACAGGATAAAAAGTATCCAGCCGATGAAATTAATCTGCTTGTTGCTCATGGCTACTCCGAATTTCCAAGCGCGTGACGATTTGCAGACTAATGGTTTATTTTGGTAACACAACGCCGCTGTGATGGCGCGCTTGAACGGCGATTGGGGATTTAGAGCCGCGGTGTTCGATGACAAGCCGCTGCGCGAAAGACCAGGCCCTCTGCGTTGAAATAGAATGTTTCAGTCGCGCAGATATTGTTTTGATTGCTGTAGCTCAAGACAATCATCTCATGGCCTCGGAAAACGTCTTGGACTTGAAATTTGAGGTCAGGCTGACGCTTTAGGGCTTCGGCCCAATAGCCGCGCAATTCGTCATGGCCGGTGAGTTCCCCCTTCCCAACCAAGGCTTGCGCTTTGGCCGATCTAAACACCACCTCTTCGTGATAATGTGCCATGATCCGGTCCAAATCGTGACTGTTCCAGCCGTCTTGCCAATCCTGGGCAAATTGCCACGGATCAAGTGTGTGAGTGATTGTCATGGACTGTTTCTCGCGCTGATTATTAACCAATTTATATTGGTGCATTCTAAAATATCTCTCGACCCTGAGAGAAGAGTTCTGGTTGCAAAAAGTCAATGTGAATGGCGTTCTTATGATGCAATAATATTTTAAAGACCTCTGTATAACGCCAGTTCAGCACGAAATGAGGGCAGCGCCGGCCTGGGCGGGCGCATATGGCGGGTGGTGAAATCACTGCAGAATTTGAGCCATAACCATATATACCAGTATACCCTGATGGTGAATGCGCCTGCCGGGGGGCAGGCAGGCGCAGCCCGGTGTTGCCACCGGGCAAGTGTCTCGCTTTGTGGTTGGGTTGTGCATAGGTCTTTCCTATTAAGTATAAATAAAATGATTGATAAAGGCCCAAGTCGCATCCTGCAGATCCGGCTTTTGGCGGTCATGCGATATGAATGCGCCTTGTGAGCAAGAGCGGGCCAATGATAGGGATGCTCTGTAGGTCATAATCTTATAGCAGAGAGGCGCCGCGCGTGATGACAAAACCGAGCCGTGTTTTTTGGGCGATTGGCCTGTTGGGCCTGATTTGGAACGCCCTTGGTTGTTTCAATTTTATTCTACAAATGGATCCCGACGCCCTGGCTGATTTCCCGCCCGCCTATAGGGCGGTGATTGCCCACCGTCCCGGCTGGGTGACAGCCGCCTTTTCGGTTGCGGTTTTTGGGGGGGCATTGGGCTGTGTTTTGATGCTGCTGCGCCGGGCCACAGCGCGGCCGGCTTTGTTTGTTTCGCTTCTTGGCGTGCTGCTGACAATGGGTCACGCGCTCTGGGTCGGGGCTGCGGCGCCCGGTGGGATGTCTCTTGTAATGTCGAGTGGCATGTCCTTGGTGGTGGCGGCCGCTTTGGTTTGGTACACGCACCGCAAGGCGGGGCTTGACCTGCTGCGTTAATATCTAGCGATCAGCCGTTTTGCGGCGCGCTGACGATGGACAGATAACGGAGGGGAAGATCTCTTGGAGCCTCCGGCCCATGGGGGCTATCGGCATCAAATTGCAAGCTGTCCCCGGCGGTAAGATTGTAGAGCTTGTCGCCATGTCGGTAGTCCATTTCTCCCTCCAGCATATAGATGGTCTGGGTGCCGCCCTGTTGGAGGCTTGGCAATACATCTGTCTTGGAGGTCAGCGTCACCAAATATGGCTTTACGATAACCCCGCTGGACGGGGCGTTGATATGTCCCAAAAGACGTGTTTCAGGACCCGTCAGACTGCCAGTCTCCTCGGTCGCGATCCCTTCACCACTTTTTGTGTGAATCACTTCTCGGCGCGCCTCAAACTGGCTGAAAAAAGCACTGATCGGCATGGACAGCGCCGTTGCAAGGGCCCTCAATGTCTTGAGAGAGGGAGAGGTATTGCCATTTTCAATCTTGGACAGCATTCCAATGGAAAGTCCCGTGCGGCTGGCAAGTTCGGCGACCGTGACCTCCTGGCGCCGCCGAAATCCCCGCAACGCGCGTCCAATGGCCACTTCGAGAGTTTTTTCAGGCCCATCGCGCGCCCTGGGTGGGTCTTGCGTCAGTTCGGCGGCCTTTGCCGGGGTGGCTTTCTCAACAGTCATATATCAACCTCAATCGTGGCGTTTGACCTCTTGATCTCTGGGCCAGTTTTCCTTTTAGTATCATATTTATGAATGATGTGAAAACCCAGTCCGTTGGTTTCTTGATTTTTGAAGGCTTTCCGATGGCCTGCCTCACCTCAATGATCGAACCTCTGCGCGCGGCAAATGAGATATCGGGGCAGGAGGCGTTTTCTTGGTCACTGGTTGCAGAGACGATGGCAAAGCGGCGCTCCAGCGCAGGGATCAGCTTTGAGCCTGATTTGGCTTTATCCGATCTGACGCGACCCGATTATCTGTTCCTGCTCAGCCCGCCCCGCGCGCAGTTTGCCAATGCCAAAGCCGGTTTTGGGGCGCTGCGTGCATTGGCCCGTCACGGCGCGGTGCTGGGCGGTGTCAGCGGTGGGGTGTTTCCGTTGGTCCGCTCCGGGGTCATGGCCGGTCATGTGGTTTCGGTACATTGGTGCTATGATGCCGCCTTCCGTTCAGAATTTCCGGAGGTTCAGGCCTCTGATCGGGTGATTGAAGTCGCGAGCCGCCGCTATACGGCTTCAGGGGCGGCCGCGGCCTTTGATCTGTCACTGCGTTTGATCGAAACCCGCCTGGGGGCAGATGTGGCGACGGAAGTGGCCTGCTGGTTTCAGCATCCGTTGATGCGGGGCGAGGGGGTGCAGCAGAGTATTCCAACCTATCGGAGCGCCACCACCGACGCGACCTTACCGCCCGTGGTGGCCAAAGCGGTGACCATTTTTGCAGCCCATCTCGAGTCTCCAATTTCTGTGGCAGAGGTGGCGGATGGCGTGGGCGTCTCTCCCCGGCAGATTGAGCGCAGTTTCAAAAAGGCAACGGGGCAGAGCCCGTCTCATTACTACCGTGCATTGCGGATGAAAGCCGCCAAGCAATTGGTGATGTATTCCAAAGACAGTATGGCACAAATTGCTCTGCAGGTGGGCTATGGCTCGACCACGCCCATGGTGCGTCACTATCGTGAGGCCTTTGGACTCTCTCCCCAAGAGGATCGCCGGCGCATCAATCTCTATCGCGTCTTGGACAACAGTCCCGTGCCCTCGGTCTAGGGTCGCGGGCGTCAGATCACATGATGGCCGCCTTAAAAGGCGGCCCGAATTGCGGTCAGCAGGCTGTGGTGCAAAGATGCAGCCGAAGACCGAGGCCCGAGGATCGAGATGTGGTCCTCCGCGCGGCAGAGCACAAAGCAACCGAGGTGATCAATGCTGGTTCGTGTGGCGTTGCCTGCGATGAATTTGGCCATATTGATCGGGCAAAACCGCTCCATAATGGCCGCAAGATTTGGACCGCGCAGATCAAAGCGACACCAAGCCCCGGTTTGTTCGGTGACGGAGGCCTTGCCTTTGGTTTCCTGGATCGCCCGCTCAAATAAAAATTCTTCACTGTCATAGGGTGCTTCAAGCATCCATTGATCGGGGCCCGTCCAAAACGCGATGATCCGTGCGCCGGCCCAATGCCCCGCCTTGGGCGCTGTCGGCCCGATCATGCGGCGAATGGCCAAGGTCGTTGTGCGCTCTCCCCCGCGGCGTGCTGCGACAGAGGCAAGTGCGATGCCTGGCTGTTCGGTCAAGGTGACGGGACCATGGTGGTCGACAGCTGGGGCGCTTGTGCCCAAAGCTGTGGTGGCGATCAGATCATGCACGCAGACGCTCCCCCTCAGGATCAATGAAATGGGCACTGACCACTTCAACCTCGTGATCAAAGCCGGTCAATGGGCTGACAAGCCTTAGGATTTCGCCCATGCGGCTATCGCCAGACTTGACATAGGCCAGCGCTATGGAATGGCCCAGATTTGGCGAGAAGCAGGCGGAGGTGACATAGCCTTGGTCATGGGCGGCATCCACTGGATCGCCTTTGCACATCAAATGGCTGCCGGCGGGTACTGGATCGGACAGGTTCACGGGCCGCAATCCAACCAGTTTCAGCGCCTCCGCATGGTTCAGCCCGCTGCGTTCCGATAGGGTGGAGCCGATGCTGTCCTTTGCCTTGGACACCATGCGCCCCATACCAAGATTTAGGGCCGTGGTGGTGCCATTGAGTTCATTACCAGCCGCATGACCTTTTTCAATGCGCATAACACCTAAGGCTTCTGTGCCATAGGGCATCGCGTCAAATTCCTCTCCGGCCTGCATAAGACGCCGGATCATCGCATCGCCGTAGCGCGTCGGCACTGCGATTTCATAGGCCAGCTCTCCGGAGAAAGAGATCCGAAACAGCCGGGCGCGCAGCCCACCGCAAACGGTGATATTGGCGCAGGCCATAAAGGGGAAAGCCTCATTGGACAGGTCAAATTCTGGATCAACAATCTTTTGTAGCAACCGCCGCGCATTTGGCCCCGCCACCGCATATTGTGCCCAGGCCTCGGAGGTTGAAATCAGCTGCACATCGAGATCTGGCCAGAGGCATTGGCGGGCAAATTCCATGTGGCGAAAGACTGAGACAGCATTTGCCGTGGTGGTTGTGACCACAAAGTGATCTTCCGCCAGCCGGGCGGCGGTGCCATCATCCATGGCGATCCCGTCTTCGCGCAGCATCAATCCATAACGGGTCTTGCCGACGGCCAATTTGGCGAAACCGTTGCAATAAACCTTGTTTAGAAAGGTCGCGGCATCTGTGCCTTGCACGTCGATTTTTCCGAGGGTTGTGACATCGCAAATACCGACAGATTTGCGCGTGGCCAGCACTTCCCGGTCGACAGATTGCCGCCAATGGGTTTCGCCGTCTTTTGGGAACCATTGGGCCCTCAGCCACATGCCCACTTCCACAAAGACCGCGCCTTGTTCTTCGGCCCAAGCATGGCTTGGGGTCTTGCGGGTGGGGCGGAAGTGTGTCCCGCGATCACGCCCTGCAAAGGCCCCAATGGCCGTTGCAGTATAGGGCGGCCGGAAAATGGTTGTGCCGACCTCTGGAATGGCTTTGCCAGTCAGCTCCGCCATAATTGCGAGCCCGCCCATATTGGACGTCTTGCCCTGATCTGTGGCCATGCCCAGCGTGGTGTAGCGTTTGAGATGTTCAACGCTGACGAAATTTTCCTGATGGGCCAATTTGACGTCTTTAACCGTCACGTCATTTTGTTGATCGAGCCAAGCGCGGTTGCAGCCTTTGACAGCCCAAAAGGGCGTGATGGAGATGGGCGCGCCTTCGGCCTCTGGCAGCTCAAGCCTCGACGCTCTAAATCCGTTCTCGCGAAGCCAGCTGGCGGCTTCATCTGCGCCGCCGCGCAGGGCGCCAGCGGTGGATAGATCCCCCTTGGCCGCGCCGGCCACGCGCAGCGCTTTTGGTCCCTCGGCAGCTGGGCCAAAGGCAGCGATCTGTGGCAGCCACTCAGGCCGGCCGCGGTGGTGGCTGGTCAGATGCACATTGGGGTTCCAACCGCCCGCCACACCAAGAGCCCCGCAAGACAACTGGCGCTTTCCGCCGCCGGGCAGGGCGACCTCAATGGATTTGAGCCCCAAACGTCCGCGGCTGTTGATCACCTGACCGCCTGCGATGACCTCATAGTCGCCACTGAGCGGCGCATCGGGCCGCACATCGATCACGGCGGCAATGGCAACGCCTTTTGCGTGAAGATCGGCCGCGGTTCGGTGCCCGTCGTCATTGTTGGTAAAGACCGCCACCCTCTGCGCTGGGGTCACGGCCCATCGGTTGGCATAGCTGCGCATCGCCCCGGCCAGCATGATCCCGGGCCGATCATTGTTTTCGAAGGCGATGGGGCGCTCGGTTGCGCCCGCGCACAGAAGGCTGCCCTTGGTATAGATCCGCCAGAGCACTTGCCTGGGTTTGCCTGGGGCTGGCTGGGGCAGGTGGTCCGAGACCCGCTCCAAAGCGCCAAAAATGCCATGATCAAAGGCGCCGAGCACTGTGGTGCGCGCCATGATGCCGACATTGGGTAGACTGGCCAGCTCTGCTACGGTTTGTGCCGCCCAATCTGCGCCGTTCTGATCGCCAAGGGTGAGGCGTTCAGAATTGAGCCTGCCGCCGAGGGTGAAGTCCTCATCGGCCAAGATCACCTGCGCGCCGGCACGCCCCGCGGTCAGCGCGGCGGCAAGCCCGGCAGGGCCCGCACCGATGATCAGCAGATCACAGTGCAAAAAGCCGCGATCATAGGCGTCGGGATCCTCTTGCAAGCTTATACTTCCCAGCCCGGCGGCTTTGCGAATAATCGGCTCGTAGAGTTTTTCCCAAAAGGTGGCGGGCCACATGAAAGTTTTGTAATAAAATCCTGCGGTTAGAAAATTTGCGAAGCGGTCATTTATGGCCATAAGATCAAAGCGCAGCGAGCCGATCTTATTTTGTGAGTTTGCGCTCAGGCCGCCAAACAGCTCGGCCGTGGTGGCGCGGGTGTTGGGCTCCTTGCGCGCGCCCTCTCGGAGCTCGACCAGGGCGTTGGGCTCTTCAGATCCGGCGGTTAAAACGCCGCGCGGGCGGTGATATTTGAACGAGCGCCCCATGAGGCGCACGCCATTGGCCAAAAGCGCGCTGGCCAGCGTGTCGCCCGCATGACCTTGGTAGGCCTTGCCATCGAAGGTGAAGTCCAAACTCTGGCTGCGGTCAATTTGCCCGCCCGGAAGGCGATTGATTTGGCTCATCGGCTTCGCCCCCGGCTGCGGGCCACATCGCGGGCCAGTTCCACGGCGGAAATTTCATGGGTGGTTGTGTCGCGGGTGACGACAAGGAAGGAGCGATCGCCCTGCTCGTGATACCAAAGCTCACGATGCGCCCCGGCAGGATTGTCGCGCATATAGCCATAGTCAATAAATTTCGCCAAAGCCTCCGGGTCTTGCCAATCGGGGCGTTCTATCAGCTTGGCATCTCCCATATAGGTAAACTCTGCACTGTCGCGTGGACCAAGAAGCGGGTGGTTGATAATCATATCTCATGCGCTCCTAATGCAGCTGTGGGTTGTTACCCATGCCTTTTTCATCAATCATCTGCCCCTTTTCGAACCGGTCAAAGCGGTAGGCCTTGGCAAATTCATGCGGGGTATCCGTGGCCAAGAGATGGGCATAGCACCAGCCAGAGGCCGGCGTGGCCTTGAAGCCGCCATAGCACCAACCTCCGTTGAAATAGAGCCCGTCAATATGGGTGCGGTCTATGATTGGCGAGCCATCCATCGACATATCCATAATACCGCCCCACATGCGCAGAAGACGCACGCGGCCGAGCATGGGGAATATGGCCATGGCCCCTTCGCAGACATCTTCGACAACGGGCAGGTTTCCGCGCTGGGCGTAGGAATTATAGCCGTCTATATCGCCGCCAAAGACCAATCCGCCCTTGTCCGATTGGCTGCAATAAAAATGTCCCGCCCCAAAGGTGATGACCCCGGGAAGCACTGGTTTCAGCCCCTCGGAGACAAAGGCTTGCAGCACATGGCTTTCGATGGGCAGGCGCATACCGGCCTTTGACATCAAACGGCCCGAGGATCCGGCGACACAGGCGGCAATTTTGCCGCCCGCGATATAGCCGCGGCTGGTATCCACGCCAAGGCAGGCACCGCCTTCAATGCGAAAGCCGGTGACTTCGCAGTTTTGGATGATATCCACCCCCAATTGATCGGCCGCGCGGGCATAACCCCATGCCACTGCATCATGGCGCACGGTGCCTCCGCGATGCTGGGCCAGACCGCCTTTGATGGGGAAGCGGGCGTTGTCCACATTGAGGAAAGGGTAGCGTTTTTGGATGGTTTTTGTGGAGAGTAAATCCGCATCCGCCCCGTTGAGAATCATAGCATTGCCGCGCCGCGTGAAGGCGTCGCGCTGTGCGTCAGAGTGGATGAGATTGAGAATGCCGCGCTGGCTGACCATCGCGTTGTAATTCAGATCCTGCTCCAGCCCCTCCCAGAGCTTGAGCGAATGCTCGTAAAACGGCTCATTGCCGTCCAGGAGATAGTTGGAACGGATGATCGTGGTGTTTCGCCCGACATTCCCGCCGCCAATCCATCCTTTCTCCAAGACCGCCACCCTCTTGGCCCCATGGTTGCGCGCCAGGTAATAGGCGGTCGCCAAACCATGCCCGCCGCCACCGATGACGATGTAATCATAATGCGCTTGCGGCGCCACGTCCCGCCAAGCGGGCGTCCAGCCTTTGTGGCCAGTGAGAGCTTCTTTAATCACTCGTAGGGCTGAATAGCGCATAGATCTGACTCCTTGCTGCAACTGTGGCCAATCCACCGCGTGAATTCAGGTTGAAATCGGACAAACTACAGGTGTTTTCCGACCAAGAGTGTCTTTGTAATTTCTGGACCTGTGTTTGAAGCTGAGCGCGTTATAGAAGGGCTTTTTCTTTGCGCGGTTTCGCGCTAGGAATTGATCTGTCTTGAAAGGATATCCCATGGGCGACGCGCAAAAATATTATTTCCCGACTGGAGGCCTGCCGGGCCAGAAGGAGGTTATGACTCAACGCGCGGTCTTTACCGAGGCCTATGCGGTCATCCCCAAGGGCACGATGCGCGATATCGTCACCAGCTTTCTGCCCCATTGGGACAAAACACGCGCCTGGGTTCTCGCACGGCCCTTGAGCGGTTTTGCTGAGACGTTTTCGCAATATATCATGGAAGTCTCCCCCGGTGGTGGCAGCCGTCAGCCGGATGCAGACGTCCGGGCGCAATCGGTGCTTTTTGTCACCCAGGGTGCGGGCGTGCTGCATTTGGACGGGCAGGCGCATGCTTTGCGGGCGGGCAGCTACGCCTATATTCCCGGCGGATTGCAATGGCGGCTGGAGGCACCTGAGGAGTGCCTGCGGTTTCATTGGATCCGTAAACTCTATGTGCCGGTTGAGGGGATCGCGAGACCTGAGGCCTTTGTCACCCATGAGGCCGATCATGAGCTGCATTTGATGCCAGATACCGATGGGGCATGGGGCACCACGCGCTTTGTGGAACCCAACGATCTGCGCCATGACATGCATGTCAATATCGTGACGTTTCAACCGGGCGGTGTGATCCCCTTTGAAGAGACCCATGTTATGGAGCATGGGCTTTATGTGCTCGAGGGCAAGGCTGTGTATAAGCTCAACCAAGATTGGGTCGAAGTGGAGGCGGGCGATTTCATGTGGCTACGCGCCTTTTGCCCGCAAGCCTGCTATGCGGGCGGTCCGGGACCGTTCCGCTATTTGCTTTATAAAGACGTCAACCGGCATATGCCGCTGGGCCTGTAGCCCTCTGACCTGCGCAAGGCAGGTCAAAATTTGAAAGACCTCTGTATAAAGCCATTTCAGCCCGGTGTTGCCACCGGGCAAACTGCTTTTGACTTGGCGGCTGGGTTATGGCCGGGCTCTTCCTGAGGCTTCAACGCGGCAGGAGATCGCGAAGGCGGAACTCTGCTATGCGTTCCACTTGGAGGCAGGCTTCTGCAAATTCGGTCTCACGATCATGGGTGATGCGTCTTTCAAAGGCGGCAAGGATGCTGGCTTTGCTGTGATCTCGCACTGCGATGATAAAGGGAAATCCGTGTTTTTGCACATAGGCGTCGTTGAGCGCTGTAAAGCGCGTGCGTTCGTCGTCGGTCAGCGCGTCAAGCCCGGCGCTGGCCTGCTCTGCGGTGCTTTCCGCCGTTAGGCGCTTTGCGGCCGCCAATTTGCCAGCCAAATCTGGATGCGCGGTGAGCACGCCCAAGCGCAGCTCTGGGCTGGCCGAGCGGAAGGCACGGCATAGGGCGTTGTGTAATCCGGTCGCAGTGTCGTGCATGGGGCCAAGTTCCAGCCGGTGCGCGCGCTCTGCGACCCAGGCGGAATGCTCAAATATTCCGCCATAGGCGGCTGTGAACGCCTCTCGGGACAGGCCACTGGGGCGATTTTGGCGCTGATGGGGGTGGGTTTGGGTCCAATGATCAGCGATTGCCTCGCGGGTGGCGAACCAGACGCCATTATGGCCCTGCGCATATTCAATGAAACGCTGCAGCGCGGCGGCGCGGCCTGGCCGGCCGATAAGGCGGCAGTGCAGGCCGATGGACATCATGCGCCCGCCTTCTGCGTAGAGCGTGTCGAAACTATCCTTGAGGTAGCTGAAAAATTGATCGCCCGCGTTGAACCCCTGCGGGGTTGCAAAGCGCATGTCATTGGCGTCGAGCGTATAGGGCACTATCAACTGATCGCGCGCCTCAAATTCCATCCAATAGGGCAGATCATCAGCATAGCTGTCGGCGACATAGGCAAATTGCCCGGTTTCTGCGGCCAAGCGGACTGTGTTTTCCGAGCACCGCCCCGTGTACCAGCCGCGCGGCGGTGTGCCCACGACCTCTGTGTGCAGACGGATGGTCTCCGCCATATCTGCGGCCTCATCTTCGGGGCTGGCATCTTTATATTCGATCCATTTGAGCCCATGGCTGGCAATCTCCCATCCGGCAGATTTCATCGCTGCCAGTTGCTCTGGCGCGCGAGCCAAGGCGGTGGCCACGCCATAAACGGTGATGGGCAGGTCTTTGAGCATGCGATGCAGCCGCCAAAATCCTGCGCGCGCGCCGTATTCATAGATGCTTTCCATGTTCCAATGGCGCTGGCCGGGCCAGGCGGCGGCGCCGACGATCTCGGACAGAAAGGCTTCAGAGGCCGCATCCCCATGCAATATGTTGTTTTCGCCGCCTTCTTCATAGTTCAGCACCAGTTGAACCGCAATTTTGGCGCCTCCGGGCCACTGCGCTGCGGGAGGGGTTGGGCCATATCCGGACATATCGCGTGGGTAACGTTTCATAATTTTCTCCATCTTGGGCTTTCCCTTTGCTTATTTTTTGCGCAGAGATTAGGGAAGCAAAAAAGGAATAGATCATGAATGGGTTTTTGACCACACATGTTTTAGACACGGCCAAAGGTTGCCCGGCTGCTGGGATCCACATCGAGCTGTTTCGCTACGACAACGGCCAGGCGATCAAGCTGGGGGAAGCGGTGACCAATGCCGACGGGCGCACCGACAGCCCAATCCTGTCGAAAGAGGATTTTGCCCTCGGGCAGTATGAGCTGGTGTTCCACGCGGGCGACTATCTGCGCAGCACAGGACAGGCGGCACAGGCGCCATTGTTCTTAGATGTGGTGCCCATTCGGTTTGGCATGTCGCAAGATGATCATTACCATGTGCCCTTGCTGTTGTCCGCCCATGGGTTTTCCACCTACAGAGGTAGCTAAGGGATCAGATCATGTATGATGCTGCAATATTTTGGGACTGGATCAGCTTTGCCGTGCGTTGGCTCCATGTCATCACCGCCATGGCTTGGATTGGCTCATCGTTTTATTTTATCGCGCTGGATTTGGGGTTGAACCGCAACATTGACGGGCCCGCCGATGGTGAGGAGTGGCAGGTGCATGGGGGGGGATTTTATCACATCCAGAAATACCTCATTGCTCCGGAGGCCATGCCAGAGCATCTGACCTGGTTCAAATGGGAGAGCTACACCACCTGGCTGTCCGGCGTTGCCATGTTGATGGTGGTCTATTGGGCCGGCTCGGAGCTCTATTTGATTGATCCGGCGAAGATGGATCTTACCACATGGCAAGCGATTGCCATTTCAGCGGGATCTCTGGCGATTGGCTGGGTGATCTATGACGTGCTGTGCAAATCGCCTTTGGGAGAGCGCCCAACGCTCCTGATGCTCTTGCTCTTTGCGGTCTTGGTGGCGATGTCTTGGGGCTATAATCAAATTTTCACCGGCCGCGCGGCGCTTTTGCATCTGGGAGCTTTTACGGCCACGATCATGACGGCCAATGTGGCGATGATCATCATGCCCAATCAGAGAATCGTGGTGGCGGATTTGAAAGCGGGGCGGGAGCCCGCGGCCAAATATGGCAAAATTGCCAAATTGCGCTCGACCCATAATAATTATCTCACCTTGCCCGTGATCTTTTTGATGCTGTCGAACCATTATCCTTTGTCCTTTGGCACGCCCAATGCTTGGATCATAGCCTGTTTGGTTTTTCTGATCGGCGTGACGATTCGTCATTATTTCAATTCCATGCATGCGCGTAAGGGCCGGCCGAATTGGACGTGGGCGGTCACTGTGATCTTGTTTATTGCCATTGCCTGGCTGTCCTCGGCACGCGGTTTTGACGGAGATGTGGAGCAGGCCGAAGCCGTGCCTTTGACCCGTTACGAGATGCGATTTACTCAGGCAGAGGGTTTTGAGCAGGCGCATGAAATTGTGCAGGGCCGCTGCGCCATGTGCCATGCGCGCGCGCCGGCTTGGGATGGGCTGCGCTGGGCACCTAAAGGTGTCTTGCTCGAAACCCGCGCGGATGTGGCGCGCAATGCCCGCGCGATCTATTTGCAAGCGGGGGTGAGCCACGCCATGCCGCCCGCCAATATCACGGATATTCCACAAGAGGATCGCGCGCTTTTGACGGCCTGGTATCGCGCGGGGCAATAGGGGCGACTTCCACTCTTGCAACCGGTTGCAAAAATAGTATCCTAACCCCCGAACGGCTTGCCAAGATGGGGCAGGGTCTTTGCATTTAAATCGGAGTATTTTCTGTGGACACAGCAGATAAAACCATTCGCCTGACCACCGCACAGGCCATCATTCGCTATTTGGCGGCGCAGTATATTGACATTGACGGAGAGAAAACCCGCGTATGTGGCGGGGGTTTTGGCATTTTTGGCCATGGCAATGTGCCTTGTTTGGGCGAGGCCCTATACGACCACCGCGATGTGCTGCCGCTGTATCGCGGACAAAATGAGCAAGGCATGGGGTTCGCGGCGGCGGCCTACGCCAAATATCACCTACGCCAAAAATTCATGTTTTGTACGGCCTCAGCAGGGCCCGGCACGGCCAATCTATTGACCGCTGCGGCCTTGTGCCATGCCAACCGCCTGCCGATGCTGATGCTTTGCGGAGATACGTTTTTGACCCGACTGCCCGATCCAGTGCTGCAACAGCTGGAGCATTTTGGCAATCCGGCGCTTGGGCTCAATGACAGTTTTCAAGCGGTTTGTCGCTATTGGGACCGGATCACCCATCCGGCGCAGGTGATCCAAACCCTGCCGGCGGCTTTGGCGACTTTGCTTGATCCGGCCGATTGCGGCCCGGCGTTTATCGCTCTGCCACAGGATGTGCAGGGTTGGACCTATGATTACCCTCTGTCTTTCTTTGAACCCAAAGTGCACCGCATTCGTCAGCAAATGCCCGATGCGCGCGAGCTTGAGGATGCGATGGCTGCCTTGAAAGTGGCCAAGCGCCCGGCGATCATCGCCGGTGGCGGGGTGCAATATGCCAAGGCCGTGGCCGAGCTGACCCAATTTGCCGAAGCTTGCGGCATTCCTGTGATTGAGACCATTGCGGGCCGCGCCAATCTCTTGGCCGATCATCCCCTGAACATGGGGCCGGTCGGGGTGACGGGATCTGACAGCGGCAATTGGCTGGCAGAACGGGCGGATGTGATCCTATCGGTCGGCAGTCGCTTGCAAGATTTCACCACAGGATCATGGACGGCCTTTGCGCAAGATGCGCAATTTATCTCGCTCAACACCGCGCGCCATGATGCGGGCAAGCATCGCGCCCTGCCGTTGGTGGGTGACGCCAAGCTGGGACTTCGGGCGCTCACCGAGCAAATGGGGGGCTATCGCGCCCCCGGCGCTTGGTTGGACGAAGCGCAAGCCGAGCGCCGCAAATGGGACGCCTATGTGGCGCAGAATGTGAAGCCGGGCAATCGGCCCAATTCCTACGCCCAAGCGATTGGTGTGGTCAACGCGCTCTGCGATCCGCGTGACCGGGTTGTTGCCGCGGCAGGCGGTTTGCCCGCGGAGGTGACGGCGAATTGGCGGACCTTGGATATTGGCACTGTGGATGTGGAATTTGGATTCAGCTGTATGGGTTATGAAATCGCAGGTGGCTGGGGGGCACGCATCGCGCAAAGTGAGCTTGAACCTGCGCAAGACACCATCGTCTTTACCGGTGATGGCAGCTATATGTTGATGAATTCAGACATTTACTCATCCGTGCTGACGGGCAAGAAATTGATTGTTTTGGTGCTCGACAATGGCGGGTTTGCGGTGATCAACAAGCTGCAAAATAACACCGGAAATGAGAGCTTTAACAATCTCATCGCCGATTGCCCAACGATCGACGCCCCCTTTTCCGTTGATTTCACTGCCCATGCGGCGGCCATGGGCGCGATTGCGGAGCGGGTGGCCAACCCTGCTGAATTGGCAGAGGCGTTTAAGCGGGCCAAGGCGGCAGATAAAACCAGCGTGATCGTCATGGATGTGGATGCCTATGAAGGCTGGACGACCGAAGGGCACAGCTGGTGGGAAGTCGGCACGCCCCAGGTCAGTGCCCATTCTTCCGTCCGCAACGCCCATGAAGATTGGGAACGCGGCCGCAAGAAACAGCGGCGCGGGGTGTAGCTATGCAAAACCTCTTGGCGGGTATCGCTCAGAATAATTTTGTTGTCATTGGTCGCGCGGGAATGGATTTCTTTCCAGATCCCCCCGGAACGAAGACGGAGGAGGCGGAGGTCTTCACCGCCGGTTTGGGAGGGTCCTCGGCCAATATTGCGGCGGGGCTTGCAAAACTTGGCGGCAAGTCGGCTTTGGTGACCTCTGTCAGCGATGACAGCGTTGGGCGCTACTGTGTCAATCAGCTGAAAAATTATGGCGTGGATTGCAGCCATGTCAAAGCGGTTGGTGGCGAGTTTCGCAACTCCCTGGCCGTCTATGAAACGCGCGTCAAAGAGCATCAAAGCGTGATCTATCGCAATGGCGCGGCTGATTTTCAGTTTACTGCAGCCGACGCCGAGGCCGTCAATTATGGTGATTTCGGCGCTCTTGTGACAGCGGGAACGGTGTTTGCGGCCGAGCCAAGCCGTTCTGCGGCCTTCCACGCCTTCGATCTGGCCCGCGCGGCCGGGCTGCCGATCATCTTTGATGTGGATTATCGCCCCTACAGCTGGCCATCGCCGCAGGTGGCCGAAGAGGTCTTGTCTCGTGCCGGTGCGCTGTCGGACGTGATTGTGGGCAATGACGAAGAATTTGGCTTCATGGCCGGTGGACTTGACAAAGGTCTGGCCAAGGCGCGCGCTCTGGCGCAGAGCACTGCGAAGATTGTGATCTACAAAATGGGTGAGAAAGGCGCGATTACCTTTGCGGGGGATCAAGAATTGCGCACGGGTATTTACCCGGTCACTGCATTGAAACCGACAGGGGCAGGGGATAGTTTTATGGCGGGTTTTCTGGCCTCTCTGGCGCAGGGCTTGCCGCTTAAAGATGCGGTTCTGCGCGGCTCTGCCTGTGCGGCTATCGTTGTGGGCAAGCCTGGCTGCGCGCCGGCCATGCCCTTTCCGGCCGATTTAGAAACATTTTTGGCCGCGCACGCCGGTCCCACAGAGGTGAAAGATTAAACCATGCATATAGCCCCTTATGACAATAAAAATTCCCCCATTGTGGATGTGGATGATACCACGGTTCCGCTGAATTATTTCAACATCGTGAAACTGACCAAGGGTCAGGCCTTTGCTTATCAGGTGCCGGGCTATGAGACCTGCATTGTTCCGGCCACGGGCACCATTGATGTCGATGTCGAAGGGTTCAAAACCGCCGGATTGGGCGGGCGTGTTGAAGATGTGTGGGGCGGCGAGCCTGAGGGCGTTTATGTGCCGTCTGGGGCAAAAGTGGAGATGGTGTGT
Organism: Planktomarina temperata RCA23; assembly: GCF_000738435.1. Lineage (NCBI taxonomy): Bacteria > Pseudomonadati > Pseudomonadota > Alphaproteobacteria > Rhodobacterales > Paracoccaceae > Planktomarina > Planktomarina temperata. The sequence goes on along the minus strand of NZ_CP003984.1, from coordinate 2,091,889 downwards.
CTGTCGGAGACCGCAGAGGTGTTCATTGCTGGCGCAAAATATGATGAGGTCCTGGATCCTTTTGCGGTGCGCGCCGATGAGATTGACCTGGTGCAATATGGCTCGGATGACACAAAAACCCATCGCAAAATCAAACATATACTTGGTCAAAAGCAGCATGGAAAAGTGGGCCGCCTGCTGGTCAGTGAGCTGTTCACGGTCGGTGCCGGCGGATGGTCGGGCTTTCCAAGCCATAAGCATGACACGGACCATCTGCCCACAGAGACACGTCATGATGAAACCTATAATTTTCGCTTCAAACCCAATTGGGGCTCGGGCGTGCAGATGCTACAGCGCGAGGACAATAAGCCAGGGGATGCCTATCATATCGTGGATGGCTCAACCATTTGTCTCGACAATGGCTATCACCCCTGCTGCGTTCTGCCGGGGTATGAGATGTATTATTTCACCATCCTGGGCGGGTTGAGCCAACGTTCGCTCGTGCAATATTTTCAGCCAACCCACGCCTATCAAATCGAAACCATTCCGGGCATCAAAGACATGATCGCGAAATTCAAATGACCCTCGCAACGCTTGCTGAGGTGCTGCAACCGGCCCTAAAGCAGGGCTATGCGGTGGGGGGATTGGTGACCCTAGGTTGGGAAGATATGCGCGCCTATGTGGCGGCGGCTGAGGCGGAGAATTGCCCGGTTATCCTGCAGGCCGGGCCATCGTGCCGGGCGCATACGCCGCTGCCGGTTTTGGGCAAAATGTTTCGGCATTTGGCGGAGGCGGCCTCGGTGCCTGTGGTGGCCCATCTGGATCATGGCTATACCTTTGAAGACTGCAGACTTGCCTTGGACAGCGGTTTTACATCGGTGATGTTCGATGGCTCGCGCAAACCTTTGCAGCAAAATATTGATGAAACCGCCGCAATTGCCGAGATGGCCCATGCGGCAGGCATCTCTTGTGAAGGCGAAATTGGGTTTGTTGGATATTCTGGCGGGGAAAGCTCTAATGGAACCGATCCTGAAGAGGCCGCAAAATTTGCCCGCGAGAGCGGGGCGGATGCCATTGCGATCAGCGTTGGCAATGTGCATTTACAACAAGATAAGGAAGGCGGTCTGGATTTGGAGCGCATTGCTCAGATTGAGGCGCTAACGTCGGTGCCTTTGGTCATTCATGGCGGCTCTGGTGTTCCGGTAGAGCAGCGCCGACATCTGGCGGCAAAGACGTCGATTTGCAAATTCAATATCGGAACCGAATTGCGGATGGCCTTTGGGTCGGCCCTACGCGCGGCGGTTGAGGCTGATCCGGCGCGGTTTGATCGGGTGCAAATCCTATCGGATACGCTTGACCCGGTCCAACGTGCCGCGCAGGAGGTTCTGCGCGCCTTTGGGGCACCGCCGCAGCGTTAAAGCCAGGCGTTAATCCTTTTTTGCAGGCGCTTTTTTAGCCGCAGCGGATTTTTTGGTGGTTGGCTTTTTGGCGGTTGTTTTTTTGGCGGTAGGTTTTTTCTTGGCCGCCGCTTTCTTCTTTTTGGCAGGCGCTTTTTGCGCAATCAGATCCACTGCGAGTTCCATGGTGACCTGGGCCGGCTCAATCTCTTTTGGAATGGTGGCATTCACTTTGCCCCATTTCACATAAGGACCATAGCGCCCATCCATGACATTGACCGGGCCGCCTTCGCTGGGGTGTTCACCCAACTCATGCAGCGGCTTGGCGGCCGCGCCCCGTCCACTCCGCGCAGCCTTTTTGGCCAATTCTTCCACGGCCCGGTTCATGCCGATGCTCCACACTTCGTCGATATCGCCGATATTGGCGTAGAGCGTGCCGTGTTTCACATAGGGGCCGAAGCGCCCGATTGAAGATTCGATCATCACCCCATCTTCCGGATGCGGGCCAATTTCGCGGGGTAGGGATAAAAGCTGCACGGCCTTTTCAAAGGTCAACTCATCCAAGGACCAGCTTTTCGGAATGGACATCCGCGGTGGCTTGGGGTTTTCCTCCGTGACAGTGCCGCGCTGCACATAGGGGCCGTAGCGCCCATCGCGCAGGCTTATGGGATCCGCGCCAACATGCCCGAGCAGCTGGCCATCGGGACCGATGGCGCTGCTTTCGGTGCCGGGCGGTCCGAATGGGCGGGTAAAGCGGCATTCTGGGTAGTTGGAACAGCCGATAAATGCGCCACCAGATCGGGCTGTGCGCATGGACAAACGCCCATTGCCACAGCTTTTGCAGACGCGTGGATCAACCCCGGGCTCTTCCATGGGAAAAAGATGCGGCTCAAGGACATCGTTAATTTTTTCAAGAACTTCAGTGATGGATTGATCCATCGCCTCGTCAATCGCGACCTTGAAGTCCTTCCAGAAACGACTCAAAACCGTGCGGTATTCGCGATCACCGGCCGAAACGTCATCCAATTCATTTTCCAAATTGGCCGTGAACTCATAGCCGACGTATTGGCGGAAGAAACTGCTGAGGAAAACAGTCACCAAACGCCCCTTATCCTCAGGAATCAGACGGTTCTTCTCTTTGCGCACATAGTCGCGATCTTGGATTGTGGTGACGACCGAGGCATAGGTGGAGGGGCGGCCAATGCCCAGCTCTTCCATACGCTTGACCAAGCTGGCCTCGGTGTAGCGCGGTGGTGGCTGGGTATGATGCTGCTCAGGGGTGACAGATTTTTTAGCCAGGGGATCGGCGGCGCTGATTTGTGGCAAACGCTTGTCATCTTCGTCAACAACCGTGTCGTCACGCCCTTCCTCATAGACCCGCATGAAGCCATCAAAGAGCATCACTTGCCCGGTGGCGCGCAGACCGACCTGCCCATCGCTTGATTCAATTTCAACCGTGGTGCGCTCCAAACGGGCCGCTGCCATTTGGCTTGCGACCGTACGTTTCCAGATCAGATCATAGAGTTTCTTTTGGTCAGCGTCGGATATCGATAGGCTGTCAGGGGCTTGGCCCATTTCGGTGGGGCGAATACATTCATGCGCCTCTTGGGCGTTTTTTGCCTTATTTTTATACAGCCGCGGTTGCTCCGGCACATATTGCGCCCCATAGCGTTCACAGATCACGGCGCGGGCGGCTTGCACCGCTTCTGGCGCCATATCGATCCCATCGGTCCGCATGTAGGTGATCAAGCCAGCCTCATAAAGGCGCTGTGCGGCCGACATGGTTTGCCGGGCGCCCATGCCGAATTTGCGGCTTGCCTCTTGCTGCAGGGTCGAGGTCATGAAGGGGGCCGAGGGGTTGCGATTTGCGGGTTTGGCTTCCACCGACGTGACGGTCAGATCCCGGCTCCGCACCGCCTGAACCGCCAATTCCGCCTCGGTTTCATTCGCCAGATCAAACTTATCGAGACGCTTGCCGCCCAGACTGGTCAGCCGCGCGTCAAATTGCTGGCCGCGCGGGGTGCTCAGACTGGCACCGACGGTCCAATATTCACGCGGATTGAATGCCTCAATTTCCATTTCGCGGTCAACGATGAGCCGCAGGCAGACCGATTGCACCCGCCCAGCCGATTTCGCCCCCGGCAAGCGACGCCAGAGCACGGGGGAGAGCTTGAAGCCCACAAGGTAATCCAGGGCGCGGCGGGCCAAATAGGCTTCAACCAATTCCATATCCACTTGACGCGGATTCTTCATGGCTTCGGTGACGGCGATCTTGGTGATGGCGTTGAACACCACACGGGATACCGGCGTGTCTTTTTTGATCGCGCGGCGCTTGGTGAGCGTCTCTTGCAAATGCCAGCTGATCGCTTCGCCCTCGCGGTCAGGGTCGGTCGCTAGGATCAGCTCATTGTCGTCTTTGAGGGCATCGGCAATGGCCTTGACGTGTTTTTTGCTGGCCGCGCCAACCTCCCAAAGCATCTCAAATTCATTCTCGGGATCCACCGAGCCATCTTTGGGCGGCAAATCACGCACGTGACCGTAAGAGGCAAGAACAGTGAAGCCTGGTCCAAGATATTTGTTTATTGTCTTTGCCTTAGCAGGAGATTCTACAACAACAACAGCCATGGGTGTACCCTGCGAGTTAAGAAAAATACTTGCGTCAAAAAGGGGGTGCAAGAGCAATTTGTCAATGGAGGTTGCACAAAAAAACGAATTTAGTGGTTGTGGATGCGCGCCAAAAGCCCGCCGGGGTGCCGCTCCAGACGACCAGAGAGCTCCAGTTCGGTGATGGCCGGGGCGACATGGGCGGCGGGTTTTTTGAGATCGCGGATCAGCTGATCTTCGGCCAGCGGCGCGGCGCTGAGACGATCTAAAATTTGTTTGTGCAATGTTTGAACCAGATCCTTGCGTCGGGTTTGATAGGGCTGTGTTTTGCCATGTGGAAGGGGCAAGGTCGCCTGGATTGTTTGGGGCCGCTTTTGTGCGGCCATTGGCGATAGCGGTAGCGGTTGTTGTGTCGCCGGATAGATGGCTTGCAATATGTCATCGACACTGCGCACCAAACAGGCGCCATCGCGGATCAGTACATTGCACCCGGCGGCGCGCGCATCCATGGGATGGCCAGGCACAGCCAGAACCTCGCGCCCTTGCTCGAGCGCTTGCCTTGCGGTGATAAATGTGCCGGATTTCGCCGCCGCCTCCACAATCACAACCGCCTGGCAGAGGCCGGAGATAAGGCGATTGCGTTTGGGAAAGAAACGCGCTGTGGGGTGAAATCCAATGGGCTGTTCAGAAATGCGTGCGCCTTTTTGTAAAATGGACTTGGCAAGCTCGGAATTTTCGGCCGGGTAGATCACATCTAAGCCGCCCGCATGCACGCCAATGGTCCCATGGGGCAGGCTGGCGGCATGGGCGGCAGCATCAATGCCACGGGCCAGACCAGACACGACGATCAAGCCGGCTTCTGCAAGACCTGCGGCCAGACGGTGGGCCATGCGCGTGCCCAATGAGGAGGCATTGCGCGCGCCCACAACGGCCACGCAGGGACGCGTGAGCTGCTCGTGTTGTCCCAAAACCCAAAGGAAGGGCGGGGCGTCGGAGATTTCAGCCAAGAGGCGCGGGTAGCCGGCTTCATGCTCAAAAATGAGATCCGCGCCAAGTTTCTTGCCGGTGAAATATTCGCGCTGCGCCATATGCTCGCTGCACAGCTGATAAGATTTGACGCCCTTGCTGCGGGCCAAGTCGGGCAGGGCTCTCAGGGCTTCGGCAGCCGTTCCATGGGCGGCCATTAGCCGCCTGTAGGTGGCCGGCCCGACGCGCGGGGAGCGCAACAATTGCAGCCGCGCGATGCGATCATCTTCGCTCATGCGGGGCTGGGGTGAGGTTTGGGCGCCACTGGGAGGTTGGGTCATGTCTTATCTCGCTTTTGTCACGGTCAAAAGCTAGGCAGGGCATGGTTAATGTTCGGTGAAAGCGCGCAAAGCGCGGGTGCGATGCGCTTTAAGTCGCCGATCCCCCCACGGTCAATCCACCGATCAGCAAGGATGGCTGCCCCACGCCCACGGGCACCCATTGGCCTTGCTTGCCGCAATTGCCCATGCCGTCGTCGAGCCGCATGTCATTGCCGATGGCGCGAATCTGTTGCAGGGCTGTGGCCCCATCGCCAATCAGCGTGGCGCCTTTGACTGGGGCGCCAACCTTGCCGTTTTTGACCTGATAGGCCTCGGTGCAGGAAAAGACGAATTTCCCGTTGGTGATATCGACTTGACCGCCGCCGAAGCCTACGGCGTAAATGCCGTCTTTCATATCGCAAAGCATATCCTTGGGATCCACATCCCCGCCCAACATATAGGTGTTGGTCATGCGCGGCATGGGCGCATGGGCAAAGCTCTGGCGGCGGCCGTTGCCTGTTGGGGCATTGCCGCTGAGCCGCGCGTTTTGTCGGTCCTGCATATAGCCGATCAATATTCCGTCTTCGATCAAGGTATTTTTGCCGCTTGGTGTGCCCTCATCGTCAATGCTGATCGATCCGCGGCGGTCTGGTATTGTGCCATCATCCAGGACCGTGACACCTGGGGCCGCGATCCTTTGGCCCATGAGACCCGCGAAGGCAGAGGTGCCTTTGCGGTTGAAATCACCTTCCAGCCCATGGCCAACCGCTTCATGCAATAAGATGCCGGGCCATCCTGCACCCAGGGCCACATCCATGACCCCCGCAGGTGCGGGAATAGCGGCGAGGTTGACCACAGCGATGCGCAGAGCTTCGCGCACCAAAGGTTGCCAATGGCTTGGTTCAAGCATGCCACCCAGCCCATAGCGCCCACCGCCGCCGACATAGCCGGTTTGGCGTTGCCCGTCTTGCTCCACAATAACTGAGACATTCATGCGCACCATTGGGCGGCTGTCGGAAACATCAGGCCCCTCTGCGCGCAAGATGACCACCTCTTGATGGGAGGCTGCGATCGTGGCTGAGACTTGGACCACGCGGCGGTCCAAACCGCGGGCATAAGCATCAATCTCGCGCAGAATATCGATCTTGGCCGGAAAGCTCGAATCGCTGAGGGGGTTGTGATCGCTGTAGAGACGGCGATTGGTGGCGGGCGGCGCGGCGCATAATGGCCCGCCACCTGCCTGAACGGCCAAGCGTACGGTGCCTGCTGCGCGGCGCATGGCCTGTTCGGAAATTTCGGTTGCATGCGCGTAGCCGACCCGCTCGCCCTGGACTGCGCGCAGACCGAAGCCTTCAGAGGCATCAAAACTCGACGTGCGCAGCCGCCCGTCGTCAAAAGACAACACTTCGGACCTAGAGCGCTCTAAAAACAGCTCCCCATCTTCCGCTCCAATCAGGGTTGATTTAAGAATTTCACGGGCCGACTCCCGATCGAGATGGGTCTCAAACGGGCGAAATAGAGAATCAGTCATGAAATTCCTTGCGATATTTTGGCGAAAAGTGGTTTTCGCGGGTGAATTTTGCCACTGGCGTCCCTTTGACGCGGATCAACCAATTGCGTGTGAGGCAATGTTATGATTGATGCTGCATAAAATACAATCACGCGTCACACATTCGTGTGGCGGAAAAGCGCGAAGGCGCGAAAGACATAGGGTAGAACATGCGAATTCTTACGTCTCTGTTAAGCGCGGCACTGGTCACTTTGGCTGGCGTTGCTCAAGCACAAGAAAATTTCCAAGGATTGGAAACCATCGGCAAGCCGGAGCCCAAGGGCATGGGCTTTCAATTTCCGGCGACGGAATTGATGCGCGATCTTGTTTGGCTCGACAATTTCTTGTTGGTCATCATCACAGTGATTTCTGTCTTTGTGACCTGTTTGCTGGCCTATGCTGCGTTCAAGTTCCACCGCAGCCGCAACGACACGCCAGGCACTTTTACCCACCATTCGGTTCTCGAAGTGGCTTGGACGGTCGTTCCGGTTGGTATTTTGGTTGTGATTGGTGCGTTCTCGCTGCCAATTTTGTTTAAGCAGCAAGAAATCCCAGAAGCCGACATCACCATCAAAGTCACCGGGTACCAGTGGTATTGGGGCTATGAATATGTCGATCATGACTTTGGTTTTGACAGCGTGATGCTGCAAAAAGATGAACTGGCCGATTATGGCTATGCGCCCGATGAATATTTGCTGGCCACCGATACAGCCGTTGTTGTGCCCGTTGGCGCGACCGTTGTGATGCAGCTGACCGGCGCTGATGTGATTCACTCTTGGACCATTCCTGCCTTTGGCGTGAAACAAGATGCGGTTCCCGGACGTTTGGCTGAGCTGTGGTTTGCGGCAGAGAAAGAGGGCGTTTACTTCGGTCAGTGCTCTGAGCTCTGCGGCCAGGCCCATGCCTATATGCCAATCACTGTAAAAGTGGTGAGCCAAGAGCAATATGACGCATGGCTTTCCAGCACGATAGAAGAACTCGCTGGCGTGCCACAATCGGTTCAAGTGGCATCAAACTAAACGCGTGTTGAGCAAAAGGTAGATGGTGACGGTGGCAGATCATAACGCAGAGTACGATCCGGTGTTTGGCGACTATGTGGCCTTACTCAAGCCGCGTGTCATGTCGTTGGTGGTGTTCACAGCCTTCGTTGGGTTGATGGCCGCGCCTGTGAGCTTGCACCCGGTTGAGGCCTTTTGTGCGATCTTATTCATCGCCATTGGCGGCGGCGCATCGGGCTCTTTGAATATGTGGTGGGATGCGGATATTGACGCGATTATGCGTCGCACAAAATCCCGCCCCATTCCATCGGGGCGTATCTCGCTCGATGCGGCATTGGGGCTGGGGGTGGCTTTGTCTGGTCTCTCCGTTCTCATGCTGGGGCTTGCGGCCAATTGGCATGCGGCCGCATGGCTCGCCTTTACCATCTTCTTTTATGCGGTGATTTACACCATATGGCTCAAGCGCGTGACGCCACAAAATATTGTGATCGGTGGTGCGGCTGGAGCCTTCCCGCCGCTGATTGGGTGGGTTTCAGCCACGGGCTCTGTCTCCGTCGAGGCGGTCTTGATGTTTGCTTTGATCTTCATGTGGACCCCACCGCATTTCTGGGCGCTCGCCCTTTTCATGCGCTCCGATTACGATGATGCCGATGTGCCCATGCTCACGGTTACCCACGGGCGTCCGGCAACCCGGCGTCACATTCTCGCCTATGCGGTGCTGCAAGCGGCCCTGGCAATTGGCTTGGCCTTCACCTCGATTGGGGGCGTGATATATCTGATTGTGGCGTTGATCTGCAATGTGATCGTGCTGAAAGATGCTGTCCACATTTGGCGGCGTGATGAGCTGGCGTCCGAGGCGGATAATTTCAAGGTAGAGCGGGCCTTCTTTAAGTTTTCGCTGCTCTATCTCTTCGTGCATTTCCTTGCGATTTTGGCAGAGGCGCTTTTGGCGCCCTATGGGTTGGGAGGCTGGTCATGAGTTTTCGTGTTGAAACAGATATGCATAGGCGCCGACGCAGTCAAAACCTTGGCGTGGCGATTTGTTTGGTGCTGTTTATCGGCTTGGTCACGGTGCTGAGCTTGGTGAAGATCACCAATACGGGTCCGGTCGAGGGATATGACCACGCACCGCGTGCATCGGTGACCGAGGAGGCGAGCCAGTGACGCCAAAGACCAAAACCCTCACCCAAACTTTGTCTGTTGTGGTGCTGATGGGGAGCCTGGCTTGGGCCAGTGTGCCCTTTTATGACTGGTTTTGCCGGGTTACAGGCTTTGGCGGTGTGACAGGCACGGCCGATTTGGGCAGCGAGACGATCTTGGATGAAACCATCAAGATTCGCTTTGACGCCTCTGTCGACAAAGACATGAAATGGCGCTTCAAACCCGTTGAACGCACGATGGAATTGAAAATCGGTGAAACCGGTCTGGCCTTTTATGAGGCCTATAATCCCACCGACCGGCCCATTGCCGGATCGGCCAGCTATAATGTCACCCCCTACCAAGCGGGCGGCTTTTTCACCAAAATCGATTGTTTTTGCTTCGAAGAGCAGCTGTTGATGCCTCGTGAGCGGGTCCAGATGCCCGTGACTTTCTATGTTGATCCTGAAATTGTGGATGACACAGAAGGTAAGTATATCCATACGATTACTTTATCGTATACGTTCCACGAAATTGATTTGCCTGAGGCGCAGGCTGCGTTGCAGATCGATACACCCATAAAACGAAACTAAGTTCGACGAGGCCCAACTATGGCACATGAAAAGAACCACGATTATCACATCCTTCCCCCTTCGGTGAACCCGCTTCTGGGCTCATTGTCGGCTTTGGTGATGCTGACAGGGGCGATCCTCTGGATGCATGACAACGGACCCTACATCTTCTTGGCCGGCTTTGTTGGCGTGCTCTACATCATGTACGCATGGTGGAGCGAAGTTGTGGCTGAAAGCCATGTGGGCGATCACACGCCCGTTGTGCAAATTGGCCTGCGCTATGGGTTCATCTTGTTCATTATGTCTGAAATCATGTTCTTCTCGGCTTGGTTCTGGAGCTTCTTTAAGCATCAGCTGTATCCGATGTATGAATATGTCGGCACGGAATATGTGAAGCCCGAGTTTCACCAAATCAACGCCTTCGAATTGCCCTTGATCAACACGCTTCTGCTTTTGATCTCAGGATGTGCCGCCACCTGGGCCCACCACGCTTTGGTGCATGACAACAACCGCAAAGACCTGCGCATGGGGTTGATCCTGGCGATTGCTTTTGGCGCTGTTTTCACAGCATTTCAGGTCTATGAGTACCATGAATTGCTGGTTGTTGATGGCTGGACGTTCTCTGGTGAGATCACCTTCGCCAACTTCTTTATGGCCACAGGCTTCCACGGCATGCATGTTCTGATTGGGACAATCTTCCTGCTGGTCTGTTTGATCCGCGCCAACAAGGGTCATTTCACACCGCAAAGCCATGTGGGTTTTGAGGCTGCAGCCTGGTATTGGCACTTCGTGGATGTGGTTTGGCTCTTTTTGTTCGCAGCCGTCTATCTTTGGGCTGGCTAAATCGGCCTTGCCGGCGCTTCGGCGCGGTGATCACTTTATGAGAAGGGCGGCGTGCAGCTGCCCTTTTTGCACTTTGAAGGGGATGAAATGCGGTATTGGGGCATGATCTTATTGGGCGCAGTGGGCACGGCTGTCTTATTGGGGCTGGGCGTCTGGCAATTGCAGCGCTTGGCCTGGAAAACCGAAATTCTGGCGCAGATTGAGCGCAAGATTTTGGCGCCCGCCATTGATATTCCCGCCCAGGTCGCGCCTGCCACCCATGATCTTCTGCCCGTGCGTGGCACAGGGCAATATATCGGAGATCACACGGTCCGTGTCCTCGTGTCGCAAAAAATATATGGTGCAGGCTATAGATTGATCAATGCCTTTGAGCTGAGTGATGGCCGTAAGATCATAGTGGATCGTGGGTTTGCATCGGTGCGCGCCGATATGCCTGCGATACCTGAGGGATCTGGCCAAGTGACGGGCAACCTGCAGTGGCCACAGGAAATTGACAGCTTTACCCCTGACAATGATCTTGCAGCGAACATATGGTTTGCCCGAGATGTGCGCGCATTATCCGCGTATTTGCAGACTGAGCCAATCTTATTGGTGCTGCGGAGCAGCAGCTTTGCCGGTGACGCGGCCACACCCTTGCCGAAAATGAGTGCCAATATCCCAAATGACCATCTCAATTATGCGCTGACCTGGTTTTCTTTGGCATTAATCTGGCTTGGAATGTCTGGATATTTCCTTTACCGATCCCGTAACATCAAAACTTAGGGCCAAGGCAATGAAATACATCTCAACCCGCGGGAATGCGCCTGTTTTATCATTCGAAGAGGCCATGTTGAGTGGACTGGCGCGGGACGGCGGGCTTTACGTGCCGCAAAACATCCCGCAGATGAGTGCCAACGATATTGCGGCGCTGGCCGGCCAACCCTATGAGGAGATCGCTTTTCGCGTGATGAAGCCCTTTGTGGGCGATTGTTTCAGCGATTCCGAGTTGATGGATGCGATTACAACGGCCTATGCGAGTTTTGGCCATGCCGCACGTGCGCCATTGGTGCAATTGGGTCCAAACCATCATCTGCTTGAGCTGTTCCATGGCCCAACGCTGGCCTTTAAGGATTTTGCCATGCAGCTGATTGGTCAGCTGTTTCAAAAGGCACTCGCCCGGCGCGGCGAGCAGGTGACCATCGTCGGAGCCACCTCTGGCGACACCGGGTCGGCTGCGATTGAGGCTTTTCGCGGCTTGGATGCCGCCAATGTATTTATTCTCTTTCCCAATGGCCGGGTCTCAGAGGTGCAGCGCCGCCAAATGACCACACCGGTCGAGGCCAATGTCCACGCCATTGCAATGGAGGGCACATTTGACACCTGCCAAGCCATGCTCAAAGATATGTTCAACGACTTTGAATTCCGCGATGGGGTGAAACTGGCTGGGGTCAACTCAATCAACTGGGCCCGGGTTTTGGCGCAAGTGGTATATTATTTTAGCGCCGCAACCAGCCTAGGCGCCCCGCACCGTAAGATCTCCTTCACCGTCCCCACGGGTAACTTTGGAGATATTTTTGCCGGCTATATCGCCAAGCGCATGGGGCTGCCGATTGACCGTTTGGTGATTGCCACCAACCGAAATGACATCTTGCACCGCGCCATAAACACCGGACGCTATGACACCGATCAAGTCTTTCCGACCATTACCCCCTCCATGGATATCGAAGTGTCCTCGAATTTTGAGCGGGCGCTCTTTGATGCCTATGACCGAGATGGCGCTGCTGTGGCGCAGCTGATGGGAGAGATGAAGCAGGGCGGTTTCGGCATCAGCCAGGGGGCCTTACAAGCCTTGCGCGCGCATTTTGACAGTGGCCGCAGCTCCGATGAGCAAACCAGCGCCACCATCCAAAGCTTCTTTGCCGCCACCGGCGAAGTGCTCTGTCCGCATTCCGCCGTCGGGGTGAAAGTGGCCGAGGAACATTTGGGAAGCTCTCCGATGGTCACGCTGGCAACGGCACATCCGGCAAAATTTCCGGACGCTGTGGAAGCGGCCATGGGCCTGCGGCCCGCGTTGCCACGTTGGTTGGCTGATTTGTTTGACCGCGATGAGCGCGTGACCGAAATGCCCAATGATTTGCAACTTATGAAATCTCTAGTTCGCGAGCGTATAGCCCTTTGACCGTCCAAACCCATCGCCTGAAAAATGGCTTTCGCATCGTCACCGAGCATATGCCGGGGCTGAAATCTGCCTCTGTCGGCATATGGGTCAACGCCGGCGGCCGCCATGAGCGCATTGAACAAAATGGCATTGCGCATTTTCTTGAGCATATGGCTTTTAAGGGGACAGCGCGGCGCAGTTCGGTGCAAATTGCTGAGGCGATTGAGGATGTGGGCGGGTATATCAATGCCTATACCAGCCGCGAGATGACCGCCTATTATGCCCGGGTATTGCAGGGCGATGTGCCTTTGGCCCTGGATGTGATTTCAGATATTGTGCTCAATTCGGTTTTTGATCCGGCGGAGATTGAAGTTGAGCGTGGGGTCATCCTCTCTGAGATCGGCCAAGCGCTGGATACTCCAGATGATATCATCTTTGATTGGCTGCAAGAGGTCTCTTATCCCGGTCAGGCCATTGGGAGATCAATTCTAGGGCCAGAGGAGCGGGTGGCTCACTTTCAAAAAACGGACCTGTCGCAATTTGTCCGTGAGCATTATAGCCCCGATCAAATGGTTCTGGCGGCGGCCGGAGCGGTGGATCATGCGGAAATTTTGCGTCAATGTGAGGATATTTTTGGCGATTTGACCGCGCGGGCGCAGGCACAGGTGACGCCGGCGCAATTTCAGGGTGGGGAAATGCGCCGTGTGAAAGATCTTGAGCAGGCGCATTTTGCTTTGTCCTTTGAAAGCCCGAATTACAAAGATCCCGATATCTACACGGCACAGATTTTTTCGTCAGCTTTCGGCGGTGGCATGTCGTCCCGGCTGTTTCAAGAGGTGCGCGAAAAGCGTGGCCTGTGCTATTCTATTTTTGCCAGCGCTGGCGCCTATTGCGACACGGGCACAATGACACTCTATGCTGGGACCTCTGGCGATAAGCTGGCGGATTTGGCGCATATCACCGTAGATGAGCTGAAACGTGCGGCGGAAGATATGAGCGAAGTTGAAGTTGCCCGGGCACGGGCTCAGATGAAGGCGGGCATGTTGATGGGGCTGGAAAGCCCCTCTGCGCGGGCGGAGCGTCTGGCACGGATGATCTCGATTTGGGATCGTATCCCTGTTTTGGACGAGGTTGTGGCGCAAATTGATGCGGTCAGCGTGGAGGCCGTGCGCGGCTATGCGGGAGCGATGTCAGGCGGTGCGCCCGCGGCTATGGCGCTTTACGGACCGGTGAGCGATGCGCCCGACATTGCGGCACTGCAGGCCAGATTGGTGGCGTGAGTGATGTTTGCCCGTAATTCCAAGCCTGTGTGCGAGACGGACCGGCTGATCCTGCGGTTGCCTCAACACAATGACTTCCGCGCTTGGGTGGATCTGCGCAGCGACAGTCGCGATTTCCTGTCTCCTTGGGACCCGGTTTGGTCAGAGGAGCATTTGACCCGGCGAAACTTTACGGCGCGTGTGTATTGGGCACAGCGCGCGGTCAAAAATGGTTCGGGTTGCCCTTTGTTTTTGGTTCGCAAGACCGATCAGGCGCTGGTCGGGGCGGTCACATTGGACAATATCCGCAGAGGCCCGGCTCAGGCGGGCACTTTGGGATATTGGACCGGCGAGAGATTCGCGCGTCAGGGCTATATGCGCGAGGCGGTCACCGGGCTGGTGGCCCATGCGTTTCGCAAGCTGGATCTTAGCCGAATTGAAGCGGCCTGCTTGCCGGAAAACCAAGCCTCACGCGGTTTGCTGGAGAGCTGCGGCTTTAAATATGAAGGCGTGGCGCAGAGTTATTTGCAAATCGCGGGGCGCTGGCGCACCCATGTGCTTTATGCCGCGATCCGCTTTGACCGACGCGGAAAAACAGAGGCGGGCTAAACGCCCTCGTAAGAGCAGAGGCAATGGACCGGCATGTCTAGACCCTCCAGAACACGTCGGCCGCCAAGATCTGGCAGATCAATAACAAACGCGCATCCGATGACATCGGCGCCGAGACGCTCCAAGAGCTTTAGGCCCGCCACCGCGGTGCCGCCCGTGGCCAAAAGATCATCAACCACCAAAACCTTTTCACCCGCTTCAATCGCGTCTTCATGGATTTCCATCACCGCTTCGCCATATTCCAATGTGTAGGCCTGTGACAGGGTTTTGCCGGGCAGCTTGCCCTGCTTGCGGATTGGGACAAAACCTTTTCCCAGTTGGTGGGCAATCGCACCGCCAAGAATGAAACCGCGGGCCTCAAGGCCGACGATTTTATCCACCTGGACACCTGCATAGGGGTGCAGCAGCTGATCAATCGCCAAACGCAGGCCGCGCGGGTCGGCAAAAAGTGTGGTGACATCGCGGAACATGATCCCCTCATGGGGGAAATCAGGGATGGTACGGATATAGTCTTTCACGGTCTTCATGGTACATTCCTCATGTGGCGCGCCCGTCATAGCAGCTCTGGCGACAGAAACGAGCCCCAATTTGCGATGCCTTGCAGGATGGCGCTTTAGCGCAAAACCCGCCCGGCCACCGCATCGAGCTTGCCGACCAAAACAGGGTCACGGGCGTCTGGGGCGGTGAGTATGGCACATTCCAGCGCCCTATCGCAGCCATGCGGGCAGGCGTCGCGGGTTTCACCCAATAGCTGCGGCAGGCGCGCCACCATCCCCTTGGCCTGCGCTGAATTGCCCATGAGGGTTTTGATGATATCCGTCACATCGACCTCCCCATGGTCTGGGTGCCAGCTGTCATAGTCAGTGATCATGGCCACAGAGGCATAGCATAACTCGGCTTCGCGCGCGAGTTTTGCCTCTGGCATATTGGTCATCCCGATCACATCCGCCCCCCAGCTTTCACGGTACATGCGGCTTTCAGCCAGGGTCGAAAATTGCGGCCCTTCCATTGCGAGATATGTGCCACCCTCATGCACGGTGATCCCCTCCGCCCTTGCCGCCTCAGCGCAGGCCGCCGATAGCCGCGGGCAGGTGGGATGGGCGAGGCTGACATGACCCACGCAACCGCTGGAGAAGAAGGAGCTGGCGCGCTGCCGCGTGCGATCAATAAATTGATCCACAATCACAAAATGCCCCGGTGCCATCGCATCGCGAAACGAGCCGCAGGCGCTCACAGAGATGACATCTGTGACCCCAAGCCGTTTTAGAGCGTCAATATTGGCGCGATAGGGCACATCACTGGGGGCGTGGACATGGCCGCGCCCGTGTCGCGGCAAAAACACCATTTCGACACCGTCCAACTCTCCGGTGAGCAGCTCATCGGAAGCTGTGCCCCAAGGGCTCTCGACCTGTTGCCATTTGGGGTTTTGCAACCCGTCAATTTCGTAAATCCCGGAGCCACCAATCACGCCAATTTTTGTTTTGCTCATCGCTTGCGTCCTTAAAAATGCCAAAGAGTCCTCATTTTGTTACATGTTTTTATGCGCCGCGCCAGTCGCAGACCGCGCCATTGTGTTCAAAATTTCCCAGCAGGTTAAGAATTCCGTGACCTCCGCGATATATATGATATGAGGCGGCAAGGTTTCGACTGTTCGACAAAAAGGTTTCCATTATGTCTCGTGTTTCATTGGCTGCATCAGCGGTCAAATCTTCTTTTGCCAGTTTTAACTTGAGCGCCGGGGAGCCGTTGACCCCGGGCCGGATCCGGATCGAGCTGTTGGCCGGTCTCACTGTGGCTTTGGCGCTGGTGCCTGAGGCGGTGGCCTTTGCCTTTGTCGCTGGGGTGCACCCTTTGGTTGGGCTTTATGCCGCCTTCATCGTTGGCCTTATCACCGCCCTGATCGGTGGTCGCCCTGGTATGATTTCCGGTGCAACGGGCGCTCTGGCGGTGGTTATGGTGGCGCTTGTGGCGCAGCACGGGGTCGAATATCTTTTTGCAACCGTGGTGCTTATGGGGCTTATTCAAATTTTTGTTGGCATCATGAAATGGGGCAAATTCATTCGGCTTGTGCCGCATCCAGTGATGCTGGGTTTCGTGAATGGCTTGGCCATCGTCATTTTCCTCGCGCAGATGACCCAGTTCAAAGTGCCGGGATCTGTGGTCAACACCGGGCAGGGCATGTCGAGCGGGGAGTGGCTTTCGGGCCTGCCTATGTTGGTTATGCTGGGGCTGGTCGCGCTGACCATGGTGATCGTCTGGGGCATGCCCAAGCTGACCAAAGCCGTTCCGGCCCCTTTGGCTGGCATTGGCATCGTGGCGGTGATTGTGATTGCCTTTGGCATTGACGTACCGCGCGTTGGCGATTTGGCCAGTATTGAGGGCGGTTTGCCGCAGTTTCATATCCCCAGCGTACCTGTGACGTTGGAAACTTTTTGGATTATCCTGCCCTATGCGGGCATTCTGGCTGCCATTGGGCTTATTGAAAGCCTGCTGACGCTCAATCTTGTGGGGGACATCACCAATAAGCGGGGCGGTGCGAGCCAAGAGAGCATCGCGCAGGGCATTGCGAACACTGTCACCGGGTTTTTTGGGGGCATGGGGGGCTGCGCTATGATCGGTCAATCGATGATCAATGTGAAATCTGGTGGCCGCACGCGGATTGCGGGCATCGCGGCGGCGCTGTTCCTCTTGGCTTTTATCGTTGTCGCCTCGCCCTTAATCGAACAAATTCCGCTGGCAGCCTTGGTCGGCGTGATGTTCATGGTTGTGATCGGAACATTTGCTTGGAACAGTTTGATGATCATGCGCAAAGTGCCGTTGACGGATGCTTTTGTGATCATTCTGGTGACGGCCGTGACGGTGATGACTGACCTTGCCATCGCGGTTGTGGTTGGGGTTATTGTCTCAGCGCTGGCCTATGCTTGGCAAAACGCCACCCGCATCCATGCGAACCGCGCGATTGAGAGTGATGGCACCAAGGTTTACAAAATCCGCGGCCCGCTGTTCTTTGGCTCGTCGGAGGGGTTTTCAGAGCTGTTTACCCCATATGAGGATCCGCAGACCGTCATCGTCGATTTTGCCGACAGCCGGGTTGCCGATCAATCGGCGCTGCAGGCGATTGAGGCCTTGGCGCTGAAATATGAAGAGGCGGGCAAGCGCATCCAACTGCGTCACCTAAGCAAAGATTGCCATTACCTGCTAAGCAAGGCCGGGCATCTGATCGTCGACAGTGACGATGACCCCGATTATCAAATCGCCGTGGATTACGGCGTGCGCACGGGCATTTTGGCCGCCGGGCATTAGACCCCAAAGCACCTTTGCGGCCCGCCCCGATCAATCGTCCGGGCGGCTCAGGGAAAACGTATCGTCCACAACGGTGTAATCTTTATAGCCTAAACGCGCCAATGGCTTGAACTTTTTCACATCAAACAGGCCATCCACCAGACAATCGTCGCGCATATGCACGCCGGTCACCTCCCCGAAGACGGCAAAATTTGCCGGCCCGGCCAGGGTGATGATCTGCGTCACCTTACACTCGAGGCTGGCAGGCGCGCCGCCAACACGAAACCCCTTGATGGTTTCACAGGCCACGGCCTCAAGCCCTGCATGGGCAAACTCATCCTCTTGCTTGCCAAGGCTTGCCGAGGAGGTATTCATTGCGTCCAGCATGGCAAATTCAACAATATTGACGCAAAACACCCCCGTTTCGCGGATGTTGCTGACGCTGTCTTTCGTGCCATCCTGATCGGGTTTTGCGCCGGTGGATGCAAACATCACTTGCGGCGGCACATAGGCCACGGCGTTGAAAAACGAATAGGGCGCCAGGTTGCGCCCGCCCGCGGCGTCCTGCGTTGAGATCCAACCGATGGGCCGGGGGGTCACGATGGCATTAAACGGGTTATGCGGCAGGCCGTGACCCTCTTCGGGACGATAAAACATATGCTCTCCTCTGGGTTTACGCCGAGCGTAACCGCGTGTTAGGCCAGTTGCAAAAGGAAAGAGGACCGGGCGGTGTTTCATTTAAACCGCGAGACAGACGCAGATTGGTGGGAAGTCGAAGCGCTGTATGATTTGTGCTTTGCTCCGGGCCGGGAGGCTTTGTCTTCCTATCGTTTACGCGATGGAACGCTGCCGATTGCCGCGCTGTCACAGGTGGCGCGGGATCGGGATGGTATTCTGGCCGGCGCCATTCGCTATTGGCCGGTGTGTGTCGGGGAGCGTCCTGCGCTCTTGCTTGGGCCCATTGCCGTCCACCCAACCCGGCAGGGCGAGGGGCTGGGGGGCTATTTGATTCGCGAAAGCCTGGCCCTGGCGCCCGGTCTTGGGTGGAACCGGGTGCTGCTGGTGGGGGATGCACCCTATTACCAAAGATTTGGATTTCGCCCGCTCAGCGGCGTTGAAATGCCACCACCCACCAACCCCAAACGCATTCTGGGCATGTCCTTGGCTCCGGGGGCTTGGGATGGGGTGCAGGGCAAGGTCACGCGCGCCCCGTCGCAGGCCGAGCCATAGGCCTCCATAGGACCCCGCGGCCTGCCCAGCCCGGTGTTGCCACCGGGCAAAGTGTTTTGGCTTGGTGGTTGGGTTGTGCAGAGGTCTTTTGAAGATTTCTTAATAGGATTTCGCGGCATGACGCGGCCGCCTTGGTCACTGCGCGCCGTTCTTCAGCCATTCGGTCACAGGGCCACGCACCGACTGATGGCCCGCTGCGCGGGCCGCATCAATGACGGTCTTTAACTCTTTGAGATTGATCCGCCGGATCAGGTGTTTGACCGGTGCGACAGAGGCCGGGCGCATGGAGAGGGTGCCAATGCCCAGAGCGGCAAAACAAGCCGCCTCCAGCGGTCTGCCTGCATCCTCGCCGCAAAAGGACAGATGGGTCTGACTGCTGCGCGCGCGGGTGACGATCTGCTCCAGAAAGTTCAGAAAGCTGGTGTTCAGCGTGTCATAGCGCCGGCGTACCCGCTCATTTTCTCGGTCGGCTGCAAAGAAAAATTGTTTCAGGTCATTGCCGCCGATGGAGAGAAAATCGACCTCTTTGAAAAACTGGTCTGGTGCAAAGGCCAAAGAGGGGGTTTCAAGCATGGCGCCCACATGAATCTGTTTCGGCAGGACGTGGCCCAGTTTGATCTCACGGGCCTTGGCCCGGTCCAGCTCCGCCAAGGCGCCGTGAAATTCATCAAATTGTGCGATAAAGGGGAACATGACCCAAAGATCGCGCCCCGCCGTGGCCCGCAGCAGCGCTTGCAGCTGCATGCGCAGAATGCCGGGCTTATCCAGCCCCACCCGGATGGCGCGCCAGCCCATGGCCGGGTTTGGCTCATCTTGCGGCACCATATAGGGCAGCACCTTGTCAGAGCCGATATCTAGCGTCCGAAACACCACTTTGCGCCCTTCGGCGGCGTCAACCACCCGCGTGTATTGCGAGACCAACTCGGCGCGTTTTGGCATCTGGTTTTGCGCCAAAAACTGCAATTCTGTGCGAAACAGCCCCACACCCTCGGCGCCAGAACTGGGCAGGGAGGGCAGATCGGCCATGAGGCCGGCATTCATGAGCAATTGTACGACAGTGCCGCATTTGGCCTTTGCGGGCTTATCGCGTAGCTCGACATAGCGATCCGCCTGTTGGCGCATCATCGCGATTTTATCGCGCATGGCCTTTTGCACGCCTTCATCCGGGCGCAGGTGCACATAGCCCTGATCGCCATCAATCATGATTGCGTCGCCGTTGAGCGCCTCGGTCACAATGCCCTTGGCGCGAATGAGCAGCGGAATGGCCAGCGCTCTGGCGACAATGGCCGCATGGGAGCCGACAGATCCCTCCTCCAGCACAATCCCGCGCAGGCTGCGGCCATAGTCGAGCAATTCACCCGGGCCAATATTGCGGGCCACGAGGATCGGGTTGGGCGGCACCTCAGCGCCCGTATCGCTGCCCTGCCCAGTGAGGAGCCGCAACAGACGGTTGGAGAGGTCGTCCAAGTCATGCAGGCGCTCGCGCAGATAGGCATCTTTCGACTGCCCCATGCGGCTGCGGGCGGCGGATTGTTCTTTTTCGACAGCGGCCTCTGCCGAGAGGCCCCGTTGGATGTCTTCTTCCATACGCCGCCGCCATCCTTTGGAATTGGCAAAGAGGCGGTAGGCTTCGAGGACTTCCAATTGCTCGGCATCACCGCTGCGCGCATTGGTGAGCATTTGGTCGACGGAAATGCGCAGCCGGTCGAGTGCATCCTCGAGCCGCTGCGTTTCAATCTCGGGATCATCGGCAATGGGATTGGTGACAACGACCCGCGGTTCATGCAGATAGACCAGACCTTCGGCCACACCATCCTGCGCGCTTTTGGCGTGAAACATCACAGGTTTTTGGTGACGGGCAGAGAGCGCATCGCCGTCGCCGACAAAGGCGCCCAGTTCGGTCATCTCTGCCAAGACCATAGCCACAACTTCCAGCGCGTAAATTTCATCGGCGGAAAATTCGCGGGCCTCTTTTGATTGCACGACCAAGACCCCAAGCGAGTCGCCCAAGCGCTGAATGGGAACGCCAAGAAAGGAAGAATAGATTTCCTCACCCGTTTCCGCCATGAAGCGAAAGCCCTTGGCTGAGGGGGCGTCTGCGGTATTGATGATTTGATTATAGCGCGCCACACGGCCCACCAGCCCTTCGCCGATGCGCATGCGGGTCTTGTGAACCGCCGCGGCGTTCAAGCCCTCCGTGGCGCAAAGCTCCAATGTGTCTTGATCGCGAAAGAGGTAGATTGAGCAAACCTGTGAGCGCATCGAGCTGGCGGTCAGCTGCACGATCTTATCAAGCCGCGCTTGACCGGCCGAGTCTTCGGCCATGGCGTCGCGCAGAGCGCCAAGAAGTTTGCGGCTTTCACTCTCTGAGGTTTGGACCATCTAGACCGGTGCCCCTAGGCTGCTTTTTCCAATTCAAAAGCATCATGCAGGGTCTGAACGGCCAATTCCATATATTTCCGCTCTATGAGGACAGAAATTTTTATCTCTGAGGTTGTGATCACCTTAATGTTGATCCCCTCACGGTGAAGAGCCCGGAACATTTGGGCGGCCACACCGGCATGGCTGCGCATGCCGATGCCCACAACGGAGACCTTTGCCACAGCCTCATCGGCCACCAGGTCATGATAGTTGATGGTTCCTTCATCCTTGGCGGTTTGCATCGCTTTTTCTGCGCGCAGTACCTGATCGGTGGGGCAAGAGAAGGTCATATCCGTGCGGCCGTCTTCGGAGATGTTCTGAACGATCATATCGACATTCACCCCGGCCTCTGACAGCGGGCCAAAAATCGCAGCGGCGATTCCTGGGCGGTCGGCGACGGAAATAAGGGTCATTTTTGCTTCATCCCGACTATAGGCAACGCCGGCTACGACATTTGATTCCATGATTTCCTCCTCGGCACATACCAATGTGCCTGCTGTATCTGATGGGTCTTCGAATGAGCTCAGCACCCGGAGGCGCACATTGAACCGCATGGCCAATTCGACAGAGCGGGTTTGCAGAACTTTTGCGCCCAAAGAGGCCAGCTCTAGCATCTCTTCAAAAGCGATCTTATCGAGTTTGCGTGCCTTGCTCGATATGCGCGGGTCGGTGGTATAGACCCCATCGACATCGGTATAAATGTCACAGCGCTCTGCATCAAAGGCCGCAGCAAAGGCCACGGCCGTGGTGTCAGACCCGCCGCGCCCAAGTGTAGTGATCCGGCCCTCTGGGCTGACGCCCTGGAACCCGGCGACCACAGCCACGCGCATGCCTTGGGCAAATTTTTCGTCTAAATTTGCTGACGGAATGGCTTCAATGCGTGCATTGGCATGTGCGCTTGTGGTCTGCACCGGCACTTGCCAACCTTGCCAGCTGCGCGCAGGGATGTCCATTTCTTGCAATGTCAGAGCCATGAGGCCGGCAGTGACATTCTCACCAGAGGAGACCACAGCATCATATTCGCGTGCGTCATAGAACGCCGAGGTCTCATTGACCCAGCCCACCAACTCATTGGTTTTACCGGACATGGCAGAGACAATCACAATGACATCATAACCCTTGGCAACTTCCAACCGAACGCGCTCGGCAGCATTGCGAATACGATCAAGATTGGCCACTGATGTGCCGCCAAATTTCATTACCAAACGAGGCATTTATTATCCAACTTTGCGAAGTTTCGGCGGCGTGTTAGGCTGTTGTGCGCCTAAGGGCAAGGGCAGCAGGCCCGGTTTCTCATTCTAATTTGTGTGCCGCTTGGGCATAAAGGGCAGCGGGGCGACGGGGATTCCCTCCTCAATGAGCGCTTTGGCCTCCTCGGCCTTGGCCTCTCCATAGATAGATCGGGCGGGGCTTTCCCCAATATGCATGGCGCGGGCCTCATGGGCGAAATTCATACCGACATAATCGGAATTGGCTTCAATTTCTTGCTTTATCTTGGCCAAATTACGCTCGGCCTCAGTCATCGGCGGGCTCAAGGCCTGGTCTTCCGCTGGGCTTTGGGTCGAGATTTTCGGGGCCATGAGCGATTTTTCAACCGCGCGATCGCCGCATTCCGCACAGGTCAGCATCCCCGCTTTTGCCAATTTTTCATAGGCATCTGAGGATTGAAACCAGCTGTCAAAGCTATGGTTCTGACTGCATTTAAGCGAAAAGCGGATCACGGGGGATGCTCCTAAAAGGTTAACCTTTACTTGAGTGATTGCGCCGCTCAAATCAAGAGGCGAGATCGTCCAACCTTTATGGCACAAAGGCCTTAATCAATCGTGCCAGTTCCGGCTCGGCCACAAGGCCTGCGGCCTCCTCGCCGCTAAACCATTGGCGCTGGCGTTCGGCTTGTTCGGGGTAGCTGTCGCTTTGTTTCTTCACTTTGAGCGCATAAAGCGTCACGATGCAGGGGAGGGTATCTGCATTTTCCACATGTTTTTCATAGCTGTAAACACCGATGGGGCGTTGTTTGACTTTGCCAGTGACGCCCGCCTCTTCGCGCGCTTCATTGGCGGCGCTTTGGGCCGGGGTTAAGCCGTCTTCTGGCCATCCCTTCGGTACAATCCAGCGCTTTGTGCGCCGGGAGGTGATGAGTAATATCTGCACCGCCCCCTCTTCGACGCGATAACACAGGGCACCAAATTGCGCCCGCGCCATGCGTTTTTGTGTGGGGTTGATCGAAAGTGGCAGAGTTTTAGGCTTTGAGGGGCTCATAGTGCGCAGTTGTTTTCATTGTTGCTGAGTGTTTATAACACAGGCGAGATGAATATACAAAAGCGCGGCCCCTTGCAAAATCTTTTCGGTATTATGGCCCAGATCCGGCGCATTGCGCGGGTCGGGGGAGCCTGCGCTGTGGTATTTGGCGCGAGTTTTTGCGCGGCGCAACCGATTGATGTATTTGCCGCCGCCAGTATGAAGCCCGCGCTTGATGCTATCGCCGGGCAATACGCAGAGGAAACCGGTCAGGTGCTGCGCCTGTCCTATGCTGCCTCCAGCGTTTTGGCTCGGCAAATCGATCAGGGTGCTCCGGCAGATGTTTTTGTCTCCGCCAGCTCTGATTGGATGCGTTATGTTGACGATGCGGGGCTTTTGAGCCAACCGGCCCGCTTGATCGCCTCAAACCGTTTGGTGCTGGCCTCGGCAAACCCGGCCGCTGTGGCTTTGGACTTGAACGATATTATGGCGCGCTTGGATGGTGGACGTTTGGCGGTGCCGCTGATCTCTTCCGTGCCCTTGGGGATTTACGCCGCTCAGGCCCTGTCGACCTTGGGGCTATTGCAGGGTTTACGGCCGCATTTGGCGCAACAGGACAATGCCCGCGCCAGTTTAATCTCTGTTTTGCGGCAAGAAAGCCCTTTGGGCCTGCTCTATGCCTCCGATGTCCGCAGCGCGCCGGGCGTCTTTGTTGTGGCCGATATTGCGCCAGACAGCCATGATCCCGTGCGCTATCTCGCCGCCGCGGTGACCGCAGGCGGTGAGGCGGTTGTGGCCTATCTGGCCGGGCCAAAGGGCCGTGCGGTCTTCTCAGCCTATGGGTTTTTGGCGCCATGAGCTGGTTGACCATCGGCCTGGTTGAGCTCGATGCGCTGCGCCTGTCGCTTTGGGTGGCTGTGGTGGCCGTGGCGCTCAGCCTGCCTGTGGCGGTGGCTGTGGCTTATGCGCTTGCCCGGTGCAGGTTTTGGGGGCACGGGCTGCTCAATGCGCTGGTGCATTTGCCATTGGTTCTGCCGCCGGTTGTCACGGGTTATCCTTTGTTGGTGGTGTTTGGCCGTAAAGGCACCTTTGGCCCTGTGCTGGAGGCACTGGGGATTCAATTGGCTTTTACCTCGGCCGGGGCCGCGCTGGCGGCGGCGGTCATGGCTTTTCCGCTGATTGTGCGGGCCATTCGTCTTGCCTTAGAGGCGGTGGACCCGCGGCTTGAAGAGGCCGCCGGCACGCTGGGCGCATCGCCGATCAAGGTCTTTGCCTTTGTCACCTTGCCGCTGATTTTGCCGGGTCTCGTTGCTGGGGCCGTTGTGGGATTTGCCAAGGCTTTGGGAGAATTCGGGGCAACTATTACCTTCGTCTCCAACATCCCCGGCGAAACGCAAACGCTGGCCTCGGCCATTTACGCTGTGTTGCAAGTGCCGGGTCAAGAGGCGGCGGTGGGGCGGATGATTGCCCTGTCGCTGATTTTGTCCTTTGGGGCGCTGTTGCTGTCGGAAGTATTGGCCAGAAAAATGGTACGCCGATGAGTTTGGATCTCGACATTCACTTGAAGCGGGGGCGTTTCACACTTGAGATCCAGGCCACAGCTCCCGCGGGGGTGACAGTGTTTTTTGGCCCCTCGGGCTCCGGCAAGACGACATTGCTGCGGGCGGTGGCTGGGTTGGAGGCGGTGGATCGCGGGCAAATTGTGATTGGGGGCTCGGATATGACTGAGCGGCCGGCCCATAGGCGCGCCGTTGGGTATCTCTTTCAAGAGCCACGATTGCTGCCACATTTAAGCGTCCTTGGAAATTTGAAATTTGCGCAAAAAATGGGCCGAAAGGTGGCGCCGCAGAGCTTTGATGAGGTCATAGCCCTTTTGGAGCTTGGCGATCTTTTGGAGCGGACGCCTTTTGCCCTGTCTGGCGGGGAAGCGCAGCGGGTGGCGCTTGGGCGCGCCTTGCTAAGCGCGCCCAAATGCCTATGTTTGGATGAGCCGCTCTCTGCTTTGGATCAAGGGTTGAAGCATCGGATCCTGCCCTATCTCGAGCGGCTGCGCGATCGCACGGATATTCCCATTCTCTATGTCACCCATGATGCCGCTGAAATGGCGCGATTGGCCGATCATATCGTGTTGATGCAGGCCGGGCGCAGTGTCCTATCTGGACCGGCTGAGGCGATCCTATCGGATCCGGCCGCGGTGCCCTATCTTGGCGTGCGCGCGGCTGGCACGGTGATTTCGGGGCAGGTTATGGCCCGCGATCCCACCACCGGGCTTGCGGTCATGGGCTTTGACGGCGGCCAGTTGATTTTGCCGGAATTAAGCCAAACGAAAGGCCGCAGCATTCGCATTCGCATCCCGGCGCAGGATATTGTTTTGGCGCGTGAGAAGCCCAAGGGCCTTTCTGCGCTTAACGTGTTCGAAGGGACAATCACCCAGCTTCACGCGGGTCAGGGTCCGGGCGTGATGGTGCAATTTAAAACTGGCGAAACGCTGTTTTTGGCCCGTGTGACGCAATATTCTTCCCAAAACATGGGGTTGGCAGTGGGGCAGACAATTTTCGCCATCGTCAAAGCCACCGCTTTTGATCCGGCTGGCATTGGCACCTAAGGGGCCGCTTTGCCCTAAGCGTTGCGGCTTGGGCCACGAGACTTGCGCGGCAAGACCTTGGGTTTGTTCGACCACCCCAGTTGATCGGCCAGCACCCGGCGTTTGACCTCTTCCACCTCGCCGGGCTTCAAGTCGCGCAGCTGAAACGGACCGTAAGAAATCCGGATGAGACGGTTGACCGTAAAGCCCAAAAACTCCATCGCCCGGCGAATTTCGCGATTTTTGCCTTCCTTTAGGCCGATGGTTAGCCAAAAGTTTGCGCCGGTTTGCCGATCCATTTGAATGGTCATGGGCTGAAAACGCTCGCCCTCCACGGTGATGCCTTGGGTCAAAGGCTCAAAGGCCCCTTCACGCGGATAGCCTTTGATACGGACGCGGTAGCGTCGGGTCCAGCCGGTGCTGGGCAGCTCAAGCGTGCGCTTTAATCCGCCATCATTGGTCAGCAGCAACAGACCTTCGGAGTTCATATCCAACCGCCCAACAGAAACCACACGCGGCAGCCCTTCGGGCAATTTGTCGAAGACGGTCTCGCGGCCTTTCTCGTCGCGGGCGCTGGTCACGAGGCCGATGGGTTTGTGATAGAGCCAAAGCCGGGGCTCTTCGGGTGGCTCAATCGGTTCGCCGTCGAATTCGATCTTATCGTTGGCTTGCACGTTCAGCGCGGGGCTGAATATCTTTTTGCCGTTCACTTTGATGCGGCCCGCTTCAACCAGTTTTTCACTGTCGCGCCGTGAGGCCACGCCTGCGCGGGCCAAAACTTTGGCGATCCGATCGCCCTTTGGTGTTTCATCTGCCATAGGCTCGGCTTAGACTGTGTTGAAAGCAAAGCCAAGCGGGGATGAATGGGTTTTAACAGTCATATGGATTTGGCCCTAATCGAGGCGCGGCAGGCGGCCGAGGCCGGCGAGGTGCCGGTGGGGGCGGTATTGGTCGATGCGCGTGGCCAAATTGTGGCAAAGGCCGGCAACCGGACGCGGCGCGATTGCGACCCGACGGCCCATGCGGAAATCTTGGCGATACGCGCCGCTGCGGCGGCTTTGGGGCAAGAGCGCTTGGCCGGATATACGCTCTATGTCACACTTGAGCCCTGCGCCATGTGTGCCGGAGCTTTGGCCCATGCGCGCATAGCGCGGGTGATCTACGGGGCCGCGGATCCGAAATCTGGCGGCACAGACCATGGCGCGCGCGTGTTCTCCCATCCGCAAAGCCATCACAGGCCAGAGGTGATTGGCGGTATTTCCGAAGAGGACTGTGCCGCGCTCTTGCAAAGTTTTTTCGCGCAAAAACGCGCGTGACGGGTGGGCAGCCGCCAGGGCCCTTGGCAAGGTCCCAATCCCAAGTTAGTAAGCGAAGAAGCAACTGAAATAGTGAAGGATCACCCATGTCGATCGACACAAAAACCGCCGGACGCGTGGCCAAGCTCGCTCGGATCAAGGTGGAAGAGGCAGATTTGCCCGCCTTGGCTCAGGAGTTCACCAATATTTTAGGCTTTATTGAACAGTTGAACGAAGTGGATGTGGAAGGGGTTGAGCCGATGACCTCTGTCACGCCGCAACGGCTTTACCGTCGGGACGATACTGTGACCGACGGCGATCAGCAAGCGGCTGTGCTTGCCAATGCGCCCGATGCGCGTGAGGGATTTTTTGCTGTGCCGATGGTGGTGGAATAATGTCTGATTTGATGAAACTTACGCTGGCCGGTGCCCGCGATGCTCTGCGGGCTGGCGAAACCACGGCCGTTGAGCTGACAGAGGCCTCGCTTGCGGCGGTTGCCGCGTCCAAGCCTTTGAATGCCTTCGTGCATGACACCTCAGAGATTGCCCGAAGCCAAGCCAAGGCTGCAGATGCGCGCATTCAGGCCGGTGATGCGCCCGATATGTGCGGTTTGCCGATTGGCATGAAAGATCTGTTTTGCACCAAGGGCGTCGCGACCCAAGCGGCGAGCGCAATTTTGGATGGATTTAAACCGGAATACGAATCCACCGTGTCGCAAAAGCTGTTTGATGCTGGCGCAGTTATGGTGGGCAAGTTGAATATGGATGAATTTGCCATGGGCTCATCCAATGAAACCTCCGTCTATGGCAATGCGGTGAACCCTTGGAAAGTTGATGAGCACGATTTGACACCGGGCGGCTCGTCAGGCGGCTCGGCGGCGGCTGTGGCGGCAGAAACCTGTCTGGCGGCGACCGGTACCGATACGGGCGGCTCCATTCGCCAGCCCGCGGCATTCACCGGCATCACGGGGATCAAACCCACCTATGGGCGCTGCTCACGCTGGGGCATTGTGGCCTTTGCCTCCTCGCTCGACCAAGCCGGTCCAATCACCAAAGATGTGCGCGATGCGGCGATCATGCTTGAGGCGATGTGCGGCTTTGATGCCAAAGACAGCACCTCGATGAACCTGCCTGTGCCCAATTTTGAAGCTGCTTTGACTGGGGATATTCGCGGGAAAACCATTGGAATTCCGAAAGAATACCGGGTGGAGGGCATGCCTGAGGCGTTGGAGACCCTGTGGTCTGAAGGCCGCCAAATGCTGCGCGATGCTGGGGCGATTGTCAAAGATATCAGCCTGCCGCATACGAAATATGCGCTGCCTGCCTATTATGTGATTGCGCCGGCAGAGGCATCCTCAAATCTGGCCCGCTATGATGGGGTGCGTTTTGGTCATCGGGCAAAGTTGGAGGCCGGGGATGGCATCACAGAAATGTATGAAAAAACCCGTGCCGAAGGGTTCGGCGCCGAGGTGCAGCGCCGCGTGATGGTGGGCACCTATGTGCTCTCGGCTGGGTTTTATGATGCCTATTACAACCGGGCGCGCCGGGTGCGCGCTTTGATCAAAAAAGACTTTGATGATGTCTTCGCCACAGGGGTAGACGCTATTTTGACCCCCTCAACCCCCTCTGCCGCATTTGGCTTGGGCGAAATGGCCGATGCAGACCCGGTCCAGATGTATTTGTTTGATGTGTTTACGGTGACGGTAAACTTGGCCGGTCTGCCGGGCATTTCTGTGCCAGCGGGGCTGGATTCAAAAGGCCTGCCGTTGGGGCTGCAATTGATCGGCCGGCCTTGGGAAGAGGGGGATCTGCTCAATACGGCCTTTGCCCTAGAAAACGCGCTGGGATTCAATGCCAAGCCGAACCAATGGTGGCGATAGAGACATGTGGCCAGTTCTGAGCTGGCCGAGCCGATAGGAGATGCGGATGAAGTATGGTGTGATAATCGCTCTGGCCTTGGCAATAAGCGGCTGCCAACGCGCGGTTCCGACCGATGTGATCCGCTCAGGCAATCAGATGGCGACGGAGACTGCTCCGGGTGCGACGCAAGAGGCTCCGCCTGTCAATCAAATCTCAAATGAACAAGATTTTGAAGTCGTCGCCACTGCGCAGACCGTGGAAAGCGATGCAGAGCGGATTGCCGCCAATCGGGCAAAATATATTGTGATGGACGTGCAAGCCCTGCCGCGGCGCCCGGGCCGCCGGCCTAATGTGGTGGATTATGCCCTTCGGACCAATAACCCCATCGGGGTGCAGCTCTACAATCGGTTCGGCACCGGGCTCAAGGTCATCAGCTTTGGCGGCTGTGATCGCTATCGCTCCAAGGATGAGGCGCAGCAGGACTTTTTGGCCAAGGGCGGGCCGGAGCGCGATGCCTATGGTCTGGATCCTGATGGCGATGGCTTTGCCTGTGGTTGGGATCCGCGGCCCTTTCGCTTGGCGGTGGCAAACTGAGCCTGCTGCCCATAGAGCGGCGCTCGTCGTCGAACTTTGGGCCGCGCAAGGGCGGTGTGACCCCGTCCTTGATTGTTGTCCATTATACCGCGATGCCAAATGCGCAGGCCGCCCTTGAGCGGTTGAGTGATCCGGCCCATGAGGTTTCAGCCCATTATTTTCTAGATCAATCCGGCGGGGCCGTGCAGCTTGTGCCAGAGGCCCAGCGGGCTTGGCATGCGGGCGCAGGCGCTTGGGGCGGCTGCACAGATGTGAACTCTGCCTCCATCGGTATTGAGCTATGCAACGCGGGCGATCACGCCTTTTCAAGCGCGCAGATGCAAGCGCTCAAATCCTTGCTCAAGGAGGTGATGCAGCGCTGGGGCATCGCAGCGCAGGGGGTGATTGGCCACTCCGATATGGCCCCTGGACGCAAACAAGACCCTGGGCGCTGGTTTGATTGGCAGGAGTTGGCCAAGGAGGGCCTCGCGGTATACCGTGGCGCGCCCCATAGCCACCTGCTGCCCTTCGCGGAGGCGGCCGAGCGGTTCGGCTACCGCAGGCCCGAATGGGCCGCTGCTGAACACTGCCTGCTCGAAGCCTTCCGCCAACGTTTCCGCCCCAAGGCTACAGGCCCACTCAGCGAAAAGGACCTGCAAATCCTATCCGATCTCGCGCAAAGCTACCCCGCGACGGTCTCGGGAGCCTAGGGTGATTTTCTGTCATCGCCTTTGAGGAGAAATCATTAACAGATCGGCGCAATTGAACTGTGCCCGGTGGCAACACCGGGCAGCGCCTGACTGCCCCCCGGCAGGCGCTGCCCTCATTTCGTGTTGAAATGGCGTTATGAAGAGGGTTTTGCGGAGGGGTCAGCTTGAAGAATGTCGCGGACATTTTGGGTTTTATGGCGGGCCGTACCTAGTTTAGTTGGCTTGACCCGATGCAGTAAGCCTCGTAACACGGCCGGGCGCGGGGGGCTGGGCAATCGCGGGGGGCAACCTTCGAGGAAAGTCCGGACTCCGTGAAACAACGGTGCCGGGTAACGCCCGGCGGGGGTAACCCTAGGGATAGCGCCACAGAGAAGAGACAGCCTTGCATGCAAGGTAATGGTGAAACGGTGGGGTAAAGCCCACCGCGCGGCTGGCAACAGTCGTGGCACGGCAAGCCCCACCGGGAGCAATGCCAAATAGGAACCGCATATGGGTCGTTTCAACCCCGCAGGTTCGGGTTGGCAGCTAGAGGGGCCTGGTAACAGGCCGCCGAGATGAATGATTGCCCAAGATTGCGCTGGCAACGGCGTGGATCTGGACAAAATCCGGCTTACAGGCTCCCCGCGCATATTTGACTGGCTTTGAGCACGTGAATCGGTTGACAGCACCGCTGGGGGCGTTAAAAGCCGACAGATCAGGATTAATGCGGCCATGAGGCTGCGCCCGTAGGAGAATTACCATGGCGAAGCCAACCACAATCAAGATCCGCCTGAATTCCAGCGCGGGCACTGGCCACTTTTATGTGACCAAGAAAAACGCACGCACCATGACCGAGAAAATGGTTGCCCGGAAATATGACCCGGTTGCGCGCAAGCATGTTGAATACAAAGAAGGCAAAATTAAGTAGGCGAAAGCCCCCTTCAATTTTCAAAAGGTCGTGCAATCAATTGCGCGGCCTTTTTTTATGCGTGTATGGCAGTCAGCCGAGGGTTTTGTTTCAGCTTGGACATAAAAAAACACCCCGCCATGTCTGGCGAGGTGTGCGTTGTGTCGACCAAAGGGGCCGGTTTATTCGTTATTGCCCATGAACATCAGCAGGAACTGGAACATGTTCAAGAAATCAAGATAGAGGTTCAATGCGCCAAAGATGGCGGATTTGGCGAGCCACTCTTGATCGCCATGATGGGCGTGGGCCAGATACTCATTCTTGATATTCTGCGTGTCATAGGCGGTGAGACCGGCAAATACCAAAACACCAATTGCTGAGATCGCAAACAAGAGCGCAGGCGATTGCAGGAAAATGTTGACGATCATCGCAACCACAAGACCAATGACGCCCATGATTAGAAAGCTGCCCCAACCGGAGATGTCTTTCTTGGTTGTGTAACCATAGAGGGACAAGCCCGCAAAAGCGATGGCGGTCACGAGGAAGGTTTGCGTGATCGAATGGCCTGTATAGCGGATGAAGATTGAGCTGAGGGACAAGCCGATCAAAGTGGCGAAGATAAAGAAGAACAGTTGCGCCCCGGCTGCACTGGCCCTGCGCATCACTGTGCCCATGCCCAAGAACAGCACCGCAAGCGGAGCCAGCATAATGACATATTTCAACCAAGTGGTGTAGATCACCAAACCAAAGCTGGTGAGCAATTTGCCATTTGGCAATTGCGCTGCGGCCATGTTGGCATCTGTCGTCGTGGCCAGGCCGGCAATGGCCCAAGCGGCAACGGCGGTGATCACCATGCCAATGGACATTGTGCCATAGACTTTGTTCATATGTGCCCGCAGGCCGGCATCAATCGCGGCGCTGCGACTGCCTGCATTTGCGGAAATCGTATTAAAATCTGCCATGTTGCTCTCCAAAAATGACGCTTTCGGCGCGCGAAGCACCGTTGGGTTAAATATCGGGCTTATGGGGTGAAATTTCAAGGGAAACCGCAAGAATTGCAGCTTAAATTCTGCAATTTCTGCCGAATGCCTTAAAAATGGCGGCCGATAGGTTAAACCGGGCCCCGCACCACAAGCTTACCGATGGATTTTCGCGCTTTAAGATCGGCCAATGCCTCTAACGCTTGGTCAAAGTCATAGCTGCCGCCGATATGGGGATTGAGCTGCCCCTTTGAGATCATTGCAAAGACATCCCTAAGGCTATGGAGCAAAACCTGTGGGGCAAACCCCATATATCCACCCCAATAAAAGCCCAAAACATCCACATTTTTGACCAGGAGATGATTGGCTTTGATTTGCGGAACATCACCGCTGGCAAAGCCGATGACCAGATAGCGCGCCTCGGGCCGGCAACATTTGAGGGCAGCGACAAAGGGATCCCCACCAACCGGGTCATAAACCACATTGACGCCGCCCAGAGATTTGACTTTGGCCACGACATCTTCCTCTGCGCTGTCAATGGTGATGGTCGCGCCTCGGTCTTTGCACACTTGTAATTTTTCTGGCCCGCGCGCCACAGCGATGACCCTTGCGCCAAGGGCTGCGCCGATTTCCACCGCGGTCAACCCCACACCGCCACCCGCGCCGAGCACCAATAGAGTGTCGGCGGAGGTGAGTTTTGCGCGATGGGTCAGGGCCAGATGCGACGTTCCATAGCTGATCAATGCGGAGGCGGCTGTGTCAAAGCTCATGCCATCGGTGAGCTTTAAGCAGCGCGTGGCCTCGAGCGGGCAATATTCGGCCAAACCGCCAGAGCCGGCAAATCCTGCAACGCGATCGCCGATCTCAAAGCCAGTCACCTCAGCGCCGAGACCTGCGACCTCGCCCGCCACTTCCATGCCAAGGGTGAAGGGGAGGGCAGGGGTCTCCTGATAAGTGCCGCGAATCATCAACAGATCTGCGAAATTCAAAGCACAGGCTGCTGTGCGAATGAGAATTTGATTCGCAGCGAGCGTGGGAATGGACCTGTCTAAAAAGACAGGTTTCTCGCTGTGGTCTTGGACTTGAAGGGCGCGCATGGGCTGAAATCACCTTGTTTGTTAACCATTTTACCTTTTATAGGCGCCCTCTGTTGGAAGTTCCAGCCGCGAAACCACGCCGTCACCCAGGTGAATATTTGCCAATAAAATAGGTGATATTTTTGAAAAAATGGCAATTCAGATATCATTTCGCGCGTGAGAGTCGCGAGGTCACAGAACGCGAAATTACAATTTATTAATAAATCGTTAATTTTCTGGTTTATTTTTGAAATAGTTTCTGTGCTATACAAAAGTATGTCAGACCAGCCACATATATTGATATTTTTCTGCGGCTTGGACAACATTAGGAGACGAGAATGAAACATCCTGTCGATCTACACGTCGGACAACGTGTGCGACAAAGGCGGTGGCTGTTCGGAATGACCCAACAGCAATTGGCCGAAAAAGTAGGTATTAAATTTCAACAGATTCAAAAATATGAAACCGGCACCAACCGGATCAGCGCATCTCGGCTTTGGGATATTTCAGAAGCCATGGATGTGCCGGTGACTTTTTTCTTTGAAGGTCTGGGCGAGATCGACGATGACAAAGCCCAGAAGAAAAATATTTTAGAAGATAAAGAAGCTTTAGATTTGGTACGGTGCTATTATGCGATCCCTGAGCATCAGCGTAAACGCTTGTTCGATTTGGCGCGGGTATTGAGCGACGCGGCTTAAGTGCCTGTTGCGACGTTACTGATGCCGGTTGCTTCGGCGGTGGCTTGGGCTGTTGGGTCAGATTACTTGACCAACTGGGGCAGCTCCCCCTAGATAGGCCGACTTATGAAAGAAGGCCGTATGACCGATCAAACGCCAAGCCCTGATGAGATCTTATCCCTTGCCTCTCAATTGGCTGATGTGGCGGCCGAACAGACTTTGAAGTGGTTTCGCGCCCCAGCCTTGTTGACGCACAACAAATGGTCGGAGGGGTTTGATCCGGTCACCGAGGCCGATAAGGCGGCGGAGGCGGCAATGCGTGCGCTGTTGAAAGCACAGCGGCCCGAGGACTCTGTCATTGGCGAAGAGGCTCAAAATACCGTCGGCACATCTGGCCTATCCTGGGTGCTTGATCCGATTGATGGCACCCGAGGTTATGTCAGCGGGACACCCACCTGGGGCACTTTGATTGCCTTGAATGACGGCCACGAGCCGATTTTTGGAATGATCGATCAGCCCTATACGGGGGAGCGGTTTGTCGGCGGCTTTGGCATGGCCTTTATGGAGCGCCATGGGGTCAAAACCCCGCTGGCCACGCGCAGAAAGCGGCATTTGTCAGAGGCGACAATCTTCACCACCTTCCCGGAGGTCGGCAGCCCGCTTGAGGCTGAGGCCTTCCACGCCGTGGCCGGGCAGTGTCAGTTGACCCGCTACGGCATGGATTGCTACGCCTATGCGCTTTTGGCTGCGGGGCAGATTGATTTGGTGATTGAGGCCGGCCTGCAAGCCTATGACATTCAAGCCCCTATGGCGCTTGTGCAGGCAGCAGGTGGGGTGGTCAGTGACTGGCGCGGGGGCAATCCGATGAACGGGGGCAGATGCATCTGCGCGGCGACGCCGGAGCTGCATGCGGCTGCTTTGGAGATCTTACGCGAGGTGCCACTTGGCTGACACGCTAATTCAAAACGCCGATTTGGTGCTGACGATGGATGACATGCGGCGGGCCGTGCCGTCGGGGGATGTTTTGATGCGCGATGGGCGTATCGTGGCGGTGGGCCCTGATTTGCCAGCGACGGGCTGCACAGTCGTAAATGCGGCGGGCTGTTTGGTCACGCCGGGATTGGTCAACACCCATCACCACCTGTATCAAACCATGACGCGCGCAGTGCCCGCGGGGCAGGACGCAGCCCTCTTTGGCTGGCTGCAAGCGCTCTATCCAATTTGGTCGGCCATGCGCCCGGATGACTTTTTTGTCTCGGCTCAGGTGGGGATGGCGGAACTTCTTTTGTCGGGTTGCACAACCACATCAGATCACCTGTATCTCTATCCCAATGGCGCGCGGCTGGAAGATACGATACACGCCGCGCAAGAGATCGGTATGCGATTTCACCCCACACGGGGGGCTATGAGCATAGGTGAAAGCGCCGGAGGCCTGCCGCCAGATGGTTTGGTCGAGCGGGAGGCCGATATTCTCGAGGACATGATCCGTGTCATCTATGGCTTTCACGATCCGCGCCCCGGCTCGATGTGCCGGGTTGGGGTGGCGCCCTGCTCGCCTTTTTCTGTCAGCCGCGAATTGATGCGCGATACCGCGCTCTTGGCCCGTGACAAAGGGGTGATGATGCACACCCATTTGGCGGAAAATGACGAAGATATTGCCTATAGTTTGGAAAAATTTGGGATGCGGCCCGGGCAATATGCCGAAGATTTGGGCTGGACCGGGCCGGATGTTTGGCATGCGCATTGCGTCAAGCTCGATGCGGAGGAAATCTCGCTGTTTGCGCGGACGCAAACCGGGGTTGCCCATTGTCCTTGTTCCAACTGCCGTTTGGCCTCGGGCATTGCGCCGGTACGGGCGATGCGAGATGCGCGCGTGCCGGTTGGGCTTGGGGTCGACGGATCGGCTTCGAATGATGCAGGCAACCTGATGGCCGAAGCGCGCCAGACGCTGTTGCTGCAACGGCTGGCCTATGGCGCCGGCGCGATGTCACCGGGTGAGGCGCTTGAGATCGCCACTTTGGGTGGGGCTCAGGTTTTGGGCCGCGAGGATTGCGGCGCATTGGCACCCGGAAAATGTGCGGATGTGGTGATTTGGGATATGGGTGATGTAAATGCTGCCGGAAATTGGGACCCCGCAGCCATCCTTTTGGCCGGGCCAACTTTGGCACGCGATGTTTTTGTCAACGGCCAGCAGGTGGTCGCAGAGGGGCGTATTACCACGCTGGATCAACGCGCCTTGGCCCGCCGGCAAAATCTACAGATGCGTGCGCTGCAAGAGCGCGCCTAGCCCGGTGTTGTCACCGGGCAAAGTGTTTTGGCTTGGCGGTTGGATTGATATGCCGAGGTCTTCCTAGACCGGAACGCCCGCGACCCAGACTTGCCGAATGGCCCGGTCATCGCCCATCATGACCGTGGGAAACAAGCTCTCCCAAAAATCATTGGCATGTTCATAGCGCTGGGCGATTGCGGTTGTTGAGCTTAGGTTGAGAATACAAAGGTCTGCTTCGGCTCCTGCGCCCAGATGACCGATAGTGCCAGACAGGTGCAGCGCTTTCGCCGACCCTTCAGAGGCCAGCCACATAAGCTGCGCTGGATGCAGCGCTTGACCGCGCAATTGCGCCACCTCATAGGCCGCCGCCATGGTGCGCAGCATGGAAAAATTGGACCCCCCCCCGATATCGGTGGCCAGTCCCATGCTCACCCCTGCCTGCGCCAGGCCCATAAGGTCAAAAAGACCCGATCCGATAAAGGTGTTGGAGGTTGGGCAATGCACCACAGAGGCGCCGACGTCGGCCAATTGGTCGATCTCGCGCGGCTCAAGATGGATGGCATGACCATAAAGGCCGCGCGCGCCCAGCAGGCCGAATTGCGCATAGGTCTCGAGATAGTCGCGCGCCTCTGGAAACAGGCTGCGCACCCAGGCGATTTCTTCAGTTTGCTCGGACAGGTGAGTTTGCATCAAGCAGTCCGGACGTTCTTGCCACAGCCCGCCCAAGGCGGCGAGCTGCTCTGGGGTTGATGTCGGTGAAAACCGGGGGGTGATGGCATAGCTCAAGCGGCCGCGCCCATGCCATGTATCGATCAAATCTTTGCTGTCATCATAAGCCGATTGCGCCGTGTCGATCAGGCCGTCTGGCGCATTGCGATCCATACAGGTCTTGCCGCCCACCACGCGCATTCCGCGCGCCTGGGCTGCCTCAAAATAGGCGGTGACAGAAGCAGGGGCGGAGGTGCAATAGCTGGCCATGGTCGTCGTACCATGACTGAGGGCAATGTCGAGGTAACGCCCAGCAATCTTGGCGGCGTAATCGGGATCTGCCAGACGCATTTCCTCGGGAAATGTATAGCTGTTCAGCCAGTCGATGAGCCGCTTGCCCCAGCTGGCGATGATGGCGGTTTGCGGATAGTGCACATGCGCATCGACAAAGCCCGGAACGATTAAATCCGCGCCATAATCGACAATTTTGGCCCCAGGATGGGCTTGGCAGAGCGCTGCACGCGCGCCCACCTCAGCAATTTGTCCACCCCGCAGCAATACAGCACCATCTCGCCTATGCGTGGTGACCTCCTGCCAGGGCGCCTGGAAGGGATCACCGCTGAAACAAAGGGTTTGTCCGAGGAGAAGTGTGTCGGTCATGAAAAGCAGTCCAAAAATTCTTTTATCTGGCTATATCTTGTCATATGAAATGAGACTTCGTAAAGGCAGGTATGACAGATCTTTATGAAACCTCCGTCGAGCCAAGCGATGTTTTGGATGCCCAAAGGGTCTCTGATGTGCGTGGGGCGGTGGAGCATGAAGATGCGCAGCGGCTCCACACGCTGCTCGACCCTTTGCATCCGGC
Source organism: Planktomarina temperata RCA23 (assembly GCF_000738435.1). Lineage (NCBI taxonomy): Bacteria > Pseudomonadati > Pseudomonadota > Alphaproteobacteria > Rhodobacterales > Paracoccaceae > Planktomarina > Planktomarina temperata. Next base: position 2,053,866 of record NZ_CP003984.1, on the reverse strand, counting down.
TGATATTGCTGACCTTTTAGAGCAGGTGAGCGACTCCGTGCGAGCGGGAATCTTGCGCCTGTGGAAAGACGGCATTGATGGCGATGTTTTGTCGGAGCTGGACGATAGCATCCGCGAAGATATCATCGATGGGCTGGACGCGGCCGAGTTGGCCGTTGCGGTGCGCGATTTGGACTCCGACGATGTGGTGGATCTGCTCGAAGATCTCGACGAGCCGCAACAAGAGGCCATCCTCGGCGCATTGGATGATGCGGAACGGGTTGTTGTCGAGCAATCCCTGTCTTTCCCAGAGGAATCGGCCGGCCGTTTGATGCAACGCGAAGTGGTCATGGCGCCAGAGCATTGGAACGTGGGCCAAGCGATTGATTACCTGCGCCGGCAAGAAGATTTGCCCGAACAGTTTTACCATATGATCCTCATCGACCCGCGTCTGCGTCCCACGGGCTATGTCACACTTGGCAAGCTTTTGGGCACCAAGCGCGCCACGCCGATGCTTGAGATTGCCGAAGACAGTTTTCGCACCATTCCGGTCGATCAGCCGGAAAAAGATGTGGCCTATGCCTTCAATCAATATCATCTCATCTCTGCCCCGGTTGTGGACGCCGATGATCGACTTGTCGGCGTGATCACCATTGATGACGCGATGATCGTGCTCGATGAGGAATATGAAGAGGATATGATGCGTCTGGCGGGGGTCGGGGAAGGCTCGCTGTCGGACAGTGTCTTGGACACCACACGCGGTCGTTTGCCCTGGTTGGCGGTGAACTTGGCAACGGCGATTATCGCGTCTTTGGTCATTTCTATGTTCGAAGCCACGATTGCGCAATTTGTGGCGCTGGCGGTTTTGATGCCGATTGTCGCATCGATGGGTGGCAATGCCGGCACGCAGTCGCTCACCGTGGCCGTGCGGGCCATTGCGACTAAGGATTTGACGACCTCCAATGTCTGGCGGGTTATCCGCCGGGAAGTCCTGGTGGGGCTTCTCAATGGCATGATCTTTGCGCTGGTTTTGGGTTTCGTCGGATATTTCTGGTTTGGCTCTTCGATCATCGGGTGGGTCTTGGCGCTGGCCATGGTGCTCAATATGGTCGTGGCAGGGCTGGCCGGCACGGTGATCCCGGTGGCGCTCGAGAAAATTGGCATCGACCCGGCTTTGGCTTCGGGTGCCTTTGTGACCACTGTGACCGATGTGGTCGGCTTTTTTGCCTTTCTGGGGCTTGCTGCCTGGATGTTGTTGTGAGTCTAGAGGCGCAAAAGACGGAGGCACGGCGCGCGGCTTTTGCCCGTCGCAAACAGGCCCATGCGGCGCAAAGCGGGGCAAGCGCTGGTGTATTGTCGGATGTTTTGGCCGGTTATCGCGGCGCGCCCGTGGCAGGCTTCATGCCCATCGGTACGGAAATTGACCCGTCCCCGGCTTTGGCAGAGGCCTCAGCCCATGGACCGGTCGGCCTGCCGGTGATTCAAGCGGCTGGGGCGCCTTTGCGTTTTGCGCTCTATACACCCGGCATGCAAATGGTGGAGGGGGCGTTTAAGGCGCTGATTCCGGTTGAACTCACATGGATGGTGCCAGAAATTGTGATCGTGCCGCTTGTGGCTTGGGATGCGCAGGGTGGGCGTCTGGGCTATGGTGGCGGGTTTTATGACCGCACGCTGGAGGGGCTGCGGGCCCGTGGGCCGGTATTGGCCATTGGCTTTGCGTTCAACGCGCAACAGGCGGAGGCGTTGCCCTTAGAGCCCACAGATCAACCGCTTGACATGATTGTGACGGAAGACCGGATCGTGCAATTTTCCAGCTAATCCAAGGCTTGGATCGGGTTTTGGCTCGGCGGCTGAGTTTTGCAGAAGTCTTCAGGGAAAAATGCTGTTTTTTGGCGTGGGTGGCCTGCTGGGTTGCGGGCGGCTGCAAATTTCGTATGCTCTAAAAAACTGAGGGTCTTGGCAAGAGCTGACCCAAGCCCGGCGACAGATCGGGCTGGACAGCATTTGCAGCCCCTCTGGTTCAACGTTCTTTGGGAGGAGATCTGATCATGACGGGCAACGCGTCGCATTGGTTTGTGGATCGGCACATCGCAGAGGGGCGCGGCGCGAAAACCGCATTTGAGGAAGCCTGGGAGGGCGGGCGGCAGCTGACCTATGGGGCGCTGGCCGAGGGCGCGGGCCAAGTCGCCGATGCCTTAACGCGCTCCGGCATTTCACGAGAAGCGCGCGCGGCGATGTTTGTGCTTGATCAAATCGAGTTTCCGCAGATTTTCTGGGGTGCTCTGAAGGCGGGTGTTGTGCCCGTTGCACTCAACACATTATTGTCCACGGACGTCTATGGCGCCATTCTGCGAGACAGCCGGGCTGCGATTGCCTTTGTCTCGCAAGAGCTTTGGGATGTGGTTGCGCCTGCGGTGCAAGCCTCACCGCACCTGCGCCACATTGTTGTGATCGGCCCCGAGGCCCCGGAGGGAACCCAGTCTTGGGAGGCGTTTGTGGCCGGAACCACGCCCGCAGAGACGCTGGAGTGCTCGGCAGATGAAATCGCATTTTGGCTCTATTCGTCCGGTTCAACGGGTGCGCCGAAGGGCGTGCGGCATGTGCATTCCGCATTGCGCCAAACCTGTGACACATTCGCCCGGCAGGTTTTGGATATTCAGGAGACTGACAAGGTGTTTTCCGCTGCCAAATTGTTTTTTGCCTATGGGCTGGGCAATGGCATGTCATTTCCCATGTCGGTTGGGGCCACCAGCGTGTTGTTTAATGGCCGGCCGACACCAGACACTGTGAGCCATATTTTGGAGGCCCATCAGCCCACAGTTTACTACGGTGTCCCGACGCTCTATGCCGCGCTGCTGCACAAGTGGGAGACGGATGGGGCGGCGCCTCAGGTGCCGCTGCGTTGCTGCACCTCAGCCGGAGAGGCGTTGCCGGCGGAAATTGGCCGCAAGTGGCGTGATCTTATGGGCATCGATATTATCGACGGGGTCGGATCAACGGAAATGCTGCATATTTTCCTCTCCAACCGGCCTGGTGACGTGCAGTATGGCACATCGGGCACGGCGGTTCCGGGCTATGAGGTTCGGCTGGTCGATGAGGATGGCGCCGAGGTTGACACTGGCGTTGTGGGGGAGCTTTTGGTACGCGGCGGATCTGCCGCCGCCGATTATTGGAACCAACGCGATAAAACCCGCCGAACCTTCGAAGGAGAATGGACCCGCACGGGTGATAAATATGAACGCACTGCGGCGGGCCGCTTTATCTATTGTGGGCGCACAGATGATATGTTCAAGGTCTCTGGCATCTGGGTCAGCCCATTTGAGATTGAGCAGGCCCTGGTCGCGTTTCCAGCCGTATTGGAGGCCGCTGTTGTGGCCCATCGCGATGAGGATGATTTGGAAAAACCCAAAGCCTTTGTGGTGCTGAAGCCGGGGCATGGACCGGAGGCGGTGGCGGGCATTCGCGCGTTTATCAAAGACAAAATCGGCAAGTGGAAATATCCCAGATGGATCGAGATCATTGACGACTTGCCGAAAACCTCTACCGGCAAAATCCAACGCTTCAAACTGCGCGGCCGGTCGTGAGCGCCCGATGGGCAGATGTGGGATCGTTGAAGGCGGGGGGGAAGTGGCTGGAATATGGCCGCCTGGGGCCAGCGCCAGCTGAGGCGCCAACTGTGGTCTTGCTGCATGAGGGGTTAGGGTCTCGCGATCTTTGGCGCGATTTTCCAGAGCGGCTGAGTGCCGCGACAGGCTGGGGGGTCTGCGCCTATTCGCGGGCGGGCTATGGCGGCTCTGACCCGGCCGCTCTGCCGCGCCCGCTCGATTACATGACCCGTGAGGCGCGCCTGGTTCTGCCCGAGGTTCTGAATGCCATCGGGTTTGAACGCGGCCTTTTGATGGGCCATAGTGATGGGGCTACGATTGCGGCGATCTATGCGGGAACGGTGCCAGATCCGCGGCTGTGCGGCCTTGTCACCATTGCGCCACATTTTTTCACCGAGGAGATTGGTCTGCGCGAAATCGTGCGGGCGAAACAGGCGTTTGACAGTGGATATTTGCGGTCGCGATTGTCGCGGCACCACCATGATCCCGACAATTGCTTTCGTGGCTGGAATGACGCCTGGCTGCATCCTGGGTTTAAAGATTGGACTGTTTCAGATGCGCTTGACGGTATCGGCGTGCCGGTCTTGGCCATTCAAGGCGCAGAGGACCAATATGGCACATTGGCGCAAATCGATGAGATTGAACGCCGTTGCCCGACGCCGGTGGAGCGGGTTGTTCTGCCCGGTTGCGGCCATGATCCCTGCTATGAGCGATCAGAGTGGGTTTTGCGCGAGCTCTCGCGCTTTTGCGCAGATTTGGACCACGCGCCGGCCAGGCCCGGTGTCGCATCTTGACGGGCGCGGCGCGAGACGTTCCGGAACATGCCTATGTTCCAGGACAGACCGCACGCCATGCGGAGGGGCGGTTTGTGCCCATATGCGCCACAGCACAGCTGGGCATGAGCCCCGCGCAATTGGCGCAAAGTGAGGCCTTTTGCACGGGATTGTTTTATCTGCAGCGCGGATATTTTTGGGAGGCTCACGAGCTGTTTGAGCCTGTCTGGATGGCTCTCGAGGAGGGCAGTGAGGAACGCCGTCTGCTACAGGCCTTGATCCAGCTCGCCAATGCGCAGCTCAAGCTCAGGATGCAGCGTCCAAAGGCGGCGAGTCGTCTGTGCATTATGGTGCGCGGATTGTTGGAGAAGCTGACCGGGGCGCGGGTTATGGGGCAAGACATCTCTCAGATTATGGCGCGCCTGGAGGCGGTGGAGGCCCGTGCCTATGGTGAATTATAGTGCATAAAATGCCAGCAATTTGGTTTTATAATTCCAACTAATTGAAAAATAGTAAGTAAATTTATGTTCTATTATGCACGAAATCGTTTACTTCCTCCGATCTCTTCTCTAGCCTGATGCCAAACCACAAAAGGGCTTCCTGCATGACCCAAGTCATAGATTTTCGGACCGATCCGGCTAAATATCGCCATTGGCGTGTCACCTATCATGGGGATGTGGCCAATTTGATTATGGATGTAGATGAGACCGCCGGATTGTTTGAAGGCTATGAGCTGAAATTGAATTCCTATGATCTCGGGGTGGATATTGAGCTGAACGATATCGTCCAGCGAATGCGGTTTGAACATCCCGAGGTTAAGGTTGTGGTCATGCAATCGGGCAAGGAGAAAGTCTTTTGCGCCGGGGCAAATATCCGCATGCTGGGCGGCGCGGCCCATAGCCACAAGGTGAATTTTTGCAAGTTCACCAATGAAACCCGCAACACCTATGAGGCGGCGGAGGCCGATAGTGGCCAAAAATATATTGCGGCCATCAAAGGGGCCTGCGCCGGCGGGGGCTATGAGCTGGCCTTGGCGTGCAACTATATTATGCTGACGGATGACAGCAGCTCGGCCGTGGGATTGCCCGAAGTGCCACTTCTGGCGGTTCTGCCCGGCACGGGTGGTCTAACCCGCATCACCGATAAGCGCAAAATGCGCCGCGATTTGGCTGATATCTTTTGCTCAATCGAAGAGGGTGTGAAGGGCAAACGGGCCAAAGACTGGCGCTTGGTCGATGAGGTCATTGCCAATTCCAAATTTGATCAAACCGTTCAGGACCGCGCTTTAGAATTTGCAGCCGCCTCGGACAAAGCCGTTGCCTCTCCGGGAATTTTGCTTGGCCCGCTTGAGCGGCAGATGACTGACTCTGGCATGGTTTACGAGCATATTGATGTGACTTTGGACCCTGCACACCGCCGGGCAGAAATTACACTCAAAGGTCCGACCGCCCCAGCTCCGGCCGATATCGCAGAGCTGCAAGCGCAGGGTGATCAAGCCTATATTCTGAAGCTTTGCCGAGAGCTTGAAGATGCGATTTTGCATCTGCGGTTTAACGAAATGGATCTTGGGCTTTGGGTGTTTAAATCCCAAGGGGATGGCGCGGCCTTTTTGGCCCATGAGGCTGTGATTGCCACGAGCGATCACTGGCTGGCGGCCGAAATCCGTCATTACTGGAAACGCACGCTCAAGCGGATCGATGTGACCTCGCGCTCTTTGGCGGCTTTTGTGGAAAACGGTTCTTGTTTTGCCGGGCTATTGTCAGAAATACTCTTTGCGGTGGATCGGACCTATATGATGGAGGGGGAGTTCGAAGATGATGAACGACCCGAGGCTGAAATTTGCCTGTCGGCTGCGAATTTCGGTCCAGTCCCCATGGGCAATGATTTGACCCGATTGCAAACGCGGTTTCTGGGCGAGCCTGAGCGTGTCGAACAGGCGCAGGACATGATCGGCGTGCCACTCGCGGCAGAGCAGGCCGATGCCTTGGGCCTGGTGACAATGATCCTTGATGATATTGATTGGGATGATGAGCTGCGTATTTTCATGGAAGAACGCGCCAGCTTTTCCCCCGATGCGATGACGGGGATGGAGGCCAATTTGCGGTTTGCCGGTCCAGAGACGATGGAAACGCGTATCTTTGGTCGTCTGACCGCTTGGCAAAATTGGATTTTCAACCGTCCAAATGCGGTGGGCCAAGAGGGTGCTTTGCAGCGCTATGGCACGGGCCTGCGCGGAAATTTCGATATGGAACGGGTGTAGACGCCCATGGATGCTCACCAACGGGCCATGTGCCACTGCTGGGTTTGATCAACAGGAGATAGAAATGCTGGATCTAATTAACGTCAATTATGACACGATGATTCCCAATAACGTGGGCCTATCGGAGGACCGTAAGGTTCTCAAAGCGCTGGAGAAATGGCATCCGGGCTATATCAATTGGTGGAATGATCTGATCCCGCAGAATTTTCAAGACAGCATGGTGTATCTGCGCACAGCGGTCAGCGTGGATCCAAAGGGTTGGGCCAAGTTTGATTATGTAAAAATGCCAGAATACCGCTGGGGTGTCCTCTTGGCGCCGCAAGTGGAAGACCGCGTGATCCCGATGGGGGAGCATGCCGGGCAGCCTGCCTGGCAAGAGGTGCCCGGTGAGTATCGCAATATGCTCAAGCGCTTGATCGTAATCCAAGGAGATACAGAGCCGGGATCTGTGGAACAACAGCGATTTCTCGGCCTCACGGCGCCATCACTTTATGACATGCGCAACCTGTTTCAGGTGAATGTGGAGGAGGGGCGTCACCTCTGGGCGATGGTCTATCTGTTGCAAAAATATTTTGGCAAAGACGGGCGGGAAGAGGCGGATGACTTGCTGCGCCGTTCGTCAGGTTCGGAGGAAGCGCCGCGCATGCTGGGGGCCTTCAATGAGGAGACACCAGATTGGCTGTCGTTTTTCATGTTCACCTATTTCACCGACCGCGATGGCAAGATGCAGCTGGAAAGCCTGGCGCAATCAGGTTTTGATCCGCTCAGCCGCACCTGCCGCTTTATGCTCACCGAGGAAGCCCATCACATGTTCGTTGGCGAGACCGGCGTGGGCCGTGTGGTGCAGGCCACCTGCGAGGCGATGAATAAAGCCGGGATCACAGATCCCTATGACATCGGTAAGGTGCGGGATTTGGGCGTGATTGATCTGCCGACCATCCAGAAAAAGCTCAATCTGCATTATTCCTTGTCGCTGGATCTGTTTGGTCAAGAAGTCTCGACCAATGCGGCCAATGCCTTCAATTCCGGCATCAAAGGCCGCTATATGGAGCAGCGTATTCAAGACGACCACCAGCTCAAACATGACAGCTACACCGTGCGTAGCGTCGTCGATGGCCAGATTGTTGCCCAAGAGGTTCCGGCGCTGACCGCTATAAATATGCGCCTGCGGGATGATTATATCCGCGATGCCTCGGGCGGAATTGGTCGGTGGAACAAGCTCATCGCCAAAACCGGAATTGAGTTTGAACTGGCTTTGCCGCATGAGGCCTTCCATCGTCAAATAGGCGTCTTTGCTGCGATCAAAGCCAACCCGGCGGGGGATGTGATTTCCCAAGCAGAGTGGGAGGCGCAGGCGGGAAAATGGCTGCCGACCAAGGAGGACGGCGCCTATATTCAATCGCTGATGGTGCCTTGTTTTGAGCCTGGCAAATTCGCACCTTGGATCGCAGCGCCCAAGGTGGGCATCGACAACAAGCCCGGTGACTTTGAATATGTCAAATTGCACATGGCCTAAGACCTGGTTGCGACCGGCACGGAAGGAACCGATATGAACACGCCGCTCAAACAACATCTGATCGATCCAGAGATCTGCATCCGCTGTTACACCTGCGAGATGACCTGTCCGCTTGGGGCGATTGAACATGATGATAACAATGTGGTGGTCAATGCGGATCTGTGTAATTTTTGCATGGATTGCATTCCCGTTTGCCCCACAGGCTCCATTGACGAATGGCGGGTGGTTGAAACGCCCTACACGCTTGAGGCGCAATATGAGTGGGAGGAGCTGCCTGAACAGGAAGAGCTGGCCGCCCCAGTGGATCCTGCGGACGGAGCGGAGGGAGAGCAAGACCCGATCGCCGCGCTTCTGGCCGAGGCGCAAAAAGGCGCGGGTGGTCGGGCGGTGGCGCCCGTCTCTGCGGCAAAACCAACCGTGAATCTTTACAATCTTAGCCATCCCGTTGAGGCGGTGGTGCAGGGCAATTATCCGTTGACCCAAGATCCAGAGCACGATGTCCGCCATATCATCCTAGACTTCCAAGGCCGGCCCTTTCCTGTGCTTGAGGGCCAATCTTTGGGCATTCTTGCCCCTGGCGAGGATTGCGAAGGCAAGGCGCATTTGCCCCGGCTCTATTCTGTGTCAAGCCCGCAGGACGGCGAGCGGCCAGGGTATCACAATGTGTCTTTGACCGTGAAGCGCGAGGCACAGGGCGTGTGCTCCAACTACATCTGTGATTTGCAGCCCGGTGACCGGGTGAATGTCACCGGGCCTTTTGGCGCCACCTTCTTGATGCCTGCAGATCAAGAGGCGCGCTTGTTGATGATTTGCACAGGCACGGGTTCGGCGCCGATGCGGGCTTTCACAATGGCCCGGCAACGCCGCGTGGGCCCGAAAGATGGGGGTATGGTCATGTTCTTTGGCGCGCGGACGCCCGAAAGCCTGCCCTATTTCGGCCCGCTCAACAAATTGCCCGAGTCTCTTTTGCAAAAGCACCTCAGCTATAGCCGCGTTGCGGGTGGACCGCGGGAATATGTGCAAGATTGTATGCGACAGGCGCGGGATCTGGTGGCCGGGATGCTACAAGATGGCCAGACCCATATTTACATTTGTGGCTTGAAGGAAATGGAAGCGGGCGTGGAGGCGGCCTTTGAGGAGATTGCCCAAAGCTTCGGAGGCAACTGGCCTGATCTGCGCGACACCCTGCGTGAAGCTGGACGCTATCATGTCGAAACCTACTGAGATGGACCCGCGCCCCCTTGGCGCATTTTGTCATAAAATCAATGTGACATGGGGCGATTGTGATCCTGCGCGCATCGTCTATACGGGCCGTCTGCCATGGTTTGCATTGGACGCAATTAATGGCTGGTGGGAAGCGCAGCTGGGCGGTGATGGCTGGTTCCAGTTGGAAGTTGACCGCAATTTGGGAACGCCTTTTGTGCGGCTGGAAATGGATTTTGCCCGCCCGGTCACGCCCCGTCATCCCCTATTGTGCTATGTTTGGCCCGAGCATTTGGGCGAGACATCCATCACCTTCCGCGTCGATGGTGAGCAAGAGGGGCAGCGGTGTTTTTCCAGCCGGTCGGTCAATGTTTTTGTCACCGCGAATGCGTTTAAGAAATGCCCCCCACCGGTGGATCTGCGTGAGATTGTCCTAAGCGCCATGGCGGAGTCGGCCCGATGAGTTTTGAGCGCAACGATCACTTGAATGTTCAAAAGAGCGCGGCTCTTGACCCGCCAAGCGCTGCGCTTTTGCGCAGTTTGGGCACGCGCCTACGGCAGATGCGAAAATCCCAAGGGTTAAGCCGTCGCAGCCTGTCCGAGCGCTCGGGCGTTTCACCGCGGTATTTGGCCAAAGTTGAGGCTGGAGATGGCAATATCTCCATTGGCCTCTTGATCAAACTCGCTGCGGCCTTGGAGCAGCCGTTGGAGCATTTCTTGATGGCGGATGCGATGTTTCATTCGGACTTACCGCATATCGCACAGCTTTATGCGCGCGCCGATGCCGCTGTGCGCGCGCGGGTCTTGCAGGTGCTAGATCCCGAGCGTATGGGGCGGCAAAAAGCGCAGCGCCTGTGTCTGGTGGGTCTGCGGGGGGCCGGGAAATCAACCCTGGGCGCACGGGTGGCGAAGGTGTTTGACGCGCCATTTATTGAGCTGAACCGCGAGATTGAAAAAAATGCAGGCATGGCGCTTCGCGAGATCATCGCGCTCTACGGGCAAGAGGGCTATCGCCAGCTTGAGGCCGATACTTTGACGGGCATTATTGAGGGGCACAGCCGCGCTGTTGTCGCCGTGGCAGGCGGAATCGTGTCGGAGGAGGGTAGTTTTTACCATGTGTTGTCGCGCTTCCACACGGTGTGGCTAAAAGCCTCTGCTTCGGAGCATATGGAGCGCGTGCGTGCGCAAGGCGACGTGCGACCGATGCAGGACAATCCGCAGGCGATGATCCAATTGCGCCAAATTTTGAGATCGCGCGAGGCTCTCTACACGCAGTCCGATCATGTTTTGGACACCAGTGGCAAATCGGTGAACCAAAGCCAGATCGAATTGTCCCAGCTCATTGAGAGCTGTCAAATTCTAAATGCGCGGGCGGTGTAACATCCGCGCCGCTTTTTCATATTCTCAAGGAGGGGTCCGATGCAGGTGACCATGCGCAGTGAAAATCATGTTGGCTATGTAACCTTGAGCAATCCACCGGTGAACGCCATTGGCCAAGCCCTCCGCCAAGGTCTGCTTGAGGCGGTGCGCTGGGCGGAGCGGGACAGGTTGGACCGGGTCATTGTCTTTGGTGCCGGGGGCGTTTTCGCAGCGGGCGCAGACGCAAAGGAATTTGACAGCCCACCGCAAGTGCCGCATCTGCCGGAGGTTTTGAATGCGATTGATGAAAGCTTCGTGCCGTGGATTGCCGCAATTGAGGGCGTGGCCTTGGGGGGCGGCGCTGAAATTGCCATGGCCTGCCGCATGCGCATTATGGCGCCTGATGCGCGCATTGGCCTGCCGGAGGTGACGTTGGGGGTTATCCCTGGAGCCGGTGGCACCGCGCGCCTGCCGCGTCTGGTCGGGCTGCAAAAAGCCGTTGAGATGATCACCATGGGCAAGCCCATTGGGGCGCAAGAGGCCCGCTCGGCGGGATTGGTCCATGCGGTGGAGGACGATCCCATTGAGGCTGCCTTCATGGTCAACAGCGAAGAGCTGGGCTGCATTGTGCCCACATGGGAATTTCATGCCCCCGCGCATGACCCGGATCTGTTCCACATGGCGCGTGAAAATCTAAAAGCAAAAATGGCTGGGCAAGAGGCGCCTTTGCGGGCGCTTGAGGTGATCGAGGCAGGGCTGTCTTTGCCATTTCACCAGGCTTTGACGCAGGAACGCCAGGTGTTTTTGGAGCTGAAGACCGGGCCACAAGCCAAGGCGTTGAGACATATTTTCTTTGCGCAGCGCGCCGCGAAAGCACCAGCGCATTTAAGAGGCGTGGCGTTGGAGGTGCGGCACGCGGTGGTGGTTGGTGGCGGCACGATGGGCGCCGGGATTGCCTATGCGCTTTTGGCAGCGGGCCTGCAGGTCACGGTATTGGAGGCAGATGCCGCCGGGCTGCAACGGGCTGAAGACACGATCGGCAAACTTACCGAGGCCAGCTTAAGACGGGGTATCATAGATGCCGCTCAGGCCGCCGATCAGCGCCGCCGGATGACGCTGAGCACGCAATATAGCGAAGCGGCCTCTGCGCAATTGGCTATTGAGGCGGTGTTTGAAGATATGGCGGTGAAACACGAAATTTTAGCCAAATTGGAAGCTGTGATGCCAGCGGATGCCGTGCTGGCCACCAATACGTCTTATCTGGATGTGAATGAGATGGCCGCGCGGCTTATGGATCCCACGCGTGTCATCGGCCTGCATTTCTTCGCACCGGCCCATATCATGAAATTGTTGGAAATTGTTCAAGGGGCACAGAGCAGCGATCGTGCGATTTCCACGGGGTATGCTTTGGCAAAACGCCTGGGCAAGGTTCCGGTTTTGGCCGGGGTCTGTGATGGGTTTATCGGCAATCGCATTTTAGCGCGCTATCGTGAGGCGGCCGATACGGTGTTCATGGATGGTTCAACCCCTTGGGACGTGGATGAGGCCATGGTAGATTTTGGCTATGCCATGGGACCCTATGAAGCCCAGGATCTCTCGGGCTTGGATATCGCCCATGCCAATCGGCAACGTCAGGCGCCGACTCGCGATCCAAACAGGCGCTATATCCCCATTGCCGATCGCATGATTGAGCTGGGGAAATTGGGCCGCAAGACAGGTGCAGGTTGGTATCGCTACCCCGGGGGTGGGGGCAAGGTGGAGGATCCAATCGTGGCGGATCTGGCCATAGAGGAGGCGCATTTTGCCGGAATGTCTCGCACGGATTATTCTGGGCCAGAGATCTGCCGAAGGCTTTTACTGGCCATGATCAATGAGGCAGCTGATATTTTGGACGCGGGCATTGCGCAATCGGCCAGTGACATCGATCTGGTAACGGTTTTTGGCTACGGCTTCCCGCGCTGGCGCGGCGGGCTGATGGATTATGCAGACAGTCTTGGGGTGAAGGCAATCGTGGCGCAGCTTGAGATTTTGGCGCGGGAGGATCCTGTGGCTTGGAAGGTCTCACCGCTGCTCCGCCGCTGCGCAGAGGCCGGGCAATCCTTGGCAGAAGCCCGGCCGAAGCTGTGAGCGGTGGTTATGAAAGACCTCCGAATAACCGAGCCGCCAAGCCAAAACACTTTGCCCGGTGACAACACCCGGCTGCGCCTGCCCAGGCCGGCACTGCCCTCTTTGCGCGTCGAAATTGCGTTGTGCAGAGGGGTTTGTGATGCAAAATTTATACTTGCCAGGGCGCTCAACTGCGCATTTAATACGATTTAAAACATAAGTTTAGGAGCTATACCTGCCGTGCATGATTTCACATCACATATTCGTTGGACAGGCAATCGCGGCGATGGCAATGCACGTTACGAGGGCTATGATCGGCGCTGGCAGCTGTGCAGCCCGGGAAAACCGGTCCTAGACTGCTCCAATGATCCGCTATTGGGTGGGGATCCTCCGCTGTATAATCCCGAAGACTTGCTGATCACCGCGCTGAGCTCTTGTCATATGATGTGGTTTTTACATTTGTCTTTCAATGCTGGGATTGTTGTGATGGGCTATGAAGATCACCCTATCGGCCATGGTGAGAGCGCGCCTTCTGGGGCGGGGCGCTTTGTTGCGGCAACGCTGCGGCCGCAGATCACATTGGCGCCCGGAATGGACGCGCAGGCGGCCGATGCGGTGCATGACCAGATCCATGATGTCTGCTTCATCGCCAGATCCGTCAACTTCCCCGTTCGCATCGCCGCGCAATACGACTTTGCAGAAATCTAAAGCCAAGCGCCCGTCTTGCTTTAGCGCCAACTGAGGCCTAAGGGGGTGCCATGAAAATTCTATATCTTGGTGATGTGATGGGCCGCTCCGGGCGGCAGGCAATTTCAAATGAGCTGCCCGATTTGCGGGCGCGTTTGAAGGCGGATTTTGTTGTGGTCAACGGCGAGAATGCCACCGGTGGCATGGGGCTGTCCGGCAACCATGCTCAGGAAATTCTAAAGGCGGGCGCCGATTGCATCACGCTTGGCGATCATGCCTTTGATCAAAAGGATATGCTGCAATTCATCGAAACCGAACCCCGCATCATCCGCCCGCTCAACTTTTCCAAATCAGCACCGGGGCGCGGGGCGGCGATTTTCACGGCCACGCGTGGACGAAAGGTTTTGGTGGCGCAAGTTCTGGGGCAGGTCTTTATGAAGCGGCCCTTCGACGATCCGTTTTCCGCTGTGGACGCCATATTGTCGCGCCATCCTTTGGGCGGGCAGGTTGCGGCGAGCTTGGTGGACATCCATTGTGAGGCCACCTCTGAAAAAATGGCGATGGGGCATTTTTGCGATGGCAAGGCCAGTGTGGTTGTGGGCTCGCACACCCATGTGCCCACGGCCGATGCGCAGATTTTGGAACGCGGCACGGGCTTTCAAAGCGATGCCGGCATGTGCGGTGATTACAACTCCGTTATCGGTATGCAAAAGGCCGAGCCGCTGCGCCGTTTTATCACTGGCATGCCCAAGGCGCGGTTTGAGCCGGCTCTGGGACCGGCGACTCTCTGCGGTCTTTTGGTTGAAACGGAGGAGTCCACTGGCAAGGCCAAATCCATCCAGATGATCCGCCATGGCGGGGTCTTGAGCCAATCAGATGGGGCGTCATCTGAATGAGGCGTCTTATCCCCTATGGTTGGCTTTTGTTTATCGGCATCAGCTGGGGGGCAACTCAGCCATTGGCGAAAATCGCTGTGTCCAGCGGCTATCAACCGCTGGGGCTGATTTTTTGGCAGATGTCCATAAGCGCTGTGGTTTTGGGACTGGTCAATATGATCCGCCGTCGACCTTTGCCGATCAATCGGCGGGTGCTTCCATTCTATCTGGCGATTGCCTTGATCGGGACGGTTATCCCAAATGCAGCCTCCTACAAAGCCTATACGGTTCTGCCGGCGGGGATCATGTCCTTGCTTTTATCCCTCATTCCCATGATCGCATTTCCAATTGCTTTGATGCTGGGCCTCGATCGGTTCAGTTTCAAACGCATGGCCGGTCTGTCTTTGGGGCTATTTGCGGTTTTGTTGATTGTTGGCGTGCCTGAGGCCCTGCCAAATGCAGCCATGCTGGCTTTTATTCCTCTGGGGTTGGTGCCGAGCCTTATGTATGCGTTTGAGGGCAATTTCGTGGCACGTTTTGGCACGGGGGGTGCGGGGCCATTGCAGCTGCTCTTGGGCGCTTCGATCATCGGGGTGGGGATCACCGGGCCGCTGGCCGTCTACAGCGGACAATGGATCAACCCGCTGCATGTCTGGGGCATTGCGGATGTGGCTGTGGTCACCTCGGCCTTGATCCACTCCATAGTTTATACTTTATATGTGATGATTGTGCGCCAGTTCGGTCCAGTTTTTTCGGTGCAGGTGAGCTATGTTGTGACCGCCGCGGGGCTGGGCTGGGCCATGTTGATTTTAGGCGAACGCTACGCCGGACCTATATGGCTGGCTTTGGCTTTGATGTTCATGGGCATTTATTTGGTCAGCCCGAATTTAAGGGACACTCAAAATGGAAAACCTCACTTTGAATGATCACAGCCAAGCGCTTTTTGCGCTTGGGGTGGTCGCCGTGATGTTTTTGTTATTTCTGCGCGAAAGCTTCCCAACGGAGGTCGTCGCGATTTTTGGGGTGGCTGTTTTGTTGATCAGCGGGGTGCTGCCCTATGATGTGGCGCTTGCGGTTTTGTCCAATCCTGCCCCTTGGACCATCGCGGCCATGTTTTTAGTCATGGGCGCATTGGTGCGCACAGGCAGTCTTATCGGATTTACCAAACTGGCCCATCGCCTGACCCAAAGGAGCCCGGCCTTGGGGTTGGGATTTTTGTTTGGATTTGTGGTTCTGGCCTCTGCGGTGGTGAGCAATACGCCTGTGGTGGTGGTGATGATCCCTGTGTTTGTGCAATTGGCCAAAACCCTGGACACATCGGCCAGCAAGCTCTTGATCCCCCTGTCCTATGCGGCGATTTTGGGCGGGACTTTAACCCTGATTGGCACCTCGACCAATCTTTTGGTCGATGGGGTTGCGCGGGCCAATGGGCTGGCGGGGTTTTCGATCTTCGAAGTCACACCCTTGGGCGCTATTTTGGTGCTCTGGGGCATGTTCTATCTGCGGTTTATCGCCCCGAGATTGCTGCCGACCCGTGCCAGTTTGGCCAATCTCTTATCTGATCGCCCAAAGATGAAATTTTTTACCGAAGCGGTGATCCCGCCGGAGTCGAATTTGATTGGCCGGGCGGTGGCGGGCGTGCAATTGTTCAAACGCCCGGGCGTGCGGCTGGTTGACGTGCTGCGCGGTGACCGCTCTTTGCGGCGCAGTTTGCAAGATGTGCAGTTGCAATTGGGGGACCGCGTGGTGCTGCGCACCGAAATGACCGAGCTTTTGTCGCTCCAAAGCAACAAGAGCCTGCGGCGGGTGGATCAAATTTCCGCGGTTCAGACCTCTACTGTGGAAGTTTTGGTCTCACCGGGCTGCCGTATGATTGGCCGGAGTTTGGGAGATCTGCGCCTGCGGCGGCGCTACGGGGTGTACACATTGGCGCTGCACCGCCGTGATCAGAACATCAAAGGCACGCTGGATGATGTGGTGGTCAGAATTGGCGACACACTTTTGTTGGAAGGGGCGGCTGAGGATATCGCACGATTGGCCGCGGATATGGATGTGCTGGAGGTGAATGCACCGTCCGAGAGGGCCTTTCGCAGGTCGCATAGCCCCATCGCGCTGTTGGCATTGTTGGGGCTTGTGGGGTTGGCGGCCTTTCAAGTGGCACCGATCTTTCTGCTGGCGATTGTCGCTGTGGCTGTGGTGTTGGTCACCCGCTGCATTGACGCAGAGGAGGCATTCGGATTCGTTGATGGGCGGCTTTTGGTGTTGATTTTTGCCATGCTGGCCATTGGCGCCGCGCTGGAGCATTCGGGCGCAGTCGTGCTTATTGCCGGTGGTTTGGCGCCTTACTTGGCGATTTTACCGGGGTTTTTGATCGTCTGGGCAATCTACCTTTTAACCTCGGTGCTGACGGAAATGGTTTCGAACAATGCGGTGGCTGTGGTGATCACGCCTTTGGCAATCAGCATTGCAGCCCAGCTTGGCATGGATCCTCGTCCATTAGTGGTCGCGGTAATGGTGGCGGCGAGCGCCAGTTTTGCCACGCCGATTGGCTATCAAACCAATATGCTGGTCTATGGGCCGGGTGGCTATAAGTTCACGGATTTTTTGAAGGTGGGTATTCCGCTTAACCTGTCAATTGGCGTGCTGGCCTCCCTGTGCATCCCATGGTTTTGGCCGCTCTATCCAGCAGGATGACGGCGGTCAGAAAAGCCAAGGCGTGGGACGAGAGACGCGGGAAATTTTGGTGGGGCGCGGTGATCGCATTTTCAGATATCGGCAAAACACCAATATCCCGCCGCGCTGGGCGCTTTCACGAGATTGGTATGAATTGCACCTAAAGATGGGTTGAATTGCCCCGCCGCCCCGCCTAAAAACGGTCGAAATCTTTAAACTTAGGGGGCTGTCATGGCAGGCCATTCCAAATGGGCAAATATCCAGCACCGCAAAGGGCGGCAGGATGCGGCGCGGTCAAAATTATTTTCTAAATTGGCCAAGGAGATCACCGTTGCAGCCAAAATGGGCGATCCGGATCCCGATAAAAACCCGCGGCTGCGTTTGGCGGTGAAAGAGGCGAAATCGCAATCTGTTCCGAAAGATGTGATTGATCGGGCGATTAAAAAATCCCAGGGCGGCGATGCCGAGAGCTATGATGAAATCCGCTACGAGGGCTATGGGCCTGGCGGGGTCGCGGTGATCGTGGAAGCAATGACCGATAACCGCAATCGCACAGCCTCAACCGTCCGCAGCACATTTACCAAATGCGGTGGAAATTTGGGCGAAACAGGCTCGGTGTCTTTTATGTTCGATCGCAAAGGTCAGGTGCTTTATCCGTTGGAGGTGGGCGACGAGGACACAGTGATGATGGCCGCGCTGGAAGCTGGGGCGGAAGATGTGGAGTCCACCGAAGACGGCCATGCGATTTTCTGTGCTGATACAGACCTCAATGAGGTCTCTAACGCTTTGGAGGCGCAATTGGGCGAATCTGAGAGCGCCAAGCTGATCTGGAAGCCGCAAACGACCACCGAGTTGGATCTGGAGGGTATGGAAAAGCTGATGAAGCTGATTGATACCTTGGAAGACGACGATGACGTCCAGCGTGTCACAGCCAATTTTGAGGTCAGCGACGAGGTCATGGCCGCTTTGTAACCGGTTCGACATAAGGCACTAAACGGGGGCCTTGCGGCCCCTTTTTACTTGGAACACCTGGCGCATGGCTTGTGAGGTTAGATGCAATACAACGGTGTAAGTTATTTAATATAATTACTCATATCCGAAAATCTGGCGTCAACTTGGTAGAATATGCTTCAATTTGACTTTTCAAATGTATAAATTCCGCAGCCGTATTTTATGTTTCTATCGACCTCTGTCACCGAGGTGTCCAGGTGCAAATCACCTCTATCATCGACATAATCAAATCGTTGTAACGTCATGTGCTTCTGAATAGATGGGTGATCGAAGATGGAGCTGACATGAAACACCCTATGGGCGTTAAAATGGACCTCGTCTGCCTGTCCAATTGGGAAGCTAAGGTACAATCGGCAGCCGTCAGACACCATCCCCACAAGGTTCTTTATGCCCTTGATATGACCATTTACGTCGATTGAATCCGTGTAGCGCCCCAGGCCAAAATGCTCAATTGCATGCAGACAAGATAGAGAATCTGTTTGACCCAAATCCTGTGGGTTCATCAAATCGGCCTGGCGGAATTTGATGTTTTCATGTTCAGATTTCGGCAAGGGGCGCACGTCAACCACTTCGATCTCGCGAAATGAAGCCACATGCGCGACAAATCCATCAATGCGAGAGGCAATATCTATATGGCGTTTGGGATTGTGGTCGTGGATCAGTCTTGCAATCAGTAAATCTTGATGGAAATAATGGCCTTTAACGGTTCCGGCACTGTCGGAGTAATCTGACAGGACTCGAAACACGCGCGTTATTTTTCCGCCTTGATCCAACCACTGTTTCTTATCTTTGTAGAATTTCCACAGATATCGAAAGTGTTTTGGCTTCATAGTAACTGTCTAATCTGGATCGGCAATAATCATCTTAAGGCCAAATATCCGCCTTAGTCGAGTTGTAGGCTGTTGAGCGGCCTCCGTCAATGCGGCGGAACATGCGCGCGTCCCGCGCTGGGGGCTAAGAGGCCCCTTCGGGGCGCACAATGTGAAAGCTGCCGTCCATATAGGCCAAGGGGGGGGTGGCGGCATTGGTGATGGCTGTCACATTTCCAATACAGATGTCATGGCTGCCATGGGTGATGATTTGATCCACGGTACATTCGAAGGCTGTGGCGCCGCTGAGCACGGGCCCGCTGCGGGAGTGGCGGCAGTCGATGGCGCCAAAACGATCGGGCTCTTCGGCGTCAAATCGACCCGCAAAGCGGCCAGCCAGCGCGCTTGCCCCTTCAGGCAGAACATTAACGCAAAATACCCGATTGCGCCCCACCGCCAGACCGATCCGGCTGTCGGATCTCAAACAGACCAAAACGGAGGGCGGGTCGGCCGAGAGAGAGGAAAAAGCGCTGACGGTTGCGCCCGTGCATCCGTCAGCGCCCTGAGTGGTGACGACCGTGACAGATTGCGCCACATGGCGCATCGCCTCAATGAATAAGCTGCGGTCAACCATGGTTTTTCCTGTCCCTGTCACGAAAATTTCTCGAACCAGACATATCTTCTTTGCGGCACAATTCAATGGCGTGATCTGTCTTTTCTTTCGTAATCTGAATGGTGCCAGTGACAGGGGCGACTTTTGCGGTGGCTGATTCTGTTTGCACCTGACCCGTAAAGTTGCCTTGACAAGTTTCTTCAAAAAAAACGGATCATTCCGAGGTTTTTTTGCAAGGTAATGCAGCCCGAAGCGGGTGCCGCGAAAAAAATTGGGTCAAATTGCCGATATTTTCAAGTTTCCGGTTGCGTCACGCTAATGTTTGTTTGTTAATCACCGACACAATAATACCAATCCACCGAGATTGGAAAACACGGGGATCAAGGTTTGGCTGAGGCACAGACGAAAGCATTTGTTGAATTTCAACGCGTGCAAAAGAGTTACGACGGCGAAGTTTTAGTGGTCAAAGACCTGAATTTAGCTATTCCACGGGGTGAGTTCTTAACCATGTTGGGCCCATCGGGTTCCGGCAAAACCACCTGCCTGATGATGTTGGCCGGATTTGAGACCGCCACGCACGGAGAAATTTTGCTTGATGGAAAGCCCATCAACAATATCCCACCTCACAAACGTGGCATTGGTATGGTGTTCCAAAACTATGCCTTGTTCCCGCATATGACTGTCGGGGAGAACCTGTCGTTCCCCTTGGAGGTGCGCAAGTTCGGAAAATCTGAGCGTGAGGCTAAGGCGAAGCGCGCGCTGGATATGGTTGAGATGGGAGATTTTATAACGCGCCGTCCGGCCCAGCTGTCAGGTGGGCAGCAGCAGCGCATCGCATTGGCGCGGGCTTTGGTCTTTGAGCCGGAACTGGTGTTGATGGATGAGCCTTTGGGAGCCCTCGACAAACAACTGCGGGAAAAGATGCAGTTTGAGATCACAGATTTGGCCCATAAACTTGGGATCACAGTGGTCTATGTGACCCACGACCAAACTGAAGCCCTGACAATGTCGGATCGGGTTGCAGTGTTCAACGATGGGGTCATCCAGCAAATCGCCCCGCCCGACGAGCTTTATGAAAGCCCCGAAAATAGCTTTGTGGCGCAGTTTATCGGCGAGAATAACACCCTTGAAGGTGTGGTCAAAGAGATCAAAAACGGTGTGGCTTTGGTTGAGCTCGACAGTGGCGATTTGATCGATTGTAAACCGGTTAATGTAACCAAGCCGGGTGAGCGCACGCGTGTGTCCATTCGCCCGGAGCGAGTCGAATATAACAAGGATCGTTTGCAAAAAGGTGTGCACACGCTTCAAGCAGAGGTTCTTGAGTTCATCTATATGGGCGATATTTTCCGCACGCGGTTGCGCGTGGCGGGCAATGATGAGTTCATTATCAAAACGCGCAACGCGCCAGATCAAGTGCGTCTGAAACCAGGCACGCAAATTGAGATTGGCTGGATGCCCGAAGATTGCCGCGCTTTGGACGCTTAAGCAGCCTCCAAGTCGGACAACGACCCCCGGCGTAGATCGGGGCCAATAACTAAGTTTTAACTGGGAGACTATGATTATGAAAAAGACAACTCTACTTTTGACCGGAACCGCTCTGGCGCTTGGCGCCACCAGCGCGTTTGCCGGTAGCCACACAGGCAGTATCACAGCGGTATCTTGGGGTGGCGCTTACACCAAATCACAAATCGAAGCCTATCATAAGCCTTGGACTGCGGCGACCGGTAACACCGTTGTATCAGAAGACTATTCTGGCGGTATTGCAGAGGTGAAAGCACAGGTTGAAGCGGGCAATGTGACCTGGGACATCATCGATGTTGAAAAGTCCGATGCGGTGCGTGGCTGTGATGAAGGCCTGTTCATGGAAATTGACCCGGCCTCTTTGCCAGCGGGCGCGGACGGAACGCCTGCTGAGGAAGACTTTGTCGATGGCTCTTTCACCGATTGTGCTGTGGCAAACATCGTTTGGTCCACTATTTTCGCCTATGACAAATCTGCCATGCCAAACGGCCCGAAAACAATCGCAGATTTCTTCGACACATCTAAATTCCCAGGCAAACGTGGCCTGCGCAAATCTCCAAAAGCAACGCTTGAAATGGCATTGGCTGCGGATGGTGTGGCTCCTGAAGACGTCTATGAAGTTTTGGGCACAGATGCAGGCGTAGACCGTGCATTTGCAAAACTCGACACCATCAAGAATGATGTTGTTTGGTGGGAAGCGGGCGCACAGCCACCACAATTGCTGGCAGATGGCGAAGTTGCGATGACCACAGCCTATAACGGCCGTATTTTCAATGCTGTTGCCTCCGAAAACAAGCCGTTTGAGATTGTCTGGGACGCGCAGGTGTTTGACTTCGACATGTGGGCGATTGTGAAAGGTGCTCCAAATGCAGATCTTGCGATGGACTTCTTGAAGTTCTCCACTGAGACTGCGCAATTGGCAGCACAAGCGTCCTACATCTCCTATGGTCCTGCACGTAAATCATCGGCACCGCTGGTGAGCACATACCATAGCAATCCAGATCTGGATATGGGTCCGCAAATGCCAACGGCGCCTGCGAACTTTGCAACAGCTATTCCGAATGACTTTGAATTCTGGGCTGACAATGCAGATGAGCTCAACGAGCGTTTCAACGCTTGGTTGATCAACTAATTTGATTTTGGTGGGGCGCTCTTGGGCGCCCCATTCTCTTTTTATTTTGGGATCTTGAACCTATGACGGACTCCTCTGAACCGCTTCTTGCGGTAGATGGTACCCCCCTAAAGCGGAAATTGGCGCAATCGATGTTTCGAAGCCGAGCGCGGGCCTTTGGTCTGGCTCTTCCGCTTTTGGCGTTTATCATTGTGGTTTTTGTCTACCCTATTTTGGATTTCTTGCGCCAATCAGTCTATGATGCGCGGTTCGCGACGCTGATGCCTGCGACCTCCGAGGCCATGGCCGATTGGGATGGCAGCACGGCGCCGACCGAACAGATGGCCGCCGCCTTGGTGGCCGATTTGGTGGTGGCAAAAAAAGAAAAAACCATCGGGAAAGTGGCCACGCGGGTCAACCGCGAGCTGAGCGGCACCCGGAGCCTTTTTACCAAGACCGCCCGCAACGCCAAGAAAATGAAGCCGCCCTATATGGAGGCTTTGATCAAGAAAGACAAAGATTGGGCCGATATTGAAACCTGGCATGCGATGAAAACCGCCAGCCGGATCTTTACGCCCGCCTATATCGCGGCGGCTTTGGACCGCAAAATGCTGGCCGACGGGTCCATCATACAGCAAAGTGAAGAACGCCGCATTCACGTGCAGCTCTTTGCGCGGACAATGGAAATTTCCTTTTTGGTCACGATATTTTGCTTGATCCTCGGCTATCCCATTGCCTTTCTGATGGCCTCCCTGCCGCTGCGCACCTCGAACTTGCTGTTGATCTTAGTGCTTTTGCCATTTTGGACGTCGCTGCTGGTGCGCACCACCGCTTGGATCGCCATGCTTCAAGCTCAAGGGGTGATGAATGACCTCTTTGTGGTCTTTGGTCTGGCGACGGATGAGGATCGCTTCAGTTTGATCTACAACAAAACCGGCACATTGATTGCCATGACCCATATTTTGCTGCCCTTCATGATCTTGCCGTTGTTTTCTGTCATGAAAACCATTCCACCCAGCTATGTGCGGGCGGCCAAGTCGATGGGCGCAACGGATTGGACGGCCTTTTGGCGCGTCTATTTCCCGCAATCCGTGCCGGGCATTGGGGCAGGGGCTTTGTTGGTCTTCATTTTGGCCATTGGCTATTACATCACCCCGGCGCTGGTTGGCGGGCAAGATGGGCAGATGGTGTCAAACATCATCGATTTCCACATGCGAAAATCACTGAACTGGAACCTTGCGGCGGCCCTGGGGCTGGTGATGCTGGTGTTCGTGATGTTCCTCTTCTGGGTCTATGACCGCGTGGTGGGCATCGACAATATGAAACTGGGATAAGACCAATGACAGGTGACTATCGTTATATTCCACCCAAACCTCCTCTGGGGTTCACTGTGGGAATTTTGGCAGGCTTTGGCGGCTTGGCTGGTTTGATGACTGCCCAGGGCGATACAGGGCTCATGCTGCCCTTTTTGGCCATTGGCGCGGCGCTCTTTGCGGCCTTTTCTTTTGCGGTGACCCGGCTTGGGGATCGTGGACGCCTGGCCGCATGGCTGGGTGTGATCGCCTTCTTCGCTGTTGGGACTGGATTGGTTGGCTTTGCCTACGGCGTGTTGATGGCCATTGTGGGCTATATTGCCGGTGGCATGACCTGTTGGCTGGCTTCGGGCCGCTATCGATTGAACCTGCCGCCCTATGCCACGGCGCGGCAAGTGCTCTGGTTCTACAGTTTTCGCATGATTTGCGGCATGATCTTTGTCTTTTTGATTATGCCGATTTTCGTGCTGATCCCTTTGAGCTTTAACCAAGAGCCCTATTTCAGTTTCACCCCCGGAATGCTGCGCTTTGATCCACTGGCCTATTCGATGCGCTGGTATATCGACATATTGCAAAATGGCATGGTGGATCCGGAGGCGGTTGTCGGTTGGTGGAGTGATATGTGGTCGAATGCGCAATGGATTCGCTCCATTCGCAACTCCTTTTTCATTGGCTTCTGGGCCACGATGATCTCGACAGCTCTGGGCACTCTGGCCGCAGTTGGCCTGTCCTCCAGCGATATGCCCTGGCGCCGCCCAATCATGGCCTTGTTGATTTCACCGATGATTGTGCCCTTGGTGATCACCGCCTCGGGTCTGTTTTTCTTTTTCTCGAGTGTCGGCTTGGCGAAGACCTATCTTGGCATCATTCTGGCTCATGCGGCTTTGGGCACACCATTTGTGATCATCACGGTGACGGCCACCTTGTCGGGCTTTGATCAATCCCTGACCCGGGCCAGCGCGAATATGGGGGCGGGGCCGATCCGTACCTTCTTTAAGGTGCAAATGCCATTGATTCTGCCTGGGGTCATTTCCGGGGCGCTTTTTGCCTTTATCACGAGCTTTGACGAGGTCGTGGCGGTGTTGCAACTGGCGGATGTGCGCCAGCGTACGATCCCGCGGCAGATGTTCAGCGGCATTCGTGAGCAGATTTCGCCCACTATCTTGGCTGTCGCAACGATCTTGGTCATCATCTCGATCTTGCTTTTGACTACGGTGGAATTGCTGCGCCGCAGATCGGAGCGTCTGCGCGGTGTCAGCCCCTCCTAAGGCAAAATTTATCACCTGGCGTCGGTTTTCGTGAGGACAAGCGACGCAATTTTCCTTTTTTGCTATGAAACTCTGCTAGTCTTGCAGGGAAAAAGCAGGGGAGGGGCATATGGCTGAACTTGAAACATTGCAGATGCTGATTGATGGCCAGTGGTGCGCGGCCTCGGATGGGGCGGCCTTTGACTGCATTGATCCCTCCACCGGCCTGGCTTGGGCCCGCATCCCAGAGGCCACCTATGCGGATGTGAACCGGGCTGTGGAAGCCGCAGCGGCGGCCTTGGACGGTCCCTGGGGGGCTATGACCCCCACCCAGCGCGGCAAGCATTTGGCCCGTCTGGCAGATCTCTTGGCGGCCCATTCCGAAGAGATCGGGCGCATCGAGACCCGCGACACCGGTAAAATGTTCAAGGAAACCGCTTGGCAGGCCACCTATATCGCCGAATATTTGCATTTTTTTGCGGGTGCCGCCGATAAGATCAGCGGTGATACATTGCCGATTGATAAGCCTGAAATGTTTGTGTTTACGAACCGAGAGCCCTTGGGGGTCATCGCGGCGGTGATCCCTTGGAACAGCCAAATGTTCCTCACCGCGACCAAGCTGGGCCCGGCGCTGGCCGCAGGCAATACGATGGTGCTAAAGGCCTCCGAACATGCCAGTGCGCCCCTCTTGGCCTTTGGGAAGTTGGTGGCTGAGGCTGGTATCCCGCCCGGTGTGGTCAATATCATTACCGGGCATGGCGCGGTTTGCGGTCGGGAATTAACCCGTCATCCGAAAGTGGCGCGCGTCGCGTTCACGGGCGGGCCGGCGGCTGCGGCACAGGTGATCAAGAATTCTGCGGAAAATTTTGCAGAAGTGAGTTTGGAGTTGGGCGGCAAATCCCCGATTATTGTTTTCGACGATGCCAATATCGAGAGCGCTGTGAATGGTGCGATTGCTGGGATATTCGCGGCCAGCGGTCAATCCTGCGTGGCGGGCTCACGGCTCTATTTGCATGACGACATAGCGGATGACTTTTTGGCGCGTATGCTCAACATCGCCCGCGGCATTGTCATTGGCGATCCTCAGGCCGATGCGACGGAAATGGGCCCCCTATGCACGCTTGGGCAAATTGAACATATCGAGCGGCAAGTGGCCCTGGCCATTGAGGAGGGGGGCACGCTTCTTTGCGGCGGGCGCCGCCTTGCGGGGCCGGGTTTGTTCTTTGAACCCACCATCATCGAATGCCCGCGCCAAGATATGACCATTGTCGACACGGAGCTTTTTGGCCCGGTGCTGGCCGTCCAGCGGTTTCGCACGGAATCGGAGGTTTTGGCCCTGGCCAATGACACCAAGCATGGGCTGGCCGCGGGGCTGTTTACCCGCGATGGCGCCCGGCAACTGCGTTTGGCCAAAGCATTGAAATCCGGAATGGTTTGGGTCAATACCTACCGAATGATTTCGCCGATTGCTGAATTTGGAGGCGTGAAAACCTCCGGCCATGGGCGGGAGGCTGGGCTGCAAGCCATGTATGATTACACCCGGGCCAAAACCATCTGGGTCAACCTGTCGGATGATCCTATCGCCAACCCCTTTCAACCAAGGTGATCAGATGAAGTTTCACATTGCGATAAATTTAGAACGTATGGATGCGCAGACAGATATGCGCGCGGTGCGCGATCATGTCCTCGAAATGGTTCAAATGGCTGACCGAGCTGGCTTTGAAATTGCTTGGGCGGCGGAGCATCACGCGCTGGAAATGACTATTGCGCCCAATCCGTTTCAAATTATGACGTGGTGGGCGGATCACACCGAAAACATCCGCTTGGGATGCGGCGTGGCCAATGCGGCCTATTGGCATCCGATCAATCTGGCGGGTGAAGCGGCCATGGTTGATCTCCTATCCGACGGGCGGTTGGATTTGGGCCTGGGTTCGGGGGCCTATCAACGTGAGTTTGACCGTATGAAGCCCGGATTGGCCCAAAGTGACAGCTGGCGCTATATGCAAGAAATGCTGCCTTTGGTGCGCAAGCTTTGGCAGGGGGATGTGACACATGACGGAACATATTGGCAGTTCCCTGCGGCCACATCCTGCCCCAAGCCGCTGCAAGGCGAGGTGCCAATGTGGGTTGCGGCCCGCTCGCCCATCACCTTTGACTATGCGGTGGCCAATCACTGCAACATTATGTCTTGGCCGTTTTCCATGCCCTTTGCGGAGGCGGAAAAATATAAAGCGCAGCTCGATGAGGCCATTGAGACAGCGGGCAATGGCTGGGATGGCACATTCGCCATGATGCGCCACACGGCGGTTTACGAGACAAAAGAAGATCGCGCCGCAGCCATGGACGCCATTCGCAGCGTTTTGGGAAGATTTGGCAATCTGATGACCAAAACTGGAGCGGTGCACAATGGCTTTCCCGATGAGGTCTCTGCGGAGGACTTAGAGGGCAATGTCCGTGTAGATCCAGAAATGCTTGAGGAAAATCTGATGTTTGGATCGCCCGACCAGGTGATTGCAAAACTGCGCCGTTATGAGGCTTTGGGCGTTGATGCTTTTATTTATTATGCGTCAATGGGATTGGGGATGGCAGAGCAGAAACGCTCCCTCCAAAGTTTCATTGACCATGTTATGCCAGAATTTACCTGAAGGATGTCGCCATGAGTATTGAAATTCGCCGCACGTTGACGCTGGTGCAAACCACCTATGAGGAGGGGGGCAAGGCTGTGCCGGTGCCAACCAAATTGGTGAGCGCCATGGCGATTGTCAAAAACCCTTGGTTTGGTCGCGGGTGGGTTGAGAATCTCCGGCCAGAAATTCAAGAGCATGGGCCGGTGCTGGGTAAGCTCTTGACCGATCTGTTGCTTGAGATTTGTGGGGATAAGATTGAGGGCTGCGGCAAAGCCAGTATTGTCGGCATGGGCGGCGAGGTCGAGCACGCGCAAGCGATGACGCATACGCTGCATTTCGGCAATCAGTTTCGTGAGGCGGTCAATGCCAAGTCCTATCTCGCTTTTACCAATACGCGCGGCGGCGCGGGCACATCCTTGATGATCCCGTTGATGCATAAGGATGATGGCGGTATGCGAAGCCATTACCAAACCATTCACACCACCGTGCCGGATGCGCCTGCCGAGGATGAGATTTTGATTGCGCTTGGCGCCTCCATTGGTGGCCATCCTTTGCACCGGATTGGCAACCGCTATGATGATCTGCGCGATATGGGCCGCGATGTGGACAATCCCGCTGGTGTTTAGAGCAGCCGATGACACGGCCTATAGGCTCGACGGGCCCGAAGATGGGCCGCCATTGGTGCTGATCCATGGATTGGGGCTGAGCTCATCGCTGTGGCAGGCCCATTTGCCAGCGCTCTGCGGCCGGTATCGCGTTTTGAGTTATGACCTTTATGGCCATGGGCAGAGTGCTCCGGCAGAGCGCCCGCTCAACCTGTCGGTCTTCGCCGATCAAATTGCCCGACTGCTGGAGGAAACCGCATTGGGCCCTGCACATCTGGTTGGATTTTCCATTGGCGGGATGATCAATCGACGTGTCGCCATGGACCACCCGCATTTGGTGCGGTCATTGGTTATTTTGAATTCGCCCCATGACCGTGGTGCGCAGATGCAGCAAGAGGTGGAGACGCGGGCAGGCAAGGCGCTGGATCGGGGCGCTGAGGCGACGCTGCAGGCCGCATTGGAGCGGTGGTTCACGCCGGAATTTCTGGCCTCGAATGCAGAAATCCCGCAGCAGGTCGCGGCTTGGCGCCTGCAGGCGGATCGCACGAGCTATGGGCAGTCCGCCTGGGTTTTGGCCCATGGGGTCAGAGAGTTAATTCGCCCAGTTCCAGCCTTAAACGTGCCAAGTTTGGTGATGACTTGCGCGGAAGATGTGGGTTCAACGCCGCAGATGAGCCGGGACATCGCCGCTGAAATCGCAGGGGCAGAGTGCCAAATTATACCGAAGTTCAAGCATTTGGGGCTGCTCGAAGCGCCAGAGGCCTTTACCCAGCCCGTTTTTGACTTTCTGCAGCGGGTTTAAGTCTCGCCGCGGTCCTGTCACTCGGCGGCCTGGGCGGCAAAGAGCCGGCCAGGACCTTGCAACGCCTTTGGATCACCAGACAGCTGCGCGAGATGCCACGCGAGCACAAGGTTGCTGGACAGCACAGGCAGGCCCAGCTCAGCTTCCATGGGGGCAATCAAATCCATGGTGCGCAGGTTGGTGCAGCTGAGGAAAATGCCGTCAAGCCCGCCCTCTGCGAGCAGATGACGGGCCGCGCTTTGAACCGATGCGCCAGAAATGCGCACAACTTTTGTTTCTTCGGCCTCGCCGAAAGTGCCAAACACTGGGGTTTCAACGCCGTTCTGCTGCAACACCGTCCGCAGATTGGCGCTGACCTCCTCGAGGTAGGGGGACAAAAACGCAATACGTTTGAGCTTGAGATGCTGGCAAGCTGCCACCAATGCGGAGACGGGCTGGCTGACCGCCTGGGTTTTTGTGCCAGATTTCACCAGCCGCTCAATCTCCTGCACGCCAATTTGAGCCGTGCCGGACGTGCAGCCATAGCCCACGGCGTTCAAGCGCAGGGTCTGCGGAAAGAGCGCCGCTGAAGCCTCAATATGCCCCGCCATAGATTGCAGCGTTTCAGCTGTGACCTCTTGCCCGCTGGGCACGCGGCTAAAGAAAAGATCTGCGGTGCCGCGCATCTGCATCATATCGCGCTCGATGGTTTCATCTGATTGCAAAACCACAAGCCCAATTCGAGTTGGTTCAATTGAAACAATGTCATATGGCAGTAAGCTCATGTTAAACCCTAATCATTTCGGCGCCATAAGGTTGGCTCAGCCACTCGGCTCCATTCTCGCGAATGACGATATTTTCCTCATGAACCAAGGCGCGACCTTGCGCCAATTCGATGCCGGGCTCCAAGGTGAGGACCATGCCCTCTACCAGCGGCGTGTGATCGGTTGGGATCAGGCTTGGCCATTCGGTGAGGTTCATGCCCAGCCCATGGCCATAGCGGCCCGCCTCGGAGCCGCCGGCGCCGCCGGTGACAATCTTATCCATAACGTGAAACAGCTCCGCCGCGGTCGCACCAGGTCGTGCGGCTTCAAATGCGGCATATGTGGCTTCAATCAGACGGCTGTGTCCGGCGGCAACATCCGGCGATGGGCTGCCCACGGAAAAGTTGCGATCGAAATCGCAAAAATAGCCATCATGCACCAAGCCTGTGTCCAGCATCAAGACATCTCCCGCCTCGAGCGGGCGGTCGTCCGCTGGAGAGATGACATCGCCATAGCCGCCGGGCGCCGCAGCACCGGCAAGATAGGGCACCCAATCGGCGCCTTCATCCAGACAGAGGCGCTGAAAATCTCGAAACACCGGTGCCAAAGGCTGGCCGATGCGGGCAATCTCCGGCACGCGGTCAAAGGCGCGGGTGGCAATCTGGCACGCGGTTTTGATCTTCTCAATCTCAGCCTCAGATTTCACCAAGCGCAGGCTGCGCAGAATGTCAGCATCCGCGCCAATCGGCTGGGGCAGAGCGGCATTGAGCCGGGCAAAATCGCCCAGCGGCATGCGCAGATGTGACTGCAACCCGCTGGGTGTGCCAATACGAGGGCCTAAATCCCGCAGTGTCTCGGCCAAAAGGCTAATGCCATCATCTTCGAGATCTGGCGCACGCCATGTGCGAATATCTGTGATCCATGTGCGGGCCATGAGCGCGGCGCCAATTGAGGGGATGACAGCAATGGGATCGCCAGAGCGGGGCAGGACCAAGAACCAAGGCCGGCACGGGCTTTCCCAAAATCTTGTGAGATAGCCGGTGAAATAGCGAATATCTGGCTCTGTGGTCAGTAAAATAGCGTCGAGATCCGCCGCATTCATGCGGCTTTGTGCGCCTGTCAGGCGCGCTTTGAATTCTGTGGTTTCAAAACCTTGGGGCATTATTCTGGACCTTCTGAAAGTATGACAAGCACATGGGAGTTTGCGTCAAGCTTGAGCGCTGCACGATGGGCCGGTGAGGCCAAGAGCGCCGCCAGACCCGCGGCCCCGGAGGCTGTGCTCTCCATCTGATGGGCTGCGGCATAATCGGCGCCGGCTTGGCCTTCCTCTTCGCTGATGAGCGCAAAAACATCGGCATCCTTGGCCAGCCCCTTCAGGGCAATCAAAGAGGCCTCCAGGCAATCCAGCCGCCCCATGGCGCTTCCTGGACCTTTGGCAGCGACGAAATCACCGGCTTGAATGCAGCCGTGCAGCGCGGGGGCGTGCTGTGGTTCAACCACCACGATCACCGGTGCATCGCCCCAAAGTTTGCGGGCCATCGCGGCTGCAGCTCCGGCCAACCCGCCAACGCCAGCTTGCAAGAAGATATGGGTCGGCGCAGAAATTTGCCGCTCGGCTTCGGCCATAAAGACGGTATAGCCCTCCATCAAACGATGGCTCAAATCGCTATAGCCTGGCCAAGAGCTGTCCGACAGCAGGGTCCAGCCATTGGCTTCGGCCGCCGCTTGCGCCGCGCTCATGCTCTGCTCATAGGTTTCGCCGGCGCGCTCAACTGTTGCGCCTTGAGCGATCAAGCGTTCGGCAAAGGCTTCGGGCACGCTCTGGCTCAGAAAGATCACGGAGGCGGCGCCAAAGGCGTTTGCGCCAGCCGCCACGCTGAGCCCGTGATTTCCAGCGCTGGCGGTGACATAGGTTTTCGCGCTCTGTGCTTCGCCTTTGACGATGGCGCTATGGGCGATGACATAGGCCGCGCCAAGTGCTTTGAAACTGCCCAGGCCCATGCGGCCGCGCTCATCTTTCACGCTGAGCCGCGCGATCTTGAGATCTTGCGCCATGCTGGGCGCTTGTAGCATGTCCGTTTCGGCGGCGTCGGGACAACGGGCCAGAAGGGCTTGCACTGAGGCCGCATCGGTCGAGGGGGCGGGGATGTCGCGCAGGATGTCGACGGTCAAGCCCGTGGAGCGGTGGGGGTTTTGCAATATATCCATGGCGCAAATGGAGCCCATCGCGCCCGTAAGAGCAAGCCCATATGCGACCTGTCACAGCGCGGAATTGTCAATTTCACCGCGCGCCATTAACATGCGCCTACCGACATAGAGAGGCCGCATGAAACATCAACATCCCACGCACCCAGAACCCACAGATGCGCAGGCGCGGCGGGCGCGTCCGGTGGTTGTGTGCTATCCCACCGAGACCCTGCCGCAGCTCGATCTGGCGGCCTCAGCCGCGCGGCGCGAGGGCGCAGAATTGCTGCAACGCCTTTCTGTACCGCCCCGCTCGGCCGCCTGCATTGACGTGCCAGCCGGGCATTTCGCGCGGATTGTATCTGTGGAGGGGCCGCAGGTGGGGGATTTGAATATTTGGAACAGCCACAACATCGCCGAGCGATTCTACAGCGGCAAAACACGCGCTCTGCACGGCACCCATGTCGGCACGGGTGACAGCCTCTGGTCGAGCTTTCCCTTCATGCGGCCCTTGGCGCATATCACCTGTGACACGCTGGACTGGTATGGCTATGACGCCGATGGCGGCTCGGTGCATGATGTGATTGGCACCCGCTGTGATCCCTATACGGGCCGGCTGCTCAGCGGCTCAGATTATCACTATTGCTGCCATTCCAATCTGACGCGCGCTGTGGCCGAGCACTTTGATCTGCCGCCGGAAGAGGCGGAGCGGCATGTGCATGATGTGCTCAATGTCTTCATGCTCACGGGGTTTACCCGCGACACGCATCAATATTTCATGAAGGCCAGCCCCGTGCGCCCGGGCGATTTTCTTGAGCTGGAGGCGCAGATTGATATCACCCTCGGCCTCTCTGCCTGCCCGGGCGGCGACTGCGGCGCAGAACATTCCAGCGACACGGCGCAATGCCATCCGCTGGTGATTGAGATCTATGCGCCCAAAACGCTGACCGGCTTCACCCCCGCGCCGCCCAACCCCTATGGGCGATAAGCGCGCCGGGGGCGGATTGCCGCTCGCGCAACGCCGGAAGCGAGGGGGTTTTTGTTTTAGGGAGTTGTAATATATAGGCTTTACAGGGGCCGCGGATGGGGCGATACTCCCCTGAACTCATGACATTTTTAATTGATACCCAAACGCTTTGAATGGACAAACACCCGCAAAATTGGTTTTACTGGCTTAATCGCAATGCCCCTGCAACGGGGATCATCGTGACAGTCGTCATTGCATTAAGTAGCGCGGGATGGGCCCTCCATACATGGCAAAAATCGAACGCTTCGCTTGATATCAGCGGACAGGTGTCCATCGGTGGTGATGTGACCCAAGTGGGCGGTGATCTGATTATAACGGGTGACCCAGTGGATCAAAAAACCATAGGGCATTTGAACAACCTGCTGGATCGCTACCGCGCAGAGCTGGACCAGCGCGACATTGAGCTTGCAGATAAAGAGGCGTTGATTGCCCAGCTGAAGACCACGCTTGAACTCGCACAGAAAATCGCGGCGGGCGGTGACGATAAGCTGGCATCCCGCGCGCGGGCGCTTTTGGCAGATTTGGGGCAGGGCAGCCTTGGGGCGGCCCTTCTTCCCGATTTGCGGGCTTTGATTCAAGATTATGAGCAGGGACCGATCAAGGATTTGGTTCAGCTCCATATGGGGGAGGGCGCCTTAACCTTTTACGGGGATCCGCAGGCCTCCCTCGCCGCCTATCGCCGGGCCCATGCCCTCGACCCGGAAAATATAGCGGCAATCGAATCTATTGGCCAATTGGAGCTTATTTTCGGGAATCTGAAGGCCGCTGAAGATGCCCTTCGCCAGGTTTTGGACCTTGGCCGGACCCAGGAAGACCAACGCGCCATTGCTGTCGGTTATGCCAACCTCGGCGTAATTGCCATGGCGCGGGGTGACTGGGAGGTGGCGGTTGACTATTTCACTCAAGCCCTTGCCTTAGATGAGGAGTTGGGGCGCAAGGAGGGGATGGCAATGCAGAATGGCAACCTTGGTGTCGTAGCCGCCGCGCGGGATGACTTTGATGCCGCGGTTGATTATTTTAACCAAGCTCTTGCCCGATATGAGGAGTTGGGGCGCAAGGAGGGGATGGCTCAGATTTATGCAAATCTCGGCGCTGTCGCCTTCAAGCGGGGTGACCTGCTGGAGGCGCGGCAGTATTGGGTGCACGCGCGGGGGCTTTATGCCGAAATGGGAGTGCAGCCGAAGGTGGCGCAAATCGATGAATGGCTGGCCGATCTTGAACCGCCGGCGGGGCCATAGGGCCGGGGTGGCTGCGGCTTGCGTCAGCCGCGCCCGGGCGGCGCGTCAAAAGCGATGCGAAATCCCATATGGCTGGTGGTGCTCTCAGGGGAATTGCCCGTGCGCGCGGCGATCCGGTAGCGCGTGCAATAGGAGGCATGGCATAGAAAGCTGCCGCCCTTGATGACGCGATATCCCCGCATGGCCGCCGCATGGGCCTTGCCGGCTTTGGACAGGGATTTGAGGCGAAACAGATCGGCGGTCCAATCCCAGACATTGCCGGCCATGCCATAGAGCCCGTAGCCATTGGGGGCAAAAGAGCGCGCCGGGCTGGTGAAAGCATAGCCATCGGCGGCGGTGTTCAGACTGGGAAAATTGCCGTGCCAGATATTGCAGGGCAGATGCGCGCGATCATCGGGCGGCGCATCGCCCCAAGGATAGGTCACATCCCCCAAACCGCCACGGGCGGCATGCTCCCATTCCACTTCACTTGGAAGACGTCCCCCCGCCCAAGCGCAATAGGCCTGCGCATCCGTCCACGACAGATGAACCGCAGGGTGATCGGGCAGGCTTTCGGCGCCCAAAGGGCCTGCGGGATATCGCCAATCGGCGCCATCGACCCGCCGCCACCATTGCGCGCCAGCCGCGCCTTGCACCGTGGTTTGGGCCGCGGGAACTTGGAGGTGAAAGACAAAAGACCAGCCGAAAACCTCAGCCTCTGTGACATAGCCCGTCTGTTCTGCGAAATGGGAAAACTCCGCATTGCTCACCGGGGTTTGCCCCAGCAGGAAGGGTTTCAGTTTGACCCGGCGCTGCGGGGCCTCGCCGTCCAGCTTGATGACCGGCCGGTTGGTTCCCATCAAGCCCGCCCCGCCCGGTATGAGGCAGAGCGCGCCCCGATGCGCCCCGCTGCCCATGGATTGCGGGGCAGGCCGCGAGCTGGCGCCCTCCGGTCTGGATGGGGCGCAGCAGTTGGGAGAGGTCGGATCCGCCGTCATCGGTGGATTATATCTCTTTTTTGTCTTGCACGATATTCATGCTGGCCGTGCCGGAAAATCCAATCTCCACCGAAGCGAAGGGCCCGCCTTGGCACATTTGCCCGGGATCATGCGGATCTGCCGGATCGGCGGCAGCCAAGACCTCTTCTGCACATTGCTCGGCATTGTCTTTCGGGCGATATCCCAAGAAGGCCGCCTTGTGATTGTCGACCGTGACCCGGTCATTATTGGACACGCCATAGATCACGCAAAAGCCCGTGATCGGTGTGGTGATGGCCTGCTGAACCAAATGGATCAGATCGTCATAGGACAGCCAGGAGCCAAGCGCGCGCGGATTGTTGACCTGTGCGGCCGATAGGATGCGCAGATGCACACTCTCAATGCCCTTTTTGTCCCAATAGAGGCTGCCAAGATCCTCTGCGAAACATTTTGCCAAACCATAGTAGGTGTCTGGGCGGTGCGGCACTTCTGTGTCGATCCTTTGGGTTTTGGGATACATGCCCACCGCATGAATGGAGCTGGCATAGACCACGCGGCGCAGCCCCTTGCGCGCGGCTGCTTCCCACACATTATAGGCGCCAATGATATTGGAATGTAGGATTTTGTCCCAGGCGGCCTCATCGCCAATTGCCCCAAAATGGACCACCATATCCGCACCATCAAGCACCGCCTCCATGGCCTCCAGATCGCCTAGGTCTGCTTTGACATAGGTCTCACTGGGATAAAGCTTGCCGATGTCCTCGGTCCAATCGGTGGAGACCAGGCGGTCACACATCTGGCTGAGCGGTTCGCGCAGATAGGAGCCCAGCCGTCCCGCGGCACCGGTTAACACGAGTTTTTTCATCAAATTACTGCCTTTTCTAAAAAGGGTTTGCCCTCTTCGATACGTTTGTATGCGAAGGGCGAAAGGTCAATGCTGCGATAGGCGCCATAGGTGATAAATTCGGCCAATCCGCGCCCGATGGCCATAGATTGTTGCAAGCCGTGGCCCGAAAACCCATTGGCAAAGAGCAAGTTCTCGACCTGATGATGCGGGCCGATGATCGCGTTTTGATCGAAGGTGTTATAGGCGTAATGTCCCGCCCAGCTGTTGATCAGCTTGATCGTTTCGAATTGCGGCACACGGGCGGCGATGATGGGCCAGACCTTCTCTTGCCAGATGCTATGGTCTTGGGTGAAATCGTCATAGGCTACGGGCGCATCATCATCGGGCGGACAGCCGGCAAGATAATAGCGCCCCTCCGAACGCATATGCACGCCAGAGGGGTCGATGGTGAGGGGAAGGTCGCGCGCCAGCGGCTGCTCGGCATCAAAGACGAAGCTGTAGCGTTTGCGCGGCTCAACTGGCAAGTCTAGCCCGGCCATACGCGCAGTTTGCGCGGCGCGCGGGCCTGTGCAATTGACCACGAGCCCGCAGCTGAGCCTCTCGCCCGAGGCCAGGGTCACGCTGTGGATGCGGTCTGCGTGCCGGTCCATCGCCACAACCTCATTTTGCACATATTCAGCGCCTTTTTCTTGGGCCACGCGCTTGCACCAATCAAAAATCGTGCCGCCGTCAAAATAGCCTTCGTTGACGGTGTTATGATTGCCTGCGGTAATGTCGCCCACATGATAAAACGGATATTCGGCCTGAATTTCAGAGGCTGTCATATGCCGCGTGCCAGCGCCCATTTGTGCCTGCAGCGCTTGACTGTGCCGCAGGCTTTCGGCCCCGGCGGCGGTATTGGCCAAATACATATAGCCAAAAGATTGGATATGGATTTTCGGAACACGCGGGTCGTGATCAAAATAGCTTTGAAAATTGTTGATAAACTCCGCGCCAAATTGGCTGACTTGGATATTGGTTGGGTTTGAAAACTGTTGACGGATGCAAGAATTGGTGTGGCTTGTGGACGCGCATTCAAAACTGAGATCCCGCTCCACCACAAGAATCGAGCCGTCAAACCCCGGATCGCGGCTGAGCCACCAGGCGATGGAGCTGCCATACATAGCTCCGCCAATAAGGATTATATCATAGCTATGCGCTTTTGGGGTTTGCTGCGCCAGTGCCATTTAGAACGCCTCACCGTTTTTGGCCCGCTCCAGAACATCGGCGATCTGTTGAGGCGCCAGACCGTAAAGCTCTTCGGCCGCCTGCGCGGTGATATAGCCGCCAGCCAGATCTTTGAGGGTTTCTGCGGTGCTGCGTTCGCAGACAGGTCCGTAGCCTGCGCCACCTGGGAAAGCCATCATGACCTTTTTGCCATGGGGCACAAATTGCTTGCCTTTCCCGCGCATGGGCGCGCCATCGTCAAGCGCGATCGTGGTGGCGCCGCCTTTGGATCCGCCTTGGCGACCATTTGCTGGGTGATTGACGCGATCGAACATGGCTTGGATGTCAAATTCGTAACCCTCTTGGGCTCCAACCTCCATATATTGACCCAATCCACCGCGATGTCGGCCGGCGCCGCCGCTGTCGGCACGCAGCTCTTTGCGCCAGATCAATACCGGGCCGACCTGCTCGGTGGCTTCGACGGGCATGGTCATCACTCCGCTGGGAAAAGCGGTGGCGTTCATTCCATCCAAACCGGGTCGAGCGCCAGATCCGCCGGAGTTGAAGGTCAAAACCTCTGCGCGCCGGGCATGAGGCGGGGCGGGCGCATCGCTGCGGGGGCGCAGCGAGACTTGGAAATTGCACAGGCACCCCGCGCCCTCCGCAGGCACCCGCCCGGGCAAAAATTGATCCAAAGCCGCATAGACCGCGTCGGGCACCATATGGCCAATGATATGGCGCAGCGCCACAGGGGCGGGATGCAGGGCATTCACGATGGTGTTGTCCGGCGCCGTGATTTCAAAGGGCGCCAGACTGGCCGCGTTATTGGGAATCTCTGGGGCTATGGCGCATTTGAGCGCGTAGCAGGCATAGGCTTTGGTGTAGACCAATGGGCAGTTGATGCCCTTCTTATCCAGGCCAGAAGTGCCGGCAAAATCGCATAAAATACGGTCTTTTTCGATGGTGAGCTGCACTTTGAGATCAACCGGCTGCGCATAGCCGTCGGTGCGCATTTCCCCTCGGGCCATGCCAGGCGTCAGCGCGTTGATCCGCTCAAGTGTCGCGCGGCGGGAGTTGGACAGAATAAACTCAGAAATCCCAGACAGATCCGCAAGCTCAAATTCCTTCATCATATCAATCAAGCGGCGGTGGCCAATTTCGTTGCAGCTGGCCAGCGCATAGATGTCTCCCACCAGCTGATCAGGCTCGCGCACATTGCCGCGGATGATCCGCATCAAGGTCTGATCCACCACGCCGCGATCGGCCAATTTCATAATGGGTATGTAGAGACCTTCCTCATAAACACTATTGGCATCCGCTCCAAACCCTCGGCCCCCGATATCAACGATATGCGCGGTGCAGGCAAAGAAGCCCACAAAGGTTTCGTTGTAGTAACTGGGGGTTACAATGGTAATGTCATGTAAGTGGCCGGTGCCCTCCCAGGGGTCATTGGTGATGTAAATATCGCCGGGGGCGAAATTTTCGCGGCCAATCCGGCGTATGAAATGGGCCACCGCGTCGGCCATGGCATTGACATGGCCTGGGGTGCCGGTGACCGCTTGGGCCAGCATGTGCCCTTGCGCATCATAGACCCCGGCAGAAAGATCCCCGGCCTCGCGCACTGAGGTTGAGAAGGCCGTTCGCACCAGCGCTTGCGCCTGCTCTTCCACCACAGAGATCAGGCGGTTCCACATGACTTGATACTGCACCTCAGAGGTGGTGCGGGGGGGCGTGGATGCGATCATTGCACAGCTCCTTTGTCTACTGGCCGCGCGGTCAGTTCAATACAGCCATCACTCATCGCCCGCGCGCGGCGGGATTTGGGCACGATGATGGTGGTTTCCTCTTCTTCAATCACCGCAGGCCCGTCCAGCTCCGCGCCTATGGCCATATCCGCCCGGCGCCATTGGGCCGCCTGTGTCATTTGCGCCGATGCCGCATCAAATAGGCTGCGGTAATGGGTGGCCGTCAAGTGCTGGCCAGCTGGCTGGGGCGCCAGGGCTGTGGCCGGGGCGGCGGCGGTTGTGGCATTGACCGACCAAACTGTGATCTCAATGTCCATACCGGCGACGCTGCGGCCAAAAAGGGTTTTGTATTCGCGCTCAAACAGCGCTTCAAACTTTGCTGCATCGGGAGATTGGGCCAGGGCGGCATCAAAGGCTACGGGAATTTCCCATCCCTGTCCCGAATAGCGCATATAGACTTTGTATTGCGCGTCGATCTCGGCCTTCGCGTCACAGCTGCGCACAAAGGCAGTGGCTTCCTGAGTCAATTCCGCCAGCAAGCCGGTCGCCAGGTCCGATCTGAAATCAGCCAAACGCATGAAGTGGCTGCGGGTGGCTTCAAAGCTGAATGGCGCGCGCAGAAAGCCAATTGCAGACCCGACCCCTGCGCCACTGGGCACGAGGAGGCGGGTAATGCCCAATTTCTCGCACAATCTCCCCGCGTGCAAAGGCGCTGCGCCGCCAAAGGCAATCATCGTGTAATCGCTGAGATCTTCACCGTTTTCCACCGCATGCACCCGCGCGGCATTGGCCATATTTTCATCCACAACCTCGGAGAGGCCGAAAGCGGCAGTTTGGCTGTCCATACCGAGCGTATCGCCCAAATGCGCGGCAAGCGCGGCTGCGCTCGCTGCCGGCTTCAGCGTGATGCGCCCGCCTGCAAACTTGTCCGGATCCAGCCGTCCCAGGACCAAATCAGCATCGGTCACCGATGGGCGGGTGCCACCTCGGCCATAACAGGCCGGACCCGGCTCGGAACCGGCGCTTTCTGGCCCAACCCTGATTTGCCGCAGGCTGTCGACATGGGCCAAAGAGCCACCACCGGCGCCGATCTCAACCATATCAATTACGGGAATTGAAATGGGCATGCCCGAGCCTTTTTTGAACCGATAGCTGCGCGCAACCTCGAAGACACGGGCGGTTTTTGGAGTTTGATCTTTGATGAGGCAAATCTTCGCCGTGGTGCCGCCCATATCGAAAGAGAGCACCTTATCAATCTGGTGACGCGCGGCGATATGGGCGGCAAAAACCGCCCCGCCGGCCGGGCCGGATTCGACCAGGCGAACGGGAAATTCAGCGGCATTTTCCAGGCTGATAATGCCGCCGCCGGAGTGCATCAAAAAGATTGGACATCGTGCGCCCTCACTGTTCAAACGCCCTTTAAGACGGCCCAAATAAGTTTTCATCAAGGGTTTGATATAGGCATTGGCGATGGTGGTATTGAAACGCTCATATTCGCGCATCTGCGGGCTGACCTCGCAAGACAGCGACAGCATGGCGTCGGGCATTTTCTCAGATACAACCTCAGCCACAAGGCGCTCATGGGCGTCATTAACGTAGGAATGCAGAAACCCCACAGCGATGCTCTCAAAGCCCGCCTGCTTAATCTCCCCGACCAGGGCTTCGATCTCAGCGCGGTTGATCGGCCTAAGCACTTGGCCGTCGGCCTGCATTCGCTCTGTGATTGTGTAGCGAAAATTGCGGGGCAGGAGCGGCGGGGGCAGGGTGAGGTTGAGGTCATATTGTTCAAAGCGGCTTTCGGTGCGCATCTCAATGACATCGCGGAAGCCCTCGGTCGTGATCAAAGCCGTCTTAGCACCGCGGCGTTCGATCAAAGCATTTGTTGCAAGAGTGGTGCCGTGGATGATTTGGGTGATCTCTCCGGGGTTGACTTGGGCTTGCGCGCAGACGCGGGCCATGCCCTCGACAATGGCTTCTTCTGGGGCGCGATAGGTGGTTAAGACTTTGGTGGAAAAGAGGGCGCCGCCGCGCTCCAAAACGACATCCGTAAAGGTGCCGCCAATATCCACGCCTAGGCGCACAGCTTGCTTTTGCATTCGATCCTCCAACTTGCACTCAGGATAACAGAATGCGGCGGCAGGGGAAGGTATTTGGCGCCATTATTGTGACAACAACGCTGATCGATCCAACGGCTCTTGGACCTGCTTGGGAGGTGTGATTCTGTGCGATTTTCCCGCATCTCAGTGCGCAGATTAATTTTCTGGTAAAATTGATGACGCAAGGTCATATCCCAGGCGCAATTCAGGGGATTGCCAGACGGGGCTTGCCTGCACTAAAGCGCGATTCAGCGTCAGATTAGGAGCTCAAAATGTTTCAGGTTCATGCCACAGCGCGTTTGCGTCCGTCGCCCTTCTTCAATTCGGTGGTTGCCGAGGGCTGTACCAATGCCTCGATCTACAATCGGATGATTTTGCCGGCGAGCTTTGGCGATAAGGATAAGGAATATTGGGACCTGTTGAATGGGGTCGTCATGTGGGATGTGGGTGCCGAGCGGCAGGTGCAACTCGAGGGGCCCGATGCTGCCAAATTGGCGCAGATCCTGAGCCCGCGCGACTTGTCAAAATGCAAAATCGGGCAGGGCAAATATGTGCCGCTTTGCAATCACGACGGTATTTTGATCAATGATCCGATCTTGCTCAAACTGCGTGAAGATTTGTTTTGGTTCTCGATTGCGGACAGTGATATTTGGTTCTGGGCCCGCGCGATTGCGGCAGAGCGTGGTTTGGATGTCAAAATTTCTGAACCGGATGTCTCGCCCTTGGCGGTGCAGGGGCCAAAAGCCGGCGCGGTTGTGTCGTCAATCTTTGGCGACTGGGTGCATGATCTGAAGTATTTTTGGTTCGCAGAGAGTGAAATCAACGGAATTCCTGTTGCCGTGCAGCGTTCGGGCTGGTCCAAACAGGGCGGGTTTGAGATTTACCTGCGCGATGGAACGCGCGGCGATGAGCTATGGAACATCGTCAAAGAGGCCGGCGCGCCTTTTGGCATTGGCAACGGTGGGCCAACCTCCCCTGAGCGGACGGAAAGCGGACTGGTGAGCTGTGGCTCTGACAGCGATGACACCACCAATCCCTATGAGGTGCGTTTGGGCAATTATATTGACCTGGATGTTCCCGATGATGTCATCGGTATTCAAGCGCTGCGCCGCATCCATGCGGAAGGTCCCAAACGTCATCAGCTGGGGTTGATCTTAGAGGGCGACACGCCCGATCCTTTGAGCTTCCACTGGGAAGATATCACCGTAGATGGGCAGAAGGTCGGCGATATGACCAATTGTGTTTGGTCCCCGCGTCTGAGCAAAAACATCGGCTACGCCTTGATCTCACGCAGCTGCACGATCGGCGACACAGTGACCTTGTCCCGCTCTGGCGGTCGCAAGGTCGTGGCAACGCTGGTGGATATGCCATTTTTGTGACGACAGCCCCCAAGACAGGCGCTGCGAGCTGGGGGCAAGATCATTGCCTCCGGCTTTGCGAGTCGCGCCCTAGGGTTTGGTTCAATTTTTTGGCGCTGGGAAACATAAATAAATAATTGAAAAAATTATACAAAAAGGCATGGTTAACAAAACTGCAGGCAGGCCTGCGGCGAGCGGATCGTATGCCAAAAACACATTTAAAACAGTAGGTGCCATCACGATCGGATAGACCGTAGATGCCTTCTCCAAAACCGGTGAAAATGCGGATCGAAAGAGCAACACGGCCGCCGGCATAAAGAAAATGATGGAGGTATTGAAGCTGCCGACCAATTCTGGGAATAGCGAGTCAAAGAATGCAAAACCTTTGCTGATACGGAAGGAATGAAAGACGGAGTGCACGAAGAAGCACAGGCTGAACGCTGCGCCAGTGAGGCCGGAAATTTTTGCTAATTTCATAATGACATGTCCAAAGGTTTGTTTAGTTTGAATGAGTTTTACACTACTAAGCTCCGAGTTTGATCTCAAATGAAATCTGCTGACTAAGACCTCTGCATACCCCAACCGCCACGCCAAAACACTTTGCCCGGTGGCAACACCGGGCTGCGCCTGCCTGCCCCCCGGCAAGCGCTGCCCTCATTTTGTGTTGAAATGGCGTTATGCAGGGGTCTTGGATGTGTAGGGCGGACCACACCGAAATACTCAGCCATTTCCATCTCCACCCGCAGATATGCCAGGTCATTTCATGAGCGGCGTGTTTCAGTCCGGTCACCAATGATCGAAGCTGGCGCGGCTCTTGCGACATATCGCAACAAGACAGGGCGCAGGTGTTTGGCGGTGGATTTTACGCAAAACAGCTGCGAAGTCTTGACCCATAGTTTATTCGGTGGTCTTTGAGGTCAATGGAATGAAGAGGACGGTCTGCTCATGAAAAAACTATATGGATCCGCCAGCGAGGCTCTCGAAGGGCTGTTGTTTGACGGGATGTTTATTGCCGCCGGGGGCTTTGGTCTGTGTGGTTTGCCGGAAAATCTATTGGCCGCAATAAGAGACGCTGGCACCAAGGATTTGACCTTTGCGTCGAACAATGCCGGTGTGGATGATTTTGGCATTGGCATCTTGCTTCAAACGCGGCAGGTGAAAAAGATGATCTCCTCCTATGTGGGCGAGAATGATACATTTATGAAGCAATATCTCTCTGGTGAGCTGGAGCTTGAATTCAACCCTCAGGGCACTTTGGCAGAACGGATGCGCGCCGCAGGTTGTGGGATTCCGGGGTTTTATACAAAAACCGGAGTGGGCACCGTGATTGCCGAGGGCAAGGAGCATAAAGAGTTTAATGGAGAGACCTATATTCTCGAAACCGGGCTCTTTGCAGATGTGTCGATCGTCAAAGCCTGGAAGGCCGATGAGACGGGCAATTTGATTTTCCGCAAGACGGCGCGGAACTTTAACCCGCCGGCGGCCATGTGTGGTAAGGTCTGCATTGCGGAGGTGGAGGAGATTGTCCCCACGGGCAGCTTGGATCCCGATCACATTCATCTGCCGGGCATCTATGTGCACCGGCTCATTCAAGGCAGCCATGAAAAACGGATCGAACAACGTACAGTGAGGGCATCATAATGGCCACAGAGACAAAAGGCTGGGACCGCAACCAAATGGCCGCGCGGGCCGCGCAAGAGCTGGAAGATGGCACCTATGTTAATCTGGGCATTGGGATTCCAACGCTTGTGTCCAACTATATCCCCGAGGGGGTTGAGGTGACCTTGCAGTCGGAAAACGGCATGCTCGGCATGGGACCGTTTCCAACCGAAGATGAGGTGGATCCTGATCTGATCAACGCGGGCAAGCAAACGATTACCGAATTGCCGCAAACCGCTTATTTTGACAGCGCAACCTCCTTTGGAATGATTCGCGGCGGCAAGATTGCCATGGCGATCCTCGGTGCGATGGAAGTGGCGGAAAATGGCGATTTGGCCAATTGGATGATCCCCGGCAAGTTGGTCAAAGGTATGGGCGGCGCCATGGATCTGGTGGCCGGTGTCGGCCGGGTTGTCGTGGTCATGGATCACACCAACAAGAGGGGCGAAAGCAAAGTTCTGCCTGCCTGTAGCCTGCCACTCACGGGCGCTGGCGTTGTGGATCGTATCATCACCAATCTTGGGGTGTTGGATGTGGTTGAGGGCGGATTGGCAATCGTGGAGACGGCGGAGGGCGTCAGCGAGGCAGATCTTCGCGCCGCGACGCTGGCGACGATCGTCTCCTAACGCGCTTTGCGACCGGCTTGAGTGCTACAAAACAGCTTAAACAGCTGCATAGCGTCGCCCCCGCGCAGAGATGACAGCAGCGCTTGTCTGGGGCGATGATCAATTTTGGGGATTCACGGCGGCAGCGGTTTGTGAGGGATTTCTGCTTCACAGAGCAGCCAAGCCCAAAGCACTTTGCCCGGTGGCAACACCGGGCTGCGCCGGCCTGACCCCCGGTTTATCTGTCGGAGCTCTCCCATCTTGGATTGATCCAGGGGGCTCTGTTG
Source organism: Planktomarina temperata RCA23 (assembly GCF_000738435.1). Lineage (NCBI taxonomy): Bacteria > Pseudomonadati > Pseudomonadota > Alphaproteobacteria > Rhodobacterales > Paracoccaceae > Planktomarina > Planktomarina temperata. The sequence goes on along the minus strand of NZ_CP003984.1, from coordinate 2,009,220 downwards.
TCTTTGGGCAGCGGTTGCTTGCCCAGGATGTGATCGGCGCCTTTTTCGCCCACCATAATAGATGGCCCGTTCAGGTTTCCATTGGGGATGCGTGGGAAGATAGAGCTGTCGACCACGCGCAGCGCGTCCACCCCAATCACCCGGCATTCGGAATCCACCACGGCCATAGGATCCTCTGTGCGACCCATTTTGCAGGTGCCGCAGGGATGGTAGGCGCTTTCCACATGCTCACGGATGAACCCGTCCAGCTCGGCGTCGCTTTGCACCGATGCGCCCGGTTGAATTTCCTTGCCGCGAAATGGGTCAAAGGCCGATTGGCCAAAAATTTTGCGGGTCAAGCGGATGCAATGGCGAAAATCGCTCCAATCCTGCGGATCGGACATATAGTTGAATAGGATCTTTGGATCGTCGTTTGGATCACGAGAGCGCAGGGTTACGGATCCACGCGAGGCAGAGCGCATGGGGCCAACATGGGCTTGGAACCCGTGGCCTTCGGAGGCGGCGCGCCCATCATAGCGCACCGCGATCGGTAGGAAATGATATTGAATATCAGGGTAGCGCACCCCCGGTTTTGAGCGCAAAAAGGCACAGGATTCAAAGGCATTTGACGCGCCGGGGCCGGATTTATTGATGAGCCATTCCAAACCTACGCGGAGTTTTCCAAAGAAATTCCAATATTTGTAGAGCGTAATGGGCTGCAGGCAGGCCTGCTGAATGTAAAGCTCCAGATGATCTTGCAGGTTTTGCCCCACGCCGGGCCGATCAGCCTGCACCTCAATCCCCAGTTGCGTCAACTGCGCGGCGGGGCCTATGCCGGAAAGCAGCAGGAGTTTGGGAGAGTTAATCGCGGAGGCGGCAACAATCACCTCGCGGCGGGCGCGGATCACTGAGATATTTTGCCCTTTTGACACTTCCACCCCAATGGCGCGGCCGTCTTTCAGGACAATGCGGCGTGCCAGGCATTTGTGCAGCGTCAGATTGGGGCGCTTTAGGGCTGGCTTGAGATAGGCATTGGCCGCCGACCAGCGCCGGCCGCGCCAGACGGTCTGCTCCATTGCGCAAAACCCCTCCTGCTGCGCGCCGTTGTAGTCTTTGGTGACTTCGAACCCCGCCTGGCGGCCGGCCTCCACAAAGGCTTGATGCAGCGGGATGTCGCGCTTGCCGCGGGTGATATGCAGCGGTCCGCTTTTGCCGCGCCAATCGGGATCGCCGCCCTGGCCGCTCTCGTGCCAATTCTCCATGCGCAGAAAATAGGGCAGCACATCGGCGTAGGACCACCCTTCCGCCCCGCTTTGGACCCAATGGTCGTAATCGCCTGCATGGCCACGCACATAGACCATGCCATTGATCGAGGAGGAGCCACCGATCACCTTGCCGCGGGGGCAGGCCAATTGCCGCCCGCCCAAATGCGGCTCTGGTTCAGAGCGATACCCCCAATCATAGAGGGGCATATTCATCGGATAGGAGAGTGCGCCGGGCATTTGAATAAAAGGCCCCGAATCGCTGCCCCCATATTCGAGCACGATCACGGAATATTGACCATCTTCAGACAGCCGGGCCGCCATGGCTGAACCCGCCGAACCCGATCCGATTATGACAAAATCCGCTTCCATATATCCTCCAGTTTGCGCCAGCTTGGCATAAACTACCGCCAGAGCAAGGGGGCAGCGGTCGCGCTGATAAAAAATACCCGCTCTGTGATTAAATTTTGCCAAAATATGCGCAAACCTCGTGGTTTTAGAAAGTTATTTTATGCGTATTCTTGCGGTCACCACCCTGCGAAACGAAGCCCCTTATATCGTTGAATGGGTGGCTCATATGCGCGCGATCGGTGTGACGGATCTGTTGGTCTATACCAATGATTGCGATGATGGCACTGATGCCCTGCTTGCGGTATTGGCCAAACAGGGGGTGCTACATCATATCGTGCAGCAGGTGCCAAAGGGGACAAGCCCGCAATGGCAGGCGCTCAAAGCGGCTTGGAAGCATCCTTTGCGCAAGAGCTGCGATTGGGCCGTGGCCTGTGATGTGGATGAATTTATAAATGTGCATCTGGGCGAGGGCAGCTTGCATGATCTCATCGCGGCTGTGCCAGATCAGACCGACGCGATTGCGATGCCGTGGCGTCTATTCGGCAATGCTGGGATTGATCGGTTCGAAGATCGTCCCATTACGGAGCAATTTCAACAGGCGATCCCAGCCGATGCCATGTTCCCAATTGCCGCAACATTTTTCAAAACAGTTTTCAAACCTGCCGGCCCGTTCAACGGGTTTGGTGTGCACCGTCCGAAGCAAAAAGATGCAGCGAAGCATCCGCGGCCCTATTGGATTGCCTATGATATGGAGCAAAACGCTACATTGCTTGGGCAAATGCCGCAACGTATGTCTTTGATCGGCATGGCGCGGGGCGTGCGGTCCGTCGAATGCAATCACTATTCTTTGCGGTCGGCTCAGAGTTTTTTGATGAAACACGCGCGGGGCTTGCCAAACCGATCCAGCAAACCGATTGATTTGGCCTATTGGGTGCAGCGCAACTTTAATACAGAACATAACCCGTCAATAGACCGAAGCAGGCGCGCGCGGATCGCAGAAATGCAACGCCTTCTGGCGCTCAAGGATGTTGCACAGGCCCATCAAGCAGGTGTGGAGCATCATCAAAATCGCATTGCACATATTCTCGGGCAACCCGAAGGTTACGAGTTATACTGCGATATTTTAATGGCCGCAGAGGGGCGTATCTTACCGGATCACAAAGCCAGGGAGATGTTTCAGCTTTACCAAAAATTGAAACACAGAGAATAATACTCAAAAGGGGGCAATTTTTGGAAAATCACCTGTGCTCTTCACCAGATATAAATAATTTGATGCAATAACTGCACTATTGGAAGCAACCTGCGGGGGCAAAAATGCAAATATTGGTGACGGGTGGCGCTGGATTCATTGGATCGGTTGTGGTGCGCCGTGCCGTGAATGCGGGCCACTTCGTGACCAATTATGACGCCCTGACGGCAGCCGCAAGTCTTGGGGATATTTGGGATCTTGAGGAAGCTGACAATTACCAATTGGTGTTGGGCGACATTAGCGATCGCAATAAACTCAAAAAACTGATCCAGGTCGCCCGACCCCAATTGGTGTTCCACTGCGCTGTTGAAACGCTCCGGGCCTGGCCCTTGGGCGGTGAGGAACGGTGCCTCGCGACAAATATGACCGGCACGGCCATCTTGCTGGAGCTCCTACAAGAGTTTTGGACGGCCAATAATATGCGCGACGAGGCAAGATTTGTGCAGCTTTGTGCCGCCCGAGCAGATTTGCCCAAGGACCTATCTTCTGTTCAAGACACTGTGTTGATTGCACAGGATATGGTTGCCAATTGGGGCCAAGAGACAGGCATCTCGGTCACGCAATTCCATGCGGGCCAGATCTTTGGCCCTGGGCAAAGGTTCTGCAATGAGATTGAACGCCTTTGGCAGGATTTGGATGCCGGTCACGAGTCGCATGGGCTTGAAGCCAAAAATTGGGTGAGCGTGTCGGATCTAGCTTATACGATGCTGGCGCAGGGCGTAAGCGCCGCGGCGCCATCCCGGATGAATATAGGAACGCCGCATTGGCTCACGGATCGGGAAATGCAAGATATTATTGGCCAGGTGGCGCGCGGTTCTGACACCAAACGCGCGCCCAATACGCCCGCGGGTATGATGACAGCATTTGATCAAGTGCTGGATGTGCCGCTCGAAGATCGCGTGTCACAAACCTTGTCCTGGCTAGCAGATTGGCGCGGATGGCCTCCGGTGGATAGGGGCGCCGCGCGCCGCCGCGCGCAGAGTTAATTGCATCTGAACAGAGCGAATAGCGTCAGGATCCTAGACTGGCGCTTGCGCCGCAGCCCATGGAAAATCTAACCCACATTTGGCTTATATTCCGCTGGTCGTTAGGCGCAAATCTGCATAAACTGCCTATAGATTATCAAGAGGATGCAGACGCATGGTGCTGATGTCGGGCGGGCAAGCCGTTGTTCAAACATTAATATCTCTGGGCGCGCGCTCTGGTTTTGGGGTCCCAGGTGAGAGCTATCTGACCGTATTGGATGCTTTTTGCGACGCACCCGGTTTTCGCTTCATTGGCTGCCGAAATGAAGGCGGTGCGGCTTTTATGGCGGAGGCCTGGGCGAAGTTAACCGGAGAGGTGGGCCTGTGTTTCGTCACCCGCGGTCCTGGCGCCACCAACGCCAGCATCGGGGTGCATACGGCGATGCAAGCCTCAACGCCGATGCTGCTCTTCGTTGGTCAGGTTGGGCTCGAACATCAAGGTCGCGAAGCGTTTCAAGAGCTGGATTACCGCCAAGTCTTCGGTCCCATTGCAAAATATGCCACCGAAATTACCGATGTGTCGCGCACCCCGGAAATCATCCGCCGGGCGTGGTCTATGGCCATCTCAGGCCGTCCTGGTCCGGTGGTGGTCGCACTGCCGGAGGATGTCTTAACACAATCTGCCGAGATTGAGATCCCAACCACTGAGATCCTGGCCCCAAAATCGGCAGCGGTTGCAGCGGATCTGGAGCAGTTGGCGGTCAAGCTACAAAGCGCTGAGCGCCCCGTGATCTTGGCCGGTGGCGGCCGATGGGACGCTCAGGATCGCAGCGCATTGCAGGCCTGTGCGCATAAGTTGAACATTCCGGTGGTCACGGGTTTTCGCTATCACGATCTTTTTGACAATACAGATCCGCTTTTTGTCGGTGAGGCGGGCGTTGGCATGACCGCCAATACCAAACGCGTCCTCACGGAGGCGGATGCGGTCCTGGCCGTCAACCTGCGCTTTGGCGAGATGACGACCGATGCTTTCACCCTCTTTGGCGCCAATCGCGGCGCACAATGGATTGCGCAATCGCATCGTTCAGGTGATGAGTTTCACAAATATGTTGCGCCTAATTTGAGCATGATTTCCGATCCCGCCCCGCTGCTGCAAGGGCTGATGGCGCGGCTAGAGGCCGCCGCCATGCGTCAAGATCCGGCTTGGGCCAAATCAGCGCGTGCAGGATTTGAGGCCGCGCAAACCGCCAAGGCCCAACCGAGCCCGGTTGATATGGGCGTGGTCACACGCACTGTCCAGGCAATGTTGCCCGCAGATGCCATCGTCTCCAATGGCGCAGGAAATTTCGCCATTTGGCCCAATAAATTTATGCAGTTTTCTCAGCACCAGCGGCTGCTTGCGCCGCAGTCGGGCGCCATGGGCTATGGCCTGCCAGCGGCAATTGCCGCGAAGGTTGAGTATCCAGAGCGCTGCGTGGTCTGTTTTGCTGGCGATGGTGATTTCCAAATGAACTGCCAAGAGCTTGGGGCCGCGTTGCAAGCCCAGGCTCGGCCCATCGTGCTGATCGTCAACAATGGCAGCTATGGCACCATACGCATGCACCAAGAGCGACATTTTCCGCGGCGTGTCAGCGGCACCGAAATGATCAACCCGGATTTTACAACTCTGGCGCGGGCCTATGGTTTTCACGGCGAGCGGGTCGCGCGCACGGAGGAATTCGCCGATGCCTTTTCCCGCGCCCTGGCCAGCCCGACCGGTGCCGTTCTCGACCTTAATGTGGCATCCGAGGCGATCACGCCCGCAATGACGATCAAAGATCTACAGGCGCTTTCAGAGCATTAGAGCGCCAGCGCCAGCCGGGTACCTTGGTCAATCGCGCGGCGTGCGTCCAATTCCGCCGCCACGTCGGCGCCGCCAATTAAATGCGCCTGTGGCAAATCCACAGCTAGGCTGCGCTCCGGTTCTTGTCCGGCGCAAAGAACGATGCTGTCCACCTGCAACAGGCGCGCAGTGCCGGCCTGGATGATATGCAGCCCAGCATCGTCGATCTTTTCATAACTCACCCCAGCCATCATCTGCACCCCGCGTTTGGCCAGATTTGTGCGGTGAATCCAACCGGTGGTCTTGCCCAGGCCCGCGCCCACTTTCTTGGACTTGCGTTGCAACAAAAAGACCTCACGGGCGGCAGGGGAGATCTGTGGCACCATGCCTTCGACGCCGCCACGGGCTTGAAAGCTCATATCAATGCCCCATTCCTTCATGAAGGTCTCGATATCTTGACTGGCCGAGGGACCGCTATGGATCAAATATTCGCTGATATCAAAGCCGATGCCACCGGCGCCAATCACCGCAACGCGCGGACCGACGGGCGCGCCTGATATCACATCGAGGTAACCCAAAACCTTGGGATGATCGATGCCGGGAATATCCGGTCGGCGCGGAATGACGCCGGTGGCCAAGATCACCTCATCGAATGCGGCCAGCGTTGCTGCCGCGACCCGATGGTTCAATTTCAATGTGACTCCGCTGAGCTCAATTTCCTTGTTGAAATAGCGTAAAGTTTCATAAAATTCCTCTTTTCCAGGTATTTGCTTGGCAATGTTAAACTGCCCTCCAATCTGGTTTGCGGAGTCAAACAGGGTCACTTTATGACCACGCCGGGCGGCTGTTGTCGCTGCTGCGAGCCCGGCCGGCCCCGCGCCAACCACGGCGATCTGTTTGATCGTTTGGGCTGGCCTGAGGTGCATATGCGTTTCATTACAGGCGAAAGGGTTGACCAAGCAGGAGGTGATTTGGCCGCTGAAAATAGCATCCAAACAGGCCTGGTTACAGCCGATACAGGTATTGATTTCGTCGGATTTGCCCGCCGCGGACTTGGCGACGAATTTGGCATCTGCCAAAAATGGGCGTGCCATGGAGACCATATCCGCATCACCGCGGGCAATCACCACCTCGGCCACCTCGGGTGTGTTGATCCGATTAGATGTGATGACCGGGATCGGCATTTCGGCCCTTAGGCGCGCACTGACCCAGGTGAAGGCGGCGCGGGGCACTGAGGTGGCGATGGTTGGAATTCGCGCTTCATGCCAGCCGATACCTGTGTTGAAAATTGTGGCCCCAGCCGCTGCGATTTCATGGCCCAATGTGACCACTTCTTCGATTGAAGAGCCGCCTTCAACCAGATCAATCATCGACAAGCGAAAGATGATGATGAACTCAAGGCCGACCGCTTGTCGCACCTGCCGGACAATCTCAACGGCCAAACGGATACGGTTTTCATAGCTTCCGCCCCACTGATCGGTGCGGTGATTTGTGCGCAGGGCAATGAACTGGTTGAGTAGATACCCCTCGGAGCCCATAATCTCCACCCCGTCATATCCAGCCGATTGGGCCAGTTGCGCCGCGCGCACGAAATCGGCGATTTGCTGTTCAATCCCGGCTTGATCTAATTCTTTGGGTTTGACCGGATTGATCGGAGCCTGCAGCGGTGAGGGGGCCACCGCATTGGGGTTATAGGCGTAGCGCCCGGTGTGTAGGATTTGCATGGCGATTTTGCCGCCGGCGGCATGAACTGCATCGGTGACAATGCGGTGCTCTGCGGCCTCCTCCGGGGTGGTCATGACGGCGGCGCCAAGCCCAACGCCGCCTTCCGCATTCGGGCCAATCCCCCCGGTGACGATCAAAGCCGCACCACCGGCTGCGCGTTCGGCATAAAAGGCGGCCATACGTTCGAACCCATGCTCCGCTTCCTCAAGGCCCAAATGCATGGAGCCCATGACCACTCGGTTTTTCAGCTTCGTGAAACCCAAATCAAGGGGTTGAAAAAGATGCGGATAATGGGGGTTGGACATAGGGACCTCAAGATGTGTGATGCGAACAGATCATGGGGTTTATCCTATGATTGCAAGCGTTCCGTCACGGAAGACTGGGATCAGAGCTGGCCGGCCTCCGTCAAAACCTTTCGCGCGGCGCGGAAACATTCCAAGGCCTGCGGCACGCCGCAATAGATGCCGATCACGTGAATAATCGCGCGGATCTCTTCAACGGTGACCCCATTGTTCAGCGCTCCTTTGCAATGCAATTCCCATTCATGCATTTTCCCCAAGGCGCCAATCATCGACAGGTTCATCATTGAGCGCGTTTTGGCGTCAATCACATCATCGCCCCAGCCAAAGCCCCAACACCAGGCGGTCATCGCCTCTTGGAAAGGCCGGGTAAATTCATCGGCCGCGGCAAGATTTTGGGTGACATATTCCGCGCCCAGCGTGGCTTTGCGCTGCTCTAAACCTTTGAGAAACAGATCTTCGTCGAAAGTGCTCATGTGGTGTCCTTTCCATAGTTTTGTGGCAGTCTGCATTATTTTTCGGCAGGTGACAGGTGTTTTTGGCGGCGGCAGTGTTTTTCTTTCCGGCGATTTGCCTGCGCAAGATATGTTCTTTCGGCCCGCAAGGATTTAAGGTGCCTTCAAAGGAAGTGGCCGTTATGATTCATCCCTATTATACACAGGCGTCGGCGGCGTTTCACGCGGGCGTTGCCGCCGCAGATCCCGCGGAGGCGGTGCGCCGGTCATTGCCGGAATTTGACATGCCGCCTACCGTGATTGCTGTGGGAAAAGCGGCTCTGAGTATGGCCGGCATGGCGCGATCCCTTCTGGGGCCATTGCCGGCACTTGTCGTTGCCACGAACCCCGAAAATGCCGCGCGGACCGATGGGCTGCCCCCGATGCCGGAGGCGCGGATCTTTGCCGCGGCCCATCCCATTCCAGACCAAATTGGCCTTGATGCGGCGCAAGCGGTAAAAGCGGCGCTTGTTGCGGCCAGCCGGGCTGGCCGTCCGGTATTGTGCTTGATTTCCGGCGGTGGTTCGGCGCTCTTGCCTGCTCCGGTTGTGGGCGTGTCGCTTCAAGATAAAATGGCGGTGAATGCGCAGCTCTTGGCAAGCGGGGCGGATATTGAGGTGATGAACCTAATTCGCCAGCAACTGTCCGAGTTGAAGGGCGGGGGGATGCTGCGTTATGCGACGCCAAGCCCGGTGACAGCGCTGATTTTGTCGGATGTGATTGGGGATGATTTGCGGGCTGTGGCCAGCGGTCCCACGGTCTCTCCAATCGGGACAAAAGCTGAAGCACGGGATATTTTGCACCAACTTGATATATGGGAGGCCTTGCCTGAGACCGTGCGGCGGGTTCTGCTCAGCGCGGATGTGCCTCAAGACTTGCCAGATGCGCGCAATCTGTTGATCGGCTCTAATGGGCAAAGCCTTGCGGCCATGGGCGCGGCCTATCCGGCGGCAAGGTTGCATCCGCAGCCTCTCATCGGAGATGTGACTGAGGCGGTGCGAAGGGTTGCAGACATGGGGCGGGGGGCGCATGTCTTTGGCGGCGAGACAACCGTCAAGCTGACCGGCACTGGCCGTGGTGGGCGCAATCAAGATTTGGCTCTGCGGCTGGCGCTTTTGGCTGAAGCGGAGGCTTGGCAAGGCCCTTGGCTTTACCTGCAAGCGGGCACAGATGGCAGAGATGGCCCCACGGATGCGGCGGGCGGGGTGGTCTGTGAGACCACATTGGCTCAAATTCGCGCCTCTGGGCTGGATCCGGCAGGCCTGCTGGACAATAACGACGCCTATCGCGCGCTTGCGGCGGCGGGTGGTTTGCATATCACCGGTGCAACTGGCACCAATGTGGCAGATCTTGGCATCTTAATTCGCAGCTGACCTTTGCCACCTGCTGCAACCCTCAACCCATGACTTGGAGATTTTCATGCGTATTTACCTTTCTGGCGAAATTCACACCGATTGGCGAGATCAAATCATTGCGGCTTGCGGGGACCTCAACCTCGCTTTTGATGGGCCGGTGACAGATCATGCCGCCAGCGATGATTGTGGTGTTGAGATTTTGGGGGCGGAGCCGAATAAGTTTTGGCATGACCGCAAAGGCGCGCAGCTCAACGCCATTCGCACCCGCACCGGTATCGAACAAGCCGATGTCGTTGTTGTGCGGTTTGGTGAGAAATACAAACAATGGAACGCCGCTTTTGATGCCGGCTATGCGGCGGCGCTGGGCAAACCTCTTATTGTTATGCATCAAGATGAGCATCAGCACGCCCTGAAAGAAGTGGATGCCGCAGCTCTGGTGGTGGCGCAAACCCCGCAACAAGTGGCCGCAGCGCTGCGGTATGTGATGACAGGGGCTTTGCTCAAGTAAAGATCTCTGCATACCCCAGCTGCCAAGCCAAAACACTTTGCCCGGTGGCAACACCGGGCAGGCGCCGCGCTCATTTCATGTTGAAATGGCGTTATGCAGAGGTCTTAAGTAACGGAACACGGGCCGCACCGGCACCGCACCGCGAGGCCCTCTGAGATTTTGGGCCGTCAGATGTTCAGCGGTGGCACGGGCGCGCCATAGAGCCAATCACTGCGCCTATGCACCAGCGACGGGGTCAGCTGTCCGGCCAGCCAAATCGGCGCATAGGCCATCAGCTGCGCCAATCGGCTTGATTTGTGAAATAGCTGTAGGTTTTGCGCCGACACCCGCTGGACCCTGCTGCTGCGGTCAATACGCTGGGCATAGTGCCGGGCGCAGGCGGCGACAATATCAGGCCCCACCGCCGCGCCAAGCACGCGCGCCAGGTGATAGCCATCCTCGAGCGATTGCACCGCACCCTGTGCCATAGAGGGCAGCATTGGATGGGCCGCATCGCCCAGAAGCATCACATGGCCGTCCTGCCATTTTGGCAATGGGGCCCTGTCAAAGAGTGCCCATTTGTGCAGCACCTCTGCCTGTTCGAGTATCGCCAAGAGGGGCGGGGCCCAGCCGTTGAAATCCGCCAGGGCCTCTTGCCGATCGCCCGTGCGGCTCCAGCTTTCCTCGCGCCAAGTCCTTTGCTCGACAATACCCACAAAATTGACCAAAGCCCCGCCGCGCACATAGGTGGTGACCGCGTGTTTTTTGGGCCCGGCCCAGATGCAGCCGGAAGGCGGCGGGGCCAGAGCGCCGAGCTGTGCCGCTGGCACCAATGCGCGCCAGGCGTAATTTCCGGTAAATCGAGGCGCGTCTGTGCCAAGCATTTGGTGACGGATCCTCGAGTGAATGCCATCCGCACCGATCACCAAATCCGCCTGAATGCGCCGGCCATTTGCCAAAATCACCTCGGCACCGTCTTTGCAGGGCGCATAGCCGCGCACAGGGCAACCGGTTTGCATAGCGCCGGGTTGCAGCGCGTCCAGCCGCGCGCTTAAAGCGGTGATAAGATCGGCGCGATGCACCTGGAGGTAGCGCGCGCCCCAGCGCTGGGCGGCAACGCCCTTCATGGGCAGATAAAGGATTGGGCGCCCTGAGACACCCATTCGAATTTCGATTGCTTCGGGTTCGAAAACCGCGGGCTCAAGGCGTTCCATCACGCCGATATGTTCGAGAATTTTAACCCCATTGGGGCTGATTTGCAGCCCAGCGCCAATTTCGGTGATCTCAGGGGCCTGTTCAAACACTTGAACGTCCCAGCCGGTCAAGCGCAGGCAGATGGCGGCGCATAACCCGCCGATGCCGCCTCCGACGATCAGGGCCTGCCGGTGCATGGTCGTCTTCCTTCCCTGTGTGGGCTGTGATTGCGGGCCGCGCGGTATTGGTTTGATCCAAATTGCCACGCGTGTTGCATCAGCTCATCCACTGGCCACCGTCCACATTATAGGTCTGTGATACAATGTAATCCGCTTCGGCGGAAGCTAAGAAAACCGCCATGCCACTCAGATCGGCCGGAACCGCAAAACGGCCGGCTGGTAAGCCCGCGGCGACCTCTGTTTTCTTTTGCCCCAGCGCCTTGCCCTCCAATTTGGCAAACATAGCATCCACATGTTCCCAATGCGCCCCATCCACGACCCCGGGGGCGATGGCATTCACATTGATACCATATTTGATCAAGTTCAGCCCAGCCGATTGCGTCATGGAAATCACGGCCGCCTTGGTGGAACAGTAGACCAAAACCAGGCTTTCGCCGCGCCGTCCGGCTTGCGATGCCATATTGATGATCTTGCCGCCATGGCCCTGTGCAATCATCTGGCGAGCCGCGGCCTGCATGGTAAAGAGTGTCCCGGCCACATTGACCGCATAGAGCCGCTCATAGCTTTCGCGGGTGATATCGACGGTTTCAGCCGCATCAAAGAGGGCGGCATTGTTCAGAAGAATGTCGATTTTTCCGGTCTTGGCCACGACTTGAGCCAGTGCTGCATCAATGCTGGTTTGATCGGTCACATCCAGCGGCACCGCATAGGCCCCTTTGCCCAGCTGAGCTGCCGTAGTCTCTGCGGCGTCGAGATTGATATCTGCGATGGCGACGGTTGCGCCTTCTTCGAGATATTTTTCCGCAAAGCCGCGCCCAATGCCGCGCGCGGCGCCGGTGATGAGGGCGGATTTTCCGTTCAACCTGGTCATGTCTTTGTCCTTTGTGATCTACTTATCCTCCGGCTTATCCGTGTTCTATGCGCTTTTCCAATTTTAGCTGACATTTTCAGCGCCGCTAGCACCGAAGGCCCGCACTGCCGCGATTTTGGGAGGTGTCATTCTTGCTTGCCAGATTGCGCAATCTGCCCCCTGGGGGGATTGGGCAGAGGCTTTTGCGTCAGAGCGATGACCGCACCCAAAAGCAGCAGTCCTGATGCGCCCAGAAGGCTGATGCCGATGTCGCCGGCCAAGTCTCCCAATAGCCCGGCAGCATAGGGCCCAAGGGTCTGCGCAACGGCAAAGACGACCGTGAAAAGGCTGATGGCCGCCCCCCAGCTGTGCGCCGGCAGGTTTTGACGGGCAAAATTGGTCACGGCACTGGGGGCCATAAATACCGAAAGGCCAAAAATAACCGCAGCAATCAACAAAGATATGTTTCCAGGAAACAGCACCGGCAGCGCCGATCCCAAAGCGATGCAGGTTAAAATCATGGCCAATGGCAGGCCTGAGGCGTGGCGCGCAAGGATAGCTCGCCACACCAAGGGGGAAATACATATGCTCAACCCCAAGAGTATCCAAACAGCCGCGATGAAGCTGGCGCTGGCGGCCTGCTGTGTCATCCAGGCGGATAAAAATGTCAAAAACACGATATAGCCCAATCCAAAGCCAGCATATCCGGCCAATTGTGCCCAGATTTGAGAGATTGGCAGGGGCGCTCGGGCTTTTGCTTGCGGCGGCGCTGGACGCTTGAGCTTTGCGGCTGACCACAGGCACAGTGGTAAAAATAGCAAGCAGATTGCAGCGATTATGACCCAGGCTAAGGGCCAGTGATCCGCGCCGTAATGATCTAAAAACAGCGGCAGGCTCGCGCCTGATAAAACAATTGCCAAGCCGCCACCGGTTCCAAATAAGATGGCAATGGCCAGGGCATTGCGGCGCGGATCATTTGGAAACAGCCCAGCGGCCAAAACGCCGGCAGTGGAGAAAGACATGGCCCCAAAAAAGCCGACCAAAACGCGCCACAGAGTTTGCCACCAAAGCTCCGCGATCAACCCGGTCGCCAGCAGCGCCAGGTTGGTGGTGATCAATCCAAAGGAGAATAGAGATGTCGCCGAATAGCGCCCGATCATGAGCATCGTCACCACAGCGCCCGCGATATAGCCCAGCGCATTGGCCGTATTGAGCCACCCGGCTTGGGCATAGTTCCACCCCAAATCCGACTGCATTGCCGGCAATATCAACCCATAGGCAAATCGGGCAAAGCCATTGGTCACCGTCACCCCCAGCGCCAGCCCTGCCAGCACCAACCACGGCCGTTTGTGTAGCTCTGTCACCTCGGTGTGTTCCTATGTCTGGTTACGTGATGGGCCTTAAGTGGGCGCAAGGCTTTGCCTTTGTTCGGTGAGGCTAGGCGATTGAGCCAGCCGGGTCCAGCGGCACTTGCACAGAAACAAATTGCCAAAGCCTGGGCCGCGCCCTAGGTTTTGGCTCAAATGCCGGAAGGCGCGATAATTGGGAGAGTGATATGCCGCAAACTGCAGATACCAACCGCCGAGTGGTTCTCTCCGAGCGGCCAAATGGCCTGCCGGATGCCAAGACTTTGCAGTTGGAGCATAGCGAGGTGCCCACACCCGGTGCGGACCAGGTGCTGTTGCGCACGCGTTACCTGTCGCTTGATCCTTACATGCGCGGGCGCATGAATGACGCCAAGTCCTATGCGGAGCCTGTCAAATTAGGTGAGGTCATGACCGGGCAGGTGGTGGCAGAAGTCATGCAAAGCAATTGCGAGGGCTACGCGCCTGGCGATCATGTTCTGGCCGGAAGCGGCTGGCAAGACTATGCGCTCAGCGATGGCACTGATCTGCGAAATCTTGGTCAAACGCCCCAAAATCCCTCTTGGTATTTGGGTATTTTGGGGATGCCAGCCTATACAGCCTATGCGGGTTTGCTTGAAATTGGCGCGCCGCAGCCGGGAGAAACCGTTGTGGTGGCGGCGGCCTCTGGACCGGTGGGCGCAACTGTGGGGCAAATCGCCAAGATCAAAGGCTGCCGCGTGGTCGGGATCGCTGGCGGCCCGGAAAAATGTGCCCATGTGGTTGAGAATTTGGGATTTGACGCCTGTTTGGATCACAAGTCTGAAACCTTCGCGGCTGATCTGAAAGCTGCCTGCCCGCAGGGCGTGGATATTTACTTCGAAAATGTGGGCGGCAAGGTGCTTTATGCGGTGCTGCCGCTGTTGAATGCCTTTGCCCGCATGCCCGTTTGCGGTGTGGTGTCGTGGTATAATCTCTCTGGTTTGCCGGATGGGCCTGACTTTGGACCGGCCATCATGGGTACGATCTTGCGGATGAAGGTGAAAGTGCAAGGCTTCATCATCTATGACAGCTTTCCGCCCAGTCTGTTCAAGGACTTCATTCGCGACATGACCGGATGGCTGGAAAGCGGGGAGGTCACATACAAAGAGCAAGTGATCGACGGCCTGGAACACGCCCCCGCAGCGCTCAATGACCTGCTTTTGGGCAATAGTTTCGGTAAAATGGTGGTCAAGGTGGGCTAGGTGCCGATTGTGGCGCGTTTTTGGCACCCTATGCCCGGGCTCGAAAATTCGGAACCGCACCGGCGGGCTGCGATCCTCTGCCCTTAAGCTCTATTGTTGTTCACGCAGAGTTCAGATATCTTACCGCCCGGTAACCCGTTCAAGGCGAAGTGAAATAAGTGACTGAAAACAAGCAAGATATCCTAACATCTTCCGCCCGCCTATCGGTGGCCCCGATGATGGCTTGGACGAGTTCTTTTTTAAATTCAAACACTTGAAATGCAGCGTGTGCACCATCTGTGCAACATGAGATAGCCTTCTGCCGCGCCATATCGGGCGTTTGGCGGGTGCGCGGATTTGGTCAAATTGAAACGCATTGGAGCCAGAACGACTTAAGGCTCCAGCAATCCTGCAACTGGAATCCGTCATTTCTCTGGCACTGCGCCGATCAAGGATTTTGCACGGTGATGGGCTGCGTGCCGGTGCAATTGTTGCCTTCGATCTTTGTCCCCAAGTCTTGGCGCTGGATCAACATTCTTGGAGTGCTGACTGGTTTCACCCTCAAATCACGCATGCTGATCGTTCAGCAACGGTCCCAAAGGTGGTAACAGGTGACGCAGTAGCGAGCGCCCCTGGCAGCCGTCACGACCTTTCGCCACGTCGCTTTCGCTCTGCTTCGTCCCAAGCGATCAAAGGTTGATAATCTGGCACAAAGCCAAGGCCTTTTTGCGCATCAGACGACACCGCATCCTGAGAGGTGATGACGTCGATGACTGCGGGAGCGTTCTTCAGGCCGCGCTGGATCGCACCTTCGAGATCGCCAGGGTTTTCGACCCTTTCGCCATGCGCCCCAAGCGCGCGGGCCATGGCGGCATAGTCGGAATGCCTGAGAGTGGTGCCCACGATCCGGCCCCCATAGTTGACCTCCTGATCGTAGCGCTCGATGTTCCAGGCTGCATTGTTTGAGACGATGAAAACTGCCTTCGCACCGTGTCGTACGGCCGTGTCGATTTCCATCGCGTTGAACCCAAAGGCGGGCATTGTCGGCGTCATCACGCCGTGGAACCTTCCGCTGAACCAAGCCGCCCGTGCCATTGCGCCTGCGCTTGTGGCTGGCAACGTCATCGTCGCAAAACCATCCGAGATCACCTCGCAAACCACTATCGAGATGGCACGACTGGCAACCGAAGTCGGGTTTCCGAACGGGGTCATCAACATCGTGCTCGGCACCGGCAAGGAGGTGGGCGAGGCTATCGTTCGCAACCCCGATGTGCGCAAGGTTGCCTTTACCGGGTCCGTCGGGGTAGGGCGCGCCATCGGCCACATTGCTGCCGATCGGATCATCCCGCTGACGCTGGAACTTGGCGGTAAGTCCGCCAACATTGTTTTTGACGACGCGGACATCGATACTGCCGCAACCGAAGCCGTCAAGGGCTTTACCCTCAATGCCGGTCAGGTTTGCTCGGCCGGGACGCGTGTCCTGGTGCAGCGTTCGGTCTACGATGTGTTCCTGGAAAAGATGAAGTCTGCGGTCCAGGCCATTGTTCCTGGTGAAAACCTTGGCCCGATCATCACGCCGGCTCAATTCCAGCGCGTGCAAAGCTTCTTCAAGGTTGCCGAAGGGGACGGTGCGCGGCTCGTGCACGGTGGTGCGGCGGCAGAGGGGGATGGATTTTACATCCAGCCCACGGTCTATGCCGATGTCTCGAACGACATGCGCATCGCACAGGAAGAGATCTTTGGCCCCGTCGGAGTCGTCATTCCCTTTGACACCGAAGAAGACGCAATCCGCATCGCCAATGACAGCGATTACGGCCTCATCGGCACGGTCTGGAGCCAGAACATCAGTCGTGCGCTGCGGGTGGCCGACCGGATCGATGCCGGGCAGATCTTTGTCAATGTCTGGAATACGATGTCGGTGCAGACCCCGTTTGGTGGCTACAAGAACTCAGGCTATGGTCGCGAAAAGGGGATCGAGGCGATTCATCATTATTCTCATCTCAAGACGGTGACGGTAAAGATCTGAGCCTGCGATAAAGCCAGAAAAGAGAAGCCGCCGATGACGCCGCAACATGTTCCGGACGCAGTGTTTCACACTCGTGTTCGCAATGACGCCCTTGGCGGAGACAACCCCTATGAGTGGAAGCGGTTGACGACCGCCGATGTCTTTGCGGGCAAACGGGTGGTCCTGTTTGGGCTGCCTGGTGCGTTCACGCCGGCCTGTTCGGACAGCCACCTGCCGGGATATGAGCGTCTGCATGCGGATTTCGTGAAAGAAGGCATCGACAAGGTGGTGTGTCTTTCGGTCAACGACGCCTTTGTCATGTTCCAATGGGCCAAATCGCGAGACATCCAGAATGTTTTTATGCTTCCCGATGGCAACGCGGATTTCACCCGAAAGATGGGCATGCTCGTTGATCGGAGTGATCACGGCATGGGGCTGCGAAGCTGGCGGTATTCGATGCTGGTCGAGGACGAGAGCATCGCCCAGGTCTTCGCCGAGCCTGGTTTGAGGGACAATCCTGATGGGGTGCCCCTCGATGTCGCAAGCGCGGAAACCATGCTGGATCACCTTCGGCACGGGTAGCGGATTGAGAGCCAAGTTTATCAAGGATCTGGAACTCAAACGTGACTATTCCAAATTTGCCGAAACCCCGTCTGATTGTAATCCACCCAAACACCGCCGTTTGCTTGTCTTCGCCCTAAGGGGGCTAGACTCCCCAGATTGCTGTGCAGTAAGTGTGCACCATGGTCCCGAAAACCGGATCGCGGACCATAGGAGAGTTGAGAATGCCCAACAACGCAGCCACCGCGGCAGCGCGCCTATCTGTCGCTCCCATGATGGCTTGGACTGATCGTCATTGTCGCGTGTTTCATCGGATGATCTCGCGGGAGGTTTTGCTCTATACAGAGATGGTGACGGCCCCGGCTTTGGTTCTGGGCGGGGCGCTTAGGCTGTTGGATTTCAGCCCCGAAGAGCAACCGGTGGCTTTGCAGCTTGGGGGTTCGGACCCCGAGCATTTGGCAAAGGCAACGGCTCTCGGGGCGGCCCATGGTTACGGGGAGATCAACCTCAATCTCGGATGCCCTTCGGATCGCGTGCAATCGGGGCGCTTTGGCGCTGTGCTGATGACGGAGCCGGACGTTGTGCGCGCCTGCCTTGAGCGGATGCAGGAGGCCAGCGCAGCCGAGGTGACAGTGAAATGTCGCATCGGCGTGGATGACCAGGTTGTTGAAGACAGCCTGCCGGCATTTTTATCCATGATTGAGCGCACCGGCGTGACGCGGGTGATCATCCATGCGCGTAAGGCCTGGCTGCAGGGGCTCAGTCCGAAAGAAAACCGTGACATCCCGCCGCTGGACTATGATCTGGTTCTTCGGATGAAACAGATGTTCCCCGGCTTGCACCTTACCTTGAATGGCGGGGTGGCGCATCTGCCGGATGCCTGCGCCCATCTTGAGGCCGGGCTTGATGGGGTGATGATCGGTCGAGCGGCCTATCATACGCCCTATGAGATTTTATCACGCGCCGATTGCGACATCTTTCGTAGCAGCAAGACCCCGGCGCCTGAGGCACAACGTATTGCAGAACAGATGATCCCCTATATGGAAGCCCATTTGCAGCAAGGTGGGCGGCTGCATCAGATCACGCGCCATATGTTTGGCCTGTTTTCAGGACAGCCCGGCGCGCGGCATTGGCGACGACGCCTGTCAGAGCTGGGTGCGCAACACAATGCGCAGATCGCCGATTATCGGCTATTACTAGAGGAACGCGCCGCGCTGTCGCAGCGTCAAGAAGAATTGGATCTCAATTGATGGATATACCCACCCTATTGCCTGTGCTTGCGAGTTTGATCGTGATCGGCGGGTTTGCAGGATTTTTGGCCGGTTTGCTGGGCGTAGGCGGCGGTATTGTCGTGGTGCCGGCATTTTTCTATGCCTTTCAATCTTTAGGATATGACGGCCCCCAGCTCATGCAGGTCTGTTTGGCGACCTCTCTGGCCACCATCATCGTGACTTCCATCCGCTCAACGCAAAGTCACCATAAGAAAGGCGCAGTGGATTGGCAGATCTTGCGCCAATGGGCGCCCGGTATCGCCGTTGGCGCCATATTGGGCGTGGCTTTGGCTGCCAATTTGCAATCGCAAATGTTGCAACTGATCTTTGGGGGTTTGGGCGCGACTATTGGGATGTATTTGGCTTTTGGCCGGCAATCTTGGAGCATTGGCGAGGCCCTGCCGACCGGCCTTTGGCGCATCGTGATTGCGCCGCTTTTGGGCGGGCTTTCGGTATTGCTTGGTATCGGGGGCGGCTCGCTCGGCGTGCCGTTCATGACCTTGCACCGTGTCCCTATTCACAGGGCGGTCGCAACGGCGGCGGGCTTTGGGCTGGCCATTGCTGTGCCCTCGGCACTGGCCTGGCTCTTTGTTTCGGTTGATGCGCCGCGCCTGCCTTGGACGTTGGGGGCGGTGAACCTTCCGGCCTTCTTCGTGATCATTCCGATGACTTTCATTTTTGCGCCTATCGGCGCCAATGTGGCGCACCGTATGGATGCGCGGCCACTCAAGCGCTTGTTTGGAGCGTTTTTGTTGCTGGTTGCGGCCAATATGGTGCGCAGTGCTCTGTGGGGGTAGCGGCCCAGATAGAGGCACTCGGGACGGCGGGCTGGGCCAAGTTTTCCGCCGATGCTCATCTTGAGGCCTGGGCGGCGCATGTGGCACCCATTGCCGCAGCGCTCTCGCAAAATCCAGAGCATAGGGCCGATTGGCTCCGACATGGGGGCACTTGGTTTGCAGGGGTTAATATTTTGGCCAATGATGCGCAGGGCCGTGTAGAGCAGGGGCCTGCGCTTGGCGGGGCGGTTGTGGACTGTCTGACTGCGTTGCATGGGCCAATGTCCCTCGACCGCGGTCAAATTTCGGTCACCTATCCGGGCTATCCGGCTTTCGATGGGCAAGAAAGCGCCGCGGCACATCGCTACCGCGTCAATCGCGCAGCCGCTCATGTGGATGGTCTTTTGGCCATCGGGCCAGAGCGCCGCCGTTTTGTGCATGAGCCGCATCAATATGTGCTGGGAATTCCCTTGGGCAAAAGCAACGCGGAGGCCAGCCCTCTGGTGATTTGGGAAGGCAGTCACAGCCTCATCCGCGCGGCTTTTAAATCCGTATTGGACAGTCTGCCGGTGGCGCAATGGGGTTCAGTCGATCTGACAGAGGTCTATCACAAAGCCCGCAAAGACTGTTTTGACCGCTGCCGCCGAAAGAGCATTCTTGCCCAGCCGGGGGAGTGCTATGTGCTACACCGTTTGGCTTTGCATGGGATTGCGCCCTGGGGGACGGGGGCACAGGCACCACCAGAGGGGCGCATCGTGGCGTATTTTCGGCCTCAAACACAGGGCAATCTGAATGATTGGCTCAATGGTGAGTATTAGCGTGCCTTGCATAGGCGAAGGTCGCTTTTAAATCTCTGTTGGATTAAATCCGGTTCTTTGGAAGAATTCACCCAAGATTGGGCAGGCGGCTGGCGCGTCCGCCGCGGCGTTTTTGTACGCGGGGTGCACGTTGGGGCAGCTCAGCCATGATCTCGCGCCGTTGCTCGGGGCTCAATTGCGACCAGCTGCCAATCTCCTCAATCGAGCGGTAACAGCCGATGCAGATCCGCTCGACCGGGTGAATGGAGCACAGCTTGATGCAGGGGCTGTCAATCTCATCTCTTTTCCAAAGATCGTCGATATTTTGCGCTTTCATGTCACCGTCCGAATATGTCGCGCACGATCTAGAGCGCCTTGTAAGATATAACCTGCCGCGACGTGATCTATGACTTCGGCGCGACGTTTGCGAGACGTATCCGCCTCCAGCAAGGCCCGCTCGGCGGCCACAGTGGATAGGCGTTCATCCCAATAGCCAATCGGCAGATCGGTCAAGCGCGCGAGATTGCGGACAAAGGCCCGGGTGGATTGGCAGCGCGGGCCTTCTGATCCGTCCATATTGCGCGGCAGGCCCAAGATGATCGCACCGATTTCTCGGTCCGAAATAATCTGCAGCAAAGCTTCGGCATCCTTGGAAAACTTTACCCGCCGTATCGTGTGCAAAGGGGTTGCAGAGCTCAGGAGACGATCAGAGACCGCCACGCCAATCGTTTTTGTGCCAAGATCCAGACCCATCCAAGAGCTGCCAGCGCGCGCCTGGGTCATAAGATCGCCGATGTCCTCACAGATCATGGCCAGATGCCAGCCGATTGCGCTGCGCCTTGCAGGATTTCGAGATCACCGGGGCGGGATGCAAAGACTTGCACGGCCTCGTCAAAGATCTCGCGCGCGCTCGTCGTCTCGCCCAAGACCCCATAGGCGACGATAAGTTGCGCCCAATCGGGGGCGGGTCCACCCTCAGTGGCGAGGCGATCAGCGAGGCCTGTCACCATGGAGGCAATCATCGCGCTGCGGTCTTCTGCACTCATTTCAGCGGCAGATTGCATATCTTCCGCGCTTGGGCCTTTGACGGCCGGCGGGTCATAATTAACCCCAGCGATTTGTGCCAAATCTGTGATGGTGCGCCGGATCAGCGGGATGTAGGGGGCAGTTTCTGGTCCGGCCTCCAGCAATTTGCGCCAAATGCCAAAGGTGCGATCGGGCCGGCCAATAGCGTCGAAATACATGCCCATGCGAAACAGCGCCAGCTTGTGGTTGGGATCACGCCGCAGGGCCTCGCGCAGGGCAGTTTCGGCCTCACGAGAGATATAGGTATCAGCCGCCATGATCAGCAATTCCGCGTAGGCATACCATTCATCTGCGGTGGCCTCAGCGCCCTTGAGCTCCAAAACCCGCGCTTGCGCTTGATGCGCACTGGTAAAATTGCCCAATCGCGATTCGGCTTTTGCCAAGAGTTCATGGCCCTGGATATCCCCTGGCCGCGCCTCCAAAGCCGCGCGCAGTTCAGTGACCAATTGCACATAGTCCGGGTCCGTGGCGGTGTCATTGGCAGGCGTGCGCGCCTCCGCTGTCTCTTGAGCTAATCTATTTGCTTTTAGGGTCTCAGACTGCGCATAGCGTTCCG
The DNA here is from genome assembly GCF_000738435.1 of Planktomarina temperata RCA23. Lineage (NCBI taxonomy): Bacteria > Pseudomonadati > Pseudomonadota > Alphaproteobacteria > Rhodobacterales > Paracoccaceae > Planktomarina > Planktomarina temperata. The sequence goes on along the minus strand of NZ_CP003984.1, from coordinate 1,987,391 downwards.
CGATAGGGCTATCGGGCACAGAGGGCGCGCCGATTTGGCTATAAAGGCCCGCGCCCAACAGACAGGCCAGAATACTGCCGCCCGCAAAAGCCCATAACCCACGGTCTTGTGCGCTCGGATTGGGCTGATGGCCCGATGCGCGGGCCGCTGAAATCATGCGGCGGCCAATTTCCGCGCGCATGGCCGCAAATTCCTCATCGCGCAACACGCCTTTGGCCAAGTCGCGCTCCAATCCGCGCAATTGTTCGGCATAGACATCGACATCGCGCATAACAGGCACGGCTGCGCGCTGGGCCTGCAACAGCATCACCCCGCCGATCAATAGAACCGCCAAAACAAATAGTGCAGCAGAAAAGATCATAAATCACTCCAATAAGTATCGATCGCCTTCCGCCCGATGACAGCGGTTGCTATCGCTCTATATTGGATCGATCAATGTCGCAATAATTTCACACAAGGACGCAGGTGAGGTGCTGTGTCGCGGCATTTTAAGAGATAAGACGCGCAAGCACCCAAGGGGGATTCTAATATGAAGCGAAATTCAGTCTTTGCTGTCGCGCGTGAGGCGATGCGTCAACACAGCGGTTGGGGCCGCACCTGGGGCAATCCCGAGGCCAAAAAGGCCTATGACGTGGTCATTATTGGCGCGGGGGGCCATGGTCTCGCCACGGCTTATTATCTGGGCAAGAATTTCGGCATCACCAATGTGGCTGTGATCGAAAAAGGCTGGCTGGGCGGTGGCAACACAGGGCGCAACACGACTATTATTCGCTCAAACTACCTGCAAGACCCTTCGGCGGCGATCTATGAAAAGGCGCGCTCTTTGTATGAAACGATGAGCCAAGATCTCAACTATAATGTGATGTTCAGCCCCCGCGGCGTGATGATGCTGGCGCAAACACATCATGAGGTGCGCGGATATCAACGCACAGCCCATGCCAATTCGCTGCAAGGTGTGAAGACGGAATTCATCTCACCTGCTCGGGTCAAAGAGCTTTGTCCGATCATGAATATCGACGGGCCGCGTTATCCGGTTTTAGGGGCGTTATGGCAAGCGCGCGGCGGCTCGGCGCGCCATGACGCGGTCGCCTGGGGTTATGCGCGCGCTTGTACCGATATGGGCATGCATATTTTGCAAAAAACCGAAGTGACCGGCATCACCCAATCTGGCGGTAATGTGACCGGTGTTGACACCAGCCGTGGTCATATCGCCTGTAAAAAGCTCGGCATGGTTGTGGCGGGACACGCCTCTGTGGTGGCCAATATGGCCGGCTTTCAATTGCCTATTGAATCTGTTCCGCTGCAGGCTTTGGTCAGCGAGCCGATCAAACCCTGCATGGATGTGGTTGTCATGGCCAATACGGTTCATGGCTATATGAGCCAATCGGACAAGGGCGAGATGGTGATTGGCGGTGGCACAGATGCTTATAATGCCTATACACAACGCGGCTCATTTCATCATCTAGAAGAGACTGTCCGGGCGTTGATTGAAACCTTCCCCATGGTGTCGCGCTTGAAGATGCTGCGGCATTGGGGCGGTATTGTCGATGTTACAGGGGACCGCTCACCCATTTTGAGCAAAACCCCGTTGGGCAACACCTTTATCAACTGCGGTTGGGGCACAGGCGGGTTCAAAGCTATTCCGGGATCTGGCTGGGGCTTTGCGGAGCTTATGGCCAAGGGGGAAAGCCCGCTTACGGAACAATTTGGTCTCGATCGCTTTCGCGCTGGGCGGTTTATTGATGAAAGCGTTGCGGCAGGGGTGGCGCACTGATGGCCTGTCACACAGATATCCTCCCCCGCGCTATCGTTCTTAACTCGACAAAGGGAGCCTTGCCATGCTCATCCTAAATTGCCCCTATTGCGGCTGCGACAAAGATGAAACGGAACTGTCTGCTGGCGGCGAGGCGCATTTGAAGCGCTTTGGACCTGGCGCCTCTGACGCAGAGTTTGAGGGCTATTTATTTGGCCGGGTAAACCCCAAAGGGGTGCATTTCGAGCGCTGGCGCTGTGCCTCTGGCTGCGGAAAATGGTTTCACGCCGCCCGCTGCACGGCAACGCTAGAGGTTTTTGGCACCTATAAGGCCCAGACCCTTGAGCCGCCTCAAGCCATTAAAGATGCGATCAGTGCCAAACGGCCCGGTTGGACTTGGAGGGATTTCTCATGATGGGTGTCTCTTCACTCTATACGCCTGCGAGAAGCCGGCATAATTTCCGCAAAAATGGAGCTGCCCAATGAGCACCCGTCTTGCCAGCCATGGCCGGTTAATCAACCGCGCCAAAGCGCTTTCCTTCACCTTCAATGGCAAGGTTATGTCCGGCTTTGAGGGCGATACTTTGGCGGCCTCTCTTTTGGCCAATGATCAAATGCTGATGGGCCGATCGTTCAAATATCACCGTCCGCGCGGCGTTTTGGCGTCAGGTGGCGAAGAGCCCAATGCCTTGATCAACCTGGGCGTTGAAAGCGGATTTGAACCCAATGCGCGCGCCACAACCACTGAGACATTTTCAGGTTTGACAGCCGCGTCACAAAATCATTTTCCCTCGTTGGAATTTGACGTGGGTGCAATCAATTCGAAGCTGTCGCGTTTCCTGCCGGCTGGCTTTTATTACAAGATGTTCATTCACCCGCGCTCCTTTTGGAAACATATTTATGAGCCGATCATTCGTCATTCCGCAGGTCTGGGCAAAGCGCCTAAAGCGCGTGATCAGGACAGCTATGAGCATTACTATCATCATTGCGAGGTGATGGTGGTGGGCGGCGGAATTGCCGGGCTGCAAGCGGCGCGTTCGGCGGCTGCAACCGGTGTTCGGGTTTTGCTGGTCGAGCAAACCGCGCATTGGGGCGGACGCGCGCCGGTGGATGGGGTGACCATTGATGGTCTGGCGGCGGAAGATTGGGTGGCGCAAACTTTGGCAGAGCTGGCCGCTTGCGACAATGTTGTGATCCGCAATCGCACCCAAGGCTCTGGGGTTTATGACCACGGATATGCTTTGGCCTATGAGCGCATCGCCGATCACACACCCGGGGACGGGCGGCCGCGCCACCGGTTGTGGCGGGTGCGCTGCAAACAGATTGTCACCGCCACAGGCGCTATCGAACGGCCGCTCTCTTTTGCGGGCAATGATATTCCCGGCGTCATGCTGGCCTCTGCTGTGCGCGACTATGTTGTAAATTTCGCGGTGTCGCCGGGAGATCGCACGGTGATTGTCACCAACAATGATGACGCTTATCGAACTGCGCTTTGCCTGTTAGAGGCAGGCCTTGAGGTGCCGCTGATCGTCGATGCACGGCCCGAAGGGGGCGGGGCCTTGATGGAGGCTGTGCAGGCTGCTGGCATTCGCGTGGCCCTCGGCCGTGGCATTGCGAAAGTTAAAGGCGGCAAGCGGGTCACCGGGGTGCAGATTTGCGCGCAAGCCGGTGAAGGCTCCGTGCTCGAAGAGGTCGCTTGTGATGTGGTGGCCATGTCTGGTGGCTGGTCGCCCGTGGTGCATCTGTGGTCCCATTGCGGTGGCAAGCTGATTTGGGACGCCGATCAAGCCATGTTCCGCCCCGATCCTGATCAACCGCCCTTGGGGGCAGATGGGGCCGGTTTTGTCAAAGTGGCAGGTCTGGCCAATGGGCATTTGCGCAGCGCGCCGGTGCTTGAGGATGCCGCCGAACAGGGCCGGGCGGCCGGGCGCGCCGCTGCTGGCAAGGCCCAAAAAGCGGCTGTGCCTGCGGCTGAGGATGCTGAAGAGGTGGCGCTTTCGCCGGTCTGGCTGATGCCGCAAGGAGCCAGCTATGCACTCCGCTCGAAGGCTTGGCTTGATTTCCAAAACGATGTGAAGGTCAGCGATGTGCAATTGGCCGCCCAAGAAGGGTTTGAAAGCGTTGAACATGCCAAACGATACACCACGCTTGGCATGGCGACAGATCAGGGAAAATTAAGCAATATTAATGGCCTTGCGATCCTGTCTAGATCGCTCAACGCGCCAATTCCAGATGTGGGTACCACCACCTTTCGCCCCCCTTACACGCCAATTTCTATGGCCTCGCTTGCGGGCGAAGCGCGGGGTGAGTTGTTTCAGCCGGTGCGCAAAACGCCGATGCATGCTTGGCATGACAGCCATGGGGCGGATTGGGAACCTGTGGGCGGCTGGCGCCGGCCCTATGCCTATCTGCGGGGCTCTGAAACTGTCGCACAGGCGGTTCAGCGAGAAGTGATCAATACCCGTGAGAAACTGGGACTTTTGGATGCCTCTACCCTTGGCAAAATCATTGTCAAAGGCCCGGATGCGGGAAAATTCCTCGACATGATGTATACAAATATGATGTCGAACCTAAAGCCGGGGCGCTGCCGCTATGGGCTCATGTGTTCGGAAAACGGCTTTTTGTCCGATGATGGTGTGGTGGCACGGATTGATGAGCAAACCTGGCTGTGCCACACCACCTCGGGCGGCGCAGATCGCATTCACGCCCATATGGAAGAATGGCTGCAAACCGAATGGTGGGACTGGAAGGTTTGGGTCGTCAATGTGACCGAGCAATTGGCTCAGGTTGCAGTTGTCGGCCCCAATGCTCGGAAACTTTTGGAAAAACTGGGCGGCATGGATGTTTCGGCGGAGCGCTTGCCCTTTATGGCCTGGGCCGACGGCACGATTGGCGGGATCGACTGCCGCGCTTATCGCATCTCTTTCTCGGGCGAGCTGTCCTATGAAATTGCGGTGCCGGCCAATCAAGGCATGGCGTTCTGGGAAATGCTCATGGAGGCGGGTGCCGAGTTTGGCGCAATGCCCTATGGCACGGAATGTTTGCACATCATGCGGGCTGAGAAGGGCTTTATCATGATTGGCGATGAAACCGACGGCACTGTGATCCCACAAGACTTGGGGCTGAGCTGGGCGATTTCCAAGAAGAAAGATGATTTCCTCGGCAAACGCGCGCAACAGCGCAGTTTCATGGACAATCCAGATCGTTGGCAATTGGTCGGTTTGGAGACTTTGGACGGCTCGGTGCTCGAAGATGGCGCCTACGCAATTGCACAGGGCAGCAATGCGAATGGGCAAGGCAATACCCAAGGCCGTGTCACCTCAACCTATTATTCCCCAACCCTCGGCAAGGGCATTGCCATGGGGCTGGTTCACAAAGGGCCGGAGCGGATGGGAGAGGTGATTTCCTTTACAAAAATTGGCGCCAGCCCCGTGCAGGCAAAAATAGTAAGCCCAGTGTTTTATGACCCAGAAGGGGAGAAAGCCAATGTCTGAGCGTGAATTTCAAGGCTATGTCACCATTCGCCAGCAGAGCGATCACAGCATGTTCACCCTGCGGGCCAGTCTGGCCTCTAGCAAGGTGAAGGCAGTATTGAAAACCTGCCTGAATGTTGCGGTCCCAAAACGCGGAACCTATGCACAGACCGGTGAGACGCTTCTGGCCTGGATGTCGCCCGATGAGCTGCTGATCATGGTGCCAAAAGATGCGGGCGGCGCGGCGTTTGCCGCTTTGGAGCAGGCTTTGGACGGGCTGCATTATCTGCTCGCGGATGTCTCCGATGCCCGGTCGCGCTTCACCATCGAAGGCGGTTCGGCCCGCGAAGTGGTGGCCAAATTGGCGCCCATGGATGTCTCAGCGGCGCAGTTTGGCGTGGGCAGTTTTGCCCGCACCCGCTTTGCCCAAGTCACTGGTGCGATTTTCGTGGAGCAAGAGGACCGTTTGAGCCTAATTTGTTTCCGATCTGTGCAAGATTATGTGTTCGCGCTTTTGTGCGGCGCTGCCAAGCCAGGGTCGGAAGTGAGCGCACAGAGCTAAGCCTATTTTTGCCAATCTGGCTCAAATAGCATTTTGTTCTGCACAAATTGCTTATATAGCCTGTGGCAGCACAGACCAATTCATCATTGAAAGGATCGCTGATATGGCTTTCACACTACCTGATCTTCCCTATGCACACGACGCTTTGGCTTCTAAAGGCATGTCCGCTGAGACATTGGAATTCCACCATGACCTGCACCACAACGCCTATGTCACGAATGGCAACGCCGCCATCGCTGGCACTGAGTGGGAGGGCAAGTCGCTCGAAGAGATCATCGTCGGCACATATGATGCCTCCTCTGTGGCTCAAAACGGCATTTTCAACAACATCAGCCAATTGTGGAATCACAACCAGTTTTGGGAAATGATGGGCCCGGGCGAAAGCAAAATGCCCGGCGAATTGGAGTCTGCGTTGGTCGAAAACTTCGGCTCTGTGGCAGATTTCAAATCCGCCTTCTCAGCGGCTGGTGCCGGTCAATTCGGCTCAGGCTGGTGCTGGCTCGTGAAAAACGCCGATGGGTCTTTGGCGGTAACGAAGACGGAAAACGGCGTGAACCCATTGTGCTTTGGTCAAACTGCGCTGCTCGGATGTGATGTGTGGGAGCATTCCTATTACATTGATTTCCGCAACAAACGCCCAGGTTATCTGTCAAACTTCCTCGACAATTTGGTCAACTGGGAAAATGTCGCAGGCCGTATGTAAGACCCCGGCGACAGTATGAATGAGAATGGCCTGCTGAAGTTTCTAAAGCAGGCCATTTTTTTTGCGAGGCGGATGACATCCGCACATAGGGGTAGGGCGGCATGACACAATTCGCAAAAGGCACGCTTGCGATGGTTGTGGCCTGTCTCGCCTGGGGCCTGTCACCGCTATATTACGCGCTGTTCCAAGCCATCGATCCTGCGGAGATCTTGGCCCATCGCACGCTGTGGTCGGTTGTGACCTTTGTCACATTGCTTGTTCTGTCGGGACGAACCAGGCAGGCTTTGCATGTTGTCAGGCAGCCCAGAACCATGGGCCTTATTCTCTTGGCCGGCGTGATGATTGCCATCAATTGGTATGTGTTCATCTTTTCTGTCAGCGTGGGGCGGGTCACGGAATCTTCTTTGGGCTATTACATCTTTCCGCTCGTCATGGTCTTGTTGGGATTTGTGGCCTTTCGTGAAACCCTATCGGCGTTGCAATGGGTCGCGATTGCTTTGGCCTGCGTGGCTGTGCTGGTTTTGACCATTGGCCTGGGTGCGGCGCCCTGGTTGGCTTTGATGATCTCTTTTAGCTTCGGAATTTATGGCCTGCTCAAACGGATCATTAAAGTGGATTCGGTGGTCTCGGTCACGCTCGAGGTGGTGTTATTGCTGCCGTTTTCTTTGGGGTATTTGTATTGGTTTTCTGATCTTCCAGACCCGAAAACGCTTTTCGCGCTCATGTTTTCGGGGCTGATTACCGCCGGACCTCTTGTGCTCATGACCTATGCAACGCAGCGGGTTCCGATGGCGACTGTCGGATTGGTGCAATATCTCAATCCGATCTTGCAATACTTCTGCGCGATTGTGATTTTGGGTGAGCTGATCACGGGCTGGCATGTCATTGCCATTGCCCTGATCTGGATAGCTTTGGTCTTTTATTGGCTGGCTGTGTTTAGGGCCGAGCGCAAAACGGCCTCGATCTCATCCACGGTTTGAGTCACACAAAATAAGCTCCGCAAACTGGCATCGGCGAAGCCCGAGGCAATCACGTGATCCACCATATCAAGCATGGGTTGCCAATAGCCCTCGATATTGGCAACGATGATCGGCCTGCTGTGCAAGCCCAATTGCGCCCAGGTCAGGACTTCAAAAAATTCATCCAATGAGCCCGCCCCACCCGGTAGCAGCACCACTGCATCGCTGTTGATGAACATCAATTTTTTGCGGCTGTGCATATCGTCCGTGATAATGAAACGATCCACATCGCGCTTGCCAATTTCCGTTTGCATCAGGTGCTCTGGCATTACGCCAAAAGTGGCAGCGCCAGCGGCCTGCGCGCCATTGGCCACTGCACCCATTAAGCCGATATCGCCTGCACCATAGACGAGGCGCCAGGTATTTTTTGCCAAGACGTTACCTAAATCTCTTGCCGCCTGCTCAAAAGCAGGATTATTTCCCATGCGCGCACCACAAAAAACACAAATTGATTTCGACATATTAAGGAATTCCTTAGTTCTTGCTGGACAGGTTAGTTGTGACTGATAGCATAGGATAGTGACTGGGGGAATGCAGGTAAATGAGTTCGATCGATAAGAAAAACGTGACCGCAAAATCGCGCAATACTGCGGCACTTGTGGCTGGGGTGATAGGTCTGATTTGTCTGTGGTGGTTTTATCCACAAATTCGCGCCGCTCTGGATCCTGTGCGCGAGGTTCCTTCCGCCCAAGACCCAGCGGCGCCCGCGCCCGCGCAGAGCGATGCTGAGCCAGAGGCCGCGGCCGATGGAGAGACAGATACTGCAAAACCGCCCGCGCAGGACACGGCCGCCGCGCCGGACGCTGCCACCGCTGAGGCCGCGCCCGAAGAGACGGCAAGTGAAAGTTCAAGCGCGGAGGCCGCCACTGATACGCCCGCTGAACCGTTGAGCAGTCAGCTGTCGGCTCCAAGGTTTGACGTTGTACGCATTGAGGATGACGGCTCCGCGCTCATTGCGGGCCAAGCAGACGGTCGCGGTCATGTGATTTTAAGCGTGGATGGGGTTGAACAGGCTGAGGCGCGCGCAGATTTGAGCGGCACCGGGCAATTTGTCATTTTCGCCTTTCTCCCGTCTACAGGTGATCAGCAGAGCCTGAAGCTACATCTTTATGCGGAGGATGGATCCGGTCCCGTTGTCTCCGCTCAAACCGTTTTCGTCGCCCCTGCGACAGCTGCCGCCGCTGCTACAGACAGCACTGCTGCGCTTGTCCAGGAGGAGGTCACTGTCTCGGAGAGCCCTGAAACCGCGGCTGAAACTGACACGGAAACTGAAACTGATACGGAAACTGAAACTGGAACTGAAACCGCTTCCACGGATGTGGCAACACCAGAGGCTAAAGCGGATAAAGCTCCAGCAACGGTCATTCTCGCTGATGAAGATGGCGTACGGGTGTTGCAAGATGGCGCGCCCAGTGCGGCCAAACCTGCGGTCACAATCGACACAATTTCCTATAGCTCAAACGGGGACGTGATATTAGGCGGGCGTGGTCAAGCCGGCAATTTCGTTCGAATTTATCTGGACAATCAATTTCTTGCCACAAGTAAAATTGCCGCCGATGGCTATTGGGCTTTGGAGCTTAGCGATATTGAACCTGGTATTTACACGCTTCGGGTTGATGAGTTGAACGCAGCTGGCGATGTGGTGTCGCGCGCTGAAACGCCGTTCAAACGTGAGGCTGCTGAAGAATTGGCCGAGTTGATGGCGGCGGGCACCGAGACCGAGGAACCGAGCGCCGAGGGGCCGTCAGAGAGTGCAGCCGAAACCCAAGTGGTGGATGCGGAGGCGCTGGCCTCTGTGGAGCCCGAAGCTGCCGATGACCCGCAACCCGAAGAGGTTGTGACACAAGAAGAGGTTAATGTTCAGGCTGAAGTGGCTGAGCTGAATCCACAGGGTGAGCAAAGCTCAGATGGGGGAAGTCTGGCGGTCGAGGGACAGCCTGCCGATACCGCATCAGTCTTGCGCACACCATCCAAGAAATTCCGGGTGCGAACCGTGCAACCAGGATCCACGCTCTGGGCCATTGCCAAAGAAAGCTACGGTGCAGGTATTGAGTATTTCAAGGTCTTTGAGGCCAATAAAGAACGTATCCGTGACCCGGATTTGATTTATCCCGGCCAGGTGTTCGAAATTCCAGACTAAGAGCAATCGAAGCGCTGAAATTCAAGAGTAAGGAATTGTAATCTTGTGAAAAGTCTTGGCACCTCAGAGGAAGCCCAGGGGCGCCGGGTAGAGATTGGCGTTGTGAGGCGGGTGCTGCCCTATCTTTGGCCGAAAGGGCAGGCATGGGTTAAATGGCGCGTTGTGATCGCTGTGGCCAGTTTGATCCTGGCCAAGCTTGTGGCTGTGGCCACGCCTATGATTCTGGGAGCTGCGGTCGATCGCTTGTCGGGGGAGGATGCCGGACAGTCTTTGTTTGTGCTCGGCGCCGGCGGCCTGACCATCGCTTACGGGCTGTCACGTGTCCTGGACAGCGGCTTTCAACAGCTACGGGATGTGGTCTTCGCCAAAGTGGGGCAGCGCGCTTTGCGGCGCGTCGGGCTTGAGACCTTTCAGCATATTCACAATATGTCTCTGCGCTATCACCTCAGTCGTAAAACGGGGGGGCTGAGCCGGGTGATGGAGCGCGGGGTCAAAGGCGTTGCGTTTTTGCTGCGTTTTTTATTGTTTTCGATTGGTCCCTTGGTCTTGCAATTGGTGCTGATTTCCGGCGCCTTGGCCGCTTTTTTCGATCTGCGTTATTTGATTGTGATTGCTGTGGCGATTGTCACCTATGTGTGGTTCACGGCCGTTGTCACCGAATGGCGGGTCAAAATTCGCAAACAGATGAATGATCAAGACAATGACGCCAATCAAAAGGCGATTGATTCTCTTCTGAATTTCGAGACAGTGAAATATTTCGGCGCAGAATCCCGAGAGGCGGCGCGTTACGATGCTGCGATGCAGGGCTATGAAACAGCGGCGTTGAAGACCTCCTATTCGCTTGGGGTGATCAACATCGGGCAAGCTCTGATCATCAACACCGCCATGGTGATCGTTATGCTGATGTCTGTGCAAGGGGTTGCGGCGGGCACGATCAGTGTTGGCGGCTTTGTCGCGGTGAATGCCTATATCATGCAGGTGATGATGCCGCTGAATTTCTTGGGGTTTGTTTACCGGGAAATTCGACAAGCGCTGGTGGATATGTCAGAAATGTTCGGCCTGTTGGAGCAACCGCCCGAGGTGCAAGACAAGCCAGAAGCCCCGCCTTTGCGTGTGGATGGCGGACGGATTGAGTTTCGTGATGTGCATTTCTCCTATGATCCTGAACGGGCCATTCTCAAGGGCGTCGACCTTACCGTGGAGCCGGGGCAAACGCTGGCCATTGTGGGGCCATCGGGTTCGGGAAAATCTACCATTGGCCGCTTGCTATTCCGCTTTTATGACGCCAGCTTTGGCGCGGTTTTGATCGACGGGCAAGATATCCGGGATGTGACCCAAGGCAGCCTTCACAAGGCCATTGGTGTTGTTCCGCAGGACACGGTCTTGTTTAACGATACCATCTATTACAACATCGCATATGGCCGCGATGAGGCGACGCGCGCTCAGATTGAGCAGGCCGCAAAAGCGGCGCAAATTCATGACTTCGTGCAAAGCCTGCCCAAAGGTTACGACACGACGGTCGGCGAACGGGGGCTCAAGCTCTCTGGTGGTGAAAAGCAACGGGTGGGCATTGCCCGCAGCCTGTTGAAAAATCCGCCTATTTTGCTTTTGGATGAGGCGACGTCAGCGCTGGACACGCAGACCGAGCATGAAATCCAGGAAAGTTTGATCCAAATGGGGCAGGGGCGGACGGTGATGATCATCGCTCATCGCCTGTCCACCGTCGTCCATGCCGATTGCATCGTCGTGCTCGAGCAGGGGCAAATCGTGGAATCAGGCAACCATGAGGCGCTGTTGGCGCAAGAGGGGCGCTATGCCCATCTGTGGCACCTGCAGCTGTCAGAGGAGGGGGCGTGAGTCCCAATGGCGGTCTACTACGGCGCGCTGCTGTCGGTCAGATCGGCATCTTCCCAAGCAATTTCGCGCCCGCGAAGTTTTCTGGCTGAGCGGTTCAATCGGAAATCCTCCCGAATGCGCCGTCCCTCGGCCGTCCATCCGCCTGCCCGGAGCGCCATCGCCGCCCCATAAGCCCCCGAGACCATCCAGATCCGCAGCGCCAGCATTGCCGGGGTGAAGACCAAGGTCAGCAAGGTCGCAATCCCTAGCCCAAAGACAACAGCTGTGGCCAGTTGTTTCCACCACAGAGCCGTGGGCGCATCGATGGTATAACCGCCGCCGATGAAATCGAGGCTGAGGCCAAACATCATAGGCGTGAGGCCAGCCATCGTGGTGATGGTGGTCAGCAAAACCGGACGAATACGCGCCTCTGCCGTGCGTGTGATCGCCTCCAGTCGCGGCATATAGGCGCTATATTCTTGATAGGTATCAATCAAGACAATGTTGTTGTTCACCACAATCCCCGCCAAAGCGACAATACCGGTACCGGTCATGATGATTGAGAAGGCTTGATCCATGACAAGCATTCCGATCAGCACCCCCGTGGTAGATAAGACCACCGCCAGCAAAACCAGGACCGAGTTATAGATGGAATTAAATTGTGCCAGCAGGATGATAAACATCAGCCCCAAAGCGCCCAAAAAGGCATTTTTCAGAAAGGCACCACTTTCGGCCTCATCTTCCTGATCACCGGTCCATTCCCATTCTATACCAGCCGGCAACGGCGCGCTGTCGAGCCACGCGGTAATCTCTTCGATCCGTTCTGCTGGGGTCATTTTGACCTCGCGGGTCGCGCCGTCCTCATTTGTCACCGTCTTCATAGCATCGCTGCGCACACCGGCCTTCACATCGAAATAGCGCTGTTGATCCACGCGGGTGATTTGCCCCAATTTGGCAACAGGTTTGCGGGAAATAAAGTTGGACAGCGGGATTAACCCATTGGGTGTCCGGACTTTCAGCGTATCAAGTGTGGACAGAACTCGGTCAACTTCGGGCAAACGCACGCGGATGTCGATTTCTTCATCGGAGCTCTCAACCCGCATTGTGTCGAGCAAAATGCCGCGCGTGACCAATTGCACCATGGCGCCGACCGTCGCCACATCGGCACCATAGCGTCCGGCCTCCTGCACATCTACGTCAATTTGCCAGTCGATGCCCGGCAGGGGCAGGGTGTCTTCGACGGCAATCAATCCCTCTGTTTGCTCAAATTTTTTCCGCGCCAGGGCTGTGGCCTGTAAAAGCGTGTCCCAATCATCACCCTTTAGGCGTAGATGCACGGGTTTGGCCGATGCGGGACCCATGGCGAGGTTGATGATCTGACTGCGCACGCCGGCTATGCCATTGAGTTGCTCTTGCAAATTGTTCAGTACCAAATTTCCACCATATCCTTCCTCCATCTCGGAGGAGGTCCAGGGGATGAAACCGAAAATCCTGCTGTTTATTTGCTTTGAGGGGCGATCTTCCCAGGGGATCAATTCGATCTGCGCTTGCCCGATGGTGTCCAGCGGTGCACCCGCCCCGCCCGTATTTGCGTTCAGCCCGCCTTCACCGGCAAAGGCGAAAGTGCTTTGCACGCCGGGCGTGTTGATGATGATGGCTTCCGCCTGTTTCAGCAGAGCATCTTTTTCCTGCACCGATAGATTGCCGCGCGCCTGAATGTAAACAATGGCTTGCTCCGGCTCTGTGGCGACAAAAAACTCGACGCCTTTGTTATTTTCACCAAAATATTGGAAAGTTGTGATGACAAAGAAAACGACTGCAACCAAAGAGACGACGGGCATGACCGGATTGCCGGTGATGAATTTGATGAAGTAGCCAAAGGCTGTGCGCTGATGCCCGCCTTTAATCCGTGCTTGGTTTTTTCGAAATTCAACAGCGCCCATGATGATAGAAGCCACAACGGCTCCAACTAAAAACAATAGGATACCCAGTGCTGTCCCGCCAATACCTTCTGGCGCTTGCCCGCCAAAGAGGTAGCCCGGGTTGAGCAGCTGCATCGCGCCGACAAACAACCCATAGAGGGCGATGGGCACCATAACCGCCCGAACCACAAGGGGCAGGCGGCGCAGAGTGTTAGAGGCCGCGCCGAATTTCTGGCTCAAGGCGCCTGAGACGCCGCCCAAAACTGGCAGGTAAATCAGAGCGACTACCAGCGAGGCAGACAGTACGAAGATCAATGTGACGGGCAGCATGCCCATAAACTGCCCTGGCACGCCCGGCCAAAAGAGCATGGGCAGGAAGGCGCAGAGGGTTGTGGCCGTGGAGGAGACAATGGGCCAGAACATGCGTTTGGCCGCATCGCCATAGGCTTGCATCGGCCCTGCGCCCTCAGAAATGCGCTTATCTGCATATTCCACCACCACAATGGCCCCATCGACCAACATGCCAACGGCCAAAATTAGCCCAAACATGACGATGTTTGAAATCGAAATGCCCATGACTGCGAGAAACGCAAAGCAGAGCAAAAATGATGTGGGAATGGCAAACCCGACCAAAAAGGCAGGGCGCGATCCCAGCGCCGCCAGAACCACAATCATCACCAAAGCGATGGCGGTGAGGACTGAGCCTTCCAACTGTTTGACCATACTGTCCACATTTCGCGATTGATCGTTGGAGGTGTTTACTTCAATGGCATTTTGCAGCTCAACGGGCCAAAGTGCGGTTTGTTTTGCCACTTCCTCGCGCACCAAATTGGTCGTGTCGATCAAGTTGAACCCTTTGCGTTTAACAACCTGAATGGCGACGGTGGTTTCACCATTAAAGCGGGCCGTACCGGTGCGATCTGCGAAGGTCAGGCGAATATCGGCGATATCGCCGAGGGTCACAACCCGGTCGCCATTGGTTTTGACCGGCAGATTGAAAACGTCGACAGGCGCATTAAAGGAGGAGGGGATCTTGACCGAAAAGTTGGAATTTTCCGTGTCAACAGAGCCCGCTGGGATCAGTTGGTTGTTGTTGACCACGACACCGATCAACTCGCCGGCCGTCACATTATAAGATTCCAGCTTCAACGGATCGATGAGCACTTCCAACATCTCTTCGCGGTGCCCGGTCAATCCGGCGCTCAAAACCGGTTCGAGACCTTCAATCCGATCCTGAAGATCCTGCGCAACCTTCAATAGCGTGCGCTCTGGCACGGACCCAGACAGGGAAATGATGATGATCGGAAATTCAGAGAAGTTGAACTCGCTGATCGAATACGTGTCGCCGCCCTTGGGAAATTTTGTTTGCGCATTGCCCATGCGATCGCGTACATCGGCAATGATTTTGGTCTTATCCCAACCAAATTCAAACTCTAAAACCACATTGGCATAGCCATCCACGGCTGTTGCGGTCAGCTTTTTGAGCCCGTCCAAATCCGACAGTTCCGTTTCCATTGGCTTGATGAGAAGCTTTTCACTGTCTTCAGCTGAAATACCTTGGAATGGCATGGAAATGATAATGGCCGGGATTTCAATATCCGGCTCGCCCTCTTTGGGTAGAACCGCATAGGCAAATGTACCCACGGCCAAAGACAGTATAATAAAGGCCAAAACCATTCGAGCTCGGGCTAAGGCCCAATCGACCAAACCGGTCATTGTGCCGCCTCCGTATAGGTCGGATTGACGATCACCCCATCTGTCACAAATTCTTGCCCGACAACAATCACATCTGCCTCCCGCGGCAGTCCGGCCACCCAAACCCCTTTTACCGTGTCGCGGATCAAGGTTACCGGGACGAAGCGCACGGTATTCTCAGCGCCCAATACCCGCAGTCCCAAAGTGCCACTGTCATTTAGGGTCAACGCGGATCCCGGCAAAAGATGCGCAAGTGTGCCTTGGGCGGAAATTGTGATATCAGCCGTTTGCCCGGCGCTGATGCTTAGGTCTTCATTGGGGACGGTGACTTCGATTTGGAAGGTGCGGGTGACCTTATCGGCGGAGCGTGAAATGAAGCTCACCTCGCCAAGAATTCGGCGACCATCCACCAATCGCGCCTCGGCAGCGGCGCCGAATTTGACATGCTGCACCGCCATCTCCGGCACGAATCCCACAAGCTTAATGGGATCCAATTGCAAAACGGTGGCGCAAAGACCGCCAGGCTGCAAAAGACTACCCAATTCGGCGGTGTCGGTTTCTAAGATGCCATCGAAAGATGCATGTATGATCAGCCGGGAAATCTCTTTTTCGGCCAAAGCGACCGCTGCTTCGGCCGATTGAATGCCGGCAAGCGTCGACTGCAAGCCTGATTGCGCGGCAGCGACGCCGGCGCGGGCGGTTTGCGTGGCCGCTGTGGTGCTCGCCACGCGGGCCTCAGAGGCAAAGCCATCCCGCGACAGCTTCTCTGCTGCGCGATCATTGATCAATGCCTCGTCCAAACGGGCTTTTGCCTCGATCACACGCGCCTCTGCTTCGGGCACGCGCGCGCGCGATTCGGCCAAGCGCGCTTCGGCTTCTGCCAAAGACATGCCGCGGGTTCCGGGGTCAATTTCACACATAGGTTGATCGGCCCGCACGGTGGCCCCCTTGCGCAGAGGTTGAGAAATCACGCGGCCATTGGTTTCCGCCCGCAAATCAACTTGACGCGTCGCGCGCGTTTCTCCGCGCACGGTGACAGCGCTGTCCACATTCTGCGCTGTCGAAGGAAGGACCGCGACAGAAACCATGGGCGCGCTGTTTTGATCAGGTGCCGCCGCGGGCGCAGGTTGGGCGGCCATTTGGGGCATCTCGCTTTCATCTGTGCCAAAGCTCAACAGAACATCTCTTTGAAAAACGAACAAATAGATGACAGCGGCTACCAGAATGGCTGTCAAAATTGGAAAAATGCGCATAGGTGCCTCTCATGCCGGAAATCCAAAAGTGGATCCATTCAACGCGGATATCTATTCCTATTTTACTGAGGCACAAGGGAGCCGGCGTGAAATATACGGCGAAAATCAGCGAAATGGCGGGCATATAGTTGAATTTTTCTCATGTTTAACATTTCTTAGCCTTCAAAAGGCTTGTGGGATATGAATGATTTTGCCTATACACCTTGAGAAATATATAGAGGCTGGCAGATGTCCGATACCGACAGTTTTATTGATGAAGTCACAGAGGAAGTGCGCCGGGATCGCCTGTTCGGCTATTTTCGTCGCTACGGCTGGATTCCCGCGGTCATTATTTTCGCCCTTGTTGGCGGCACGGCCTATAATGAGTGGTCCAAAGCGCAGGTGGCGCAAGTGGCACAGGCGCGCGGCGATGCCTTGCTGGACGCTTTGGAGCTTGAAGATGAGGCCGAGCAAGCGGCCGCTTTGAGCGCAATTGCCCGGGAAGACGAGGATGCGCTTGTGGCCAAATTGCTGGCGGCTGGCGTTGAGGCGGATCAGGCGGCCGATCTTCTTAGATCTGTTGCCGCTGATGACACCCAGCCCAAGTATATCCGTGATCTCGCGCGGTTGAAAATGGCCAGCACGGCTGGTGTACTCACGTTAGATGAGGCCGCCGCAATCCTCGCGGAGCTGTCGGAGCCCGGTGGGGTTTATCGCAATGTGGCGACCGAACTTTTGGTGGCGATGCATCTGCAACGCGGAGAGACACAGGCCGCGCTTGAGCTTTTGCAGGCCCATATTAAAGACGCTGAAGCCAGCTCGGAGCAAATTCAGCGGATGGGAGAATTAATCGTGGCATTAGGGGCGAGTCCGGAGTTGGCAAATTAAACTTATTCTGTTAATTTAAAATAATTAAAAAGCAGAATTAGGCAAATACAGAGCAGGAGGCACGCATGGGACTAAAAGCGGTGCTCTATATCGGACTTTTGGGTTTGGGCGTAGGGTGTTCCAATAGCGATCCGCGTTTGCAAGGGGAGCGTGAATTGCTTGATGGCACGGTTTTTGTGGAAACCGACGCGCGCTTTTTGGCGGAAGATTTGCCCGATCTGCGATTGCCGAGCCCACAGCCTGTGCCGGCTTGGACCCATCAAGGCGGCAACGCCCAGCACATCGCCGCACATGCAGAGCTTCCCTCAGAGTTGACATTGAGCTGGTCGCGCCGGATTGGTGCGGGAGACGGCAAAAGACATCAAATTTCCGCCGCGCCCGTCGCGCAGGGCGGTCAAGTTTACACACTTGACAGCCAATCTATGGTCACAGCGATTGATGAGACCGGCACTATTTTGTGGCAGAGCGAACTTGGAAAATTATCTGATGCCTTAAAAGATGCCTCCGGTGGCGGGCTGGCCGTAGGCGGCACGCAGCTGTTTGTGACCACAGGCTTTGGGACGGTTGTGGCTTTAGACACCGCCTCCGGTGCTGAGCTTTGGACGCAGGATCTGGCAAGCTATGGCGGCGCCTCTCCGACGGTCTATGATGATTTACTTTATATAGCGGCCCGCGATGGCGCGGCCTGGGCCATTGACACCTCCAATGGTCGAATAAAATGGCAAGTCGCCGGTCCCACGGTTGCGGCCAGTCACACCGGCGGGCCTGGACCAGCCGTGTCTGACAAATATGCGGTTTTTCCCTTCGGCACGGGCGATGTATTGGCCTCCTTCCGAAAGGGCGGTTTGCGGTCCTGGAGCTCGGGTCTTTCGGGCGCGCGCTTGGGCCTGGCCTCAACTCAGGTGCGCGATCTGACAGGACAGCCGGTCATTGAGGGTTCATCTGTCTATCTGGCCAGTTCCGCGGGCCGTATGGCGGCGGTCGATTTGAACACTGGCATGCGGATTTGGACGGCCAAGCAGGGGAGCCAAGGGCATATCCTCGTTGCTGGCGGCGCTGTTTTTGCGGTTAGCGATGCCGGCAATTTGATCCGCCTGTCCAAAGATGATGGTGCGTTGATCTGGTCGACACCCTTGCCAAAGTTCACGAAGAAGAGCGTTAAATCTCGTGCGAAAATCCATGCTCATTACGGCCCAATCTTGGCCGGGGGGCGGTTGATCTTAGCATCATCTGATGGGCTGATCCGGCAGTTCAACCCGGCAGATGGCACGTTAATCACGACTGTTGACTTGCCGAGCGGTGCGGCCAGTGCTCCAATTGTGGTGAATGGCACGCTCTACGTTTTGAGCACCAAAGGTGATCTACTGGCTTTCCGTTAAGCAAAACTTGGTGTAACGGTCGCCTCTAATCAACCGAAAGTGGGCCCCTATGTCCTTTACTCTGGCTATTGTTGGCCGTCCAAATGTTGGAAAATCCACGCTGTTCAACCGCTTGGTGGGGCGAAAGCTCGCTTTGGTGGATGATCAGCCAGGGGTGACTCGCGATCTGCGCGAAGGCGAAGCGCGTTTGGGGCATTTGAAATTCACTGTAATTGATACAGCCGGATTGGAAGAGGCCACAGATGAAAGCCTGCAAGGGCGCATGCGCCGTTTGACAGAGCGGGCAGTTGGCATGGCCGATGCGTGCTTGTTTATGATTGATGCCCGCGCCGGTGTCACGGCCACCGATGAGGTATTTGCCGATATTCTGCGCAAGAAAAATGCGCATGTCTTTCTCGCGGCCAATAAGGGCGAGGGACGCGCGGCAGATGGCGGGGTTATCGAGGCCTATTCTTTGGGACTGGGCGAGCCTTTACGCTTGTCGGCAGAGCATGGCGAAGGCATGGGTGAGCTGGCGATGATGCTGGCCCCGCTGATTGATGCGGCCGAGGAGAAGGCCAAGGAAGAGGCTCCAGAGGTTGATATTGACCTGCCTGAGGGCGATGAGCAGGAGGCCTACCGCCTGCCCACCGTGCAAAAACCGTTGCAAGTCGCGGTCATTGGTCGGCCGAATGCCGGAAAATCCACTCTGATTAATAAGATATTAGGCGAAGATCGCCTGCTGACCGGACCTGAGGCGGGGATCACACGGGATGCGATTTCCTTGACTTTGGATTGGGGCGGCGTGCCGACGCGGATTTTTGACACCGCCGGAATGCGCAAAAAAGCCAAGGTGCAGGCCAAATTAGAGAAATTATCGGTCAGTGACGGGCTGCGCGCGGTGAAATTTGCCGAGGTTGTGGTGGTTTTGCTCGATGCGGATATTCCTTTTGAGCAGCAAGATCTTCGGATTTCGGATCTGGCCGAACGCGAGGGGCGTGCGGTGGTTTTGGCTGTCAACAAATGGGATCTTGAACCTGAAAAACAGGCCAAACTTCGGACATTGCGCGAATCTTTTGAGCGGCTTTTGCCGCAATTGCGGGGCGCGCCTTTGGTGACGGTCTCTGCTAAGACTGGCAAAGGGCTTGACCGGCTACAACAGGCGGTGATACGGGCTCATGAGGTGTGGAACCGCCGTATTCCCACAAGCCATCTCAACCGCTGGTTGGCCGGTATGGTTGAGGCGCATCCCCCCCCCGCACCTGGCGGGCGGCGGATCAAGCTGCGGTATATGACCCAAGCAAAGACCCGGCCACCGGGCTTTGTGGTGATGTGTTCTTATCCCGATAAAATCGCAGAAAGCTATTCGCGCTATCTCGTGAACGGGCTGCGTGAAGATTTCGACATGCCGGGCACGCCAATCCGGTTGTGGATGCGCGGGCAGGGGGATCAGAACCCCTATAAGAACAAAAAGAAATCCACCCCATCGCGCCTGCGAAAGCATTTGGACAAAAAGCCCTATAAGTAGAGCTTTTTGCCAGATCTTACCGGATCGACCGATATTTATAAGCGTGCTGCCTATTATTTAGAAGCATCAAGAACGAATTCGCGAATTCTTTGTAAATGTTTTGGATCCACTAACATTATTGAATGACCTAAAATATCGGGATGCCATCCGGCCTCTTCAACGATCGCTCCTTAGTCTTCCAACAAGCCGATCTCCTGTGAATTCAATCCACCGACCTGCTCATCTCTTGCTGAATATAGATAAAGCATGTTTGATAAATCCGTGTTTTCCAAAAGCTTCGAATATCTGGGCAGGCCAACTGCAGCAAGTAAGGTGCTTTCTGCATTCGGACTGTAAGCAGTCCGTAGATACGGACTAAACTTGTGCACCCCTCGTACTTCCCTAGTTTCTTCGTACCTGCTGACATCGCCCACGTGATCAAAAATGAAATTTTGACCAATCGCAAAACGACGCACGAAATCAAGTGGCAGGTCCACACGCCCAGCCATCACCACAACCTTGTCAAAGTTATTTCCATACTCAGCCAAATACCCCAATGAGAGGAAAGCGCCCATCGAATGCCCCGCAAGCACGATGCGCTTTTCAGGAAATTGGGCCCGTATCGCGGTATATGCCGTATGGATGAGACGTAAATTTTCCTGCTGTTCCAGCCGCGCGTCTTCGACAGTCATGTCAGAGGCTTTTACTATTCCCATCTTAGCCACATTGGTCTGAAGCACATAGGCTACGAGCGCATCTTCCTCTAAAAATTGGACATAATCATCCGAGACACTGTCATCTGGCCCCCCTTGCAAAAATATTACAACAGTTTCTGCGTTCAGATATCCTTCTAACTTGAATGAAGCCAAATCACTTGTAAGCGCCAGTGGACTATAGCCTGGATAGGACGTGGCAATGTCACATTGATCTTCAAAACACCCCATGAGCGGTCGTTTAAAAGCAACAATTGGCACACATTTTCCGCTTTGCGCGTCTGCGATTTCGTCTGGAGCTGCGCATGCTGAATAAAGTTGGTCCAAGTAAACATTGCAGCTTATTTCTTTCTGCGTTCCGTCAGGCATTTGACAGCTTTGTGCGTAAACGGCCGAACTTTGCGAAAAGACCATGAATAAACCAAGCAATATAGTTTGAATAATAAATTTTTTCATTTTAAATCAACCTCCATATACCTATTTACGTACAAATTACATCTTCACCGGTCAACACCCAAAGGACTCGCGCCGCAGATTGAGCTTATGAGGCAGCAGCGCCATAGCTTTCTGTTAAATCAAATGATTTTGTATTTTAGCGCGCGCGCCAAGGGCAGGGCCGAGTGGTTCACCGGACGCATCGAGGGTGTCCTGCAAGGGCACCCGTTGAAATCAGGCGAAGATCTCAAACAGACACTCACGCGTCATCTATGGCTTTACAACCAACAGCTGCCACAACCAGTTTTGGGCGGCAAAACGCCCTTACTGGCCGTGAAAGACTGATACAAACTCAAACCAGAGCTGCTCAAGAAAAATTCTTACCAGATCTTACCGGATCGACTTGAGTGTTTAGATCTTCACTAGGCGAGGCTTCCGTCTGCGGAGATCTTACTGGCATTGCCCATATAGGGGCGTAACACTTTTGGGATCTCGACTGAGCCATCGGCCTGCTGGCCATTTTCGAGCACAGCAATCAAACACCGGCCCACCGCAAGGCCTGAGCCGTTCAATGTATGGACAAACTCTGGCTTTCCGCCGCCTGCGGGGCGGAACCGCGCGTTCATACGGCGGGCTTGGAAGTCGCCACAAACAGAGCAAGAGCTGATTTCGCGATAAGCATTCTGCCCGGGCAACCAGACTTCGATGTCATGGGTGCGACGGGCGCCAAACCCCATATCCCCGACACAAAGCGCCACGGTGCGATAGGGCAACTCCAAACGCTCCAAAATTCCCTCGGCACATTTGGTCATGCGGTCAAGCTCGGTGCGGGAGTGATCGGGATGGGTGACAGAGACCATCTCCACCTTTTCAAACTGATGCTGGCGCAGCATCCCGGCGGTGTCGCGCCCCGCGCTGCCCGCTTCCGAACGAAAACACAGGGAATGGGCCGTGTAGCGACGTGGCAACTGGGTTTCGTCCAGGGTGAGGCCGGAGACGATATTGGTCAAAGTCACCTCAGAGGTTGGGATCAGCCACCAGCCATTGGTGGTTTGATAGCTATCCTCGGCAAATTTCGGCAATTGCCCCGTGCCGCGCATGGCCTCGTCGCGCACCAAGACGGGGGTGTTGGTTTCGGTCAAACCATTTTCATTCACATGGGTGTCGAGCATGAACTGCGCCAATGCTCTGTGCATACGGGCGATGGCGCCTGAGAGGATTACAAAGCGGCTGCCGGAAATTTTGCCGGCGGTTTCAAAGTCTAACCCGTCTTGCGTGGCGGGTAGCTCAAAGTGTTCTTTCGGCGCAAACTCAAAGGTCGCCGGTGTGCCCCAGCGGCGAATTTCGACGTTATCGGCCTCATCAGCCCCATGGGGCGTGTCGTCATAGGGCAGGTTGTCGATGCCCATCAACACATCGGTCAGCGCCTCATCCTTGACTTTGGCTTGCTCGGTCAGATTGGCCACCTGTGCCTTTTTCTCACTGACCAAGCCGCGCAGACGCTCAAATTCGGCCTCATCACCTTTGGCCTTGGCCGCGCCAACCTGTTTGCTGGCGCTGTTGATGTCTGCTTGAGCGGCTTCTGCCTCTTGGATGCAGGCCCGGCGCTCTGAATCTAGAGCTAAGATCTGAGACGAGACCGGCGCTTTGCCACGGCGCGCAAGGGCGGCATCAAAGGCAGCGGGGTTTTCGCGGATCGCACGGATGTCATGCATCTCTTATCTCCTAGATCAAGAATCACTGGCCCGTTTATGCCGAAACCTGAGCGGAGGGTCACGGGGCAATTTTCAGAGCCCATTGCTGGATGGATTGGCGCTGCAACACCAGTTGAACCCGCTCTGGCAAAAAAACGGTAAACTTCCGAGTAGGAGGCCTGCAATCCCTTGCAAAGCGGCCCCCTAAACCATAGGTTCTGCCAGAACTTGCGGCGCGGTGCCGTGTGACGAAATTTATGGGGTCATTATGGACACTTTAAGCACATTCATGTTTCCGATGCTCATCATCGGTATTTTCTATTTGTTGGTTTTTCGCCCACAGCAGAAAAAGATGAAAGAACATCAAAGTATGGTGAACAACCTGGCCAAAGGCGATGAGGTCGTGACAGCCGGCGGCTTGATTGGCAAAGTGACCAAAGTCAAAGCCGACAGCAATGAAATTGAAGTTGAACTGGCCAAAGATATTCGGGTCAATGTGGTGCAAGCCACCATCGCCGACGTGCGCAGCAAGCCCAAGCCTGCCAGCTAAACCCTTCAGCGTGTTAAGACAGGCCTGAGGCCGGGAGCAAAAAGATGTTGCATATCGAAGGTTGGAAGCGGGTCGTGATTTGGGCGACCTGCGCGCTTGGGCTGCTTTTTGCCCTGCCCAATGGCTTCTATGGCCAAGTTGAATCCTATAATGACGCCCAAGAGGCGGGGCAGGAGGCCACAGGCTGGCCATCCTTCCTTCCGTCGGGGTTGGTCAATCTTGGACTTGATTTGCGTGGTGGTGCGCATTTGCTTGGCGAGGTGAAGCTCGAGGAAGTCTATACCACTCGGCTCGAAGGCTTCTGGCCAGAAGTGCGCAATGCCCTGCGCGACGAGCGTGCGACGATCGGTGCGATCCGCCAGCAGGAAGGCGGTGCCGGCGAACTTGTCGTGCGTATTGGCAACCCTGAGCAAATGGATCGCGCTATAGAAGTGGTGCAAACCCTGGCGCGCCCTTTGGCTTCGCTGACCGGTGGGATGACCGACGATATTGTCGTTTCGGCGCTTGGCAATAATTTGATTGTCACCCTATCAGAGGCTGAGCAACTGGCGACTGATGATCGAACCATGGCACAATCCCTAGAGATTATTCGTCGCCGGGTGGATGAGGCGGGCACGCGAGAGCCGACCATCCAGCGCCAAGGCAAAGACCGGATCTTGATCCAGGTGCCCGGCCTTGGCTCGGCGCAAGAGCTCAAGGATCTGATTGGGGTTCCTGCGCTTTTGACGTTTCAAACTGTCGTTGGCAGGTCCAGCAATCCAAATGGAGCAACTGGTGTCGGCAATGAGCTATTGCCCGCAGCCGATAATCCAGACTTATATTATATTTTAGAGCGAACCCCTGTGGTTACGGGTGAAGAGCTCACCGATGCTCAGCCGTCTTTTGATCGAAATGGCCGCCCGGCGGTGAACTTCCGCTTCAACACCTCGGGCGCGCGAAAATTCGGACAATATACAACTGACCATGTGGGCGAGCCATTTGCGATTGTGCTTGATGATCAGGTGATCTCAGCACCGGTGATTGAGGTGCCAATCACGGGGGGCTCTGGTATCATTACGGGCAATTTTGATGTAGCAGAAAGCACGCGGCTGGCCACATTATTGCGGGCGGGCTCACTGCCGGCGAGCTTGGAGTTTCTCGAAGAGCGCACTGTGGGGCCAGAATTGGGGCAAGACAGTATTGATGCGGGAAAAATCGCCTGTCTTGTTGGGTTTGCCGCCGTGTTGATCTTTATGTTTCTCTCCTATGGCACCTTCGGGATCTTCGCCAATATTGCGCTGTTGATCAACGTAGGGTTGATGTTTGGGCTTTTGTCGATGATCGGCGCTACGTTGACCCTGCCGGGGATTGCGGGGATTGTGCTGACCATTGGGATGGCGGTGGATGCCAATGTGCTGGTGTTTGAACGCATTCGCGAGGAATTGAAAACCGCCAAAGGCCCGGCGCGGGCTATTGAGCTGGGCTATGAAAAAGCGCTCTCAGCTATTGTTGATGCCAATATTACGACATTTTTGACCGCCGCCATCCTTTTCATTATGGGGGCCGGCCCGGTCAAAGGTTTTGCCGTCACGCTGGGTCTGGGGATCATCACCTCGGTTTTCACAGCGATCTTTGTGACAAGGGCCATGGTTGTGATCTGGTTTGAACGGCGCAAGCCAAAAACACTGGAGGTGTAGGGGATGCGTTTAAGATTGGTAAAACAGCAAACAGCATTCGATTTCTTTGAAAAATGGAAATTGTGGCTGGGTGTGTCGGCGTTGCTCGTGGTGCTGTCCATTGCGTCAACCGTGACCCAAGGGCTGAATTTTGGCATTGATTTCAAAGGCGGCACGACCATCCGCGCCGAGAGCAGCACGCCGATTGATGTGGCCGCATACCGCCAAGCCATCGAGCCGCTGGCCCTGGGCGATGTGTCGATTGCTGAAGTGTTTGACCCCAGCTTCCGTGACGATCAGCATGTGGCGCAAATCCGCATCCAAGCGCAAGACGGGCAGGAGGCCGTGGCCTCAGACGTGGTGGCGCAGCTTGAAAGCTCCTTGCGCAATATTGCACCAGATATTCGTTTTCCTTCCGTGGAGTCGGTGGGGCCGAAGGTCTCTGGCGAGTTGATCAAATCCGCGGTCTTAGCTGTGGTGATCGCCATTGCCGTTGTGCTGATCTACATTTGGCTGCGCTTTGAATGGCAATTTGCGCTCGGCGCCGTGGGGGCTTTGGTGCATGACGTGATTTTGACCATCGGAATTTTCTCAGCCCTGCAAATCAAATTTGATCTGGCGATTATCGCGGCCTTGCTGACCATCGTCGGCTATTCGTTGAATGATACGGTGGTGGTGTTTGACCGGGTGCGGGAAAACCTGCGGCGCTATAAGAAGAAAGATTTGAGCGACGTGCTCAACCTGTCGATCAATGAGACCCTTAGCCGGACCGTGATGACCTCGGTGACGACCCTATTGGCGCTGATATCCCTTTTTGTGCTGGGTGGCGACGTGATCCGCGGGTTCGTCTTTGCGATGATTTGGGGTGTGATGGTTGGGACATATTCTTCGGTCTTTGTTGCCAGCTCCACGCTGCTGCGCTTGGGCGTGAAACGCGATTGGTCCAAGCCCAGCAATACGGATGGCAATCAATTTGCCAATATTGATGCGTAATGCAGCTCTCTGAGATCACCTTTGAGACTGGCCGCCCGGTGGACGGCTATGGCCCGAATTTCTTTCGCGTTGCCGGTGAGGTCTTTGAGGGAAAATTGGCCATTCTGCCGGGGTCTTGCGGCCCTTGGGCTGGGTTTGATGATCCAAGCCCCTTTGTCGATGCGGCCAAGGACTTGGATGTGGTTTTCGTGGGAACGGGAGCGCAGATTGCCCATATTCCACCGAATTTTCGCGCCACACTTGAGGGGGCCGGAATAGGGGTGGAGATCATGAATTCGCCCACAGCCTGCCGCACCTATAATATTTTATTGTCTGAGGGCCGCCGCATTGGCTTGGCCCTGATCCCGGTCTAAACGATGCTGCAAGTCTCAAACCTAAGCGTGGCGCGGGGGGGGATGACATTGCTCTGCGGGGTTGATTTTTCGCTCAGTGCTGGACAGATTTTGGTGCTGCGAGGGGCCAATGGGCTTGGCAAAACCAGTCTGTTGCGGTGTATTGCCGGGCTGCAAGACCCGGTGGAGGGGCAGATCACCGCGCCTGAGACAGTGGCCTATTCGGGCCATGCAGACGGTCTAAAGGGCCAAATGACCGTGCTGGAAAATCTTGCGTTTTGGGCATCCATTTATCATGGGCCAAGCCCGGATGTGGCGCTAGATTCCTATGATCTGCGCGCATTGGCCGATCGGCCGGCCGCCAATCTCTCTGCTGGACAAAAACGCCGCCTCGGTTTGGCGCGTATGCAGGTCAGTGGCTGCGCGCTTTGGGTGATGGATGAGCCGACGGTGTCGCTGGACGCGCATAACGTGGCATTGTTTCGCGCGGTGCTTGATCGGCATGTGCACAGCGGCGGTGCCGCCGTGATCACCACCCATATTGACCTAGAGATTGCGTCAGCGCAGCTGTTGGATCTAACCCGCTTTAAGGCGCGCGGGCTATCTGGCAGTTCGGCCTTTGAGGAGGCCTTGGAATGATCCAATTGTTTTTGCGCGATGTTGGCTTGTCTGTGAGGTCTGGGGGCGGATTCGGCCTGGCCTTGATTTTCTATTTGATTGTAGTGACCTTGATCCCCTTCGCGCTTGGCCCAGATCAGGCAGGGCTGGCGATCATTGCACCGGGCGTTTTGTGGCTCGGGGCGCTTTTGGCCTGTCTGCTCTCATTGGATCGTATTTTTGGCCTCGATTATGAGGATGGCACGCTCGATCTCCTCGCGACGTCGCCCTTGCCGCCTGAGGCTGTCTATATCGCCAAGGCTGCAGCGCATTGGTTGACCACAGGCCTGCCCTTGTCTCTGGCCGCACCAGTCTTGGGCGTGTTGTTGAATCTCGACTTTGAAACCGGTAAAGTCCTGTGTCTGTCGCTCGTGTTGGGCACTCCGGCCTTGAGCTTGATTGGTGCCTTTTGCGCGAGTCTGACCCTCGGCGTCAAACGCGGAGGGCTGTTGCTCTCGCTTTTGGTTCTGCCGCTTTATGTGCCCAGTCTGATTTTTGGCGCGCAGGCGGTGCGATTGGCGGGGCAGGGGTTGGCCTATGATGTGGCTTTGGTGCTTTTATCGGCCATTTCGCTTGGGGCTGCGGCGATATTGCCCTTTGCATCTGGAGCCGCTTTGCGGATCAACTTAAGATGAGGGGCGCGTGACAGTAATGGGGTTAAATCGATGAACAACAGACCAATTGCGCCGAGATTTTGGGACAGGTTTTGGCGTTTGGCCAATCCGAAAGTCTTTATGGGCTGGTCTGGTCGTCTCCTGCCCTGGATTGCGGCCGCGGCTGCGTTATCTCTGTGTTCTGGATTGATTTGGGGTTATTTTTTGACGCCAGATGATATGCGGCAGGGCTCGACTGTGAAGATCATCTATCTGCATGTGCCGGCCGCTTTGATGGCGATCAACGGGTATCTGCTCATGTTTGTGGGGGCGCTGGTCTGGTTGATCCGCCGGCAGCATGTCTCTGTTCTCGCGGCCAAGGCGGCAGCTCCCGTGGGCATGGTGATGACACTGATCGCCCTGACCACCGGGGCTATTTGGGGGCAGCCGATGTGGGGCACCTATTGGGTTTGGGATCCCCGGTTGACCAGTTTTTTGATCCTCTTTTTATTCTATGTGGGCTATATCGCCCTGTGGGCGGCGATTGAGGATGAAGACTCGGCGGCAGATTTAACCTCGGTCTTGGCGATTGTGGGAGCGGTTTTTGCCATGTTGAGCCGATACGCGGTGCTGTTTTGGAATCAAGGGCTACACCAAGGCACAACCGTAACCGTGGCCGATGGGGCGAAACAGGAAAATATTTCTAATGTCTTTTTCCAGCCGCTGCTCCTATCGATGGCCGGGTTTGGGCTGTTGTTTTTGACATTGTTGTTGGTTGGCACGCGCACGGAGGTACGGTCGCGTCGGCTGAAGGTATTGCAAGCACGGGAGCGGATGGAATGATGCCAGATCTGGGAAAATATGCCTTAGAAGTCAACAGTTCCTATGCGCTGAGCCTCTTGGCTCTCGCGGCAATCACTGGGCTCTATCTGCGGCGCAGCCGTGCAGTAAAGCGCGCTTTGGCAGCGCAGGAGGCGGCTCAGGATGCGTAAACTGCTGTTGGCATTGCCGGTTGTGATCTTTGCAGTATTTGCTGGGCTGGCCTTTGTTGGGATGCAGCGAGAGGATCCAGAGGGCCTGCCAAGCGCCATCGCAGGCCAGCAGGCACCGAAAGTCCAGCTCGATCCCCTGGAGGGGCATGTGCCCTTTGCACAGGCGGATTTGACCAGCGGCGGGGTGAAATTGGTTAATTTCTGGGCCAGCTGGTGCGCACCCTGCCGGGCTGAGCATCCAACACTGATGGATTTTTCCGATCGCGGCATTCCGGTGTATGGCGTGAACTATAAAGACAACCCTGCCAAAGCACGCGCTTTTTTGGCGGAACTGGGCAATCCTTATGCTTTGGCCGGAGCGGATCCTCAGGCGAGGATGGCGCTGGATTGGGGGGTTTATGGCTTGCCGGAGACCTTTGTTCTGGCACCCGATGGAACTGTGATCATGCGTGTGACTGGCCCGCTGACGGCGCGCAATTTGCAAACGCGTGTGATGCCGGCGCTGGCAGAGGCAGGGTTGGAATTCTAAGGAAAATCAAACGTGCAGACAGGTCTTGCGGTCTTGAATGCACAAAAGGCCTCTGGCTAACGCCAGTTCAACACGAAATGAGGGCAGCGCCTGCCGTGGGGCAGGCAGGCGCTGCCCGGTGTTCCCACCGGGCCTAATGTTTTGACGGGGCGGTAGGGTTATTCAGACGCTGTTCCAACCCTATGCGGCTTTGGCCAGGTTGCGCAGCACATAGTGCAGCACGCCGCCATTTTCGATGTAATCAATCTCAACTTCCGTATCGATCCGGCACTTTAGGGTGATGGATTTAACAGAGCCGTCTGACATGGTGATTTCTGCGGGCACCTCTTGCAGAGGTTTGACCCCTTCGAGGCCGTGGATTGAGACGGTTTCATCGCCCTTGAGGCCAAGGCTCTTACGGGTATCCCCGCCTGTGAGCTCAAAAGGAATAACACCCATGCCCACCAGGTTTGAGCGGTGAATACGCTCAAAGCTTTCCGCAATCACGGCTTTAACCCCCAAAAGCGCAGTGCCTTTTGCCGCCCAATCGCGGCTGGAGCCGGCACCATATTGTTCGCCGCCAAAGATGACCAATGGGGTGCCTTGCTCCTGATAGGCCATTGCCGCGTCAAAGATCGCCATTTGGCTTCCGTCTGGACCGAGTGTGTAGCCGCCCTCGACCCCATCGAGCATCTCATTCTTGATGCGGATATTGGCGAAGGTGCCGCGCATCATCACCTCGTGATTGCCGCGACGCGAGCCATAGGAGTTGAACTCTCGCGGGCTGACTTGGCGCTCGGTGAGATATTTACCAGCTGGGGTTGTGTCTTTGAAAGAGCCGGCGGGCGAGATATGATCCGTGGTGATCATATCACCCAAAATTGCCATAACCTTGGCGTCCTCAAGATCGGTGATCTTGTGAGTTTCCATCGTAATGCCTTGGAAATAGGGTGGATTTTGCACATAGGTCGAGGCGGCGGGCCAATCGTAGGTTTTTTGATTGGTCACATCCACGGCCTGCCATTTCTCATCGCCCTTAAACACATCGGCATATTTCGACAAGAAGGCCTCACGGGTCACCGTCGCTTCCACCATTTCGGCAACCTCTTGCGTGGTGGGCCAGATGTCTTTGAGGTAGACGTCATTGCCGTCGCGGTCTTGGCCAATCACATCTGTGGCCAAGTTAATGTCCAAAGTGCCAGCCAAAGCATAGGCCACCACCAGGGGGGGCGAGGCCAGATAATTGGCGCGGACATCTGGGGAGATGCGCCCTTCAAAGTTTCTGTTGCCGGACAGCACCGCAGTGGCGACGAGATCGCCCTCTGAAATGGCCGCAGAAATTTCTGGTTGCAGCGGGCCGGAGTTGCCGATGCAGGTGGTGCACCCATAGCCAACAAGGTTGAAGCCGACCGCATCAAGATCTTTTTGCAGATCAGCAGCTTCCAGATAGGCGGAGACCACTTGCGAGCCAGGGGCCAGGGAGGTTTTCACCCAAGGTTTGCTGTCCATCCCCAAAGCCGCTGCCTTGCGCGCAACCAAACCGGCGCCAATCATCACATAGGGATTGGAGGTATTGGTGCAGGAGGTGATGGACGCAATCACAACTTTGCCCGATTCCATCGTGTACTCTTCGCCAGCGACTGCAATTTTCTTGCCCATGGGGCGTTTGAAAGTCTCTTCCATTTCGCGGCGGAAGGCATTTTGGCCCTCGGTCAATGCGACAAAATCCTGAGGACGTTTGGGGCCGGAAATTGCAGGCACGATCGTGCCCATGTCCAGATGCAATGTGTCGGTATAGATCGGCGCATAAGTCTCATCGCGCCAGAAGCCATTTTCTTTTGCATAGGCTTCCACCAAGGCCACACGATCTTCATCGCGGCCGGTGGCATGTAGATAGCGGATGGTTTCGTCGTCGATCGGGAAAAACCCGCAGGTGGCGCCGTATTCGGGAGCCATATTGGCGATGGTTGCGCGATCTGCGAGGGGCAAATTGTCGAGGCCCGTGCCGTAGAATTCTACGAATTTACCCACAACACCGCGTGCGCGCAGCATTTCGACCACTTTGAGCACCAAATCCGTGCCGGTGGTGCCTTCCATCATGGCCCCTGTCAGCTCAAAGCCAACAACTTCTGGGATCAGCATTGAAATAGGTTGACCCAGCATGGCCGCTTCAGCCTCAATACCGCCAACACCCCAGCCCAAGACCGCCGCGCCATTGACCATAGTCGTGTGGCTGTCGGTGCCGACCAAAGTATCAGGATAGGCAACCTCTTGACCGTTCTGGTCTTGGTCGGTCCACACTGTTTGGGATAAGTATTCGAGATTAACCTGGTGGCAGATGCCAGTGCCGGGCGGGACAACGCGGAAGTTGTTAAAGGCCGATTGACCCCATTTTAGGAAGGTATAGCGCTCCATATTGCGCTCATATTCCCGATCAACATTCATTTGAAAGGCGCGGGGGGTGCCAAATTCATCGATCATGACCGAATGGTCAATCACCAGATCCACCGGGTTTAGCGGGTTGATCTTTTCAGGATCCCCCCCAAGAGCGACAATCCCATCGCGCATCGCGGCAAGATCAACCACGGCTGGCACGCCGGTAAAATCCTGCATCAAAACGCGGGCCGGGCGATAGGCAATTTCGCGCGGGTTTTTCCCACCTTTTGCGCCCCATTCGGCAAAGGCCTTAATATCGTCAACAGATACGGTCTTTCCGTCCTCGAACCGCAGCATATTTTCCAACACCACTTTTAGGGCGGCGGGAAGACGTGAGAAGTCACCCAATCCTGCGGCCTGAGCTGCGGGAATTGAATAATAAGCGATGCTTTTGCTGCCCACAGTCAAAGTGCGGCGTGTTTTAGCAGTGTCCTGCCCAACAACTACGGTCATGAAAATCTCCAGGATTGAAAGGATGTTGAGGCCTCTTATCAGCTGTGGCACTTGAGGATCAAGAGGTTTCGCATACATTTGTATACCAAAAAGGGATTTTTGTAACATCTGCGCACGATTGATTGATTGGCCAGTTACATTTGGATGTTCTATGATCTTAGATAATGATTCAGGAACCGACCCTTATGCGCCTCATTGCTGCACAATTTCTTTGCCTCCTCACGCTTATCGTCCCCAATTTTAGCTATGGGCAGAATGCGCCGGTGGTGGTTGAGCTGTTCTCCTCCCAAGGCTGCTCTTCCTGCCCACCGGCGGATGAATATTTGGTAGAGCTCGCCCAGAAAAGAGATATTATCGCTCTGGGATGGCATGTGGATTATTGGGATTATATCGGCTGGGAAGATATCTTTGCCCATCCCGCCTTTACAGAGCGCCAAAAAGCCTATGCGCGGGCGTTGAACGAGCGGATGATTTACACACCGCAATTTATCGTCAACGGGACCGAAAGCTCTGTTGCAGGCCAACGCGCGGAGGTCGCAGCTCTTATCCAAAAATATGAGCAATTGGCACCGGGGGCAGATCTATCCATCCGGCGGATGGGGACGTCCTATGAAATAACTTTGCAAAACGCTTATTATTCGGGTCCCTATGATGTCCATCTTGTGAGTGTTTCACCCTTGGAGACTGTCGAGATTTACCGGGGGGAGAATGCGGGGCGGCGCATAGATTATGCCAATATTGTGACCGAATGGCACAATCTAGGCCGCTGGGACGGCCTGTGGCCCACCACGTTTGAGACAGGGGTATTGGGGCCAGGGCGTTATGCTGTTTTGGTGCAATATGAAGATAATGGTGAGATTATCATCGCCGATTGGGTGAATTAGCGGCTGGGGTAAATTTGGCGAGCAGGCTGCCAGCGCCCCTTTGAGCCTTACTCTGAAGGCGGGCGATATTTCCAGCGCCGATGGATCCAAAACCAATTTCCCGGATCGGCATGCACCCGTTCTTCTAGGGATTTTGTCGCTTCTCGTGTCATTGTCTCGGCATCGCTGTGCTCAATCGGCGCGCCGATCTCAACGCTAAAACTGTCCCCATCCCGATTTCGCATTGAGAAATAGGGCACAAACAGGGCTTTTGCTTTCAGTGCGAAATTTGCCGCTGTCACCGAGCAATAAACCCGGCGCCCCATGAAATGCACCGTAATGCCGTGGCCGACAGCCAGGTCGAGCAATAAGACAAGCGCCGCGCCGGTTTTCAAGGATTTCAACATGGCCAACGTGCCGTATCTGTCGGCCTCAAAGACTGGGCCACCGCGCCCATTGATGTCGAGCATACGCTTATATTGCACATCAAAATAGGGATTGGCCATGCGCCGAACCATGCCCCCAACCTTGATCCCATGTTTGAAAAGCGCGGCACGGAAGGCTTCATGATTCCCAAAATGCCCGGAATAAAACATGATCGGACGGCCGTCCTTATGGGCCTTTAGCACAGCCTCAAGCCCCGCGCCGTGCAGCTTGATTTCGGGATTTTGTGCGTGAAACTGCGCTGGGAACATATTTTCCGTAAAGGTGCGTCCAGCATTGTCGAGTACCTGATCGGCAATCTTCAATTTTTGGTCCTGTGGCATATCGGGATAAATTAGGTCCAGATTGTCCATAACCCGCTTGCGATACCCAAGCAGGCGGCCCAATACACCGCGGAGACAGGCGCCAACCCAGCGATTACGCAGCCGGTAAGGCACCAGCCACATTCCGCAAAAAAAAGCCATGATCGCCGCATGTCCGAGCTTTTGGCGCAGTGTTCCGCGCGGTTTGCCAGTTTTAGCCATTGTCGTCCTGAGCTTGGATGAGCCTCTCACGATACCACACATATATTCCAGCAGTTACAATAACAACCGCGCCAAGGAGTGTGAAGCCATCTGGTGTCTCGCCAAAGAGCACAAGTCCGAAGATCACAGCAAAAAGCAGCCCGGCGTAGCCATAGGGCGCGATATCGCCGGCAGGGGCCGCCGCAAAGGCGCGGATCATCAACAAATGTCCCAAAATGCCAAAGCCGATTAGCGCTGCCACAATCGGGATCTCGGCGAGGGAAATGGGCTGCCAAAAGAAGGGCACCATCACAGAGGAGAATATCGTGCCAAAGACGCCTTGCAAGAATAACGCGGTCCAAGGGCCATCGCTGCGCACAAAACGCGTGGCCAGGGCATAGACCGTGAAACCAATCGCCCCAAGCAGTGGAAATGCGGAGGCCGGTGACATAACTGACGATCCCGGCCGGATGATCAGCATCGCCCCAAGAAAGGCGGCGGCTATGCCAAGAATGCGGCGGCGGCCGATGGTTTCGCCCAAGACCAGCACCGCACCCAGCGTCACCATCACAGGGCCAAGTTGAATCAAGGCTGTAGCATCTGCCAGCGGCAAATAGATAATACCCAGAAAAAACATATAGCTGCTGAATGTTGTGGCCAATCCGCGCAGCATATGCAGTTTGGTATGCGCGCTGGTGAACAGCGCGCGCCGGGCAATTAACAATCCGGCGCCAACAACCAGAGCCTGTGAGACAAAGCGCAGCCAGACAATCTGCGCCACCGGAATGCTATGGCCTAGGTTTTTGGCCATGACATCCATTGAGGCCATGCAGAACACCCCTGCAACCATGAGCGCAGCACCTTTTTGCGCGGCGGTTAGGGTCATTGTGGCGCTTGCGGCAGACCCATGCCGATCATACTGTCGCGCGTGACCCAGGCGGCTAGCTCCTCTTCGGTCAGGCCAAGACTTGCCTCCGGTTGGGCTGGCAGCACAATGTAGCGCATATCGGCGGTGCTGTCGTGCACCCGCACTTGCATCTGCTCGGGGAGCTCTAGGCCGAATTCAGACAGGACTTTGCGCGGTTCAATCACGGTTCGAGATCGATAGGCGCGCGATTTGTACCAGTCGGGCGGCAGGCCCAGCAGATTGCGCGGGTAGCAAGAGCAGAGTGTACATACCACAACGTTATGCACCTCTTTGGTGTTTTCCAGAGCAATCAAATGCATCGGGCCAATGTCAAATCCCATCGCCCGGCTGGCCGCGCCCGCATCGGCGAGCAGCGCTGCTTTGAATTCAGGATCCACCCAGGCCCGGGCCACAACGCGCGCGCCATTGGCCGGGCTGCGGCTGTCCATCGCGTTGATCTGTGCATGAATTTGCGCGGCGGTCAGATACCCTTTTTCGATAAGCAATTCGCGCAGGGCAATCTCCATCGCCTGCCAATAGCTCAAGTTGGTGTCGTTATCAGCGCGATAGGGATGGCCCGAGGGGGACAGGCCGTCATGGCTGTGGTCATGCTCGTGGTCGTGGTGATCATGGGGCATTAGACAGGCTCCAACCAATGGGCATAGATTTCCGCTTCGATCACATCCTCACCGCGCTCGGCACGCGCCCCCCAAATATCGGCCATACGAAAGCGAACGCGGACCAGCTCTCGCTGTGGACCTGTTTGGCGATAAGCGGTTTCTTCGGGGTTGTTAAATAGCCCAATGCGCCGTTCAATTTGCCCTATTTTGCCGCGTAGATAGGCCGGCGTGCGGATATGGCCGGGCGGCCAATGGGATTTGATGCGCACTTTCATGAGGCCGCGCCATAGGTTGCCCCTCGGGCGCGCACTTCGGCCATTTTTGCCCCCAATTCTTCAGTGGTGACAGCACCGGCTTCCACCATGTTTTGCGCGATGGAGGCGATCCAGCGCTCATAATATGTCATGGTTTCATAAGCATCTGCCCCCATATCTTCCAATACGCGGCGCAGGCTGTCGGTGGTCATCAATCCGGCGGCAGAGGTGAGCACCATCAGCGCATCCACTCTTTTTTCCCAAAGGGCGAAATCATGTTCTTCTGGAGTGATAGGCCCGGCAGGATCTCCGCCCATATCATGCCAGCGTTTTCCAAAAAATTCTGTCATGCCGAGAAACTAGGCGCGTGGTCAAACTTTGTCCAGCACCCGATGTGCCCCCCACGTCCAAATTGGCGCAGGGAGCAGAAGGCTCAAGCGCCGAAGACGCGGGCGAAAATCGTGTCCACATGTTTGGTGTGATAGCCAAGATCGAATTTGTCTTCGATTTCTTCTATGGACATGGCGGCCGTCACTTCCGGATCAGCTTTCAATTCCGTCAAGAAATCTGCTCCTTGCTCCCAGACCCGCATCGCATTGCGTTGCACGAGGCGGTAGCTGTCTTCACGGCTTACGCCTTTTTGCGTCAGCGCCAGCAAGACCCGCTGGGAATGCACCAAGCCACGAAATTTGTTCATATTTGCGATCATATTGTCTGGATAGATCACCAATTTATCAATCACACCGGTCAGCCGGGCGAGGGCGAAATCAAGAGTGATGGTCGCATCGGGGCCGATGGCCCGCTCGACGGAGCTGTGAGAGATGTCCCGCTCATGCCATAGGGCCACGTTTTCCATCGCTGGCACCACTGCCATCCGCACAATCCGGGCCAAACCGGTGAGGTTTTCGGTCAGAACCGGGTTGCGCTTATGTGGCATGGCGGAGCTGCCCTTTTGCCCTTTGGAGAAAAACTCTTCGGCTTCCAACACTTCGGTGCGCTGCATATGGCGAATTTCAATGGCGATATTCTCAATGGAGCTGGCCACAACGCCGAGCGTGGCGAAGAAGGCTGCGTGTCGATCGCGCGGGATGACTTGCGTGCTGATGGGTTCTGGTTTCAGCCCCAATTGCGCGCAAACATGCTCTTCAACGGCAGGGTCGATATTGGCAAAGGTGCCAACCGCGCCGGAAATCGCGCCCGTGGCAATCTCATCACGGGCCGTGCGCATGCGCGCCAGGTTGCGATCCATTTCCGCATAGAACCGCGCAAAGGTTAGTCCCATGGTCACAGGCTCGGCATGGATGCCATGGCTGCGGCCGATGCGAACGGTGTCTTTATGCTCCAGCGCGCGGCGCTTTAAAGCGGCCAGAAGGGCTTCGATATCAGCAATTAGGATATCTGCGGCCCGGGTGAGCTGTACGTTCAAAGTGGTGTCCAAGACGTCGGAGCTGGTCATGCCTTGATGGACAAAGCGCGCCACATCCCCGCCGATAATATCGGAAAGATGGGTTAAAAAGGCGATGACGTCGTGTTTTGTGACCGCTTCGATGGCATCAATTTTTGCCACATCGAACTCGACATCTTTCGCGGTCCACACTGCATCCGCATTGGCCTGCGGAATCACGCCCAATTTGGCCTGCGCATCACAGGCATGTGCTTCGATTTCATACCAGATGCGAAATTTCGTTTTGGGTGACCAGATATCAACCATTTCAGGGCGGGAGTAACGTTCGATCATAGGATCATGGCCTTTTGAGTTGGGAGCGGATGGCTGCCTCTTAGACTGCCGGGCGCGTGGGTTCAAGCGCAGCCACCGGGTTTGATTGCCGGGCAGGAGGTGGTAGAGAAGGCTATGACACCTAAGAGCGCCGCACCCCTGCCACAGCTGCCACTCGGCCTTGATGATTTCATGGGCCATAGCTGGGATATCACCCGGCAGATCTGCGACCACCACCAAGATCAAACCGTGCAATTCAAGGGTCAGTGCTACTTTGACAGCGGCTGGTATCATGAGGACGGGCAGCTGATTTTGGCGCATAGCCCACCTCTTGCTAGCAGCCGGCGCTATCGCTGGCGCCCGGGCGCGGGGGGCGGGATTGATGTCTACTTTGAAGACGACAGATTTTTTCACCACATTGATCTGACGCAGAGCCCCCCTACGGCGCATCATCATTGCCAGCCGGATGACTATCATGTGGCCTATGATTTTGCGCGTTGGCCTGATTGGACGGCGCATTGGCAGGTGAGCGGGCCGCGCAAGCGCTATGATATGCACTCTTGTTATCGCAAACGCACAGATGAGCCCTTGCGAAGCGCCAATGACAAAGGCTAAGTCTGAACCACGAAACAAAAGGAAATTTCACATGACCACACAGACCCCATCTTTGACACTGGCAGAGGCCTTTTTTCCGCAAACCGGCCTGGCGCTGCGGGTGAAGCAATTGGTTTTGGTCGTCGCCGGCATCGCCGCTTTGGCACTTGCTGCGAAAATCAAGATCCCGATGTTCCCTGTCCCCATGACTATGGGCACTTTTGCGGTTTTGAGCATTGGTGCGGCCTATGGCGCGCGCTTGGGTCTGGCAACGGTTTTGGGCTATATGCTGATTGGTGCATTGGGATTTGACGTTTTCGCCGGATCCAGCGCAGAAATCTCGGGTGTGCCCTATATGATGGGCGGCACGGGGGGTTATTTGGTTGGCTATGTTCTCGCCGTCTTGGCTTTGGGCGCTTTGGCGCGCAAGGGCTGGGACCGGGCGCGGGGCAAAATGGCCTTGGCTATGCTGCTTGGCAATGTGCTGATCTACGTGCCTGGCTTAATCTGGTTGACCGTGCTTTACGGAGTCGATGCGCCGATTTTAGCTTGGGGCTTAAAGCCGTTTTTGCTGGGCGATGTGGTGAAACTGGCCCTCGCGGCGCTCTTGCTGCCGGCGCTTTGGACCCTGGTGGGTCGCGCGCGCAAGTAAGGGGATTTGGCGTTCAACCCTTCAAGGGCGCGGCTGCGGCGGCGCCCTTTTTCTTTGGCACGCGCGGTTTGGTTTAGGCGCCATACCCCATTAACGCCGGATCAAACGGGTAACTGGTCAGGTTTTCAAAGCCATCTTCGGTAATCAAAACTTGATCTTCCAGTTTGATGGAGAAGTCTCCACCCTCGGGGGAGACCAATGCCTCGACACATAGGACCATGCCCGCTTCCAACTCATATTCAAAGGCACCATCCACCAAATGGTCGGGATAGGCTATCAAGGGCCATTCATCGCACAGGCCGACCCCATGCATCAAACAGCCGTATTTCTGCGCTTGATATTGGTCGTCAAGCCGGTGACATTTCTCCGACAGGCTGCGCATCGAAACGCCCGGGGCCAGCATGTTCATATTGCTCTGAATATGCTCCTGGGCATGTTGCATGGCGGCAATCATATCGGGGCGGGGGGCTTGATCGCCAATCCACCAGCTGCGGGAGATATCCACACAAATACCATAGCTGCCAATGAGATCAGTATCAAAGCTGACAATCTCGTTGTTTTGCACCAGCCGCGGCCCGCATTCTTGAAACCAAGGATTGGTGCGCGGACCGGAGGCGAGAAGGCGTGTTTCAATCCACTCCCCGCCGCGGCGAATATTTTCAGCATGTAGCACAGCCCAGATGTCATCTTCGCTCATCTGACCGCCAGGCACCCCAGAACGAGCGGCCTCTTCCATGGCGCGCACGGCGGTCTCGCAGGCATGGCTGGCGCATCGCATCGCTTTGATCTCATCGGGCCCCTTGATCACGCGGGCCTTTTCGGTCAGCTCCTCACCTTCAAAAACTTCAAACCCCTTGGCTTCCAGCGCTCTGAGGCCGACCATCATGATTTTATCCACTGCCAGTCGCATGTTTCCGCCGCCATGGGCACGGACCAAATCATAGACTTCACCGGCAAAGGCCTCTGCTGCCAAATGCGCCATATCTCCGCGGTCAAAATAGAAGAAGTCCGCCCCGGAGCGCTGTTCGCGCACCAGCGGATTGAACTCCGACAGAAACGGAGAATTTTTATAATCCCACATCACCATATAGCCATCGGCGCAGACGATCAGCGCGCGAAATGGGTTATGGGTGTTCCACAGCTGCATATTTGTGCTGTCACTGGCGTAGCGGATATTCAGCGGGTCAAAAACCACCAAAGCGCCATAGTCGCGCCCATTGACCCCCTGCACCAACCGATTGTGACGAAAGAGGCGCATTTGCTGCAAATCAGGCAGCTCCAGCCCAGCGGCCGCCCATTCGTCAAATGCCAGTTTTGTCGGGCCGATCTCGACGCGATCCATGTCATTGGGGGTATTGTCGCCGGTCAATGCCCCGCGGCTGGGGTCAATCTTGCGGTTTTCACGGAATGGTTCGGTCATAAAAACGCTCCCTTTACGCGTCAGATTGCGTTTGCAGCGCGGCTGTGTCAGGTTTGTTTGCGACATCTGTTTTCACATTTCCCGCGAGCGAGTCGGATTTCATGCCAGAAATTTTGCAAAGTAAGATCCCCTATAATGTGTCGGAACATAAAAAATTACCGGGGATGTTGCCGCTTGCCGAGGATGGCTGGCTGATTGAGGATGAGGCCTATGCGGCGCAACTGGCCGAGCGCGACCGGCTTTTGCAGGATACACCAGACAAGGTCTTTGCCGATGCCGGAGCCTCCGTTGAGGCAAAACGCGAGGTCTTGGATGAAATCTTAGCG
The DNA here is from genome assembly GCF_000738435.1 of Planktomarina temperata RCA23. Taxonomy (NCBI): domain Bacteria; kingdom Pseudomonadati; phylum Pseudomonadota; class Alphaproteobacteria; order Rhodobacterales; family Paracoccaceae; genus Planktomarina; species Planktomarina temperata. Next base: position 1,946,992 of record NZ_CP003984.1, on the reverse strand, counting down.
CAATTGCGCCGCCGCCCGTCCTATCGCGTTGAGGAAAATATGGTACAGCGCCCGGATGGGGTGCGCGTGCCTCTGTCTGGCGATCCGCTGTGCGTTGCGGCGCGTTTGGTGCAAGAAGACCTTTGTTTGCATGAAAAGCGCGGCCAGGAGCATGTCTTGACCGCGGCCGTGATGTGTTTCCCGGCCAGCTGGACCTTGCACGAGAAAATAGGTCGCCCGCTCAGTGCCGTGCATCGACCAGTGGCGGAATATGATGTGGATGTGGCCAAACGGGTGCAGCGCTTGTTTGATGGTATAAAACCGGGACGCCCCATGTGGCGGTTCAATGTGCTGGAATATGTGCGGCCGGATTTGTTTCAACCACGCAGTGAAACGGACCCGCGAAGCGGTGATGAGGATTACGGCCATGGCGCATATATTCGCTCGGAGCATCAAGCCCTGGTACGCCTGCCGCGCTCTGGCGCGGTGTTATTTGCAATTCATACGTATTTGATCAAAAAGCCGGCCTAATCGGGCCTCGCCGCCGAGCGGGCAAAAAAAAGGCGCCCAAATGTGGACGCCTTCTTTATTTTCAGTCTATGAGCCGCGATTAGCAGCTGTAATACATGCCAAACTCAACGGGGTGAGGTGTGTGCTCATAGTGCAGAACCTCTTCCATTTTCAGGTCAATATACCCGGCGATTTGATCCTCTGTGAACACACCACCGGCGGTCAAGAAGCCCATATCCGCTTTCAACTCGTCCAGCGCTTCGCGCAGCGAGCCGCAAACAGTTGGGATATCGGCCAGCTCTTCTGGCGGCAGATCATAGAGATCTTTGTCAGAGGCTTCACCTGGGTGAATTTTGTTTTTGATGCCATCAAGACCGGCCATCAGCAAAGCTGCAAAACATAGGTAAGGGTTCGCGGCTGGATCAGGGAAACGCGCTTCAACGCGCTTGGCTTTTGGCGACTCGGCCCATGGGATCCGAACGCAGCCAGACCGGTTGCGTGCAGAATAGGCGCGCAGAACTGGGGCTTCAAAGCCGGGGATCAAGCGCTTGTAGCTGTTGGTTGATGGGTTGGTGAAGGCGTTCAAGGCTTTTGCGTGCTGCAAGATGCCGCCGATGAAATAAAGCGCTTCATCGGAAAGATCGGCGTATTTGTCGCCCGCAAACAGCGGCTTGCCATCTTTCCAGATGGACATATTCACATGCATGCCTGTGCCGTTGTCGCCTGCGATGGGCTTGGGCATGAAAGTCGCGGATTTGCCGTAGGCATGGGCGACGTTGTGAATGACGTATTTATATTTTTGCAACTCATCGGCTTGATGGGTCAAGGATCCGAAGATCAGGCCCAGCTCGTGTTGACAGCTCGCCACCTCGTGGTGATGTTTGTCGACCTTCATGCCCATCCGCTTCATGGTGGAGAGCATTTCGCTGCGGATGTCTTGCGCGTCATCAATGGGGTTCACGGGGAAGTAGCCGCCTTTGACACCGGGGCGGTGGCCCATGTTGCCGACTTCGTAGTCACTATCGGTATTCCATGAGGCATCAACTGCATCAACTTCATAGGATACTTTGTTGATTTTGTTCTCAAAACGAACGTCGTCGAATAGGAAGAATTCTGCCTCTGGCCCCATATAGGCCACATCGCCGATCCCGGAAGAGATAAGATAGGCTTCCGCGCGCTGCGCACATCCGCGCGGGTCGCGCGCATAGCTTTCGCCGGTGTCCGGCTCAACCACAGTGCAGTGAATGCAGATAGTTTTTTCCGCATAGAAGGGGTCGACATAGGCGGAGTCAACGTCCGGCATCAATTTCATGTCGGATTCTTCAATGGATTTCCAACCGGCAATCGACGAGCCGTCGAACATGAAGCCTTCGTCAAGGAAGTCCTGATCGACCTGGTCGGCGCATACGGTCACGTGCTGCAGTTTTCCGCGAGGATCTGTGAAGCGGATGTCCACATATTCGATGCCTTCATCGGCGATCTTAGATAAAAGAGCTTGGCTCATAGATAGTCTCTCCTTTAGAGGCGTTATTAGATAGCGTCGTCGCCGGTCTCACCGGTGCGAATACGGATGGCTTGTTCAACTGTCGACACGAAAATCTTCCCATCGCCAATTTTGTCGGTTTTCGCCGCGGTACAAATGGCCTCGATCGCGCTGTCGAGCATATCGTCGGCCAAAACGACCTCGATTTTTACTTTCGGCAGAAAGTCGACGACATATTCAGCGCCACGGTAGAGTTCCGTGTGGCCTTTCTGACGCCCGAATCCTTTGACCTCTACAACAGAGAGGCCCTGCACGCCGATGTCCTGAAGCGCTTCTTTTACTTCGTCGAGTTTAAAAGGCTTGATGATGGCTTCGATCTTTTTCATTTTGATACCCGCTGGTTTGATTGCAGGATGGGAATTTCACTTTTTAACCGGCCCGGCAATTCCTCTTCGGTGGGAACGAGGTGGAATGCCGCAGGTATCCCCAAATTTGCCTAAAAAATAATCACAACGCACATTTATTAAACATGAATGAATCTTGGCCCGTGAAAGAGCCGGCCATAGGGATAGCAAGCCGCGCCGGCGCCGCGAACCGGCACTTCGTAAAGAACGAATTCTGCTCCCGTTAAAATTCGTCCAGAAACTGTCATTTTCCACTCGCATCCTGGGGCGAGCTTTGTTAGAGAGCTCCGGAATATGGCGGCTCTTCGGGGCTGCCACATAGTTTGCGGGTATGGCGAAATTGGTAGACGCACTAGATTTAGGTTCTAGCGCCGCAAGGCGTGGGGGTTCAAGTCCCTCTACCCGCACCATGGTTTGAAAAGGGATTTACTATGCAGGTCACTGAGACCCTGAACGAAGGCTTGAAGCGCGGTTACAACATTGTTGTGACAGCAGATGAGTTGGCCGCAAAGGTTGACGAAAAACTGGTTGAAGCGCGGCCCGAAATTGAAATGAAGGGCTTTCGGAAGGGCAAAGTCCCCATGGCATTGCTGAAAAAGCAATATGGTCAGCGTCTGATGGGTGAAGCGATGCAAGAGAGCATTGATGGCGCCATGTCCAAACATTTTGAGGACAGCGGCGATCGTCCTGCAATGCAGCCTGCGGTTAAAATGACCAATGATGATTGGAAAGAGGGCGACGACATCCATGTTGAGATGTCCTACGAAGCTTTGCCGACCATCCCTGAGGTTGATCTCAAGAAAATCAAGCTGGACAAAATGATTGCCAAGGCCGACGAGGCGTCTGTGGACGAAGCCCTCGCGAATTTGGCGGAAACCGCGCAGGATTTCGCGGATCGTAAAAAAGGTACAAAGTCGAAAGATGGCGACCAGGTGACCATCGATTTTCTTGGTAAGGTTGACGGTGAAGCCTTTGAGGGCGGCGCTGCGGAAGATTACCCGCTGGTTTTGGGGTCCAACTCTTTCATTCCGGGCTTTGAAGCACAATTGGTCGGCGTAAAGGTCGGCGAAGAGGTTGAGGTGAATGTCACATTCCCTGCGGAATATGGCGCCGAAAACCTGGCGGGCAAGGACGCTGTTTTTGAATGCAAAATTAAAGCAGTCAAAGCGCCGAAGGCCGCTGAGATCAATGATGAACTGGCTACGAAATTCGGCGCAGAAGATTTAGCCGCGCTGAAAGGCCAAATTTCAGAGCGTTTGGAAGCCGAATATGCTGGGGCGGCGCGCGCCGTTCAAAAGCGTCACTTGCTGGATGCTTTGGATAAAATGGTGAAATTCGAGCTGCCGCCGTCACTGGTGGAAGCGGAAGCAGGGCAAATCGCTCATCAACTTTGGCATGACGAAAACCCTGACGTGCAGGGCCACGATCATCCTGAAATTGAGCCGACAGATGAGCACAATACGTTGGCCGAGCGCCGCGTGCGCCTGGGTCTTCTCTTGGCCGAATTGGGTCAAAAAGCTGAGATCCAAGTGACGGATGCGGAGATGACACAGGCAATGATGAATCAAGCCCGTCAATATCCAGGTCAAGAGCGTGAATTCTTTGAATTTGTGCAAAAAAATCCACAGATGCAGCAGCAAATGCGGGCGCCTTTATTCGAAGATAAAGTTGTCGATTATGTCTTTGAACTGGCAACTGTGACCGACAAAGAAGTCTCCAAAGACCAGCTTCAAAAAGCTGTGGAAGCCATGGACGACGAATAATCCTATCTCGCCCGCATCTGCTTTTTGAAGCATGAAGCGGGCGAGGTTTTTCGATCGGTCACTTCGATCATATCGTGAAGTTTGGTTGATCATGCCACCCTTGCCGAAAGGGTGGCTTTTTTTATGGGTTAAGCGCTGTGGGCCCAGCCAAACAAAAACGCCGCCCTGAAACAGAGCGGCGTTTAAATGTCTGGAATGGGGAGAGGGTTTAGGCCTCTTCGTCATCCGCGGAAGCCTTTGGCGCATCATCATCGCCAAAGTCATCCATGCCGGCAGCGCCGATATCGTCAAACAGTTCCTGAATTTCAAATTCAGCGGCTGCTTCTTCTTCTGCTGCGAGATCTTGGATTGATTTTCCTGCCGCTTGAAGCTCCGCTTCTTCAACGGATCGAGCCACGTTCAGCTCGATTTTCGCCTCAACTTCAGGGTGCAAGCGCACAGAGAGATTGTGGATGCCCAGATCTTTGATTGGGGCCATCAACGCAACCTGCTTTTTGTCGAGGCTGAAGCCGGCTTCAGAGGCCGCTTCTGCCGCATCGCGGGTTGTGACCGAACCGTAAAGCGACCCAGCGTCAGAGGCTGACCGAATCACAATAAATTGCTGACCGTCAAGCTTGGCAGCCAAGGCTTCCGCCTCCGCTTTGGTTTCCAGGTTGCGCGCTTCGAGCTGTGCTTTTTGCGCGTCAAAGGCTGCGATATTGGCAGCAGAGGCACGCATGGCTTTGCCTGTTGGGATCAGGAAGTTGCGGGCAAAGCCCTGCTTCACATTCACAACATCGCCCATTTGGCCCAATTTGGCCACTCGTTCCATAAGGATAACTTGCATGTGCTTGGCTCCTTATTTCACAGCATAGGGCAGCAAGGCCAAGAAACGTGCACGTTTGATGGCGCGGGCCAGCTCACGTTGTTTCTTTGCAGAGACTGCGGTGATACGGGACGGCACGATTTTGCCACGCTCAGAGATGTAGCGCTGCAAAAGACGTGTGTCTTTGTAATCGATTTTCGGGGCATTATCACCGGAGAAAGGGCAGACCTTCCGGCGGCGAAAAAATGGTTTTGTTCCCATAACTTAGCGCTCCTTAAGACCGGCGTTCGCGACGTTCACCGCGATCGGCGCGGTCGTCACGTTTTTGCATTTGAACGGAGGGGCCTTCTTCGTGGCCTTTCACGCGGATGGTCAACGTGCGCATGACATCTTCATGCAATGCCATCAGGCGTTCCATTTCGGCAACAGCGGCCGAAGGCGCATCTGTCTTCAAAAAGGCATAGTGGCCCTTGCGGTTTTTGTTGACTTTATACGCCATGGTTTTGACGCCCCAATATTCCTGCTCCACAACGGACCCGCCGTTTGCGCTCAAGACATTGGAAAATTCTTCGATCAATGCTTCGGCCTGTGTGTTCGACAGGTCCTGACGCATAATGAAGACATGCTCATAAAATGACATGTGCTTTCCTGTTTTTTAGGTGCGCTTCAAAGATCAGAGTTGAGACCGCAGTCTGATCACGAGAGGCCGCACGGGAGAAGGTTTGTCTGCGGATGGCTGCCTTTGCCACAGCTGGGGGAAAGGTGCAAGGTTTATGCTGTCCGTGCCCGCATTTGAGACGCATTTTTCTGTGCGGTAGAGCCAGCCCGCGCGCGGGGCAGTTGCCGTATAGGTGCTGTAAACCGTTGCGGTGCGGCGTGACAGGGGATATGCCAAGAAAAACCGAAGTTTCGAAAGAGGATCAAAATGCGGGCATTTGTTTTTCCGGGTCAAGGGGCTCAGACCATCGGCATGGGCCAAGATCTTGCGGCCAGCTACCCGGCGGCGAAAGCTGTATTTGAGGAAGTCGATGACGCATTGGGCCAAGACCTATCTGGGCTGATTTGGAATGGGGATATTGAAACATTGACCCTCACAGCCAATGCGCAGCCTGCATTGATGGCGACGTCTTTGGCTGCTTTGCGGGCCTTGGAGTCGGAAGGGCTGGGACTTAACACGGCCTCTTTTGTCGCCGGGCATTCCTTGGGTGAGTATTCCGCTCTGGCGGCAGCCGGGGCGATGACCATTGCCGATACTGCCCGTTTGCTGCGCATTCGTGGCACCGCTATGCAGGAGGCTGTGCCTGTGGGTATCGGAGCTATGGCGGCGATCTTGGGTTTGGATTTTGCAGCGGTCAGTGCCGTGGCAGAGGCCGCAGCGCAGGGCGAGGTGTGCCAGGCGGCCAATGACAATGATCCGGGACAGGTTGTGGTCTCAGGTCATAAAGCGGCCGTCGAACGGGCCTTGGATCTGGCCAAGGAGGCCGGTGCGAAACGCGCTGTGCTTTTGCCTGTCAGCGCGCCCTTCCATTGCGCCTTGATGCAGCCGGCCGCGGAACGCATGGCGCAGGCTTTAGCACAGGTGGAGATCAGCACGCCATCGGTGCCCCTGGTGGCCAATGTGCGTGCCAGCGCCCTCTCGGATCCAGAGCTGATACGCGCGCTCTTGGTCGAGCAGGTCACAGGCGCGGTGCGCTGGCGAGAATCTATGTCCTATTTGGCCGCGGAAGGTGTGACGGAAATTTGGGAAATTGGCGCGGGCAAAGCTTTGTCCGGTATGATCCGCCGCATCGAGCGGGCCATTGCCTGCCAAGCCGTTGGCAACCCCGAAGATATCGCCAAGCTGCACGGGGAGTAGGGGTCACATTTTGGTCTCTGGGCCGGTTGGAAATAAAGACGAATTTAGGAGAATCACATGTTTCGTTTGGATGGAAAAAACGCTTTGATCACGGGAGCCTCTGGTGGCATCGGCGGGGAAATTGCCAAGGCGCTGCATGGGGCAGGGGCGTGCGTGGCGCTCTCGGGAACCCGGGTAGAGCCGCTACAGGCTTTGGCAGATGAGCTGGGATCTCGCGCCCACGTCTTACCGTGCAACCTTTCGGATGCTGAGGCGGTGATGGCTTTGCCCAAACAGGCCGCCGAGGCTATGGGCAGCGTTGATATTTTGGTCAATAACGCCGGCGTGACACGCGACAACCTCTTTATGCGCATGTCGGATGACGAATGGACATCGGTTCTCGATATCAATCTGACCAGCACGATGCGCCTGTGCAAAGGCGTAATGCGCGGCATGATGAAAGCCCGCTGGGGCCGGATCATCAATGTGTCTTCAATCGTTGGCGCAACTGGCAATCCAGGGCAGGCCAATTATGCCGCCTCTAAAGCCGGTGTTGTGGCCATGTCGAAATCATTGGCCTATGAAGTGGCCACGCGGGGCATCACGGTTAATTGCATTGCGCCCGGGTTCATCACCACCGCGATGACAGATAAATTGACAGAAGATCAAAAAACGGGAATTTTGACCCAAGTGCCGGCTGGGCGCATGGGCACCTCGGGCGAAATTGCGGCCGCAGCGCTCTATCTGGCAAGTGATGAAGCGGGCTATACGACCGGGGCCACTTTGCATGTGAACGGCGGCATGGCCATGCTCTAGGGGTTTTTTGCCTATTTGGAATTGCCGGTGACAAAACATTTGCCCCCCGGCCATCCTGTGCTATAGGCGGCTCAACGACGTGATTTGCACCTTCTCGTGCTCACATCGGCCCCCTGTGGCAAACGGGGATCCACCGCTTCGATGTTGAAGCACATCAAGACCGCAAGTTGTGCGGAGAACCACGGGCGCAAGCCCCGGAACGAATAAGGACCTGAGATATGAGCGATGTAGCTGACCGCGTTAAGAAAATTGTTGTAGAGCACCTGGGTGTAGAGGAAGATAAAGTTGTAGAGAATGCATCTTTCATCGATGACCTTGGCGCAGATAGCCTGGACACAGTTGAACTGGTTATGGCTTTCGAAGAAGAGTTCGGAATTGAAATTCCTGACGATGCAGCTGAAACGATTCAAACCTTCGGCGACGCTGTAAAGCATATCTCTGAAGCCGTTTAATTTCAGCACCTTGAATTTCGATTGCGGCATCCTCTTTGGGTGCCGTTTTCGTTTATACCCCCGGTAATTATTTCAAAATTGGGGGCTGACCTATCGATTGGTTTAGATCATAATTGACTAGAGATCAAAATTGGAGATCAAGATGCGTCGTGTCGTGGTAACTGGGCTTGGAATGGTGTCCCCCTTGGCGGATGGGGTTGAGGCGACTTGGGAGCGTTTGCTCGCCGGAGACTCCGGCGCAGGGATGATTGAGAAATTCGACACCAGCAATGTGGTTACGAAATACGCCTGCGAAGTGCCCCTGGGCGATGGCACGAATGGCACCTTTAATGGTGATGCCTATTTAGAGCCAAAAGAGCAGCGCAAAATCGACGATTTCATTCTCTTCGGAATGGCCGCCGCTCAGCAAGCTGTGCAGGACAGTGGATGGATGCCGCAGGCAGATGCGGATCGCGAGCGTACCGGTGTCATGATCGGGTCGGGTATTGGTGGGTTGCAAACCATTGCCGAGACGGCCGTGTTGATCGATAAAAGAGGTCCACGGCGGGTCTCGCCATTCTTTATTCCGGGCGCCTTGATTAATTTGGTCTCAGGGCAGGTGAGCATCAAATATGGCTTTAAGGGTCCGAACCATGCGGTTGTTACAGCCTGCTCGACTGGGGCGCATGCGATTGGCGATGCCAGCCGTTTGATCATGTTTGGCGATGCGGATGTTATGGTGGCCGGGGGCGCTGAAAGCTCAATCTGTGAGATTGGTATTGCTGGATTTAATGCCTGCAAAGCCCTGTCGACCAAGTCAGAATCGGACCCAACCAAGGCCAGCCGCCCCTATGATGCTGACCGAGACGGCTTTGTGATGGGAGAGGGGGCCGGTGTTGTTGTCCTCGAAGAGCTGGAGCATGCTAAAGCCCGCGGCGCGAAAATTTACGCTGAGGTTTTGGGCTATGGTATGTCTGGCGATGCCTATCATATCACCGCCCCATCCGAAACCGGAGAGGGCGGGGAGCGGTCTATGCGGGCCGCCCTCAAGAATGCGGGGCTGGAGCCCTCGGCGATTGACTACATTAACGCTCATGGGACGTCGACCATGGCCGATACGATTGAGTTGAGCGCGGTGGAGCGTCTATTGGGCGATGCGGCCTCTGGGGTGACCATGTCATCCACCAAATCATCCACCGGGCATTTGTTGGGCGCGGCCGGCGCGATTGAGGCGATTTTCAGCATTCTGGCCATTCGTGATCAAGTCGCCCCGCCGACCATCAATCTGGACAATCCCGCGGTGGACACACCGATTGATCTGGCGCCAAATGCCAAGGTTGAGCGGCAGATCAATGTTGCCCTGTCAAATTCATTTGGCTTTGGCGGCACGAATGCCAGCGTCGTTTTCGGGAAATTTGCATAACATGTGGCGAAACATTGCGTCCAATGCAATGACCTTGATTGTCGTCTTTCTCTTCCTGATTGGTGGGGTCATGACGCTTCTCAAAGCGCAGTATTACAAACCCGGTCCCTTGACAGAGGCGATCTGCCTCAAGGTCGAGCCCGGCAGTTCCATGCCGAAAGTTGCGGTTAAACTGAGGGATGAGGGTGCGGTTCGAAGCAAAGAATTGTTCAATATCGGCGCCGATTACACCGAGAAATCTGCGCGCCTGAAAGCGGGCAGTTTCTTGATCCCGGCGGGGGCCTCTATGGCGGACATTGCCGATCAAATCACCACCAGCGGGCGCAATACCTGTGGCACTGAGGTGGTTTATCGCGTCGGGGTGACGCGCAGCACCGTTTTGGTGCGTGAATTGGATCCGGTGTCCAACAGCTATGCGGAAGTTGCGCGTTTTACACCCGCTGAGGAGGCAGAACCGGCAGCCTATCGGCGGGTGATTGGGCAAGGCGATACGCGCATTCGGCTGGCCATCGCAGAGGGCACGACCAGTTGGCAGGTGGTTGAGGCCCTTAAAACCATCGACTTTTTGACCGGTGATATAGCACAGGTCCCAGCAGAGGGTTTGTTGGCCCCGGACAGTTATGAAATCAAAGCAGGCGATCTGCGCCAAGATCTGCTCGAGCGGATGCTGCAAGCGCAAGAGCGCCGCCTTGACGAAGTTTGGGCACAGCGCAGCGACATCACCCCAGTTAAGACAATGGAAGAGCTGCTGATCCTTGCCTCCATTATTGAGAAAGAGACAGGTGTGGCCGATGAGCGGTTCACCGTGGCCTCAGTTTTTGCCAATCGTTTGCAAAAGGGCATGCCGCTGCAAACGGATCCAACTGTTATTTACGGGGTGACAGGGGGCAAGGCACCGTTGGGACGGGGTCTGCGCAAAAGTGAACTGCGCAAAGATACCCCGTGGAACACCTATGTAAACCGCGGTCTGCCCCCAACGCCTATTGCCAACCCAGGCCTGGCCAGCTTGCAGGCGGCGCTGAAACCCGCAGCCACGGACTTCATATTCTTTGTGGCTGACGGCACAGGCGGCCATGCCTTTGCGGTGACACTCAAAGACCATAATCGCAATGTCGCGGCATGGCGCAAGATTGAAGCGACCCGGCAGCCGTAAGGCTTTGTCAATGTGACCGCTCGCCTGGGTTCCAAAGGTTTTACACCTTTGGGTCAAACTCCTCACATACCACTTTAGAACACGGATGCCGCGATGCGGTGCCCGTCGTGCCGAGCGCAAGAGAGGCAGACATATGACAAAATCAACTCCCGTCCCAATCGACGGGCGTGACGTGATTTTGCGAGATAAATATCGGGCGATTGTTGCGGAATACTCCAGTGAAATCGTCGAGATATTACAGGCCGTCAAATACGACACAGAGGCCGACACCGCAAGATTGGTGAAATGCGTCAGAGACTTAGACAATGCCCGCCAGCAATTGCTGAACATTGAGGTCAAATTATCTTATGAAGAGTCCAAATCAAAAGAAACCCGTGGCGAAACTGACATCGACTTCGACGCCATGCGGCAGTCAATTGGGCGCCGCTTGGATCGCCTCCGCCGCGCCCAGGGTCCAAAAAGACTTCCTAAAGGAGCTGACCGAGGATGAGCTGCGCGCTCTGCCTTGGATGTTCGAATTTTGGGCCATGGAGCATCAATTGCCACCGGAAGGTGATTGGCGCACCTGGGTGATCTTGGGGGGGCGCGGCGCGGGCAAAACCCGGGCCGGATCGGAATGGATCCGTCAGATGGTCGAGGGCAGCCGGCCCAAAATGCCGGGCCGCTGCGCGCGGGTGGCGCTGGTCGGCGAGACTTTGGATCAAGCCCGTGAGGTGATGGTCTTTGGCGAGAGCGGCATTCTGGCTTGTGCCCCGCCAGACCGCCGGCCGCATTGGTCGGCCACGCGCCGGCAATTGACTTGGCCCAATGGGGCTGTGGCGCAAATCTATTCGGCCTCCGATCCGGAAAGCCTGCGCGGACCGCAGTTTGATTGCGCTTGGGTGGATGAATTGGCCAAGTGGAAAAAACCGCAAGAGGCCTGGGACATGCTGCAATTTTCTTTGCGTTTGGGCGATAATCCGCAGCAATTGGTGACAACCACCCCGCGCAATGTCGCGACGCTTAAAGAGATCCTTGCGCGCGACAATACCCGCAGCACCCACGCCAGCACCGATGCCAATCGCGCCAATTTGCCAAATCTTTCTTGCAAGACGTGCGTGCAAAATATGCCGGCACCCGGCTCGCCCGACAGGAGTTGGATGGGGTCTTGCTGGATCAGGAGGAGGGCGCGCTTTGGTCACATGCGCATTTCACCCGCTCTGCTGAGGTGGATCTCAATAGCTTTGATCGTATTGTCGTGGCGGTGGATCCTCCGGTGACCCATTCCAAATCCTCCGATGAATGCGGGATCGTGGTGGTGGGCGCGCGCACCCAGGGGCCTGCGCAGTCTTGGCGTGCCACTGTCTTGGCTGATCTGTCATTTAAGCCAAAATCTCCCAATGATTGGGCGCGCAGAGCGATTGCGGCCATGCAGGAGTTTCACGCGGATCGCTTGGTGGCTGAGGTCAACCAAGGCGGCGATATGGTCAAGACGATCATTGCGACCCTGGACCCGCTTATTCCCTTTACCGGGGTACATGCGGCGCGCGGCAAAGCCGTGCGGGCCGAACCTGTGGCCGCTCTCTATGAGCAGGGGCGGGTGACACATGCTGCGGGTCTACAGGCTCTCGAAGATCAAATGTGCCGGATGACCCATCAAGGATATCGCGGATCGGGTAGCCCGGATCGGGTGGATGCTTTGGTTTGGGCGATTTTTGAGCTTATGCTGGCGCCCGCGCAGCCCATTTTTGATCCGCAAATCAGGAGCCTGTGACGGTTAACTAAAAATTAAGAGTGGCGCACGCCCTGTTCGCCGCTTTGTAAATAATTTGCCTCAAATTGATTTCAAATCGGCGAACGCGCCATAGTATGAGGAGCCGCCCTATGGTTTTGAATCTGTTCAAATCCGCCACAAAACCCGCGACTGAATCCAAGGCGTCTGCCGCAGGACCGGTAATCGCCTATCATTCGTCGGGCCGTGTCGTGTGGTCCGCGCGAGACGCTGTCTCGATCACACGCAGTGGATTTCAAGGCAATCCAGTCGGCTTTCGTGCTGTCAAATTGATCTCAGAGGCGGCCTCTGCGGTGCCTTTGCTTTTGCAATCGGCCGAGCAAAGGTTTGATACCCATCCGACCGCGCGTCTTTCGCCCTTCCGCCATCCTTGGGGCATTTGGGGGCCGGGGATGTGGTCAAACTGGCAGAGCCGGGCGGTCTGGCCTCCTACCGGATCGATCAATTCGAGCAAGGGGATCAGGGATTGGCACAGGCGGTGCGGGTCGATGAAACCCTCTATGAGGGGTCGAGCTTGGCACAAAACCCGCTGGAACTGCCAGCCGCAACACCCATTACGCCAGTGTTCCCACTGTTCCTGGATTTGCCGCTCATCACAGGCGATGAGCTGCCACATGCGCCATATATCGCCGCAACCGCGGAGCCTTGGCCCGGGCCTGTCGCAGTTTACAGCTCGCGCTATGATGCGGATTATACGCTCAACACTTTGGTAAAATCTCCGGCGGTCTTGGGCGTTACACTGGCGCCTTTGGCCGCTGCAACGCCGGGAATTTTGGATCACGGCGCGCCGCTTGTGGTGGAGCTGACACGCGGCAGCCTGTCGGGTGTGACCTCTGAGGCGCTCTTGGCCGGGGCGAATTTGGCTGCGATTGGCGACGGCAGCCAAGACAATTGGGAGATCTTCCAGTTTCAATCGGCCGATCTTGTGGCCCCGGGCCGCTACGAACTGTCGGGCCGCTTGCGCGGTCAATTGGGCAGTGACGCTTTGATGCCGGCGCAATGGCCTGCAGGGTCCTATTTTGTATTGCTTGATGGCACGCCGGAACAGATCGAATTGGCAGCTTCCGGGCGCAATACCCTGCAGTATTTCCAAATCGGTCCCGCGGCACGGCCCTATTCTGATTACAGCTATCGCAAGCTCAGCGCAGCCTTTGCTGGCAACGGGCTGCGCCCCTATGCACCGGTGCATTTGGCGCAAAAATGGGATGGCGCAGATTTAGAATTTTCCTGGATCAGGCGCGCGCGCTTGGATGGGGCATCTTGGGATTTGGCAGAGATCCCCCTGTCCGAAACGCAGGAACGCTATCAGGTAAAAATATTCTCGGGTGCCCAGCTGCTACGCCTCGAAGAGGTCCATCAAGCGCAATGGCGCTATAGCGCCGCGATGCAGGCGCTTGATGGGGCGCAGGGTCTGCTTGAGCTGCAAGTGGCGCAGCTCTCTGAAAGTTTTGGTCCTGGCCTGCGCCGCAAGTTTCGTTTCACGATTTGACGCGTCAAGACGATTGCGTTGATCGGCTGCACATAGGTTGATAAGTTTGATAATCCGCTTATGTAGGAAAAGAACGCGTCAACCAGAGGATGAACCCATGGCACAGACAGCAGCGCATTTGAAATCCATCGACCCGGTTTGGGATGAAATGGTGCGGCAGGCGCAAAGCGCATTGGAGCAAGAGCCGCTTTTGGGCGCTATGATCCACTCCAGCATTTTACATCACAGCAGCTTGGAGCAGGCTCTGTCGTACCGCATTGCGCTCAAGCTGGCCTCAGCAGAAATGCCCGAGCAAATGCTGCGCGAAATTGCCGATCATACCATCCGGTCGGAGGAGCTCGGTGCCTATTCGCGCGCGGATCTCATGGCGGTGCGTGAGCGCGACCCAGCCTGCCATAACCTTACGCAACCTTTGTTATTCTTCAAAGGCTTCCAGGCCATTCAAGCCTATCGCGTGGGCCATGCCCTCTGGCGCGATGGGCGCAAAGATCTGGCCTATTTTTTCCAATCGCGAATTTCTGAAGTCTTTGGCATTGATATTCACCCCGCAGCCGTTATCGGACGCGGGCTGATGATTGATCACGCCCATTCTATTGTGATTGGTGAGACGGCCGTGGTGGGCGACAATGTTTCGATGCTGCATTCGGTGACCTTGGGGGGAACGGGCAAACAAGATGATGAACGCCACCCTAAGATCGGCGATGGTGTTTTGATTGGAGCCGGCGCCAAGGTTCTGGGCAATATCAAAGTGGGCCATTGCAGCCGCATTGCCGCAGGCTCCGTGGTGCTTCATGAGGTGCCGCCCTGTAAAACCGTAGCCGGAGTTCCTGCCAAAATCGTTGGAGAAGCCGGCTGTGAACAGCCATCGATCACGATGGACCAACTCTTAGGGTGAGTGGCCGATAGCCACGAGATCAGGTACAAAAAACCCGGCTGCAGCATAGGCTGAGCCGGGTTTTTCACATATTGGTGGTCTGCTACGCCAGCATGGACAGGGGATGTTCGAGATTGTTGACAATCGCATCGAGCAATTCGGCGCCCAAAGCCCCGTCAATCACCCGGTGATCCACTGACATGGTGACGGACATGACCGTCGCCACGCTCAGCGTGCCATCGTCGCTCACAACGGGGCGTTTCTTGCCAGCTCCGACCGCGAGAATAGCCCCTTGTGGGGGGTTAATCACCGCATCAAAGTTATCAATGCCCATCATGCCGAGATTCGAGATTGAGAAGCTGCCGCCTTGATATTCATGGGGTGCCAATTTGCGACTGCGGGCACGGGCGGCAAGATCTTTCATCTCAACGGCCAATTTTGACAAAGATTTGCTGTCAGCGTCTTGCAGGACGGGGGTGAATAATCCGCCTTCAATGGCGACGGCGACAGAGATATCGGAAGCCTCCATCTGCAAAACGCGATCTCCGGCCCAAACCGCATTGGCGGCCGGTACGCTTTGCAACGCCATGGCGCAGGCTTTGATGATAAAGTCATTCACCGAGAGTTTCACACCTCGGGCTTCGAGACCCGCGTTCACCTCACTGCGCAGCTTGAGCAGAGTATCGAGCTGAATGTCGCGGCGTAGATAGAAATGTGGGATGGTTTGCTTGGCTTCGGTCAACCGGTCGGCAATGACCCGGCGCATCCCATCCAAAGGCACCGTTTTATAGCTGCGCCCCTGATAGAGCGCTTCCACGCTTGCGGAGCTGGGCAAGCTGGCGGCGGGGGCGGCGGCCATTGGCGGGGGCGCGGAAACGGAGGCAGGGGCGGGGGCGCCACTCACATCGGCTTTCACAATCCGCCCTTTGGGGCCAGATCCGGTAATCTTGACCAGATCTAAGCCTTGATCGGCTGCAATGCGACGCGCCAGAGGCGAGGCAAAAATGCGCGTGCCGTCATTTGAGATTGCGGCGGCGGGCGCCGCTGTGGCGGCTGGCGCATCTACGGCGTTGGCCTCATGGGTCAAAGGGGCAGCGGCAGCGGCGCTTTGAGCAGGCGAGACGGTCGCATCCGCCGCATCACCCTCTTCAAGCAAGATAGCAATGGCCGAGTTGACCTTCACATTCGCCGTGCCCTCGGCCACCAGGAGCTTGCCAATGACGCCTTCGTCCACCGCCTCAAACTCCATTGTGGCTTTGTCGGTTTCAATCTCAGCCAACAGATCGCCAGATTGAACCCGATCACCTTCAGCAACCAACCATTTGGCCAGGGTGCCCTCTTCCATGGTGGGCGATAGGGCCGGCATAAGAATTTCAAGTGCCATGGGGCGCTCCTTAACGGTAGAGGACAGATTTGGCCGCCGTCATCACCTCAGCGGTGGTGACCAGGGCAAGTTTCTCAAGATTGGCCGCATAGGGCATGGGAACATCCTTGCCTGTGCAGGTCATAACGGGGGCGTCGAGGTAGTCAAAAGCCTCCTGCATGAGAACTGAGGAGATATGGCTGCCGATGGAGCAGACTGGAAATCCCTCTTCGATTGTGACGCAGCGATTGGTCTTTTTTACAGAATTCACGACCGTCTCTGTGTCCAAGGGACGCAAACAGCGCAGGTCGATGACTTCCGCACTC
Source organism: Planktomarina temperata RCA23 (assembly GCF_000738435.1). Classification (NCBI taxonomy): domain Bacteria; kingdom Pseudomonadati; phylum Pseudomonadota; class Alphaproteobacteria; order Rhodobacterales; family Paracoccaceae; genus Planktomarina; species Planktomarina temperata. The sequence goes on along the minus strand of NZ_CP003984.1, from coordinate 1,930,568 downwards.
ACGCCCATCTCGGCCAGTTGATCTGCCGCTTCCAGCGCATATTTCATGCCGATGCCGAAGCTGACCAATGTGATGTCATTGCCTTCGCGCCAGATGCGCGCTTTGCCAAGAGGTACGGTGTAATCGGGCAAATCTGGGACTTGGAAGCTCTGGCCATAGAGAATTTCATTCTCCAAAAAGATCACCGGGTTTGGATCACGAATGGCTGATTTGAGCAGGCCTTTGGCGTCATCTGCCGAATAGGGCATCACAACTTTGAGCCCGGGAATATGGGCATACCAGGCCGCATAGTCCTGGCTGTGCTGCGCGCCAACGCGGGCGGCGGCCCCATTGGGGCCACGAAACACCATGGGCGCGCCCATTTGACCACCAGACATATAGAGGGTCTTGGCTGCCGAGTTGATGATATGATCCATCGCCTGCATGGCGAAGTTAAACGTCATGAATTCGACCACGGGCTTGAGCCCGCCAAAAGCGGCACCAACCGCAATACCGGCAAACCCATGTTCGGTAATTGGCGTATCAATCACCCGCTTTGGGCCAAACTCATCAAGCATACCCTGCGAGATCTTATAGGCGCCTTGGTATTCGGCCACCTCTTCCCCCATGAGAAAGACCGTTTCATCAGAGCGCATCTCTTCGGACATGGCCTCGCGAATGGCCTCACGCACGGTGAGACTTTTAAATGTCGTGCCAGCCGGCAAATCAGGCTCAACGACTTGCACGGCAACCGGGGCTTGTGCAGATGCAGCGGGCGCTGAGGCCGCCGGCTGAGCCGCGCTGGCCGCTGGGGCCGCTGCTGGGGCAGGAGAGGCTGCATCGGACAGGCTCTCGCCCTCGTCCAGCAAAACGGCAATGGCAGAGTTTACAGTCACATTGGCCGTCCCTTCCGCGATCAACAGTTTGCCAATGACCCCCTCATCGACCGCCTCAAATTCCATTGTGGCTTTGTCGGTTTCAATTTCGGCCAGAATATCGCCGGAGCTGACTTTATCACCTTCGGCAACCAGCCATTTGGCCAAGGTGCCTTCTTCCATGGTGGGAGACAGTGCGGGCATCAAGATTTCAATCGCCATGGGTTAAGCCTCCGCCTGTGCGTAAATATCTGTCCAAAGTTCATCCAAAGCCGGTTCTGGGCTTTGTTTTGCAAATTCCGCGCTTTCGTTGACCACGGCTTTGATGTCTTTATCGATCGCCTTGAGATCTTCTTCGCTGCAATGTTTGCCGGTCAGAAGCAGATCGCGCACATGTTCAATGGCGTCTTTTTCCTCGCGGATTTTCTGCACCTCTTCGCGGGTCCGGTATTTGGCGGGATCGGACATAGAGTGGCCACGGTAGCGGTAGGTTTTGATTTCGAGAATGTAGGGGCCTTTGCCCGCGCGGCAATGGGCAACGGCGGTCTCGCCAGCGGCTTTCACCGCCAAAACATCCATGCCATCAACGGCTTCGCCCGGAATACCAAAGGCACGGCCGCGCTCGTAAATTTCTGCCGATGAGGTGGAGCGCTGCTGTGATGTACCCATGGCGTATTGATTGTTTTCAATGACAAAAACAACTGGAAGATCCCAGAGAGCCGCCATGTTGAAGGTTTCATAAACCTGCCCTTGATTGGCCGCGCCATCGCCAAAATAGGCAAATGTCACCCGGCCATTGCCGAGGTATTTGTCAGCAAATGCGAGGCCAGCACCGATGGGCACCTGCGCGCCAACAATGCCGTGACCGCCGTAGAAATGTTTCTCTTTCGAGAACATATGCATCGAGCCGCCTTTGCCTTTGGAATAACCGCCGCTGCGACCTGTCAGCTCAGCCATAACGCCGTTGGCTTCCATGCCGCAGGCCAGCATATGGCCGTGATCGCGGTAGGAGGTCACGCGCTTGTCGCCTTCTTCTGCGGCCGCTTCGAGGCCAACCACAACGGCTTCCTGACCGATGTAGAGATGACAAAAGCCACCAATCAAACCCATGCCATAGAGTTGGCCTGCTTTTTCTTCGAATCGCCGGATCAGCAGCATCTCGCGGTAGTAATGCAGCAAATCGTCTTTTGAGACATTTGCTTTGCTTGTTTTTTTAGCCGCCATCGGGACCTCGTAAAAATAGTTTAGCGTTAAACTATTCTTTATCACAGGTTGATTGCAAATGTGAACAATTTATTTTCTATGGTGTTTTATGTTTTGGATATAGATATTTAGATTGATTTACTGAATGACGATTTCATCAGGACGGATGAATCCCAGTACGTCACGCGCCTGTTGATCCAACAGATCAAGATCTAAATAGTGATCGGAAAGGCGCAGGGTTTTGTTTTCCAGCTGGGCAATTGAATTTTGCAATGTGCTCAATTTGCGCTGCAACCCATCGGCTTCTGCTTGATAGGCTGCCCGACGTAAAATGCCATAATCGCCTTGAATGGCGGAGAATATGAAATAGGCGGCCAGGGTCAACGACACAAATGTCACGGCCAGGGGGCCAATTGGAGGGATGCTGCGCTGTCTCATCTACTGCCTTGTGCCTCTTATGGGCTTTTAAGCATTATGGCACGCTCGGTGTCCCTTGTGAATCCCCTGATTCGTTTTTCTGTTAGATTTTAACCGGCGATGGAGGCGCGGTAGATTTCGTCGATGGTTTGGCTCAAGGTTTGATTGAATTGTGCATCGGATTGCTGTGCAGATAGCCCTTCGGTGAGGGCGCGGGAGAAGCTGGCAATCATCTTGCTGTTTTGGGACAGGCGCGCATTGGCCTCGGCGCGGCTATAGCCGCCTGAGAGCGCCACAACTGATAGAACACGCGGGTGCTGGCACAGCCGGCTGTAAAGATTGGCGGTTTCGGGCAGGGTGAGCTTGAGCATAACCGTTTGATCCGCGGGCAAAGCGTCGAGATGGTTTAAGATTGCATCACAAAGCAAATTTTCCGCCTCTGCCTTATCCGAAATCGTGATGGAAACTTCTGGCTCAAGAATGGGAATAAGGCCCTGAGCGATGATCTGCGCGCCAATCTCAAATTGCTGCGCGACAATTTGATAGATGCCGGTGGGGTTAGCGCCATGAATCACGGAGCGCATCTTGGTTCCAAAAACGCCCAATGCTGCGGCGCGCTGCAAAAGCGCGTCGAGATCCGGCATAGGTTTGAGCAATTGCACGTCGTCGGCGGTGTCTTGCAGGCCCTTGTCGACCTTCAAAAAGGGCACAACGCCGCGTTGCTGCCACAAATATTGCGGCGCCGATTGCCCGACAAATTCCCGGTCCATCGTGTCTTCAAATAGAATCGCGCCCACCACTTTAGCCCCTGTGAAGTCAGGCGCATGCACAATGCGGCTGCGCATGGCGTGAATCATATCAAACATTTCGGCATCAGAGGAGAAAGCTGCAGCGTCAACGCCATAGGCGGCAAGTGCTTTTGGAGTGGAGCCACCGCTTTGATCCAAGGCGGCAATAAAGCCTTGGCCGGCGTGAATTAAGTCTCGTTGATCTTGATATGACATGCGGGCGACCTACTCAAAGTTGAACCTATAGCAGGGGTTTAGGCGGCTTGGCGCAAAGCTTCAATATTGGTGGCGCTAACGGTTTGAAATTAGGCGCGCTTAACGATTTATGCGGTCAGCGCCGCGACGCCGGGCAAATCTTTGCCTTCCATCCATTCCAAGAATGCGCCGCCGGCGGTGGAGATATAGCTAAAGCCATCGGCCGCGCCGGCTTGATTGAGCGCGGCCACCGTATCGCCGCCTCCGGCGACAGAAATGAGCTTGCCCATTTTGGTCAGGGTTGCAGCCGATTGCGCAGCGGTATTGGTGGCCCGGTCAAAGGGCTGCATCTCAAAAGCGCCGAGCGGCCCGTTCCAAATCAAGGTGCGCGCACGGGCAAAACATGCGCCAATGCGCGCCACGGTTTCAGGCCCGGCGTCTAGGATCATCGCGTCATCGGGGCAGGCCTCTGCGGCGACGGTTTCATGGGGCGCATGGGCGGCAAACTCTCGGGCGACGACAATGTCAGACGGCAAAATAATCTCACAGCCAGCGGCTTGCGCCTGTTCCAAAATGCGCCGTGCCGTATCGGCCAGGTCATGTTCACAGAGGCTTTTGCCCACTGCATGCCCCTGGGCTGCGAGAAATGTATTGGCCATGCCACCACCGATGACCAGGTGATCCACTTGCCCCACCAAATTGCTCAAGAGATCCAATTTCGAAGAGACCTTGGCCCCGCCGACGACCGCCACCACAGGGCGCTCGGGCTTGCCCAATGCCGCCTCAAGCGTTGAGAGCTCTTCGGCCATCAATCTTCCCGCACAGGCTGGCCGCAACCGGGCAAGCGCTTCGGTTGACGCATGGGCGCGATGGGCTGCGGAAAAGGCATCATTGCAATAAATATCTCCCAAATCCGCCAAACGTTGGGCCAATTGCGGATCATTGCGCTCTTCGCCGGGTTCGAATCGAATATTTTCAATCAAAACCACTTGGTTTTTGGCAAAAGCGATGGTTTCGCGGGCGCTATCCAGGCTGGTGAATTTCACTGGAACCCCGAGCGCCGCCTCCAGGGCCGGCACCGTGACTTTTAAAGAGAGTGCATCCACGATCTGCCCCTTAGGACGCCCAAAATGGGCGATGAGGATGGGCGTGCCGCCGGATTTCAAAATATGCTGCACCGTGGGCACGATCCGATCAATCCGCGTGGTATCGGTGACGCGGCCATTTTCGACCGGCACGTTGATGTCGACACGGGTGAGCACGCGCTTGCCCATGAGTTGCATCTGATCCAAAGTTTTCCAGCTCATGTTCGTCTCCCTAAATGTTGCTCTGTTAACACCCGATATCGGGCCAAGGTCAACCGGTTGGGCCTTTTCCTTTGCTGGAAATTTTATTAGGTTGCCGAGCAAATCAAAAGGAGCGCCCTAATGGCCGATACACAAACCAAAGATCTCGAAAATACAATCTTGATGGAATTGAAAGATGGGACCGTCACCATCGAGCTTTTGCCAGATGTGGCGCCGTTGCACTGTGAGCGGATGAAAGATTTGGTGCGGACTGGCCAATATGACAACGTCGCTTTTCACCGCGTGATTGATGGCTTTATGGCACAGACGGGCGATGTGGAGCATGGCAATATGGAGGATAACTTCAACCTGCGCGCGGCTGGCACAGGTGGATCAAAGCTGCCTAATCTGCGGGCTGAGTTTTCCAAACTGCCCCATGACCGCGGCACCATCGGTGCGGCCCGGTCGCAAAACCCAGATTCGGCCAACAGCCAATTTTTCATCAACTTTTCCGACAATCACTTTCTCAATGGTCAGTACACGGTCTATGGCCGCGTCACATCTGGCATGGAGCATGTGGATGCCATTACCCGCGGTGAGCCCGCGCCGAATCCAGACCGTATGATTTCCATGAAGGTCGCAGCAGATGCGTAGGCTTGCAGCTTTTCTTGCGTGTTTGGCCGGGCCTGCTTTGGCCGGGGGTCTTGAGATTGAGGTCGTTGGCGAGACTGTAAGCGGCACTGTTCAAATTGATCTGCTTGAGGATGTGGCGCCGCTACATGCCGCGCAGATTACGGCACTTGCAGAGCGGGGCGCCTATGACGGTGTGGTGTTTCACCGGGTCATAGAGGGTTTTATGGCCCAAACCGGCGACGTCCGCTTTGGCAAAAATCCCGAGGATATGTCGCGTGCCGGCATGGGGGGCTCCGATTTGGGCAATATCCCAGCCGAGTTTTCAGATGTGCCCTTTGATCGCGGCGTGGTGGGCATGGCCCGCTCGCAAAATCCAAACAGTGCCAACAGTCAGTTTTTCATCATGTTCGAGCCGGGCTATTTCCTCAACGGGCAATATACGGTTGTCGGACGGGTGACCGCGGGGATGGATGTGGTGGATGCGCTGAAGCGCGGGCATCCGCAATCAGGTGCAATCACAGGCCAGCCCGATGTCATGCAGAGGGTAACAGCGGTGGAATAAACAAGGGTGGTTTCAAATTTTTTGGCCATAATAGGCGAAAGGCGCGGTGCACATGTCCCGCGCCTTTTTCATGTTCAGCCATCAAAATCAGCCAATTCGGTGAGCAGCAGCGCCTCTGAGCGGAGCTCGGCAATCGTGCTGAGATTGACCGGGTCGGCCTCAAAGCTGCCCCAGCTTTGCACCAAAGGATCGGCCTGGGTGCCAGGGGCAATCGGGTATTCGTAATTGTCAGATGCGTAAACCTCTTGGGCAGCTGGCGCGGCAAGATAGGCCATAAGGGCCAGGGCCTCAGCCCGATTGGGCGCAAATTTGGTCATCGCCATGCCCGACACATTCACATGCGTGCCCGCCCCCTCAAACACGGGAAATTCAATTGAGACGCTGCTGGCCCAGTCTTGCTGCTCGGGATCAGCCAGCATTTGGCCCATATAGTAAGTGTTTCCAAGGGAAATATCACATTCACCCGCCCAAATCGCTTTGACCTGCGCCCGGTCGTTGCCTTGCGGTTTGCGCGCCAGATTGGCTTTCACCGCTTTGAGCCAATTCAATGTGTTTGCTTCACCATGGTGATGCAAATAGGCGGCGGTGAGGGCAAGCATATAAGAATGCGTGCCGGAGCGGGTGCAGATACGCCCCTGCCATTTGGGATCTGCGAGATCTTCGTAGCTGGTCACTCCCCCCTTTTTGACCCGTGCTTTTGAGGCATAGATAACGCGGGCGCGGACGGTTAGGCCAAACCAATGATTGCCGGGATCGCGATAGGCCGCGGGGATGTTGTCCGTGAGCTTGGCTTCTGTCACCGGTTGGGTCAGCCCGGCTGAGACCACGCTGTGAAGCCGTGAAATATCTGTGGTGAATACCAAATCCGCAGGCGAGCGCCTGCCCTCGGCCCGCAAACGCTCAATCATGCCCTTGTTGAGAAAGGCGACATTGACCGCAATTCCGGTCTGTTCGGTGAACCCATCCATCAAAGGCTGGATCAAGGCCGGCTCGCGATAGGAATAGACGTTGACCTCCTGGGCGGCCACGGGGACGGCAAGGGCAAAGGCGCATAGGGCGAGAGCGATGGGGCGAAAATAGGGCATGAGTGTCTCCGGTGTGATGGCGAGATTATATCCGAGTCTTTTTGTCAGATCAATACCTGATTGTTTTACTCAGATATTGTCTCCTCCCGTTTGACCTCATCCCAAAGCGCGTCCATTTCGGCGAGGTTTGACTGAGAAGGCGTCCGGCCATCTTGTTGAAGTTTCGCCTCAACAGAATTGAAACGTCGTGTGAATTTTCCATTTGCGTCCCGTAAAGCCTGCTCGGGATCAAGGCCCATATGCCGGGCCAAATTTGCCATGACGAACATCAAGTCGCCAAATTCCTCGTGACGATGCGCGGCGCTCTTAGCCTCTTTCAGCTCATCAATTTCCTCGCGCAGCTTGTCGAGCACTTGCTCGACATCTGGCCAATCAAAGCCAACCCGCGCCGCACGCTTTTGTAATTTGACCGCCCGTGTCAGCGCCGGCAAGCCCAAAGCAACCCCGTCTAAAGCGCGGGTTTGATCGGCCTGTGCGCGTTCTGCGGCCTTAATAGTTTCCCAGTCAATGGTTTGCTGGGCTGCGGTTTTATCCCGCGATTGATCGCCGAACACATGCGGATGACGGGCCACCATTTTATCGCTGATCGCATCGGCGACACTGTGGAAGGTGAAAAGCCCTTCCTCCTCTCCGATTGCTGTATGGTAGACGGTTTGCAGCAGAAGATCGCCCAGTTCTCCCTTCAAATCGGCCATATCGCCGCGCGCAATGGCATCGGCCACCTCATAGGCTTCTTCGATCGTATAGGGGGCAATGGAGCTGAAACTTTGCTCAATGTCCCAAGGGCAGCCCGTGTCAGGATCACGCAGGCGGCGCATGATATAAAGCAACCGTTCAATGCCCCCATCTTTTGCATGTAGCAGATCATCATTCTCCATTGCTTTGCTCCCTCAATTCCGCTTTTCTTGGCCCATAAGGAGCCAGCCCATGCCAATCGTCAACCGTATCGCTGAATTTGCCGAGGATATGAAAGCCTGGCGCCGTCATTTGCATCAAAATCCAGAGCTTGGGTTCGAGTGCCATGAAACTGCCGCTTTTGTGATGGAGCGTTTGCAAGAGTTTGGCATCAGTGAAATTCACAGCGGCATCGCGCAATCGGGGCTGGTGGCTTTGATACATGGCCGTGCGCCCGGTCCGGTGATTGGTCTGCGCGCCGATATGGACGCGCTGCCAATTGAGGAGGCCACCGGGGCCGCCTATGCCAGTCAAGTTCCAGGTAAGATGCACGCCTGTGGCCATGATGGCCATACCACAATGTTGCTCGGGGCCGCGCGCTATTTGGCGGAAACGCGTAATTTTGCCGGCACTGTGGCCTTAATCTTTCAGCCTGCCGAGGAGAATGGTGGCGGGGGTGAGGTTATGGTGCAAGAGGGGATTATTGAGCGTTTTGGAATAGAAACTGTCTATGCGCTGCACTGCGAGCCGGGCGCGCCAGCCGGGCAGTTGAGCACAACGCCAGGTCCGATCATGGCCGCGGTGGACACATTTGAAGTGCATATCACCGGGCAGGGGGGGCATGGGGCCATGCCGCATTTGGCAGTGGATGCCATTCCCGCTGCTGTGTCGATCACCCAGGCCTTTCAAACCATCGTCAGCCGCAATCATAATGCGGTCGAGGATTTGGTGGTGAGCGTGACGCAAATTCACGCCGGCACCATCGACAATGTGATCAATGACAGCGCCTTTGTCGGGGGCACGGTGCGCAGTTTTGCCCGTCCGGTGCAGGATATGGTGGAGCGGCGGATGGGAGAGATTTGTGCCGGGCATGCGGCGGCCTTTGGGGTGGATGTGACATGCACCTATACCCGCGGCTATCCCGCCACGATCAATTCTCCTGACCAATCTGCCTTTGCCAGCCAGGTGGCCGAGGAGGTCTGCGGGACGTCATTGCTAGAGACAGACCGGACCCGCGAGATGGGAGCGGAAGATTTTTCCTACCTTCTGGAGAAACGGCCCGGCTGCTATTTGTTTTTAGGGCAGGGCGAGGGGGCCGCTTGGCACAATGCAGCGTTTGATTTTAATGACGAGGTGTCCCCGGTTGGGGCCTCATTTTTTGCGCGTTTGGTAGAGCACGCGCAACCTTTGGAGCAGTAAATGGCCTTGAAAGATGCAGCAAATGACGTGGATAATGCCATCACGCGCGTGGGCTATAAAGGCATGTCCTTTGAAAATGCTTTCGGCGGCGCTTTGTCTTTCATGCGTCGTCGCTATTCAAAAGATCTGGAGGGCGTGGATCTTGCGGTCACGGGTGTTCCGTTTGATCAGGCGGTGACCAATCGGCCAGGCACAAGGCTGGGCCCGCGCGCCATCCGTGAAGCGAGCACCCTGCAACCCTGTGATCCGCCCTATGGCTGGGACATCAATCCTTTGGCGGATTTCAATATATGTGACTATGGAGATTTGGCCTTTGACTACGCCAATATCCCTGCCTTTCCCGCAGCTCTTCAGGCGCATATTTCTGGTATTCTGGCTCAGGGGCCAGGGGTTTTGACCCTTGGCGGAGATCATTACATCACCTTCCCAATTTTGCGGGCCTATGCGGAGAAATTTGGCCCCCTAGCCCTGATCCAATTTGACGCCCATTCCGACACTTGGCCGGATGATGATCTGGCGCGTGTGGATCATGGCACTATGTTTTACAAGGCTGTGAAAGAGGGGATCGTGGATGTAAAACGCTCTGTTCAGGTCGGCATTCGCACCCAGAATGATTATGACGCCGGTGTGCATGTCATCGATGCGCCCCGCGTGCATGAACAAGGCTGGGCGACCACCGTGGAACAGATCAAAGAGATTGTGGGCGATCACCCAACTTATCTGACGTTTGATATTGATTGCCTTGATCCGGCTTTCGCACCGGGCACTGGCACGCCGGTTTGGGGCGGCCTGTCGTCGGCGCAAGCGGCTGCCATTTTACGTGGGTTGCGCGGGATCAATATGAAAGGCGGCGATGTGGTTGAAGTCTCACCGCCCTTTGACACCACCGGCGCTACGGCGATTGCGGGGGCGCATGTGGGTATGGAGTTGATGTGCCTATACTGCTGGAACCTGCGCGCAAGCCGGGCTTAAGCTGTCGGCATTGGCGATACAGGGTCGCCTTTGGCTGATCAATGGTTGGCAGGCACGACCTCTGTGGCCAGACCGGTGGCCAGCATCTCTTGCGGGGTCATTAGGTAAATATCCTCGGCAGGTGCTTTTTCGATGGTGAAAAAGTAAAAGGCCTCCGCCTGCGCGCGCGTCCAGCCAATGCCTTCGTAAAAACCAATATAGCGTTCATGGGCAGGGTCATCGCGGGGAAGATCGCGGGCTGTGACCCCTGTCACATCGGCCCAAGAATGCACGCCCACCTCTGCGCCTTCTTCCACCACACGCCTCTTGCCGACAAGAAAGAAATACGTCGCGCCAGAGGCAATGCTGCCCTCTTGTGGCAGGTATGTCTTAACCCCGCGCGCCGCCACCCAAGCCGCCCCGGCCAAATTGGCTTCATCATCAATGGATCCGGGCATCTGACCCAGAACGATTGTATCAATTTGGGGATGTGCGCCGAAGATATCTTTGAGCTGCTCTGGCGTGTAAGAGTTGATCAACCCGCTCATATGCAACTTGTTTCCATCCACGCGAAACTCCGTTGTATAAACGTTATTTTTGTAGATTGCGAAAAAGAACATAGGGAAGGCCCAATACAGACAGCCAAATCCTGCGGTCACGACGGCGAGTGTGGTCAATAGTTTTTTCAAATGCTTCAAGCGCCTGTAATGTATCGATTTTGGCGAAAAGCACTGCTGAAATCAAGATAAAATCGCTGGCCTGACCTGCACAGAGGGCAAAAAGAGCATGTGATGCGCTTGGCAAAACCCCATGCGCGTGGCTTAAGTTTTCCATTGCCACAGAGCGGCATCGCCCGCAAACTCGGCGCAAAGACAAAGGATATGCGAATGCCCAACCAACCAATTTCCGGCAATGATCTGGCCCGTTTTGCTGGGCCGCAAACCTTCATGCGCCTGCCTGAGGCTCAAGGCCCCGCGGGCTTGGATGTGGTGATCATGGGCATCCCCATGGATATCGGCACCTCTTGGCGGTCCGGCACGCGGTTTGGTCCAAAGCAGATTCGCCAAGAAAGCGCGATGATCCGGCCGTATAATTTGCAAACTGGGGCTGCGCCTTTTGACAGCCTGCAGGTGGCTGATATGGGCGATGTTGCCATCAACACCTTCAGCCTTGCGGAGAGTTTGCGCATTATTGAATCGGCCTACGACGGTTTGCACGACTACCCTGTGGTGCCGGCGACGCTCGGCGGGGATCATTCTTTAACCCTGCCAATCTTGCGCTCCATTGCGAAAAAGCACGGGCCTGTGGCCTTGGTGCATGTCGATGCGCATGCGGATGTGAACGATGAGATGTTTGGAGAGCGTGAAACCCATGGGACGGTGTTCCGCCGCGCCTATGAGGAAGGGCTGCTTGTGCCCGATTTGGTGTATCAAATCGGCCTGCGCGGCACGGGATACACCGCAGAAGACTTTTCTGAGGCGGCCGGTTGGGGCTTTAACATGATCACGGCGCCAGAGATTTGGCATAAATCGCTGACCCCACTGGGTCAGGAGATTCGCCAAGCCATCGGGGATCACCCCTGCTATCTGACCTATGATATCGACAGCCTAGATCCCGCCTATGCCCCCGGCACCGGTACGCCAGAGATCGGCGGGTTGACCACGCCGCAGGCCATGGAGCTGATCCGCGCTTTACGCGGATTGAATATCGTGGGGTTTGATATGGTTGAAGTGAGCCCTATGTATGACACCTCGGGCAATACCGCCCTAACAGCGGCGAATTTGATGTTCGAAATCTTGAGCATCCTGCCCGGTGTTGCTTATCGTTGAGGGTCTAACCTGTGATTAAAATTCTTGTCGTGGCGCTGGCGCTTTTTGCGGGCCTGCAACTGGTGGCGCGCTTCTGGCCGCTTGTATATGCGGACTGGCCGGGCGGGCCTATGGCGCCCGGACACGCCACGCAAACGCATCTCAGTGGCTATTATATCCGCCGGGATGATCTGCCCTTTACGCAGATCAGGGCAGCTATCTTGGCAGATCCACGCCACGAAATCGTGATGCAAGACGCGCGGCTTAAAGTGCTCCTGAGATCGCGCTTTTGGGGTTTTAAAGATATCATCGAGCTGTGGCGAGATGAGAGCGGCACCCATCTGCGCGGCCATTCAAGTGTTGGTGGCTCCGATTGGGGCAGCAATAAAAAACGGATTGAGGCTTGGATTGCTGATTAAAATCGCGTCCAAAGCCCTGGCCCCTCTTGACCCCGCAGGCGACATAGGCGAGCTGAAGGCATGATAGCAGAAGATACATTACAGCAGATCATCCAAAGATTTGAGTTCATCGAGGCTCAAATGTCTGAGGGCGCGGGCGATATTGCCAAATTGGCTAAGGAATATTCTGACCTGCGGCCGGTGGTCGAAGAAGTGCGGGCCTATCAGACCCTGCTTCGCGATATTTCTGATGCTGAAGCGATGATGGATGATCCGGATATGCGTGAGCTTGCGGCCGAAGAGCTGCCTGTGCTCCGCGCCGCATTGCCCAAGGCCGAACATGATCTGCAGCTCACGCTTTTGCCGAAAGATGAGGCGGATGCGCGCCCTGCCATTTTGGAAATTCGCCCCGGAACGGGCGGCGATGAGGCTGCGCTTTTTGCCGCCGATTTGATCCGCATGTATCAGCGCTATGTGGAGGCGCAGGGCTGGGGCTTTGATGTCATCGAAAATCAAACCACCGAACTTGGCGGCGTTAAGGAATTTGTCGCCCATATCAAAGGCGAGGGAGTTTTTGCCAAGCTGAAGTATGAAAGCGGTGTGCATAGGGTGCAGCGCGTGCCCAGTACGGAAAGCGGCGGGCGCATTCACACCTCAGCGGCCACTGTGGCGGTCTTGCCCGAGGCGGAGGATGTGGATATTCACATTGATCCAAGCGACATTCGCATTGATACAATGCGGGCCAGCGGGGCCGGTGGTCAGCATGTGAACACCACCGATTCAGCGGTGCGCATCACCCATTTACCCACCGGGCTGATCGTGGTCAGCGCGGAAAAATCGCAGCACCGCAACCGTGAGATTGCCATGCAGGTGCTCAAAACCCGGCTGTATGATCTGGAACGGGCGCGGGTGGATGGGGAGCGATCTGCCGACCGCAAATCACAGGTGGGCTCTGGCGACCGCTCAGAACGAATCCGCACCTATAACTACCCGCAAGGCCGAATGACCGATCATCGCATCGGTCTCACGCTTTACCGGCTTGAGCAAATCTTACAGGGTGATTTGGACGAAATCATTGATGCTTTGACCTCAGAGGCGCAAGCGGCCTTGCTGGCGGAAATGAACGGATGAGCCAAACTCTCCAGACGGCCTTGACCCATGCTGGGCAAAGGCTTTCGGGCGCCGGTATAGAAGATTCTCGGCGTGAGGCGCGGATTTTATTGGCCTTTGTTTTGGGCATAGACGCGCTGCAAGTGTCTTTGCGGCTCGAGGAGACGTTAACTGCGGAACACTCTGCGGCGTTTGAAGCCACTCTAAAGTCGCGGATGGCGTATGTGCCGATGTCGCATATTTTGGGCTACCGCGAGTTTTATGAACACCGCTTTATCGTCACCCCCGATGTATTGGATCCGCGGCCTGAAACCGAAGAGCTGGTGGCGCGCGCCCTATCGGCCCCGTTTCAAAATGTCTTGGATCTTGGGGTCGGGTCGGGCTGTATTATTCTATCGCTTTTGGCTGTAAATTCATCGGCGTGCGGAGTTGCGGTGGACTGTTCGGCCAAGGCGCTGGAGGTGGCACGGCGCAATGCCGCAAAATTGCAATTAACGGATCGCGTGCGATTTTGCCGATCTGACTGGTGTGCAGAGATTCCATCCGAGCGCTTTGACCTTATTGTCTCCAATCCCCCCTATATCCACCCAGCCGTATGGAAGGGCTTGTCGCCCGAAGTGCACCATGAGCCAAAATTGGCGCTGACAGACGGTAAAGATGGGTTGAGCCATTACGCGACCATCGCGCATCAAGCGCATGGGTTTTTGGCGGCAGAGGGCCGGTTGTTGTTTGAAATTGGCTATGACCAAGGGGCAGCAGTGGCAGAGATACTGCGCAAAGAGGGCTACCGCGACATCGCCATTTTGGAAGATTTAGACCATCGGCCGCGGGTCGTCTCCTGCCGGGCACGGGCGGAGAAAGCGGAATAGTCCGGACAAATAACGATTTTTTGCTTGCTGATTTGACCCAAACATGGTTTGTACAGGGCGTCGAGACCATGCGCAGGCATGTACGACATGAAACCCAATCATTACCCATTGCAGTTAGTACTTAATCGGTCCGTCGCCAAATAGGCTTTTTCAAAACATGAGATCTTCAAAAACGCGCCCTCGCTCGAAGAATAACCGTAATAATAACAATCGCTCCGGCGCGAACATCATGAACCGCGTGTTCGATAGTTCAGGGCCTGAGGGCAAGGTGCGTGGCACGCCTCAGCAAATTATTGAAAAATACCAACAGCTCACCCGTGATGCGCAATTGTCAGGTGACCGCGTGGCGGCCGAAAACTTCCAGCAGCACGCTGAACATTACATGCGGCTTTTGGCAGAAGCGCAACGTGAAATCGAAGCCCGCCGTGAGCAGCAAGATCGCGAGAATCGTGAGAAACAAGCCCAGCGGGATCAGGAACGGGGCGAACGCAATGATCGTTCAGAACCGCGGCGAGATCGCGGCGATGTTGAACAGGTCAAAATGCCCTCCGCCTTGGATGTCGCCGATTTTTCTGATGCTCCGCAACCAGATTTGGCACCTTTGAACCCGGCTGATTTGGCGCAAACGCAGCCCATTGAGCCCAGCAAAAAAGCGGAGCCGGCCAAACCGCGCGTGCGTCGCCGGCCTGCAAAACCGGTTGGTGAGCCGGCGCCTGCAGCTGATGAAGCCGCCAAGCCTGCGCCTGTTCCAGAGGATTAATCGGCCCCTTTGGGCTTTTAAGACCTCCGCATAACCTTGCCGTCAAGCCAAAACATTATGCCTGGTGGCCACACCGGGCTGCGCCTGCCCAGGCCGGCGCTGCCCTCATTTCATGTTGAACTGGCGTTATGCAGAGGTCTTTTTACCACATCTCGCTCCTGCGCGCGCGAAGCGCGGCTGGGTTGTGGTTGGGCAAGTCTAAATGAGAATTCCAAAATCCTCCGTCATGAGGCGAAGGCCGCGTGTGCTAGATTTTATTTAGCCAATCGGCGGGCCAAGGCACAGAATCCCTCTAGCGAAATTTCTTCGGCCCGCGCAGTGGGTTCGAGGCCCGCATCCCGCAGCGCAGTTTCAATGTCAGGTGCCGCAGATTTCAGGCTTGAGCGGAGCATTTTGCGGCGTTGATTGAACGCCATTGCAACGGTGGAAGATAACAGCCCCGCCGGCGCTGGAAAGCGTGGCTGTGCCAAGGCTTCCAGATGGACCACGGCAGAATGGACTTTCGGCGGCGGCGTAAAGGCTTCGGGCGGCAGTTCCATGACCACGGAGGGGGTACTTTTCCATTGGGCTAAAATACCAAGGCGCCCATAGGCCTTTGTTCCCGGCTTGGCGATGATCCGCTCGGCCACTTCTTTTTGGAACATTAAAGTTAAACTGCTCCAAAATGGGGGCCAGTCTTTTGGTGTAAGCCAGCGCACCAAAAGCTCGGTGCCCACATTATAGGGCAGGTTGGCCACCACGCGCACAGGCCCGGTGAGTTGGCCGCGCATGTCAAACTCCAAAGCATCGGCGTTGAACACATCCAAACGGCCGGGATAGGCGGCTGAAATCTCAGACAGCGCAGCCATGCACCGAGGATCTTTTTCCAAGGCCACGACCCGCCGCGCGCCGGCAGCCAAAAGTCCGCGCGTCAAACCGCCCGGACCGGGGCCAACTTCTAAGACGTCATGGCCGCTGATATCTCCGGCCAGCCTGGCAATTTTTGATGTGAGGTTGAGATCCAGTAGGAAGTTTTGCCCCAAAGATTTTTTTGCATCTAATCCATGGGTGGCGATCACGTCGCGCAGCGGGGGAAGGTCGTCAATTTGCATTCTGGCGCGCCTTTATCATGCGATCTGCATAGACTATGGCTTGAACCATTGAGGATGCATCCGCAAGGCCTTGACCGGCAATATCAAAGGCCGTGCCATGGTCGGGCGATGTGCGCACGATGGGCAGGCCCAAGGTGACATTCACGCCACCAGAAAAATCCAAAGTCTTAATCGGGATCAGGGCCTGATCATGGTACATGCACAGGGCCGCATCATAGCGGGTGCGCGCCTGTGCGTGAAACATCGCATCTGCGGACTGCGGCCCGGTTATGGACACTCCGGCGCTTTGCAGCTCGGCAACCCAGGGGGTAATCTGGTCTATGTCCTCCCGGCCAATCTTACCGCCTTCGCTGGCATGGGGATTGAGCCCGGCAACGCTGATGCGCGGTTCTTCTATGCCAAAGTCACGGCGCAAAGCATCATTTAGGATGTGCGCGGTAGTGTGAAACAACTCCCGGGTGATCGCCTTTGGCACATCGCTGATGGGAATATGAATGGTGAGCGGGACCACAGAGAGGGCCGGGCAGGTCAGCATCATCACAACCTGCTGCACGCCGCAGAGATGCGCCAGAAACTCCGTATGCCCTGGAAACTGAAACCCGGCGCCGTCTTGCAAAATCGCCTTGTGAATAGGCGCGGTGCATAGACCGGCCATCTGTCCGGCCTGGGTGAGCCGCACCGCCTGCTCAATGGCAGAAATCACCCCGGCCGCGTTGCGCCGATCAGGTTGGCCAGGATGCGCAGGCTGGGCGAAGTCGATCTGATGCAGCCAAATGTGATCTGGCGGCGGGGGCGCCGTATCGGGTTGAAACAGCGTGACCGGAACACCCTGCGGAAGATGCCGCCGATCGGCAAAAAGAACCATAGGGATGTCACCGCCAATTTCTTTCTGCGCGGCTATAAATATTTCCATCCCGATGCCCGCAGGATCACCGCAGGTGACGGCAAGGGGCGCCTGTGTGGTCTTATTTGTCATCAACAAAGCACCTGTACCAAAAATCAAATTTCAAAGCGCCAGGTGCCAAGACTTCTGGGTTTGAAATTTTGGAAACCACCACCGCAATCGGCGTTAATGATAGACGATATCTGCACTGGCGCGCAGCTCGGCGAGAAACCCGTCGGCCAGACTCGTGATCCGTGCCGAGCGCAGATTATTTGCAACTTGTCCGCGTGAGACATCTTCTAGGGCCGCATAGACCCGCGCGCAGAGCATGACAATTTCAGCCTGCTCCCCCTCCGCGGTCGGCATGTTATCAAATTCATTTTTATCGAGGCCCATCAGCCGCAGAGATAAAGCTTGGGGAATTTGATCGGGGCTTTCGGAATGAATTGTGAAAGTGAGCGATGGATCCGCTTTGACCGCGCCGTAAAAATCATCGCAGGTATCGGCCATGCGCGTGGCGGATGTCACAGCATCGGCCGGTCCACTCACCCGCGCGTATTCAATGGCCGATATCTCTGGTGATTGTGCCGTGGTCTCTGCCACATCACGCAGTTGAAACAAGACAATGGCATTCGTCACCTCAAGGGGCGTGGTGATCTGACCTGGACGCAAACCGGAAATGATGGGACGCAGACCATCGGGCAGGTCGCTCAGATTGGCCCATTCCAGCCGGCCACCATTCACCCGCGATTGTGCCACTGAAAGCCGGCGCGCTTGTTCAGAGAAATCGGCGGCTGACGTGATGCGCCCCAAGCGTTCCGCCGTCTGACGCGCGCTGTCCAGTTCTTCAGCAGATCCGGCTGGTAGTACAATTTCAGTCAAAAGCACTTTGACCCCGCCCTGAGCTCCCGCTGAGGCGAGCGCGCGGTCAATTTCCGCCTCAGACGGCGCGCTGCGGGCTGCGAAGCGGGCCCGGATAACTTCGCGCCAGGTCACCCCAGCTTTGATGAAATCGCGATAGGTTTGCTCATCAACGCCGTTTTGGGCCAAAGTTTCCAGCAATTGATCGAGATCAAGATTGGCGTTGGCGGCAAACTCTTCCATGGCTTCAACCACCTGCGCGTCGCTCAAATTAATGCCGGCACGGTCAGCGGCTGCCATTTTCAAGCGATCTTCAATCAAGGTGTCGCGCGCGCGCTGCGCCATACCGGAGGAGCGCTGCAAAATTTCCAAAAACCGCTCGCGTTGCTCCAGCTCATAGGCTGTGATTGCGGCCCTGTTCACGGAAATCACCGGATCAAACGGCCCCTGCGCCTGAACTGCGCTGTGGAGCGCGCCGATCAAACCAAGAGCTGCGAGACCTAAGCGCAGGGTGATCTTGAGCATTTCAAACCTCGTTTATGATGCGCCGCATTGACGGCTTTTCTTTATGTTTCTGACGCCTGTAGAAAATCCAGCCAGTGCTACACTCAGACCAAATTCAGTTTTGTCTGTCAATGTAGCGGATGTTGCGAAGCGACGCGAGGCTGAAAAATCCAAAATAACGCATTCATTTGCATATTCTAACCCAAACTCGAATTTGGACGCCTCACCGATGGAGGTGTCAAATTGAAATTCTGAAGTGGAGCGCCAATCGGGCAAAAACTGATAGTTCCATTTTAATGCAAGCGAGCTCAACGGCACGTCACGATTTTCCGCCTCATCGGCGGCTAGCCCAACATAGGTTGCATCCAGCTGATGTTTGCTTGTGTGCCAGCTGGCGCGGAGCTCGGATTTTTTGAGCAAACCGACATTCTGAAGAAGGCTGCGTGCGACCAATTCTATGCCCAAAGGGGTTTGCACATGGGCGGCGAGGAGCCAATCGCTCACATGGCCTTGGAGACCCGAGGTCTTAGTGAAGCTATTGGCGTTATCAGTTCGATAAATTCGGCCAATCTCCCATCCAATTTTAGTTTGATTTGGATAATCAATACCGCCGGCCAGCCCGATATTCAGCCGCATACCAGTTTCGATGAGATCAAATCCTGGCGCGCGATTGAAGCGGAACAGATTGCCCTCGTCAAACTCGACCTGGGTACTGTCTTGATTCGGAATGGTGTCTGAATTCGCCATCACCCCAGCCAATTGGATGCGCGGTTCGAGCCGCTGCACGGCTCCTCCGGCAAGCCGCCGGGCGAGGGGCCAGCGCAGACCAAGGCCGCCGCCGCCGGTGATCCGGGTGATGACAGGCGCGATATCTTGGTGCTGGCGCACAATGTAATGGGACGCTTCCAGCTCTGTGGCAAAATCTACAACGACTCCTTTGGGCAGCACCCAGTCGCGGTGATATTTGGCCAGCGAAGAGAGGCGCAGCGTGTCATAGCCGTCAACCTCATCACCGCTGTCGGGTCCGTCGACGGGCGACGTGGAGGAGCGGTAGCTGGTCAATAGGCTTGCTTCCAGATCGAAAACGCCGCCCAAACCCTTGGGATAGCTGCGCTGTTGTCCAATGGCTTCGGTGACCAGGGTTGGCTGGGTGGCGTTGTTCTCGCTGTCGCGCAAGGAATGATAATTGGAGAACCGCAGCTCAAGATTGCGGTTTCTTCGGCTGCGCTCAAGGGTGATTTTGTTTTCCAGCCTATCAATTTCTTTGACATCATATTCAAACAAATAGGCCGGATCGCTGGTGCTTTGCAGCTGACCGCGAAGCGCGTAGCCACTGTCTAAGGCAAAATCGGCTGTGCCAAAGAGATAGCCGCGATCTTGGCCGGCAAGAAGCGTGTCGCGGGAATAGGCGCCTTCAAGCTCAATGGTGCCGGTGTGATAGGCATGGCGATATCTCAGGCCAAGGGTCTTGGTGCGTGACGAGACCATCGGCGACAGGGTGATATCGTGATGATCACTTAGTTTTATGAAATAGGGCGTGCGAATCGCGGTTCCTAATGTCGTTGAGGTGGTCAGCTCGGGAACCAAAAACCCTGTGGCGCGTTTCAAGCTGGGATCGGGCAGCCGCAAATAGGGAAAGAAAAACACGGGCACATCCATGACACGCAGCTGTGCTTGTTCAAAATAAATTTGCTTTTCGCCGCTGTCATGCACGATCCGTTTGGCCCGGATTTGCCAAAGCGGTGTCTGACCTGTGCAGATAAAACAGGAGGTGGCCGAGACATTTGAGGCCTGGCTATAGGTTGCATTCACGCGGGAAATTTGGGCTGCTGCAATTTGCACTTGCTGGCTCAAAATGATCCGCGCACTTGTGATGATCCCGGCTGAAAGATCGGGTGACAGATCGGCTTGATCTGCCAAAATGACTGTGCCGCTGGCGTCTTGCAGCTTGATGGGCCCGGTCAGCGACAATTGCCCGTCGCCGCTGGCATAGGTGATGTCTTGGGCGGTGATCCGAACGCCGCTATGCCAGACCACCACGGAACCGCTGGCCCGCAGGGTGCCATTGGGCAAAATTTCAATACGGTCGGCAATCAAATGGGCCGCGTCCTGTGCCCAAAGCGCCTGGGCCCCGGTCACCCATAGGAGCGTGAGAAGGAGCAGTCTCATCTAGCCGTCCTCTGTGTGCAAAAGAAACGCCAGTGAGAGGCCAATGGCTGCGACGGGCGGGATCCATGCTGCCCAAATTTCTGGTAATTGGCCATTTTCACCGAGTATTTGGGCAAAATTGCGCAGAAAATAAAGGCCGAAGCCAAATAATAAGGTCATGAGCACGCGCAGACCTGTTCGATTTTGCCGACCATGTCGCATCGTGAATCCCGCACCGATCATGACGACAGAGGCCAGAAATAAGGGCAGTGCCAACTCCATATGAAACCAAACCCGATGGCGCCTTGCGGAAAAGCCGGCTTTTTCCAACTGGCTGATAAAGGCGGGCAATTGCCAGATTGGAATGGAGGACGGGCTGCCAAAGCTGTCGTGAATATGATCTTTGGTCAATTCGGTTGGAATTTTATACTGCCTTTTCGTATCGGCCTCGGCTTCCGGATTGCCGCCGATTTCCAACTGCCATTCCTTCGCATTGATAAGATGCCAAAAGCCGTCCTCTAACGTCGCTGTTGTGGCCGCAATGCGCCGGGTGGCCTTGCCGCTGAGATCGAATTCGTAAAGCGCCACGTCAAACAAGCGCGTCCCATCCAAATTGCTCCGCTTGGCATGTATCACCGTTTGCGCCTGGTCATCGCCTTGGCGCAACCAAAGCCCTGTGCTTGAAACAGAGACGGTGCTGACCCGTGATGTGAAAAAACTCGACGAAAGCAGCTCATGTTTTTTCTGCGTGCCCGCCACGATTGGGTTGACGATGGTGACCGCCAAAAGTCCGATCACCAGTGAGGTGAGGATCGGCCCATAGAGGGCGCGCAGAGCTGAGCGGCCAGCGGCCCGGGTCACGACCAATTCACTGCTGCGCGCCAGGCTCAAAAACAACATGATTGAGCAGAGCACTGTGATCAACGGGAGCAGCTGGTAGAGTGCGCTTGGTACATAGAGCGCCACCAAATGCGCTTTCTGGCTGAGCGTGACATCCAAGCCTCGAAACCGGCGCATTTGCTCGATGAAATCCAACAAGACGAACAAAATCAAGAACCCGCCCAAAACATAGGTAAAAGCCAGGGCAAAACGTCGGGCAAAATACAAATGCAAAATCATATGCCAGCCGCCTTATCCGAGTTCCAGATTTGATCGGCCGTGAAGATGATGCCGTAAGACAGCACAGCGCCGCATAGGAGGGGCAGGTAGAGAACCCAAAGCGCATCATGATTTTGGCGGCTGTAATCCATGCATAGGCCTTCGATAAATTTAACCAAAATCAGACAAATTACCGCCACCAGGATTGGGCGCCATAGGCCGAAACGGCTGTATCGGGCCGTGACCATCACGGCAAAGCCAATCAGCACCAGACACATGGACAATAATGGTCCCGCCAGTCGCTGATGCAGCGTATAGAGCATGTCAAAACGGGCGCTTTCACGCATATCTGGCACGCTTATGAGTTGCGCGATCAGCTGTAGGCTGGTGAAATGTTCTGAGCGCTTGGCTGCGGTGCCGCCTGGGCTGACAATCTGACCAATATTTATGACGAAATCATTGAACCGCGTGACGGCCAGTTTATCGGTGGTCAGATCGAGGTTTTGAATGACACCATCAATCAAAACCAAGCGTGGCCCAACCTCTGAACGCACCAAAAAGGCCTTGGCTGCTGAATAGGTGATATTTTTACCCGGGTCTGAAGCATCATTGAGAAAAACGCCTTCGAGCTGACCCTCGGCGGTGATATGGCGCAAATAAAAGGTGATGGTATCGCTCGGGGTTAAGAACTTGCCTTCGGTGAGCAGCCTTGCGGTCAGGTTTTCCGCAACTTCCATCTGCCTTTGATGTAATTGCGCTTGGCTAATTGGCACTAAGATGCTGCTGAGCACCAAGGTTAAGACAGCCAGGCTGATGGCAAAGCCCCAAACGGGCTTGGCAATCTGAGCCACCGACAGGCCCGCGCTTTGCACAACCACCAACTCTCGGTCTGTCGCGAGACGATGGATCACATAGATGACCGCGGCAAATCCGGCGATTGGGGCGATTACAAAAATCATCCAGGGAAGGGTCAAAGAGGTGAACTCCAAGAAAACCAATGCCGATTGACCATCGGCAATCAGCCGATCAAACAGCCTCACCGCGCGGTTGATCCAATAGATCAACACCAATACCAATGCAAAAAACCCAAACATTTTGAGCAATTGCTTCAGAATATATGTGTTGATCCGCCCCATATGGCCCCCGCAGTGATCTTGTGTGTACTGCTAAAGGAAATTGCACAGAACAGAAACATGAATCTGGTCAAAATCAATGCGACAGGCTAGGCTTTGCCCATATTTTTGAAAAGGAACACCCATGACACCGCTGCCAAAGTTTACCATCTCTGAGTTGGAATTAGATCGCTTGCAGGACTATGAGGGGCAAATCGTGCTTTTGGTGCAAGAGGATGGCCGCATGGATGTGGTGGGGCGTCGGATCAACAAGGCAACCAAGGGGGCCCTGGCCAGATTTTTGGCCTCCAAAGGCTTTGAAGATTTGGAGGCCGGTAAAGTCATGACCCTCTCTTATCCCACCGGCTTGATGGCCCGTGCGGTGAGCCTGGCGAAAATTGACCGCAATTGTACGCAAGGCGCGGCGCGCAGCTGTGGCGTAGAGATCGCCAAAGCCAGCGTCAGTGAGCGCTTCGTCATTGCGTGCAGTAAATTCAAGCGGATCAGCGATTTAATCGAAGGCATGGCGCTGCGCAATTATGAGTATTTGGATCAAAAAAGCGACGCTGCACCAAAACCCTTTGATGTGGAGGTGATGGGGCCAGATGCGCTGGAACAGCAGGCGGAGATTGAGACGAAATTGGCCGTATTGGACGGGGTGTTTTTCACCCGAGATCTGACCAATGCGCCGGCCAATGTGCTGACAACAAGCCATTTCGCCGAGCAGCTTGTGGCTTTGAGCGATTTGGGGCTCGAGGTCGAAGTTCTCGAAGAGGCGGAGCTGGAGAAACTCGGTATGCGCACCTTGCTTTGCGTCGGCCAGGGCTCTGACAGCCCCTCGAAGGTTGTTGTCATGCGCTGGACCGGCGGCGGCGAGGAGGCGCCATTCGCTCTGGTCGGCAAAGGGGTTGTCTTTGACACGGGCGGCATTTCCTTGAAACCGGCTGGTGGCATGGAAGATATGACCATGGATATGGGCGGCGCAGGTGTTGTCGCCGGGGTGATGAAAGCCTTGGCGCAGCGCGATGCCAAGGCCAATGTGGTCGGCGTCGTGGGACTGGTGGAAAATATGCCCTCCGGCAATGCCGTGCGCCCTGGAGACGTCATCAAATCCATGAAAGGCGATACGGTCGAAGTCATCAACACGGATGCCGAGGGCCGTTTGGTTTTGGCGGATATTCTTTGGTACACGCAAGAACGTTTCGCACCCAGCGGCATGATCAATCTGGCGACTTTGACCGGAGCCATCATCATCGGGCTGGGCCATGAAATGGCCGGTGTGTTTTCCAATGACGACAAATTGTCAAAGGATTTCATCACGGCGGCCTCGGCCGAAGGCGAAGGCGCTTGGCGTATGCCCTTGGCGCCGGCCTATGACAAAATGCTCAAATCGCGCATTGCTGATATGAAAAATGTGGGCACGCGGGCGGCGGGCTCGATCACGGCTGGGCAGTTTCTGCAGCGGTTTGTGAAAGATGATATGCCTTGGGCGCATTTGGATATCGCTGGCGTGGCCTCCATTGCCTCGGAAAGCGCCTTTGCGCCAAAAGGCGCCACCGGATGGGGCGTGCGGGCCTTGAACCGTCTGATTGCAGATCATTACGAGGCAAAGGGCGAGGATGCGCCGGGTGAGTGAGGTCTATTTTTACCACCTGACGCGCCAGAGGGTGGATCAGGCCCTGCGCCCACTTTTGAGCAAATGCCTGGCCAATGGCTGGAGGGTGGTGATCCGAGGCCGTGAGGCGGCGGAAATACAGCAGCTCGATGATGACTTGTGGCAGGGACCGGCCGAAGAGTTCCTGCCCCATGGTCTTGCCGGCGCAGCTCAGGAGGCCGATCAGCCTGTATTGCTGGCGCTCGAGGGTCATGAGGCGCCGCATGATTGTTTGATGTGCATCGGCGGCAGCGCCGTCACCGCCGATGAGGTCCTATCCAGCAAGCGCGTGTGCATCCTATTTCAAGATGACAATGGCCAGCATATGCAAAACGCGCGGGCGCAATGGAAATCTCTGACAGAGGCGGGGATTGCGGCGAAATATTGGAGCCAGGCCCAAGGCAATTGGGCCCTTCAGGCTGAGAAAGAAGCCAGCAATGCCTAGGTCTACGCCCTAAAGGCCCATAGGTTTTCAAACGGGTTCAGCGCCGCAGGATCAGTTGATCTTGGGCAATTTCAATCCGCCCAAAACGCCCGAGGTAGCTCATACCCAACAGGCTCTTGTCCATCTCACCGCCATTGATTGAAACGGAGATACCTTGGTCCAAATAGGGGCCAAGGCGAATGGTTTTGAGGCGGCTATAGGCAATGGGCACAACGCCATTCGCAGTGCGCGCGCTGCCCAAAAACGCCAGTTCGTCTAAGTCAAAGCCAATGCGCGCGGCATCTTTTCGCGACAAAACGATATCACTGGCCCCGGTGTCGACCAGAAAATCAATTTCGGTGCCATTCACCTCAGCTGTCACATAGTAATGCCCGTCGGGCGCGCGGGGCAGGGCAATTGCGCCGTCCTGCCGGGTGATGGGCAAGCTTTTGCGGCCATAATCGCGACTGATATCGCCCCAGAGGCCATAAATGGCCATGCAGCCCATGAAGATCATGCCCCAGACCAGAGCCATTTGCAGCGATTTGCCAACCGATTGGCGATGGCTCGCCAAATAGGCGCCGCCCAAAGCCAAGAGCAGCAGGGCCAAATAACCAAGACTTGCAAGTAAGTCGCCGCTCATGTCAGCCTTCCTAATGTGCGCGAGAGAGCCGCTTTAGCCCAGAGTCGCGCTAAAGCCCAGCAATCCGTTTAAGATGAATTGCACCGCTAAGGCCGCCAATAGCATGCCCAAGACCCGGCTGACCACCAAAATTCCGGTTTGCCCCAAGGCGCGCTCCATGACTCCCGCGAGCATGAATAGAATAAAGGCTGCGAGAACCACCGCGCCCATCACCACAATCACACTGATTTGCTGTAATAGATTGCCCTGAGCCTCATTGGTCAACAAAATGACCGTCGCAATCGCCCCGGGTCCGGCAATCAGGGGGGTGGCCAGTGGGAAGACGGATGGATCGTTGTCATCATCCTCAACGTCATCGCCCTTGGTGCTGCGCCGTTTGGCGCGCAGCTCAAATAGCATTTCTAGGGCGGTTAAGAATAATAAAACCCCACCGGCAATTTGAAAGGCCGGCATCGAGATTCCCGCAAACCCTAAAACAGACTCGCCGAAGAATCCAAAGAGCGCCAGAATAACAAAGGCGATCATACAGGCGCGCATCCCAATGGCCTTGCGCTTTTTGGGCTCGATTCCCTGGGTCAAAGCCACAAAAATCGGCGCCAGACCGATCGGATCAATCACCACGAATAAGGTCGCAAAAGCCCAAATCAGCGGCAGCGTATCAATCAACTCAGACATTTTCCAATTTCTCTACAGTTTCACTGGCGTTGAGCCATAGCTTTTCGGCCCGCAACAGGGCGGTCTCCACTTCATGAAACTTTTTTTGCCAGACCGCAAGGTCGGCGGCATTATGATCCTCATAGAGCTTTGGATCCGCGAGCTTTTCTTGCAATTTTTCATGCATCACGGTGATTTTTTCGATACGCTCTTCTGCGCGTTTCAGCTCGCTGCGGGCCGCAATCCGCAACTCGCGTCCGGGCTTTTTGATCTTGGGCTTTTCAGAGGATTTCTTGGGCGCGGCGCCGCCGAGAAGAAAATCGCGATAGGCCGCGAGATCTTGGTCAAACGGTGTGACCCGCCCGCCCGAGACCAACCACAAACGGTCGGCCACGAGCGATAAAAGATGCATGTCATGGCTCACCAAAATCACCGCGCCAGAATAGGTTGTCAGCGCTTGCACCAAGGCCTCGCGGCTTTCGATATCCAGGTGGTTTGTCGGCTCATCCAAAATCAGCATATGCGGCGCATCCAACGTGGCCAGCAAGAGCGATAGCCGCGCCTTTTGCCCGCCTGAGAGACGCGCAACCACTGTATCGACCTGATCGGGCCCCAGACCAAAGCCCGAGAGCATGGCGCGCAGGCGGGCCGGGCTGTGATCGGGGCGTTCGGACTGCAGATGTTGCAGCGGTGTTTCGTCGAGGTTCAGCTCATCGACCTGATGCTGGGCAAAATAGCCAATGCGCAATTTGTTATGGGTCACAAGCCGCCCGGCAGAGGTTTTGAGTCGGCCAGAGATCAACTTCGACAGGGTTGATTTTCCTTCACCGTTCTTGCCCAGAAGCGCAATGCGGTCGTCCTGATCAATCCGCAACTCCAGCTGAGATAGGATATCCGGCCCGCCATAGCCGACGGCGCCGTTTTCAATCGCAACAATGGGCGGGGACAGCTCTTCGGGCTGCGGGAAGGTAAAGACCCGCTTTGCCACCTCCTCCGGCGGGGTGATCAGCTCCATGCGCTCCAGCGCCTTGACGCGCGATTGCGCTTGTTTGGCCTTGGAGGCCTTGGCCTTGAAGCGATCGACAAAACTTTGCAAATGCTCGCGCTGCGCTGATTGCTTTTTCGCCGCGGCCGCTTGCACCGCGCGTTTTGCGGCGCGGGTTTTGGCGAATGTATCGTAATTGCCTTGGTAGAAGGTCAATTGCTTGTTCTCAAGATGCAAGATCCCGCCCACGGCGCGGTTGAGCAAGTCGCGGTCGTGGCTGATCACCACCACCGTATGCGGATAGCGCGCCAAAAAGGCTTCGAGCCAGATGGTGCCCTCAAGATCGAGATAGTTGGTCGGCTCATCCAGCAGCAAAAGATCTGGCGCGGAAAACAACACCGCCGCCAAGGCCACCCGCATCCGCCAGCCGCCTGAGAAATCCGAGCAGGGGCGCTTTTGCGCCGCCTCGTCAAAGCCCAGACCTTTGAGAATGGCAGAGGCGCGCCCTTCGGCGGACCAGGCATCAATATCGGCCAGACGGGTTTGCACCTCGGCGATTCTGTTGGGATCTTCGCTGGTATCGGCCAAGAGCGCCGCCCGCTCGACATCTGCGGCCAAAACCGTGTCGAGCAGCGACAGATCATTGGCCGGGGCCTCCTGCGCCACGCCGCCAATCTTGGCCCGACGGGGCAGTTCGATCGCGCCGCTTTCCAGCGCCAATTCCCCGCGTATAATGCGAAAAAGCGTGGTCTTTCCCGTGCCATTGGGGCCGACAAAGCCCACTTTATGGCCGGTGGGAATGGTTGCACTGGCGCTCTCAAACAAGCGGCGGCCATCGATGGCATAGGTAATATCTTGGATTTTCAGCATGGCTCTCCCATGACGCGAAGCGCAGGAAAGGTCAATCCCGCCGACCGATCAACCCGGTGACCACCGCCGCGCCGATGGCTGTAATCACCCAGCCGGCCATTTGCACAAGCCAGCGCAGCCGGTGGCCCCATTCGCCCCACCAGCCCCGTTCGGCTGAGGGCGCCCAATTTTTTTCCTGCCCCAAAGCATCCAGCGGGATAAATAAATCGAGCGCATAGAGAAAGGCGCTAAAGCTTGTATAGTCGCGCCCGGATGTGGTCTGCGCCCAAGCGTCCATCTGCGCGCGCCAGAGCGGCGAGTCGGGGTGGAGGGGCTCCGTTGGGAAACTGTCCAGCCAGTCCTGCGAGGTCAAGACCACCGAGGAGGTCGGCGCAAACTGCCCGTGGATGTGGATTTGCTGGGCAAAACAGATGGTGATCGCCAAGATAACGGCGATCCAAAACAACACCCGCGAGGGCTGGTGCCCATATCCGAACATCAGGCCAAATAGACAACCCGCAAGGTATTTTAGCACATTCAGGACATATTTTCCATCTGCCCAAACGGAGGCGGCTGCCGGGCGCAGATCACCGTTCAAATGGTCGCGTGATCGTTTATGCGCGGCTTGGCCATCCAGATATTCTTGAAGCCGCTGCTTGTCTTCACGCCGCACCAAGACCCGCGCGGCATCCCCGGCAAACCCCTGTCGGCGCAAGACATTGGCCAGTTGCACATAGGGTTGCGGGGAGAAACGTCGGGCAGTAGCGTCATGTTTGGCCAGCCAGTCCAAGCGTTCCTGCACATCGATGTCGCTTTCGATCCGGTCATAGCGAAAGGAGGACAGGCGCAATTTTTTTACAGATTGCCAAGAGCCGGGACTATCGTACAGGGTGCCAACATGGGCGTCTCTCAAATCAACCGTGATCCCGTCGCCCTTTACATTCCGCCAGAAAAACCCGGCCCGCACCCGCATTCCTTGAGCAACTAAACCCTTGGTGAGGGTGGCGCCGGATATCCACAAATTTCTGGCAATCACCGCCCCGTTCAGATCTATCCAGCCCCGGGCCTCAAATCCGCCGCTCAAAAATACATCCGCCCCGACTGTTATGGCATTGCAGTTCAGCGCCTTACGCTCTGCCAAAAACTTGCCGCCGTTGCAGGACAGCTGCCCGTCAATCTTCGCGCCGACCAGACTGACCTTTCCTTTGACCTCAAATCCGGTCCGCAAAAACACATCCGCCCCAACTGTTATAGCATTACAGTTCAGCGCCATACGCTCCGCCAAAAACTTGCCGCCGGTACAGGCCAGTTGCCCGTCAATCTTCGCGCCGCCCAGATTGACCTCGCCTTGGGCCGCAAATCCGCCGCTCAAAAATACATCCGCCCCGACTGATATGCCAGTGCAGTTCAGCGCCATATCCTCTGCCAAAAACTTGCCGCCGGCGCAGGCCAGCTGCCCGCCAATCTCAGCGCCGCTGAGATCGACCAGACCGGTTGCTTGAAATCCATCCCGCAGGTACAGCGGCCCTTTACAGTGCAGGCGGAAGGCATTCAGTTTGGCCAAATGAGTGCCTAACATGTCGAGCGCGGGAAGGGTGCAGTCCATCAGCAGGACATCCTCTTCAAGGGTGCAATGGATCAGCCCCAGCGGCACCAGCAGGGCCTCGCCCTCAAGATCCAGCTTGCCTGTGATCCATGCACCTTCAATCCGCAGCCCGCGGGCCGTGGGATTGCAATCGCCGGTGCCGAGCAAGAGCGCCCGGATCAGCCCGGCGCGGATGGTGTTGTCGGCACTGCCCTCTTCGGGCCGTTCCATACTGAATATTGTATCGTCCCCCTTGCGGCAGGCTTGGATCAATCTCAGTTCAGCGGGTTTATTATATTTTTCTATCTGCATGGAAATCATTTTGTCCGAATATGGCGCAGGTTAGCCTATTGCGCCGGCCCGCGCAATCTGGCCCGCCGCCGCCGCGCCCGCTGCAATCAAGGCTTTCCAATCCGCGCGCCGCATGCTAACGCGCCGGACAATATCAATCCGCAATAGAAAGGCCCTTGAACATGGCTCTGGAACGCACATTCTCAATCATCAAACCTGATGCAACCCGCCGCAACCTGACCGGCAAGATCAATGCCAAATTTGAAGAGGCTGGCCTGCGCATCGTGGCGCAAAAACGCATTCATTTGACCATGGCTCAGGCCGGTGAATTCTATGCGGTGCATAAAGAGCGCCCGTTTTACGGTGAGCTGTGCGAATTCATGGCCTCTGCTCCCATTGTGGCGCAGGTTTTGGAAGGCGAAGGCGCCATTGCCAAGAACCGTGAAGTCATGGGCGCAACCAATCCCGCAGATGCCGCCGCCGGCACCATCCGCGCAGAATTTGCCGAATCCGTCGGTGAAAACTCCGTGCATGGCTCAGATGCGCCCGAGACTGCCGCACAAGAGATTGCCTATTTCTTTTCCGGTCTCGAACTGGTTGGCTAAATAAAACCCATCGGGTTTTTGGGCTGCACCCTTCGGGGTGTGGCCTTTTTTATCGCCGCAGGCCTGTGCCGATGCAATCTAGGATTTTTTCAATGCCATGATCGTTGAGCCCCCGGTGCTCGGCGACCAGCGCGTCGAAATCCCCGCGCAGGGCCGCTTTCTCCGCGCCTTTGCAATCGTTCCATGGGCGGCCTTGCAGCGCCATGTGCAGTACATAATAGGCGATGAAATGCGGCCGCGCGCCGGAGCGAAGCAATCGGCGGTAGGCCTCATCTGCGCCGCAGGCCCGCAAGGCCTCCGCGGTCGGGATGCCGGCCGCATTTAACTCGGCTTCCATGGCCGGTCCAAGATTGCGTATGGTGGAAATGGCAGTCATGCGAGGGCAGAGGGGTCACATTTGGATCTCCCCACCCATGAGCGGCCTCACAGGTGGGGCGTGCCTTGTTGGTTATGCGTCTTGGCGCACGGTTTGGCGCTGCTTGCCCAGGCCAGAGATTTCAAGCTCCATCACATCGCCGGGCTTGAGGTAGACCGGCTCCGGTTTCATGCCCATCCCCACGCCCGGAGGGGTTCCGGTGGTGATGACATCTCCGGGGTGGAGCGTCATGAGCTGGGACAGATGGCTGATAATTTGCGCGACCGTGAAGATCATGGTCGCCGTATTGCCGGTTTGCATGCGTTTGCCGTTCACATCCAATGACATGTCGAGAGCCTGCGGATCGGCAATTTCATCGCGCGTGACGAGATAGGGGCCGGTGGGGCCGAAGGTGTCACAGCTTTTGCCCTTGGTCCATTGCCCGGTCAGCTGCGTTTGAAAGTGCCGCTCTGACACATCGTTGACGATGCAATAGCCGGCCACATGGTTCAAAGCCTCGTCTTCGCTGACATATTTTGCCGCTGTGCCAATCACTACGCCAAGTTCCACTTCCCAATCGGTATGGGTCGAGCCGCGCGGCATTACCACATCATCATTGGCGCCCACGATGGCGGAATTGGCTTTGAAAAACAAAATGGGATGTTCAGGGATGGCGGCTCCGGTTTCTGCGGCGTGGTCGGAATAATTCAAACCGATGCAGAGAAACTTGCCGATATCGCCCACAACTGGGCCTAGGCGCGGTGACCCGTTGACCGCAGGCAAGGCGCTTGGGTCCAGCGCCCGCAGGCGGGCCAAGGCCGCATCGCCGAGCACGCTTGCGTTGATATCTGTCACATGATCCGAAAGGTCGCGCAGCACACCTTCGGGATCGATCAAACCGGGGCGCTCTGCGCCAGTGTCGCCATAGCGGACTAATTTCATAAAAAAACTCCTAGTGGTTGTCACGCGGCATATGTTTGCGCGCGATGTCTTGATATTCATGCGCCCCGTCTAGAGTCATGCCTTCTGAGAAGGGTCTGACTTTTTCGCGGAACAATTCTTGCCAAGGGGTTTGGCTGTCAGGGGTGAAGGGACGCGTGCCAAGAGCGGCCCTGCGGCGCTCAAGCTCGGCCGGTTCAACCAGCATATCGGCAGTGCAGGCATTCAGATCAATCCGGATGATATCGCCAGTTTGCACCAGACCCAAGCCGCCACCATCTGCCGCTTCCGGTGAGGCGTTTAGGATTGAAGGTGATCCAGAGGTGCCCGATTGCCGCCCATCGCCCAAACAGGGCAGGGAGGTGATGCCCTTGGTCAAAAGATAGGACGGCGGGCGCATATTTACGACCTCCGCCCCGCCGGGATAGCCAATTGGTCCGGCGCCGCGCATGATTAGGACGCAGTTCTCATCGATGTTCAGACTTGGATCATCAATGCCGCGGTGGAAGTGTTCCGGCCCGTCGAAGACGATGGCGCGCCCTTCAAAGCAATTTGGGTTGGCCGGATCAGACAGGTAGCGCCTGCGAAACTCTTGTGAGATCACCGAAGTTTTCATGATCGCGCTGTCGAACAGATTGCCTTTCAAGTTGATAAAGCCGGCAGCATCAACCAGTGGCGCTGTGACTTGCTTGATCACATCGGTATTGGTGCTGCGGCAATCTTGGCAATTCTCAGCAATGGTTTTGCCATTGGCAGTTAGGACATCCGGATGCGGCAGCAGCCCTGCGGCGAGCAATTCGCCGATCACCGCCGGCACGCCACCGGCCCGGTGGTAATCCTCGCCAAGATATTCGCCCGCCGGTTGCAGGTTGACCAAAAGCGGCACCCTATGGCCGAGTTTTTGCCAATCATCATTGTTCAAGGCCACGCCGAGATGTTTGGCGATGCCGTTCAGGTGAATTGGCGCATTGGTCGAGCCGCCGATGGCTGAATTGATGACAATGGCGTTCTCAAAGGCTTCGCGGGTCATGATTCGGTCAGGTCGCAAATCCTCATGCACCATATCGACAATCCGCAGCCCGGTTTCATAGCTGATCTGCCCGCGCTCGCGATAGGGTGCTGGGATGGCGGCGGAGCCGGGCAATTGCATACCAAGCCCCTCGGCCAGAGAGTTCATCGTCGTGGCGGTGCCCATGGAGTTGCAGTAGCCAACAGAAGGCGTTGAGGAGGCCACCATATCCATAAAGCCGTCATCATCGATTTCACCTGCGGCCTGCATCTCGCGGGCCTTCCAAACGATCGTGCCAGAGCCCGTGCGCTTGCCGCCGAACCACCCGTTGAGCATTGGGCCAACGGATAGGGCAATGGCAGGGATATTGACGGTCGCGGCCGCCATCAACAAAGCCGGCGTGGTTTTGTCACAGCCGATATTCAGCACAACCCCATCAATCGGATAGCCAAATAGGGTTTCCACCAAAGACAGATAGGCCAGGTTTCTGTCCAACATGGCCGTTGGGCGTTTGCCGGTTTCCTGAATGGGATGCACCGGAATTTCAATCACCGTGCCGCCGGCGGCAATGACCCCATCACGCACCCGTTTGGACAGTTCAATATGGTGGCGATTGCAGGGGCTAAGGTCGCTGCCGGTCTGGGCAATGCCAATGATAGGCTTGCCCGATTGTAGCTCGTGGCGTGTCAGGCCGTAGTTGAGATAGCGTTCGAGATAGAGCGCTGTCATCTCTTGATTGTCGGGATTGTTGAACCACTGTTGGGATCGCAATTTCGGTTTGATATCTGACACGCGGATCGTCCTCGTTAAGTTAAAATTTTGGTCGCCAGTGATTAGTTTGACCAGCCGCCATCAATAACCTGTGTTGTGGCGGTTGTGAAGGCACTTTCATCCGAACCTAGGTAAACTGCAAGGGCTGCTATTTCTTCGGCTGTGCCAATGCGGCCCATGGGTTGGCGGGCAACAAAGTCTTTCATGGCTTGCACCTCATCTCCAGTGGCCCGCAGACGGTCATGTAGAGAGGGGCTTTCAACAGTGCCGGGACAAATTGCATTACAGCGAATCCCCTGTTTGATGTAATCCATGGCCACGGATTTGGTCAGGCCGATCACGGCCGCTTTGGTTGTGCCGTAGATAAAGCGATTGGGAGCGCCAATAATAGAGGAACAGGCGGAGGACATATTGATAATCGAGCCGCCCCCACGTTCCAGCATACCCGGTAGCGCGGCTTGGATGGTGCGCATCATCGAGCGGACATTGAGGTTGAATGCAAAATCCCATTCATCTTCCGTGGCATCGATTATGGTCCCGTGATGCACAAAGCCCGCGCCATTAAACAAAATATCTGGCTGCGCGCGGTCGATGCCCTCACGGGTTGAGGTCGCGTCAAGCACGTCGAGCACATAGGTTTCCATTTGCCCCGTGCAGGCACTTTGCACCTCAGCCAAAGTCTCAGGATTAATGTCTGTGGCAAAGACTTTGGCGCCTTCAGCGGCCATGGCCAAAGCGGTGGCTCTGCCAATGCCTTGTCCTGCGGCGGTTACCAAAGCGCGTTTTCCTGAAAGTCGTCCCATCTGGACCTCCTGTCTTGTATTTTGAGATGGTGAATGTGCATGGCTCTTTACCATTAGGCAATAAGGTTTTGGAACAAATCTGTAATTTTATAGCCATGGCGCTTCGGTGCCATAGGCTGGGCGCCATGGGGGGCGGTCAGAACCTCTAAAAGACATCTGCATAACACCATCTCAACACGAAATGAGGGCAGTGCCTGCCTGGGCGGGCGCATATGTTTGGTGGCGAAGTCACTGCAAAATTTGTGCAATAAAAATATATATCAGTATACCCAGATGGTGAATGCGCCTACCGGGGGGCAGGCAGGCGCAGCCCGGTGTTGCCACCGGGCAAAGTGTTTGGCTTGGCGGTTGGGTTATACAGAGGTCCTTGTTAGGTGACTTAAGCTGTTGCAATTTGCCAAACCCAGCCGCACAAATGCGCCAAGGGCGGCAGGCCCGCGTTGCTTACAAAGGGTCAAGTTATGTCAAACCATCAGAAGATCGCAGTCTTGGGAACAGGGCTTATGGGTGCGCCTATGGCGCGGAACTTGTGCCAAGCAGGGTTTTCAACACGGGTCTGGAACCGTACGGCTGCAAAGGCTATGGCCTTGAGCGCCTTTGGGGCTGTTGTGGCGGAGCATGCGGCCGCGGCGGTCGCTGAGGCAGATATCGTCATCTCCATGCTGTCGGATGGGCCGACTGGGGTGTTGGTGCAATCTGACCCGGCGCTGCGCGCCGCCGTGCGGCCTGGCACGGTCTGGGTAGAGATGGGATCCATCAAACCTGAAGAGGCCCGGGCCGCAGCTGAAGATTTGGCGCAGCTGGGTGTGTCTTATGTGGATGCGCCAGTGTCCGGCGGGACCAAGGGCGCCGAGGAGGCCAGCCTGGCGATTATGGCCGGTGGCGCGCCAGAGGATTTCGAGACT
Source organism: Planktomarina temperata RCA23 (assembly GCF_000738435.1). NCBI lineage: Bacteria > Pseudomonadati > Pseudomonadota > Alphaproteobacteria > Rhodobacterales > Paracoccaceae > Planktomarina > Planktomarina temperata. The sequence continues at coordinate 1,895,386 of NZ_CP003984.1, read as the reverse complement.
GTTGCGCCCGCGCTGAGCGCCATGGGGCGACCGGTGCATGTTGGGCCGATTGGCGCGGGGCAATTGGCAAAATTGGCCAATCAAGCCATCGTCGGCATCACCATTGGGGCTGTGGCGGAAGCGATGTTGATGCTGCAAAAAGGCGGCGCTGATCCTGCAGCTGTGCGCGCGGCTTTGAAAGGTGGATTTGCTGACAGCACGATTTTGCAATTGCACGGTGCACGTATGACGACAATGGATTTCACCCCCGGCGGTCTGTGCACATTGCAGCTCAAAGACCTCAACAATGCCTTGGCCGAAGCGGAGAGTTTCGGGCTGCGCTTGCCCAGTTTGCAAAATACCCGTGACCGTTTTGATCATTTGGTGCACGAGATGGATGGCGCAGGCTTGGATCATGCGGCGCTTTATCTTGAGCTTTTGGCCCGCAATGGCTTAGCTGCAGAGTGATGCGCTGGGCAAGACCGCAGAAGATGTGAGGCGCCGCTGGACAGGTCGCTGCGATTGCTCGTAGTCTGCCTTGGCAGCTTATGTGGTATTTGGAAAACAATGGGGCCGTTGAAATGGCAGTCGCAGAAGAGATGACAGCAATGGCCTTGCGGCTGCACCGGCAGGGGCAGCCTGTGGCGCTGGCGACGGTTATGGCCACATGGGGATCTGCGCCTCGGCCCGTTGGCGCTCAGATGTTGATTTGCGCAGATGGCAGCTTTCACGGGTCTGTCTCAGGCGGCTGCGTTGAAGGCGCGGTGGTCTTGGAGGCGCTGGAGGCATTGGAGGCGGGGCAGTGCCGACGCCTGCGCTACGGGGTTGCCGATGCGGATGCTTTCGCTGTCGGGCTGGCCTGTGGCGGTGAGATTGAACTGGTGGTCGAGCCCGTGGGGCAGGGTCAGGGTGTGGATCCGGCCATGCTGGAGCGTCTTGTTGAAGCGCAATCAGCCCGACAGCCTATTGCAGTGAGGTTGGACTTGTCCAGCTGGCAGCGCGAATTGATTTTGGCGCAAACTGACCTTGCCGTTTTTGAGGCCGGTGTCGGGCTTGCGGGGGATGTCTTCACCTATGTGCAAACCGTGCCCCTGCGCTTGGTGATCATGGGCGCGGTGCATATTGCGCAATATTTGGCCCCAATGGCGCAGATGGCGGGCTATCTCGTGACCATCATTGATCCGCGCGACAGTTTCGCAAGCCCGGCCCGTTTTGATGGGCATGAGGTGATTGTCGACTGGCCAGAGGAGGCTTTGGCCAGACTGGCGCTCGATGGGCGCACAGCCTTTGTGACTCTGACGCATGATCCCAAAATGGACACGCCCGCGTTGCAACACGCAGTTGCAAGCGATGTATTCTATATCGGGGCATTGGGATCCACCCGCACCCATGCCAAGCGTCGCCAGTCCATGCTGGAGCTGGGGGTGAGCGCGGCGCAGTTTGCCCGAATTCAAGGGCCGGTGGGGCTCGACATCGGCAGCCGCACACCGGCAGAGATTGCCCTGTCCATTTTGGCGGCAATGACAGCAAAACTCAGAGGACGCGCCCATGGCTAAGCTGTTTTCAGATCGCAATCGCCCGGTGCATATGGGGCGCTTTCCTACGGAAATTTTGAAACGTAGCGGGCATATGCCCGATCTTGATGGGCTTGCCCCATGGCCGGATCTGTCCTTTCAGCGGCCCGCAGGCAGTGCCAGCTTGGTGCCGGCGATGGCGGAATTTCAAGCCATGATGGATGCGGTGCGCGATGGCCCGCAAAATCAAGCGCCCTCGGAAATTCCAGAGGACCGTCTCGAGCGCTCCCGTCACCTCAAATCCTTCGCCTATTTTAATGATATCTCCATGGTTGGCATAGCGCCTTTGGGCCAGGCGGACAGGTTGGCAGCTGCGCGGCGCAACCCGCAAATTGACCGCTTGTCCCATGCTCTGCAAACCCGCCAAACCAAGACTTTGGCCGCTGGCATTGATGTGATCATGGCGGATTTGAGAGAAAGCATGACGGCCAAGCCCCAGCCAATGGAGCATCATACATATGCTTTGGTCTTTTTGGTGGCCTATCGGCGGGATCCGAGACCTGGCGAGAACGGCTGCGATTGGGTGCAAGACGCGCAGGCCGAACGCGCGGCCGTTCTGGGGACAGAAACCGCCACGGTTTTGGCCAATTATATTCGAATTTTGGGGTACAGTGCGCGGGCGCATTCGGCCACCACCTGTGATGTGGATTTGGCCCGCTTGGCGGTGAAGGCTGGCTTGGCGCAGGTGGCGGGTGATGAAATCACCCATCCTTGGTTGGGTCAAAGATTTGGTTTGGCCGCCGTCACCACCGATATGGCGCTGGCACCCGATTTGCCTTTGGCCGCCGATCAACCGCAATCCGCCCTTATGGGCTTGGATTGGACTTTGGGCCGCCATGGCGGCGCGAGCCGCCGCTCTCATGATCCCTATGCGCGGCGAGAATACGCCCAGGGTGCCCATCCGTTTGAAACCCTAAAGCGCGTTGAGACCCCCACGACCTATATTGATGAGCCGAATGTGGCCCGTGTGCCCAAACGCACGGATATGTTCGCTCGCGCGCAATTTGGCGATATGGGACCGGCGCTGCAAAAGGGCGCCACGGCGGGTCACTACGCGCGCAAGGCTGCGCCCAGCTCTGCGCAACGCCGGCTGCTCGGTGCCTTTGTGCTTTTGCAGGACGGGGAGCCGGCCGCCCATGCGCAACAGATTGCGCCCGAGGTGGCAGCCGATAACATCAAAGGGGCCAGTTATTTTCTGGGCATTGATGCCACCGGCCTGTCGCGCTGCCCTGAATGGTCGTGGTATTCCCATGACGCCCGCGGCGCGCCCATCCTGTCGCCCCATGATCAGGCCATCAGCATGATTGTTGATCAAGGGTTTGAAACGATGGAAGGCGCTTCTGGTGACGATTGGATCTCCGTGGCGCAATCCATGCGGGCCTATCTGCGGTTTTCCCTTCTGGGCGGCATCATTGCGCAACATATCCGAAACTTGGGCTATATGGCCAAGGCGCATACGGTGATGGATGGTGAGGTGTTGCAACCGCCCTTGCTTTTGCTCTCCGGTTTGGGGGAGGTCAGCCGTATCGGCGAGGTGATCCTTAACCCCTTTCTGGGTCCACGTTTGAAATCTGGTGTGGTGACCACGAGCCTGCCGCTGTCCCATGATAAGCCAATAGATTTTGGCCTGCAGCGCTTTTGCCAAAGCTGCAATAAATGCGCGCGCGAATGCCCCTCAGGGGCAATCACGGCTGGGCCAAAATTGATGTTCAACGGCTATGAAATTTGGAAATCTGACAGTCAAAAATGTGCCAGCTATCGTATCAGCACCCCGGGCGGCGCTATGTGTGGACGCTGCATGAAAACCTGCCCTTGGAACCTTGAGGGGTTGTTTGCCGAAGCGCCTTTCCGCTGGGCGGCAATGAACGTGCCACAGATGGCGCCAGTTTTGGCAAAAATGGATGATATGGCCGGTCATGGTGAGCTGAACCCGGTCAAAAAATGGTGGTGGGATTTGGAATTGACCGAGGCGGGGGGATATCGCCCCACAGCCCATCCGATCAATGCTCGATCCTTGCAAAAAGATTTGGATTTGAAGTACGACGACCAGACTTTGGCGGTGTATCCCGCGCCCTTGGCGCCCCATCCCTTCCCATATCCGGCCCCGATGGACCGCGAAGCTGGAATTGAGGCCTATCAAGCCATGATCACAGCAGAGGTCTATCAAGAAAAATCTGCCACAGGTGCGCGAGATCACTTGCATCTTTACCAAAACGATCACGAAGCGCCGGTCATTCAAATGTCGGTCGCTGAGGTGGAAGATTGGCCGGGTGCGGTCAAGAAATACAGGCTTGTGGCGGTGGATGGCGCGGATTTGCCTCGATGGACGGCGGGGGCGCATTTGGACATTGTTGTCGCGCCTGAATTTTTGCGGCAATATTCCATGTGCGGCGATCCTGCCGATCGCAGCTGTTATGAAATCGCAGTGCTGCAGGAGCCCGAGGGGCGGGGGGGCTCGCAATTGATGCACCGAATTTTTGAGCCCGGCCGGCGCGTTTTTGTCTCCAAACCTATCAATCATTTTGAATTGGAACCTTCGGCCAAGCTGTCCTTACTCTTTGGCGGCGGTATCGGTGTGACGCCGATGCTGGCCTTTGCCCATGAGCTTCATCGCAAAGGGGGAGCGTTTCGCCTGATGTATTCAGCCAGTCAAAAGTCAAAGGCTGCCTTTGATGGCGCATTTGACGGCTTGTCTTGGGCCGATCGGGTCAGCCGGTATTACTCCGATCAGGGCACGCGCCTTGATATTGCTCGAGAAGTGCCGCCCTATGAAGCCGGGACGCATATTTATGTATGTGGGCCAGATGCTTATATGAGCGCCATTTTAGACCATGCCCGCTCTATTGGTTACCCGGATGCGGCGCTGCATGCTGAGTTCTTTACCGTGCCGGAGCTGCCGGAATGGGAAAACCATCCCTTTGAGATTGAGCGGGCGACTGGGCAAAAAATTCCAGTCACGGCCACGCAATCGGCCAGTGATGCGCTGATCGCCGCAGGGATACCGGTGGATGTGAAATGTGCTGATGGGCTCTGCGGTGTGTGCAAATGCACGGTGCTATCTGGTGAGGTGGAGCACCGTGACTTTGTGCTCTCGGCGGCGCAGCGCGAAACCACTGTCATCCTGTGCCAAAGCCGAGCAGCCGAGGCGGGCGGGGTGCTGAAGCTGGATATTTGACCGAAATTACTGCCTTAAATACTCCGCAAAACCTCCAGGCCGGAGATGTCGCGGCAGTCAGCCAGCAGGCAGATTCGTTTGAGCTCTGCCATGAGCCTTTCCATGCGTGCGGGGGTAAATTTTACATCAGCTTCAGGCCAAAACCCTATAATGTCAATGACATTTTTCTTTCTATTGGCCTTGATCTCTATGCGGGAAATAAGGGCGCTGCCTTCTAATATTGGAAAGACATAATACCCATATTGGCGTTGCGCAGCTGGAACGAAAACCTCGATGCGATAGGAAAAGCCAAAAAACTCTTCCGCGCGTGCACGATTGCGCAGCGCCGGATCGAATGGGCTGAGAATGCGCAGGCGGTTGGAGGTGGCCAAAGGCTCTTGTAGGCTGGGCCAGTCTTGCGTGAACACCACCCGGTCGCGCAGTTGGCCGTTGGCGGCTTCGGTTCTAATGTCGCGCAGCGCGCCCGATTTAAGCCCGCTCGTGATCCAGGCCCGGGCCTCGGCAACGGTCACAAAGTCATAAAATTCACTCACTTCTTTCGCAGTGGCAAATCCCAGGGCGCGCAGTGCCCCTCGGCAGGCCCAATCTCGGCTTTCATTAAGCGAGGGATGGGCGTTGCGTATGTCTTGTGGAATGACATTTTCCGTCAAATCATAGAGTTTGCGAAACCCCTCGCGCCGGCTCACGGTGATGCGGCCCGTGCGCCACAGATATTCGAGGGCGGTTTTCGAGGGGTGCCAATCCCACCAACCGCCGGTCCCGCGCTGTTCATTCGCGCCGACTTCCCCCGATCCTAAGGGTCCATGCCGGGCGATCTGTTCCAAGACTGTTTCGGTCTGCGCCAAAAAATCCCCACGGTGCCAGGCCTTCCACCGCTTTTGAACCTGTTCTGCGTCGCGGATGAATTTGTGGCGCCAATGGGGAAAGGCGGAAATCGGCAAGATCGAGGCATCATGAGTCCAAGCTTCAAACGCCTCCCGGCTATGATCAACCATCTTGCGCAATGCGGGCGGGCGATAGCTTTGCTGCCGCGACCAAAGAATTAAGTCATGTGCCCGGGCAAGGGTGTTGATGCTGTCGACCTGCACAAAATTCAGCGCACGCAGGGTCTGATCCAGCCGCGTGCCGAGCGGTGGTTTTCGCAGCTGGTGACGGTCTAAGAAGTGCTGGCGGACCTGGGCGTTTGGAAGAATGTCAGAGCTTGTCATGCCCGTGATGTTGCAGATGTGCAATGCATCCGACAAGGGGCGCGTGATCGTCTTGCACCAAATGTACGGAGAATTGGTCCATAAATTCCGCAAATCTTCCCTTGGCGACAAAGGCGCGGTGAAATGCGCTGTCGTGATAATAGTCTGCCAAGACCTGGGCCATGCCGCCGACAAGGTAAATGCCGCCAAAGGGCAAATGTGTCAGGGCAAGGTTGCCACAGACGCAGCCCAAAACCTCCAGCATGATATCAACCGATTTGCGCGCATGAGGATCGCTGCGCAAATTCGACATGATATGGTGGGAGCTGGGGAAGGGTTGGCGCGGATCAAGCCCGGCAAGAAAGCCGTAAATATGCCCAAGCCCGCGGCCGGAGAGCACTTCTTCGGCCGAGGCGAACCCGAAGCGTTCGGTCAGGAATTGATGCAGCTCATAGATCTTAGGGCTGGGCACGGGTAAATTGACATGACCTGTTTCACTGCCCGGGACGGTGAGTTTTGGCCCTTCGCCCAAGACCACCGCCGAATTGAACCCGGTGCCAATATTGACAACCATGCGGTTGCCACTCTGGGCTGTGCCTTTCAAAATGCTGTGAAAGGCGGTGCTGGGTAGATGCGACAAGGCCATGCCTTGGGCCTGCATATCGTTCAGGATGGCGCCAAATGTCGCGCCTGTGGCGGCGCAGAGCTCAGCGCTGGTGACCGTCCAATCGAGATTGGTCAATTGACCCTCGTCAGTGCCGACAGGCCCGGCCACATCAATACAGACGGCATCAGGCCGCGCCTCTGGGGCCTGCTCCGCAAGATATTTTTGCAAAATTTCGACAACGCCGGATTGGTCCGTGTTGCGGTAGCGGTGAATTGTTTGGGTTTGCAGCTTTCCATCATTGGCCAGAGCTACGCGGGTATTGGTGCCGCCCACGTCTGCGACCAAATAATGCTGTCCCATGTTCTTTTTCCAACTTCCATACCACTCAGGCAGCTGCATACTTTATTTCGCCCAATCCGTGCAAGGGCGTTGGGCCCGATAGTTGGCGAAGCGAGCCAAAATCAGGGGGAGCGGATTTTGCCCGCATAACAACTCAGCGCTTGCTTTTCGCGGCAATCGTAGAGATGCTTTTAACTCTGTAATTAAAGGATCAGATCATGCCCGCACCCAAAAACAAATTGAAAGCCGCCCTCGCGCGCCGAGAGTTGCAAATTGGCATTTGGCTAGGCCTGTGCAATCCGGCGGTGGCGGAGATGGCCGGGGCAGCCGGCTATGATTGGTGTTTGATTGACGGGGAACACGGGCCGAATGACTTGCCGTTGATGGCGGCGCAACTGCGCGCATTGGACGGGCGCGGGGCCAGTGCTGTGGTGCGTGTGCCGCAGGGCGAAGATTGGATTTTGAAACAGGTTTTGGACATCGGGGCGCAAAGCGTTTTGGTGCCTATGGTGGAAACCGCAGAGCAAGCGCAGCAAGTGGTGGAGGCCTGTAAATATGCACCCGAGGGGCGGCGCGGGGTGGGCTATGCCCTGGCGCGGGCCAGTGGCTACAATGCCATTCCAGATTACGCCAAAACAGCCAATGATCAGATTTGCGTCATGGTGCAGGTCGAAACGCGCGCCGCTATGGCCAATATTGCGCAAATCGCCCAAGTGCCAGGCATTGACTGCATCTTTATTGGCCCGGCGGATTTGAGCGCGGATATGGGGCATTTGGGTGACTTGAACCACCCGGAGGTCTTGGAGGTTATTGCGCAGGGGATGAAGGATATCAAAGCGGCAGGGCTCTGCGCTGGCACGATTTGTTTCGATCCAGAAGATCAGCAGCGCTTTATCGCACAGGGCGGGTGTTTTCTTGGGGTTGCCGCTGATGTGGTGACGTTGCAATCGGCGCTGGCGCAAAATGTCGCCCAAGCGCGCCAGCTTTAAGGGGCGCTGCCCGGCCAAAGGCCGGGCAGGGATGTTGCAGCCTTAACCCCGACGGCGCTTGCGGCCACCGCGGCCACCCGCATCACTGCCAGGAATTTTGTTGAAATTGATCCAAGCGGCCCCGCTTGGGTCGCAATCCATCAAGAAATTGGCGGCCCGGATGGCTTCCATTTCTTTGCCGGGTTTGCTCGACATGGACCCCATGCCAAAGAGGGTGACGAAAGTTTCATCATCCATACCATCTGGCAAGATGATGCCCGCCGCGGCAATCGCGGCTTTCTTTTCGGCAATCTTGGTTTGATTGACCGGCAAGGCGACCGGGTTCATGATGGCTGAGGTCATGCCCGCGGCCATGGCCATCGGCAGGAAGGCATTGTTGATGCCATGACGATTGGGCAGGCCGAAGGAGATATTCGATGCACCACAGGTGGTGTTCACACCCAATTCCTCACGCAAACGCCGGACCAGAGTGAAGACTTGCAAGCCAGCAGATCCCATTGCGCCAACGGGCATCACCAGCGGGTCAACAACGATGTCATGGGCCGGAATGCCAAAGTCAGCGGCGCGCTCAACGATCTTTTTTGCAACGGCAAAGCGCACGTCAGGGTCCTCGGAGATGCCGGTGTCATCATTGGAAATGGCCACCACAGGCACATTGTATTTTTTCACCAATGGCAGCACCATTTCGAGGCGCTCTTCCTCCCCTGTTACGGAGTTGAGAAGTGGGCGGCCTTCGGCGGCGGCCAGGCCATTTTCCAAAGCGCCTGGCACCGAGCTGTCGATGCACAGGGGTGTGTCAACCACAGCTTGCACCCGTTCGATCAAGGCGCGCATCAAGGTTGGCTCGACAAAGTTATTATCCGCATAGCGCGGATCTTCGGCCATTTTGTTTGAAAAGACAGCTCCAGAGTTGATGTCCAAGATCGTGGCTCCCGCGGCCGTTTGGGCAATGGCATCGGCTTCCACACGAGAGTAATCTCCCGCTTCCAGCTCTGCATTTAAGATCTTGCGGCCTGTTGGATTAATGCGCTCACCAATCACGCAGAAGGGCTCATCAAAGCCGATGATGGCTGTCTTGGTTTTTGACTCTACAACAGTGCGTGTCATATTTGGAAATCCTTAGGATTGAGAAGCTGGAGCGGCGGAGGTGCCGCCGTTTTCGATGGCCCAATTGGCATTGGTTTTTATCCCGCCAAGCGGAAAGAAATGGACATGTGAAATGCCAAAATCCGGATTAGCGACTTTATGGGCCGCAAGATCGCTCAAGAACTCATTGGGGGTGAAGGGCAAAAGCAATTTGGTGAGATCTTTAGCGCGGCGTTGGAGCACCCGCAGAGAGGCGCCCACACCACAGGCAATCGAAAATTTGATCAAGGTTTGCAGTTTTGCCGGGCCGGCCACACCGATATGTATCGGCAGGGTGATGCCATTGGCCGCAAGATCATTGGCCCAGTCGATCACCGGGGCCGCTTCAAAACAAAACTGCGTTGCAATGGCCATATCTGCGTCGGATGTGTCTGAAAATGCCTGCTTCCAGCGCAGGGCCGCGTCCACATTGGTCATGGAGCCATCGGGATCAATATCTTTGTTGCCCTCAGGATGCCCCGCCACATGCAAACGCTTGAAACCCGCGTCGCCAAAGGCACCGCTTTCAAGCAATTGCATGGAGCTGTCGTAATCGCCGTGGGGCTGCGTCACACCGCCCGCGAGGAGCAAGGCTTGTTCAACGCCCGCTTCGTCCTGATACATGGCGATCCAATTGCGCAATGTGGCCTCATCTTTGATGATCCTTGCGGGGAAATGCGGCATAACGGCAAAACCTTCGCCCGCGATGCGCTTGGCAGTGGCCACCATATCTTCAATGGGTGTGCCCTCAATATGCGCGATGTACACGCGCGTTGCGGCCGGGAGAATCTCGCGGAAATCTTCAATTTTCTCCGCCGTGCGTGGCATGACCTCAATGGAGTAATCTTTTAGAAAGCTTTCGACCTGCGGGTTGATCTCGACACCTGCCGTGTCTTTGGATCCAAAATTGAGTAGGGCCATGGGCCGCTCCTTCTTTTCAACTGGTAACTTGAGGGATCTAGGCCTGTATGGCCCAGCCATCATTGGCTATGAGCTGCTTGATTTTTTCTTGATCATATTCTGCGTCGAGACGGGCGGCTTCTGAATGGGCCACTTCGGCCTGGTCGCCATCAACCACATAGGGCTCGGCCTTGCGCCATTCGGCCAGGTAGGCATCCGTATCTTCGGCGCCGATCTTCATGGCTGCGCGGTCAATGGCCTGCTCAAAACGCTCTGGCAGTTGCACTTTTGACGCTTTGCGCCCCTTGCCGACAATGACTTGGGCCGGGATGTCACGCCAATACACTACAATTACATCTGCCATAATGATTCCTCACAACTGTGTCACGGATTACTAGGTGCAACTGATCTCAAAACAGGGTCGAATTTCGACAATTGAGCCGGTGGGAGCGACTTTCCTGTCATGCCAAAACCGATGCGCCATGAAAAGGCGGTTAATTCGGAAAAATTGGCAATAAGTTTATGAGTGATTGCAAGGCACCATCGAAGCGCTTAGGTTAGAGGTAACTCGAAACTCGAAAGGCGTATAAGTATGACGCCACAGCGTCCTCGGTCTGCGGATGCGATTCCCAAAGCGGTTGAGTCAACCGCAGGCCTCAAGGCCCAGGTTCATCCGCTTTATGCGGCCTTGGATCTCGGTACAAATTCGTGCCGCATGTTGATTGCGCAACCCGATGGGGCGCAATTCAAAATTGTGGACAGCTTTTCAAAATCGGTCCAGCTGGGGCAGGGTTTGGAAGAAACGGGGCGGCTCAGCCGTGTCTCCATGGATCGCACCTTGCAGGCTTTGCGGGTGTGCAGCCAAAAATTGCGGCAATATCGCGTGAAAAAAATGCGTTTGGTGGCCACAGAGGCCTGCCGGCGCGCGGCCAATGGCGCCGAGCTCATGCGGCAGGTCCGCAAAGAAACTGGCCTGAAATTGGAAATTATCAAGGCGGAGGAGGAAGCGCAGTTGGCGGTTCTGTCCTGTGCCCCTTTGGTGACCCGCGACACAGATCAGCTATTGGTTGTCGATATCGGTGGGGGGTCCACCGAACTGGTTTGGATTGATCTGGTGGATGTACAACCCAAATTGCGCAGCCGCGCGATCATGCATATGCACCGTGGGTTTCGGTCGGGTGAGCGTCCGAATAAATACGGGGCCAAGGTGGTGGATTGGATCTCAGTGCCTTTAGGTGTCGCGACCCTGCGCGATTTGTTCAATGATGTGGATGACGACGCGGGACGCTTTGCTTTGATGAGCCTGTTGTTTGAGGAAAAGTTGGAAAGCTTTATTCCTTATGACCGCGCGTATAAAATGGAGCATTTCCAGATCATTGGCACAAGCGGCACGGTGACGACCGTTGCAGCCAGCCACTTGGGGTTGCAGCGTTATGATCGCAATAAAGTGGATGGGCTGGCGATGTCTTCGATTGAAATTGACAAGGTGATCCACGATTATCTGCGGCTTGGCCCGGTCGGACGGCAAAATGATCCGCGGATCGGCAAGGATCGCCAAGCGCTGATCATGTCTGGGGCGGCAATTTTACAAGCCTTGCTGCGCTGCTGGCCCACCCATAAACTGTCTGTGGCCGATCGAGGCCTGCGCGAGGGTTTACTCTATGCACAAATGAGCGCAGACGGTGTTTTGCGCGAACAAAAGAGCTGAGGCGATATGGCAAAAATTCCAGGCAATAACAGTGGTCGCGGTCAGCGGGATCTGCGCGTTAAGGTGAAAACGGCGCGGGGTCGGAAACTTTCCTCGACGCTGTGGCTGGAGCGGCAGCTGAATGATCCCTATGTCAAGCGTGCCCAAGCGGATGGGTATCGTGGACGTGCGGCCTATAAAATCCTTGAACTTGATGATAAATTTCGCTTTTTGGTGCCCGGAGCGCGGGTTGTGGATTTGGGCTGTGCGCCGGGCGGATGGTGCCAAGTGGCGGTCAAACGCATCAACGCATTGGGCACGCGGCAGGGCAAGAAGATCGGCACGATTTTGGGTGTGGATCTGCAAGAAGTGGAAAGCATCCCGGGCGCGGAAATTCATGTGCTGGATTTCATGGAAGATGATGCGGATGCTAAGGTGAAAGCCTGGCTTGATGGGCCTGCTGATGTGGTGATGTCGGATATGGCCGCGGCCTCGTCGGGACATAAGCAAACGGACCATCTGCGCATTATTGCACTGTGCGAAGCGGCCGCCTATTTTGCCTTTGACGTGCTGACACCTGGTGGCACTTTTGTGGCCAAGGTTTTGGCCGGCGGCGCAGAAGGGGAGCTGCAAGCGCTGCTCAAGCAAAAATTTACCAAAGTCATGAATATGAAGCCGCCTGCATCACGCTCGAATTCCTCAGAGAAATTCGTCGTGGCCACTGGATTTCGCGGTTAAATTCCCTTTACATCCCCCCTGTAGTCGCGGCACATTTTGAATTCGAAATGTCCTTAACCGGCGGGAGTTTTCATGACCTATATTCTGGCTATCGACCAAGGCACCACGTCGAGCCGTGCCATTCTTTTTGATAAAGACATGCGCCCGGTCCAGTCCTGCCAGCAAGAATTTCCACAATATTTCCCGCAATCGGGATGGGTGGAACATGATGCACAGGAGATTTGGGCCTCTGTGCAAGCGGTTGTTGGCGGTGTGATGGCGCAAGCGGGCTGCACGGCCAAAGATATCGCCGCCATCGGCATTACCAATCAACGCGAAACGACCCTTGTATGGGACCGCAACACCGGTGCCCCAATCCATAAGGCGATTGTTTGGCAAGATCGGCGCACATCTGCATTTTGCGATCGTCTGCGCGCCGAGGGACATGAGGCAGAAATCACGCAAAAGACCGGCCTTTTGCTTGATCCTTATTTTTCCGCCACAAAGCTGCATTGGCTTTTGACGCATGTAGAGGGGACAGCCGAGCGTGCGGCCCGGGGCGAGTTGCTCTTTGGGACGATGGACAGCTATTTGATCTGGAAACTGACTGAAGGGCGCGCCCATGTGACAGATGCAACCAATGCGGCCCGCACCATGCTCTATGACATTCGTCAAGGTTGCTGGGACGCGCAAATCTGCGCGCTGATGCAGGTGCCGCCGGCGATGCTGCCCGACGTGCGCGACTGCGCCTCAGAGTTTGGGACAACCACCTTATTTGGCGCAGATATACCAATTCTTGGTGTGGCGGGGGATCAACAGGCCGCGACCATCGGACAGGCGTGCTTTGAGCCGGGGATGTTGAAATCGACCTACGGCACGGGCTGTTTTGCACTTCTGAACACCGGCGATACTTTGGTGACATCGAAAAATCGGATGCTTGGCACAATTGCCTATCAGTTGGGCGGCAAGCCGACCTATGCCTTGGAAGGCTCAATCTTTATCGCCGGGGCGGTGGTGCAATGGCTGCGCGACGGGCTCGGGCTTATTTCTGCGGCGCATGAAACTGCTGACATGGCCGCCGCCGCCGACCCCACCCAATCGCTGTATCTTGTGCCGGCGTTTACCGGGCTCGGCGCGCCCTATTGGAACGCCGACTGTCGCGGCGCGATCTTCGGTTTGACCCGCAATTCTGGCCCCAAGGAATTTGCCAAAGCGGCGCTGCAAAGCGTAGGCTATCAAACCCGCGATCTACTTCTGGCGATGCAAGATGACATGGGAAGGCCAGGGGAGGCTGTGTTGCGCGTCGATGGGGGCATGACAGCCTCCGATTGGACCATGCAATTTCTCTCAGATATTCTCGGCGCGCCTGTGGATCGCCCTAAGGTTCTGGAGACCACAGCTTTGGGGGCAGCTTGGCTGGCCGGCTCACGCGCTGGAATTTACCCAGACCAACAAGGGTTCGCAGACAGCTGGGCCTGCGATCGCCGCTTTGAGCCGCAAATGGACGCGCCGCGCCGCGATAGGCTCTATTCGGGATGGCAAGACGCTGTAAGCCGAACTCTGGTCTAAACACTCTGGGCGCGGAGCGCATCTTCTATGGTGCAATAGGACAGCAGGTTGTGGGGGGCTTCCCTATGAATTGGCTGCTAGGAATTGGCTGCATGGTCCGACTGACCTGGCCAGTAGTCTCCGCTTGAGCGCAAAGCAGGGCAGATGTCCGCAAACCCATGCGCTTCCGGTTGAAAGTAAACAAAAGGTGATCGCGATGGTGCCACCGTTTTTCAAGCGGAACTGGAGCAAGAGGGAATTGGGGGCACCAAGCGCACATCAGTAAAGCTCTCGTTTCAGCATCAGTTCTAGAGCGAAACATATGAACTAGGCAGGCGTCCCGGAGGCTGAAAAGCCCTGGGACGCCTTTGAGGTTTTAGAGAAAGTGGTTTAGGGACATGTTATTACTTGCACTTTGTCACCTTGCCCCAAACCGGGTCGTCTTGGTTAATCATTATTGCAGAGTTAGGCTTTGGGTGGTTTGTTTTGGTAGGATATATAACAGACATCTACACAATATAGTTGCCAAGCCAAAACACTTTGCTCGGTTGCAACACCGGCCTGCGGCGGCCTGCCTCCCAGTAGCCCAGTAGCCCAGTAGCCCCTTAGGCGCATTCAGCGCCTCAACTTACTGATATATGTATCGTTCAAATATTGCAGCGGTTCCACCACCGCATATATGTGCCCACCCAAGCCGGCGTTGCCCTCTTTTTCAATGTTGAAAGGGCGTTATGCAGAGGGCTTTATAATGACACAGTAGCAGCCGTTGCCTTTGCGCTCAAAGACGCTACCTCATAAAAATGAAACGGTTCGCAATAGTTCTTTCGTTTGCATTCATCGGGACCACCATTTTGGCCGATGTACGGTATAGCTGTGTTGAACTTGATCGCATTTCGCTGTCGGCAGACGGGCGCATGAGCCCCGCATTTCCAGGACGGATTTTAAATTTTTTACAAGAAGGACAAAATCTTACTGGCGACGGTGTGTTTTATCACGACATCTATCACGTCACGCTTGATGGCGCCTCTGGATTTCGTGCCCGTGCGCAATCTGAGGAGCGTGACGATTTGTATTGGCTCGACGCGGGGATATTGTTTCACACTGCGATCATAAAATATCGATCAGAGCCAGTTATACAGTCGCAAGCCTTTGCCTGCACGGTCGTTGAATAGGACTTGGGTTTCGAAAATCGCGTGGTGACGTGAGCAAGTTATCAGACTCGCACTGGTTTGATCGACGCACCTCAGCTGTGCGGCGCGATGGGGTGCAGGGGATCCGCCAAACGGTTCGGCACTTAGACGTGGAGCCGAGAGAAGTTGCTCGTTTGCACTGAGCAGAAAGGTCGATTCGGAGGGTCTTACACTTTGAAAGACGCTATCTGGAATGAGCCTCAATCATTTTAACAAATTATTTTGGTAAAATTTTCTAACCAAATGACCCGAAATATGATGCTATGATTTCATCGAAAATATCATTTCAATATTTTCAATATAGACTGAATTATCCCGATTTTTTTAAATTAAATAGGTAATTATTCGAGGAATGCCTCATTTTCTCCAAATATGGGTTGCCGATGTTAGCGCCTATAATTTGGAACTTTCCATCTTTGGAGCGGCAATCTGTCCAATAAAATGCATAGGAATTGCTTGTCTTCGGCGATCTATTCGTCAACTGTTGGTTGAGGAGCTGGTGCTGTGAGGGCTTGGGTGTGAGGATCGGTGATCTTTAGAGGCCAAGTTAGGTGCGAGAACCCTAAAATAAAGTCTGGCGGCGCATTGCGTATCGTCAAACTCGAGAAATCCTTGGGAGGAAACATGACTGACACTCTGAATCGTAGAAAATTCCTGCGCGGCTCTGCCGTTGTAGGTGCCGCAGCATTGGCGACGCCAGCGATTGCCGCAAACCACACAACCACATTGAAAATGCAAGCAGCCTGGGGCGGCGGCATATTCTTAGAGAATGCGCAATCCTATGTGGATCGTGTTCACGCCATGGCTGGCAGCTCGCTGAAAATTGACCTTCTGGCCGTCGACTCGGTTGTCAAAACCAGCCAGATGCAAGACGCGGTGCACCGCGGCGTTCTGGACGCCGCACATTACGTGCCCGCTTATTGGTATTCCAAATCCAAAGCTGCGTCCTTGTTTGGCACCGGCCCATGTTTTGGTTGGTCGTCACAAGAAGTTTTGGGTTGGGTCAACTATGGCGGCGGCCAAGAGCTGTTCGACGAGCTCATGGGCACTTTGGGCCTGAATGTTGTATCCTTCTTCAACTCACCTATGCCAGCGCAGCCGCTGGGGTGGTTTAAAGAAGAGATCAAAAACGTATCGCAAATGGATGGTCTGAAATACCGTACGGTTGGTTTGGCCGCAGATGTATTGCTCGAAATGGGCATGTCTGTTGTTCAATTGCCAGGCGGGGAAATCCAGCCAGCGATGAAATCTGGCCTGATTGACGCGGCTGAGTTCAACAACCCGACGTCTGACCGCGATTTCGGGATGCAGGACGTCTCTAAAGACTATCACCTGGCGTCATTCCACCAGTCGCAAGAATTCTTCGAAGTCACGTTCAACAAGCGTAAGTTCGAAGCACTGCCCGAAGAGCTGCAGTCGATCTTGAAATATGCCTCCGAAGCTGAAAACTCCAACTTCTATTGGCATAACACCAAGCGCTATGCAGACGATTTGCAAACTTTGCAAAACGAACAGGGCGTGAATGTGCACCGGACTCCAGATGACGTTATGGCTGCACAATTGGCAGCTTGGGATGTGGTTGTTGACCGGATCTCGGCCGAAGATGCGTTCTTTGCGAAAGTCATCGAAAGCCAGAAAGCCTACGCCAAAAACGTCATGGGCTACCTGAACCTCAACCAGCCGGATTATAAGCTGGCCTATAACCACTATTTCGGTTGATCTGAACACACATGAGGTCCGGGGGCTTGTCTATGAGCCTCCGGATTTCGTATATCTTGAAGGGGCAAAGTGGTGATAAAATTAGTTCATGCAATCGAAGGTCTGAATATATGGGTCGGGCGCGCCTTTGGGTGGTGCATTCTGATCCTGACGCTGTCAGTCTCTTATGAGGTTTTCATGCGATACGTGCTCAACGCACCGACAGTTTGGGCTTTCGACATGATGGTGCAAATGTATGGGGCACTGTTTTTAATGGCCGGTCCCTACGCTTTGGCGCAGGATACGCATGTGCGCGGCGATGTGGTGTACCGCCTTTTCTCTGTGCGTTGGCAAGCCCGGGTCGACTTTTTGCTGTACCTTTTGTTTTTCTTCCCAGGCATTTTGGCACTGTTTTGGTACGGTTGGGAAATTGCATCTGACAGCTGGCGTTATAAAGAGGTGAGCTGGAACAGCCCGGCGCGGATTCAGATTTATTTCTTCAAAACACTCATCCCTCTGGCCGGTGCGTTGCTCTTGGTGCAAGGGGTTGCTGAGCTCATCCGCTGCTGGACGGCCATGAAAACGGGTCAATGGATGGAACGTCTGAGCGATGTGCGCGAGACTGAAGACATGCTGATGGATAGCGACGACCTGACAATCCCATCCCCTTTGAGCGGCGGTGAGCCAAGCTCGCGCGGTTCTCACTAAGCCTATGGCACTTTTTGAAAGATAAAATGATGACAAACCCTGAAGTCGCCATCCTAATGCTTTGCCTGTTTATCGTGCTGGTATTACTTGGATTTCCAATTGCTTTTACTTTGATCGCCATGGGCGTTGGCTTTGGCTATTACGCCTATTATCAAGGTCCTCCGGAAATGTTCTCGGATATTTTCAATAACAACATCTTCTACTTGCTGAACCAAAACACCTATTCGGTCATGGAGAACGACACGCTGGTCGCCATTCCTTTGTTTTTGTTCATGGGCTATGTGGTGGAACGGGCCAATATTGTGAACAGGCTGTTCTTTTCGCTCTATATGGCTGCGCGTAACTTGCCGGGCTCTTTGGCGATTGCCGCCTTGCTGACCTGTGCGGTGTTTTCCACGGCCTCGGGCATTGTGGGCGCGGTTGTGACATTGATGGGCTTGTTGGCCTATCCGGCCATGGCCAACGCCAATTATAACCGAAGCTTTGCCTCTGGTGTGATCTGTGCTGGCGGTACTTTGGGGATCTTGATCCCACCGTCAATCATGTTGATTGTCTATGCCGCCATCGGCAACCTGTCGCCTCTGCGCCTCTATGCAGCGGCCGTTTTTCCGGGCCTTTTGCTCGCGGGTCTCTACATTGTATATGTGATCGTCCGTGTTTGGATAAACCCAAAACTGGCGCCAAAGCCAAATCTGGATGACGTGCCGCCGCCTTCGAAAATCTACTGGGACCTTTTGGTGTCCTTTGTTCCGCTGACGGTGCTCATTGCTTTGGTTTTGGGCTCTATTCTGGGCGGCCTCGCAACGCCGGCAGAAGCGGCGGCTATGGGGGCATTGGGAGGTATCATCCTAGCGGTGATCTACCGCTCAATGACTTGGGATAAGCTCAAGGAAAGCGTCTTTCTCACCGCAAAAGCGACGGCGATGGTGTGCTGGCTCTTTGTTGGGTCTTGGACATTTGCATCGGTGTTTTCCTACCTCGGGGGGCATGATTTGATCAGCGATTGGGTCATCGGCATGAACTTGACCACGATCCAATTTTTGATCATGGCGCAGTTGATCATCTTCGTTCTAGGCTGGCCTTTGGAGTGGTCAGAAATTCTGATCATCTTCGTTCCGATCTTCTTGCCGCTTCTTGAGCCCTTTGGCGTGAACCCTTACTTTTTCGCGATGCTCGTGGCCTTGAATCTGCAGACATCGTTTTTAACGCCGCCCATGGCCATGTCGGCCTATTACCTTAAGGGTGTGCTGAAAAATCAGATCGAGCTGATTGAGATTTTCAAGGGGATTATGCCATATTTGGGCATTGTGATTTTCACAATGGTCTTGATGTATATTTTCCCTGGGATTGCCCTATGGTTCCCTGACTATCTGTTTGGTGTCTACGTCCCGTGAAGATAGCCCCCTACACATTAACAGCAACTGAGGCGGTGCAAGCCATCGCCTCAGGTCGCCTCTCCTCCGTGGACCTGGTGAAATCCTGCCTTGCGCAGATTGCAGATACGGATGCATCAATCAACGCTTGGGCCTATTTGGACCCGGAGAGCGCCTTGGCGCAGGCGGCAGAATGCGACCGCATTCGCAAAGCAGGGCTGGGCACCGGGCCTTTGCATGGTTTGCCCGTTGGTTTGAAAGATGTCATCGATACCCGCGATATGCCAACCCAGCGCGGGACTGATATTTTCAAAGATCGTCAGCCAGATAAAGATGCGCGCTTGGTCGAGCGTCTGCGTGAATCTGGGGCCGTGATTATGGGCAAAACGGTGACAACCGAATTGGCCTTTGTTCACGCCAATGACACCCGAAATCCGCACAATCCAGAGCACAGCCCTGGCGGCTCTTCCAGCGGCTCTGCCGCGGCCGTCGCGGCCTGCCACGTGCCTTTGGCAATTGGAACGCAAACCAACGGGTCTGTGATCCGGCCAGCATCCTTCTGCGGCACCTTTGGTTTTAAACCCACCCGGGGCGTGATCAGCCGGGCAGGGGTGTTGAAAACCTCCGATAGTCTCGATCAAGTTGGCTGTTTTGGCCGCTCGTTGGAAGATGTGGCATTGCTGACCGATGCCTTGGCAGGCTATGATCAGGCCGACAGCTGCAGCTTTGCCAGACCGCGCCCTCAAATGCGCGCCGGCGCGCAAGCTGAAGCGCCTGTTGCGCCAGATTTGGTCTGGTTCAACCTGCCATTTTATGACCGGCTTTCCCCCGACGCTCACGAAGGGATGGAGGCTGTTCTGGATGTGCTCGGTCCGCGGATCACGCGCATGGCGGCGGCCGATACTTTGGCCAACCTTGTAGCGGTACAGGCACGCATTCACGAATATGAAATTTGCCAACATCAAGCCGCAGTCTTTGATGCGAATTTCGAAGATCTGAGCCGCGAACTGCAGCTCATTGTGGCACGGGGTCGGAAAATTAGTGAAGCTGAGTACACAGATGCGCTTGCGGTGAAGGCCTCGGCCCAAACCTTCTTTGATGAGCTGTTTGTCGAATTTGATGCGATCATTGCCCCCTGCGCAACCGGGGAAGCCCCCAAATTTGGGTCAGGCACGGGCGATCCGATATTTTGCACCCTATGGACCCTGGCCGGTCTGCCCTGCGTCAGCCTGCCCCTTTTGGTGGGTGACAATAACCTCCCAATTGGCGTACAGCTCATCGGGCCAATTGAAAAAGATGACCGTCTTTTGCGCACCGCGCGATGGTTGCAACTCCACCTGGCGCAAGCCACCTAACGAAGGACAATCGCATGTCAAGAACTGTCAAACTCATCGGGGGGCTTGTGGGCACGGCTCTTTTCCTCATATTCATCGCGGGCCTGTCACATAGTATTTCGACCGGTTTTGCAGGGTTTTCGGGCGGTCTGCCCTTCATGCTGATTGCGCTGCTGGTCTGCGTGGCGGCGGTGTATAATTTCTGGGAAGAATGTGTTTCCAAAAAATGAGCAAGCCACGAATTTGGGTCACCCGGCGTTTGTCTGACGCGACGCTTGAGCGGGCGGCACGGGACTATGAGGTGGTCATCAACTATGAAGATAGACCAGGAACCGCCGAGGAAATTATTGCGGCCAGCGCTGCCTTCGATGGCATCATCCCTTGTCATTCTGAGCATTTTTCAGCTGAGGTTGTCGCGCAGTTTTCAGATCGGTTGAAAATTGTGGCCAATCATTCAGTCGGCGTGGATCATTGTGATTTGCCGGCACTGAAAAGCCGCGGCATCGTGGTGACAAACACACCTGATGTCTTGTCCGATGCCACCGCTGAACTTGCCATGCTTTTAATGCTCGGTGCTGCGCGTCATGCGGTGGCGGGAGACCGGATCGTGCGCTCAGGCGCCTGGGACAGCTGGTCACCGGCTTTTATGGTTGGCAAACAGGTCACAGGCGCGCGGCTTGGGATCATTGGCATGGGCCGTGTGGGACGGGCTTTTGCTGCGAAGGCCCGCGGCTTTGATATGGAGCTGCATTACTTCAACCGCAGCCCGCTTGCCGAAGAGCTCACCCAGGGGGCCGTCTATCATGACACGGTTGAAAGCCTGCTGGGGGTCAGCGATTTTCTGTCGCTTCACTGCCCGGCGACGCCTGAAACCAACGGTTTGATGAGCGCAGAGCGCTTCGCTCTCATGCCGGCCGGTGCGGTGTTTGTGAACACGGCGCGTGGAGCTTTGGTAGATGAGGCCGCCTTGATCGGGGCCCTAGACAGCGGGCAGCTTTCCGCTGCGGGTTTGGATTGTTTTCAAGTCGAGCCGGGTGGAAATCCCGCGTTCAGCCGTTTTGATAATATTTTCATGCTGCCCCATATTGGCAGTGCGACCGGCCAGACGCGGGACGCTATGGGCTTTCGTGCCCTCGACAATTTGGATGCATTTTTCGCGGGTAAGGCGCCCGGCGATCAGCTTTAACTGAGATGGATAAGACAATGACAAAAATTACGTTCTTAGGCTTAGGTGTCATGGGCTACCCAATGGCGGGACATCTAGCGCGTGCGGGCCATGAGGTCACAGTATACAATCGGACGGCTGCAAAAGCCGGCGCTTGGGCCTCTGAGCATGGCGGTGCAACTGGCGCAACCCCGGCTGAAGCCTCAAAGGGAGCTGAGATGGTCATGGCCTGCGTCGGCAATGATAACGATCTGCGGTCGATCTGTTTGGGACCAGACGGCGCCTTTGCGTCTATGGCCGAGGGCAGTATTTTCGTAGATCACACCACGGTCTCTGCCGCGGTCACGCGTGAGCTGTATGAGGCCGCGCGCATCAAAGGCATCGCATTTGTGGATGCGCCTGTTTCTGGTGGCCAGGCGGGCGCTGAGAATGGCCAATTGTCGATCATGTGCGGTGGTGATCAGGCCGATTTTGACCGCGCTGAGCCTGCTATGGCGGTCTATTCAAAGCTCTGCCGTCGCATTGGCGAGAGCGGTGCGGGACAAATGACCAAGATGTGCAACCAGATCGCCATTGCCGGTCTGGTGCAAGGCCTTTCAGAGGCGATGCATTTTGCCTCAAAAGCTGGGCTGGATGGTGCCTCTGTGGTTGAGGTCATTAGCCAAGGCGCTGCCGGCAGCTGGCAAATGTCCAATCGCTTCGAGACGATGCTGGACGATCACTTTGAGCATGGCTTCGCTGTGGATTGGATGCGCAAGGATCTGGGAATTTGTTTGGCGACGGCCGATGAGAATGGCGCGAGCCTGCCTGTTACGGCCTTGGTCGATCAATTCTATAAAGACGTGCAGAAGATGGGCGGTGGTCGCTGGGATACTTCGTCATTGTTCAAACGGTTGCAGGCGCTGTAACGATAAGAAGCTCAAGGGCAGATCACCCGCCCTTGAGCGCTCAATCTTCTAATGCGCGCCAATAGCTGCGCTATTTTTTTCTGACAACAACGCCTGCATGGCCCATCCGCCGAGAGCGATTGAGGCCAGTGCAAGGAGTGCGGCGATGCTGAGGCTTGCAATGCCCGCCAGACCCGCACCAACGGTACAGCCACCTGCCAATACCCCGCCCACACCCATGAGCGCCGCGCCCAAGAAATAACGGCCGGTTTGTTTGGCTGTGTCGAAAGATTGCCAGTGAAATTCACCTTTGCTGAGGGAGGCCGCCGCGGCTCCGAGCACCACGCCGAGGATCAACCCAACTCCGAATCCGGCCGGAATGGCGGAGGAGGCCACTGTCCAAAAGATTAAATCTGCAGCAGGGGCGGTAAAGGACAGAGATTGCATCACGATGGGGTCAAATTCATCTTGTAAGACAAAGCCTGTGCCAAGCCATCCCGCGGGGACCAAGAGGCCCAGCAGCCCGGCCCAGAGCGCTTTACTCCAAGCGACACCAGAGCGGGCGGCGAGGGCAAAGCAGATCAAAGCCAACAGAACCGCCCAAACGGCAGCGCCGCCGGGAAGTCCCGCAAGCGAGCTGACCTCGCCCATGGGCAGGGTGACAGAGCCAAGCCAGACGCGCAGAGGGGCTAGAATGCCTTTAAGCGTCGCATGGGCAAGAATTGCGAAGACTACAAGCACGGTGAGGGCCCGCAGATTGCCCGAGCCGGTCAGCACAGAGAGGCGCGAGATACACCCACGGGTGAGCACCATGCCAATGCCAAACATGACACCTCCGACAAGGATTGCTGCAACTGGAAGATCGCTTGCCAGCAAACGGTGATCGTCAAACGAGATATATCCCGTCACAGTCAAAAGCTGCGTGCCGAGCAAGGCTGTTCCCAAGGTGATAAACCAGATGCCGCGCGCTGTTTGAGCGCTGTTTCCTGTGCCCACAACAGCGCTTCTGAAGCAAAACTTGAGATGCTGGGCAATCGCGCCGAACAGCAGGCCAAGGATCAATGCTAAGATCAGCGACGCCTGTGTCGGGTTCAGGTTTTCGAAACCGAGTTGTTCAAACATATCAAACACCTTTTATTGTTTGATCCTCACTTGCCCCTTAAAACTACAGGATGCAAATGCGCTTGGGGTGACGAAATTCTACTGTGAGCGGGATAGAAGGAATAGGGTTCTGCAGGGCGTTGAAAGATCAGAACCTTATTGGAGGCGCTGAATTGAGGTGCAGAAATTTGGTCCTAAATGCGGTGGTGGTCAAAAATTTTGCCAGTGCCGCAGGGCTCAATCGATTTGATGAAACCCTTGGATCAATTGGCGGAGCCCGATTGCGGCACCAATCATGATGCAGATGAGCGTTACAGGGGCGCCATAGGCGAGGGTGGAGAAGGCCGATAGTCCCTGTCCAACGCTGCATCCCAGCGCCAAGACGGATCCGACGCCCATAAGCGCCGCCCCAAAAATTTGCCGGCGTAACTCGCGCGCATCGTCACAGGCCTCCCAGCGGAAGTGCCCTTTGAATATGGAGCCGAGAAAAGCACCAATCAAGACGCCTAAGACAGATCCTGTGGCAAAGCTCACAGAATTGCCGCTGGCGCTCATCAGGTAGATGAGGCTTTCACCGATCGGGGCAGAGAAGGTGTGGGTGACAACGGGCAGCTCTTCGAAGCCATGGGTGGCAATCCATTGTGTGCCAATCCAGCCAGATACAATCGCCCCGGCCACCAGCCCGCCCCAAAACATTGTTTTGAGATGTTGCCAAAACGGGCGACGGACAGCGGCGAGGGCAAAGATGCAAAACCCTAGGCCCATACCGACCCAAGTAAGGGAGAGCCCGAGTTGATCCGACAGCGCAAATGCGATGCTTGGCGGGGTAGGGGCTGCACTGCCGCCCTCGAAGATCCAAATGCGCATATAGGCCAAGGGGCCTGCAATCGTCATATAGGCGAATATACCCATGACCAGAACAATGATGAAGGCGCGAATATCTCCGCCGCCCAGTCGGGCCAATGCGCCATAGCCGCAATTTCCTGCGAGTGCCATGCCATAGCCAAAGGTGAGGCCGCCTGCGACGCTCGCCCATGGGTTCCAAGCCGCTGAGAGGTAGATTGAGTTAGTCAGATCGATCCAGCCGAGCGCCTGGGCGGCGAAACTGCCGGCAATCGACAAACCAATCGCAATGCCCCACATGCGCACGCGCTCAGAGCTGTCGCCGTAAAAAAGATCTTCCAGAGCGCCAAGCGTACAAAATCGGCCAATGCGGGCCGCGAGCCCAAGAACCACGCCGCCCGCCAAGCCGATCCATGCGACAATTGCGGGTTCTGACAGTGTGTCTAGCATGTGACCGCCCTAGGTGCCCCGGCAAAAAAGATCATAGACGACCTCCATGATTTGCGTAGAGCGTTTGTCGGTCAAACTGTAATAAATCACCTTGCCTTCGCGGCGTGGGGTGACAAGCCCCTCCATCCGTAGGCGCGACAATTGCTGCGATACAGCCGCTTGGCGGGCCGAGAGCAGCTCTTCAAGATCCGTCACGGATTTCTCACCAGAGGCGAGATAGCACAGAATCATGAGGCCCCCCTCATGGCTGATCGCCTTGAGAAAGTTTGCGGCTCGAACCGCGTTACCTGCCATTTTGTCCATATCTTCGGGACAAATATTTTTGTCAAAAACCGGCAAAGCCATGGTTTTGTTCTGCCTCATGTGCACGCTGTCTAGTATATGTGACATATTAGGCCCTCATGGGTCAATAACACGAATTTCATTGGCTCACGGGAACAGCGGCCGCGATCAGCATCTGCCCAAGCAGGCCCCAAAAGAAATCTTCCCCCGGGTAGCCTTCAATTCTGGAGGCCTCAACCCCATCCACCATAAGCACAAAGGTTGGCGTGAAATGCAGGCTGCGGTCGAATTGCAACTCGGCTGGCAGAGGATCATGCACATCCAAACGCTGGAGCGGCGCGGCGCGGCCTTCGGGTGTTTTTGGATAAATCGGGCCAATCTCTTCATTCCAGCGGGCACACCACATGCAGCCCTCTTCCTCCGCCATAATCAAGCGTGTCTCTGACATGGCTGGAAGGGCGAGCATCGCAAGGGTGAGGCTCAGTGCTTTAGTCCACATTTGGAAATTGACCTTTCGTATTCATAAATTGTAATATGAATTTATCAAATTGCAATATAGGTGACGCCTCATGTTCGACATTTCCATTGTTTCAGCATTTTTGGCGGGGCTGTTATCTTTCGTTTCTCCCTGTATTTTGCCAATTGTGCCGTTTTATCTGAGTTATCTGGCTGGGGTTGGCATGAACCAAATCAGCAGCGACTCAGAGATTGATAGCGCCACGCGACGCCGTGCAGTGCTTGCGGCCATGTTTTTTGCGGCCGGTGTGATCACTATTTTCATGGGGCTTGGCGCTGCGGCGACCAGCTTTGGACAGGTTGTGCGCGAATATTTCGATATTCTGCGCTGGGCGGCGGCTGCCATTATCATCACCATGGGTTTACATTTCCTAGGGGTGATCAAGATCGCTCTGCTCTATCGGCAGATGAGTTTTGATACCGGTAAAATGTCGAACCTCAGCCTGATCGGCTCCTATGTGGTTGGTCTGGCCTTTGCCTTTGGCTGGACCCCTTGTGTCGGTCCGGTTCTGGCGGCGATTTTGTTTACCGCAGCTGGTGCGGAAACGGCTTGGAATGGGGCCTTGCTGCTCTTGGCCTATGGGCTGGGAATGACATTGCCCTTCATCATTGCGGCTTTCTTCATTGCCCCATTCATGCGCTGGATGGCGCGGTTTCGGCGGCACTTGGGGCTGGTTGAAAAAGCAATGGGTGTGTTTTTGATTGTTTTTGGATTGCTCATCGCGACAAATTCTATGAACTATATCGCGCAATGGATGTTAGAACTTGTGCCCAGTTTTGGGCGTATCGGATAGGAAGGGACTGCAATGACACGTTTATTATTGGCCGCCGCCGTTGTTTTCATGAGTGCAACCATGGGGTTCGCCGAAATGGGTGACGATGGTTTGCATAAGGCGCCGTGGATGCGAGACACGTTCAAAGATCTGTCAGAGGATCTGGCTGACGCAAATGCCGAAGGCAAACGGCTCATGGTGATCATTGAGCAGCGCGGCTGTATCTATTGTAAGAAAATGCATGAAGAAGTTTTTCCTGTGGCCAAGATCGCCGATTATATCGACGAAAACTTCTTCGTTGTGCAGATAAATATGTTTGGAGACGTCGAAGTGACGGACTTTGACGGGACTGTGTTGCCGGAAAAAGAGATGGTTCGCCGTTGGGGCGCGCTGTTTACTCCGTCACTCCTGTTTTTCCCTGAAGAGGTGGCAGACGATGTCACCGCCAGCCAGGCTGCTGTGGCCAATATGCCCGGAGCCTTTGATAAACACACGACATTCAATATGTTGAGCTGGGTTGTTGAACATGGTTATGACGGCGAAGAGAGTTTTCAAAAGTACCATGCCCGCAAGTTTGCCGAGCAAAGTTAGGGCTTTTTAAAGCAAGTCGGGCAATAATAAATTCATTAAAGTGAATTTGTGGTTGATTGATGCCCCGTTAGTCGACTACGGTACACACAAACAAAAAAAGTGTTTCGGGAGGACGCATGAGAAATATTTTTACAATTGCCGCAGTGTCGGTGCTGAGTGTGACAACTGCTGTCGCGGAGACTGCGCCAAGTGATGTCGCGTTTCAGGATGGCTCTGTGATGGCCTCTTTGACCGGAACGGCTGGAGATGCCTCCGCGGGTCGTAAGACCTTTATGAATCGCAAATTGGGAAACTGCCTCGCCTGCCATACGAATGATGACATGCCAGAGCAGCAGTTTCACGGGGAAGTCGGCCCGCCACTGACCGGCGTTGGTGATCGCTGGGAAGCGGCTGAATTGCGCGGGATCGTGGTCAACGCCAAGATGATGTTCGATGGTACGATTATGCCAGCTTTCTACATCGATAGCGGATATGAGCGCCCGCTCAAAAAATTCGATGGCAAATCGCTTCTGACAGCCCAACAAGTTGAAGATGTGGTGGCATATCTTTTGACCCTTAAAGACTAAAGATCTGACTAAGATCAGGGAGACATAACATGGAATTTACGAGACGAAACATTCTGGCCCTCGGATCCGGCGCATTTGCCGCTGCGAGTTTATCAGGGATGCCCGCCTTTGCATCGAAAACCGATGATGCAATTGCGGCCTTTACTGGCGGCGCCAGCGTTGCAGAGGGCGGCATTGAGCTGACAGCCCCTGAGATCGCCGAAAACGGCAACACTGTGCCCGTATCGGTCACAGCGCCCGGCGCCGTGTCCATCATGCTGTTGGCAACGGGCAACCCGACGCCAGCCGTCGCCACATTTAATTTCGGTCCAATGGCTGGCGCGCGGTCCGGCGCAACTCGGATTCGTTTGGCAAAGACCCAAGACGTGGTTGCTGTGGCGAAAATGGAAGATGGCTCATTCCGCCAAGCGGGTGCCACTGTAAAAGTAACAATCGGCGGCTGCGGCGGCTAAACTCAGAATTTAAGGAGAAGTACTGATGGCGAAAGGTGTAAAACCGCGCGTTAAGGTTCCAAAATCGGCCGCAGCAGGTGATGTGATCACGATCAAGACTTTGATCAGCCATAAAATGGAATCCGGTGTGCGCAAAGATGGCGACGGAAACATCATCCCGCGCTCAATTATCAATCGGTTTGTAGCCGACTTTAATGGTCAAAATATCATCGATGTGACTTTGGAACCTGCGATTTCAACGAATCCATATTTCCAATTTGATGCCATGGTGTCTGAAGCCGGTGAGTTCAAATTCACTTGGTATGACGACGATGGTTCTGTCTATGAGACCTCAAAGAAAATAAAAATAGCCTAATATCTTGTGGTCTAGGGAGGACTGAAAATGGAATTCAAGACTTTACTAACGAGTGCAGCCATTGTCGCTTTGTCCGCTGGTTTTGCGTCTGCACAAGATGACGCGACATTGTCGGTAGACGGGGAAGTTATTAAGACCCGGGCCGATGCGCCGGCCTTTGCTGAAAACCTCGATACGGTCTATTCTGGTTGGCACTTTAGAACGGGTGAAACCCAGGTTCTGCAAATGGATGATTTCGAGAATCCGGCCTTCGTTTTCGTCGATCAAGGCGTTGATTTGTTTGATAAGGTTGAAGGGTCCGAAGGCAAGGCCTGTGCAAGCTGTCACGAAGATGTAGCCGATTTTGCGGGCCTGCGTCCAACTCTGCCACGGGTGGAGAATGGCGAATTGGTCACTATGGAAGATCTGGTCAATGAATGCCGCACTGACCGTATGGGTGCGGAGCCTTGGAAGTATTCCGGTGGTCAAATGACCGCTGTGACCGCTTTGATCGGGCTGCAATCGCGCGGCATGTCGATTAATGTTGCGGTTGATGGTGATGCGGCGTCGTTCTTTGAGCGGGGTAAGGACCTCTATTACCAGCGTGTTGGTCAATTGGATATGGCCTGCTCAAATTGTCATGAAGACAATTACGGCGTGATGATCCGGGCCGATCACCTGAGCCAAGGTCAAATCAACGGCTTTCCAGCATACCGTTTGAAGAATGCTAAGCTGAACTCTGCGCATGGGCGTTTCAAAGGCTGTATGGAAAATATTCGCGCGACACCCTTTAAGGTGGGTGGCGATGAATTTAAGGCTCTTGAGCTCTATCTCGCAGCGCGTGGCAATGGTCTATCTGTAGAGACCCCATCGGTCCGCAACTAATATAAACCTTGAGAACCCATGTCCTATGAGGGGCCATGGGTTCTTTTACAGTTAAACGAATTCAATATCGTGCATATGTGGCGCGGATGTGAGGACCGAAATGATATCTCGTCGTGATTTTTTGCAAACCACTATGGCCGCGGCCGCGCTTTACGGTGGATCTGGCTTTGGCAACTGGGGCCGGCTGGCAGCACAGCAATCCTTGACCCAAAGTAAGTTGCTCGAATTTGATACCTTCGGCAATGTCTCTTTGATCCATGTGACAGATATTCACGCTCAGATGAAACCCATCTTCTTCCGTGAACCTGAGATCAATATTGGTGTCGGTGGCAATCGCGGACAGGTGCCGCATGTCACCGGGGCAGATTTCCGCAAGCTCTATGGCATTAATGATGGCAGCGCCTCGGCCTATGCGCTGACGTATGATGATTTTTCCTCTCTGGCCAAGGGCTATGGGCGCGTTGGTGGATTGGATCGTGTCGCCACTGTCATCAATCACATCCGCGCCGAGCGTCCCGATGCTTTGCTGCTGGATGGGGGGGATACTTGGCATGGCTCTTACACCTGCCACAAAACTGCCGGGCAGGATATGGTCAATGTTATGAATGCTTTGCGGCCTGATGCGATGACCTTCCATTGGGAGTTCACCCTGGGCAGCGAGCGGGTCAATGAGATTGTTGAAGGGCTGCCTTTCGCGGCTTTGGGCCAGAATATTTTTGACAGCGAATGGGATGAGCCGACCGACATGTTCCCGCCCTATAAGTTCTTTGAAACCGGTGGGGTGAAAGTTGCCGTGATTGGTCAGGCCTTCCCCTATATGCCCATCGCCAATCCCGGCTGGATGTTCCCCGAGTATGCCTTCGGTATCCGCGATGAGAATATGCAAGCGATGGTGGATGAGGTCCGCGCCAATGGGGCCGATCTGGTGGTCTGTCTCAGCCACAATGGCTTTGATGTGGACAAACAAATGGCTGGCATTGTGACAGGGATTGATGTGATCCTTTCTGGCCATACCCATGACGCCTTGCCCGAACCTGTATTGGTGGAAAAAACCATCATCGTGGCGTCCGGCTCTAACGGAAAATTCGTCAGCCGCGTGGATCTGGACGTGCGCAACGGCCAGATGATGGGTTTCCGGCACAAGCTGATCCCAATCTTCTCAGATGTGATTGAGCCAGATGCGGAAGTTGCAAAAGTCATTGACGCGCAGCGCGCTCCTTATGAGACGGAGCTGCGCGAAGTCATTGGCCGCACAGCAGAGGATCAAACGCTTTATCGCCGCGGCAATTTCAATGGCACATGGGATGATCTCATTTGTAACGCATTGATTGAAGAGCGGGATGCGGACATTGCCTTGTCGCCCGGCGTGCGCTGGGGTCCATCGATTCTCCCCGGCCAAGATATTACCCGCGAAGATATTTGGAACGTAACTTCAATGTCTTACGGCGAGGTTTATCGAACCGAGATGACCGGTGAATTCCTGCATGTGGTCTTGGAAGATGTGGCCGACAACCTGTTCAACCCGGATCCTTACTATCAGCAAGGCGGGGATATGGTGCGGGTTGGCGGCCTTGGTTATCGCATCGATATCAACAAACCCCAGGGTCAACGGATCACCGATATGACTTTATTGAAAACGGGTGAGAAGATCGAATCTGCGAAAAGCTACACAATTGCCGGTTGGGCCAGTGTGAACGAAGGCACTGAGGGGCCGCAAATTTGGGATGTGGTGGAAAATCATATCCGCAAGCAAGGGACGATCTCATTGGATCCGAACAACTCTGTTGAGGTTATCGGGGCCTAAGGCGGCTCTGTGTGATTGAAGGAAAATACTATGTCGACATATGACGTCAAAAAACCATCCCGCCGGGCGTTTTTAAGTGGCGCCGCGGCAGTTGGGGCAGGGGTTGTGACCTCTTCCGCAGCGCGGGCGCAAACTGCAGATCCCTTAATTGTCGAGTCCCAAGACTGGGCACAAAGCTTCGGCGATGGTGTGGATGCCACGCCTTATGGTTTGCCGATTGAATATGAGGGGGACGTTATCCGCCGCAATGTGGAGTGGTTGACTGCCGATACGGTCAGTTCGATCAATTTCACACCGATCCATGCACTCGATGGCACGATCACACCGCAGGGCTGCGCTTTTGAGCGTCATCACTCTGGCGCGATTGACCTTAAGAAAAGTGATTACCGTTTGATGATCAATGGGTTGGTTGATACGCCTTTGGTATTTACCTATGAAGATTTGGAGCGCTTTCCACGGGAAAACCATGTGTATTTCTGCGAATGCGCGGCCAATACGGGCATGGAATGGGCCGGCGCGCAGCTCAATGGCGCGCAGTTTACCCATGGTATGATCCACAATATGGAATATACCGGTGTGCCGCTGCGCCTGCTTTTGCAAGAAGCCGGCTATGACACAGCGGGCAAATGGGTCTTTGTCGAAGGGGCCGATGCCTCATCGAACGGGCGCTCTATTCCTATGGAAAAGGCTTTGGACGATGTTCTGGTGGCCTTCAAGGCCAATGGCGAAGCTCTGCGCAAAGAGCATGGCTATCCGGTGCGTTTGGTTGTGCCCGGTTGGGAAGGCAATATGTGGGTCAAATGGATCCGCCGTATTGAGGTGACCAATGAGCCGGTAGAATCCCGCGAGGAAACGTCAAAATATACCGACACGCTTGAGGACGGCACCAGCCGGAAATGGACATGGGCCATGGATGCGAAATCTGTTGTGACCTCTCCAAGCCCACAAGCCCCCATCACCCATGGCAAAGGGCCTTTGGTGATCACCGGGCTGGCTTGGTCTGGAAATGGTGCCATCACCCGCGTGGATGTGTCCAGAGACGGGGGCAAGACCTGGGAAACCGCCCGCTTGGCCAAGCCTGGCGAGAAAATGGCGCTCACCCGCTTTTATCTGGATGTGGATTGGGATGGCTCTGAAATGCTTCTGCAATCGCGGGCCATGGATGAGACGGGCTATGTGCAGCCGACCAAAGCACAGCTCCGCGAGGTGCGCGGTCTCAACTCAATCTATCACAATAATTGCATTCAAACTTGGTGGGTGCGTGAAAACGGGGAGGCAGAAAATGTCGAAGTATCTTAAATCCTTAACCATCGCTTTGACCGCCTCCTGCCTGGCCGCTCCTGTTATGGCCGAAAAACTTGGCCTGGGCCGGGCCGCTTTGCCCGCTGAAATTGCCGCTTGGGATTGGGACATCAATGCTAAGGGAGATGGTCTGCCTGTCGGGTCGGGAGACGCGCTAGATGGCGAAGAGATTTTCGCTGAGAAATGTGCGGCCTGTCATGGGGATTTCGCCGAAGGCATCGACAATTGGCCAAAATTGGCGGGGGGCGCTGATACGCTGGATCATGAGGATCCGTTGAAAACCGTAGGATCTTACTGGCCGCATTTGACCACTGCCTATGATTACATTAGACGCTCCATGCCCTACGGCAACGCCGGCACATTGAGCGATGACGAAGTCTATGCAATCGTGGCTTATATTCTTTATTCCAATGACTTGATCGAGGATGACTATGTATTATCCGATGAGAATTTCATGGATTTCGAAATGCCAAATGCGGATGGTTTCATCGTAGATGACCGCGCAGAGGCAGAATATGCGATTTGGTCAGGCGAGCCTTGCATGACAGATTGTAAAGATAGCGTTGAGATCACTATGCGCGCATTGGTCTTGGATGTGACGCCTGAGCTGGACACAAATGCGGGCGCCACTGAGGCCAGTGCCTCCGCCGCGCCAGAAGCGGCCCCTGAGCCAGAGGCCCCTGCAATTGATATGGAGCTGGCGGCTGCCGGTGAGAAAGTGTTCAAGAAATGCAAATCTTGCCATCAGGTCGGTGAAAAAGCGAAAAACCGCTCTGGCCCGGTTCTCAACAGTGTTGTGGGCGCGGCTGCGGGATCTGTGGAGGGTTTCAAATACTCCAACGCGCTGCGCGATGCAGCTCAGGATGGATTAATTTGGTCTGAAGCGGAATTGACAGCCTTTTTGGCGAAACCAAAGGCCTACCTTAAGGGCACAAAAATGTCCTTTGCGGGGCTTCGCAAGGCGGCGGATCAAGCCGCCGTTATCGAATACTTGAAAACCTTCGAGTAAGACTGCACGATGATATCACCGGTTTGAGGCGGGCTGGCCTGCCTCAAACCCCTTTTGTTCAGGGAGATCTACGATGCGACTTGTTATGAAACTCTCAGCTTTCTTGCTGTCCTGTGTGATTGGGGCAGCTGCTATGGCCCAGGATGGGCTGGCCGATCACAAGCTGGCGCTGCAAATCAGCGACAATAACCCGCAGAAAATGAATACAGTGTTGAATGTCGCTGCCAATGTGGTGCGCCATTATGAAGGTCTCGGCGAGACCATTGAAGTGCGCGTCGTGGCTTTCAATGCTGGGCTGCACATGCTGCGCGAAGACACTTCGCCCGTTCTGGAACGCCTGCAGAGCTTTGGTGCCTCGATGCCAAATGTGACCTTTGCGGCGTGCTCCAATACAATCGCTGGCATGACGAAAAAAGAAGGCAAAGCGCCGCCGATTGTGGCCATGGCGGAAACAGTTCCAGCCGGTGTTGTGGATCTGATGACGCTTGACGAAAACGGTTGGACCTTGGTGCGTCCATAAGGACACCCCCCAGAACAAGGCAGGGATAGATGATGCGCAAGACATGTTTAGGGTTTGGACTCTCTCTCATTCTGTCTCTCACTTTGTCCTTGCCCGTTTTGGCGCAAAATCCTGCCATAACCTATGCTTTTGATGGCACGTTCGAGGACGCGACCTTCAGCGTTGAAAGTGCGATTTTAGACGCGGGTTTGGTGATCGATTACGTCAGCCACACAGGTGAGATGCTGGAGCGGACGGGTCAAGATCTTGGCAGCGACGTTAGGATTTTTGATGCGGCGGATATCTTTTTGTTTTGCTCTGCGGTTGTCTCGCGCCGGGTGATGGAAGCCGATCCGATGAATGTGGCCCATTGCCCCTATTCGATTTTCGTCGCCGACCGAGCGGGTGAAGTGATGATCGGATATCGCAGATACCCCGATGGTATCATGCAGCAGGTTCAAGCTTTGCTCGACTCTTTGGTACAAGACGCGCTTGGAGATTGACATGAATTATGACGCGTTTTTCAAAGCCTCTTTAGACAAGCTGCGCACAAGCGGTGACTATCGTGTGTTCGCCAATCTAGAGCGCCACAATGGCAATTTTCCCCATGCGACGGCGCGAGCAGAACATGCGCAGAAGGTCACGATTTGGTGCTCCAACGATTACCTCGGCATGGGGCAGAATCCGACTGTCTTGAACGCCATGCATGACGCGATTGACGCCTGTGGCGCGGGGGCGGGTGGAACGCGTAACATCTCTGGCACCACCCAATATCACGTGCAGCTTGAAGAGGAATTGGCCGATCTACACGGCAAACCCGCCGCGCTGTTATTCACCTCTGGCTATCTGTCAAACTGGGCTGCCCTTGGCACTTTGGCGGCGCGCATTCCGGACTGTTTGGTGCTCTCTGATGCTTTGAACCATGCGTCGATGATTGAAGGTATTCGCCACTCAAAAGCCGAACGGCAAATTTGGAAGCACAATGATTTGGCCGATCTTGAGGCCAAATTGGCACAGCAGCCTTTGGATCGTCCGAAGCTGATTGCTTTTGAAAGCGTCTATTCCATGGATGGTGACATTGCTCCCATTGCTGAAATCTGCGACCTGGCGGAGAAATACAACGCAATGACCTATCTTGATGAGGTGCATGCGGTAGGGCTCTATGGTCCGCGCGGCGGAGGCATTGCCGAACAAGAGGGCCTCATGCATCGCGTGACCGTCATTGAAGGCACATTGGGCAAGGCCTTTGGTGTGGTTGGTGGCTATGTCGCAGCCTCCGCAGAGCTCTGTGATTTTCTGCGCAGTTTCGCCAGTGGTTTCATTTTTACAACGGCGCTGCCGCCCGCCGTTGTGGCGGGTGCCACCGCCTCGGTGCGACATTTAAAAGCCAGCCAAAAGGAGCGTCAGGCCCATGCTGAGCGGGTGGCCGAAGTGCGGGCGCGCTTTGATGCGCTCGGCATTCCTCATGTGGAAAACCCTGGCCATATCATCCCCGTGATTGTAGGGGATGCCATGAAATGTAAGTTCATATCCGATATCTTGATGAAGGATTATGGCATTTACATTCAGCCCATCAACTATCCCACAGTGCCGCGCGGTACGGAGCGATTGCGTATCACCCCGTCGCCGGTGCATTCGCCAGCTGATATCGACGCTTTGGTTGCGGCCCTAAGTGATCTTTGGACACAATGCGAATTGGCACGCAAACCCATGGCTGCGCAGTAGGCGAGGGCCTAGACCTATTCGAATTCCATTTGCTCAAAGACTCGGCCTGCGTTTTTCGTGGCGAGTTCTTCAAATGTGTCGAGATGGGTGTAAGGGCTCTGGTCGACATAATAGGCGCCAGCCAAATCGCCGCCGGCATCAAGATGTTCTCCCACTTTTTCGCGCAGATAGACCAGATAGTCACGGGTGTATCGGCGCACTTGGTCCATATTTGTGGGATGCCCATGGCCAGGAATGACATAGGTGGCGTTGAGTTTCTCAAACTCTTCTTCCCAAGTCTCCAACCAATCGATGGTGATGGTCTCCTCGAAAATGGGCAACATGCGCTCGTGAAATGCGATGTCACCTGCAATCACCAGGCTTTGCTCTGGCATCCAAACCACGATGTCACCCGGGCTATGCGAGGGACCAAGATGCAGCGCTTGGATCTCCATATCGCCAAATGGCACGCGGTAGACCTCTTCGAAGGTTTCATCGGGCACCACCACCCGGCTGCCCTTCGCGCGCTCTTGCAAGCGGTTTTCAGCCCCCGCAAGGCTTTGCGCGCCGCGATCTTCAAACTCATGGGCTGCATCGATATGGGCGACAATTTTAACACCTTGATCGGCCCAATAGGAATTGCCGAGCATGGCATGGCCCTGGCCGTTTTCGTTGATCACAAGACGCACGGGCTGATCTGTGAAGGTTTTGATTTCCTCATGCAGCGCTTGGGCCAAAAGATAAGAGCCGCCGCCATTGATCACCACGACCCCATCGCCTGTGAGGATGAAGCTCAAATTGTTGTTGTGTCCAGCATTCTCATAGGTCGAGGGGGCCGTTGCGCCGATGGCGGAAAAGACATGGGGGATCACCTCCACAGGTTTTGAATAGAGCAAGGAGGCGGGGTATTGATCGGGGATATCTTCGCTGGCCAGCACCGGGCTGGCCAGAAGGCAGCATAGAATAACTTTTTTCAGCATAATTTAGGTCTCCGCAATAAAACGATAGCCTTCGGAGGCTTTCTCAACTCTGCCAATGCCGCCTTGATTGATGTGAAACCCGATGAGAGGCATCTGCTCTGTTGCAATTTGGTCAAGCAAGCTGAGCCGCGTGGCCGCGCCGGTCTCCCCATCCTGATCTGATCCTGAGATCCAAGCGGGCCGGGCCAGCGCCACATGATCATTGCCAATGGCATCGCCGACAACCATAGCGGCTTGACTGCCGGAGCGAATTTCAAATGCCATATGTCCAGGCGTATGACCAAAACTGGCGCGGGCGGCCACACCGGGCAAGATCTCTTCGCCATCGTTGAAAAACTCAATATTATCTTCAATGGCCTCTAGGCGTCTTTTGGCGCCCACAGCGAAGGGCACGCGGTCGCTGGAAATGCTGTCAACGGTCTTGGGATCAATCCAATAATCCCACTCGGTTTTGCCCATGAGATAGGAGGCTTCGGTAAATAAAGGGTCATCGAAGTCATCCAATAGGCCCCAAAGATGATCTGGATGCCCATGGGTAAAGACCACATCGGTGATGTCTTCTGGGGCCAAGCCAAGCGCGTCGAGCGAGTCGAGGAGCAGCCCCGCTGTCGGCGCGAAATCTGGCCCCGAGCCCACATCAAATAGGATATTGCGATCGCCGCTGCGCAGAAGCGTGACGTTACACGGTGGGGTGAGCAGCTCTGGTGATTGATCATAGGCTGCTAAAACTGGTCCCAATTCGTCCTGTGGCATTGGTCCAAAACTAAAACTGCCGGGTAGGCGCAGGCTGCCATCGCTGAGTACATCGAGGCGCATATCCCCGAAAGTAAGCTGCGCATGCGCCACCTGTGGCGTCCAAAGCGCACCGCTGGCTGCCAATGCGGCTCCGCCGCTGGATTTAAGGAAATAACGTCTTGAGATTGGCACAGCTTGGGTCCTCCACTTATTCCATAGTTTGAATGTGATGCATGGTTCGTGTTTTGACAAGCCCTCATGTCATTTTGAAACTGCTGGGACGGCCAAGCGTTGATCTGCCGCGCCCGCGAGGGCGGGGCAGCTATCCGTTGCCTCTGCCGGCGAAATTTGCGGCATCAGCTGCAGCTGTCCACACGGCCTTGGCCTTATTCACCGTCTCTTGATATTCCGCCTCCGGGTCGCTGTCATAGACAACGCCGCCGCCGGCCTGTGAATAGAGCTTACCATCCTTGAGCACAGCTGTGCGCAGTGCAATGCAGATGTCCATGTCGCCACCGGCGGAAAAATACCCGCAGCCACCACCGTAAACGCCGCGTTTTTCTGGCTCCAACTCATCAATGATTTGCATGGCTCGAACTTTGGGCGCGCCAGAGAGTGTGCCGGCGGGCAGGCCGGCCAAGAGCGCCGCCACGGCATCATGTGCCGGATCCAACTCACCCACGACATTCGAGACGATATGCATGACATGGCTATAGCGCTCAACAGAGAATTTTTCCGTTGGGCGTACGGTGCCGATTTTGGCAACCCGGCCCACGTCGTTCCGTCCCAGATCCAACAGCATGAGATGCTCGGCCAGCTCTTTGGGATCGGACAAAAGATCAGCCTCCAGGGCTTTATCGTCTTCAGCATTGGCGCCGCGCTTGCGCGTGCCGGCAATGGGGCGAATAGTGACCTCATTGTCCATTAATCGCACCAATATCTCCGGGCTCGCGCCGATGATTTGGAAATCGCCGTAATTAAAAAAGAACATGAAGGGCGAGGGGTTCACACGCCGCAGCGCCCGATACATGGCAAAGGGCGGGAGCGTGAAGTCCTGCGCCCAGCGTTGGGCCGGTACGACCTGAAAGATATCCCCGGCCTTTATGTAATCCTTGGCCTTTTCCACCGCTGCGAGGTAGCCCTCTTTGGTGAAATTTGACACGGGCGCCCCCACATGGGCCGCGCCGCTGAGTTCTCTATGGGTTGAGCTCACGGGGCGTTCGAGATCACGCAAGGCATCCATGACCCGTTCGGCAGCCTGCGCATAGGCGGCGCGGGCGGAGAGGCCGGAGTTGACCCATGCCGGAGAGACAAGCGTCACCTCACCTTTGACGCCATCCAATACGGCCACAACGGTAGGGCGGATCATGACCGCATCTGGCACGCCAATGGGATCTGGGTTGATATCGGGTAAATGCTCAACCAGGCGGATCATGTCATAGCCGAGATAGCCAAAAAGCCCCGCCGCCGCAGAGGGCAAATCGGCGGGCATATCTATGCGGCATTCCGCAATTAAAGCGCGCAGCCCGTCCAGCGGATTGCCATCCTGTGGTGCAAAACTGTTGCGATCAAACCGGGCCTCGCGGTTGATCTCACTGGCTGTGCCCCGGCATCGCCAAATCAAATCAGGCTTCAGGCCAATAATGGAATAGCGGCCTCTAATCTCTCCGCCGGTCACACTTTCCAGGATGAAACTATCCTTCTGTGCGTCAGACAATTTGAGCATGACCGATACGGGCGTGTCGAGATCGGCCGCGAGACGTGAATAAACCAGCTGATTTTCGCCCGCCTCATATTTGGCGGCAAATTCTTCGTAGGACGGTGTGAGTTGCATTTGGGTTATCCACCGCCCAGGAGGTTGTTGTTGATGGAGCGCAGCGTTGTTTGATTGATGTTAACATCCACCGCCCCGCGTGCGGCGTTGCTAAAGGCTTCGAAGACATCGCGCGCCAGTGTCGTGTCGATGCGATTGCCCAGGATACTTTGGAGCGATTGCACTTGGGGATCTTCGAAATCCGCAGCATGAATGGCGCGGGGCACGAGGATGATCACGCCCTCGGCCGCGTCCAGCACAGCGGCTTTGCCCAGCTCTGTTTCAAATGCGGTCATCACCAAAGCCGGCGGCGTTCCATCCACGCTGTCATTGCGGTTCATATCGTCTTGGAGATTTTCCGTCAGGCCGAAGCTGGCCAGAGGCGCATCGAGCGAGACCTGCGGGGCAATGCCATCGGCCAGGTCGCGCAACTGCTGTTTAATCTGTTTCTCTGTCCAGCTTTTGGCGACTGCGTCGCGGACGCTCTCCAAGGGCTGCAGCTCGGCGGGCAATTCTCCATCAAGGCGCAGGGCAAAGATACCATTGTCGCTCAATGTTCCCAGTGCCGGAAAATCTTCGGCTGTGACAGCGGCCGCAGCGGTTTGAAATTCTTCATAGTCCGATATGCCGCCTTCTGATTGCACATGCCAATCCAGAGTGGCCAGTTGCAGATCTGTCTCACTGGCCACGTCTTCCAAGGTCGCGCCCCCGGCCAAGAGATCATCGACCTGTTCAGCGACGTCTGCGATTTGGAGCTTCGCCACATCCAGAGCAACATCAAGGTTCAATTGGTCGCGCACGGAGTCAAATTCTTGCACATTGCCGTCCAAAATTGCGTTGACGCGGAATAATGCCGGGCCCAAGTCCGTCTCTGCTGGCCCAATCACGCCAGGCTCTTGCAAAGAGAATACCAAGGGACCGGCTGCGCCCAGTTCTGCCTCTGTGACATCTCCAAGATCGACATCTTGCAGCGTCAAACCGCGGTTTTCGACCACCTCTTCAAATGTAGCCGCCTCTTCAGTGATTGCCTCCATCGCGTTTTCAGCCATTTCTTGCGAGGGGAAAATTATCCGTTCGACCAGGCGGCTGGGCAATTGAATAAATTCATCACTTCGGGAGTCATAGGCCGCGCGCAATTCACGCTCGTCGATTTCGATGCCATCCGCCAGCATGGATGGGGTCAGCCAAATATAGCTGATAGATTTGGCGGCCAAAGTTGTGAACTCGGCTGGGTTTTCGCTGTGATAGGTGATCAGATCCTCGTCGCTGGGCTTGGGCGCCGGGCTGACCAATATGTCCTGGGTCAGGCGCGCCCAAGAAAAATCCCGTGTTTCGGCCAAATAGGCGACCATGGCTTTACCATAGGCCTCCGGTGCGGTGACGCCCGTGAGAACTGCCTCTTGCAAGATACGGCGCGCGGCGTCCTCGCGCAGGGAGGTTTCAAAATCGGCCTCTTTGAGATTGTTGCGCTGCAAGACCTCTGCATAGGCTTCGCGATCAAATTCGCCATCAAGCCCTTGGAAGGCAGAGATTTCCACCACCTGTTCGCGCACGCGTTCATCCCCCGCGGACAGGCCGAGGTCGGTGACCAATTGATCCAAAGCGCGCGTGCTGATCACCCGGTTTAAAGCCCGTTGATCGAGGCCAATGGCTTGCATTTCTTGCGGGGTAATGTCGCGGCCAATTTGCTCTTGAAATTCCGCCATCTCGTTTTGCAAAGCAGTGCTGTAGGAGGAGATCGACACGGTCTTGTCTCCCACTTTGCCAAGGCTGCGTTGCGTACCATTGAAACCGGCGGCCCCAAATCCGATCATGCCAAACATTAATAGCCCAACGATAATCCAAACCGCGAGTTTGCTTGCACCAGATTTTTTCTTCGTAGCCATTGGGGTGATCCCTTTAATTTAGTTCCAAAATGCTTATGCCATCAGCAACACAGCAGCAAGCCAGTTACTGGCTTACCTGTGCCATTCTGTCAAATAAAACAACGATCATTTCTGCGCTGATATTTGCAAATGCGATACGCATGTGACTTCGGCCGTTGTGATCTCCTGCTGGAACGAACATAGATCCAGGCAGGGCGAGGACGGCGGCCTCCTCGACGAGCTTTTGCGCAAGATCTGTTGCATCAACGTCAAACGGGTGTTCCAGATAGGCAAAATAGGCGCCAAGCCCCAAGAGACGCCAACCTTTCGCGGCCAGGGTGGGGAAGCGATCGATGATGGCCTGCCGGCGGGCCAAGATCTCATGCCGCTCCTGGGCCAACCAGTCGCCTAAGTTTTGCAACCCCCAGAGGGCTGCTTTTTGACCCAATTGACTGGGGCAGATGGTGACCGTGTCGAGAAATTTCTCAATCTCCGCCAGCCGCGTCTTGCAGGCTGTAACCGCCCCAACCCTGTGACCGGTCAGCCGATAGGCTTTGGAGAAGGAATAGAGCTGAATAAGCGTGTCTTGCCAATCGTCCTGCTCAAACAGGTGATGAGGCGGGCCAGGTTGCGCATGAAAATCGCGATAGGTTTCATCAATGATTAAGGCAAGCCCGCGGGATTTGGCGAGATCATAGAAGGCCTGAATGACCTCGGCTGGATATTCCACCCCACAGGGATTGTTGGGGGTGACCAGCACAATGGCCTTGGTGCGGGCGGTGATCAGCTGGGCTGCCTCAGCAGGATCGGGGATCATATCCCCGTGGCAGGGCAAAGAGCAGCAGCGCACACCGCTCATATCCAGCCACATTTTGTGATTGAAATAGAAGGGGGTGGGAAGAATGATCTCATCGTCATCGCGGCAGAGCGTGGCTATCGCTGCGCTGAACGCTTGATTGCATCCTGATGTGATGGCCACCTGCGCCGCTGTGATTTTGCCACGATAGAGCGCGCTGCTGTGACGGGCCAATTCTTCCCGTAACGCCGGAAGCCCGAGAACGGCGCCATAAAGATGGGTGTCTTCCTCCTCAATGACCTTGGCCATATGCGCCCGCAAAGGCGCAGGGGGCGGGGCCAGGGGCGCGGCTTGGCTGACGTTAATCAAAGCGCGCTGCGAAAAGTCCTTGCCCTCCAGCCAGCTATAGGCCTCGACCACCGGAGGGGCGAAGGTATGAGCGGTGCGGCCCGTCATCCCAGCTGAACCAAAGCGTGTTTCTTTTTGCCCTTTGATAATTTGATCGGCGCTGCAAGATCGCGCGCGTGTAGCACCAGGCTGGCGTCGCTGAGCGGGGCGTCATTTAACTTTGCCCCATCCTCGGAGATCAAGCGTTTCGCCTCTTTACCACTGCCGGCCAAACCCGATTTCACCAAAAGTTGAACGATGGAGATGCCATCTGCGATATCGGACGGCGTGAGGGTCAAAGTGGGCAAATCATCACCGACGCCGCCTTTTTCGAAGACGTCGCGGGCTGTAGCCTCTGCGGTCTTTGCAGCATCCGGTCCATGCAGC
The DNA here is from genome assembly GCF_000738435.1 of Planktomarina temperata RCA23. Lineage (NCBI taxonomy): Bacteria > Pseudomonadati > Pseudomonadota > Alphaproteobacteria > Rhodobacterales > Paracoccaceae > Planktomarina > Planktomarina temperata. Next base: position 1,853,130 of record NZ_CP003984.1, on the reverse strand, counting down.
AAACTTGTGACCTCATTGGCCAAAATGATTTTTGCGCTGTTAATCTCGGAGCCCTGCAAGGCGCCAAGACGATCACATTCCTCAATGGGCAACTCTGTGTAGAGTTTCAAAAACCGCCCCGTGTCCGCATCGGTGGTGTTGCGCCAGAATTGCCAAAACTCATAGGGCGAGAGCATATCGGCATTGAGCCAGACAGCGCCATTTTGGGATTTTCCCATCTTCTTGCCGTCGGATGTGGTCATCAACTGTGAGGTGAGGCCATAGATCTCATGGTTCAAAACCCGGCGGGTGAGGTCAATCCCATTGACGATATTGCCCCATTGATCAGATCCCCCCATTTGAAACAGACAGCCATATCGGCGGTTCAGCTCAAGGAAGTCATAGGCCTGTAAAATCATGTAGTTGAACTCAAGAAAGCTCAATGATTGCTCACGGTCGATCCGCGATTTCACCGATTCAAAACTCAACATGCGATTGACCGAAAAATGCCGGCCGATGTCGCGTAGGAAATCCAAGTAATTGAGACTGTCGAGCCATTCGGCATTGTTGAGCATCAAAGCGCCGGTTGGGCCGTCATCATAGCTGATATAGCTTTCGAAGACTTTTTTGATTCCGGCGATATTGCTGTCGATTTGCGCCTCTGTCAGCAAGGGGCGTTCATCGGCGCGAAATGAGGGATCGCCCACCTTGGTCGTGCCCCCGCCCATGAGGGTGATCGGCTTATGCCCGGTTTTTTGCACCCAGCGCAGCATCATAATCTGGATCAGACTGCCCACATGCAGCGATTTTGCCGTCGCATCAAAACCAATATAGGCCGGTGTCACCCCGCGGCTCAAAGCGTCATCGAGGCCTTGGTAATCGGTGCAATCGGCCAGAAATCCGCGTTGCATCATGACGGCCATGAATTCTGATTTAGGGTGATATGTCATTGATCTCTTGTTCCTCGAAAGCCTTCGGGCCAGTGTATAGTCAAAGCGATTACATAGGGAAAGAGCATGGGCAGCAATAAGCCAATTTGGGTGACGGGTTTTATGTCTGGCACCTCGCTGGATGGGGTGGATGCGGCCTGCCTTTTGACAGATGGCGTCGATATTTCGAAGTTCGGCCCCAGCGCCTATCGTCCCTATAGCGCTGCCGAGCGTCAGCTGTTGCAAAGCGTGCTGGGCCGGTGGCCCGGTGAGCCGGGATTGGAGCCGGCGGCGGGTTTGATTTTGAGGGCGCATCTGGAGGCATGGGCGCAATTGCCGGCCGCAGAGTTGATTGGGTTTCATGGTCAAACGCTGAGCCATGATCCGCAAAACTTGCGCACGCATCAGCTGGGCAGTGGCGCGGAGCTGGCGCGGCAGGCCGGTGTGGCCGTCGCTTGGGATTTTCGTTCCGAGGATGTGGCGCGCGGCGGGCAGGGTGCACCTTTGGCACCAATATTTCATTGGGCGCTGGCGCGCTACAAACAGATGCAAGAGCCTGTGGCGATTGTGAATCTGGGGGGTGTCGGCAATCTCACTTGGGTGGATGCCCGCTTGCCACCCGAGCAAGGGTTGCTGGCCTTTGATACAGGCCCGGCCAATGCGCCCCTGAATGATTTCATGCTGAAAACCACAGGGCAACCCTATGATGCGGGCGGCACTTTGGCCGCGTCGGGTCGTATAGATCGGAAGATCGTGGCCAGCTTTCTTCAGCAGCCCTATTTTTCGCGTCCCGCGCCAAAATCTTTGGATCGCGACAGCTTCGGCGATATGGCCCGGCTTGTCGCCCAGCTGGACCCAGCGGATGCAGCCGCGACACTGACCGCTATATGCGTGGCGGCCGTGGCTGCGGGTGTCGTGCTCATGCCGGCGCCTCCCAAGCAGGTTTGGATCAGTGGCGGTGGCCGAAAAAACAGTGAGGTCATGCGTCAATTGGCAGGGAATTTGCCGATGGAGGTTTTTGATATTGACGATATCGGGTTTGATGGCGACATGCTCGAAGCGCAGGCCTTTGCCTATCTCGCAGCCCGCGTGGCGCGCGGCTTGCCGACCTCATTTCCCGCAACCACCGCGACCAAAGCGCCGCTTTGTGGTGGAAAAATCAGCTTGCCTTAGGTTTGCGTCCGATTGGCCGGGGGATTTGCCTAGAGATTGCAAAAATCCCCCGTTCAAAAGACCTCTGTATACCGCCATTTCAAGACGAAATGAGGGCAGCGCCGGCCTGGGCAGGCAGGCGCTGCCCGGTGTTGCCACCGGGCAAAATGTTGTGGCTTGGCGGTTGGGTTATGCAGAGGTCTTTTGAATGTTTGTGCCTCAGGATTTGAGGATCGAGCGGCCCGCATAGATCGCGGTGTCGCCCAATTCTTCCTCAATACGGATCAACTGGTTGTATTTGGCAAGCCGGTCAGACCGCGCCAATGAGCCGGTTTTGATCTGCCCGCAGTTGGTGGCGACGGCCAGATCGGCAATGGTCGCATCTTCGGTCTCGCCAGAGCGGTGGCTCATCACATTGGTAAAGCCCGCACGATGCGCCATTTCTACCGCGCGCATGGTCTCGGTTAGGGAGCCGATTTGGTTGACTTTCACCAGCATAGAGTTGGCCGACCCGCGCTCAATGCCCATGGCCAAGCGTTCGGGGTTGGTGACAAAAAGATCGTCGCCGACCAATTGGCAACGATCCCCAAGTGTCTCGGTCAAAAGTTTCCACCCGTCCCAATCATCCTCATCACAGCCATCCTCAATGCTGACAATGGGGTAATCGTCAACCAACGCGGCCAGATAGGCGACATTCTGAGCAGAGCTGAGCGATTTGCCTTCGCCCTTCATCTCATAGGTGCCATTTTTGCAATATTCGCTCGCGGCGCAATCTAAGGCGAGGTAAATGTCTTCGCCGGGCTTATAGCCGGCTTTCTCAATCGCCTGCATGATGAAGTCCAAAGCCGCGCGTGAGGAGGAGATATTAGGGGCAAAACCGCCTTCATCACCAATGCCCGTTGAGAGGCCTGCGGCAATGAGATCACCTTTGAGCGTATGGAACACTTCCGCACCCATGCGCACCGCATCGCGGATATTTTCAGCTGCAACCGGCATGATCATGAATTCTTGGATATCAATCGGGTTATCCGCATGCTCACCGCCATTGAGGATATTCATCATCGGCACAGGCAACACCCGGGCTGAGGTGCCGCCGATGTAGCGATAAAGCGGCTGGCCACAGTAATCTGCGGCAGCTTTGGCGACGGCCAAGGAGACCCCCAAAATCGCATTGGCACCGAGGCGAGATTTGTTGGGCGTGCCGTCCATTTCGATCATGGCCTGATCAATCGCAACCTGTTCATCGGCTTCAAAGCCAATCAGCGCATCGGCAATTTCTCCGTTCACATTTTCAATCGCAGTCAACACGCCCTTGCCCATATACCGGCTTTTATCGCCATCGCGCAGCTCAACGGCCTCATATGCGCCGGTTGAGGCCCCCGAGGGCACGGCCGCGCGGCCGAGCGTTCCATCTTCTAAGATCACATCAACCTCCACAGTGGGGTTGCCCCGGCTGTCAAGAATTTCGCGGGCGTGAATATCGATAATAGTGGACATGGATGTGGCTCCGGTAAGGTTCTGTTGCGCGCGGTTTAACAAGAGGGGGCTGCGGGCGAAAGAGCGATTTGACGCAAATCTACCGCAGTTGCGATTCGCGCCACAGCGCGTAGAGACCGGACAGGACGACAATGGCCGAGCCAATGAGTGTCCACTGGTCCAGCACTTCGCCAAAATACCAAACGCCAATGGCCACACCGAATACCAATCGCGAATAGCGGAAGGGCACAACAGCGGAGACCTCGCCGATGCGCATGGCGGCGATAATGCAATAATAGCCCCCAATGGCGATCAAAATACTGACCGCAATCAGCAGGGCGTCGGAGGATGCAGGCCAAACAAAGCGAGGATCAAAGATCAATAGGATCAATCCTGCTGGTATGGTGGCGCCAAACCCCAATGTTGCGAGCGCCAAGCTGGGTGTGGATTTGACGATGCGCCGGGTCGCCACGTCGCGTGCAGACAGGCCAATCACGCCCATAAGAGCCAAAAGTGCAGAGGCCTCAAAGGCCGCAGACCAAGGCCTTAGGATCACCGCAACGCCAAAGAGCCCCACAAGAATTGCCGACCAGCGCCGAATTCCCACTTTTTCGCGCAAAACGACAGCCGCGCCCAGGGTCACCAGCAGCGGGCTGACCTGAATAATCGCTGAGACGGTGGTAATGGGCACCAAGGCTAGGGAGAGCACGAAAAACGCCGTTCCGACCAGCTCGGACAGGGTGCGGCCAATGACCCAGGGGTTGCGGATCATCTCCGCAGTCACACCTTCGCCCTTATGGCGGCTCCAGAGATAAAAGCCCAAGGTGCCGCCGACGCCGATCATCAAGAGGATTTGACCCGAAGACAGGCGGGTTGAGAGAAGTTTGATGAGCGAATCTTCCACCGCAAAGGCAGCCATCGCCAGGGTGATGAAACCGATGCCAAGCAGATTTTCGCGTTTTATGCTGTCAGTCATTGTCGCCGCGCTTAATCGGCACGCCGTACAGTTCTAAACGATGTCCCTTAAGCCTGTATCCCAGACGCTCAGCAATTTTTTCTTGCAAGGCTTCAATATCAGGGTCAATAAATTCAATCACTTCACCGCTGTTCATATCGATCAAGTGATCGTGATGGTCACGCTCTGCATCTTCATAGCGCGCCCGGCCATCGCCAAATTCCAACTTCTCAAGAATGCCTGATTCCTCGAACAATTTGACCGAACGATAGACTGTCGCGATGGAGATCCGAGGGTCGAGTTTTAGCGCCCGCGCATAGAGCTCTTCTACATCGGGATGATCTTGTGAGGCTTCCAGGACTTGAGCAACGGTGCGACGTTGATCGGTCATGCGCAGCCCATTTTGCGCGCATCTTTGAATAATATCTTTTGCCATATCGTCACCCACGCCCCAACTGCCCGGCCTAGCTTAGCGCGGATCAGGATTATCGCTCACCCGTCGGGCCATTGGCGCAACAGTGAGACCTTGTACGATGATAGAGAACAAAACCACAATATAGGTTACGGTTAATATAAGCGGTTTGAATTCAGATTCCGGCAAAGACAGCGCCAAAGCCACAGAAATTCCGCCCTTAAGGCCGCCCCAGGTCATGATCGGCACAATGCCCTGGGAGAAGTCGCGAAAGGGGCGCAGAACCATGATGGGCACAATGACCGCGCACCAACGGGCCAAAAGCGACAGGCCGATTGCAAGCAGGCCTGCGGTGATTGCGCCGATGGAGAAGGCGATGGCAAAGACCTCTAAGCCGATCATGAGAAAGAGGATCGCATTCAAAATTTCATCGAGCAATTTCCAAAACGCATCCACATAGTCCCGAGTTTTTTGCATCATGGCATGGGCCGTCATCTCATCGCCGATCAAAAGCCCGGCGCAGACGGCCATGATCGGGGCTGAGACATGCAGCCAAAGCGCCAATTGATAGCCGCCAAAGGCGAGCGCAAGCGTCAGCAGGACTTCGACAGAATAGTCATTAATCTCACACATCACCCGATAGGTGCCCCAACCGAGAGCAAGACCCAAAACAGCCCCGCCAAAGGCTTCGCGGAAAAACAAGAGGGCGGCATCGCCAAAGCTGGCACCATGGGCACCCGCGGCCGGAAAGGCCAGGCCCACTAAAACCAAAAACACCACATAGCCAACGCCGTCATTAAACAGGCTCTCGCCGGCAATCTTGGTCTCAAGCGACTTGGGCAGCTTCGCCGCCCGCAAGACTCCCAAGACAGCCACAGGATCGGTTGGAGAAATCAGCGCGCCGAAGACCAGAGCGATCAGCAGCGGAGCGCCGGTGATCCAGCTAAATCCAACCCCCGCAACCAGTGTCGACAGGCAAACCCCCATGGTCGCCATGAGCATAACAATACCCCAATGGGCCTTGAGATCGGAAAATTTCACATGCAGGGCACCGGCAAACAAAAGCAGGCCCAGCATCCCTTCAAGTAAAGCATCTGAAAAATCAAACGCGACGACCATCCGTTGAAGCTCTGCGGTCAGGTGCAAACCGGGCCAGAGTGCATCAAGGCCGAGGAGCCCAAGAGAGGCCAGGAGCGAGACGATTAAGATACCAATTGCTGAGGGCAGGCGGAAAAAAATGGCATTGATCGCGGCAAATGTGCCGGCCAGAACAATAAGGGCGGAGGTGATTTGCAAAAAGGTCATATCTGCTTATGGCATAGAGGGCGATAATTTTCTACACTGCGCCGCGTTAGGTGCCGCAAAAAGTTTGTGTTACAGCCTCTTGTGGGCTCGGGGCGGCGATGAACCTTGCAGTGTCACAGGGCGCATATGGCGTCTTAAGGGCCGTATGCAGCGCGTGAAACAGCTGCATGTCACCGGCAACCGCATTAGCGATCATGGCTTCCACCAGATGATTGCGTGGGATGATGGCCGGGTTAACCTGCGCCAACGCAGCCTGCGCCGGTCCAGCCGCCTGCCAACGGGCGTGCCAATCGGTAAAATCAGGATGTGCGCCCAAATGCGCATGAGCGTCCCCCAGGGCCAAAGATCGGAAACTCAGCGTCAAATCTGCGCCGATATCGGCCATGATTTTGAGCAAACCATCAATCAGCGCACCCGTCTCTTGGTTTGGTGTCAAACCGATCTTACGGGCAAAAACTGCTGCATATTCAGTGTCGAATATGTCGCCAAAGCCCTGCACAATTTCGGTAAAGCGGGTGACGGCGGCGTCGCGATCCTCTGTGAGGGGCAGCAAAGCCGTCGCCAATTGAGCCATATTCCAAGCGGCCAAATTTGGCTGATTGCCATAGGCATAGCGGCCCTGCCGATCAATGGAGCTGAAGGTCTTCATCGGCACAAAATCATCCATGAACGCACAGGGGCCATAATCAATTGTAATCCCTCCCACATGGCTGTTGTCTGTGTTCATCACGCCGTGAATAAAGCCCACGCCCATCCATTGCGCGATGAGGCGCGCTTGCGCGGCCACGGCGGCGCTCAAAAATTGCTCGACCGTTTGTGACGCGCCATAGTGGCGCGCCCGGGCTTGCTGTAAGAGCGCTTCCAGCGCCTGGGTATCATTGCGGGCGGCGAAATATTGAAATGTACCGACCCGAATATGGCTTGAGGCCGTTCTGCATATGATTGCGCCGGGCAGGGGGCCTTGCTCGCGCAGAATGGTCTCGCCGGTGGCCACGGCCGCCAGGGCGCGGGTGGTGGGAATGCCGAGTGCATGCATAGCTTCTGAGATCAAATATTCACGCAAGACCGGCCCATACCAGGCCCGCCCATCGCCATTGCGCGACCAGGCGGTGCGTCCGGCGCCTTTGAGTTGAATATCAAAGCGCCCTTGCGGCCCGATCACCTCGCCGAGCAGAACCGCGCGCCCATCGCCAAGCTGAGGGTTCCAATGGCCAAATTGATGGCCGGCATAGGCCTGCGCTATCGGGTCTGCGCCCTGAGGAATTTGATTGCCCGCCATAAACGCTGGCCAATCCTCATCAAAATTGATGCCAAGTTCTTCGGCGTGTTCGGTATTGAGCATCAAACCCTGAGGGTCCGCAACCGGCACAGGCGCTTGCCGGGTGAACATTTGCGGCAGCAGGGCTGCGTAGCTATTGTCCCAATTGGCCCGCATCACAAACGCGCCAAGCGCTGAGTGATGAGATCAAAATAGCCTGTCGCATCAATATTGCCTAAAAACAGCGCATTGGCCGGGCGATCCGTGACGCGCCACCAATCGGCAACTGTCATGCCACGGGTCAACTCGGATTGGGTTTCAATTTCCACATTGATCCTCCGCCCTGAGAAGAGCTCGGGCGCGATCAAATAGGCAATGACGCATGGGTCGTGCAGCGGCGCGCCTTCGGAGCCATATTTCTCGGAATCAAACCGCTCAAAGAACTCTGTCCAGCCGGCCACCACGTCGCAGACTGGATGGTTTTTGGCCCGCAATGCGGCGCTCCAGGCTGGCGTGGTCAGAGCTTTATGCGTCACATCCAGAGGCGCTGCGACCAAATCCACACCGGATCGAAACACCAGCTGCGCCGCTTCGGGGTCAACATAGATGTTAAATTCAGCCGCGGGCGTGATATTGCCAACCTCAAAATAAGCCCCGCCCATCAAGACAACCTGTGCGATGCGCTCGGCGATATCAGGCGCCCGTTGCAGGGCGGTGGCGATATTGGTCAGCGGGCCAAGGGGGCAGAGTGTGATGGTCTTTGGCGGCGCTGTGCGCAGGGCGCTGATGATAAAATCTACCGCGTGGGTGCTTTGCAATTCCATCACCGGCGCGGGGAGCGGCGCCCCATCCAATCCGCTGTCGCCATGGACATGTTCTGCCGTGACCAAACCGCGACCCATCGGGCGGTCACAGCCGGCAAACACTGGCACATCGGCGCGACCTGCCAATTCGCAGACCTGCCGCGCGTTGTAGCTGGTGCGCTCCAAAGGGACATTGCCCGCAACGCAGGTCAGTCCCAGAACGTTAAGTTCCTCAGACGCCAAGGCCAGCAAGATTGCCACCGCATCATCTTGGCCGGGATCCGTGTCAATAATGATGTCGCGGCGCATCGGCTGACCTCTCTGTACAGTTATGGAGCCCCTCTTGAGCCTTGGTGGTCAATCGGTGCCACGATAAGGTTGGACATATTGCAACGCCATATCCCAAGGAAAGAAGATCCAAGTGTCTTGGCTGACTTCGGTAATGAATGTATCCACCATAGGACGGCCTTGCGGTTTGGCATAGACCGTGGCGAAATGGGCCTTAGGATATTTTGAGCGCACCAGCTCCAGAGTTTTCCCACTGTCAACCAAATCATCAATGACCAAAATACCCGTGCCATCGCCCATTAAATGTGCATCTGGGGCCTTGAGGATCACGGCATCGGCGCGTTCTTGATGGTGATAGCTTTTCACGCTGACCGTATCGACATTGCGCACGTCCAATTCCCGCGCCACAATCATCGCAGGGGCCATGCCGCCGCGTGTAATCGCCACAATCGCACGCCATCCGCCATCTTCGGGGCCTTTGCCATCGAGACGCCAGGCCAATGCCCGCGAATCTCGGTGCATTTGATCCCAGCTGACATGGAAGCCTTTTTCATGTGGTAGACGATCTGACATGATGTTTCCTTACCTTAAAAATCGCTTTACCTGCTATTCAGGCAGCTCGAGACCCTTCATTCCGATGACATGATAGCCGGCATCCACATGTAGGATTTCCCCCGTCACCCCAGATCCGAGGTCTGACAGCAGATAAAGAGCCGATTTTCCGACTTCCGCCTGGGTCACTGTGCGGCGCAACGGGCTGTTGGTTTCATTCCATTTCATAATCTCGCGAAAATCGCCGATGCCGGAGGCGGCTAGGGTTTTGATGGTTCCCGCTGAGATCGCGTTGACGCGGATATTGTAGCGCCCCAAGTCCTCGGCCAAATAGCGCACCGAGGCTTCCAAAGCTGCCTTTGCCACGCCCATAACATTGTAATTGGGCATAACTTTTTCCGCGCCGTAATAGGTCATGGTCAGGCAGGATGCGCCGGGCGCCAATAGCTCTTGGGCCGCTTGCAAAATGGCGGTGAAGGAATAGGCGGAAATATCCATCGTCATTAGGAAATTGTCCCGCGATGTATTGATATATTGCCCGCGCAACTCGGATTTATCTGAAAAACCAATGGCGTGCACGATAAAGTCTATCTGGCCCCATGCCTCTTTTGCTTGCTTCATCAAAGCGGCGATAGAGGCCGGGTCCCCGGCGTCACATTCTGCGACGATGGTCGCGTTGAGCTGTTCGGCCAGTGGCAAAACGCGCTTTTTCATCGCGTCCCCGACATAGGTCACACCGATCTGCGCACCCTCGGCCTGCAAAGCCTCAGCGATGCCCCAGGCAATCGATTTATCATTGGCCAGGCCCATGATCAGGCCACGTTTTCCGGTCATCAGCCCCATTGGACTTTCCCCCATCGAAAATTATATTATGAATGGTCTAAGCGAACACCCCCTGTGCATCAACCCAAAGGCTACTTCTGACATGGAAAAAAGAACTGGAATTTTCGAAGGCAACGATCCCTTTGCATTGGCGCGCGATTGGATGAGCGCCGCAGAGGCCGGGGAGTTGAATGATCCCAACGCTATGGCACTGTCGACAGTTGACAGGAACGGCATGCCCAATGCGCGGATTGTATTGCTCAAATCTATCGAAGATGGCGGTTTTGTCTTTTATACCAATTACGAGAGCACAAAGGCCCAAGAGGCCTTTGAAGCCGGCCGTGCGGCCTTTGTCATCCACTGGAAATCTCTGCGCCGACAAATCCGGTGTCGCGGCTTTGTGGAGCGGGAAGATGGCCCGCTGGCGGATGATTATTTCATGAGCCGGTCGCCTCTATCACGGATCGGCGCTGTGGCCTCGGTCCAGTCGCAACCGCTCGAGTCGCGGCAAGTTTTGATGGACCGCGTGGAAGCGGTGCGCGCAGAGCAGGGCGATTCTGTCACGCGGCCAAGTTTTTGGGGCGGGATTCGCATCACGCCTGTTGAGTTAGAATTTTGGGCCGATGGGGAGGCGCGTTTACATGACCGCTTCCGATGGACACGATCAACGCCAGAGGCGGCATGGGACGTGCAACGTCTTTACCCTTAGGCCGTATTGATGTGTGGGCGGCATAAGATGGCGATCATCGCGTGTTGCCCATAAGACCAGAAGCGCCAGTTCAAGCGCATATAGGGTATTTGCGCGCGAAATTTTGCGCTGCTGCAGTGCATATGTGGTTGAGCGCGGCTCTAAATTAATTTACGATAGAATGCGTTAAGTATTAGATATTTGAAATTGTTTAATTTAATTACTGAAAGATAAACATGTCCCGAGACACTGTTGATGGCGGTTTGACGCTTACCGGAACAATTAAGTGGTTTGATCCCGTAAAAGGCTTTGGTTTCATCGTTTCCGATGAAATAGATATGGATATTTTGTTGCATGCCAATGTGCTGCGCAATTTTGGGCAAAGTTCGATTGCCGACGGCGTTGAGATCAAAGTCATTGCCCATCGCTCCGATCGCGGCATCCAAGCTTCTGAGGTCTTATCCGTTGCCTCTCCCAGGTCATTTAACACGTTTGGCTATGGAGAAATGGACGCGCTGGATGACGTGGCCCTGTCAGAGATTGAGCTGCAGCCGGGGCGGATCAAATGGTTTGATAAGGCCAAGGGCTTCGGGTTTGCCAATGTCTTCGGAAAGTCGGCCGACATATTTGTGCATATAGATGTCTTGCGCCGCTGTGGCCTTTCGGGTTTGGTTGCAGGTGAAGGGGTGGCCCTGAGAGTTGTTGAGGGTGAGCGGGGCCTGATGGCCGTGGCGATCCTAAGCTGGGAGGCGGCGAAGGTAGAATGATCCGATACAGTGCAATTCTCGCTGCGTTTGTCTGTTTCATGGGCAGCATCGGCGCCGCGGATTGCAACGAAGGTCACGTCCACCTGTCAGGCCCTTGGGGCAGCGTTAAATTTCAAGTTGAAGTGATGGATGATGAGGCTGAGCGGGCGCGCGGCTTGATGAACAGGCCGCAGCTTGCCAAGTTTTCCGCCATGCTGTTTGTCTATGAGCGCGAACGCATCCTGTCTTTTTGGATGAAAAACACGCTGATCGGCTTGGATATATTATTTTTTGATTCCGCCGGTCGCCTGGTCAATATTCGAGCAGATGCGATTCCCGGAGATGAGACACCATTGCGCAGCACCGGGCCGGCGCAATATGTTTTGGAGATCAACGCTGGGCTGGCCTCAGCTCTGAAAATGGGTCCGGATACGGTTTTGAGCCATGCGAGATTGGCCGGAGACGAAAAAACCCCCGGCTGTGTGTGAAAACCCCTTTTCTTTCTCAATCCAATTGCCTAAAGAAGCCGCAGTGTCGGGGCGTGGCGCAGTCTGGTAGCGCACCTGTTTTGGGTACAGGGGGTCGTGAGTTCGAATCTCGCCGCCCCGACCACTCTCCCTAAGATCTCTGCAAAACACCATTTCACCATGAAATGAGGGCAGCGCCTGCCTGGGCGGGCGCATATGTTTGGTGGCGAAGTCACTGCAAAATTTGAGCAATAACCATATATCCAGTATACCCAGATGGTGAATGCGCCTGCCGGGGGGCAGGCAGGCGCAGCCCGGTGTTGCCACCGGGCAAAATGTTTTGGCTTGGCGGCTGGGTTATGCAGAGGTCTCGGAGAGCAATTTCCAAATTCCCGCGGGGGCTTTGAAAGATGCGCGCCACCAAACGAGGCGCGACATATCCATATGGCCTAGCCATAGGGGTAGAAAAATAGTCGTTTTCTGCGTCAAGCATTTTTTCCTTTAAAAAATGTTAAAAAATCGTTGACCTGCCCTTAGAAACTGGATCAGTTAGTAGTGGCAGCGAAGAAATACACCAAATGTAGTGTTTCGAACTAGGCGGTGAGGCCCCTGGACCAAGACAGGTTTCAGAGAAGTGAGTGCTGGTTAATTATGTAGAGAGCCGTATTTAATCGGCAAAATGAGGCAGAGACATGAAGATTGAACGGCGATTTACCAGCCCCAATGAAGACGCATATAGCTCAATTGAGTTCACAAAGACCACCAGCGAGATTCGCAATCCCGATGGCACAGTGGTGTTTCATCTGGCCGATCTAGAGGTTCCGGCATCATGGTCGCAGGTTGCGTCAGATGTTCTGGCGCAGAAGTATTTCCGCAAGGCTGGTGTGCCTTCTGAAACGAAAGCCGTTAAAGAATCAGGCATGCCGAGCTTTTTGCGTCGCCGCGTGGCGGCAGAGAATGCAATATTTGGCGGGGAATCCTCCGCCAAGCAAGTCTTTGATCGTTTGGCCGGCGCATGGGCCTATTGGGGCTGGAAGGGTGGTTATTTTACCACGGAAGAGGACGCCAGCGCTTATTTTGACGAGATGCGCTATATGTTGGCAACCCAAAGAGCCGCTCCGAACTCGCCGCAATGGTTTAACACTGGGCTGCATTGGTCCTATGGGATTGATGGCCCGGCGCAGGGGCATCATTACGTCGATTACAAAACTGGCAAGCTGACCAAATCGGACAGCAGCTATGAGCATCCGCAGCCGCATGCTTGCTTCATTCAATCCGTCTCCGATGATCTGGTGAATGACGGCGGGATCATGGATCTTTGGGTCCGTGAGGCGCGTTTGTTTAAATATGGTTCGGGTACAGGCACCAACTTCTCGTCCTTACGCGGCGCCGGTGAACATCTCTCGGGCGGCGGCAAATCTTCTGGCCTGATGGGCTTTTTGAAAATCGGTGATCGGGCCGCTGGAGCGATCAAATCCGGTGGCACCACCCGCCGGGCCGCGAAAATGGTGATCTGTGATGCAGATCACCCCGATATCGAAGATTTCATCAACTGGAAGGTGATCGAGGAGCAGAAAGTGGCCTCCATCGTGGCCGGCTCCAAAATGCACGAAGAAAAGCTCAACTTGATTTTTGCCGCGATTAAATCTTGGGATGGGGCCGCAACAGACGCCTATGATCCTAAAGTGAACCCGGCTTTGAAAGAGGCGGTGAAAGCGGCGAAGAAAGTCTCCATCCCAGAGACCTATGTCAAACGCGTGCTGGATTACGCCAAACAGGGCCACACCAGCATCGAGTTCCCAACCTATGACACAGATTGGGATTCGGAGGCCTATAATTCTGTCTCTGGTCAAAATTCCAACAACTCCATCCGTGTCACCGACGCGTTTCTCTACGCGGTTCAAAAGGATGCGGATTGGCAATTGTTGAACCGGACCGATGGCTCTGTTTCCAAGACCATAAAAGCGCGTGATCTTTGGGAGCAGGTGGGGCATGCTGCATGGGCCTGCGCCGATCCGGGCATTCAGTATCATGATACGGTCAACGCGTGGCACACTTGCCCTGCGGACGGGGAAATCCGTGGGTCTAATCCGTGTTCTGAATATATGTTCTTGGATGACACGGCCTGTAACCTGGCCTCGATGAACCTGCTGACCTTCTATGAAAATGGTGAGTTCCAGGCGGATGACTATGTGCATGCCACACGTCTTTGGACTGTGACCCTTGAGATTAGCGTCCTGATGGCGCAGTTTCCTTCCAAGGAGATCGCGCAACGCTCCTATGAGTTCCGTACACTTGGCCTGGGCTATGCCAATATTGGCGGCCTATTGATGAATATGGGCTTGGGCTATGACAGTGATGAGGGCCGTGCGCTTTGCGGCGCACTCACAGCTGTGATGACCGGTGTGGCCTATGCCACATCAGCCGAAATGGCTGGTGAGCTGGGGCCGTTCCCCGGGTATAAGAAAAATTCCGACAGCATGCTGCGTGTGATGCGCAATCACCGCAATGCGGCCTATGGCGAAAGCGACGGCTATGAAGATCTTGCGATCAAACCGGTGCCGCTCGATCATGCAAATTGCCCAGATCAAACTCTGGTTGCCTTGTCAAAACAGAGCTGGGATACAGCCATCGCGTTGGGGGAAAAACACGGGTATCGCAACGCCCAATCCACTGTGATTGCCCCAACTGGCACCATTGGCCTGGTCATGGATTGCGACACAACCGGCATTGAGCCAGATTTTGCCTTGGTGAAATTCAAAAAACTCGCAGGTGGTGGATATTTCAAGATTATCAACCAATCGGTGCCGGCCGCATTGGCCAAACAGGGCTATCGCAGCAATGAAATAGAAGAGATCGTCAGCTACGCTGTGGGTCATGGGTCTTTGGGCAATGCGCCTGGGATCAATCACACGGCTTTGATTGGTCATGGCTTTGGCCAGGCTGAAATTGATAAGATTGAGACGGCCTTGCCCTCAGCCTTTGATATCCGCTTTGTGTTCAACCAATGGACCTTAGGGGCAGATTTCTGCACCGGTGTTCTGGGTATTCCAGAGGCCAAACTTATGGATCCAAGCTTCGATCTGCTCACGCATCTGGGCTTTAGCCGTGCGGAGATTGACGCGGCCAATGACCATGTCTGCGGCACAATGACTTTGGAGGGTGCACCGCATCTGAAACAAGAGCATTACAGCATCTTCGATTGCGCCAATCCTTGTGGCAAAAAAGGCAAGCGGTATCTAAGTGTGAACAGCCATATCTATATGATGGCCGCAGCACAGTCCTTTATCTCTGGTGCGATTTCCAAGACCATCAATATGCCCAATGACGCGACCATTGAGGAGTGTCAGGCGGCCTATGAATTGAGCTGGTCTTTGGGGATCAAGGCCAATGCTTTGTATCGCGATGGCTCCAAACTTTCGCAACCTCTGGCCGCTTCGCTTGTCGAAGATGATGAGGAAGCCGAAGAGATTCTGGCCACCGGCTCTGCCCAAGAAAAAGCCGCGGTTTTGGCAGAGAAAATCGTCGAAAAAGTGGTGATCAAAGAGGTGATCCGCTCGAACCGTGAGAAAATGCCTCAACGTCGTCGGGGCTATACGCAAAAGGCAATTGTTGGCGGACATAAGGTCTATCTGCGCACCGGTGAGTATGAGGACGGCCAATTGGGCGAAATCTTCATCGATATGCACAAAGAGGGCGCGGGCTTCCGGGCGATGATGAATAATTTCGCCATCGCAGTCTCCGTCGGCCTTCAATATGGTGTGCCGCTCGATGAATTTGTCGACGCGTTTACCTTCACCAAATTTGAGCCCGCCGGCATGGTTCAAGGCAACGATAGCATCAAAAATGCAACCTCGATCTTGGATTATATCTTCCGGGAATTGGCGGTTTCCTATCTCGACCGCGAAGATCTGGCCCATGTCAAACCTGAGGGCGCATCATTTGATGACATCGGCCGCGGGGAAGAGGAGGGGGCATCCAACCTCCGCGCTGTCGAAGAGAGCAAAGCGGCCAAGGGAATCGAAGTTCTCAAGCAAATGGTGTCCACGGGCTATCACCGCAATCGAGTACCGCAAGAATTTGTGGTCTATCAGGGCGGCCAAATGCTGGGCGCGGTCTCAGCAGAGGCAATGCCAATGGATGCAGCGCTGGATACGGCTGTTGCCATGGCAACACGCGGCTCCGAAGTCTCGACGGCCGCGGTTATGGACGATCGGACCAAAGCCAAAATGCAGGGCTATGAAGGTGACCCATGTGGGGAATGCGGTAATTACACCTTGGTGCGCAACGGCACCTGTATGAAATGCAACACCTGCGGTGGAACATCTGGCTGTAGCTAAGGTGCTATGATTGTAAACACTTGGGGCTGGCTTCGGCTGGCCCCTTTTTTGTGGCCCGTAGATCTCTGACGCGCGGCAGAGTGTCTTGGGGGCAGGCATTTTGAGTGACCCATGGTAAAAATCACTCTTGGCGGTTATCCTATGGATTGATAAGCTTAAAAAAAATCTAACTGGAAATCATGCGTCATACCGTTCCCATAGCTTCGCAATTTTACGTCACAGCGCCCCAACCCTGTCCCTATCTTGAGGACCGGATGGAGCGAAAGCTTTTCACCTCTTTGCAGGGGGCGGATGCGGGAATTTTGAACAATAGCTTGTCAAAACAAGGGTTCAGGCGGTCTCAAAATGTTCTGTATCGCCCGGCCTGCGCCTCTTGCTCGGCCTGCCTTTCGGCGCGGATCGATGTCGCCAAGTTTCAACCGAGCAAGTCGCAAAAGCGGATCTTGAAGCGCAACGCCGCGCTGCAACGCCGGCGCATCGCCCCTTGGGCCACTGAACAGCAATATGATCTGTTTCGCAGCTATCTTGATGCGCGCCATGCACAAGGCGGTATGGCGGATATGGATATTTTCGAGTTCGCCGCAATGATAGAGGAAACCCCTGTGACCAGCCGGGTGATGGAATATTCGCAATCGGATGGAGAGCTGAAGGCGGTGTGTCTGACAGATATTTTCGATGATGGCCTATCATTGGTCTATAGCTTCTTTGATACCTCGCAGCCACAAAACTCCATCGGCACCTATATGATCCTCGATCACATCGACATGGCGCGTGAAGCTGGTTTGCCCTATGTCTATCTCGGCTATTGGGTGCCTGGCAGTCCAAAAATGGACTATAAAGCGCGGTTCAAAGGTGTTGAAATTTTTCGAGATGGTCGCTGGCGGCAGCTTGATCTTGAGGATGACTTTAGCCGCGACAAAAATCTATGTGAGATCAAATCGATCTCCGAGCAGGTCGCTCATATCGCCATGCCTGAGATGACCCATAGCCATGAGACATAGGCGTACCACGCAAAAAAGGGCGCCGAATTGAGCGCCCTTTTTCGTTGAGAGGTCATGAATTTACCCGGCCAAGAGGTTGGGGATGATGGTGACGACCCACGGGAACCAGAACAAGAGCAACAGCCCTAGAACTTGGATCAAAACAAAGGGGATCACACCGCGGTAGATATGCCCGGTTGTCACTTCTTTTGGTGCAACGCCGCGGAGGTAAAACAGCGCAAAGCCAAAGGGTGGGGTCAAGAATGAGGTCTGCAAGTTCACCGCAATCATGATGGTCACCCATTTGGGATCCATTGTTCCGCCATAGATCACTGGCCCCACAATGGGGATCACGATGTATATGATTTCGAGAAAATCGAGCACAAAGCCAAGGACAAATAGAACGAGCATCACAATCAAGAAGACAGTGAATTCACTGTCAAAACTCTTGAGGAAGTCTTGGATATAATGTTCGCCGCCAAAGCTAATCACCACAAGGTTGAGCAATTGTGACCCGATCAAAATGGTGAAGACCATAGAGGTTACCTTTGCCGTCTCGCGCACCACCGGGCTTAGGACGCCCGAGCGGAACAACGTCCAGCAGGCATAGAGCAGCCCGAAGAGCGCATAGAGATAGGCCGCCTGAGCGACAAAGAAGGCAACCCAGCTTTCCAAGGACACCGCATCTTGCCGCACGCGCAGATCAAAGTTCATCCCGACCAAGAGCATGATCACCAATGCGAAGGCCGAACCGATGATGATCTTGGGAGATTTATTCTCATCTTTCAACTTGCGGAAGGCCGCCAGCATGATCGCTCCGCCCGCACCAAGCGCCGCGGCGGGCGTTGGGTTGGTGATGCCCCCAAGTATGGAGCCCAGCACGGCGACGATGAGAATAAGCGGTGGGAAGACCACTCGGATCAACTCATTTTCCGCCAAACGCGCCACCGCAGTGCGCAGCCCGTAGAATATGAGCGCCATAGGCAGCACCATAAGGATAAAGGTGACGCCTGCCGATGTGCGTGGTGTGACGAAAACGATATCCATAACCAGGCCCAAAGCCACCCCGGCAAAGCCGATGGCCAGCGGTCTGAAGTCCTGCCGTGGCGCCACACCCCGTGCCGTGGTGAGAACCAGCGTCATCAGGATCAATCCAATTGCAATCCCGAGCCCGATGGGCGCAGCATTTGCGACGCGCTGCGAAATATTATCTTCAATCTCCTGGTCAGTGAGGGCACGGCTTTCCACCGTACCGCCCGCGTCTGCGATCGCTTGCTGTTCTGAAATCGCCAGATCCCAGGCCTCTTGCCCGTGCAGCTCAATCATCGCCGCCTGGCAGTCGGGCCCGACGTTGGTTCGAAGCGAAGCGCCTTCTGAGAGTTCAGACCGTGATGAGACTGAAATGTCCTGCGAGCCAATCATATTGGCCTGGCCCAGAAGGATGGCCCCCCCGATTAAGGCGATGGGGGCGGCTAAGAACCATTGTAGCGCGTGAGTCCGGCCAATAGACTCCCCAGATCCGCCACCCATTTGCACCGCGGGCGCCTTGGACGGGTTGATCAGCGCATAGACAAAAGCATAACCGGCATAGAGACCCGCCAGCAAAATGCCAGGCAAAAGGGCCGCTTGGAACAATGTGCCGACCGAGACCACCGCAGGCTCACCCAGATAGGTCAAGGCATCGGTACAACCCATGGATTGCGCCCGCACCTCCTGGGCCCGCGAGTAAAGATCACCGGCAAGCGTGCCCAACAACACAATCACAATAGAGGGCGGAATGATCTGCCCCAAGGTGCCAGAGGCCGCGATCACGCCGGTTGAGAGCTCGGGTGAATAGCCATTGCGCAACATGGTGGGCAAGCTGAGCAGCCCCATGGTGACAACCGTCGCGCCAACAATGCCGGTTGAGGCAGCCAGAAAAGCGCCCACGACGACCACAGAGACGGCGAGACCACCGGGCAGGGGGCCAAAGACCCGCGCCATGGTGGTCAATAGATCATTGGCAATTTTGGACCGTTCCAGAGTGATGCCCATCAAAACAAACATCAAAACCGCTAAAAGTGTCTCGATAGATTGTCCCGCCAAGACCCGCTCGTTGATCCGGTTGACAATGAAAGACACATTCCGATCCAGCGCCACTTCCCAGCCATTGGCGAAGACAGGCACCTCAATGCGTGGCAATTCGGGGTATCGGAAGACGCTTACCGTATCCGCCTTAATACCTTGGACCATCAGCGCGCCAAACTCAGCAGAGGATTTGTCAATTGCTTGGTGGATCAACAGCCCACCGCTGTCCAAAGCCGCAATGATGCCAAAAGAGATGACAGCGGCGCCACCAATGGCAAAGGCCACCGGAAAGCCTGAGAGAATCCCGCCAAATAGGCAGAGAAAGACGATCAATAGGCCAATTTCGACGCCATCTAATCCAAAAATCATAGCTCTAGCCCCTAATGAATGTCTGCGGCCAATTCGGCCTCTTCGTCGCCAAGTTGATCTCGATCGAGGTATTTGCCGTCAGAGGCTTCGCCCTCTTTCATTTCCAAATATGACCGGTAGAAAAACGCAATCGCTTGCAAAATGATCATGGCACAGAAAAGCACCAGCAAAATTTTAAACAGAAAATATGCATTAAACCCATTGGGGGAAAACCCAATTGTTTCCACATTCCACTTAAACGCGCGTGATTTTCCGTCAACCAACCGTTGCAGCGTGTCACTGGCCGATACTTTTGGCGTGACCAGGTGCCGCCAGAGGAAATACCATGAGTACATCCAAGTGAGCACCGCAGCTGGCACCATGAAAAACAGGCTGCCCAGCATATCAATGATCCGTTT
Organism: Planktomarina temperata RCA23; assembly: GCF_000738435.1. Lineage (NCBI taxonomy): Bacteria > Pseudomonadati > Pseudomonadota > Alphaproteobacteria > Rhodobacterales > Paracoccaceae > Planktomarina > Planktomarina temperata. Next base: position 1,833,144 of record NZ_CP003984.1, on the reverse strand, counting down.
GGCGCGATAGCTGACGACCGAATAAATCAAATCCACCCGCACATGCCCGCCTTGAACAAAGGTATAGGCGGCGCAAAGGCATACGATCATCGCGTTGTAGAACTTAAGCTCTTCTGCGTACCAGCTGATGTCCTTGCTCAAACCAACACCAAATCCGAAGGTGATTTGTGCCTCCAGGAAAATCCGTTGAATGAAGACAATTACAATTTGCTGCAACACCATCAATAGGCCAGCCCAAGCTGCAAAGCGGCCAACGGTATTGGCAAATCCTTCCAGGACCCGGACAGCGCCCCATAGGATGGCGTTGCGCCACAGGCCCAGAGCCGTGAGGGTGAGAAATAGGGCTAGAACTGCAAAAAATAGCTCTTGTGAGGCCCCATAATAGATGAACCGCATGACGGCTTTGCCTTCGGTCCAATCCAGCCATAGGGCGGGATGTGTGATCGCATAGCCAATATTGTAGAAAGCCATTACGAGGCTTTGAAAAAACCAGATGACCCAGTCCAACACCTATCCCCCCAAATCTTTGCATCCTGAGCCCGAATGCCGGGCATGAAAAAGGGCCCTGAACTCCCAGGGCCCTCTCTAAAGATTTAGCCGTTGGCCAAAACGCGGTTGCGCTGAGACACAAATTCACCGTCAGATTTCAAGATCCAATCGGAGGATTTGGCCAAAGATGCGTCGAAAGAATTGCGGATACGTGCGAAGAGATCATCGCCCATATTTTCGTCCAGAACCTCTTTCGAAGCGGCGCCAAATGCATCCCAAACATCATCGGAGAACTGCAGTGTTTGCACACCTTGAGCCTGCAAGCGGGCCAGGGCGGCGCCGTTGTTGGCCAAAGTCTGAGACAGTTGATAATGCGTTGTGGCTTTCGTTGCATTGTCGATGATGGCTTTGTGCTGATCTGACAAATCGTTCCAAACGTCCAAGTTCATACCGCAAGCAAGGCCGGAGCCTGGCTCGTGGAAGCCGGCTGTGTAGTAGACTTTTGCAACTTCTTGGAAGCCTGCGCGTTCATCGGCAAATGGTCCAACCCACTCAAGACCATCCAAAGCGCCAGAGGAGAGCGCTTGATAAAGCTCGCCGCCTGGGATGTTTTGCACAGAAACGCCCAATTTGCCTAGAACCTGGCCGCCAAGGCCCGGCATACGGAAGCGCAAGCCGGCCAAGTCTTGGGCCGATTTGATTTCTTTGCGGAACCACCCGCCGGACTGTGAGCCGGAGTTGCCACATAGGAAAGACTTCAGACCAAAGATGCTGCCCAATTCGTCGTGCAGGTCTTGACCGCCGTCGTGATAGTACCAATTGGTCAGCTCTTGCGCCGTTGCACCGAAGGGAACGGCTGTGTAGAACGCGTAACCGGGGTGCTGGCCTAGGAAATAGTAATCGGCAGAGTGATACATATCGGCCTGACCGGAGGTCACGGCGTCAAACACTTCGAATGCGCCCACCAATTCACCGGGTGCTTTTTTCTCAATGATCAATTCGCCGCCGGACATGGCGTTCACCGCTTCATTGAAATAGGTCGCAGCATCGTCAAGAACCGCAAAGCCGCGGGGCCAGGATGTAACCATTGTGAGCGTGCGTGCATGGCCGCCCGCGATTGCCGGAGCTGCCAGTGAGGACACTGCAGCCGCGCCGCCGCCAAGAGCAGAGGCCTTTAGAAAAGAACGACGATCCATATATTTTCCTCCCATAGAAATGTCGGGCGGCGTAGAACACGCCTCCGACTGATCGTTAATAGAATTTAAAGATAGCAGCAAAAATCCAACAAACAACAGGTTATTCCTGCACCGGTTATTTTTCGGGGAGGTTTCAGAGTGAAAGACCGTGTCGAATACCATATAGCACTCAGGCTGTCACAAAGTCGCCCAGCACAAGGCAATGGCCTATGGGAATGGACGACGGGAGCTTGGCGGGCAACCAAATGGGCATGGATCGAAGCTGCGGTCGCCGATGGGCCAGCTGTCACAGCTAAGGGCTGCGACGGAGGTATTGCATGGTGTCATTACGCATGACTTTGGCGCATGGCCCCGGTTCTAAGCTATTGCAAATATGTCATATGTTTTGCGTTTTGACCTAGATCAATCCCTAGGGGATTGATCTAGGGTTTGGGAGTTACCGAACAAATGCGATGCGGTAGGCTTTGGTTTGTGTATCAGCAATCGCCCGTTCCGCATTGGGAGCATCACCGAAGGACCAGTTTAAGGTTAAGGAAATATCAGTGTCTGATGCGCCGCTCTTACGGTGTTGACCTATGACCGCGGCCAAGGAGGTCTGGTCTGTCACATCGTAGGATGCGCCAAAGCCAAAAGCCAGGAGCGTTGCGCTATTGTCATGGCCCCGTCGACCAAATCCAGCCAGAAAATGCACGTTTTCAAACTGATAGTCTCCAGATAGGGCGTACTCCCAACTATGATCGTCGTCGGTTTCGCGGGAGGTTGCGAAATATAGGCCGCTTGTTTGTGTTTCATATCTAGCGACGATATCGTAGGAGGTGTCGGTTTTTGTTGGCGTTCTGCTTTGGTAGCGAATTACTCCGCTGAACAGCCCGGGCAAGGTTTCGAAGGTGGAGTAAATTCTGGTATTCGCCTCTTCATCATCCCATGTACGGTAAAAAGCGCCAAGCCGGCCAAGTGATGTTTGATATTCTGTTCGAAACCCATAGCCGCGGTTGTCATAGGTGTCGCCTTTCTCGGAGGATACCATGCCTTCGACGAACAATCTGTTAGTCAAATGCGATCCAAAAGAGATGTTCGCTTCCTGCGTGCTTGGGTTGTTCGCAGAGTTGCGGTGAATGTAGCGCAGCCCATATTGGTTCCCGCCAGCCTCAAATCCAAGGTTCAGATTTGCACGCCTTGCGATATTGCTGTTTGATTCCTGATTTTGATAATTCAACCGGCTTTCCGAATAGGTCAATCCCGATGCTGACGCGCTGATCGGAATTAAGGATATTATCGCCAGTGTTATGCATGTCTGTTTCATTTTTATCTCCTGCTTTTGCGCGCAGACCAAAGCGCTCAGCCCATAGTGATAACCCGGAGCCAGCTGTTCCGCGTCTCGCGCCCATGCCTCTGTTGGCTTCATAACATTGCAGTGATGAAAGAATTGCTAATAGCAGACGAAAAAATTCATCCCAATCGGAGCGATTTCTTTTGAATTTTGCAACCGGATGAATTTCAATTCTTTCCAAAATGCGGATCATTACGAAATAAAAAACCCCAAATTGGTCTTTTTTCGTCAGAAAATTTACAAAACCCGGTTGACGCTCTCAGTAGTGGGCCATAAGTTAACGTCAGAATAGGAAACCAAGGCATGATCGACATGAACAAAATCGTCGTCCTGCGGCAAGAGGGCCGCTGCTGATACCAGACCCATGGTATTCGCCTTGCCCATGCCCCCTGAAAACGGGGGTTTTTTTATGCCAAGAATGAAAGTGAATTAAGATGACCCAAACAATGTCCGGCGCAAAAATGGTGGTACAGGCCCTGATTGATCAAGGGGTTGATACGGTGTTTGGATACCCCGGCGGAGCTGTCTTGCCGATTTATGATGAAATTTTTCTACAAAATAGCATCAAGCATTTTCTGGTTCGCCATGAGCAAGGCGCGGTGCATGCCGCCGAAGCCTATGCGCGCTCGACCGGCAAGCCTGGCGTTGTTCTTGTCACTTCGGGCCCCGGCGCAACCAATGCGGTGACGGGTCTCACTGATGCGCTTATGGACAGCATTCCTTTGGTTGTGCTGACAGGGCAGGTGCCGACCTTCATGATTGGCTCTGATGCATTTCAAGAGGCCGATACCGTTGGCATCACGCGCCCATGCACCAAACACAATTGGTTGGTCAAAGACACTGACGCTTTGGCGCATACGCTCCATAGTGCCTTTCACGTGGCCTGTTCTGGTCGGCCTGGCCCGGTTTTGGTGGACATCCCCAAGGATGTGCAATTTGCCAATGGCACCTATGAGGGGCCAGCCAAGATGAAATCGCATTACCAACCCCAGCTCAAAGGTGATCTTGATGCGATCACAGCCTTGGTTGCGGCGATGGAGACTGCCGAGAAACCTGTTTTCTACACCGGCGGCGGCGTTATTAATTCTGGCCCTATTGCCAGCCAATTGCTGCGTGAATTGGTTGAAGCCACAAATTTCCCGATCACGTCAACCCTTATGGGGCTCGGCAGTTATCCAGGTAACGGCGAAAATTGGTTGGGCATGTTGGGCATGCACGGTCTGTATGAAGCGAATATGGCGATGCATGATTGCGATCTGATGATCAATATTGGCGCAAGATTTGATGACCGGATCACTGGCCGGCTTGATGCCTTTAGCCCCGGGTCGACAAAAGCGCATATTGATATTGATGCCTCCTCGATCAACAAGGTGATCCATGTCGACATCCCGATCCTTGGGGATGTGGCGCATGTTTTGGAGGATATGCTCAAAGTTTGGAAGGCGCGCGGGCGCAAAACAAATTCCAAAGCCCTGAAAACCTGGTGGGCGGAAATTGATGGATGGCGCAAAATTCGCTGCCTTGATTATGCCGCAGATAGCAAGGTGATCAAACCGCAATATGCGCTGGAACGGCTTGAAGCGCTGACGAAAGATCATGATCGCTATATTACAACGGAAGTTGGCCAGCATCAGATGTGGGCAGCGCAATATATGACATTTAATGAGCCCAATCGTTGGATGACCTCTGGCGGGCTTGGCACGATGGGCTATGGGGTTCCCGCCTCCATTGGGGCGCAAGTGGCCCATCCGGGCAGCCTGGTGATCAACGTGGCCGGTGAGGCCAGCTGGTTGATGAATATGCAAGAAATGGGGACGGCCATGCAATATGGCTTGCCAGTGAAGCAATTTATTTTGAACAATGAACGTCTTGGCATGGTGCGCCAGTGGCAAGAGCTGCTGCATGGCGAACGCTATTCGCAAAGCTGGTCCGAATCCTTGCCCGACTTCGTGAAATTGGCGGAGGCCTTTGGTGCCAAAGGCATCCTATGTTCAGATCCGGCTGATCTCGATGAGGCTATTATGGAGATGCTGGCCTATGATGGCCCCGTGATCTTTGACTGTTTGGTGGAAAAACATGAAAATTGTTTCCCGATGATCCCATCAGGCAAAGCGCATAATGAAATGCTTTTGGGCGACGCTGCCATGAAAGGCGCCATCGACGCCTCTGGCTCGGTTTTGGTTTAAGGAGAGATCACATGAACGCATTGAACATTACCAAAGGCACGTCGTCGAAATCCGCCTATAACCTGCGCTCTGGTCATGCTGATCTCAACGAGCGTCACACTCTGGCTGTGCTCGTGGCCAATGAACCGGGCGTCTTGGCGCGCGTCATCGGCCTTTTTTCGGGACGGGGTTATAATATTGAGAGCCTGACTGTTGCGGAAGTGGATCATGAGGGGCACACCAGCCGAATTACCATTGTCACCAGCGGCACACCACAAATCATCGAGCAGATCAAAGCGCAGTTGGGGCGGATCATCCCAGTATATGACGTGCATGACCTGACCGTTGAGGGCCCCTCTGTGGAGCGTGAATTGTCTTTGTTCAAAGTCAGCGGCAAGGGTGAAAAACGTGTAGAGGCCCTCCGCCTTGCTGATGTTTTCCGCGCCAATGTGGTGGACAGCACCTTAGACAGCTTCACCTTTGAAGTTGTTGGAAGCCCAGAGAAAATTGATGCTTTTGCGGATCTCATGCGCCCCCTTGGATTGTCAGAAATGGCCCGCACGGGCGTGGCGGCGCTCTCGCGCGGCTAAAACTGCCGGCGGTCTGTCTGGTCAGTTGCGTTTGGCCGGTCAACTGTGGTTGGCCGGTCAACGATTGTCAAAAATCGACATCAAAACGTCGCAGAGGCGGGGTTTTGGTCGCGCCGGGAAAAGTTTCCCGCAGATTATCGGCGTAGCTCAAAGGTAAATGGAGATCGCTATGGCCAAAGATTACATACAAACCGATATCACCTCAGTTCAGCAATCGGTGGAGCAGGCGAACGGCTTGGCCAATGCCCATTATATCGATCCAGCTGTGTTTGCCGAAGAAAGCGAAGCGGTGCTCAAAGCCACCTGGGCCGGGCTTGCGGTTGGTGCGGATGTGCCAAATCCGGGTGATGCAAAACCGATCCAATTTCTCGGCATGCCCCTACTGCTCATTCGCGACAAGGACGGCGATTTGCGGGTGTTTGAAAATATCTGCCGCCACCGGGGCATGCAATTGGTGCATGAGGCGAAAACCATCGAAGGGGCAATCCGCTGCCCCTATCATTCTTGGTGTTATTCCACCAAGGGTAAGCTGGTCTCCACCCCGCATGTGGGCGGTGCGGGCCATAATACCCACCCAAGCATCGTCAAAGACAATCTCGGTCTGAATGAGGTGCGCAGCTATGTCTGGCGGGATGTGGTCTTCATCAACATCTCAGGCGATGCGCCTGACTTCACCGAGGTGCATGCCGATCTCATCGCGCGTTGGTCTGAATTTGACTGCACGCTGTACCACGGCGGCGCAGACAGCCGCTTTGAGCTGGAAATTACAGCCAATTACAAACTTGCGGTGGAAAACTATTGCGAAAGCTATCATCTGCCCTGGGTCCATCCTGGGCTCAACAGCTACTCGCGACTAGAGGATCACTACAACATCGTTGAATATGGGAAATTCTCTGGCCAGGGAACGCTCGTTTACCGGCAATTCAAGGCGGAAGATGGCTCTGCGGCCTTTCCGGATTTCCCAAATCTATCCGAGAAATGGAACGAGGGCGCGGAATATATTACCGTTTACCCCAATGTGCTTTTGGGGGTGCAGCGTGATCACGCCTTTGCCATCGTACTTGAACCGAAAGCCCATGATAAAACTGTTGAACATATCCATCTGTACTATGCGTCCGAAGAGACTAAGGCGGCAAACCGCGCGGTGAATACCCGGCAATGGAAAGAGGTCTTTGAAGAAGATATTTTCGTTGTTGAAGGCATGCAATCGGGCCGGCACGCGCCGACCTTTGACGGCGGACGTTTTAGCCCGGTCATGGATGAGCCGACCCATTGCTATCACGATTGGGTGGCGGGCAAAATCGCTTCCCATCGTGGCTGAGAGAGATGCCACGCTGGATGCTTTGATCCTCAAAGCCCATGCCCGAGATGATCGCGCCGCGCTCGTGACGCTTTATACGCAGGCGGCGGATCTGGCTAAGGATGTGGATGCGGAATGCTTCTTTTTAACTTATGCGCATATCTTTGCCCTAGAGCTTGACCATGCAAGCCAAGCCCAGCTTCGCGCCCGGCTTGTGGCCTACGGGCGGGAGTGAGTGGGCCGCCGAGTGGGCGGTGCAATTTGGTCGTGTCGTTCCGAAATGGCCTGAAGCCTAGTTTGACGCCCGGCGCGCCGCACGATTAACGACCACCGTGGCCAAAATGAGATCCACCAAACCCTGTTTGCTGGAGGTGATGAGCATTAAGATCACCGAAACGATTTGCAAGCTGGTGGCATAGGCGATCATTGTGCCCGCGGTATGCAGCAGCGCATAAAGCCCATCGAGGGGGCGATCGTGGCGTTGACGAAATTCGATGCCAGTTATCCGCATGCCCATGGTTGACGAATGAATAGTCAGGCCAAGGAAGCGATAGAAAAATCCGACAATGAGTCAGAGACCCGCAAAAACGAAAAAGCCAATGCCCAGGGTCAAGAGGCTGATGAGGAAGGTGATGAAAGTAATGGCCACCCCATCAATAAACCAGGCGATCAGACGCTTGAGGTTCACATCATGGTAATAGGCGGCCTGGTCAATAGGGTCAGGTAAGTCGGTCATAATCAATCAATCTTTCGAAAAGGCGCTCCACCCGGGAGGGGCGGAGCGTTGTCGTGGGTTAGGCCTCAGCCTGTGCAGGGCCGTCTTCTGTCTTGCGGTTCCGGTCTTTCATAAATTCGTCAAATTCTGATTGGTCCTTTGCCGCACGTAGACGGTCCATGAAGGCTTCAAATTGCTGTTGCTCTTCCTCAAGCCGGCGCAGCGTGTCAGCCTTATAGGCATCAAATGCCGCATTGCCGCTCGAGGCATCGCGTCGGTAAAATGATTTTGAGCGTGAACAAGAGTGAGATTTTGAAAACATGCGATCGCTCCAGATCATATAAAACAGAAGGGCGAGACCCAGGGGCCAAAAGAAGATGAACCCAAGGATCATAGCGGCGATCCAGGCGCCTTTGCCTCTGCGGTCCATCCAGTTTTCACAAGCCGAAAACCATCCGTCTTTTGACGAGGGGTGCGTGGCTTCTGGGGCGAGGGTGGTCATTGTGGTCTCCTTTGTTGATGTAAATAATGTTTACATTTGCAATGTGGGAAAGGTTTTATTGTTTTGCAAGAGGGTATGTAAATCTTTTTTACATTTTTTGGCTAAAGGCGGAAATCCGCCCCTGACACAGTCTGGCCATCTGCTGGGGGGCGCAGCCAAACACATGGATGGGCGTGCCCGCGGCCGCATAGATTATTTGATAGGTGAGCAGCGTTTCATCAAAAAATGTTGATATCTCGGTTAGATGCCCGACAGGGCTCACCCCGCCGATGGCAAATCCGGTCGTGGCGCGGATTCGCACAGCATCAGCCTTGCCCAATGGCTCACCGGCCAAAAGCGCCGCCCGTTCCAGATCTACGCGCCGCGTTCCGGCCGTTACAAACAGATAAAGCTGGCCGCTCACCGTTCCTTCAAAGAGGATAGATTTCGCAATCTGATCCACCGCACAGCCCAGGCTCTCTGCGGCGGCTTTGGCGGTGGTGGCCTGACCTGTTTCGATAACCTCTAGGGTCGGATCGGCGGTAAAGAGTGCAGATTTTACCCGTTTCAGGCTTTTACTCATAGTGACCCCATTGACCTTGTCTCACTTGCTCAGCAGTTTGACGTTATGACACTTATCGAGTCAATCCAGCGCAGTCCCATGGCATTCGAAACGGCCCGCGGCCAAGCTCTTGCGGCCGACTGGGGCGCAAGTGGTGCCTTGGCGGAGGTTTTGACGGGTATCGGCGGGTGTAGCCCTTACCTTTGCGACCTGCTGCGCCAAGAGCAAGACTGGCTGGCTGAGGCCGTGACATTGGCGGCACCGCTCCAAAATGTTTTGCCCGCAGACATCACAAGCCATATCGGCCCAGAGCTGCGGCGGGCCAAGCGGCGGGTCGCGGGCTTCTTGGCCATGGCGGAAGTCACTGGCGCCTACTCATTGGCGCAATCGACCCAGGCCCTGACGGAGTTTGCCGACCAGGCCGTGGCCTTGGCCTTTGAGGCGGCTCTGGCGCCCTATCAAGCCTCGGGCAAGCTGCTGGAAGAAACCGGCTTATTTGTTATTGCTATGGGCAAAATGGGGGCGGGAGAGCTCAATTATTCTTCAGATATTGATCTCGTGGTGATGTTTGATGACCGCGAAATGGATCATTTTGAAGCCGCAACGCGGCGCCAAGTTTTGGTGCGGGTCACCCGCGCGGCAACCAAACTGCTCAATGACATTACCGAGCATGGCTATGTTTTTCGCACCGATCTCCGCCTGAGACCTGATCCATCAGTGACGCCGATTTGCGTCGCAATGAGCTCGGCGCTGGACTATTATGAGAGTCTGGGCCGCACATGGGAGCGGGCGGCTTTTATTAAAGCACGGGTCTGTGCTGGTGACCGCGAGGCTGGCGCGGCGTTCCTGGATCAGATGGTGCCCTTTGTATGGCGCCGCTATCTTGATTTCGCCGCGATTGAGGAAGCCCATGCGCTGCGCTTGAAAATTCGCACCAAGACCGGCGCAAGAGGTGCAATCAGCGTGCCCGGCCATGACGTGAAACTGGGCCGGGGCGGCATTCGTGAGATCGAATTTTTCACCCAAACACGACAGCTCATATCAGGTGGTCGCGACGCGGATTTGCGATCATGCCAAACTGTGGCGGCATTGGATCAACTGGCGGCCAAAGACTGGATCTCCGAGGCGATCAGGAACCAGTTGCAGCGCAGTTATAGGGTTTTGCGGCATACCGAGCACGCCATCCAAATGATCCGCGACGCGCAAACGCAAAGCGTGCCCACATCAGATGAGGGGATTGGACGTGTCGCAGGGTTGTTGGGCTTGTCTGCATCTGAGTTTCTCACCCAAACAGGGGCCCATTTGAATGCGGTCCATGCGATAACGGAGTCGTTCTTTGCGCCAGCGCCGGCCACTGCGCCCGAGGTTGCCTTAGAGGACCACCATGAGATCACCCAGCATTGGCCGAGCTATGCGGCCATGCGCTCGGAGCGGGCGACCGCATTATTTGATATGCTGCGCCCTGAGATCCTGGCACGATTGCAAAAGGCCCCAGATCCCAAGGAAGCCTTGATCCATTTTGATAATTTTTTGCGGGGCTTGCCGGCAGGTATTCAAGTGTTTTCGCTCTTTGCAGCCAATCCAAAACTGGTTGAGCTTTTGACGGATATAGTGGTGAGTGCCCCGGCTCTGGCGCAATATTTGGGTCGCAATTCTGGGGTGTTGGATGCGGTGCTCAGCGGTGAGTTTTTTGCGCCTTGGCCGGGGACCGAGGCTCTGGCGGCGCAGCTGACTGAGAAGCTGGCGGTGGCAACAGATTATGAAGCCGGTCTGGATTTGGCCCGCATTTGGACCAAAGAGTGGCATTTCCGCATTGGCGTGCATTTGCTGGAGGGTCTCATCGCCCCCCGAGACGCTGCAAGCCATTATGCGCAGTTGGCGGAGGCGGTTTTGACGGCGGTCTTTGACTTTGTGCATCAAAATTTTGCACTTAAATATGGCCATATTCCTGACTCCGATTGTGCCATCCTGGCCATGGGCTCGCTTGGCGCCGGGCAGTTGAATTCTCAATCGGATCTCGACATGATTTTGATTTTCGATGCGGATGTGAATGCGCAGTCAGACGGCGCGAAACCTCTGTCCTGCCGCCAATATTTTTCGCGATTGACCCAAGCGCTCATCACTGCTCTGACGGCTCCAACGGCGCATGGGCGGCTCTATGAGGTGGACATGCGCCTGCGCCCTTCGGGCCGCGCCGGGCCTGTGGCGACCTCGCTTGCAGGGTTTGAGAGCTACCAGCGGGCGGAGGCTTGGACCTGGGAGCATTTGGCACTCACCCGCGGCCGCGTCATCACCGGCAGCGCCGTATTTCGTGAGGCTGTTGAGCGATTGCGTCAGCAAATCTTAGATGAAAAGGCGGATTGGGCCCGTATTTTAACGGGGCTACGGGATATGCGCGCCCGCCTGGCCGAGGGAAAGCCGCAATCGGGGTTTTGGGATCTCAAGCGCGGGTCTGGTGGGTTGCAAGACATCGAGTTGGTGGCTCAGGGCATGGCTTTGATGCAAAGCTGTCGAGAGGGGGCGACCGCGGCACAATTGCACTTTGCGCAACGCGGGCAGGCCCCTGTGGCGGCCGATTTTGCCTGTTTGGCGCGATCACACGATTGGCTGTCGGAATTACGCCTTCTGCATCATCTGATCTGTGGCACCGATGTGCAATCCGAGGCCTTTGCCGAAGGTGGCCTTGCCCGGTTGCGCCGGATCATGAAGATGGGACCTGAGGTGGATTTAAAACAGATGATCACCGAACACCGCGGGCAATGTGCAGAGGTGATCGACCAGATATTGGGACAGAGTGAAGGGCAGGGGAATGAAAGTTGAAGATGTGGATCCCAAAGGCTTGATCCGGGAAAGCTACCGGATTGAGGGAATAACACCGCCGGAGTGTAAGACCATCTTCTTTGATTGGGCGATCCAAGTGCCTGTAACGGCTGATCCCGCCACCCATATTGCTTTTTGTATAGCGCATTACGGCGCAGGGCAGCCCGATCATCCGATGACCGCTGTCCTACAGGCTGCATTGGCCCCGGCGCCTGAGAAAGTCAGGCGCGGGGGACGTGCAGGTCGCATCACGCCAGAAGGTCAGCGGCGCGACGGGCAATCTGTGTAATTTGATCCCAATCTCCTGCGTCGATCAGCGCTTTCGGCGCAATCCAGCTGCCCCCCACACAGCGCGTATTGGGCAGGGCGAGATAGGTTTTTGCATTTTCCGGTGTCACTCCGCCTGTGGGGCAAAAGGTGATTTGCGGCAAAGGTCCGACCATGGATCCAAGGGCCGGTGCGCCGCCAGCGGCTTCGGCGGGGAAGAACTTCTGAAAAACAAAACCTTGCTCCAAGAGCCGCATGGCTTCCGTTGCGGTGGCCGCTCCGGGCAAAAGCGGCAAGTCATACTCTCGCGCAGCTTCAATCAGACTATGCGTCGCGCCGGGCGAGACGCCAAAGGTGGCCCCAGCGGATTTTGCATCCCGGATTTGCGCGGCGGTAAGCAGGGTGCCGACCCCGGCCATGGCGCCCTCAACTTCGGAAACGGCGGCAATAGCCTCCATCGCCGCCGCCGTGCGCAGCGTGATTTCCAAAGCAGGTAGACCTCCCGCCACAAGGGCGCGGGCCAGGGGCTGGGCATCTTCGACCCGGTCAATGGTCAAAACCGGAATAACTGGGGCGGCGGTGCAAACTTTTGCGATCATATCTGTATGTGTCATATTTCTTTTCCTAAATTACAACGCCGGCGCCTTGCGACGCTGCGCCGGCTGTGCGCCGGAAGACAGAGAACAATTCGCGTCCCATGCCAATTTCATTGTCGCAGAGGTCTGGTTTGGCCGGGATGCGCTCCTGCCAATTCTCAGCCAATGTCTCCAGTCGCCCCGCAACAGCGTCCAAGCGCAGCATATCGCCATCTTCAATCTGGGCAATCGGTCCGCCATCGGCAGCCTCCGGCGACAGGTGAATGGCCGCAGGAACCTTGCCCGAAGCACCCGACATGCGCCCATCTGTGATCAAGGCGACCTGATGTCCCCGGTCTTGCAAGATGGCCAGGAAGGGCGTGAGATTGTGCAGTTCTGGCATGCCATTGGCTGAGGGGCCTTGGTAGCGGACAACGACAATAACATCGCGGTTCAAGGCTCCAGATTGGAACGCTTTTTTCACAGCATCTTGACTATGGAAGACCGCAGCTGGCGCTTCGATAAAGCGCCGCTCTTCGGCCACAGCCGAGATTTTCACCACGGCGCTGCCAAGATTTCCCGTTAGGTTTTGCAAGCCGCCACTGGCTTGGAACGGATCGCTGACGGGCCGCAATATTTTGTCGTTGAGACTCTGTTTTGGTGCTGGGGCATAGCCCACTGTGCCCTCGGTCAGAACTGCTTGGCGGGTAAAATTATGCAGGCCTGGACCCATGATGGTCATGACATCTTCATGCAACAGTCCAGCGTTTAACAGCTGATCGATTAAATAGGGCAGGCCCCCGGCTGCATGGAAGTGGTTCACATCCGCAAGCCCATTGGGATAGACCTTGGCCAAGAGCGGCACGATCTGCGAAATTTCGGCGAAATCCTGTGGCTCTAAGATCACCCCAGCGGCGCGGGCCATGGCAGGGATATGCAGCACGAGATTGGTCGAGCCCCCCGTGGCCATCAGGCCAACAATGCCGTTAACCCAAGCTGTTTCGTCCAGAATTTCTGCGGTTGGGATGAAGTTGCCGCCAAGGGCGGTGTTGGCCAAGACCTGCGCCGTGCCCTGCGCGGTGAGCGCGCCGCGCAGATCACTTGCAGGGGGAACGAAGCTGGCGCCGGGCAGGTGCAGCCCCATAAATTCCATCAGCATTTGATTTGAATTGGCCGTGCCGTAGAAGGTACAGGTGCCCGGCCCGTGATAGCTGGCCATTTCTGCGGCCATGAGCTCATCTCGCTCGCACAGCCCGTCGGCAAAACGTTTGCGCACTTCAGTCTTCTCGTCGTTGCTAATGCCCGATGGCATGGGGCCTGCTGGCAGAAAGACGGAGGGCAGATGCCCAAAGGTGGCCGCCGCGATCACCAAGCCAGGAACGATCTTATCACAAACGCCCAAGAAAACCGCCGCGTCAAAAGTATTGTGCGACAGGCCAATGGCGGCGGCCAGTGCAATTGTATCGCGTGAAAACAGGCTGAGCTCCATGCCAGGTTGCCCCTGTGTGACCCCATCACACATGGCCGGCACCCCGGCGGCCACCTGCGCGGTGGCACCAAGCGCGCGGGCCGCCTCTTTGATTTGCTCGGGATAGGTCTCAAAGGGCTGATGTGCGGACAGCATGTCGTTATAGGCGGTGATGATCCCGATATTTGGCGCACGCTCTTGTAGAAGCGTTGTTTTATCATCGCCCATTGCCGCATAGGCATGGGCTTGGTTGCCACAGCTGAGATGTGCACGGCGGGGCCCGTCTTTGGCGGCACGCGCTATTTTGGCCAGATAGGCGGCGCGGCTGTCTTTCGAGCGATCAACAATCTTTTGCGTAACGTCTGCCAGTTTCGGATGCAGGGGCATAGCTCTCTCCAATAATCATGTTAGCGCTATCATCACACTTCACGCCAGAAATCAATACACATATGCCCTTGTTGTTAAAGTTTCCCTGAATTAGGCCATGTCCAACCATAAAGGGGGCAGAGATGCACAGTGACCATCCGGTGATCCGATTAAAGCCTAAAACCAACGCTCAACGTCTGCGGCATGGGTTTCCGTGGGTCTATGACAATGAGTTGGTCACCGACCGCCGCACCAAGGCCATCGCGCCGGGCAGTCTGGCAATCCTACAAGATCATGGGCAAAACACACTTGGGCTGTTTGCGGTCAATCCAAATTCTAAAATTTTCGCCCGCAAAATCTCCGATGATTTGGACTGCGCGGTGGATCAGCCATGGTTTGCTCAGAAGATCGCGAAAGCCCTCGCGCTGCGCGAGGCGCTGTATAGCCAGCCCTATTATCGTTTGATACACGCAGAGGCCGATCAGCTGCCCGGGCTGATCATTGACCGTTTTTCTGATCTTTTGGTTATCCAACCGAATGCCGCTTGGGTTGACCAGCGCCTGCCGGCCTTGGTCGCAGCTTTGAGCGATATATTGAAACCGAGTTCCATTGTCGTGAATGGCGCGGGTCGGGCGCGAGTGCTGGAAGGCTTGGATGATGCACGCTATATGGCCTTGGGCGAGATGCCCTCTGACGCGATAGAAGTGGCCATGAATGGCGCGGTGTATTTTGCTGATGTGGCAGAGGGTCAGAAAACCGGGATTTTCTATGACCAGCGACCGAACCACAAATTTGTGCAGGATTTAGCCCAGGGCAAATCTGTTTTGGACGTCTTTTCCCATGTGGGTGGTTTTGGTTTGGCGGCCATGGCCAATGGTGCGGCCAATGTCACTTGTGTGGATGGCTCGCAACCGGCTTTAACTTTGGCCAGCCGTGGTGCTTTGGCCACGCGGGCTGAAACACCCTTTGAAGCGATCAAGGGCGATGCGTTTGATGTGATGGGGGCGCTGGCGGGACAGGGCAAAACCTATGAGCTTGTGATTTGTGACCCTCCGGCCTTCGCCCCGCAAAAAGCCGCGCGTGAGGCAGGTTTGCGGGCCTATGAGCGCGTGGCGCGTCTGGCCAGTGCTTTGGTGGCAGAGGGCGGCTATTTGACCCTATGCTCTTGCTCAAATGCGGCGGATATCGAACGTTTTCGTGCCGCCTCCATCCGTGGGATTGGCCGGGCTGGGCGGCAGGCGCAGTTGATTTATACCGGCGGCGCGGGTCCCGATCATCCCCATCACATGGCGCTGGCCGAATCGAGCTATCTTAAAACGCTCGTGTTTCGTATGCAGTGATGCGGGTTGTATTTGATACCTGCGTTTTGGTCCCCAGCTTTTTGCGGGCGGTATTGCTGAGCTGCGCGCGTGCGGGATATATTGAGCCGCTGGCGACACCGCGTATTTTAGAGGAATGGCGCCGGGCGGCCAAAACACCGCTCCAAAGACTTGAAGCTGAAAATGCGGTCCGGCAATTTTTGGATGATTTTCCAGAGGCCATACGCCCAGATCCTGTGGATCTTCGGCCTTTTTGGCTGCCAGATCCCGGAGATGTGCATATTTTGGCCCTGGCGGCCGTGCATCACGCGGATACGATTATCACCCATAACAAAAAAGACTTCCCGCAAGCGGAGTTGAACACCTACGGCATTACCCAGATTGATCCCGATGCCCAGCTCTTGCAGCTCTATAAGCTTCATGGGACCGCATTGATGGATCAGTTGCGCCCAGTCCTCGCTGAGGTTCAGTCCGCCCATCCGCAGATACCGGCGCTGGAGCTCTGGCGCAAAGCCTGGTTGCCGCAATTTGGCCGCAAATTCGATCGGCTATGAGGCCGTTCCAGTCCAGCGTTTTTCGTTGGCTTCAATGGCTTTGATGCGATCTTTGGTTTTGGGATGGCTTAAAAACCAAGCCGGCGTCGCACCACCATTGCCTGTCAATTGATCCAGCTTCGCGAACAGGCTTTTTTGAGGAGCCGCTCCAAGCCCCGCTTTGATCATCAAGGCAGTGGCATAGGCATCGGCCTCAAACTCATCTTTGCGCGACATCCCAGCGGCAATCATGTTCACGGCCATATTCGCGATCCAAGGGCCAACAAAGGGAATAAAGCGGTTGAGGGTCACCGCAAGCGCCGTGCGCACGGCATTTTGTCCCGAAAAATCAATCATGCGCCGCTTGGTATGGCCAAGGGCCACATGGCCCAGCTCATGGGCAATCACGGAGCTGATTTCTGCGGCCGTCACTTCGCCAGATAGAAATTTTTTCAAAAAACCTCGGGTGATGTAGATTTGCCCATCGGGGGCGGCCAATCCGTTGATTGGATCGATTTCATAGACGTTCACATGCAAGCGTTTGAGGTCCAGCGCATGGGCAAGCTTTGCGAAATGTGCTTCGAGCGCCGGATTGCGCAGGGGGTTGGACTGGGCGGCCAATGTGCGTTTGGTTTGGCTTGCCGACATGAGGTAGGTGAATAGACCCACAACCACGGCCAGACCTATGGGGATCAAGACTGACATGCTCTTTATATGGCGTAGAGGCGGTGGTCTTTCAATGCCACGCTGGGCGTGCGCGAAACCTGTGTCCCAAAAACTCGTAAAAACGTCTGGCAACCATAAATAAAACAATAATTTACGTTATTAACTTCATCCCGGCTGATATCCCATCGAGGGTCATGGGGGCCATGCGATTGTCGAAAATGCGTTGTATCATGCCGATGGATTGTGTGTAGGGCCAATATTTTTCCGGCACCGGGTTGAGCCAAACAGAATTGGGCCATTGCTCGCGTGTGCGGCGCAGCCAATCCTCTCCTGAAATGGCGTTCCAATGTTCATTTGCACCGCCTGCATAAGCGATTTCATAGGGAGACATTGAGGCATCCCCAACAAAAATGCACTTGTAATCAGGCCCATAGGTTCGGAAGAGCTCTTCGGTGGGGATTTGGGCGTCCCAGCGGCGGGCGTTGTCGCGCCAGACCCCTTCATAAAGGCAATTGTGAAAGTAATAGCTTTCGAGATGTTTGAATTCGGAACGGGCCGCGGAAAACAGCTCCTCCACCATTTTGACATGTGGATCCATTGAGCCGCCAATATCAAGAAACAAAAGGACCTTTACCGCATTGCGGCGCTCAGGTCTGGTTTGGACATCAATATAGCCGTTTTCGGCAGTTTTGCGGATGGTGGTGTCGAGATCCAATTCCTCTTGCGCCCCATCGCGGGCCCATTTGCGCAGCCGCTTCAAAGCAACTTTGATGTTGCGCGTGCCCAATTCCACATCGCCATCAAGGTTTTTAAAATTGCGTTTGTCCCAAACCTTGACTGTTCGTTGGTGGCGGCTTTCGGCTTGCCCAATTCTCACGCCTTCTGGATTGTACCCATAGG
Organism: Planktomarina temperata RCA23; assembly: GCF_000738435.1. NCBI lineage: Bacteria > Pseudomonadati > Pseudomonadota > Alphaproteobacteria > Rhodobacterales > Paracoccaceae > Planktomarina > Planktomarina temperata. The sequence continues at coordinate 1,815,402 of NZ_CP003984.1, read as the reverse complement.
CGCCAAAAGGCGACGTGCCGGCTGTGCCCACCCATTTGCTGCCGCCCTGGTGGCGCCCTTTTTGCTCCTCCAACCGCTTGCGGAGCGTCTCCATGAGCTTGTCAAACCCGCCCAAAGCTTCAATCTCTGCTTTATCGGCTTCGGAGAGGGTTTTTTCAGCCAATTTGCGCAGCCACTCTTCTGGCAAATCCACTTGGTTCAGCATCTCTTGCGGGCTTATGTGCTCAACGCCTTCAAAGCTGGCTGCAAAAGCGCGGTCGTATTTGTCGAGATTGCGTTCATCCTTGACCAAGATGGACCGTCCCAGCAAATAGAAATGCTCCATATCATAGGTTGCCATCCCCGCTTTCACCGCCTCCAAAAAACTCAAAAATTCCCGCAGGGACACGGGAAGTTTATGGGCTCTAAGGTGATCGAAGAAGGGCAAAAACATCGGCTAGCCCATGCGCAGGATAACGATATTGGCAATCAACGCCAAAAGCCCGCCGATAATGCCACATGCGGCGCCATATTGCAGCATATCCAACAATTTACCCTTGCGTTTTGCTGCAAGCGCAGCCCCAAACATGGCCCCAAGGGCCAAGCCAAAATATGTCATCTGTCGTTCCATTCTTCAAAATAAGGCGGGGCCATAGGTCCCTGCGGGTGGGGGTTATCTTTGCGCACGCGCCATAAACGCCAAACGCTCGAAAAGATGTACGTCTTGCTCGTTTTTAAGCAATGCGCCATGCAGCCGGGGCAGGGCGTTGACCCCATCTCGGCGCAGGTCTTCGGCCGTTAGATCTTCGGCCAATAGCAGCTTGAGCCAGTCCAGCACTTCGCTTGTCGAGGGTTTTTTCTTCAACCCGGGCGTCTCGCGCACTTCGAAAAACTGTGTGAGAGCGGTTTCCAAAAGTTGCGGTTTCAGCCCGGGATGGTGCACTTCGATGATCTGGCGCAATGTGCTCGGATCTGGAAAGCTGATGTAGTGAAAAAAACATCGCCGAAGGAAGGCATCGGGCAGCTCTTTTTCATTGTTTGAGGTGATGATCACAACCGGGCGATGGCGCGCTTCAACGGTCTCGCCTGTTTCATAAACATGAAACGCCATACGGTCGAGTTCTTGCAACAGGTCGTTGGGAAATTCGATGTCAGCTTTGTCAATCTCGTCAATGAGCAAAACGACTTTTTTGTCGCTCTCAAAGGCCTGCCAAATTTTGCCTTTTTTGATATAATTTGAGACATTGCGCACCCGTTCATCGCCCAGCTGGCTGTCCCGCAACCGGCTGACCGCATCATATTCATAAAGCCCCTGTTGGGCGCGGGTGGTGGATTTGATGTTCCACTCTATCATGTCTAGGCCAAGGGCGGATGCCACCTGCCGGGCCAATTCGGTTTTACCCGTCCCAGGTTCTCCCTTGACCAAAAGGGGCCGTTCTAAGGTCACGGCGGCATTCACAGCGACCGCTAGATCATCCGCGGCGATATAGGTATCGGTGGAGGTAAATTTCACAGCACGACTCTCTACTTGTTTTTTTCGAACCTAACATGCTCTGGACGCTGTTCCAATCGCGGTTTTCTGCGTGACAAATGTATTAACGTTGGATACATCCCGCTCAAAGGTTGCATTGTGATGCGCCGCTTCGTTGAGAATAAGAGGTTTGCTATATGAAAGCCGAGGTTATTGTGCCCGATGATTATCGCCCTGCTGACGATGAGCCGTTTATGAACGACACGCAGCTTGCGTATTTCCGCCGCAAGTTACTGGACTGGAAAAGCGAATTGATGTCCGACAGCAAAGAGACAATTGAGACGCTGCAAGACAACACCCGCGCCATACCGGATATCTCAGATCGGGCGAGCGAGGAGACCGACCGGGCGCTTGAATTGCGCACGCGCGACAGGCAGCGCAAACTGGTGTCGAAAATAGATGCGGCCCTGCGCCGTATTGAAGAAGGGGAATACGGCTATTGCGAAGAGACGGGCGATCCCATCTCTCTGCGTCGCTTAGATGCCCGTCCTATCGCCACCATGAGCCTTGAGGCGCAAGAGCGTCATGAGCGGCGCGAAAAGGTCCACCGCGACGACTGAGGCGGCTTTCGGGCGTTTTCGCGACACGGTCATATTTTGGTAAATTATTGAGTGTATTCGTAATGAAGCGGGTCCAGAGTTGTCTGTGCTCCAATGCTGCGAAAGGGCTCGAAAGTGAACACAACGGACGTAGGGCAAAGCTATTCGGCCACCGGCAAATTGCTACATTGGGGCTTTATAGGTGTGTTTGCCTATGGGATTTTCAAACAAGTTGACGATTTAAACCAATTGGAAGACCCCGGTTTTCTGCGGTTTGAGTTTATCTTTGCCTGTGCTTTTCTTTTGATTTTAGCGCTGCGGCTTTGGGTCATGCGCGGGCAGGGCTCCGCGTTGCCTCAATCTGCCCCAGATTGGCAACGGGTTGCAGCAAAGCTCGTGCATTATGGCATGTATGTGGCTTTGATGATGATTGCCGTCACCGGGCTGGCCATCGGAGTGGTCTTCACGCTTGGACTGCGCGACGGGGCGCTCATGGGCTTTTGCATCGCGGCGCATGAGGCCAGCATCACGGCAAGCTACGCTCTTATCACGCTTCATGTTGCTGCGGCTGTTTATCATCGTTTTTTGCGTGATGGGGTATGGTCTGCGATGGTGCCGCTCTTCAAAGAACGGAGCAGGGACCAGGTCAAGGCAACGGATCAGGGTTGAAACGTCACCATAGAGTAGGCTTAGGCGTCGAGTGTGATCCACACCGGCACATGGTCTGATGGTTTGTCTCTCCCGCGAATGGCCGAATCTATTTCACAGGCCTGCAATAAATCAGCGCAGCTGGGTGTCAGCAAAAAATGGTCAATTCTGATCCCATTATTGCGTTGCCAGCTTCCCGCTTGATAGTCCCAAAAAGAATAATGGCCCGGCGCGGGATGCAGGCTTCGGAAGGCTTCAGTGAACCCCAGATTGACCACATCGCGAAACGCCGCGCGTGATTGCGGCAAAAACAGCGCGTCTTGAGTCCAGGCCTCGGGCTTTGCGGCATCTTCGAGCTGGGGAATGATATTGTAATCTCCCGCCATCAAAGCGGGCTCTTCAGCCGCCATCAAGGCTTCAGCGCGGGTTTTTAACCGCCGCATCCAATCAAGTTTATAGTCATATTTTGGGCCGGGCGCCGGATTTCCATTTGGCAGATACAGCCCGCAAACCCGAATGGGCCGTTTGCCGATCACTGTAGCTTCGATCCAGCGGGCCTGTTCATCACTGTCATCGCCCGGCAACCCACGGCTGATATCCTCCAAAGGCAATTTCGACAAGATTGCCACGCCGTTGAAGCTTTTCTGACCGTGAGTTTCCACCTGATAGCCCATATCCTCAAAATGCGCGCGCGGGAAATTCTCATCAACGGATTTGATCTCTTGTAGCAGCGCCACATCGGGTTGCGCTTCATTCAGCCAATCGGTCAAGGCTTGAATGCGGGCTTTGATCCCATTGATATTGAATGTCGCTATTTTCATGAGATCCATCGCAGTCTTTGAGGTTTGAGCGGGCAAAAAGCAATCGCGGTGCGATTACATCGAAAAAGAGACACCGCAGCCGCAGCTTGAAGAGGCGTTGGGATTGTCGATGACAAAGCGCGCGCCAATCAATTCTTCGCTAAAATCAATGGTCGCAGAGGCTAGAAATGGCAAGGAGACCGCGTCAATCACAACGGTTTCACCATGACCTGACAAGACCAAATCATCAGGCTTTGGCGCATCCAGCGCGATCTCATATTGAAAGCCAGAACAGCCGCCGCCCTCGACCGCGACGCGCAAGGATTTTCCCTGCGCCTGGGCGCCAATTTCGGCAAGCCGCTCAAAGGCGCGGTCGGTCACTTTGGGAGGCAGGGTCAACATTGGTAAAAAGCTCACATGACATTAACGGGTAACTCTCATATAAGCGCTGCAAGAGCAGGCGACAAGGTGGGCAATCATGACAGCAAGTTTCGCATCCAACCCGCAAGACAGCCGTGGCCGCTTGTTTGACGAGCAAGAAAGTGCCTTTCGGTCTTGTTTCCAAAGAGATAGGGACCGGATCATCCATTCCAGCGCCTTTCGGCGGCTCAAACATAAAACCCAAGTCTTTGTCGAACATGAGGGGGATTATTTTCGAACGCGTCTCACCCACTCCATCGAAGTGGCGCAAGTGGCACGGACAATCGCCGGGGCTTTGGGTCTCAACCAAGAATTGGTCGAAGCGGTATCTTTGGCGCATGACCTTGGACATACGCCCTTTGGCCACACGGGCGAGGATGCGCTGGACGCGGAAATGAAAGCCTATGGCGGCTTTGATCACAATGCCCAGGCTATACGCATCGTCACCGCATTGGAGCAGCATTATGCGCAATTTGACGGGCTGAACCTCACCTGGGAGTGCCTTGAAGGGATTGCAAAGCACAACGGCCCCGTAGCTTTGCCCCATCCGCCTGCCTTGCTCGATTATAATTTGCGGCATGATCTGGAGCTGCACAGCTATGCCAGCGCAGAGGCGCAGGTTGCGGCATTGGCCGATGATGTGGCCTATAACAACCATGATCTTCACGACGGTTTGAGGGCCGGCGTGTTTACCGACGCTCAGGCAGAGCAACTGCCCATCGTGGGTCCTGCCTATGCGGAGGTCGATCGGCTCTACGGCGGATTGGATGCCCACCGACGGCGCCATGAGGCTCTGCGCCGGGTCTTCGGGGTGATGGTCGAAGATGTCATGCGGACCAGCGCGGCGCTTTTGGCACAATCGGGGGCGACCACGGCTCAAGATATTCGTGATCTGGGTTATGCGGTTGTGCAATTTTCCCCAGAGCTGTGGCGCGACCTTAAAGTCATCCGCGGATTTTTGTTTCAAAACATGTACCGCGCGCCCCGTGTGGTTGTGCAAAGAGAACATGCAGCGCAGGTGGTGCGGGATTTGTTCGAGGTCTTCATGAGCACTCCCAAGGAAATGCCGGGGGATTGGGGCGTGCAGAGTTCGAATTTGCCCGATACAAAGGCCTGCGCGCGACTGGTGGCCGATTACATTGCTGGCATGACGGACCGTTTTGCACAACAAGAGCATGACCGGCTGTTTGCTGTGCGTTGACCTTGCGGTGAAATTTGCTAAACGTCAGCTTCACTTTGGGATGATGATATGAACCTTTTTGCCGAAATCCGTAGCCTTGTAATTGACAGCCTGCAGCAGATGCAGGCGCAAGGTGACCTGCCTGATGGGCTGAGCTTTGATGCGGTCACCGTCGAGCCGCCGCGCGATGCCGCCCATGGCGATATGGCAACCAATGCCGCAATGGTCTTGGCCAAACCCTCGAGCTGCAAGCCGCGCGACATTGCACAAAGATTGGCAACGCTGCTCTCTGCAGGCCCGCGTTTGGCGTCAGTAGAGGTGGCGGGGCCGGGGTTTTTGAACCTGCGTCTCGCTTCAACGCTTTGGGCCGATGTCTTGCGCGCAATTTTGGCCGATCCCGCGGGCTATGGCCGGGCCACAGTTGGCGCCGGCATCAAGGTGAATGTTGAATATGTCTCCGCCAACCCCACCGGTCCTTTGCATGTGGGTCACACCCGTGGGGCGGTGTTCGGCGATGCTTTGGCCTCGATGCTGGATTTTGCCGGCTATGACGTTACGCGCGAATATTATATCAATGATGGCGGCGCGCAGGTTGATGTCTTGGCACGCTCTGTCTACCTTCGCTACCTTGAGGCCCATGGCCAAGAGGTCGCCTTTGAAGATGGCACCTATCCGGGCGATTATTTGATTGCCGTGGGGCAGGCGCTGAAAGAAAAGGTCGGGGATAGCTATCTTGGGAAGGGCGAGCAATTCTGGCTTGAAGATGTGCGGGAGTTTTCGACCCTCGCAATGATGGAATTGATCCGCGAAGATCTCCTAGCCCTTGGCGTCAAAATGGATGTGTTTTACTCCGAAAAATCGCTCTACGGCACGGGCCTCATTGAGGCTGCAATTGAAGATTTGAAGTCCAAAGGATTGATTTATCAAGGGGTCTTGGAGCCGCCAAAGGGCAAGAAACCGGAAGATTGGGAGCCGCGTGAGCAAACTTTGTTTCGCTCGACCGATCACGGCGATGATGTGGACCGGCCGGTGCAGAAATCTGATGGCAGTTGGACCTATTTCGCCCCCGATATAGCCTATCACTATGACAAGGTGCAGCGCGGTTTTGACCAATTGATTGATGTCTTCGGGGCCGATCACGGGGGCTATGTCAAACGGATGAAGGCGGCGGTCTCCGCATTGTCATATGACAAAACCTCACTTGATATCAAGCTGACGCAATTGGTGAAACTGTTCAAAAACGGCGCGCCGTTCAAAATGTCGAAACGCGCAGGGACATTTGTCACTCTGCGGGATTTGGTCGATCAAGTCGGCGCTGATGCCACGCGTTTTGTCATGCTCACCCGCAAAAATGACGCGCCGTTAGATTTCGATTTCGATAAGGTGATGGAGCAGACCAAAGAGAACCCTGTGTTCTATGTGCAATATGCCCATGCTCGGATTTGCTCTGTGATGCGCAAAGCGCAGCTGGCAGGGGTTGCGGTGGAAGACGCCGTATTACAGGCGGCCGATCTTGCAGGGCTCACGGACGCCGCCGAGCTGACTTTGGCCGCGAAATTGGCCGAGTTTCCGCGACTGATTGAAATTGCCGCCCGGTCGAATGAGCCACATCGCATCGCGTTTTATCTCTATGATTTAGCTTCAGAATTCCATGCTTTGTGGAATAAAGGCAATGAACAGCCTGAACTGCGCTTTCTTCAAGAGGGCAATCTGGCCACAAGCCAAGCAAAAATTGCGCTGATTCGTGCCACTGCGGTTGTTATTTCCAACGGTTTGGGTATCTTGGGCGTGCAACCCGCGCAAGAAATGCGATAAAATGCGTCGACGCGGGTGTGAATGAGGCAGTGTCAGAAGATCTGGGCCACGACCCGGGCAGTGAGGCAACATGGCAAACGCGACCTATGAGGCGCAGGGGGACTCCGAGCGGTTCAATCCTGCAGCCTATGCGAATATAGTTGGAGCCGTTATTTCCTTAGCGGTCTTTGTTGGAATTGTCACCTGGGGGGCGCAAACTGTTCTGCGGGACAGTTCCGGTGTTCCTGTGGTGCGCGCTTTGGAAGGTCCGGCGCGGATAGCTCCTGAAGATCCCGGTGGACTTTTGGTGGCACATCAAGGTCTTACCGTAAATGAAGTGGCCGGAAGTCAAGTCATCGGTTCGGCAAATGATCCGCTGCAATTGGCCCCGCGGCCGATCAATCTGCAAGCTGAAGATCAGCCTATCCAATCGCTCTTGACCCGTGACACTGCGGCCGCTGAGGCACCTGCCTCTGCGGTGCTGCCAGAACCGATTATGGATCCTGCGGAGGCTCTTATCATTGACGAGACGGCGGAGAGCTTGGCCGCTATGCTGGCGGCTGGCACGGTCAACGGAGCTGTGACAGAGGCTCCGGCTGCCGTCATTCCGGCGTCAGCGGGCTCCGGCCTGACCCAATCGTTGCGCCCGCGGTTGCGCCCCTTTGCGGTGGTCTCCCGCCCGGCACCACGGGCCGAACCGCCAAATATCCCGGCCGGCGAGATTGTTCGCGGTGCGCCGATGGCGCAATTGGGAGCCTTTGGCAGTGCCGCCATCGCGCAGCAAGCTTGGGCCGATCTCTCCGAGCGCCATGGGGACTATTTAGTGGGTAAACCCCATGTGATTTTGCAGGCAGAGGTCGGCGGAGGCACCATTTACCGCCTGCGGGTTCATGGCTTTGCAGATCAAGAGGAGGCGCGGCGCCTGTGCACCGCGCTCAATCGGCAGAATGCAGAATGCTATTCTGTGACGATGAACTAGGGCAGGGTCTGTTATGGCCCTGTCCCCATTCATTTTTGGCTGCCGAGGCCCTTCTCTTGGGGTGCAAGAGCGCCGGTTTTTTGCAAAAGTCCAACCCTTTGGCTTTATCCTCTTTTCACGCAACCTTGAAACCCCAGCGCAAATTCGCCAACTCTGCGAAGATTTGCGCGCGGCCGTGGGCTGGCATGCGCCGGTAATGATAGATCAAGAAGGGGGGCGGGTGTCGCGTCTTGGCGCGCCGCATTGGTTCGAATTTCCGCCGGCGCTGGATCAGGCCGCCGCGCCCCAGTCTGAACGGCTGTTTTGGTTGCGGGGCCGATTGATCGCGGAGAACCTGCGCAGCTGCGGGATTGATAGCAATTGCGCCCCTCTCGGAGATATTGCCCAAGCCGACACCCATGCCGTGCTCAAAAACCGCTGCTATGGAAGCGCGCTCTCTGCGGTTGTCACCCATGCGCGCGCGCTGCATCAAGGTTTGCGGCACGGGGGCGTATCGGGCGTTTTGAAACATATTCCAGGCCATGGGCGCGCCACTTTGGACTCGCATTTGGATCTGCCACGCGTTTCTGAAGATCGTAGCCGCCTGGAGCGCCATGATTTCGAAGCCTTTCGCCAGCTCAATAGGATTGAGATGGGCATGACGGCGCATTTGGTGTTCGAAGATATAGATCCCGACCATCCGGTCACGCAGTCGGCGGCGATGATTGACATCATCCGCAAAGACATCGGATTTTCTGGTCTGTTGATGACGGATGATATTTCAATGGAAGCCTTGTCCGGTCCCTTGGATCTGCGGGGGCAAAAGGCGCTGGCGGCGGGGTGTGATATTGTTTTGCATTGTAACGGGCAGATGGATCAGATGCAGCTCTTGGCGGACAGCACCGAGGAGTTGACCGGGCCCAGTCAGATACGGGTGGCGCAGGTCTTGGCGCAACGGCCCGACGTGCAGCCTGTTGACATTCAGCAAGTGAAAGCCGAATTTGACGCACTGTTGGGTGAGTTCCGGTGATGCAAGAAGAATTATTTGACCATCAATCTGTCGCGGAACGCGTGGCGGCTGAGACACTCATCGTTGATGTCGATGGGTTCGAAGGGCCATTGGATTTGCTTTTGTCACTGTCGCGTATGCAAAAAGTGGATTTGCGCAAAATTTCTGTTTTAGATCTTGCGGTTCAATATCTTAACTTTATTGAAAAAGCGCGTGAGCTGCGCATCGAATTGGCCGCCGATTACCTCGTTATGGCCGCTTGGCTGGCTTTCTTGAAATCGCGGCTGCTCCTGCCCCCGGATCCGACTATGGCCGGCCCGACGGGGGACGAGTTGGCGGCGCATCTGGCGTTTCAACTTGAGCGGCTGCAGGCGATGCGCGATGCTGCGGCGAAATTGATGGCGCGGGACCGTTTGGGGCGTGATCGCTTTGTGCGCGGGGTGACGGAAGATGTGACACGCCGGAAGACTATGCATTACACGGCCAATCTCTTGGATTTGATGCAGGGCTATGCGCGCATCCGCACGCGCGACGATTTTCGCCCCTTTGTGATGGACCGCGACTCTGTGTTTACTATGGAACAAGCTTTGCAGCGCATGCGGGGTCTGATTGGGTTTTCGGGTCATTGGACCGATATTCTCTCCTATCTGCCCGATGGCTGGACCGATGATCCCAAAAAACGACGATCCGCCACCGCGTCAACTTTCGCGGCCTCTTTAGAGCTGGCCAAAGAAGGAAAAATCGTCATACGGCAGGATGAAATTTTCTCACCTATTCAGATCAAAAGGGCGGATCGCGATGGATGACACCCAAGAAGAAAGCCTGTTCGAGGCGCCGCCCATCGCGGAGCAAGAGCGCATGGTGGAGGCTATTTTATTTGCCTCGGCAGAGCCGGTTTCACTGCGGGAAATGGCAGGGCGGATGCCGCATGGATGCGAACCTCTGCTTGCGGTGCAGAATATACAAAAGCGCTACGAGGGCCGCGGTGTCTCTGTGGTCAAGGTTCAGGATGCCTGGGCCATCCGAACCGCGCCTGATCTGGGGTTTTTGATGCAGCGGGAGACTGTGGAAACTCGAAAACTATCGCGCGCAGCGATCGAGACTTTGGCTATTGTTGCCTATCATCAGCCCGTGACCCGCGCAGAAATTGAAGAGATCCGGGGTGTTGCTGTCAGCCGCGGCACGGTGGATCAGCTGCTCGAATTGGACTGGATCAAAATTGGTCGTCGGCGCCAGACGCCCGGTCGACCGGTCACATTTGTGGTCACTGAATCTTTTCTCGATCATTTTGGATTGGAAAGCGCCCGCGATTTGCCGGGTCTTAAAGAGCTGCGGGCCGCTGGCTTGCTTGAGAACCGCCCCGCACCAGGCGCAGAGGCTTTACCTGAGCCGCAAACGGATGCAGAATTACAAGAAAATTTATTTGATGACGCAATTGAGGAACCCGAGGATGGACCGTTATATTAATATGTTCATAAACATTGTCATTCGTCGTTTGATGACGCTTGGTATCAACAAAGGTATTGATGCTGCCACGAAAGGGCGCAAAAAGCCCGAGGATAAAGATCTCTCTGCCGACCAGAAAAAGCGCTTGAGAGACAGTGCGAATACCGCCAAACGCATGCGGCGCTTTTGAATACGCTCTGAGGGGGCAAGACCCCGCGGCTGGCTACTTAAAATGTTTCGACAGTTTTAGCCCTTGCCCTTGATAGTTTGAGGCGATCTCGCGCCCGTAAAGCTGGCTGGGTGTTTCAAGCATCGCCTCATAGACCAATCGTCCAACAACTTGCCCGTGTTCCAAGACAAAGGGCGCCTCATGGCAGCGGACTTCCAAAACCCCTCTGCTGCCCTGCCCATTGGCGGCGGCATGGCCGAATCCAGGGTCAAAAAAACCTGCGTAATGCACGCGAAACTCGCCGACCATGGCCAAATAGGGGGCCATTTCAGCGGCATATTCAGGCGGTATCGTCACGGCCTCTTGGCTCACCAATATGTAGAACGCCCCCGGGTCCAGTATAATCTGCTGATCCTCCGTGCGAATTTCTTCCCAAAAATCAGCTGGATCATAGGCGCCAATTTTGCCAAGATCGATCACGCCGGTATGCGGTTTGGCGCGATAGCCTACGAGGCCATTGCGACTGGCGCTGAGGTCCACAGAGAACCCAAGCCCATCTTGGATGACAGCCTCGCCCGAGACCAAAGGCGTTTGCGCATGCAGTTCTGTGAGCGCATCATCACTGAGCACCGCATGACCCAGGCGAAAGCGAATCTGATTGAGGCGCATGCCTGGCCGCACCAAAACTGAAAAGGAGCGGGGGCAAATTTCAGCATAGAGCGGTCCGCTATAGCCTTTGACAATTCGGTCAAACTCCTTGCCGTGATCGGTGATGGTTCGTGTCAAAAGATCCAATCGCCCGGTCGAGGATTTTGCATTGGCCACGGCCTCTATGTCTGGCGGCAGGTCGAGCCCTTCCATAAGTGGCACGAGGTAAACACATCCTTTTTCCAAGACGGCGCCTTCGGACAGGTCAATTCTATGCATTTCAAATTCGCGCAACCGCTCTGCGACTGTGGCAGCCTGTCCCGCAAGAAAGGACGCTCTGACGCGGTAGGCAGTATGTCCCAAACGCAGATCGAGCGAGGCGGGCTGCACCTGATCGTCTTGCAGCGGTTCAGAAATCGAAATCTGGCCCTGAGCAACCATAGTTTCAATCATGTGACTTGGGATGACACCTTGGCGCATTGAGGACCTCTTAAGTTCAAAAAACCGCCCATGCCATGGGGCAGGGCGGTTGTTTATTGGTCGGGCTAGCAGGACTCGAACCTGCGACCTTCCGTCCCCCAGACGGACGCGCTACCAGGCTGCGCCATAGCCCGAACATGAGGCCGTATATCAATCCCGGCGACGGGAGCAAGCCTATTATGTGTTCGAATTTCACTTATGCGCTCATCTTTGCCTGCAAGGCGCGCAATTCATCAATAATCTTTGGTGACGACCGCAAGCGGGTGTCAGTGGGCAGTTGCAGGGCCTGTGTTATCAGCCCGGCTGTGCGTGGGAAACTGGTGAGCTCTGGATCCTTGGTCGGCAAATCTGCGCCCAAACCCTTGACCGGGGCAGGATCGGGACGCATCGGCGCGACTTTTGTATCTACCGGCGGCGCCTCATCTGCCAATTCTGGAAACAACAGCAGCTGAGTGTCATCCTCAGCCCGCTCTTCGCGTGCGCCCAATACAACAGATTGGCTCAGTTTTATCGGATCAAATTGCAGATCAACCACATTTTCTGTCGGCGTGGCTGCTGTTTCTTGAGCGGCCTTGGGGGGTGGATCTGCGTGTTGTGCCGCGCTCTCAATGGCAGGCGAGAAGCTCTGCACATGTGCCACCCCCTCGACTTTCAGGAGATTTTGCACGGCTTTGATGGTCATACCCTGTTTATGAAGGAGGAATTTTATTCCCCCAAGCAAGAGCATATCTTCCAAGCGATAATATCGCCGCCCCCCTGTGCGCTGCACGGGGGCGACGGCGTCAAATTTGCTTTCCCAAAATCGCAGTACATGCGCCTGTGTTCCAAGCCATGTCGCAACTTCGCTTATGGTTCTGAAAGCATCCGGCGATTTAGCCACGTTGATTACCCTTTGTTGCCTTTGGCAACCCGGTCTTTCATCAAATGCGAGGGGCGGAAGGTCAAAACCCTACGCGGAGTGATAGGGGCCTCTTCACCCGTTTTGGGGTTGCGGCCGATACGCGCGGATTTATCGCGAATGCCGAAGGTGCCAAAGGATGAAATTTTTACAGATTCGCCAGCGACCAATGCGTCTGAAATATGCTTCAAAACAGATTCCACCAAATCGGCAGATTCATTGCGAGACAGTCCGACTTCGCGGAAAACCGCTTCACTGAGATCCATCCGTGTGAGTGTGTTCGACGCCATTTACGTTCCCCCTTGTTACTACACTGTAATTATAGAGGGATAAAAAACCTTGGCAACTAAAAGTCCTGATTTGGGGTCATTTACCAGCGAATAACCGCGGTTCCCCAGGCCAGACCGCCGCCAATGGCGCCTGTGACCACAATATCGCCTTGTTTGATGCGTTTGTCCTGGGCGGCCACTGCCATCGCAAGAGGAATAGAGGCCGCAGAGGTGTTGCCATGGTTGTTTACGGTCATAACGACTCGGTCCATAGGGACTTTGAGGCGTTTGGACATTCCTTCCAAAATGCGTTTGTTGGCCTGATGTGGTACGATCCAATCCACATCGTCCGTGGTCAGACCGGCCGCTTCAATTGCCTCAAGCGCCGTGTTTGAGAGTTTCTCGACCGCATGACGAAAAACTTCTTTGCCCTGCATCCGCAGATGCCCAGTGGTTTGCATGGATACGCCACCATCGACGTAAAGAATGTCTTTGTAGCGCCCATCCGAGCGCAATGTGGTGGCCAGAATTCCGCGGTCAGAGGTTTCATCCTCCTGCGCGGCAATTAACATGGCGCCAGCGCCATCGCCAAACAACACGCAGGTCCCGCGATCGGTCCAATCCATCAGTTTTGAAAATGTCTCCGCACCGATGACCAATATGCGACTGGCCTGGCCGCTGGCAATCATGGAATTTGCGGTGTTCAAGGCAAACAAAAATCCTGCACAGACCGCTTGAACGTCAAAGGCGAACCCGTGGTTCATACCAAGCCCATGCTGTACCATTGTGGCGGCGGAGGGGAAGGTGAGGTCGGCGGTTGAGGTTGCCAGAATAATGGCATCGACGTCCTCGACGCTGCATCCGGCATTGGCCAAAGCTGCTTGAGCGGCTTTGATGCCCATATCAGAGGTTGTTTCCCCTTCAGCGGCGAAATGGCGACGTTCGATGCCGGTGCGGCTGCGGATCCAGGCGTCATTGGTGTCCAGCGTTGCTTCAAATTCGGAGTTTTCCACCACGCGTTCGGGCAGGTAGTGGCCAATGGATTCAACAACTGCTCTGCGCATCGTTAGTTCCCGTCTTCTTCGCGGTCCTCTGCGAACCCATTGACCGAAGCTACACGCGCGGCGAGCTTGGTGCTAAACTTTGCTGAACCTAAACGATAGGCCAGGCCAACCGCCGCCGCAACTCCTGTTGCGTCAGCCGCGCCATGGGATTTTACCACCGTGCCATTGAGCCCCAAGAACACGCCGCCGTTGACCCGGCGCGGGTCTGTGGTGCGCTTGAGGCGGCTTAGCGGACCATAGGCTAAGATCGCAGAGAGTTTGGCGAGCAAATTATGTTTAAAAGATTGACGCAGGGCTGTGCCGATAAAGCTCGCGGTGCCTTCGGCGGTTTTCAGCGCAACATTGCCTGTAAATCCGTCGGTTACGATAACATCGACCCGGTCTGATGGGATATCCCCACCCTCGACAAAGCCTACGAATTCAAATTGTCCGCTCTCCGCTGACTCTTTGATGAGATCATGTGCAGCCTTCAGCTCGGCGCGGCCTTTATGCTCTTCGGTGCCAACGTTGAGAAGTCCAACTCGCGGCCGTTTCACGGCAAAACCATTGCGCGAGTAAGACGCGCCCATCAGGGCAAATTGTAACAAATCACTTTCATCTGCACGCACATCTGCGCCCACATCAAGCATTACATTGGATCCGTTTGGTCCAAAAGACGGCCAGAGAATCGCAATCGCAGGCCGGTTGATTCCTGCCAATTTACGCAGGCGCACCATTGAAATGGCCATCAAAGCGCCGGTATTGCCGCAAGAAACACAGGCATCGGCCTCTTTTTGTTTGACCGAAGTCACGGCTGACCACATTGAGGTGCCCTTGCCATGGCGCATCACTTGGCTTGGCTTGTCATCCATGGAAACGGTGCGCTCAGCATGCACAATGGTGCAAAACTCTTCGAGATTGTGCTTGTCAATCAGAGGCGCCAACACCGCTTGAGGGCCATGCACCAGAAACCGGATATTAGAATGTGTGTGCACCGCACGCAAAAGCCCGGCGATAATCACACCGGGCCCTTTGTCTCCCCCCATGGCATCGACGGATACGACAACATTCGAGTTGGTTCCGTCAGCGATGGTTTGGGTGTCCGTCATTGAGATGTATTCCCTTTGAATACGGGCGCTTATGCCGCGTCTTCGTCGAGATCTACTTCCTCAGTCGTCGCAATCACTTCGCGATCATCATAGTGACCGCAAGATGCGCAAACGTGATGCGGACGCTTCAGCTCACCGCAGTTTGTGCATTCATTAGGGTTTGCCGCAACAAGTGCGTCATGTGAGCGTCGCATGCCACGACGGCTCCGTGTAATCTTACTTTTTGGGACAGCCATGTCACAACCTCGAGCTAGGGGCGTTACGCCCTGTTAATACCGAATTTGGCGCGTCGTCGCCAAACAAAAGCACTGAGCCCAGCTCGGCACCTTAAGTGGCGCTTAATTACTTGGATTGAGTATTATTTCAAGCCCCAAACGGCGCAGATCCTATATATTTCCTACGATTTTTCAAAAAAATTCTACAAACCTCTGTTTCATCATGCAGTTACTGGAGCTTATCCTTCAAGCCTGCCAGCACGGAAAAGGGTCTGGCCGCCTCATCGGTGAGCGGCGTCACTCCGGGCGGGGCAAATTCGGCAGTTTTGAGCTCGGCCCCTTCGGCGCGGGGATAATCGGGCAAGGCAAGTGATAGAGCTTCTGAAAACACCCGTGCAAGGTCAATGACATCTTCCAATTGTTCTTCACTGTCATCCTCTGGAATTTCATGCTCGGGGCCCGAATGGCTCAAGGTGATCGGAGACTTACGGAAATTGCGGACAACTGGCGTGTCGATACGGCTGCGCACCGGGGCGAGGGTCAGGCTGCAGGCCTGCTCCACCGTCGCGCCCAATTCGCCCGACAGCCCCCAATCGCCCTTTCCGATGGGCAGAATTACTCCAGAAAACTTAATTTTTCGTAGGCTAAGCAGATCCAATTGCTCGACAATCTCGGAAATCTCCGCCTCTGAAAGGGTCAGATCGAAGTTAACGCCTCTGTTTTGCACCAGGTGTTTCAACTCGAGGCGTGGGTGAGCATGGTTTGGCCGCATCTGCGCTCCATTCTTGAATTCATATTTAGGCTTCGATAGCATAGTCATAATTGGCGAGGGCTATTCTCGCAAGACAACAGGGACACTCATGCTAAATAAAACAAAGACCACTGTGGTTGGGTTCTGTCTTTTCGCGGCCATATCTTGTACGCCGGTCTATCGCAACCATGGCTACACGCCGTCCGAAGCGCAGCTGGCGAATCTAGTGGTGGGCGTGGATACGCGCGCAACGGCAGAGGAAACTCTGGGCGTGCCCACGATTTCTGACACAGAAACAGGCCGGCTCTATTATATTTCAAGCCGCTGGCGGCATTATGGCATGAACCCGCCCGAGCCTATTTCCCGTGATATAGTGGCCGTCGCGTTGGATTCGGCCGAGGTTGTGACAAACGTCAGCCGTTACAGCCTTGAGGATGGCGAGATTGTGGCTCTGACGCGGCGCGTGACCGACGGCGGCACGGAAGAAATTTCCTTCCTGCAGCAATTGCTTGGTAACATCGGACGCTTCGATGCCAGCGACATTTTGAGCGAGCCTTAATCTGCTGCATCCCTGTGGAACGTGAGCGCAACGCCGTTCATACAATACCTCAAGCCAGTCGGCGCCGGCCCATCGGGAAAGACATGGCCCAAATGCGCAGAGCAGGTTGCGCAATGCACCTCTGTGCGTGTGGAGAACCACGAATTATCAATGCTTTCGCCAATTGGAGCACCCGCCATGGGTTGGGTAAAGGAGGGCCATCCCGTACCGCTGTCAAATTTATCATCTTGTGAAAACAAGGTTGCGCCGCAGCAAACGCAGGCATAATATCCCGCCTCTTTTGGAAAGTTGTCGTGGCTGAAAGCCCGCTCTGTGCCATGCTTGCGCGTGACCTTATAGGCCAGTGGAGACAGCATTTCCTGCCACTCGCGATCCGTTTTTTCGATATCAGCCATAGAACCTCCAAACAGTTTTGCCCCATGATACGCATTTATCGGTAGTGCACCAGCCGATTGCGCAATATAATACTGTCATTATTTACAAATGGATAGTCATGGATCATGGGGCGCCCAGAGCTTCAATTCCAAAATTTCACCCGCGGTGGTCTTAAGGTCGAGCTGTGCCAAACGGCTCGGAGCCTTGGGCAGCTGTGGCAATTCCGCAATGCGATTTTTAGCAGGGGGATGACCGTGATATTTGGGATGAGACTTACTTAAATTTTTGCATTAAAAACATTGATAAAAATGAAATTTTAGGTTGCTTTCGGCTTGGAATTTTTCCAAGCGGCACAGCCGCAGTGCACGGATATTCAGCGCAGTTTTTCGATCTGTCACCGCTGCGCGTATTTGACAGGCCCGTGCTGGAATTGGGGCGTTTTGCCATTGATCCACAGAGGGGGAATTCGGATATTTTTCGCCTGGCCTGGGGCGTTGTCACGCAGCTGGTCGATCAAAACAATGTGTCATTTCTCTTTGGGTGCAGCTCATTTGCAGGCACGCAGCCCCAAACACACAGCGCGGGTTTTCGCTATCTTTGTCGTAACGACCATATTGCACCGCACAGCTGGCGCCCTGTCTTTCATGGCGGTTATCGATTGGCGCAGGCATTGGAGGATCACAAGGACGGTGGTGCGCCCAATTTGCCGCCGCTTTTGCAGGCCTATTTGGGACTTGGTGGAAAAGTGAGCGATCACGCGGTCATTGACCCGGATTTGGGGACCACATTGCTCTTTACTGGTTTGAATGTGGCACAAGTTCCACAAAAAAGAGCGCAGCGTTTGCGCGCAATCTTCGCCGCGCATTGACGCCGCGGCCGTGAGCGCCTAGCTGCTGCCTATGGCACGTGCACCTTTGATCCAACTTTCCGATATATCGCTGACCTTTGGCGGTCACCCGATCTTTTCCGATCTCGGCTTCGTCGTTCAGACGGGCGATCGTCTCTCGTTGGTGGGACGAAATGGATCAGGTAAATCTACTTTGATGAAGGTCATGGCCGGGTTGGTTGAGGCCGATACTGGACATCGGGTGATCCCGCCCGGCGTCAGCGTCGGCTATATGGAGCAGGACCCCGATTTGTCACAGTTTGAGACGCTGGGAGATTTTGCCCTTTCGGCGCTTGATGTCTCTGAGCATTATAAGGTTGAGATTGCCGCGGAAGGGTTGAAGTTCGATCCAGATCGTCCGGTGAAAACCGCCTCCGGCGGTGAGCTGCGGCGGGCGGCTTTGGCCAAGCTCATGGCGGAAGATCCCGAGTTGATGCTTCTGGACGAGCCGACCAACCATCTTGATATTGAAGCAATTTCCTGGTTAGAAACCACTTTGCGCGAAAGCCGAAATAGTTTTGTTGTGATCTCCCACGACCGGGCCTTTTTAACCGCTCTAACCCGCGCGACCCTGTGGATCGACCGGGGCGCGGTGCGCCGCCTTGAGCAAGGGTTTGGAAGTTTTGAAGCCTGGCGCGACAAAACCTGGGAAGAAGAAGATCAACAAAGGCACAAGCTCAATCGCAAGATCAAAGCGGAGGCCCGTTGGGCGGTGGAGGGCATCTCTGCCCGGCGTAAACGCAACCAAGGGCGCGTGCGGGCCTTGGGCGAGCTGCGGGCCGAGCGGGCGGCGCAAATCAACCGGCAATCCACGGCCGCTATGGCGTTTGATTCGGGTCAAAAATCTGGGGCAAAGGTGATTGAGGCCAAAAACCTGGATCTGGCCTTTGGTGAATTGGAGATTTTGAAAGATTTTTCACTGACGGTTCAGCGCAAAGATCGCGTGGCGCTCGTTGGCCCGAATGGGGTTGGCAAGACCACTTTGATCAAAACGCTTTTGGGGGAACAGGCCCCTGACCGGGGCAGCGTGAAGCTGGGCACAAACCTGCAAATTGCGGTATTTGACCAAGGTCGTACCAAGCTGGATCCTGATCTCAGCCTTTGGGAAGCGCTGACCAGCGATCCGACCATGGCGGTCTCAGGCCGGTCCGATCAAATTATGGTGCGGGGCACTCCGAAACATGTGGTCGGCTATCTTAAAGATTTTCTATTTGCCGAAGAGCAAATGCGCGCGCCAGTTCGGGCGCTGTCAGGGGGAGAAAAAGCGCGGCTCTTGCTGGCCCGCCTGATGGCACAGGAAAGTAACTTATTGATTCTCGATGAGCCGACTAATGATCTTGACATTGAAACTCTAGATCTGCTGCAAGATGTTCTGGGCGATTATGACGGCACGGTCTTGCTGGTCAGCCATGACCGTGATTTTCTCGACCGCGTCGCCACCACAACCATCGCGTTAGAGCCCGGTGGCAAGGCCACTGTCTATGCAGGCGGCTGGAGCGATTATCAGGCACAAAAACCCAGCGCCGCGGGCCGCAAAACGGCCAAACACGCGGCGAAACAAAGCACGATAAAGACTAAGATGGAGACGGCGGAGGTGAAAACGGCCCTGTCTTTTACAGAAAAACATCGTTTGGAGGCTTTGCCAGCTGAAATTGCCCACATTGAAGCTGAGATTGGTAAATTAGAAGAGTTCCTAGGTCAGCCAAATCTCTTTACCGAGCAGCCGGTAAAATTCAACAAAGCCACCGCGCTTTTGCTCGAGCGGCAGGAGGCTTTGGCGGCAGCTGAAGCGCAGTGGCTTGAGCTGGAGGAAAAAGCGGGCGGATAAATAAACCGCCCGCAAGAGACCGTTTAATTCAGATGAATTTTGAAGCGCTGGCGAATCTGCGCGTCCACCTCCTGCGGCAGTGCGGCCGGTGTTGGAGCCGCAATCAAAGCCTCTTTTCGCGCCACCGCCTGTTCGATGAGGTCCGGCCGATCTTTCTCCTGCCATTCTTTGGGGGAACTGCGATCTGCCAAAACCGGGTAGATATACTCAGTTTGCATCAAGGATAGGGTTTGATCAGAGCCCAGATAATGACCCGGCCCGCCCAAACAGGTCGCGCGCATGGTCTCGAGACCCACCGTGTCTTCACTGACCTCAATGCCGCGCACGCAGCGCATCGCCTGTCCCAGCAAATCATCGCCTAAGATAAGGGATTCATGGCAAAATCCTAGAAGGGAGGCATGCATACCTGCCGCTTCATAGACCATATTCAATCCGGTCAGTCCGGCCATGACATTTGACATGGCCTGCTCCCATCCCGCTTGCATATCGGGCAGTTTGGCATCGGCAATGCCGGCCGCCGCGCCGCCGGGCAGGCCATAGTAATGGTGCATTTGCGCACAGCCGGCCGTGAGCAGGGCCTGCTCGCCAGATCCGCCGGACATAGCCCCCGTGCGCAGATCCGAGACAAAGGGCCAGGTTCCAAATATGGCCGGATGACCGGGTTTGATCGCATTGACATAGACCAGCCCCGCCAAACATTCGGCAACCGCTTGCACAATCGCGCCGGCGATTGGCGCCGGGGCGGTGGCGCCTGCTTGCCCGGCACTGAGCAGCAAAATAGGCATGCCGCCTGCAATACATTTCTCCATAACCTGGCAGCTTTCGGTCGCGAATTTCATCGGTGGCACGACGAAGCAATTGGAATTGGACACAAAGGGGCGCTCGCGCCATTTGTCCTCACCGCCAGCAATCATATGCAGCATTTCAAAGGCATCATCGACAAAATCAGGCTCTGTAAAGGAGGTGCCAATGTGTTTTTCCGTACCGGTGGCGCAGGCGTATATCGTGTTGAGGTCCATCTCTCGATTGTCGAGAATATCGCGGCAGACCATGGGTCTTTGCACGAAATGGATATTGTCCAAATGTTCCACAATTCGCGCGGCATTGTGCAAATCGCGGACGGTGGATTCGCGGTAGCTGCGGGTTTGTACGTCGACCATATGCACCGCAGCCCCTGCGGTGCCGTAATGGACCTTCTTTTCGCTAAGGTGCAGATCATGTTTCGGATTGCGCGCGCTAAGCGTGATCTCGCGATTGGCTTTGGCCAGCATATCTTCGATCAAGGCACGGGGGTAGCGCAAGCGGCCATCCTCCCCAAGAATAGCGCCGGCGCCGACCATAATATCAATGCCCGACTGCGGCGCATCGGCCAGACCAATCTCTTCAAGGGCGGTGAGTGCCGCCTCATTGATGCGCTCCATATCCAATTGCGTGAGTGGTTTATAAGTGCCGCCTTGCATGCCGGGGCGGACGGGACGCATCGCATCGGAGAGGGGCGCAGCTCTGGCCGCTTTACGCGCAGCCCGGCCACCAGCGCGGCGGTTTTGGGTATCTGTCATGGGGAAATCCTAAGAGTGGTGTTGAGAGTAACTAAGCAGGCCCGTTTAGAGCCCTGGCCGCCCGCGCGCCGCACGTCCTCGGCTCGCCCCAATCGTGCGCACCGTAAGGGTGAAGACCCAGCTCACTGTCTTAAATCTCGAAATCATGCTTTAGAGTGAAAAACTCCAAACCGACAATCTTTTCCATTTGCGACTTATGGTTCAAAAACGTCTTTTGTTTTCGCAAATTTCAGCGGCAAAGGACAATAAAACCGCGAGTGCTTCGGAAAATTGATCATCGGCAACGGTCATGGCCACGCGGATGTGACCGGCGGCGGCTTGTCCAAAGCTCTCGCCGGGCATGACGGCAATTTGATGTGCATCGAGCAAAGCATGGGCGAAGGCCTCACCGCTCAGCCCGGTGGCACGCATGTCCAGCATCAGATACATCGCCCCCGAGCAAGGCACAGCGCGCACAAGATTTTGCTGCGTGAGCAGATCAAGCGCGATGCGCCGTCGCCGCCGAAAGGGCGCGGCCACCTCATCCTCTAACTCTTGGCCCTGGGAGAGTGCAAATTCTGCCGCATCTTGAATGAAGCCCGGCACCCCATAGGTGGTGTGGGTGGCGAAATTGGTCAGATACTCGATCACAGGCACCGGCCCACAGATCCAGCCAATCCGGCTTCCGGTCATGGCGTGGCTCTTTGACATCGAACCAATCACCAAAGTGCGCTCTTGCATGTCAGGCAGACTTCGCGGGCTTATATGTTTGCCCTGCCAGACTTGGGTGTCGTAAACCTCGTCAGAGATGAGCCAAAGATCATGGGTGATACAGGTTTTTGCGATGGCCTGCCAAGTGGCGCGGTCATAAACCACCCCGGTTGGATTGTTGGGTGAATTGACCAGCAAAGACCGCGCGCCCTTGGCTGCGGCCTCAAGATAGGTCGCGCGCGGTTGGAAATCATGCGCCGGATCGCAGGGGATTGCACGATCCACGGCGCCAGTTCCGCGGAGCGTACCGGGGTAGGTGGCATAATAGGGATCGCAATAGAGCGCGACATCACCGGGGTTCAGCACAGCCATATGGGCGGCAAAAAGTGCCGATTGCCCGCCGGGCGTGATCAAAATATTGTCCTCAGTTGTGCGAACGCCGCTCTGCGCCTCAATGCGGCGGGCCACGGCCGCGCGTAGACCCTCGGTGCCCGGCACAGCAGCATAGCCCGTGTGACCGCCCCTTGCGGACCGGCCCATTGCGGCCAAAATATCCATATGGGTGCGAATGTCATGCTCCCCGATGGTCAATTCAATGATCGGATGGCCTTGTTTTTTCAAAGCGCGCGCCTTGTAAAAAACATCCCAGCCATCGGATCCATCGCCGGTTAGGGCGGTCATGCGGTGTGCGAGTTCCATCCCGAGACTTGGCCTGAAGCCGATAGATTCGTCAAATTGGTTTTGAGCAATTGAAACACGGGGTTCACGGCGATATAGAGGCCCCATGATTTGGCGTTGTTGAAATAATATGACTGCCGCGGCGACGCGCGCCTTTTTGGGTGGCCCGCCACTTTCTTTCCGTGCCTTCCGTAACTTTAGGACATGCCCGATGATGCAAATCAAGCTGCACAATAGCAAAACCCGCCGCAAAGAGCCTTTGATGCCCCTAGATCCGAAGAATATACGCATGTATGTCTGCGGGCCAACGGTCTATGATCGCGCACATTTGGGCAACGCCCGTGCGGTTGTCGTGTTTGACAGCCTGTTTCGCTTGCTGCGTGAGGTTTATGGCGCCGAGCATGTCACCTATGCGCGCAATTTCACCGATATTGACGATAAAATAAACGCAAAATCGGCCGAAACAGGGCGTGATATAGGGCAGATCACTGAAGAAACCATTGGTTGGTATTTGGCAGATATGGGCGCCTTGGCGGCGCTTGAGCCCACGGCAATGCCGCGCGCCACCGATTATATTGCGCAGATGATTTCTATGTCAGAAGATCTTATTGCCAAAGGACATGCCTATGCGGCCGAGGGGCATGTGCTGTTTGATGTGAACAGCTGCCCCGATTATGGCGCGCTATCGGGCCGGAGTGTGGATGACATGATTGCGGGTGCACGGGTCGAAGTGGCCCCCTATAAGCGCGACCCTATGGATTTTGTCCTGTGGAAACCCTCTGATGCGCAAACGCCGGGCTGGCCAAGCCCCTGGGGACGTGGACGCCCGGGCTGGCATATCGAATGCTCGGCGATGTCTTATGAGCTTTTTGGCCATAGTTTTGATATTCATGGCGGCGGCAATGATCTGCTGTTTCCACATCATGAGAATGAGATCGCGCAAAGCTGCTGTGCGCATCCCGAGGGCAGTTTTGCACAGATCTGGATGCACAACGAAATGTTGCAGGTCGAGGGTAAGAAAATGTCCAAATCCTTGGACAATTTCTTCACCGTGCGCGATTTGCTGGACCGGGATATTCCGGGCGAGGTGATCCGCTTTGTTCTTCTGTCGACTCATTATGGCAAGCCAATGGATTGGACGGAAAAGAAGGCGCAGGAGGCGGCGAGCACGTTGCACAAATGGCATGAGCTGGTGCAAGGGGTCGAGCCTGCCGTTTTGGATGACACTGTTCTTGCCCATGTGGCCAATGATTTGAACACACCGGGGGCTTTGGCAAGGCTGCATGAATTGGCCAAAGCTGGTGATGCTGCGGCGCTTTTGGCGGCAGGTCAATTTTTGGGCCTGTTGGGCGCAGATGAGACTTGGTGGCGTCCCAAGGAGGCCCGTGGCGATGCGGCCCTGCGGGTGGAGGCGCTGATCGAAGCGCGCAGGCAAGCCAAGGCGGCACGCAATTTTGCTGCGGCGGACGCAATACGCGCGCAGCTCAGCGCTGCGGGTGTTGAGGTTGTCGATAAGCCCGGCGGCCTGTCAGAGGCGGTGATCACCGATGCCTTAAACCCGGATTTGCTCGGATGAGCCTACAGGCTTGCGCCAACCTGGTCGCGCGTGCGGATCCCGAGCGTTTCGCGGCAACTATGGCGGCGCCGCTTGCCGCGCGTGCGGTGCTTTTGCCGATTTATGCCGCCTCTGTAGAGGTGGCGCGGGCCCCATGGATGACGCAAGAGCCGATGATTGCAGAAATGCGCCTGCAATGGTGGCGTGATGTGTTTGAAGAGATAGAGACCGGCACGCCGCGCAAACATGAGGTGGTCGAGGCTTTGGCGCCCATCTTGGGGCCCAAGGGGGCCGAGGCTTTAGATGCGATGGTTTTGGCACGCCGTTGGGACATCTATAAAGAAGGGTTTACCACAGGGGAGGAACTTTTGTCCCATGTGCAAACGATCACCCTGGGGCCCATGCTTGCGGCACTTGAAGCCCTAGATCATCTGCCCAAAGATCTTTCTGCCCTGAAAGCCCATGCAACGCAGCTGGGGCTGGCGCGGTTTCTACGCGGAGTTCCCGCATTGATCGCGCGCAAAACACCGGTTTGGGCGGAAGATCAAAAGCTTCATATTTACCGAGATCTTTGTATCCAGGCGCTGGATATGACCGGGGATGTGATCCGCTCACCGGCGCTCATCGAAACGGCCCATTGCCGCCGGGTATTGCGGTTCGTTGTGAAACATCCCGGCGCCGTGGAAATCGGCGCGATTCCACAGTTTCGCATTGGCGCAACCCTTGCGCGGGGCTGGCTGGCTTGGCGTTGTGGCTAAATTCCACCCTAGGCCGCGCGTTTGTTTGTCATGATGAGCCAAAGCAAGGCTGTTCCGGCCAGCAATAGAAACGGCACCATTGCGTAATTGACCGCGGCCCATCCCTGCACCACAGAGCCACCGCTGCAATTCATCAACCCACCCGAAGCGATCGAGGCGATGGTGACGCAGCCAAAGACAATGGCGTCATTCATCCCTTGTACCCAGCCTCTTTCATGCGGGGCATGGGCGCGGGTCAGCAGCGTGGTGGCGCCAATGAAGCCGAAATTCCAGCCAACGCCGAGTAAAATGAGCGCGGCATAGAAATTCCCAAGCTCCATACCGCTCAGGGCCACAAGCCCAGCAGAGCCAAGAATCAGCAGGCCAATGCCCATGATTTTTTCCACGCCAAACCGGTTGATGAGATGGCCGGTAAAGAAAGATGGTAGGAACATGGCGATCACATGGGCCGAGACAATATCATTGGCGTTGTTCTTGGTTAAACCACAGCCAACAACCGCAAGAGGCGTTGAGGTCATGACCAAATTCATCAAAGAATAGGCCACCATGCCGCAGGCAATGGCGACCAAAATCGATGGGTCACGCAAGAGCTGCATACGGCTGCGCGGCGCGAGGGTTGCGGGCGCGCTTGGCTCGTTGGCGGTGCCTTTGGGCAGGCGCAGCAGCAAAAATAAGAACATGCCCACCAGGTTCAGCGCGATGATGGCCATGTAACTGCCGAGAAATGGAACCACAGAAGCATCCTGCACCAATTTATTAAGCTGCGGCCCGAATATGGCTGAGATCAAACCGCCAGCCATCACAAAGGAAATGGCTTTAGGGCGGAAACTGTCCGAGGCAGTGTCGGTTGCGGCAAATCGGTAAAACCCCTGCGCGGACATATAAATGCCCGATATATAGGAGCCAAGAAGGAATATCGCAAAGGACGCAACATAGAGCCCATAGGCCGAGACCGCAGCCCCCAAGGCCCCGGCAATAGCGCCGATAAAAAACCCGGTTTTTCGGCCGTATTTCTGCATCAAGGGCGACAACCAGGGGGCCGTGGTCATCGACCCAAAGACGATCAAAGAAATCGGCAAGGTGGCGAAACAAGGATTGCCTGTTAACATACCGCCCGCCAATCCGCCCACGACAAACATCATTGGCATCTGTCCGCCTAAAATAGCTTGCGCTGCGACGAGAACCGTCACATTGCGTTTGGCCAGACGGTCGTCGGGGAGGGCTTGTGTCATGATAGGATCCTTTGGGCGTTAATGCCCTGCAATGATATGGGCGAAGGAACCGCAAGTGCGCCCGATGTGCAACCCCATTTCGCCCAAATCTGCGTGATCTGCATCTTGCGCTGCGAAGAGTGCGGGGCCCGCAGCTTTTAACGTGCTGGCGTAGTGAAACTCATGGGCCATCAACGGCGCGCTGAAATGCGGGCTCAAGGGTGTCAATTGCCGATAACCCAGATGCAATTTGCGCTGTTGAAAACTGGTTTCTAGCGGCAAAAGCCCAAGCATTTCATGCCGCCGCCCCTGTGCATCGACCAAGCCATTGCCAAGGACCATATAGCCGCCACATTCGCCATAAATGGGCGTGCCAAGCGACGCATGATGCGCAAGAGAGGCTTTGAACTGTGCGGCCGCGGCCAATTGTCCGGCGTGGAGTTCCGGATAGCCGCCGGGCAGGAAAATATACTGCGCAGCTTTGGGCGCTGGCTCATCGGCCAGTGGCGAGAAGAAAGACAGCTGCGCCCCGGCGTCTCGCCAGCCTTTCATTTGATGCGTATAGCGAAACGCAAAAGCGCGGTCCGCGGCAATGGCGATATGCTGTGCCGGTGGCCCGGGCAGGGTGGTTTGGGCCGCCAGGGTCGGTCCGCTGAGCTCTCTAAGCGCCGCGAAATCTAAGCTGGGGTGCAGCGCTGTGGCAATGTGATCGATCCAAGGTTCCAACTGATCAATTTCATCGGCTTGAACCAAGCCTAAATGACGTTCGGGCAGGGCAAAGGCCTCGGATCGCATCAAATGTCCGAATATTTTGATATTTCGCCCGTTCAAAGCCTGCGTCAGCATGTCGAGGTGGCGCGCGCTGCCGACACGATTGAGAAACACACCGGCCAATGTGACCTGTGGATCATAATCTCTGAAGCCTGTTACCAGCGCGGCGATGGAATGGGCCGTTTTGGCGGCATCCACCACCAAGATGACCGGGATATCTAAAATCTTCGCCAAATCCGCAGCGGAGCCTCTCCCGGCCTTGCCGGCGCCATCAAACAACCCCATAGCCGCCTCAACCACCAAGCCGCTCGACCCGGCCAGGGTGCCGATTAGATCTGCGGGCATGGCCCAGGCGTCTAGGTTCACCGAAGGGGTGCCAGCGGCGACGGAATGAAAACCCGGATCTATATAATCAGGGCCTGATTTCGCCGGTTGAAACTCTATCTTTGCGCGCTGCAAAAGCCGCATAAGGGCGAGCGTGACGGTGGTTTTGCCGGCGCCCGAACTTGGCGCGGCAATCATAAAGCGGCTCATGCGCTTTCCGCAGGGCGTCCACGATCCAAAGGATCCAGATTGCGCGGTGCGGCGCCGGCCTCGAGAGATTGCCAATCCAACACCTGCCGCATGAGCACGGAGCGTCCGATACAGATGATCGCGGGCGGCTCAACGCCAGCGGCCTTGGCATCATCTACGGCTGTGCCGAGCGTGCTTTCGACGACATTTTGGTGCTCTAAGGTGGCGGAGGTGACAAAGGCCACAGGTTCAGACGGGCTGCGGCCAGCCTCCATCAATCTTTGAGTGATCTGAGCGATATGTTTCATGCCCATATAGATCACGATGACTTGGCTGCCCTGCGCGATGGCGCTCCAGTCGAGGGATCCGGGCGTGTCGCCGGTTTGATCATGGCCGGTCACAAATGTGACCGATTGGTTGACGTCTCGGTGTGTCACGGGAATTCCCGCATAGGCCAGCCCGCCGATACCGGCTGAAATGCCTGGAATAATACGAATGGGCACCCCATGCTGCACCAAGGTTTGTGCTTCCTCGCCGCCACGACCAAAGACGAAGGGATCGCCCCCCTTGAGTCGCAGCACGCGTTTTCCCGCGCGGGCCAGCTCCACCAAATGCAACGAGATATCGCGCTGTTTGGCCGAAGGCTTGCCGCCCCGTTTGCCGGCATAGATCAACTCGGCATCGCCCGCCCAAGATAAAATATCTTCACCAACCAAAGCATCATAGACGACAACATCAGCTTGGCGCAAAGCGTTGAGCCCATGCAGGGTGAGAAGGCCGGGATCGCCAGGTCCTGCACCGCATAGCCATACCCAGCCTGCGCGCAGCTCGGGCCATGCCTTTTGGGGAAGGGGAAGTGAATCGCTCATAGCTCTCTTTATGGCGAAAATTCATCGGAGGGAATAGAGTGCAAGCGACACGCGCTTTGTGATTGGCGGCATGAATTGCCCTGCTATAGTGGCGCAATGGAGACCCGTGAATCCCCCCCTATGCGTCGCGGTTGGACGACCGGCGCTTGTGCCACCGCTGCTGTGCGTGCTGGGCTATGCGCCCTATGGGGCGGCGCGCAATTGGACGAGGTGCAGATCACCCTGCCCAAAGGAGAAAGGCCGGTCTTCAAAATCGCGCATCGCGAGGTGACGGCAGATTGGGTGGAAATTGGCATTACCAAGGATGCCGGCGATGATCCTGACGTCACCCATGGCGCTTTAATCATTGCGCGGGTGGCGCGCTCCTTGGGCGGTGTGCGCTTTCATGCAGGCGACGGCGTCGGCACGATCACAAAGGCAGGGTTGCCAATCGCTGTGGGCGAGCCCGCGATCAATCCGGTGCCGCGACAAATGATGCAGGCTGAGGTGGAGGAGTTGGCGGTCCATTATGGTCAAGCGCCCGATATCGACATCACCATTCGCATCCCAGGGGGCAGAGCTCTGGCCTTGAAAACCTGGAACCCAAGGCTGGGCATTGTCGATGGCCTGTCGGTGTTGGGCACGACGGGGATCGTGCGCCCATTTTCTTGCGCGGCCTGGATCGCCTCCATTCACCGCGGCATTGATGTGGCGCGCGCTTGCGGGGCGCCGCATGTGGCCGGCTGCACTGGGGCCACCTCGGAGCGCGCGGTCCAAGCGCTGCATGGCTTGCCCGACACCTCTATGCTGGATATGGGAGATTTTGCTGGCGGGTTGATGAAATATTTGCGGCGCCATCCGGTGGCGCGGCTGACCATCGGCGGCGGCATTGGCAAGATGACCAAATTGGCGCAGGGCGCACGCGATCTGCATTCCGCCCGCTCTCAGGTGGATTTCACCGCCCTGGCGCAGGTTCTCGACCAACCGGGTCTGGCCAAAGCCAATACTGCGCTTGAGGCCTATACGCTGGCTGGCCCGGATATGGCCCAATGGGTGGCGCACTCTGCCTTGGCCAATTGCCAATCCATCTTGCAAAGCGCCGATATCACAGTGGATTGCGTGGTCATAGATCGCACAGGTCGAATATTGGCGCAGTCATGACGGTCTTGATCCTCGCAGGTACGGGAGATGCCCGGCATTTGGCTCAATTCTGCGCCGATCACAATATTGCCGCCTGCGCCAGTTTAGCTGGGGCGACGCGCCAGCCGAAACAATTGGCCGTGCCCACCTACCATGGTGGTTTTGGCGGCGGTGACGGTTTTCGCGCTTTTTTGAAACGCCATGAGATTCGTGCTGTGTTGGATGCCACCCATCCCTTCGCCCATCAAATCACCCGGCGCAGCCATGACATCGCCCGCGAGATGGGTCTGCCCTATATGCGTTTTGAACGGCCGGCCTGGCAACCTGGACCGGGCGATCATTGGATCTCTTTACACGATGAGTCAGAGGCTGCGGCGCATATCGCCCTGGATGCGGTGGTGTTTCTGGCCACGGGGCGGCAAAGCCTGCCAAAGTTTGCCAATCTTGGACATGCGCAGTTGATCTGCCGGCAAATTGATCCTCCCGAGGGTGCGTTTCCCTGGCCCAATGGCGCGTATCTGATCGGACGACCGCCATTTTCCATGGCCGATGAGGAGGCATTGTTTCGCCGTCTTTCCGTCGATGTGCTTGTGGTTAAAAATGCCGGCGGTGCGGCCAGCCGTACAAAATTGGATGCGGCGCGCGCTTTGGGGCTAAAAGTATTGATGATTGAACGCCCGCCTTGCACGGCCCGGCCATGCCTATCGGAACGATCACTGGCGGAGGCTTGGTTGGCGCAATGGACATAATAACGATCTCCAGTCCGGCTGATATTGATCACGCTGTCGCCCAGCTCAACATTCCGCAATTCAATGTCATTTATGAAAAATGCAGCCCCATTCCCCTGAGGTGCAAACCGCCCGGTTTTGCCAGCTTGCTGCAGGCTATCATCGGTCAACAAGTCTTGGTCGCCTCTGCGGCTGCGATTTGGGAGCGTATTCAGGCGGCCGGCCTGTGTCGTGCGGCCGCAATGGCGCAGGCCAGCACGGAAGACCTGGCGCGCTTGGGCCTGTCTCGCCCCAAAATCCGCTATGCGAAGGCCTTGGCGCTGAGCGGGCTTGATTATGAGGGTTTGGCGGCTTTGTCCGATGCGGAGGTGCTGTCCCGCCTGACCGCTATCACAGGCATCGGGCGGTGGACCGCGGAGGTTTACGCATTGCAAGCCCTGGGCCGGGCGGATGTGTTTCCACATGGGGACTTGGCCCTCCAAGAGGCGGCACGGCAGGTGTTTCATCTGCCGAAGCGCCCCAGCGAGGCTGATATGCGCGCCTTGGCTGAAAATTGGGCACCGTTCAGAGCCGTTGCAGCGCGTCTGTTATGGGCCTATTACAAAGATCACAAATCGCGAGAGGGGATAGGATGACACGGGTTTTGAAATCGATGAGCCAGTTGCCACAGGATCAAGATGGCGCTGTCACCTCAGCGGTCATCTTTTTACATGGCTACGGGGCTAATGGTGCGGATCTGATGGGGCTGGCGGAGGTGCTTGCGGACCATATGCCGGGCACATTATTTCTTGCGCCCGATGCACCAGAGACGACCGTTATGGCGCCCATGGGGCTGCAATGGTTTCCCATCCCTTGGATTGATGGATCGTCAGAAGAAGATGCTGCCAATGGTCTGCAAGCGGCGTCAGAGGACCTAAATGCCTATCTTGATGGGGTGATGGTGGACTATGATCTGCTGCCGGAACAAGTGGTCATTTTTGGATTTTCGCAAGGCACGATGATGGCGCTGCATGTGGCGCCGCGGCGCGAGGATCCGGTGGCCGGGGTCGTGGCTTTTTCGGGTCGGTTGCTGCAGGCGGAGGCATTGCAAGATGATGTGCAATCCAAAATGCCGATCCTTCTGGTGCATGGGGATGAAGACGAGGTAGTGCCAATTGATGCATTGCCCCATGCGGCCGAGACTTTGGAGGCCGCGGGCTTCAAAGAGGTTTATGCCCATATCATGAAAGGCACGGGCCATGGCATTGGTCCCGATGGGCTGCAGGTGGCTTTGGCCTTTATGCGCAAACAGCTGGGTATGGAGTGATAAGCACACACCAGATACAGGGGTTGCCTGTTTTATTTCCCCAGATATAGTGGCCCCATGTAGCGAACGGGGCGCCATCTATGACTGGAGACTTTAGAACGCAATTTGTGAAAGAAGCGGCCTCGCCGGCGCAGCGGCCGGCCTTGGTGCTTAACGCAGATTATCGCCCTTTATCCTATTACCCGCTGTCTCTGTGGAGTTGGCAAGATGCGGTGAAGGCGGCCTGGCTTGACCGGGTGCAAATTGTTGCCGAATATGATGATATTGTGCGCTCACCCACAACCGAAATCCGTATCCCGTCGGTCGTTGTGCTGCGCGATTATGTCAAACCGCAAAGCACTGTCGCCTTTACGCGCTTCAATCTATTTCTGCGCGATGAGTTTTCTTGCCAATATTGCGGTTCGCGCGGCGATTTGACCTTTGATCATGTGGTGCCGCGCACGCGCGGCGGGCGCACCAGTTGGGAAAATGTGGTTGCGGCCTGCTCCAAATGTAACTTGAAAAAAGGGTCCCGCAGTCTGAAACAATCGGGCCTGCATCTGCGCAAACCGATCCGCAAACCGCAGGCCGAAGAGTTGCGCAATCTCGGGCGAAAGTTTCCACCGGGCCATCTGCATGAAAGCTGGGTCGATTTTCTATATTGGGATGCAGAGCTTGAGGCCTAGGCCGAGCAGCTGGCACCACCGAGCACACAGAATTTTGCACAATGAGGATGGTTGAGCGCGACGTCTTGTTCTGCCTCTTGCAAAGTGGTTCCCAATTCGAATTCCGGCGCATAGGCCAAAAGCGTGCAGGCCAAAACCGCTGGGCGCGCGGCGCCCTTGCGTTTGACTACCATGCGTGAGGAGGCGCACATCAAACTGTTGGGATCCTTGTCCAAAATTCCCCAGCAGGCTGTGGTGATCTCTGGCACTTTGGCACGTTCGTCCAGCTCTGGAAACAGTACGGTGACGCCGGGATTGAAGGCGTCAATATCATATCCGTTCTGTGTAAAAAGCGCGCTATAGCCGGCGCGGCTGCTCGCCTCGCTGTCGCCCCAGACGGTGCGGCCGGCGACATGCATTCGGATGCCGACATCGCGCAGCCAGTTCATGCCCTGGAGTGTCTTGTCAAACGCTCCCTTACCGCGCTCAGTGTCATGGTTGGCGCGGTCAAAGTGGTCGAGCGAAATCCGCAGGGTAAGCTTGCCGGGGTAGGCGGCATTGAGCCCCAAAAGCCCTTGTTTGACCCGTTTGCGCATCATCGGCAGCATGGCATTGGTTAAGATGAGGACCTCATAGCCGGCAACGAGGCTGCATTCAGCGATGTCAATCATTTCTGGGTTCATGAAAGGTTCACCACCGGTGAAGGCAATCTCGCGCACGGGCCAGTTTCGGCTGAGCAATTGTTGCAGATAGTCTTTTACCTCATCGGCAGTGATATAGACCAATGCATCATTGGTCGGGCTGCTGTCGATATAGCAATTGACGCATTCAATATTGCAAAGCGTACCGGTGTTGAACCACAGCGTCTCAGGATGGGTCAGGGCCACCCGCGCGCGCGCCTCACCTTTGGCGGTCACGTTGGGGTCGGAAAATTTATCGAGATGGGCCATAGGTTGTCGCTCCCTGAAATATAGCGGTGCCGCTTGATCCCTCCATAATACGGCATGGAGCGAAAAAAAACAGTGATGAAACATACTGACAGAGAATTGATCGCGGCCTATAAGGTGGACAGGGGCCGCGCGCCGTTGTAAGGCACCGTTAGCGCAAACATTTCAGAGGATCCGCCCATGGTCTCCCGTGTCATTCCCGTTGAGCCTTTCGATCTTGTCATCTTTGGTGGCACGGGTGATTTGGCACGCCGAAAAATACTGCCAGGGTTGTTTCGTAGGTTTTGCGCCGGCCAAATGCCCGCTGGCGCGCGCATCATAGGGGCTGCGCGCGGGGATATCGGCCAGCAAGGCTATCAAGACATGATCCGCGGGGCTATCAATGAATTTGGTG
This sequence comes from Planktomarina temperata RCA23, assembly GCF_000738435.1. NCBI lineage: Bacteria > Pseudomonadati > Pseudomonadota > Alphaproteobacteria > Rhodobacterales > Paracoccaceae > Planktomarina > Planktomarina temperata. The sequence continues at coordinate 1,782,126 of NZ_CP003984.1, read as the reverse complement.
CGCCCTCCGCTGAGAGCCTGGTGCATCTCGACGCCTTCATTGCACAGCTGCATTATGTTGCGATCGATATTTGCGGCGACGGCGGCTGGGGTGAATTGGCAAAATTGATCCGCAAAGATTTGGTGAATGCCTATTATTTCTCTGTTGCTCCAAGTCTCTTTGGCGATATCGCGGCGCGCTTGAATTCATGGGACATAGCCACCCCAGAGGCGCGCATCGTCGTTGAAAAACCTTTTGGCCGCGACCTGCAAAGTGCCAAAGCGCTCAACAAAGTTCTGTCACAGCAATTTGATGAAAGCCAAATCTACCGGATTGACCATTATTTGGGCAAGGAAACTGTCCAAAATCTCATGGCCGTGCGCTTTGGAAATCTGTTGTTTGAACCTTTGTGGAACGCGCAATATATCGATCATATCCAGATCACTGTGGCGGAGACTGTGGGCGTTGGTGGGCGCGGGGCCTATTATGACAAATCGGGCGCAATGCGCGATATGGTGCAAAACCATTTGATGCAGCTGTTATGCTTGATTGCGATGGAGCCACCGTCACATTTTGATCCCGATGCGGTGCGCGACGAAAAGCTAAAAGTCATCCGAAGCTTGGCGCCCGTGGCCGCACATCACGTTGTGCGCGGCCAATATGATGCCACCGCTACAACGGCCAGCTATCGCACGGATGCAGAAAACCCGCGTAGCTTCACAGAAAGCTATGTCGCCATTAAGGCGCATATTGAGAATTGGCGTTGGGCCGGGGTTCCGTTTTATCTTCGGACCGGCAAGAAGCTCAAAGCACGCACCTCGGAAATCGCAATTGTCTTTAAGAAATTGCCCCATTCTATTTTCGAAAAATCAGCAGATGAAAAGCAAAATGTGCTGGCAATTCAACTGCAACCCAATGAGGGAATGACGCTGGATGTCACCATTAAAGAGCCTGGTCCCGGGGGGATGCGTTTGGTGCATGTGCCGCTAGATATGACTTTTGCCGATGCCCTTGGAGATCACTCAGAGGACACACCAGATGCCTATGAGCGGTTGATCATGGACGTGATACGGGGCGACCAAACGCTGTTTATGCGCGGCGATGAGGTGGAGGCGGCCTGGAAATGGACCGATCCCATTATTGAAGCCTGGGAGGCGCGCAATGATGTGCCCAAGCTTTACGACGTCGGTTCGGCTGGACCTGAAGATGCCATGGCGCTCATCCACCGTGACGGTCGGCGCTGGCGCGAGGTGAAGTGATGCAGCTGACATCTTATGAAACCGCATCTGAGATGATGCAAAGCCTCTCGGCTCAAATTGCGTCAGAGCTGTCTGCGGCGATTGCGCTGCGCGGGCGCGCTTGTTTGGCCGTACCCGGTGGCAGCACGCCGGGCCCACTGTTTGATTTGCTTAGTCAAGCGGCGTTAAATTGGGCCAATGTGACCGTGATGTTGACCGATGAGCGCTGGGTTCCCACGGACAGCCCGCGATCAAATACGGGTTTGATAAAAAACCGTCTGTTGGTCAATTCCGCCAGCGCAGCGCGCTATATCGCGCTTTATGCGCCGGGCTTAGATCACGTCGGCGGCGCGCGTGCCCTGTCGCAACAAGTTGCGCCGAATTTGCCGATCGATGTGGTGGTTCTGGGGATGGGGGCGGATATGCACACAGCATCGCTTTTTCCCGGAGCGCCCGAGCTGTCACTCGCGCAAGATGCGCGGGCCGATGCGGTTATGCCGATGGTGCCTGTGGGATCTGACCTCGAGCCGCGCGTGACGTTGAGCGCCCAGGCCCTTGAAACTGCGCGTCAGACTCATGTTTTGATCATTGGAGATGATAAAAAGACGGCCCTTGCTCAAGCGCAAAGTCTGTCGCCCATTGATGCGCCGATTGCACAATTTTTACCCAATGCCACTGTGCATTGGAGCCCGGTTTAGGACGTAAAGATGTTCACAGATTTAAAAGAAAAATATACTGCCGTGCGCGGCCGTCAGATTATCAGCTTATTTGATGACCAAAGAGCCGGAGAATTTTCGGTTCAGGCCGATGGTCTGTTTTTCGACTATTCCAAGACAAACATTGATCATGAAACCCGGGATATGCTTTTGGCGCTTCTGGGTAAGGTTGATTTACCTGAAAAGCGCGCAGCGATGTTTTCGGGTGAAAAGATCAATATCACCGAAGATCGCGCGGTGTTGCACACCGCTCTGCGGCGCACCTCCGGTCCGGTTTTTGTCGAGGGCTGCGATGTCATGGAGCAGGTTTTGACCACACGCGACCGGATGTTAGACTTTGCCGAGGCCGTGCGCTCTGGGGCGGTGCAGGGGCAGGGTGGGGCCTATACGGATGTGGTGAATATCGGCATTGGCGGCTCCGATTTGGGACCGGCTATGGCCTGTTTGGCACTCAAACCCTACGCGCGGGGGCCTCGATGCCATTTTGTCAGCAATGTCGATGGCGCGCATGTGACCGATGTTTTGGCGAATTTGGATCCGCGCACCACATTGGTGATCGTGGCGTCGAAAACTTTTACCACGATTGAAACCCTCACCAATGCACAGACGGCCCTGAGCTGGATGGCTGATACCGTGGAGCGGCCGGCGGATCAATTTGTGGCCCTGAGCACTGCGGAGGATAAAACCTCGGCCTTTGGGATTGCCGCAGATCGCGTCTTTGGCTTCGAAGATTGGGTTGGTGGACGCTATTCAGTTTGGGGGCCGATTGGTCTGAGCCTCGCCATCGCCATTGGCGCGGAGCATTTCCGGGCGTTTTTAGGCGGCGCAGAGGCGATGGACCGGCATTTCCAAACCGCCGCCGCACAAGACAATTTGCCCATCATGCTGGCCTTGGTGGGGGTGTGGCACGCCCAGGCGGCCCGATATGCCACCCGGGCTGTCTTGCCTTATGAACAGCGCCTGTCGCGCTTTCCCGCCTACCTACAGCAGCTTGAAATGGAGTCCAACGGCAAGGGTGTGGGCATTGACGGTCATGACCTCACCGATCCGTCTGGGCCGATCGTTTGGGGTGAGCCCGGCACAAATGGTCAGCACGCTTTTTATCAATTGATCCACCAGGGCCGCCACATCATTCCTTGCGAATTCATGCTGGCCAAAGAGAGCCATGAGCCGCATTTGACCCATCAACACCATTTGCTTCAGGCCAATTGTCTGGCGCAATCACAGGCATTGATGCTTGGGCGCGACCTGCCCGCAGCGCGGAAGATCGCAGAGGCCAAAGGGTTTGAGGGCGCGGAATTGGAGCGTCAGGCCCGCCACCGTGTGTTCACAGGCAACCGCCCATCCACGACATTAATCTATCCCAAACTCACGCCGTTTTGCCTTGGACAGCTGATCGCACTCTATGAGCACCGGGTCTTTGTGGAAGGGGTGATCCTTGGGATCAACTCTTTCGATCAATGGGGTGTTGAGCTGGGCAAAGAATTGGCCACGGCTTTGGAACCTGTTTTGAAAGGCGACAGTGCCGGGGGGCAGAATGATCCCTCAACAGTGAACCTGGTGGCGCAGCTGCGCGTTTAAAGCTCCACCACCCGGTTTTCCAGCGCCGAAACTTGGGCCGCCTGACCCATGCGCACGGCCCAAATCCCATCGGTGAGGCTGACCTCTGGCGCCGCGCCCTGCAAGACAACCTGTTGAAATTTTTGATGTTGATAAAAGGTTGAGCCATTGTGGTCACCGGCGGCGAGGAGCGCTTTGGGCACTGGGGTGTCGATCCGGCGTGGGCCCATCGGACTGCGCGGGCTGATCACAACATGAGGGACCGGCGGGGATGGCATATGAGTCGGCCAAAAACGCGCCGGGCCGGGCACATTGCAGGCAATCTTTCCTTTGGGCCCGACGGCGTGAATTTCTTCCTGATATTCTGAGCCTTCAGCGAACATGCTCAACTCTAACATGGCGCGGGCACCGCTGGCGAAGTCAACGATGACATAGCCGCAGTCCCAGATGTCTGAGCGATGTCCCGCATAGACCTCATCGAGGTGATTCACTTCCTGACCCGCGCTGGCCATCACCCGTATTGGGTCAGATTTTAAAATCAGCCGCATGAGATCAAAGAAATGGCAGCATTTTTCAACCAATGTTCCGCCGGAATTATGATTGAAGCGGTTCCAATCTCCAACTTTTGGCAGAAACGGAAAGCGATGCTCGCGTATGGTGAGCATTTTAATCCCGCCGGTGACCTCCTCGGCTTGCTCAATCAACGCCGCAACAGGCGGCATATAGCGATATTCCATCGCAACCCAAACCGGGGCGGGGTAAGATTGGGCGAAGGCCGTAGCCTGCGCCAAATCGGCAGGATCTGTGAAGAGCGGCTTTTCGCAGAGGATCGGCAAGGCCCGCAGGGCCGCGATCTGTTGAAGCTGTGCCATATGGCAGTGATTGGGGCTGACAATGACCAAGCAATCTAGAGCTTCGAAGGCTAAGAGCGCGTCCAGACTGTCAACCATTGTGGCATTCGGCAAAGCCTTCGCGGCCTGTGCGCGCATCTGGGCGTCTGGTTCAAAGACAACGGTGATCTGCGTGTCGTCTAACAGCTCAATATTGCGAATATGCTCCTGGCCCATCATGCCGCAGCCAATTAATCCATAGCGTAGTGTCATTATCTGTCCTTACTTGATACGTGCGACATAGCGTGAAACGGAAGGATCATACCAGTTTCGTGAAAACTCGAGGGGCGCGCCTGTATTGGCCCATGCGATTCTTTCGACATAACCGGCTGTCTCGCCAGGGCGCAGACCAAATTGATCTACGCTCCAAGGTGGTGTTGGAGCAAAAGTGACGTGATCCTCGGCCCTTACAATCCACAGTCCAAAACGGGTTTGATAGGTATGATAGAGCGACTCTGAAATCTCTTCAGCGGCGATATGATCGGCCACTGAACCGTCGAGCCATATCTCTTCAAGGGCGGCGGGTTGGTGATCGAGAAACCGCAAGCGGCGGAAGCGAAAAGCGGCTGAATCTGGGCCAAAATATGGCGCATCCATAGGTTTTGGAATCCGGTCAACCGACAAAAGCTCCGCGGTCGGAAGGCCGGCCCCAGTGAGAGATTCCAGCCTAAAGAATGAATAAATATTAGCGGCTTGCGGCGTTATATTTATGTAATTCCCTGATCCGTGTTTGCTGCGAATGAGCTGTTGGCCTTGCAGGCGGCTTAAGGCCTTGCGCAGAGTGCCCACAGCCACGCCAAATTCTGCCGCCATGGTCCGTTCCGGTGGCAAGCGCTCGCCGTCAAGCCATTGCCCTGCAGTGATGCGGCGCGCGATGGCTTCGCTGATCTGCACATAGGTGGGCAAAGCGCCGGGTGAGGGGGTTGGATTGGCCATGGGGTTTGCAAATTGATCCACTATTGATTTACATCTTGATGTGAGGTTTAAACGTGGAATGCAAGCCTATTTTTCGAGACCGCAATGACCGTCGTTCCAATTACCTCCGCTGATTTGAAAGCGGCCGAAGTCTCTTGGTTTTCGGCCCTCTGCTCGGATGACTACCAATACCTTGGCGTGCCCGATGGCGCATTGCGCTCCTCTTGGGCGCATTGCAGCAAAATTGTGCAGCAATCAGAGGTCAATGGCTTTCGCAATATCCTATGCCCTTCCTCCTATCAGGTCGGGCAAGACACTTTGTCTTTCGTTGCCGGATGCGCCCCGTTGACCGAGAAAATCAATATGCTGGCTGCCATTCGCTGCGGTGAGATGCAGCCGATCATGTTGGCGCGAACGGTCTCGACATTGGATCACATGCTCAAAGGGCGTTTGACCTTGAATGTGATTTCATCCGATTTTCCAGGCCAAAAAGAGCCGAGCCCCTATCGCTATCAAAGATCGCGTGAAGTGGTGCAGATCCTCAAGCAAGCCTGGACGGCCGATGAGATAAATTTTTCAGGAGAGATTTATAACTTCCAAGGGGTTAGTACGGAGCCGGCCCGTCCCTATCAACAAAACGGTGGCCCGCTGCTTTATTTTGGCGGCTATTCTCCCGATGCGGTCGAGCTTTGCGCCGAACATTGTGATGTCTATCTCATGTGGCCGGAGACCAAGGAAGATTTGAGCCAAAGGATGCAGGCGGTACATGCACGGGCGGCCACCTATGGTCGCACTTTGGATTATGGGCTGCGTGTGCATATGATTGTGCGCGATACGGAGCAAGAAGCGCGCGAGTTTGCGCAAGAATTGGTCTCGAAGCTCGATGATGAAACCGGCAGCGCGATCCGCGACCGGGCCCTGGATAGCGGATCTTATGGGGTTTCGCGGCAAGCGCGGAATCGTGATTTGGCTGATATGGATGGGTTTATCGAGCCGCATCTGTGGACCGGGGTGGGCCGCGCCCGCTCTGGCTGTGGCGCGGCCCTTGTGGGATCTGCCGATCAAATTTTGTCAGAGCTTGAGGCCTACCAAAAGATGGGCATGCGCTCATTTATTTTTTCTGGCTATCCGCATTTGGAAGAATGTGACTACGTAGGCAAGCTGGTCTTGCCGCATATGGCAACATGTTCTTTGCCGCATGAGTATGGGCGCGTGCCCCATGAGACCCCTGCAACCCCACTTGGAAATGGACCCCGCGTGTAATGGAACGAATTTCACTGACTGAGACTGTGGCCCTGAGCCGTTTGATTTATGGCATGTGGCGCCTGGCAGATGACAGCGACACCAGCCCGCGCCATGTGCAGGCGAAAATCGAGGCCTGTTTGGCACAGGGCATCACGACGATGGATCAAGCGGATATCTATGGCGGCTATGAGGCCGAAGAGGTGTTCGGCAACGCTCTGCGCGCCGCGCCGCATCTGCGCGATCAAATCGAAATCGTGACCAAATGCGATATTCTTGTTGGGGCCGGGCGCTATTCCAGCACGCGGGTGAAACATTATGATACGTCAGCGGCGCATATTGCCGCCTCGATTGATCACTCCTTGCGCCTTATGGGGACAGAAAAGATTGATCTTTTGTTGGTCCACCGGCCTGACCCGATGATGGATCATCACGAGACAGGGGCGGCTCTGGACGCGGCGGTGGCCTCTGGAAAGGTGGCTTGCGTTGGCGTGTCCAACTTTAAGCGCCATGACTGGACCTTACTACAATCAGCGATGAAAACGCCTTTGGTCACCAATCAGATTGAAATGAGCGTTTTGGAAAATAGCGCATTTACCAATGGCGATTTGGCCTTTTTACAGGAATTTGGCGTGCCGCCCATGGCTTGGTCGCCGCTGGCAGGCGGAGCATTGTTCCAGGGCCAGAACCCTAAGCTTTTGACCCTGCTGCAAGAGATCGGCGCCGGTGATGTGGCCGCGGCCGCAGTGGCCTGGTTGCTGGCGCATCCCGCGCGCATCCTGCCGGTGTTTGGCACCAATAACCTCGCGCGCATCGCCAAATTAGACGCCGCCCGTGCCATTACATTTGACCGTGAGCTTTGGTTTGAGGTGTTTGAAGCGGCCAATGGCCAAGAGGTGCCATAGCTTTTGCTACCGCCTGCGCGGTGGTTTTGTCGAGGAGCCGAGAATTAACTCAGCATCCAGCAAGATACCTTCGGGGTCTCGACCGGGGTCAGCAATGGCTTTCAGCAAGAGATCCGCGCTGAGACGACCGGCTTCACGCACCGAAGAGCGGGTCGCGGTATAGACCGGCACCGCAGCGGCATCACGAAAATATGACAAGTCATCATCATGGGTGATCACTGAAACATCACGTCCGAGTTTCAACTCCCGGTCGTCGAGCGCGCGCCGGATACCATTTGCCATAATGATCGATGAGGTGACGAAGGCCGTCGGGGGGGTGGGCAAATCTAGGAGCGCAAGGGCGTTTTTGTGGCCATTTGGCTCGGTCATTTCGCCATGTGTTAGATAGGCGTCGGCCAGTTCGATGTTGTTTTCTTTGAGCGCACGCCGATAGCCCTGTGCCCGGCGCATGGCAAAATCCATATCTGCCAAGCCGTTGATCAATCCGATGGTGGTATGGCCCAATTCTATCAACAATTGCGTCGCGCGAAAAAAGGATCGCTCATTGTTGACGTCCACCCAATTGTATTTCTCAACTGTATTGCTTGAGCGCCCATGCACAACAAAGGGCAGATTGAGATTGTTGAGCTGGGCGATGCGCTTCTCGTCGACGCGCGGCGCATGAACCACCACGCCATCCACCGCCGAGCGCGCGGCCAATTCCTTGTAGCTGGTAAATTCATCTTCATCTGGCACCAGTGACAGCAGCAAATCATAGCCGCTTTGCGCATAGCGTGCGCTGGCACCGGCGATGAAATCGGCAAAGATCGGGTTGACCATTTCATGTTCTTTGGAAACGGAGACCAAATGCCCGATTGTCATCGATTTCCCCGTCGCCAAGCGCCGGGCCCGGACGTTGGGTTTGTAATTACGTTTTGCCGCGGCCTTAAGGACCAGTTGGCGGGTTTTTTCGCTGACCTCGGGGAAGCCATTTAGCGCGCGACTCACCGTGGTCTGCGACATGCCAAGCTCTTGGGACAGAGATTTGAGATTTGTAGAATTCGTCAAAGCGCTTCCATTATTTTGCAGGTGTTCTTAGCACGGTCTCAAAAAAACTATTTTTTGAGCGTTTTGCCTATTTTATATTATTCCTGCCTCATTGTTTCGCAATAATAAAGGTCTTTTTTGCATTCGAGAGATTTTAAATGAATTGACAGCGGGCGGAGTGCAGAATAGTCAAAGAAAATCCAAAGCGCTTTGAGAGCTTGAGAGCGTAAAAACTGCTTGCATTTTGGACTCGAAATCTATGTTGTATTTTGGGAACCATGCTGGTTTTTAAGGTGCCGTTTTGAGAGGCGTTGCGAACTGTTCGAGGCGCGTTTTGAAAGGGTGGAGACTGTGAAAAGAACTGTGAAAAGAATAGACTTTAGGGAGGAATAAATGTCTTTTTCGAATAAATTTTTGAGCGGGGCTGCTGTGGCGGCTTTGTCCATGTCTTTCGCCGGAATGGCGCAAGCGGATGCCTGTGATACGCCCTCTAAACTCGGCGATCTTGGCAATTTTGCGGGTGAGGTTATCACCATTGCTGGCTCTATGGAGGGCAAAGACGAAGAAATGCTGCTGAACACCGTGAGCTGCTTTGAAAAAGCAACTGGCGCTGTCGTGCAATACTCCGGTTCACGTGATTTTGCCGCTTTGGTGGTTGCAGATTTGCGCTCCAACAACGCGCCAAATATTGCGATTTTCCCGCAGCCTGGTCTGGCCGCGGATATGGCCAAAGAAGGCCACTTGGTGCCACTTGGTGACGAATTGGCCAGCTGGATGTCTGACAACTACGGTGCGGGGTCTTCATGGGTTGATCTGGGCACATATGCCGATGCCAATGGCAAAGAAGACTTCTACGGTTTCGCCTTCAAAATGGATCTGAAATCCTTGGTTTGGTATTCTCCAGAGCAGTTTGAAGACAATGGCTATGAAATCCCATCCACAATGGAAGAGCTGATTGCTCTGTCCGATCAAATGGTGGCCGATGGCAATACGCCTTGGTGTATTGGTGTGGAATCGGGCAATGCGACGGGCTGGACGGCGACCGATTGGATGGAAGATCTGATGCTGCGCACAACCTCGCCAGAAAACTATGACCGCTGGGTCTCCAATGATCTGCCGTTTAACAGCCCTGAAGTGCTGAATGCGATGGAAGTTTATGGCCAGTTCTCACGCAATGACGATTATGTTGCCGGTGGGGCCTCCTCAGTTGCGACAACCTTCTTCGGTGACGCGCCAAAAGGTCTGTTCTCCTCGCCTGCCAGCTGCTTGATGCACCGTCAGGCATCTTTCATCCCAGCCTTCTTCCCGAAGAAAGGCGAAGAAGTGGCGAATGGCGAAGCAGATTTCTTCTACTTCCCACCCTACGCTTCAGCAAATCTTGGCAACCCAGTTTTGGGCGCCGGTACGCTTTGGACCATGGCAAAAGACTCCCCCGCGACACGGGCGTTCTTCCAATACATGACCGAAGCATCCGCACATGAAGCTTGGATGTCACAAGGTACATTTTTGACCGCGCATAAAGGTGCAAATTTGGATGCCTATGCGACACCTGCTTTGCGCAAACAGGGTGAGATCCTTTCCAACGCCACGACATTCCGGTTCGACGCTTCGGACCTGATGCCAGGGGCGATTGGCGCAGGTGCCTTCTGGTCAGAGATGACCGCTTTTGCAAACGGCCAGGATGCTAAAACCACAGGTGACAACATCCAAGCCGCATGGGACGCCATCAAATAAGATGCGCCTGATGTGATAAATTTGAGGAGCGCAAAGAGTATTTGCGCTCCTCTTTTTCTAAGCTCCCCTGTTATCAGATATGATTTAAGGATCATGCGATGCGCGCCCTCAGCCCTATTATAGCCAGCAATGGTTTTGCGATATTTCTGACAATTGTCTTTCTTTTGCCCATAACGGCAATTTTTGCTTTCGTCGTGACCACGCCATTAGACGATGCAATGGCAAACTTGGGTCTTTGGATGCATGCGCAATGGCAGTGGTCTTTTCCCGAATTTGACACGCAAGAGCGGTTTGCAAAAATGGGATTTGCCTTGAGATCCGTTGTGATTGCGGTGGGGATTTCTTTCTTTTATTTCGGGATCACCAATTGGCTGAACGCCAGTTTGGCGCGGGTGCGCTGCAAAAACTCTCTTGGCCGCCAATCCAATATCGTTGAAGCGATACAGCCTTGGATTTTCGTGGGCCCGACTTTGGTCTTGCTGCTCTTGTTCTTGCTGGTGCCGGCTTTGTCCACACTGTCATTGTCGTTTCAAGAGTATGACGGCACGCCCTCGGTGCGCAACTATGCCTTCCTTTGGGATCCTGACTCCTTGGGCTATTTGCAATTTCGTCTGGCGATGCGCAACAGTCTAATGTGGCTTATTCTTGTTCCCTCAACCTGCATCATCTTCGGGCTTTTGATCGCTGTTTTGGCCGATTCTGTTTCTTGGGGCGTGGTGGCGAAAACCTTTATCTTTGTGCCTTTGGCGATTTCCTTTGTTGGGGCCGCGGTGATCTGGCGCAATATATTTGCCGGTGGCGGGATCGAGCCGTTGGAGACACTCAACGGCATGACGCCCTCCTATCAAATCGGACTGCTTAAATCCTTACTCGGCCATACAGCAGAATATAACGAGCCGCTTTACAGTCTGAAATTTTGGGGCAATTTCTTTTTGATGTGGATCTTGGTTTGGGTTCAAACCGGCTTTGCTATGGTGATTTTCTCGGCGGCGCTGCGCGGCGTTCCAGAGGACACGATTGAAGCGGCGAAGATTGATGGGGCCAATCCCTTTCAGATGTTCTTTCGCGTGAAGCTGCCGCAAATCTATTCCACTGTTTTGGTGGTTTGGACGACATTGGTGGTGTTGGTGCTCAAAGTCTTCGATATCCCTTATGCGCTGTCCGCCAATGATGACGATAAATTGCTGCTGGCAACCATGATGGAAAACGCCCGTAACAACTGGTCGATTGGAGGTGACAATGTGGACAATCTTTATGCCTCTATCGCGGTGATGCTGATGCTGACAGTTGTACCTAATATGGTTTTCAATGGCTGGCGCATTCGGCGCGAACAAAAAGAGCTTGGGAATTAAGGTATAGATAGATGACAAAAACTCTCAGCCATATTGTCCTCGCCCTGATCGTATTTATTTGGGTCGTGCCCTTTGTGGCCCTCGTCTCGACGTCGATGCGCTCTGAGGTGGCCGCGAAAACCTCCGGGTTTTGGACCTCATTTACACCGACGGAATTGGGGCATCGGTTTGCAACCCATGAGCGGGGCGTGATGGAGCCTGCTGTGATCATGCGTGGTAACATCCTGGAGCGGATCAACGCCGAGGCCTCTGGCTATGCGGTCTCGGGCGATGTGAAATCGATTTTGATCAAGACCCGTATCGCCGATCCTGAAAACCCGGGAAAAACCAAGTTGGTCCGCAAATTGGTGCCAGCCGGAGAGGTGATGGATGTCCGGGGCGGCGCCTTTGTTTTCGAAACCAAAATGGTGACTTCACCTGGACCTTCGATCAGGCCACGGCGCCCAAGCCCAAAAACCTTGATGTCTTTATCAATCAAGATCCGGCCTTCGGGGCAGATGCCTATATTGAAGTCTTATTTGACAATAAGAACGTCCCCAATGCTTTGATCTCCTCATTCATTGTCACCATTCCCGCAACGATCATTCCAATCACCATTGCCGCTTTCGCCGCCTATGCGTTTGCTTGGATGCAGTTTCCGGGCCGGGATTGGTTGTTTGTGATTGTGGTCTCACTGATGGTTGTGCCAACGCAATTGGCCTTCCTGCCTATCTTGCAAGGGTTCAGTGGAATTGCCTCTTGGGCCACAGCCTTAAACCAATGGTTGACCGATTGTGAGCTGACCGACAGCTGCCAAGTGGCGTCCAAGTCCTTTGCCAGCCTTTGGATCACCCACACGGCCTTTGGCTTGCCGCTGGCGATTTACCTGCTGCGCAATTACATTGTCGGCCTGCCCAAAGAGCTTTTGCAAAGCGCGCGAATTGATGGCGCGAGCCATTTGCAAATTTTCACGCGGATCATCGTACCGCTTTCTGTGCCGGCTTTGGCCTCTTTCAGCATCTTCCAATTTCTTTGGGTATGGAATGACTTGATCGTGGCTTTGTATATCGGGCCGAACAATTCGTCGGATTTGGTCTTCCCCATTCGGCTGCAAAAACAATTGGGAACCTTCAAAGATCAACTGCATTTGCTAAACGCATCTGCGGTGATTTCCATGATCGTGCCAGTTGTCGTCTTCCTGTCGATGCAGCGGTATTTCATTCGTGGGCTGCTGGCTGGCTCCGTAAAAGGTGGTTGATTATGACTGAACTTAAATGGTGGGAAACCGCCGTTATTTACCAAATCTATCCACGATCTTTTCAGGATTCCAATTCTGACGGGATTGGCGATTTGCCGGGGATTACCACGCGGCTTGAGTATATCGCCAATCTCGGGGTTGATGCGATTTGGATCAGCCCATTCTACCCCTCACCGCAGAAGGATTTCGGCTATGACGTCTCCGATTACTGCGATATCAATCCTGAATACGGCAATTTGGCGGATTTTGATGCCTTGATTGCCAAGGCGCATGGGCTTGGCCTTAAGGTGATGATTGATATCGTGCCGGGTCATTGTTCCGATCGACATATTTGGTTTGAAGAAAGCCGGCAGTCGCGCGACAATCCGAAAGCGGATTGGTTTCACTGGGCCGATCCATTGGCGGACGGCTCGGCACCGACCAATTGGCTGTCCTTCTTTGGCGGTCGGGCGTGGACATGGGAGCCGCGGCGCCAGCAGTATTATTTACATAATTTTCTGCCAAGCCAGCCCAATCTCAATCACGCCAATCCGAACGTCATTGAAGCCTTTCGACAGATTGCCCGTTTTTGGTTCGATCGCGGTGTCGATGGGTTTCGAATGGATGCGGTGCATACGGTCAATGCCGATACTGCGCCTTATCGTGACAACCTGCCGAAACCAAATTTTAAGCTGGGCAGCCTGCCGCAAGAGCAGCAACCCTTCTTCCGGCAATTGCATGACAGTGCGCAGCTCAATCAACCTGCCATTCAAAACTTCATTGAAGCCTTTCGCAAAGTTGCGGATGAATATGATGGAGATCGCTTCTTAATGGGTGAATTGCACGGCGATGATCCGGTTTTGGCCAGTGAGACTTTCACAGCACCCGGGCGTCTGCATGCGACCTATAACTTTAACCTCCTCGAATGGGCCGGGCTTGATGTGGCTGGGCTGGAGAAGGCGATTTCAACGGCGATTGAGGCGTTTAATGGGACCGGGCGTCTCACTTTCGCCTTTTCCAATCACGACGTGCCGCGCTCCGCCACGCGCCAATTGGCGCCTTTGGGTCTTGGGGAAGAGCAGCAAGAGGCGTTGCAGTTGCTCTTGCTGAAATTGGAAACCAGTCTGATTGGCTCGGCCTGTGTCTACCAAGGTGAGGAATTGGCCCTCAGCGATGTGCAAGACATTCCACTCGATCAAATGCAAGATCCTTGGGGGATTGAATTTGCGCCCGTCTTCCTCGGTCGTGACACCTGCCGCACACCCATGGTTTGGCGCAGGTCTGACAATCAATGGGGTGGGTTTTCGGATGCGGCCAGCACTTGGTTGCCCGTAGCAGAGCCCCATCTGGCGCGCGCCGGCCTCGATGAGGCGGAGCGCCCCGGCTCAGTCTATTGCCAATTTTCCGAGTTTTTGGCTTGGCGCAAGAAACAGCCCGCCATGATGCGTGCCAATAATATGACGTTAGTGGCCAGCGGGCCGAAAGAACTTGTCTTTGATCGCATGTCAGAGACGCAAAATCTAAGATGTCGCTTTGATTTTGAAACATTAACAGCATCCATCGCGGAGATTTAAATGGCTCAAGTAGAATTACAGGGTGTGAATAAGGCATTCGGCAAAACGGAAGTCATTCGCAACGTTGGGTTGGAAATTGAAAAAGGCGAATTTGTGGTCTTTGTTGGCCCCTCGGGCTGTGGCAAGTCGACCCTGCTGCGGCTGATCGCCGGGCTTGAGACGCTCACCAGCGGCGATATCTGCATTGCCGATAAGACGGTCACGGATTTGCCGCCGTCGAAACGCGGCATTGCCATGGTGTTCCAATCTTATGCACTCTACCCGCATATGACAGTCTATAATAACATGGCTTTCTCGCTTGATCTGCAAGGTGTGCCCAAAAAAGAGATCCGGGAGCGGGTTGAGGCGGCGGCGAAGATCTTGCAGATGGAGACGTTGCTGGACCGCCGCCCGGCAGCTCTGTCAGGTGGGCAGCGCCAAAGGGTGGCGATTGGTCGGGCGATTGTCCGCAATCCCGATGTGTTTTTGTTTGATGAACCGCTCTCCAATCTCGATGCGGCCCTGCGGCATGACACAAGGGTGGAAATTGCGCGGCTCCATGCGCAACTGGGAGCAACAACCATCTATGTCACCCATGATCAAGTCGAAGCGATGACCCTGGCGGATAAGATTGTCGTGCTCAAAGCAGGTGAGGTGATGCAAGTGGGCGCGCCGATGGAGCTTTTCAATAAGCCAGCCAATGAGTTCGTTGCTGGATTTCTGGGCTCGCCCACAATGAATTTCTTTCACGGCACGTTAACTGGGAAGTCTGAAACACCAGAGCAGGGGCGGTTTTCTGGTGGCGGCATTGAAACGGGTGATGTGCGCTTGGTGTCCACGGAAAAATCCATTGGCGATTCGGTAAAACTCGGCATTCGTCCGCAGCATTTGATTATGGATGACAAAGGCCCACTTGAGGGTGCTGTGTCCTTGGTGGAGCGTCTGGGCACGGACACAATCATCGAGTTAATGGCCGCTGACAACACGCTGTTCCGCTTCGCCACGGCAGAGGCTATAAATGTGACGGCAGGAGATGTTGTGCGTTTTGGCTTTGACCCTGAAAAGGTGCATATCTTTTGATACAGCGCAGCGATTTTCCAGAAGGGTTTCTATTTGGAACGGCCACATCGGCCTACCAAATTGAAGGGCATGCCAAGGGTGGGGCCGGGCTCACCCATTGGGATAGTTTTGCCGCCACCCCTGGAAATGTCGTGCGCGCTGAGCATGGGCAATTGGCCTGTGACCACTATCACCGCTTTGAGCAAGATTTGGACCTTGTGGCTGCGGCGGGGTTTGACACCTATAGATTTTCCACCAGCTGGGCCCGGGTGATGCCCGAGGGCAGGGGGCCGGTCAACCAAGAGGGCTTGGATTTTTATGATCGCCTCACGGATGCGATGTTGGAGCGCGGATTGAAACCCGCGGCCACGTTGTACCATTGGGAAATGCCCTCTGCTCTTGAGGATCAGGGCGGCTGGCGCAATCGTGATATTGCCCATTGGTTTGGCGATTTTACCGATGTCATCATGGGGCGGATTGGCGATCGGATGTTTTCGGTCGCTCCTATCAATGAGCCTTGGTGCGTCGGCTGGTTGTCACATTTTGAAGGGGCACATGCGCCCGGTCTGCGTGATATTCGCGCGACGGCACGCGCAATGCACCACGTGCTTTGCGCCCATGGTACCGCGATTGCCCGGATGCGGTCCTTGGGTATGACGAACCTTGGGGCTGTGTGCAATTTCGAATTTGCCAATCCCGCAGATGATAGCGCAGAGTCCGCCGCGGCTGCAGGGCGCTATGACGCAATTTACAATCGTTTCTTCATGGGCGGTATATTCCACAAGTCCTATCCAGATTTGGTGCTGGAAGGGCTTGAGCCGCATTTGCCCAAGGGTTGGGACAGTGATTTTGATTTGATTGGGGCACCGGTTGATTGGTGCGGCATTAATTATTACACCCGTTCAAATATTGCAGCCAAAGACGGCGCCTGGCCAAATGTGCAAGCGGTTGAAGGGCCTTTGGAGAAAACCCAAATGGGGTGGGAGATTTATCCAGATGGGCTTTATGAGTTCATCATGCGCACCCACCGCGAGTACACCAAGGGCCTACCGATCTATGTCACCGAAAATGGCATGGCCAATGACGATCCGATTGTGTCAGGCTGCATCACCGACGATGCCCGCATTGCCTATATTGAGGCGCATCTGCAAGCGGCCATGCGCGCGATCAAGGACGGCGCGCCTTTGATGGGATATTATATCTGGTCGCTCCTGGACAATTACGAATGGGCCCTGGGTTATGAGAAACGCTTCGGCCTGGTGCATGTGGATTTCGACACCCTGGAGCGCCGACCCAAAAAGAGCTTTGAAACCCTCAAAGGCTGGATTGAGCGGTAGGGCGCAGGCGCGTCAGATTGTTTGGATCGCGGCAATTTGAATTGTTGGTTGGTATTTTGCAACCGGTTGCAAAAAAAGCGAATCAGATTATAGTCCTGTTATGTTTCGAGCCGCGCGGTGGGCGCTGTCTTTTTTGGTGGCTGCTCTTTGGGAGGTTTGGGACCGCGTTTTTAACGGTTTCCGTCAAGATATCCTTGCAAAGAGGAAGAGTTGGCGGGCAGCAAACGCTCACAATATTTTGGGCAACCCGGAAAACTTCATTGTGCGCCGGGCACATTTTGGGAGAGAACTATGAAAAAACTACTATTGGCGACTGGCCTGACAGCCTTGATGGGCACCACAGCTGCGGCGCAAGAGATTGGCGCGACATTTTCGCGGTTTGATGATAACTGGTTGACTGTTCTGCGCACCGGCATGGTTGAATATGCCGGGACAATCGATGGGTTATCCTACCAGCAAGAAGATGCCTCTGATGATTTGGCCAAGCAAATTGACCAGGTGCGTAACTTCGTGGCCTCTGGTGTAGACGCCATTATTGTCAATATCGTGGACACCTCGGCGGGTGCTGCTGTCTCTGCTGCTGCTGGGGACACGCCGCTGGTTTATGTAAACCGTGAGCCTGACAACGTGGATGTATTGCCTGCGACACAGGCCTTTGTGGCCTCCAATGAGATTGAATCTGGCACATTGTCCGCATTTGAAATCTGTAAAAACCTGCGTGCTGACGGCAAGGCCGGTGGTGCGCGTGGCTATCTGATGAATGGACAACTGTCCAACCAGGCCGCTGTACAGCGTTCGAAAGATGTGCATGACGTGATTGGCATGGATATGTGTAACTTCATGACCATCATTGATGAGCAGACTGCAAATTGGTCTCGCGACGAAGCGCAAGATTTGATGACAAACTGGATGTCTTCGGGCGAACCATTTGACTTTGTTTTGGCCAATAATGATGAAATGGCGATTGGCGCGATTCAGGCAATGAAAGCGGCCGGTATGGACATGGCTGATGTGCAGGTTGGTGGCGTTGATGCCTCACAAGACGCGCTTTTGGCAATGGCTGCTGGCGACTATGATGTCACAGTTTTCCAAGACTCTGTTGGCCAAGGCACAGGGTCCATCGACACAGCTCTGCGCCTGATCGCCGGCGAGAAAGTTGACAAAAAAGTCTACATCCCATTCGTTCTGGTGACACCAGACAATATGGGTGATTTCCTCGACAAAAACTAAGGTCTTTTGAGACGATAAAAACCGGAGGCGGCGCGATCACAATTTGCGCCGTCTTCGCCATATTTGACCGTACAACATGGGGCTTATTTATGTCAGATACCAGTCACGGCACCGGCGGACTTACATTCGACAAGACAAAGCGATCTTGGCCAAGTGAATTAAACGTCCTGTTGGCATTGATCATTATCATCGTCATTTTTGAGATTTTGGGTCAGGTTCTGCCCTATATGAATGACCAAAGTTTTTTGTTCGACACCCGAGATCGATTTGACTCTATATTCAACGAAGCGCGTCTAAAGATCATCATCTTACAAGTTGCGATTATTGGCATTATTGCCCTGGGTGTCTCGCAGGTGATTATTACCGGAGGTATTGATCTGAGCTCTGGACCCTTAGTGGCTGCAACAGCGATGATTGCGATGAGTTTTGGACAGACCGAATTGGTCAACGGATTTGCCAATCCTAAAGCTCTGTTCGGTCCCTGGGCCATGGATCTTCCGGTGCTTGTCCCGATTGTGATTGGCTTGTTTTTCGGCGCCCTTATCGGCGCGATCAATGGCACCTTCGTGGCCTATTTCAAGATCCCCCCCTTTATCGCAACCTTAGGCATGTTTTTGATCTGCCGGGGCATTGCGCTTTGGTGGTCCTCGGGCAATCCGATTTCTTTCCCAACGGCGCAGTTTCACGCGATCGGTGGCGGCATGATGCCAGTCGTTTGGTTTCTGTCTCTGGCCGTGATTTTTCATCTCATTATGCGCTACACTGTTTATGGCAAACATACCTACGCAATCGGGTCCAATGAAGAGGCCGCGCGGATGTCAGGGATCAATGTAAAGCGCCATAAAATCATGGTTTATATGATTGCGGCTATCCTGGCGGCCTTTGCGGGGATTGTTTTGAGTGCGAAAGCCTCAACCGCGCAGGCGGGTATGGGCGAATTTTATGAACTCTTCGCAATTGCGATGGCGGTGATCGGTGGCATTAGCCTCTCTGGTGGACGTGGATCCATTATTGGAACCGTGCTTGGGGCCATGGTCTTGGGCGTCATTCGCTCTGGCTTTACCTATATCAAATTGGACGGATCCTATCAGTTGATGGCCATGGGCGGCATCATCATCGCCGCGGTGATTTTGGATCAATATCGCCAACGCAACAAAGCTTAGTCAGGAGATTACAACATGAGCGAAGAATTTGTTCTAAAGACGGTAGACCTGACCAAACACTACGGCGGGGTCCATGCTCTGGAAGGCGCGAATTTTGAACTGCGCAAAGGCGAACATGTCGCCATCATGGGGGACAACGGGGCTGGGAAATCCACCTTCGTTCGTCAGATCACCGGGGTGGAGCAGCGCACACGCGGCACCGTTATCTTTGATGGCAAAGAAGTGTCTTTTGCCGGCCCGATTGAAGCGCGGGAATTTGGAATTGAAACCGTGTTCCAAACCCTGGCTTTGGCCGATCATCTGGATGTGCCCGACAATCTCTTTTTGGGGCGAGAGAAAACAAAATGGGATTGGCTCGGTCCGTTCCGGCTTCTCGACTATAAGGCGATGCGGCAAGACACCTTAGCGGCCCTGGAAAAAACCGGGGTGAAAATTCCGAATATTCACAACACCATTGAGAAAATGTCCGGCGGGCAAAGACAATGTGTGGCGATTGCCCGCACGGCCTCCTTTCATTCCAAACTGACGATTATGGACGAGCCCACCGCTGCGCTTGGGGTGCAAGAAACCGAGCAGGTGGAGAACATAATCCGTCAGTTGAAAGCGCAGGGTGAACCTTTGATCCTGGTCAGCCATAATATGCGGCAGGTCTTTGATTTGGCCGACCGCATCGTGGTGTTCCGTCGGGGCCGGATTTGCGCCAATCTGGATATCAAAAGTGGCGATTATACCGGTGAGGATGTGGTATCTTATATTACAGGAGCGAAAACAGGCGCCGAATATGAGGGTGCCGCTTGAAAAAGTTTTTCAATCTCGACGATCCCTTCTTCGCACCGCTCTGGATTCGCGCTACGATTGTGGTGCTACTCGGCTTTTGGACGATGATTGAGCTTGTCGCCGGTGCGCAGGGCTGGGCCGTGTTCTTTGCCGCCTTGGCCGTATTTTCAGCTTGGCGCTTTGCCGTAATCGATTATACGAACGAGGATGGTGGAGAATAAGGGCAGTGGGTGAATGGCCGTAACTTTAAAAGATGTCGCGGAAATGGCCGGCGTGTCCCGTTCGGCCGTATCGCGCACATTTACAGAAGGCGCCTCTGTCTCTGCGAAGGTTCGTCAAAAGGTGATGGAGGCCTCTCAGGCCCTGGGATACAGCCCCAATGCTTTGGCCTCATCGCTCACCACCGGCCGCACGAAGCTCATTGGGGTGATCTCCGATAATTTTCACAATCCTGTGTTTCTGGAAGTCTTTGACCTGGTGACCAAGGGCTTGCAGGATCGTGGTCTGCGCCCTTTGCTGGTCAACCTGTCTGATGAGGTGGATCCGGCCAATTCTGTCCGTATGCTCAGGCAATATTCGGTCGATGGTGTGATCGTGGCCTCGTCAACCTTGCCCGTGAGCTTTGCCGAGGCCTTTAACAGCGCTGGCGTGCCGGTGGTGCATTGTTTTGGTCGCCACTCTGAAAACCCGCGCGTCAATACGCTTGGCATCAATAATTTTGCCGCCGGGCAGCTGGCTGCTGAAACGCTGTTGGCGCGGGGGTACGCGAAAATTGCCTTCATGGGCGGGCCAAAATCGGCGACATCGACCCAAGATCGCTGTGACGGCTTTATGGCGGCATTGCAGGCGCATAGCGCTGTGATCCATTCTATTTCCTATGCCAGCGCCTATTCCTTTGAGGCAGGGCGCAGGGAGATGCTCCGCTTGATCGAGGCAGGGCCGGCGCAGGCGTATTTTTGCGGCGATGATGTCTTGTCAATTGGAGCGCTTTCGGCGGCGCAAACTTATGGGCTATCGGTGCCAGAGGATATTGGGTTTTTGGGTCTCAATGATATGGAAATGGCGCAATGGTCGAACATTAATCTCACGACGATTCACAATCCCATCGCGGAAGTCGTGGCAAAATCTGTGGATCTTGTGGTGCGCATATTGGCCGATCCCAGTCAACCGCCGGAAGCTGTGCTATTCCCCGGTCATATTGTGGAGCGGGGCAGTTTGCGGCCCATCCTCAGCTAAGACTGGGCCGCAAATCTTTGTTTATCTAAACATCGGCGGGCGCGCGTCACACCAGAGGCCATCTTCCTTGCCTGATTGCGCAACAGCGAAAACCGCGGCCATTGAGCGGAGCCCATCTTCGGCCCGGGGATAGAGATCTGCTGCCGGATCAATGCTGCGGTTCTCTTTGCGGGCTCGAATAGCTTCGGCGAGGTCGGCATAGATATTGGCAAAGGCCAGCGGCATGCCCTCCGCATGTCCAATGGTCACGCGGCTGGTGCGGTCGGCTTCGGGTGAGAGATTGGCCTCGCCGCGCTCAATAATCTGCAACCTTTCACCCAACGGCATATAGTAAAGCTGATTGGGGTGTTCTTGCGACCAACGCAATCCGCCCTTTTCACCAAAAACTTGAATGCCCAGACCATGCTGGCGCCCAATTGCGATGGAGGAGGTCCAAAGACGCCCCACTGCGCCGCCATCCATGCGAAAATTGACCATCGCGTCATCTTCCAAGACGCGGACATCTATACAAGAGACCGTATCGGCACTTAATTTGGTGACATCCTGACCTGTGACGAAAGAGGCCATATGCAGCGCATGGATGCCGCAGTCGGCAAATTGCGCCGAGACACCCGCCTGCGCCGGATCGTAGCGCCAGCGCACCCGCGGATTCTCCGCATCAGCGGCATCTGCGTGGTGACCATGGGCAAATTCAGCATTGACCAGACGAATTTTCCCCAGATCGCCGCGGGCAATCATCGCTTTCATGTGGCGCACGAGCGAATAGCCCGAATAGCCATAATTCACCGCGCAGATCTTCCCTGTCGTCCGCGCGATTTTGACAATCTCTTCGCCTTCTTCGACGGTCATCGTCATGGGTTTCTCGCAAAGGACGTGAAACCCGCCCTCGAGAAAGGCTTTGGTGATCTCAAAATGCGTAGAGTTGGGAGTGGCGACAGTGACAAGATCAATCGGGTTGTCCTGTGCTTTTTCGCCGGCCAGCATATCTTGCCAACTGCCATAGGCGCGATCGCCCAGTCCAAGGCTGCGGCCATAGCCGATACCTTCTTCGGGCCTATGATCCAAGGCACCTGCCGTGAATTCAAACAACCCGTCGAGCCCCGCACCCAAACGATGAGCTGGCCCGATTTGGCTGCCTTCACCGCCGCCAATCATGCCCCATTGTAGTTTTCTCATAACAGCTGCCCTTAAAAACCGATAGATTGTAAATAAGCGCGATTGAGCCGCGCGTCGTCGATCGGGGAGGTATCACCGGCGGGATCACAATCTTGCTCCACAGTGCACCACCCATCAAAAGCGGAGTCGAGCAAAAGCTGACGTACCGCTGGAAAATCCACATCGCCATCCCCCAGATTGCAGAAAATTCCCTGACCACAAGCGTCATAAAAGCCGGTGCGATTGGCGATGACATCTGCTTTAACTTTTGGGTCAATGTCTTTGAAGTGCAAATAATTAATGCGTGACATATGTTTTTTAATAAAGGCCACTGGATCAAATCCCGCATAGGAGTGGTGGCCTGTATCAAAACAAATGCCGAGGATTTTTTCGTCGACCTCATCTAGCAATCGCTCGAGCTCAGGTTCGAAATCCATAAAGCCAGCCGCATGGGCGTGAATGCCGACGGTCAGACCGTAGTCTTCCGTGCCCATCTTGGCGATTTGGGCAATCCGGTCACGATAGGCAGCCCATTCGGCCTTATCCATCTGTTCAGCCTCATCGGCACGACCGGCAGTGGGGGCGCGGCGCGGCGAGATGCTGTCGATGATGACCAACCGTGTCGCACCATGGGCCGCAAGCGCTTTGCAGGTGCGGATTGAGCCATCCATGACATCCTCCCAAGCGTCCGGATCATGAAAAGCACGGAAAATCACGCCGCCGATCAACTCTTGGTTATATTCTGCCAAGGCCTCGGTCAAAACGGCGGGATCTTCGGGCATATAGCCGACAGGGCCAAGCTCAATGCCGGTAAAGCCCGCCTCAGCGTTCTCTTTGAGCACGCGGCGCCAATCGGGATTGCGTGGGTCATCGGCGAATTCCACACCCCATGAGCAGGGCGCATTACCTATTTTGATCATTAGATTGCCTCTTAACTTAATAATCCGCCACGTTCACCCAGGCCTGTTTGGCGCTGGAGGAGAGGGCGGCGGTGACGATGCGATTGACTTCCATACCCTCTTCGAAGGTTGGCCATATCGAGCGGTTCCCTGCGATTGCGGTCAGAAAATCCTTGGCCTCAATGATGATTTGGTCCTGGTAGCCCGTGCCATGGCCAGGCCCCTGGCAGAAGGGCAGATAGTCTGGATGGGCCGGACCGGTTAGGATTTTGCGAAAGCCGCGCTCTTCTTCGGGGCCTTCGGTGGTATAGAGCCAAAAGGCGTTTTGATCTTCTTGATCAAAGCGAATATGGCCTTTTGTGCCATGAATTTCATAGGCATAGCCCATTTTTCGCCCAGTCGCGACACGGCTGAAATACAAATGCCCCTGCGCACCACTGGCAAATTGGCACATCATTTGCGCGTGATCGTCATTAGTGACCGGCGTGCCGGCGCGGATCTTGTGGACGGTCTCCACCGAGGCGCACAAGCGCTCAATGGGCCCCATTAAGGCGCGCGCTGCATTGATCATATGTGGGGCCAAATCGCCCATCGTGCCATTGGCGTCCCCCTGGGCGCGCCAACCGCCAATCTCGGGATCTGCAAAGAAATCTTCGGTCATCTCGCCGCGAAACCAGGTGATCTGGCCAATGCGACCCTCAGCCACAAACTTGCGGATTTGCTGGCTGGCCGGGGTTCGGATGTAGTTGAACCCCACCATATTGACCACGCCGGCCGCCGCGGCGGCCGCCACCATGGCGCGGCTTTGCTCCAAAGACACACCCAATGGCTTTTCACATAAAACCGGCTTTCCCAAAGCGAAGGCCGCAATGGCAATGTCATGATGGGTCGCTTGTGGTGAGGCGATGACAACAGCTTCAACGGCGGGATCGGCCACCAATTCGCGCCAGTCATGGGTGGCCTTTTCAAAACCATAGGCCTTGCGATAGCGCTCTGCGCTTTCGGGGCTGCTGGCACAGATTGAGATAAGCTCTGGGCGTAAGGCCGTGTCAAAGACACTTGCAACTGCTGCAAAGGCAACGGAATGGGCTTTTCCCATATATCCGCCACCGATAACTCCGATGCCTATTTTACCCATATTCCGACCTTTCAAATGGTTTTGCAACCGGTTGCAAATCCCTGTTATCGCGGAGCCCTAGGCATCGTCAATAGGGCATATTTTGGCAAAGCAACGGCTGTGCTCTGGCCCGCTCAAGACAGCAGGCCAGAGGGGGCGGTTTTACCGCGTATTTTCTGTCAACCGGCGTTTGACATAGGTCTGCACTGTTTCGATCATTGGGTCCATATGGGGATCTTCAAAGAAATGCCCAGCGCCCTCGACTTGCTCATGTGTAATGGTGATCCCTTTTTGCTCATGCAGTTTGCTGACCAAGGAGACTGTATCGGCCGGCGGGGCGACGCGATCGGCCAGGCCATTGATCATCAAGCCGGATGAGGGGCAGGGGGCGAGGAAACTGAAGTCATACATATTGGCCGGCGGGCTTACGCTGATAAAACCGGTTATTTCTGGGCGGCGCATCAACAACTGCATCCCGATCCAGGCGCCAAAGCTGAACCCGGCGACCCAGCAATGTTTCGCATTGGTGTTCATCGACTGCAAATAATCCAATGCAGAGGCCGCATCGCTTAGCTCGCCGACACCAAGATCATATTCGCCTTGTGATCGACCGACACCCCGGAAGTTGAACCGCAAGACTGTAAAGCCCATGTTGTAAAATGCATAATGCAGATTATAGACCACTTTATTGTTCATAGTGCCGCCAAATTGCGGATGCGGGTGCAACACAATGGCGATGGGGGCGTCTTTGGATTTTTGCGGGTGGTAACGGCCTTCGAGGCGGCCTTCTGGGCCTGGAAATATCACTTCGGGCATATCGTTCCTTTGGTGTGTTTTGGCTCTACTCTGGCTTGACCTGCGGTCAGTCTAAGATTAGAACAATTCTAAATCAAATGCGGCGCGCCGCTGTATGACGTGGGTTACGCAACCGAGCGGCCTAGGTCAATTAATTTGAGCGAAATGGGCATGACAAGCCCCATGAAAGTGTGATTTGACATGAAACTTTCGACAAAAGGGCGGTATGGGATGGTGGCCTTGGCGGATTTGGCTTTTTTGGAGGCCGGCGAGCTGGCGTCATTGGCCGATATATCGCGTCGGCAAAATATTTCACTGCCGTATCTTGAGCAGCTCTTTGTCAAATTGCGCCGGGGGAACTTGGTTGTCTCTGTGCGCGGTCCAAACGGGGGATACCGTTTAGCGCGTCCGGCCCATGATATTCGGGTGGTTGAAATTCTTGAAGCGGTAGATGAAACGGTGGATGCCCTGCAAACCGGGGCTGGTGCGTCTGGCGGTGTGTCCGGCAGCCGCGCGCAGAGCGTGACCAATCGCCTTTGGGAGGGATTAAGCGCGCAGGTTTATGTCTATCTGCACCAGACGCGTCTGTCCGATGTGGTCGCCAACACGCTGTCACCATGCCCGGCTGTGCCGAACCTTTTTGAAGTGGTTGATGAGTGATGCAGCGGGTCTATCTTGATCACAACGCCACAAGCCCACTGCGTCCTGAGGCACGGGCGGCGATGATTGCTGCGATGGATGCCCTGGGCAACCCCTCGTCTGTCCATTCCGAGGGGCGCGCGGCCAAAGCCATTGTGGAAAAAGCCCGTGGACAAATTTCTGAGGCCTTTGGCGTCGGCGCCCATGACATTGTGTTTACCGGCAGCGCGACTGAGGCTGCCGCTTTGGCCCTGAAGGATCGCGGCTTTCATGCGGGCGACATAGAACATGATGCCGTCGCCGCTTGGGTGCAGGCCGATTTGCCGCTAAAGACCGGTCAGGTCTGTGTTGCGCAACCCACAGGGACCGCGCTCCAACTGGCCAATTCGGAAACAGGCATTGTGCAAACCCTGCCAGAGGGATTGGGGTTTTGCGATATGACCCAGGGCTTTGGCAAGCTCCCCTTAGCATTTTCTTGGAGTGGGGCTGACATGGCCTGTGCCTCGGCCCATAAGCTGGGCGGGCCAAAAGGTGTTGGGTGCTTATTGTTAAAACCCGGGGTGGAGGTGGCCGCGCAGGTCCTGGGCGGTGGTCAGGAAATGGGCCGGCGCGCTGGCACGGAAAATATCATCGGTATTGCCGGTTTTGGCGCCGCAGCAGAGGCCAGTGCCCGCGATTTAAGTGCCGGAAAATGGGCGACAATCGAGAAACTTAGAAATATTCTAGAAAAGACACTGGAAGCCAGCGGAAAACCCCTTATTTTAGTAGGGACTGACTCGCCACGCCTGCCCAACACCGCCTGCTTTGCAGCCCCCGGATGGAAAGGCGAGACGCAGGTCATGCAAATGGACCTTGCGGGATTTGCAGTATCGGCCGGCTCGGCTTGCTCGTCAGGCAAGGTCAAGGCCAGCCGCGTTCTGCGGGCGATGGGATATGATGAAGACGTAGCCAGTTCAGCGATCCGCGTATCGCTTGGACTTGAGACCACAGAAGATGAAGTTCAGCAGTTCGCCAAGGTTTGGCTGGCTGCATATGAGCGGCTTTTGGCACGCAAGGCGGCCAGATAGGGAATATGATGGCGATGGATGATGTTCAGGTCAAAGACGGTGTGGATGCCGAAACAGTTGAGGCGGTCAAAGCTCTCTCTGGCACCTATAAATATGGGTGGAATACAGAAATCGAGATGGAATATGCGCCCAAGGGTCTTTCCGAGGATATCGTTCGCTTGATCTCATCCAAAAACGACGAACCGGAATGGATGCTGGATTGGCGCTTGGCGGCCTACCGCCGGTGGCTGGAACTGAAAGAGCCAGATTGGGCCATGGTCGATTATCCGACAATCGACTTTCAAGACCAATATTACTATGCCCGGCCCAAAAGCATGGAAGAAAAACCAAAATCCTTGGATGACGTCGATCCTAAACTTTTGGAAACTTATAAAAAGCTGGGAATTCCGCTGAAAGAGCAGGCTCTTCTGGCGGGTGTCGAGGCTCCCGAAGGGGAACGCCGGGTTGCTGTTGATGCGGTCTTTGACAGCGTATCGGTCGGCACAACCTTTCAAGCTGAGCTGCGCAAGGCGGGGGTGATCTTCTGTTCTATCTCTGAAGCCATTCGTGAGCATCCAGAGCTCGTGCGTCAGTATCTCGGCTCTGTCGTGCCCGTCTCGGACAATTACTATGCAACGCTCAATTCAGCCGTCTTTTCCGATGGGTCTTTCGTCTATATACCGCCGGGGGTGCGCTGCCCTATGGAATTGTCGACCTATTTTCGCATTAATGCGGAAAATACAGGGCAATTTGAGCGCACTTTGATCATCGCCGACAAAGAGTCTTACGTCAGCTACCTCGAAGGCTGCACAGCACCGCAGCGCGATGTGGCACAGTTGCACGCGGCCGTGGTGGAATTGGTGCTGCTCGATGACGCAGAAATCAAATATTCTACAGTGCAAAACTGGTTTCCCGGCGATGAGAACGGCAAGGGCGGGATTTATAATTTCGTAACCAAACGCGCCGATTGCCGCGGCCATCGCTCAAAGGTGATGTGGACCCAAGTGGAAACCGGTTCTGCAGTGACATGGAAATATCCCTCTTGCGTATTGCGCGGCGATGACAGCCAGGGGGAATTTTATTCCATCGCCATTGCCAACAATATGCAACAAGCCGATACCGGCACGAAAATGGTGCATTTGGGCAAAAATACCAAGTCTCGGATTGTCTCAAAAGGCATCAGCGCGGGCAGGGCGCAAAATACCTACCGTGGCTTGGTCTCTATGCATCCGAAGGCCAAAAATAGCCGCAACTATACCCAATGCGACAGCCTTTTGATTGGGGATAAATGCGGTGCGCATACGGTGCCCTATATCGAGGTGAAAAATAACTCCTCTCGGGTTGAGCATGAGGCGACCACTTCAAAAGTTGATGATGACCAGCTCTTTTATTGCCGCTCACGCGGTATGGATGAAGAGGAGGCCGTGGCGCTCGTGGTCAATGGGTTTTGCAAGGAAGTGCTGCAAGCTCTGCCCATGGAATTTGCCATGGAAGCACAGGCGCTGGTGGCGATTTCGCTTGAAGGGTCAGTCGGATAATAACATCGGCGCGATCTGCGTCTAAACTCATGAGGGCCGCAAAGGCTCGCGGGAATATAAAATGCTAAATATCAAAAATCTACACGTTAAACTTGAAGAAGAAGATAAGCAGATCTTGAAGGGTGTGAACCTGTCCTTGGAGCCTGGCAAAGTGCATGCGATCATGGGCCCGAATGGATCTGGCAAATCGACCCTCTCCTACGTGCTGTCCGGCAAAGACGGCTATGAAGTCACTGACGGCTCTGCACAGCTGGAGGGTGTGGATATTTTGGATATGGAGGCCGAAGAACGCGCGGCAGCCGGTCTATTCCTGGCCTTCCAATATCCTGTTGAGATCCCCGGCGTGGGGAATATGACTTTTTTGCGCACCGCTGTGAATGCCCAGCGCAAATTGCGTGGTGAAGAGGAAATGAGCGCAGGCGAATTCTTGAAAGTGGTGCGGGCCAAGGCCAAGGATCTGAAAATTGACGCTGACATGCTCAAACGTCCCGTAAATGTGGGATTTTCCGGTGGCGAAAAGAAACGTAACGAAATATTGCAAATGGCAATGCTTGAGCCCAAAATGTGTATTTTGGATGAAACAGACAGCGGCCTTGATGTAGATGCGATGAAACTTGTGGCCCAGGGCGTGAACGCTTTGCGCGATGGTAAGCGCACCTTCCTTGTTATCACCCATTATCAAAGGCTTTTGGACCATATCAAACCAGATGCGGTGCATATCATGGCCAATGGCCGCATCATCAAAACAGGCGGGCCTGAGCTGGCGTTGGAAGTTGAAAACAATGGCTATGCGGACCTTTTGGAGGAGATCGCCTAATGGCCGCATCTTCACAACAGACCTTGCCCACCCGCGCACTGCGCGATGCGGATCTCATTGACGGCTCAGGCGCTTGGGCCAAAGAGGCGCGGTTGACGGCCTCTGATCGGGCGCAGGCGGCCGGGTTGCCGCAACGGCGGGATGAATATTGGAAGTACACCCGCCCGGATGCCTTTGTTCAAGCTGATGTCACGCTGCAAGCGTCTCTGCGCAGCAGTTTGGGTCTTTTCGATAAGCGAAACACCATTTCAGTGACGTTTGAAGATGGAAAAATTCAAGCGGCAGCGCTGCCAAACGCGGCGCAGTGCACGCTCGAGAGCTTGGCTTCTGCCTCCATTCTAGATCTGCATTGGGCGCGCGATGTTTACGGGCGCTTGGAAGAGGCAGGACAAAATCCGGTCAAACGGAGTTTGGCCGCTGTGAACACCGCTGTTGCGCGCGATGGGCTGCTGGTCAATGTCACCGGTGCCGTCGAGGCACCCATCCATATCCATGCCACCTCATCGGGCCAAAGTGATGCGATTATTCACCATGTGATCAAAGTGGCCGCTGGCGCAGAGGTCACCCTGATTGAAACCGGGCAATATGGTGCGCGCTCCAATATTGTGTTGGAAGTTGATGTGGCTGATGGAGGCCGCTTCCATCATATTCGTGTGCAAGACGGCAATGAGCGCCACATGCTGACGCACATCTTCGCCAGGATTGGCGCAAAGGCAAGTTTTAAATCCTTTACCCTCACGGCAGGTGGTCAATTAACTCGCAACGAATGCGTCTTGCAGCTGTTGGGCGATGACGCTTCTGTATCTGTGGCCGGGGCCTGTTTGGGGGATGGCGATTTTCATCACGATGACACGGTGTTCATCACCCATGATGCGGTGAATTGTGAAAGCCGCCAGGTGTTCAAGAAGGTCTTGCGCAATGGTGCCGTAGGGGTGTTCCAAGGTAAAATCTTGGTCAAAGCCGGTGCACAAAAAACCGATGGCTATCAGATCAGCCAATCGTTGTTGTTGGATGATGACAGCCAGTTTTTGGCCAAACCAGAGCTTGAAATCTATGCCGATGACGTGGCCTGCTCGCACGGGTCCACCTCCGGGGCGATTGACGCGCAAGCTTTGTTCTATCTGCGCTCGCGCGGCGTGCCGGAGGCCAAAGCCGTGGATCTTTTGACCCTATCTTTTGTGGCCGAAGCGATTGAAGAAATTGAGGATGAAGACTTGGCGCAGGACATTCTCGACCATTTGACAGAAACCCTGTCGGCCCGGTAGCGCGCATGGCTGTGACGCGGGATATTGTGGAGGCGCACCGGCGCCCAAGGCGCGTTATGGCGCGGCTCATGGCTATGGGCGTGCGTGAGGATCGGGCTTTGGCGATGCTCATGGGCTCTTGTCTTTTGTTGTTTATGTCGCAATGGCCCTACCGCGCCCGGCAGGCGCATGAGACCGGCGGAACGCTGACCGATACGATCCAGCATGATGCGGTGGGTTTGATCTTTGTCCTGCCGCTGCTGGCCTATGGTTTGGCGGCGCTCCTGCGTCTGGTGACCCGTGCCTTCGGGGCGGAGGCGGATTTCTATTCCGCTCGATTGGCGCTGTCTTGGTCTCTGTTGGCCAGCAGCCCTGCGGTGGTATTGGCTGGGATGGTCAAGGGCTTCATCGGTCCGGGGCCGGCCAATACGGCCGTGGGCGTGCTGTGGCTGATGATTTTCCTGCGGATCTTAATCAACTCCCTTATTGAGGCAGAACAATGAACCTGATCCTTGTGCTTTTGAGGCTAAGTCTGACCAACCCAACGGAAGCGGGGCAGGTATTGGTTGATCTGCGCCTCAATCTCAGCGCGGCCTTTAGCGCTTTTGCGCTTGTTATCATCGGCG
Source organism: Planktomarina temperata RCA23 (assembly GCF_000738435.1). NCBI lineage: Bacteria > Pseudomonadati > Pseudomonadota > Alphaproteobacteria > Rhodobacterales > Paracoccaceae > Planktomarina > Planktomarina temperata. The sequence continues at coordinate 1,751,122 of NZ_CP003984.1, read as the reverse complement.
CGGTGCTCTTGATGTTCACCCTGTCCGGCTTTCAGGGCGTGACGGTCCTGCCGGGCGTTGCGCCGCTTTCTCCATGGTCTTTGACTGCGATCATGGGGGGCGGCACCCTGGGGCTCGTGTGCTGTATTTGGCTGATCTCTCGAGCTTTCAGTCAAACTGGGCGGTTTGCCGATGGGATATTGGTATTTGCCTGGATCCAGGTGCTGCAAATATTGCTGCACATTGTGCAAACGGCTTTGATGGTGATTTCTGGGACCATCGCCGGGACTGTTGGCCTATTCGCGACAGTTTTGATGTTTTGGATCCTATTTGGTTTGATCAATGCTTGGCTTGACTTGGGGTCCATGTTTAAAGCCGCCCTCTGCTTTGTTCTCGGTTTGGTTGCGCTGTCTCTGGGCGGTGCATTTCTTTTGGTATTCCTCGGATTTGCTCCGGGACAGGTGGCGCTATGAGTTTTGATCTATCCCGTATTCGTGCTGATTTTCCGATCCTGTCGCGACAGGTGAACAATAAGCCATTGGTTTATCTCGACAATGGCGCCTCGGCGCAAAAACCCCAAGTGGTGATCGATGCTGTCACCCAGGCTTACAGCTCTGAATATGCCAATGTGCATAGAGGGCTGCACTATCTGTCCAACTTGGCAACGGACAAATATGAAGCCGTCCGCGGTAAGCTGGCGCGGTTTCTAAATGCAGCGTCAGAAGAGCATATCGTGCTCAATTCAGGCACCACCGAAGGCATCAATCTGGTGGCCTATGGCTGGGCCATGCCGCGCTTCGAGGCCGGAGATGAGATTGTGCTGTCCATTATGGAGCATCACGCCAATATTATCCCATGGCATTTTCTGCGTGAGCGGATGGGTGTGAAACTGACTTGGGTCGATGTGGATATCAACGGTGATTTGGATCCCGAGGCCGTTATTGCCGCCATTGGACCCAAGACAAAGCTCGTGGCCATTACCCAAATGTCAAATGTATTGGGCACGGTGGTGGATGTGAAAACCATTACCCAAGCGGCCCAAGCGCGCGGGGTTGCGGTCTTGGTGGATGGATCACAAGCGGCGGTCCATATGGCGGTCGACGTGCAGGATATCGCCTGTGATTTCTATGCCATCACAGGCCACAAGCTTTATGGCCCAAGCGGCTCTGGGGCCATCTACATCAAACCCGAACGCATGGCTGAAATGCGGCCCTTCATGGGCGGTGGTGATATGATCCGAGACGTCGGCCGCGAAGAGGTCACCTATAATACCCCTCCGATGATGTTTGAGGCCGGAACACCCGGCATTGTCCAGCAAATCGGGCTTGGTGTGGCGGTGGACTATATGATGGGGATCGGGATGCAACAGATCGCCGCCCATGAAGCCTCAATCTGCGCCTATGCGCGTCAAAGGCTCGATGGGCTCAACTGGTTGAACGTCCAAGGGCATTCCGCCAGCAAAGGTGCAATTTTCTCCTTCACCCTCGATGGTGCCGCCCATGCCCATGATATTTCAACAGTTTTGGACAAGAAGGGCATCGCGGTGCGGGCAGGGCATCACTGCGCGCAACCGCTCATGGATCACCTCGCCGTCAGCGCCACCTGTCGTGCCAGCTTCGCCATGTATAACACAAAGGCGGAGGTGGATGCATTGGTTGAGGGCTTGGAGTTCTGCCACGAGCTCTTTGGCTAGGTGAATGCTGCGCGTATAACGGAACATGCTATAGTTTTGCCGAGATTTGGAGCGGGTAACGGGAATTGAACCCGTAACTTAAGCTTGGGAAGCTCGCGTGATACCTTTTCACCATACCCGCGCTGCGCCGATGCCTAGCGGCTTCATGACAAGGGGTCAAGCCGCGATTGACGCCCTTAGCGCCTTCTGCGCCGCCGCCCGCTTGAGGCACTATCCCCGCCACCTGTGTTGAAATTTACATCCGGCAAAGGCACCGCAGATTTCAGCGTTGTGAATGGATCATCGGAATTGGGAATTGCCGAGGCATTGACAAAATGCTCCTGAAACCGTGGCTCAATCGCGGTTTCAATTTTCTCAATTTGGCGCACAATTTGCTCTATTTCAGCCCGCTGCGCTGTGTCAATCAAAGCAATCCGCGCCCCGGATCCCGCAGCATTGCCCGCAGAGGTCACACGGTCAAAGGGGACATCGGGGATCATTCCCAAAACTAGCGCGTGTTTGGGGGAAATATGAGCCCCAAAAGCACCGGCGAGCACAACGCGATCCACTTTATCCACGCCAAATTTATCCATCAAGAGCCGCGCGCCGGAATAGAGAGCAGCTTTGGCCATTTGAATGGCGCGGATATCGGGATTTGTGACGGTGATTGTTGGCCCGCCTTCGGCGCTGCCGTCATACATCACATAGCTGTGGGTGCGGCCGTCTAACACGCAGCGCTCTGTGCCCGTTTGTTCCGCCGACCCGATGAGCCCGGAGGGGTCCAAAATTCCAGCCATACGCATTTCGGCAATGGCTTCGATGATGCCTGAGCCGCAAATGCCTGTGATGCCACTGCTTTTAATGGCCTCCCAAAAACCCTCCTCATCAGACCAAAGCTCGCATCCGATCACGCGGAAGCGGGGATCTTTGCTCACCGGATCAATTTCAACCTTTTCAATGGCCCCTGGTGCCGCGCGCTGCCCCGAGCTGATCTGCGCCCCTTCGAAGGCCGGGCCAGTGGGGGAGGAGCAGGCCAGCACCTTGTCCCGGTTTCCGAGTAAAATTTCCGCATTCGTTCCAACATCCACAACCAGCACTAAATCTTCAGAGCGATTTGGCGCTTCTGAAAGAGCAACCGCGGCGGCATCGGCTCCAACATGGCCGGCAATGCAGGGCAGGATATAGGCGCGGGCGCTGGGGTGGATGTTGATGTCTAACTGATGGGCAAATAAGCGCAGGGCGTTGGACGTGGCCAAAGCGAAGGGCGCTTGCCCAAGCTCAAAAGGGTCTATTCCCAGGAAAAGATGGTGCATCACGGGATTGCAAACAAAGACGGCATCCATGATCAAGCTCTTGTCAATCTCCGCTTCAGCCGAAATTTGGGTGAACAATGCGTCCATACCGTCGCGCACAGCCCGGGTCATTTCCTGATCACCACCCGGGTTCATCATCGCATAGCTGACCCGGCTCATCAGATCCTCGCCAAACCTGATTTGCGGGTTCATCAATCCAGAGGAGGCGACAACTTCACCGGTGCGCAGATCGCACAGATGCGCGGCGATTGTGGTTGATCCAAGATCCACAGCCATGCCGTAGATTGTGCCCTCATAGAGCCCCGGCCACAGATGGATGATCTGCGGGTCGCTGCCGGCATCCGCATGGTGAACCGCGCAGGTCACTGTCCAACCGCCCTTGCGAAGAATTGGCTGCATCTGCGGCAGAATGCTGAAATCTGCCTGCACGTTACGCAGTTGCCACTGGCTTTCCAGGGCCGCAACCAAGCGCTCTAAATCTCCCGATGGGTTGTGCATATCGGGTTCTTCCACCTCGACATAGTAGATCCGTGTCGAAGGGTTCAGCGTAATGTCGAGCACCTCTGCGCGTTTGCGAACCACTTGTTTGTGCACTTGGCTTTCAGGCGGCACGTCAATCACGATATCGCCCTGAACCGTGGCTTGACAGCCAAGGCGGCGACCATCGATCAAGCCGCGTTTGTCTTTGTAGCGCTGCTCAACCGAATTCCATTCGGACAGCGCGCCTTCGGCGACTGTGACCCCGTGTTTTGAAAATTCTCCATAGCCCGGTGTGATCTGGCATTTGGAACAAATGCCGCGACCGCCGCAAACCGAGTCGAGATCCACGCCCAATTGCCGGGCTGCGGTGAGGATCGGTGTGCCGGTTTCGAAACGTCCACGTTTGCCTGAGGGGGTGAACAGCACCAGATGCTCTTGTGTCATGGGGAACCTTTAAAGAAAAACTTGCGCTTAACTTACTGCGCTTCAGCGAAGGGTAAAGAGCGGGAACGGCTGAAAATGGTCAATCCGCGGCAGATCGGGTTAATTCACGAGCCGGGCATCGGCATTTAGCCGACAAAAAGCCCGGAGGCTGTGCCATGATGACCCGAATGAGCATTAATCTACCCAACCCCCTTTCGGTTTACGTCAACCCATGCGATAGGAAAGCGCCAAGTGATACCTGCTCTAGGAGGACTCCCATGGAGATTCGCGAGGCTTTAACTTTTGACGATGTTTTGTTGGTACCGGCTCAGTCTTCGGTCTTGCCCTCCACGGCAGATACCCGCACGCAGGTCACAAAATCCATCCGATTGAACATTCCGCTGCTGTCATCGGCCATGGACACGGTGACAGAAGCGCGCATGGCGATTGCCATGGCGCAATCGGGCGGCATGGGGGTTATCCATCGCAATCTCGATCTGGACGAGCAAGCGCGGCAAGTCCGGCGGGTCAAACGATTTGAAAGTGGGATCGTCTATAACCCCGTCACTCTGACGCCGGAGCAAACCCTTGCTGATGCGAAAACTTTGCAAGAACGTTACCGCGTGACCGGTTTCCCAGTGGTGCAGGATGGCCGCGTTGTCGGCATTGTGACCAACCGCGATATGCGCTTCGCCACAGATCCCAAAACACCGGTTTCCGCTATGATGTCGACTGAAAACCTTGCAATCTTGCAAGAACCAGCCGATCCGCGTGAAGCCAAGCAATTGATGGCGGCGCGGCGGATTGAAAAACTGCTTGTGACAGACAGTGCAGGCAAATTGACCGGACTGTTGACGTTAAAAGATCTTGAGCAAGCCGTCTTGAACCCAAGTGCCTGTAAGGACGACTTAGGGCGCCTACGCGTGGCTGCGGCCAGTACCGTTGGGGATGCGGGTTTTGAGCGCACGATGGCGCTGATCGAAGCGGGCGCAGATATGGTTGTGATCGACACGGCGCATGGGCACTCCGAAGGGGTGGCTTTGGCGGTGGCGCGGGCGAAGGAAGTGGCTGGAAAGACCCAAATCATCGCCGGTAATGTTGCCACGGCGGCGGCGACCACCACTTTGATTGAGGCGGGCGCAGATGCGATTAAAGTTGGTATTGGTCCAGGCTCAATCTGCACAACGCGGATGGTTGCAGGCGTGGGTGTGCCGCAATTGACGGCGATTATGGACTGCGCAAGCGCCGCCCTTCCGCATGATATTCCGGTCATTGCGGATGGCGGCATTAAGTTTTCCGGCGATTTTGCCAAAGCCATTGCGGCAGGGGCCTCTTGTGCCATGGTTGGGTCTATGATTGCCGGCACCGATGAAAGCCCCGGCGAGGTCATCCTTTACCAAGGTCGTAGCTTTAAATCCTATCGCGGCATGGGCTCTCTGGGCGCAATGGCGCGCGGCTCTGCGGATCGATATTTCCAAAAAGATGCCGCCAGCGATAAGTTGGTTCCCGAGGGAATTGAAGGGCAAGTGCCCTATAAGGGCGCGGCAGGAACGGTATTGCACCAATTGGTTGGCGGTCTGCGCGCGGCCATGGGGTATACGGGATGCGCGAGCGTGGATCAGATGCGCAAAAATTGTAGCTTTGTGAAAATCACCGGCGCAGGATTGAAGGAAAGTCATGTGCATGACGTTCAAATCACCCGCGAAAGTCCGAACTATCGGGTCGGCTGATGACACCCGGCGCCCGCGTTGCGGCACAGATTGATATACTAGAGGCTATTCTATCTGGGGTGCCGGCAGAAAAGGCTCTGACCAATTGGGCGCGGGGCAATCGTTTCGCAGGGTCAAAAGATCGGGCTGCATTGCGCGATTTGGTCTTTCAAGCGCTGCGCTGCCGCCGATCAGCTGGCGCCTGGCCGGCGCCGCAATCTGCGCGGGCCTGGGCCATTGGGACGCTGCGCGCCCATGGCGAAGATCCAAATGAATTTTTTACCGGAATAGCGCATGCGCCAGCGGCATTGTGTGCTGACGATGTCACGCCGGCTCCCTCAGACCGCGATCGTTTGGATCTGCAAGATTGGGTGATCGACCTGTTAACCCAGCAATATGGAGCCGAGCAAACTGCAAAGATTGGCGCGGTCCTGCGACATCGCGCACCAATTACGCTGAGGGTAAACTTACAAAAGACGACGCGGGCCCAGCTCCAGGCGGAATTGGCCAAGGCCGAGATTGAAACAACCCCCAATTTGGCCTCTGATACGGCGCTGACCATCGTAAGCAATCCGCGCCGCGCCGTGCTTCAACCTTGTTTTGAACAGGGTTGGTTTGAGCTGCAGGACGCGGCGTCTCAGGCCGTGGCGGATGCTATTGCACTCAATGGACGGGTTTTGGATTACTGTGCCGGGGGCGGTGGCAAGTCCTTGGCCCTGGCAGCGCGCAGCGGCTCGAAGATCTTTGCTCATGATATTTCAACCGCGCGTATGGCAGAAATAGCACCGCGGGCGGCGCGTGGTGGGCATGACATTGAGGTCATAGCGCCGCAAGATTTGGCAAAATCGGCAAAATTTGAGACTGTGGTGTGTGATTTACCCTGTTCGGGCAGCGGGGCGTGGCGCCGATCTCCGGAAGGTAAATGGAGCCTTACACCAAAGGACCTGGAGGCATTTGTGCGGCTTCAACGGGATATCATTGCCAAATCCATAACATATTTGGCGCCAAATGGATGTCTCGCTTTGATCACTTGCTCGATTTTTGAGGCCGAAAATCAAGGGCAGCGGCAGTTTGTCAGCGAAAATTTCCCGGATTTAACCTTTTGCAGCACAGAGCAATATTTACCCAGTGCAACGCAGGATGGGCTCTATTTGGTTATCTTTAAGAAAGGTATTTGAGCGCGGGCTTTGCTGTGGTAATTAATAATCAATTAACCAATTTTTTGTATGTGTCGCATTGGAATTTTTATCAACAAGCGCACGATTTAAATGAAAAATATTTTACGAATATTTGACGCCTGGCACCATTCTTTCGCCCTTGTTAGTTTCTGTGTTTCCGTTGCTTTTTTAATTGTTTTAACTGGGTTTCTGCGCACAGGGCATTGGCTTTTGGTTCTCGCACTCTCGATCGTGATATGCGCGGCTGGCTTGGCTTGTTTTTGGGTGGTGCGCTGTCTTGCAGATTTGCGGCGCTCAGCAATATTGGCGCAAACCTATGAAAATTGTGACTATGGCGTGGTGATCAGCGGGCTGGACGGCGGGGTGACACAGGTGAACCGCGCGGCAAAAGAGCAAGGGTTTTCCATTGAGCCCGGTTCCATCGATCGCGTGTTGCCAAAAGCTTATGGGGATCTCGCGCCAAAACTGGAAAGTTTGATGCGCCGGGCTGTCACGAAAGGTTGGGCACAAGATTGTGTGACCATCGGCGGTCAGGGCCTTACGCTTGATCTGTGCCGATCTGCCGGGCAATTGGTTTGGAGTTTCAAACCCATTGTTCCACGGGGGGCGCGCGAGGGCATTGCACAACCCTCTGTTGCAATGGCCCGAATGAACGGAGATCGCATTGTCACAGATGTCAATGCGGCTTTCCGAGCCCTGTTCGGTGAAACGCCCCGTTGGATTGATGTTTTGGCCAATGGCAACCGCGTGCTGCGCAATCAAGTGCAACAACTCAAAACCTTGGACGGCGAGCGCAATTTTCATGTGTTGGATCATTGGCCCAGTGATGAAACGGAAGAGTTGTATTTCTTTCCTGTAACCGATGAACAGCAGGTCTCGACCCAAAGTTATTGGGACCTGTTTGAGCATCTCTCTGTCCCTTTGATAAAACTCTCAACCAAAGGGGTATCAAAAGCGTAAATGCCGCGGCGCGCAGTTTGTTTGGCAAGAAAATCAATATTGGCCATGACATCACCGAAGTTTTTATTAGCAATCAGCAATCGCTCCTGGGATGGATTTCAGACGTATCTGAGGGAAAAATTTGGAATAAATCCATTGTTTTACAAATCCCAGGCACCAAATCGGGGACAGTGTTTCAGGCCGCATTAAGCCGGGTGTTTGATGGGCAAGAGCATGTCTTAATCGCGGCGTTTTCCGACGTCACGGCTTTAAAGTCTCTTGAGCGGCAATTTGTGCAAAGCCAGAAGATGCAAGCAATTGGCCAGCTTGCCGGAGGTGTGGCGCATGACTTCAACAATTTGTTAACTGCGATTTCCGGTCACTGTGATCTACTTCTATTGCGCCATGATAAAAATGATCCTGATTTCAGTGATCTGATGCAAATCCATCAGAATGCCAATCGGGCCGCAGCGTTGATTGGGCAATTGCTGGCTTTCTCACGCAAGCAGAACCTACAGGTGAAACTGCTCAATATTCGTGAAATTATCTCTGACTTGGCGCATTTGTTGGATCGTTTGGTGGGCGAGAAAGTAAATCTCTTGCTGTACCATGGCACGAAACTTCCCATGGTGCGGGCGGACAAGCGGCAATTGGAACAGGTGTTAATGAACCTTGTGGTGAATGCGCGCGATGCAATGGTCGAGGGGGGCGATGTTGTCATCCGCACGCAATCTGAAACCTTTGACAAGGCGCAAGAGCGCGACAGTGCGGTGATCCCAGCGGGAGAGTATGTGAAGATTCAAGTGGAAGATTTTGGCTCGGGCATACCCCCCGAACACCGCCAGAAAATATTTGAACCGTTTTTCACCACGAAACGCACGGGCGAGGGGACCGGTTTGGGGCTATCGACGGTCTATGGAATTGTTAAACAGTCCAATGGGTTTATCTTTGCAGAAAGCGAGATCGGCAAGGGCACGGTTTTTGATGTGCTGATCCCGGCAGTTGATCGGCGCGCCAAACAGAAGGAACAAAAATTGATAGCAGAGGTCGTGTCACAGCCAACACAAGGCGAACAAGTTGTGCTTCTGGTGGAGGATGAGGCACCCGTGCGCGCCTTTGCTTCGCGGGCGCTGCGGATCAAGGGTCTCACCGTTTATGAAGCCGATTGCGCCGAAGCCGCGTTGAAAATTCTCGAAGATAAGTCATTGAAAATCGATGTATTCGTGACCGATGTGGTGATGCCGGGGCTGGATGGCCCAACCTGGGTGCGGCTTGCGCTCATGGGCCGGCCCGGGACGCGTGTCGTCTTTGTCTCGGGATATGCTGAGGATGCGTTTGACAAACAACAATCTGAAATTGAGGGCTCCGTGTTCTTGCCGAAACCTTTTTCACTTAACGATCTGACCCAAGCCGTTCTGGATGTCGTGGTGCCAGCATCATAGGGCGAGCGCTAGATAGAAGCGTCTTGCCAGAGTTGAAATTCGCCCGCATGGATCTTCCGGTATTGTGCCTCCAAGTCTGGGTCCAACGGTGCCGGGCCGATGGCCGCTTGATTGAGCCACGGCAGATCCAGTTCCAATTCCAAACGGTTCTCGAGGAATTTGCAGGCCAAATCCATTTGCTCATATTGAAACAGATGCGTGATCGGCCCGCCGCTGCCTCCAGGTGACAAAAAACGCGTTTGGCAACCGACTTGGGCAAAGGGCGGGGGATCGTCTGACATCGCCTCACGCACAAATTGGTCAAAACTGATATGACAGGTCGAGGTGGGCAATAGGGCCATAGAATTGCGGGCCCTATACCGATACCAACTGCGCAGCCAGCTAATCGGCTCACGGATCAGCGCAAAGGTTTCTGGATCCTGCCCAGTGGTGAGCTGCAACAAAGGTCGCACGAAGCGATTATACCGGTAGAGCGGTAAATGCTTCATTTCTGGCGGATTGCCGAATCTACCATCGGCCTCTTGTCCCAAAGCCACTTCTAAAGCCGTTGATCCCGTTTTAGGCACGGCCAGGAGAACAAGGTTATAGCGCGAAAATATCAGCATTAATCTTTTAAATTCATATGTGTTTCACCAATTATTAAAGATTATTGCTAAGAATAAAAGATAAATTTGTAGAAAAATCTTGATTTGTTCTCCTTTTGGTCCGATAAAAAGAACAAGAAGCGAACATTACATCATTGTCCCCCCGTCTCGGGTGTGGAATAAGGAGCGTGAAACAATGGCAACGGCAGATTTACTCACAATGGCACCAAAAACAGGCGACCGTCAAAAGGCGCTAGACAGCGCTTTGGCACAAATCGAACGTCAGTTCGGCAAAGGTTCAATCATGACATTGGGCGAGGGCGCAGTCATCCCCGGGATTGAGTCGACCTCCACCGGCTCCATCGGCCTAGATATTGCTCTTGGCATCGGCGGTCTGCCCAAGGGGCGGATCATTGAGATCTACGGCCCAGAGTCCTCGGGCAAAACAACTTTGACCCTGCATTGCGTGGCGGAAGAACAGAAAAAGGGCGGCGTCTGCGCATTTGTCGATGCAGAACACGCGCTTGATCCACTCTATGCGCGTAAACTTGGCGTAAATCTGGAAGAGCTGCTGATCTCGCAGCCTGACACAGGCGAGCAGGCATTGGAAATCACAGACACTTTGGTACGCTCAGGCGCGGTTTCCATGGTGGTGGTTGATTCTGTCGCTGCTTTGACCCCGAAATCGGAGTTGGAAGGCGATATGGGCGATGCACAGGTCGGCGCACAGGCCCGGTTGATGAGCCAAGCCATGCGCAAACTGACCGGCAGCATCAGCAAATCAAACTGTATGGTTATTTTTATCAACCAAATTCGGATGAAGATTGGCGTTATGTTTGGCAGCCCGGAAACCACAACCGGCGGCAATGCCTTGAAGTTCTACTCATCGGTGCGATTGGATATTCGCCGGATTGGTGCTTTGAAGGATCGCGACGAGGTCGTGGGCAATGCCACCCGCGTCAAAGTCGTGAAAAACAAAGTCGCCCCGCCCTTTAAACAGGTTGAATTTGACATCATGTATGGTGAGGGCATCTCCAAAATGGGCGAGCTGATTGATCTTGGTGTCAAAGGCGGCTTTGTCGAGAAATCCGGCAGCTGGTATAGCTATGGTGATGAGCGTATCGGCCAAGGCCGTGAGAATGCAAAAGTTTTCTTGAGTGAAAACAAAGCTATGGCCTATGATATTGAAGCTAAAATCCGTGAATCTCACGGGTTGAAGTTTGAACGGCCTACCGATGTAGAGGGGCCAAGCTCAAAAGATGAGGACAATGTGATCGACCTCTAGGGTGGCCCGCGCCCTCAGTTAATAGACAAAGTTAGATAAAACACCCCGGCGCAGGAAGCTCCGGGGTGTTTTGCTTTGCCGTGGACACTTGTGGAAAGGAAAGGTAAGTCTTCGGGCAACCCCAATTTACAAGGTTTTTGCGAAGAAATGCCCACGCTCAATGATATCCGCTCCACGTTTTTGAACTATTTTGACCGCCAGGGTCATCGTGTTTTGCCATCTAGCCCCTTGGTGCCGCGCAATGATCCCACACTGATGTTTGCCAACTCAGGTATGGTGCAATTCAAAAACCTTTTCACGGGCGTTGAAACGCGCGATTACACGCGGGCCACCACCGCACAAAAATGCGTGCGCGCCGGCGGCAAACATAATGATCTGGACAATGTGGGCTACACCGCCCGCCATCACACCTTCTTTGAGATGATGGGCAATTTCAGCTTTGGGGATTATTTCAAGGAAGAGGCCATTCTCTTTGCTTGGGAGGTCATCACAAAAGAGCTATGTATTCCCAAGGAAAAACTGGTTGTCACCGTCTATCATGATGATGATGAGGCCGTGGCCCTTTGGAAGAAAATTGGCGGATTTAGTGATGATAAAATCATCCGCATCGCCACGGATGATAATTTTTGGATGATGGGGCCGACCGGTCCTTGTGGCCCCAGCTCAGAGATTTTCTACGATCACGGGGATCACATCTGGGGCGGCCCTCCCGGCAGCCCGGATGAAGATGGTGACCGATTTGTCGAAATCTGGAACCTGGTCTTTATGCAATATGAGCAGTTTGAAGACGGCACGCGCAAAGCCTTGGCCGCACAGTCCATCGACACCGGCATGGGCATTGAGCGGGTTGCGGCATTGTTGCAAGGCACGAATGACAATTACGCCACGGATTTGGTGCGCAATCTGATTGAGGCCTCAGCGCAGGCGACCTCTTCGGATCCGGACGGCCCGCATAAGACCCACCACCGGGTGATTGCAGATCACCTGCGCTCAACATCCTTTCTGATTGCCGACGGGGTTTTACCCTCCAAGGATGGGCGTGGCTATGTGCTGCGGCGGATCATGCGCCGTGCAATGCGTCATGCGCATTTGATCGGCGCGGCGGATCCTTTGATGCATCGTTTGGTGCCTGCTTTGGTGCAGCAAATGGGGGCGGCCTATCCTGAATTGGTTCAGGCCCAATCGATGATTGAAGAAACTTTGTTGCAGGAAGAAACCCGTTTCCGCACCACTTTGGACCGGGGTTTGCGCCTGTTGGAAGATGAGGTTGGCGATCTGCCGCAGGGCGGCGCCTTGCCTGGCGCCACCGCCTTTAAGCTCTATGACACTTTCGGCTTCCCACTTGACCTGACGCAAGATGCTCTGCGTGAGAAAGGCCTCTCGGTCGATACGGATGGCTTTGACATCGCGATGGCCGCTCAAAAAGCCAAAGCCCGTGCTGCTTGGGCAGGCTCGGGTGAAATGGCCGATGATACGATTTGGTTTGACGTGCTGGACAACCATGGCGCGACAGATTTTCTGGGCTATGACACCGAACAAGCTGAAGGTCAGATCGTGGCGCTCGTGCAGGATGGCGGGCAAGTGGACCGTGCTGACGCGGGCGCTGTTGTGCAAATTGTACTCAACCAAACGCCTTTCTATGCGGAAAGCGGCGGTCAAATCGGTGACCGTGGAGAGATTGTGACAGAGAGTGGCATTCTTGAGGTCACCGATTGCCGCAAAACTGCGGATCTGTTCATTCACATGGCCAAAGTCACGAAAGGCTTTGTTGGAATGGGGCAGGCCGCTGAGCTCATAGTCGCGTCGGAACGCCGTGCGCGTATTCGTGCAAATCATTCCGCAACCCATCTGTTGCATGAAGCTCTGCGCCGGGCACTGGGTGATCATGTGGCGCAACGCGGGTCACTGAACGCAGATGACCGCCTGCGGTTTGACTTCAGCCATGGGCAAGCGCTTACGGCCGCGCAGTTGCAACAGGTGCAAAGCGAAGTAAACGCCTTCATCCGGCAAAACAGCACGGTTGAGACTCGTATTATGACACCTGACGATGCGCGCGCCCTGGGGGCCCAAGCGCTCTTTGGCGAAAAATATGGCGATGAGGTTCGGGTGGTTTCTATGGGGCATTTGCCCGGCTCTGGCAAAGGATCGGGGCAAGACACCTACAGCTTGGAGCTTTGCGGCGGCACCCATGTGCGCCAAACTGGAGATATCGGCGGATTCGTCTTGCTGAGCGATGGGGCCTCCTCGGCCGGGGTGCGGCGCATTGAGGCGCTGACCGGAGTGGGCGCAGAACATCACATTCAACAACAAATGGCTGCAATGGCCGCGGCTGCGAATGTTTTGAAAGTCCAGCCGACAGAGATCGCCGACCGCGCGCAACAGCTTCTCGAGGAGCGCAAAGCTTTGCAGAACGAAGTGGCCAACCTGCGCCGCGAGCTTGCATTGTCTGGTGGCACAGAGGCCGCAGCCGCAGATCCGATTTCCATCGGTGGAAAGGCCTTCCTTGCACAGGTTTTGCAAGGGGTAACGGGCCGCGATTTGCCTGCTTTGGTGGATGCGCATAAAGCAAAGATGGGCTCCGGTGTGGTCTTGCTGATCGCGGATACGGATGGCAAGGCCGCGGTGGCCGCGGGCGTCACGGGTGATTTGACCGAGCACATCTCTGCGGTGGATATCGTTAAAACTGTTGTTGCAACCCTTGGCGGCAAGGGAGGCGGCGGCCGGGCTGATATGGCCCAGGGCGGCGCAAAATCGACCCAAGACTCAGACGCCGCAATTTTAGCCGTCAAAACACTCTTAGAGGAGTAAGAAAAGATGCCAAAAGCTCTCTGGATTGCCCATGTCAACGTTTTGGACGCGGAAAAACTTGCCGCCTACGCCAGCGCCGCCACGCCCGTCATTGCCTCATACGGCGGAGTGTTTTTGGCCCGCGGTGGTGCCTATGAGCAATTGGAAGGCCCGGATCATACGCGCAATGTCGTGGCGCAGTTCCCCAGCCTACAGGCCGCGCATGATTGCTACCACTCCGAGGGTTATCAAGCGGCAATTAAATTGGGAGAGGGCGGGTTTCAGCGCTCATTGATGATTGTGGAAACCATCGACTGATCGCGGATTGAACCGGGTATAGGCTTAAGAATAAAAAGGGATGCAGATGAAACTCTGCATCCCTTTTTGCTGTTTATGCGCTGCGTGAGGCGCGTTTGCGCTCATGTGGATCAAGGTGGATCTTACGCAAACGAATGGCATTTGGCGTGACTTCTACCAGCTCGTCATTGTCGATATAGGCGATGGCCTCTTCCAGAGACATTTTGATTGGCGTGGTCAAGCGCACCGCTTCATCGGTTCCGCTGGCGCGCACGTTCGTCAATTTCTTGCCCTTGAGCGGGTTCACCTCAAGATCATTCTCGCGGTTGTGCTCGCCGATAATCATGCCTTGGTAGACATCCTCTTGGCTGCCGATGAAGAATTTACCGCGGTCTTCAAGGTTAAAGATCGCATAGGGCACAGAGACCCCATTCTCCATGGAGATCAATACGCCAGCGCGACGGCCTGGGATTGCGCCTTTGTGCGGCGCCCAGGTGTGAAATACGCGGTTCAAAACGCCCGTGCCGCGGGTGTCGGTCATGAATTCGCCTTGATAGCCGATCAGGCCGCGCGACGGCACATGCGCGATGATGCGCGTCTTGCCGGCCCCTGCGGATTTCATCTCTGCCAAGTCACCCTTACGAAAGCCGGTCAGCTTTTCAATCACAACACCAGAATATTCTTCATCCACATCGACGGTCACTTCTTCGATGGGCTCTAGGCGCTGGCCATCCTCTTCTTTGAACAAAACCCGCGGGCGGCTGATAGACAGCTCAAAACCTTCACGGCGCATGTTCTCGATCAGTACACCCATTTGCAACTCGCCGCGGCCGGCGACCTCAAAGGCCTCGCCGCTCGGCGTATCTGTCACACGGATCGCCACATTGGTTTCCGCTTCTTCCATCAAACGCTTGCGGATCACCCGGCTTTGCACTTTTTTACCGTCACGGCCGGCCAGGGGGCTGTCATTGATCCCAAAGGTCACCGATATGGTGGGGGGATCAATCGGCAAGGAGGGCAGGGCCTCGTTGATTTCAGGTGCGCAGATGGTGTCTGCAACGGTGGCTTTGGTCATGCCAGCCAGCGACACGATATCGCCCGCCACGGCCTCATCAATCGCGGTCTGCGATAGGCCGCGGAATGCGAGAATTTTTGTGCAGCGGAACTGCTCAATCTTGCTGCCATCCCGAGATAGGGCCTTCACGGAGTCCCCAGCTTTGAGGCGGCCCGTTTCGACCCGCCCGGTCAGAATGCGGCCAATGAATGGATCCGCTCCAAGCGTCGTCGCCAGCATGGAAAAGGGCTCATGGGCTTTTTCTGCCTGTTTGGGGGATTTCACGTGGCGCACGATCAACTCGAACAAAGCGGAAAGATCCTTACGCGGCCCGTCCAGCTCCTCATCTGCCCAGCCAGCTCGACCAGAGGCATAGAGAACCGGGAAGTCCAATTGCTGCTCATTGGCATCCAGTGACGCAAAGAGATCAAAACACTCATCTAGGGCGCGGTCAGGTTCACCATCGGGCTTGTCCACTTTATTGACCACCACAATCGGGTTCAGGCCAAGCGCCAGCGCTTTGGAGGTGACAAATTTGGTCTGAGGCATTGGGCCTTCTGCCGCGTCCACCAACAAGACGACGCCGTCCACCATAGACAGGATGCGTTCCACCTCGCCGCCGAAATCCGCGTGACCTGGCGTGTCAACGATATTGATCCGCGTGCCCTGCCATTCGACCGAAGTCGCCTTGGCCAGGATGGTGATGCCCCGCTCTCGTTCCAAGTCATTGCTGTCCATGGCCCGTTCGGTCGTGGCTTGATTTTCCCGGTAGGTGCCGGATTGCTTTAACAGCTCATCCACCAAAGTGGTTTTGCCGTGGTCAACGTGTGCGATGATCGCGATATTACGAAGGTCCATTGGGTGCCTCTTCCTTGCTCACCGCGCCGCCTATACTGCGGCGCGGCGAAAGGAAAGAGCTACTTTTCAGGGATCAAGCCTTTCGGCGCAAATCTGAGTACCAAGATCAATATTAACCCCATGGTCAAAAGGCGCATATGGGCCACTGAGTCCAGCAAATGCAGCCGCAAAACATTGTCTTCCGCCATGCCCGAGGTCAGGATCTGCATCAAGATCGCCCCCATTGGTTCGACTTGGACCCAAAGGAAAAAGATCAAAAATCCCCCTAAGACTGACCCGAAATTATTGCCTGAACCGCCTACAATGACCATCACCCACACCAAAAAGGTGAAGCGCAGCGGCTGGTAGGAGGATGGGGTCAACTGGCTGTCGAGCGTGGTCATCATGGCGCCGGCCACGCCGCAAATGGCCGAGCCAAGGATGAAAATTTGCAAATGCCGCGCTGTGACATTTTTTCCCATCGCTTCAGCGGCTTCCTCATTGTCTCTAATCGCCCGCATCATGCGGCCCCATGGGCTGGCGAGGGCCAGTTGTGCCAAAATGAGGACAATGACCAAAACAATCGAAAACAAACCGGCGTATCCCAGCTTTACAACAATCGAAGAGGAGGTGACCGGATCAAGCCCAAGCGCAGTGGTGTGTTCAATAAACCCGGCACTTTCTTGCAGCTCAATTTCATAGGGCACCGGGCGGGGCAGGCCGATCACGTTCTTCACACCGCGCGACAGCCAATCTTCGTTTTTCATCACTGCAATGATGATTTCTGAAATCCCAAGCGTGGCAATGGCGAGATAATCGGAACGCAGACCCAGAGCGGTTTTGCCAATGAGCCAGGCGACACCAGCCGCCAAAAGCCCACCTACGGGCCAGGAGATCAATGTCATAAAGCCCCAGTCTTTGTAGCTAGCGCCGCCAAAGTTCAATCCACCGAGATAGCCGGTGCCGGCTGCATCAACGGCTTCCACAGCCGCCACGCCGCCATCAAAGACCGCGCGATAGAGAAAGAATCCACCGATTAAAATGGCTATGGTGGTAAGGGTTCTTGCCGGGCCTGCGGCCATGCGCAGTTGCACTAGGATTGCAGTGGTCACCGTGGCGGCGCCCAGGACTATGCCCAGAATGACTCGAAGCCCGCCCGCGGCCCAGGCCTCAGTTGTTGGGGGCATCGAGATTAAAACAGCTGCGAGGCCGCCCAGCGCCACAAATCCCATAATGCCGACGTTAAACAAACCGGCAAACCCCCATTGTAGGTTGACCCCCAGCGCCATGATCGCTGAAACCAATCCCATATTGAGGATGAAAAGCGCTGTGTTCCAGCTTTGAACAAAGCCCGTGCCCAAAATGAGGCAGGCCACCAGAAAAAACAGACCGATGTTCTTGTAATTAATGGTCATACGGATTTCCCCTTAAACAATCCGGTCGGGCGGAACAGCAATACGATAATCAGTATCGTGAAACTCACAGCGAATTTATAATCCGTCGAAAGGAGCTGGACCAATGTATCGGGCTCGAAACGATCCGGCAGAAGGTAGCCGAGAACCTTTTTGAGCGGGTAGGTGATGAGAACCTCTGAGAACGCAATAACAAAGCCCCCGGCAATGGCTCCCAACGGATTTCCCAAGCCGCCCACCACCGCCGCGGCAAAGATGGGCAATAGAAGTTGCAGGTAAATGAATGGCTTGAAGGATTTATCTAATCCATATAGCGCCCCGGCGGTTGCGGCCAGACCCGCAACGATGAGCCAAGTTACCATCACCACCCGGTCGGGGTTGATGCCCGAGAGCAGCGCCAGATCCTCATTGTCCGAAAACGCGCGCATGGATTTCCCCGTGCGGGTGCGGTTGAGAAACCAAAACAATGCGACGACCACAATTACGGCTGTGACAATGGTAATGCCCTGGGTGGTCTTAAAAGCCAAACCCTCTGAAAGCCCTGTGAGTTTTTTGAACTCCCGCGCAGATATGATGAATCTCTCACCATCGGAAAACCTTTGATCATTTGGCCCAATGATAAAGCGCACCAAGCCGTTCATTACAAACATCACCCCCATGGAAACGATGACCAATATGACCGGCGCGGCTTTTTGTTGCCGGTAAAACCGATAGACCAGCCGGTCAGTGGTCAGCAATAGGGCGGCCGTGGCGGCAATACCAAAGGGAATGGCCAAAAGCGCCGTCGGCAGCGGGCCAAGCGAGATGCCCCAGCCTTGAAACAGCCAGGTCACCAGAATGGTCACCATAGCGCCAAAGGCCATCGTGTCCCCATGGGCAAAGTTGGAAAACCGCAAGATGCCATAAATCAACGTCACACCAAGCGCGCCAAGGGCCAATTGGCTCCCATAGGCGAGGGCAGGGATCAGGACATAATTGGACAGCACGACCACTGCATTCAAAAGATCAATCATCGCCTAACCCCCCAAGAAAGATTTGCGCACATCTGCATTGGCCAAAAGCGCCGCGCCTGTGTCGGTGAATCGATTTGCGCCTTGCACCAGCACATAGCCGCGATCGGCGATCTCCAACGCTTGCCGGGCGTTTTGCTCAACCATTAAGATCGAGATGCCCGTGCGGGCAACCTCGATGATCCGGTCAAAGAGCTCATCCATCACAATAGGCGAAACGCCAGCCGTGGGCTCATCAAGCATCAAAACCTTAGGCTGCGTCATCAAGGCCCGGCCAACTGCCACCTGCTGGCGTTGCCCGCCGGACAGCTCGCCGGCCGCCTGTTTGCGTTTGTCGCGCAGAATGGGAAAGAGATCAAAAATCTGCTCCATCGTCACGCGGATATCATAGCGGCGCAGGAAGGCGCCCATTTCTAGATTTTCTTCAACGGTCAGGGAGGTGAAGATATTTGAGGTTTGCGGCACAAAGGCCATGCCTTTGGCCACGCGGTCCTGCGGCGAAAGATGGGTGATGTCCTCACCATCCAAGCGCACAGAGCCCTTGTGAATGTTGAGCATGCCGAAAACGGCCTTCATCGCAGTGGATTTGCCGGCGCCATTGGGGCCGACGATCACGGCAATCTCACCGGGGTTCACCGCGATGGTGCAGTCGTGCAAAATATCGGCGCCCCGGCCATAGCCGCCGGTCATCGACTCGCCGATCAAGAAGGGTTCGGTCATTCTGCTGCGCCTTTATTTTTTAGTCCGGTGCCAAGATAGGCTTCAATCACCTGTTCATTGGCCTTAATTTCGTCAATTGTGCCCTCTGCCAGCACCTTGCCCTCAGCCATGACAATCACCGGATCGCAGAGGCGGCCGATGAATTCCATGTCATGCTCAATCATGCAAAACGTATAGCCCCGCTCTTTGTTGAGCCGAACGATCGCATCACCGATGGTATTGAGGAGCGTGCGGTTGACCCCCGCGCCGACTTCATCAAGAAACACGATCCGCGCGTCCACCATCATCGTGCGGCCCAGTTCAAGCAATTTTTTCTGTCCACCGGAGAGGTTGCCAGCTTTCTCATCACGCAGATGATCGACGGTTAAAAATTCCAAAACCTCATCGGCTTTGGCTTGCAGCGCGCGCTCTTCATCTGCGATGCGTTTTCGTCCAAACCACGTGTTCCAAAGGGTTTCCCCCGATTGGCTGCCGGGCACCATCATCAGGTTCTCGCGCACGGTCATTGAGCTGAATTCATGGGCAATTTGGAAGGTGCGCAGCAGCCCTTTGTGAAACAATTCATGCGGAGACATGCCGGTGATATCGTCTCCCGCCATCGTGACCCGGCCAGAGGTGGGCGGCAAAACGCCTGCGATCACGTTAAATAGGGTGGTTTTGCCAGCACCATTCGGGCCGACCAAACCAGTGATAGAGCCCTCACGTATTTCCAACGATGCTCCATCTACGGCGTGAAATCCGCCAAAATGGCGATGCAAGTTTTCAACCTTGATCATGCCAAGTCTCCAATAGTCATTTCATGCAAACAGCCCCGCTATAAAACGGGGCTGTTGTTACTCATAGGGCCGTGTTTAGCGGTATTTAACCGTAATTTCAGCGCCGCCCTCATAGCCAACCTGGCGATAGTTGCCGGCCGATTCGCCGCCACCGATCAGCTCAACGGCTGTTGCGCCTTCGTAATCAATGTCGATTCCGGCCGCAACGGCCTGTAGCGCCAAGCCAAGCTGGCCAGGTTCGATTTTCAAACCAGGCGCATTCGCCACTTCCATGACTTTTTCTTTATAGGCGGCTGGATCTGAAGATCCGGCCGCTTGCATGGCCAAGACAATCAAAGCGGTCGCGTCATAGGATTCAGCGGCAAATGGGGAAGTGCCATCAAAGTCATCACCGGCCATGGCTGCAAAGATGCCAGCGCCTGCACTGTCTGTGCCGGGCACCTGACCGCTGGAGCCATCGAGGTCTGATCCGAAATTCTCAACCAATTTCGCGGAAATCATGCCGTCTGGGAAATGGAATGTGTCAAAGGCACCCGAATCCAAAGCGGCGCGGACGATGCCGGAGCCGCCTTGATCAACGTAACCTGCCACAACCAAACGGTCACCGCCCGCCGCCGCCAGAGCGCCGATCTCAGCAGAATAATCCGCCTTGCCGTCTTCATGGGCCGCATTGATGGTGACTGTGCCGCCAGCGGCTTCGAAGGCCGCTTGGAAACTATCGGCCAAACCTTTGCCATAGTCATTGTTGGTATAGGTGACCGCGACGGTGTCGATGCCTTCTTCCAGCAAGACGTCTGTCATCACCACACCTTGGCGCGCATCAGAGGGCGCCGTGCGGAAGAACAGACCGTTGTCTTCCGCAGTGGACAGGGCAGGGGATGTGGCAGAAGGTGAAATCATCACGATGCCATTGGCCAATGCCACGTTCGACAAGATCGCACCTGTCACGCCAGAACAATCGGCGCCCATGATGCCTTTAACACCATCAGAGGTGATCAAACGCTCGGCAACAGCCGTCGCGGCGCCCGCATCAATACAGGTGGAATCGCCGCGCACAGAGGTCACAGTCGAGCCGCCAAGAAGTGCGCCGCTGGCGTTCACTTCCGCCATGGCCATTTCTGCCGCCGCGCCCATCTGCGGGGTCAGCGATTCAATGGGGCCGGTGAACCCCAAAATAACACCAATTTTAATGTCTTCCGCAGCGACAGCACCCGCGGACAATGCAACAGCCGTTGTGGCCAGCAGCAGTTTTCTCATAACTTTCTCCCGTTTTGTTATTTGAACTCTGCCCAACGATAGAAGGGCTATTGTCAAAAAGGAAGCGATTCTTGCTATATTTCAACTGTTCTGCCCATGACGGGACAAAGTCCGCGTTGCGAAATGTCGCCTTATTGGGCCAGGCGCGACGATTGCGCGCCCCGTTCCCGGTAAGGGGTGGTATCATAATGAGCTCGGTAGCATTTCGAAAAATGCGAGGGCGAGGCAAAGCCACAGGCCAAAGCCACATTGATCACTGACATATCTGTTTGCATCAACAAATTGCGGGCTTTTTGCAAACGCAGCTCCATATAATAACGCTTTGGCGAGCGGTTAAGATAGCGGCGAAACAAGCGCTCTAGCTGCCGGGTCGACATATTAACATCTCGGGCCAAAATCGACGGGCTGATTGGCTCTTCAATATTTTGTTCCATTTTTTGGATCACTTGGCTCAATTTCGGATGGCGCACCCCAATGCGCGTGGGGATAGAAAGGCGCTGGGTATCTTGATCGGTCCGAATGGAGGAGTAAATGAGCTGATCGGCCACCGCATTGGCCAAATCCTCTCCATGATCCTGCGCGATCAGTTTCAGCATGAGATCAATCGATAAGGTGCCGCCGGCGGTGGTAATACGGTTGCCGTCCACGACAAAGACCGATTTTGTCAGCTCGACCTCCTCAAACTCCTCAATAAAACTGTCCTGATTTTCCCAATGGATCGTGGCGCGTTTTCCGTCGAGCAGCCCAGCTTTCGCCAGCGTATAGCCCGCCGTGCAAAGCCCCGCCATCAATGGCCCACGGCGCGACTCGCGGCGCAGCCAGTTGACAATTTTCTTAGAGGAGGCGGTTTTGATGTTTACGCCGCCGCAGATCATAACTGTGTCGTCGCGCGACACATCAATCAACTCATGCTGGACAACAAATTCAATCCCTGCCGAGCAGCGCACAGGTGCGCCACTTTCGGACATCAAAACCCATGTATAAAGATCACGCCCCGACATGCGGTTCGCGATCCGCAAAGATTCGACCGCTGCCGAAAAGCACAGCATTGTGAACTCTTCAAGCAGGACAAACACGAAGCGCCGAGGCTTGGCGGGGGCTTCAATCGTTCCGACGAGTTGATCAAATATATCCATAAGGATCATCCTTCACCGTGCCCTGATCTGGGCAACATGGCCCCCTTTGGCCTTGATGAGAAACTAGGTCAAGGCTCTATTGCTATGAGGCACATTTTACGGTGGTTTATCAATGAAAATCACGATAAACTGGTGAGAGATAACGCTAACACAATACCGGAGCACATACTTATGACCAGCTGGCAAAAATCTGATTGGCGCAATAAGCCGAGAGTTCAGATGCCCGACTATACGGACCAAGCGGCCTTGGCCGCGGCTGAACAGCAGTTGCGGCAATATCCACCGCTCGTTTTTGCTGGCGAAGCGCGGGCCTTGCGTCAGCAATTGGCCGCCGTCAGTCGCGGCGAGGCCTTTCTATTGCAGGGCGGCGATTGTGCTGAAAGCTTTAAAGAGTTTTCCGCCGACAACATCCGCGACACGTTCAAAGTGATGCTGCAAATGGCCATGGTTTTGACTTATGGCGCAAAAGTGCCTGTGGTCAAAGTGGGCCGCATGGCTGGGCAGTTTGCCAAACCCCGCTCTGCTCCGACGGAAACCCAGAATGGTGTCGAACTGCCGAGCTATCGCGGTGACATTATCAATGAGCTCGATTTCACCCCCGAGGCCCGCATTCCAAACCCGCAGAAGATGTTGCAAGCCTATACCCAAGCGGCGGCCACTCTGAACCTCTTGCGCGCGTTTTCCAAAGGCGGGTTTGCGGATATTCATCAGGTGCATTCTTGGACTTTGGGATTCACCGAATCGCAAAAGGCTTCGGCCTATCGTGAAATGGCAAACCGAATTTCGGATGCCTTAGATTTCATGGAGGCGGCTGGGCTGACCTCTGAGAAAAATGCTGAGCTAAGTTCCGTTGATTTTTATACCTCCCATGAGGCGCTGCTGCTGGAGTATGAAGAGGCCTTGTGCCGATTGGACAGCACAAGCGGGACCTATGTGGCGGGATCGGGACATATGGTGTGGATTGGCGATCGGACCCGCCAACCCGATGGCGCCCATGTCGAGTTCTGTCGCGGTGTGCAAAACCCAATTGGCCTGAAATGTGGCCCGACAACGACAGCGGAAGACCTTAAGGTATTGATGGAAAAACTGAACCCTAACAATGAAGCGGGGCGTTTGACGCTCATCGCACGCTTTGGCGCTGGCGCTGTCGGCGATCACCTGCCGCGTTTGATCAAAACGGTCAACGAGGAAGGTGCGAATGTGGTTTGGACCTGTGATGCGATGCATGGCAACACCATCAAGGCGTCCTCTGGGTATAAAACCCGGCCGTTTGAAAGCGTATTGCGCGAGGTGCAAGAATTCTTCGCCATCCACAGGTCGGAAAATACCGTGCCGGGTGGCGTGCATTTTGAGATGACCGGCCAAGACGTCACCGAATGCACCGGCGGCGTGCGGGCTGTGACCGATGAGAATCTGTCAGATCGCTATCACACGGCCTGTGATCCGCGTTTGAACGCATCACAATCTTTGGAACTGGCCTTTTTGGTCGCTGAAGAGTTGAGTCAAACCAACAAAACCCGCGCGGCGCGGTTGGCCGTTTAGGATCTTTGAATATTTAGGATCAACTGACCAATTTAAGATAGGGGCGCGCAGGGATCTGTGCGCCCTTTTTGCGTCCCATGCAAAGCACAAGCGCGTCAGTCTCTTGCGGGCTGTGGCCAGGGCGCGCCGCATAATATACAGGCCCCAGCGCCGAAAATGGCGCTGCCTTCTGTTGCGCCTCGCAGCGATATTGACCGCGGACGAGATCCACCGTCGCCAGTGCCCGGCGACACTGCCTCTGCCGGTCCAAAAGCGGCAGCATTGTAAGCACAGACTCCCGGTCAAAGGCCCGCGATCGCAAGGTGACGCTCATCGGGGATTGCCTGTTAAAAACCTGCGATACCAGATGTTCAAATTGTGGCTGGATTGCTGGGGCGCAAAGACTGTCCAGCGCTTGGCCACGACTGTCCTGCCCCAGCAGCTGGTTTACTTGCGTGCTGGCGATGCGAATGACACTTCGGTTCGACGCGGTCAGGCCGATGACACAGGCGGCAGATAGGTAGGGGCCAAGCGCCTGGCAGGAGAGAGACTGCCACAAGGGAATTTGACCATCTCGGCACCGCGCTTGCCAAAGGCTATAGAGCGCGCGCTGTAGCCGGTGTTGGGTGAACTCTGGCTGAATGACTGTATCAATCGGTAGCTGCATGTGTCCTCATTGTCCGCGGTTGTATCGGCGAGATTTTGGTTAAGGTTCTGATAACCATGTTTTCAGCAGTTTGGTAAAAAGAGTGTTAATAATTTCAGTCAAATTTAACATTTTATTGAACAAAAATTTAACGTAGACAGATAATGGCAGGCTTGGGGAGGGTGGCATGTTAACATCAATGACGGGCATGGCTGCGATGAGTGGCGCGTCGGGCCCCTATGATTGGTCCATGGAACTGCGCGCTGTGAACAACAAAGGGTTGGACATTGGCACACGGGTGCCTGAATGGCTGGTTGGCTTCGATCAAGCCGCGCGCAAGGCGATTTCATCCCAGGTTGCCCGTGGATCGCTGCAGTTTTCACTCAAGATTTCCCATGTTGCAGGACAGGGCCAGCGGCAGATTGATCCGGATAAATTAGAGCATATATTGACCAACGCTGCGGTTTTGGCAGAACATGCGGCGCAAAAAGGCCTATCTGTTGCGCCGCTAAGCCTGTCTGATATCGTGGCGCAAAATGGGTTTTTAGATGTCGATGCTGATACAGAGGCGCAGCAGGCCGTGATCACTGTTTTGACAAAGGATCTGCCAAGGCTGATCGCCCAATTTCAAGCCTCCCGAAAAGCCGAAGGCGCGGCGCTGCACCGCATACTTGCCGAGAACCTGAAACAGATGGAAGCGCTTATCACCCAAGCTCTCGCCACCTTAAAAACCCGCGCTGACGGCTTTGAGGAAAATTTCAGGGCCGCCTTGGCACGTCTGATACAAGACATTGATCCCGAGCGTTTGGCGCAAGAAATGGCGATTTTAGCGGTGAAAAGTGATGTCACTGAGGAAATTGACCGCTTGCAGGCCCATATCGCAGCGGCGCAGACATTGCTGACGTCCGACGAGCCGTCGGGGCGCAAATTTGATTTTCTGATGCAGGAATTCAACCGTGAGGCCAATACCCTGTGTTCCAAGTCAGGGTCAAAGGCCTTAACGGCCATTGGACTTGAAATGAAGGTCTTGATAGATCAAATGCGCGAGCAAGTGCAAAATGTGGAGTGAGACCATGCGGCGTGGCCTATTAATTATTCTGTCGTCCCCCTCCGGGGCGGGCAAGTCCACGCTCGCGCGGCGCCTGATGCGCTGGGATCCCTCGCTGGCATTTTCAGTCTCCGCAACCACCCGCGCGATGCGCAAGGGAGAGGTGGACGGGCAGGATTATTTTTTCGTTGATGAGGCTGATTTTAAACGCCAAGTCCGCGATGGGGAGATGCTTGAACATGCGCATGTTTTTGGCAAATTTTATGGATCGCCAAAAGGGCCCGTAGAGGCGGCCATCGGCAAGGGGCAGGATGTCTTGTTTGACATTGACTGGCAAGGCGCACAGCAGATTGCCAACTCGGCATTGCAAGAGCATGTGCTCTCAATCTTCATCCTCCCACCATCCATCACCGAACTGCAGCGCCGGCTTGAGGGCAGGGGGCAAGACACTGCAGAGACTATTGCC
This sequence comes from Planktomarina temperata RCA23, assembly GCF_000738435.1. Lineage (NCBI taxonomy): Bacteria > Pseudomonadati > Pseudomonadota > Alphaproteobacteria > Rhodobacterales > Paracoccaceae > Planktomarina > Planktomarina temperata. The sequence continues at coordinate 1,725,151 of NZ_CP003984.1, read as the reverse complement.
AAGCGTATGCAAAAAAGCTGGGATGAGATAAGCCATTGGTCGGGTTATGATTATGTCCTGATCAACGATGATCTCGATGCCACGGAAGAAAAGCTAAAAACCATCGTCACAACAGAGCGCCTGCGCCGGAGCCAACAGCCCGGTCTGGTCGAACATGTCCGAGCGCTGCAAACTGAATTTGAGATGAACAATGATTTATAAGCTCAATGAAAATAAACCAAAATTTCCTGAAGATGGCGATTTTTGGGTGGCGCCAGATGCCAATGTGATCGGCAAAGTGCGCCTTGGCGCTGGCGCTTCGGTCTGGTTTGGCGCGACTTTGCGCGGGGATAATGAGTGGATCGACATAGGAGCCGGCTCAAATGTGCAGGAAAACTCCGTCTTGCATACCGATATTGGCTTTCCTCTAACCATAGGCCGCAATTGCACCATCGGACATAAGGCGATCCTGCACGGCTGCACCATTGGCGATCAAAGCCTGATTGGCATGGGCGCTATTGTTTTGAACGGCGCTCAGATTGGCCGCAACTGTTTGATCGGCGCCGGCGCCTTGATCACCGAAGGCAAAATCATTCCCGACAATTCCCTTGTCGTCGGCGCACCGGGCAAAGTGGTGCGCAGCTTAACCGAGGCGGAAATCGAAGGGCTGCTGACATCGGCCATTGGCTATCAAACCAATATGCGGCGTTTTGCCAAAGGATTAGAGGCAATCTCTGAAGCGTAATCGTTACATGTTATTGGGGTTTCTGCCTGAGTATTAATTTAACATAATATAGATTATGGACCGTTTTTGCTTGCCAAAATCTAAAACAAATATAGCTTGTCCCCAGAAGCAACAACGTATATTTATTTTCTCATTTAAATTACAACAGATTTGGGAATGCGTTAATATTTATAGTATTTAGTCACTTGCACGGCAGCTAATGATCTGCTCGATGAAATAGACAGAATTGCGTAGCGTGAAAAACTCTAGAAACGAATGCACATTAAATCACGAATGAATATTAAATAAGGTGAGCCAACTATGACAAAAGTAACGCTTTTACAAACTGAAGACCCAATCACTCTGGTAACTCCGCCAAATATTTCAGAGTTCCTGAAAGCCCAGTTGAATGATGGAAAACCAGGCGCAGCCTTAGTTAAAGATGTAGAAGCGCAGATTGAACAGGCTGCTTCGGATGCTTTTGGCAAAGAGTACGTTTTTAGAGCGACCATCGACGACAATGGGTCAGTTCGAATTTTTCAAATCTTGGACGTTGTCGAAACAGTCACAGATGAGTATCGGCAAGTATCGCTACACAATGCGCGCAAAATAAAATCAGGGGTCGAGCTAGGGGCAAAAATCGCCAATACGTTGGAGTATGATGAGTTGGTAACACCCTTTGGTGTGCTGACCACTGCGAACATGAAGATTAAGAACATAGCAGTGGCGAAGGCCGATGTCTGATGCCACTGTGTCTCTGCGCCCACTTGTGATGCGTGACGTGCCGCGTCTGGTTGAAATCTGCAATCAAATGCAAGTGGCCAGATATCTGGCACATATGCCTCACCCGTTTAAGCGGTCCCATGCCAAAAGGTTTGTAACTTTTGGCATGGAGAATCCGGGGCTGGTGTTTGGAATAGCATTTGATCGGCTGCTGGTTGGTGCGCTGCAAATGCGCGATCAGCTGGAGTATTTTTTGGACCCAAAGTATTGGGGGAGAGGTATTGCAACATGTGCTGTCAGGCAAGCGCTTGATCGGCTTTTTTCCACTACGCTGCAGCAACAAGTTAAATCTGGATATTTTATTCAGAATAAAGCCAGCGGGCGAGTGTTAGAAAAGCTGGGTTTTGTGAAAAGCATCCAACAGACGACGACAACCCGCCATCTGTCGATGGCGCTACATCAATCCATGATATTGCAGCGCGTGCGGTGGTTAACGAAGCCGGCGCTCAAAAAGGAGAAATAAATGAAGAACTTACTAACTAACGGAAGTTTTGAAGGTCCTCATACGACATGGACAGCCATTGCAAGCGGGGATGCCGCAGGCTGGTTTGCCGTTACGAACACCCCAGACTTGAACCGTAATTTATTGGGGGCAGGTTCCGCAACAGATGGGGATGATTGGATCTGGTTTGGGGAAAATGAGTCTTTGGGGCAAACCTTGACCACACCATTGACAGTCGGAACACCCTATTCTTTGTCGGTTGATTTGGACCCTGTGACAGCTGCACCAACAACTCCTGTACTTCGTGTCCTTGATCAGGCCAATAATGTCATTGGGAGCGTAATAGTTACGACTCCTGGCGGATATGCAACTTTTACGCTAGCGATCACCCCAGTGATTACCGTCACAGAAATCCGACTGGAAGCATTTGGTAACGGTTTCATGTCGATGGATAATGCCAACCTCCAAATTGCCTGCTTCACTCGTGGTTCACAGATCAAAACCCAATCCGGCGAGGTTGCCATTGAAGACCTCGCTGTGGGTGATCGCGTTGAAACGCTAGATCACGGGCTTCAACCGATCCGCTGGATTGGCTCTAGCAAATGCCAAGCGACCGGCAATATGGCCCCCATCCTGATCCGCAAGGGCGCGCTTGGCAACACGCGCGATCTCCGCGTTAGCCCGCAGCACCGCATGCTGCTATCCGGCTGGCACGCGGAGGTGCTCTTTGGCGAGCGCGAAGTGCTGGCCACGGCCAAATCACTGGTGAATGACCATTCTATTCTGCGCGAGGAAGGTGGCGAGGTGGAATATTTCCACATGCTCTTTGACAGCCACGAGATCGTCTATGCCGAAGGCGCCCCATCTGAAAGCTTCCACCCCGGTGCGGAGGGTTGGAAAGCCTTGGACGAGCCGACACGCAATGAAATCCTTGAGCTGTTCCCGCAGCTGGCGAATGGTAATTTCGACAGCTACGGCCCATCGGCCCGCGCGAGCCTCAAGTATAAAGAGGGGTCTCTTCTCAGCCACTCAATGATCAGTCAAACCCAGCACTGACCCGCTGGGATCCGGCGCGCCCCCTCCCTTGGCGCGCCCTGCCCGGTTGTAGCGTACAAAAAAAGGCATCCCAAGGGACGCCTTTTTAATTTCGGTCTGGGCTGGGTTAACCCTTCATTGTTTTCGCAACTTCGGCGGCGAAATCTTCAACCACTTTTTCGATGCCTTCACCCACTTCAAGGCGCACAAATCCTGTGACCTCAACGCCAGCTTCTTTGGCCGCCGCTTCAACCGTCAGATCGGGATTGACCACAAAAGCTTGCCCCATCAAGGTCGAGTCCGCCATGAATTTCTTCATCCGGCCCACGATCATTTTTTCGATCACAGCTTCAGGCTTGCCGCTTTCGCGAGCAATATCCATCTGAATTTGCTTTTCCTTTTCAACAACCGCAGGATCCAAGGAGGCTTCATTCAAGGCTGCAGGATTGGCCGCAGCGATATGCATCGCCACCTGCTTGCCAAAGGCTTCATTGTCACCAGACAGGCCGACCAACACGCCGATCTTGCCCATACCCTCGGCCGCGGCATTGTGCACATAGGACACAACCGTATCTGCCGAAACCGTCGCCATACGGCGCAAAGACATATTTTCGCCAATGGTGGCAATCGCATCTGTGATCAGATCAGCCACAGGCTTGCCGTCCACAACAGTCGCAGCCAAGCCTTCTGTGCTGTCTGCGGACAAGCCAGCTGTTGCGATTTTCGCAACCATCGCTTGGAAATCTGCGTTTTTGCCGACGAAATCAGTTTCTGAGTTCACCTCAACCGCAACACCCTTGCCCGCTTGAACGGCCACAGCCACAAGCCCCTCAGCCGCAGTCCGACCGGATTTTTTTGCAGCTTTGGCCAGACCTTTGGTGCGCAGCCAATCCATTGCCGCTTCCATATCGCCATCGTTTTCGGTCAATGCTTTTTTGGCATCCATCATGCCTGCGCCGGATTTTTCGCGCATTTCTTTCACCATTGCAGCAGTAATCGCCATAATCGTGTTCCTTTTCCTATAAGAGAATCTCGGCTGCGGTTTCCCGCAACCGATGTAAACTTCCAATCTGGGCTTAAGCCTCAGCGGCTGGAGCGTCTTCTGCGGCGGCTTCAACAAGAGCCTCTTCCGCGACAGCCTCTTCCATAGAGCCGAGATCAACGCCAGCGGCGCCAAGCTGTGCGGACATGCCTTCCAAGGCTGCGCGCGCGGCGAGATCGCAGTAAAGTGCAATCGCACGTGCCGCGTCGTCATTGCCGGGAATGACGTAGTCAATGCCATCGGGTGGGCAGTTTGTATCCACAACAGCCACCACTGGAATGCCCAGCTTTTTCGCTTCTGCAATGGCCAGATCTTCTTTGTTCACGTCGATGACGAACAACAGATCAGGAACGCCGCCCATTTCACGAATGCCGCCCAAAGAGGCTTGCAATTTAGCTTGGTCACGTTCCATGCCCAAACGCTCTTTTTTGGTCAAACCGGCAAAACCCGTTTCCATTTTCTCATCAATGTCTTTCAGACGGCTGATGGATTTGGATACGGTCTGCCAGTTGGTCAGCGTGCCACCAAGCCAACGGTGATTCATGTAGTATTGCGCACATTTCTCAGCGGCTTCTGCAACTGGGTTTTGTGCTTGACGCTTTGTGCCAACAAACAAGATACGGCCGCCTTTTGCGACGGTGTCTTGAATGGCTTTCAAAGCTGCATCGAGCATTGGAACGGTCTGTGTCAGATCCATGATGTGGATGCCGTTACGCTCCCCATAGATGAATTGACCCATACGTGGGTTCCAGCGTTGTGTTTGGTGCCCAAAGTGCACGCCAGCTTCCAAGAGCTGACGCATTGTGAAATCTGCGGCCATTGCCATTTCCTTTCCGGTTTATGCCTCGGCGGGGATGTCAGAGATTGCTCTCAACCGGCGGACTTTTGAGGATTTCTCCCTCAAAGGCCCAAACCCCACCTGCGAAGTAGGGCTGCTTTAATCGCCCCCCTGCCCCTTGGCAAGCGAAAAGCGGCGTAAATTAAGCATATTCAGCCGTGTTTCGCGCGATTTGTGGCCTTTGAGGGTAAAAAAGCAAAAAGGGCGCGCCATTTGCGGCACGCCCTTAATAAATTTCAAAGATATCGGCTCCCAATCGGAGGCCGGCCCTTAAGCCAAAGCGATGTTTGTCGCGCTTTCGCGGCCGTCACGGCCAGGTTCGATATCGAATGTTACTTTTTGGTCATCATTCAAGCCAGTCAAGCCTGCACGCTCAACAGCAGAGATGTGTACAAATACATCTTTAGAGCCGCCATCGGGAGCGATAAAGCCGAAGCCTTTTGAAGTGTTAAACCATTTGACGGTGCCAGTAGCCATCGTCGTTCTCCTTGTTTGATCTGCCCGCGGAATGCAGCAGTGTGGCTAAGTCAGTGCTAGATCGAAAGACTGAGCCGTAAGGAGCAGTTATGCCGATAGATGTAACGTCGCATGGGTTCTCTAGGATATTTTTAACAAAATAGCAAGCTCTTACTCACGCCCCTGCTTGGCGCCTTTGTTAAACCACGAAAAGCGAGGCCTGCTGCGCCCGAATGCGCAAAAGAACTTGTCTCTCATAGATGAGTTTGCCACAAACCCATATGACGCAGAGTCCAGATATATTGTGCATCGGTTCGGTGCTGTGGGATGTCATTGGCCGCTCAACCCGTGCCATGCAAGCCGGGTCTGATGTGCCGGGCCGCATCACGCGGTTGCCGGGCGGCGTCGCCATGAATATTGCGATGACTTTAAAGCGATTTGATCTGCATCCGGCACTTTTGTCCGTGGTTGGACAAGACCTTGATGGGCAGGAATTGATTGCGGCCGCAGAAGTTCTGGGGCTGAATACCGCGTATCTCTACCGCTCCCAAGACCTACCGACCGACCGCTATATGGCCATTGAAGGCAGCAACGGCCTCATTGCGGCGATTGCGGATGCCCATTCTCTTGAAGCGGCGGGAGACAAGATATTGCGGCCGCTGGCTGACGGACGTCTGGGACGGGCTGAGCAGCCATTTCATGGTTTGATTGCACTTGATGGCAATCTGACCGTGGGGCTTTTGGCGCAGATCGCCGCCTCCCCGCTGTTTGCCCGAGCTGATTTGCGGATCGCGCCGGCCTCTCCGGGCAAGGCGGAGCGATTGTTGCCGCTGCTTGGGCACCCGGGCGCAACGCTTTATGTCAATGTTGAAGAAGCAGAGTTGATTTTGGGGCGTGACTTCAGCGACGCGGCCGAAGCGGCCTCGGCATTGGTGGCGCGTGGCGCCAATCGCGCAGTTGTGACCCATGGCCCGAAAGCCGCCGCTAAGGCCGATGGCGACGGCTGCGTTCTGGCCCTGCCGCCTGCTGTTTTGGCCAGCCGGGTCACAGGTGCAGGCGACACATTTATGGCCGCACATATCGCCGCAGAGCTGCGCGGTGCAGGTGCACTGCAGGCGCTGCAAGCCGCCTCAAATGCAGCCGCAGCCTATGTTTCAGGAAAATCAGAGGGATAGACTATGCAACTGACCTATAGCGCCGAGATTGAGGCTATCCGGACCGATGCTGGATTTTCCAAGCCGGTGGTGGCGCTGGAGAGCACGATCATCACCCATGGCATGCCCTATCCGCAAAATTTGGATGTGGCACGGGCGGTTGAGCAAGAGGTGCGAGACGCAGGCGCCGTTCCGGCAACCATCGCAATCCTGAACGGTTCGCTGCATATCGGGCTGGATCCGGGGCAATTGACGGATTTGGCACAGGCGCGCGATGTCGCAAAAGTATCGCGCGCAGATATGGCCTTTGTTATGGCACAGGGCAAAAGCGGCGCCACCACGGTGGCCGCCACGATGATTGCAGCGCAGGCGGCTGGCATTGAGGTGTTCGCCACAGGAGGCATTGGCGGGGTGCACCGCGGCGCAGAGCTCACCTTTGATATTTCGGCAGATCTGCGCGAATTGGCACTCACCGATACGATCGTCGTGGCCGCCGGGGCCAAGGCCATTTTAGACATCCCCAAAACCATGGAAGTCCTCGAAACCTATGGGGTTCCGGTGATTGCTTATGGTCAAGACGAGATGCCTGCGTTTTGGTCGCAGAAAAGTGACATCCCTGCCCCCCTGCGTTGCGATACGCCTCAGCAGATTGTAGCCGGATTGCGCGCGCGCCAAGCCCTGGGCCTAAGCGGCGGGCAATTGATCGCCAATCCCGTGCCAAAGGCCGATGAGATTAGCGCCGAAGAGATCGGCCCAATGATAGAGCTGGCCCTGCATGAGGCCCACAGGCAAGGGATCAACGCCAAAGCTGTCACCCCGTTTTTACTGGGCCGCATTTTTGAGCTGACCGAGGGCAAATCGCTGCAAACCAATATTGCCTTGGTGAAAAATAATGCGCGGTTGGCCGCTCAGATCGCCAAATCCTGCTGGGAATTGCCGAAATCATGAAGATGGATAGAAAAAATCTTGTAAGGCAAGAGTGTGCTGGCTAAACCACGGGTGACAGGGACATAGGACACTCCATGGAAACGCCACCAGATCAAAACCACCGACGTCAAGGTTGGATGGGCGCAATGCGCTCAAACTTCTTTACCGGCTTGGTGATTATCGCGCCAATCGGGCTGACGGCTTGGTTGATTTGGTCGGTCGTGGGGTGGATTGATGCGCGGGTCTGGGCGATTGTCCCCGACAGCTATCAGCCTGATCGCTATATCCAAACTCTTTTCGATATTCAGCTGAGCGACCAATATGATATCCGCGGATTTGGCCTCATTGTCTTTTTGGTGTTCACCTTTGTTGTGGGCTGGCTCGGAAAAGGTTTTGTGGGGCGGTCTTTGCTGCGCTGGGCTGAAGGTTTGGTGCGCCGCATGCCCGTGGTGCGCACGATCTATAGCGGCGTCAAGCAAATCGCGGAAACGGTCTTTAATCAAAAAAATAACAGCTTTGACCGGGCCTGTTTGATTGAGTATCCGCGCAAGGGAATCTGGGTGATCGGCTTTGTTGCCACCACCGCCCGAGGTGAGGTTGCCGCCCATGCGCCTGATGACGATAAATTGGTCTCGGTTTTCGTGCCGACAACGCCCAACCCGACCTCTGGCTTTTTGTTGTTTGTGCCGGGTCAGGACATCAAAGAGCTGCAAATGTCTGTTGAGGATGCTGCAAAGCTCATCATATCGGCTGGTCTGGTCTATCCCGAAGATAAAGCGCCAAGCAGCGCGTGACACAGGCGTTTTTCACCGGTTTCGTCACTCTCATGTCGCTGATCCTGGCGGTGGGCGCGCAAAATGTGTTCATCCTGCGCCAGGGCATTCTACGCCGCCATGTCTTGCCTCTATGCCTCTTTGCCGCTGCAAGCGATGCGCTTCTGATTTGGACAGGGGTGATTGGCTTTGGAGTTTTGGCGCAGATGGCTCCGGGGATCGCCCGCCTGATGACCTGGGGCGGCGCAGTGTTCTTATGCACCTATGGCGCCCTACGTTTTCGCGCGGCCTATCGGGGGGACTATCGTTTGGAGCTTGGCGAGGGACGAGAAAGTCTCAAAAAGACCCTCCTGACTCTCGCCGGTTTCACCTTTTTAAATCCGCATGTCTATCTCGACACAATCGGCCTCATCGGCGCAGTATCGGCACAATATGATGCAGACAGCCTACGCTATGCCTTCGCGACAGGTGCCAGTTTAGGGTCTTTGGTGTTTTTCTGCGCCCTTGGATTCGGTGCTCGATTATTGGCGCCGCTTATGGGATCGAGCAAGGCTTGGCGGGTGCTGGATATTTTGGTTGGCATGACCATGTGGGCCATTGCCGCTTTGTTGGTGTGCTCTTGAGTGCGCCGTTCGTATCATCGGGAGCAAAAAAAACGCCAGCACGAAGCTGGCGTTAAGTTATTGAGGCAGGTTTCATACAGGCAAGAAACCTATCGAGCAGTAACAATACTATAAACAAACTGTTTAGCGGGTCCAAGCTAAAAGTTTGAAAATGTAATATTCCCACGCTAGCCTGTGGCCACAGCCCGGCAAAAACAAAAGGATCTACCCCAGATGACATATGGACAAGGGATCAATTCCAAACTTATTGGCGCGGTTTTCGCCGCCGCTTTGCTGGCGGCCAATTTGGGCATGGCAGAGCCAACGCATGGCATAGCTATGTATGGTGACCCCGCATTACCACATGATTTTGTGTCCCTACCCTATGCAAACCCAAACGCCCCGAAAGGGGGAACCATCGTTTCCGCAGAAGGAGGCACCTTCACCTCACTCAATCCGCACGTTCGCAAAGGCTCTGTGCCTTGGCAGCTTCGGTTCCTGGCCTATGAAAGCCTGATGGGCCGTTCTTATGACGAGCCTTTCACCCTTTACACGCTGCTGGCCGAATCGATTGAAACCGATGAGAGCCGCCGCTGGGTTGAATTTTCGCTTCATCCAGAGGCGCGATTCTCTGATGGCAGCCCGGTGACGGTGGAGGATGTGATCTGGTCATATGAAACTTTGGGCACCATTGGTCATCCGCGCTACCACGGGCTTTGGAAGAAAATTGAAACGGTCAGCCAGACCGGACCGCGTAAGGTGAAATTCACCTTTGCCGATCAGGACCGCGAGTTGGCGCTCTTGGTGGGTCTCAGACCAGTTTTGAAAAAGGCACAATGGGAGAGCGCAGATTTCGAAAATTCCGGCCTTGATGTAATCCCCATTTCCAGTGCCCCCTATGTCATCCGCGATTTTGATCCGGGAAACTATGTTCGTCTCATGCGCAACCCAGAGTATTGGGGCAAAGACATTGGATTTCGTCGCGGCACAAACAACTTTGATGAGGTTAGATTGGATTTCTATGCGGATGGATCGGTGCAGTTCGAGGCATTTAAAGCGGGCGAATCCTCCTCATTCAGAGAGTTGAACGCCGAACGCTGGGAAAACTCTTACGATTTTGACGCCGTCCAAACGGGGAAGATCGTCAAATCCATCATACCCCACCAGCGCCCCAGCGGCATCACAGGCTTTGTGATGAACACGCGCAAGCCCAAGTTCGCAGATTGGCGTGTGCGCGAGGCTTTGATTGCGGCGTTTAACTTCGAGTTCATCAATCAGGCGAACACCGGTGGGCGCCAGGAGCGTATCACCTCCTATTTCTCAAATTCGGTGCTCTCAATGGAGGCGGGACCAGCGAAAGGTCGGGTGCTTGAGTTGTTGGAGCCCTATGCGGACACCCTGCTGCCCGGCACGATTGAAGGCTACCGCCTGCCGCAATCTGACGGCAGCGCGCGCAATCGTAAGAATATTCGTGCAGCCGATGCTTTGCTGACACAAGCGGGTTGGACAGTTCAAGACGGGTTGCGCCGAAACGCGCAGGGCACGCCGTTTGAAATCACCGTCACCTTGAAGCAGGGCGACACGGAAAGCCAATCGATGATGGATATTTACCAACAAGCCCTTGAACGTCTGGGGATTCGCCTCACGACCGAAGTGCTCGATGCGGCGCAATATAAAGAGCGCACGCAGATCTATGATTTTGATATGGCCTATTATCGGCGCGGCCTGTCGCTGAGCCCCGGCAATGAACAGATGCTCTATTGGGGCGGCTATGGGGTGGATCAACCCGGCACCCGCAATTGGATGGGGATGAACTCTCCCGCTGCCGAATCTATGATTGCAAAACTGGTGAGCTCGACCAGCCGAGAGGACTTTCTCGCGGCCGTGAAGGCGCTGGACCGGATTTTAACCGCCGGACGTTACGTTATTCCAATTCACACGAGTTCTTTCAGCAGATTGGCCCATGTCAAAGAAATCAAATATCCCGAACGCCTACCGATGTATGGCGATTGGATTGGATTTCTGCCGGATGTTTGGTGGTATGAAGCGCAATAGGCGCTGGGGTAAATATTGGAGTAGATCAACAATGAAAAATGCAGTTCTTGCGGAGTTTTTGGGGACAGGTTTTCTATTAGTTTCAGTGGTTGGCAGCGGAATCATGGCTGAGACTCTGGCTGGTGGAAATATTGCTTTGGCGCTATTGGCCAATGCCATTGCAACGGGCTGTATGCTCTATTGCATCATCACCCTATTTGGTGCGGTCTCTGGCGCGCATTTCAACCCCATTGTCTCCCTGGCCTTTGTGCTGCGCGGCGAGATGCCAATCACGCGGGCCTGCGCCTTCATATCAGCGCAGATTTTTGGCGCAATAACGGGAGTGATCTTGACCCATGCAATGTTTGACCAAAGCTTGTTTCAGCTGTCGCAAACCCCGCGGAGCGGTGGGCCGCTTTGGGTGTCCGAAATTTTTGCAAGTTTCGGGCTGCTGCTGATCGTTTTCGGCGGTTTGGCACAAAACTCCAAAGCCATTGCCACAATGGTCGCGCTTTATATCACAGGAGCCTATTGGTTCACCGCCTCCACCAGCTTTGCCAACCCTGCGGTCTCCATCGCGCGGGCGCTATCAGATACCTTTGCAGGGATTGATCCGGCCCATGTGCCAATGTTTATCCTATGCCAATTGATCGGAATGGCCCTGGCGCTTTGGGCTGTAAGGGCCGTCTTTAACACCGAAACAAGCGGTTAACCGAGCGAGGTGACCCATAAAATGGTCGCATCTTCCGCGCTTTGCGTCACCACATTATGCCCCATAGAGGCGTCGTAGTAGGCGCTATCGCCCCGGCGCATCTCAATCGGTTCGTAGAACTCCGTATATAGCTTAACCACCCCGGTCAGCACATAGAGGAATTCCTCACCATCATGACGCACCCAGCCATCGAATTCTTCCATCGACCGGGCGTGTACCACGGCGCGATAGGGCAACATGCGTTTTTTTGACAGGGAATTGGCCAAAAGCTCATGCTCATATGTGGCGGTGACATGGCTTTGCCCCTCGCCCGCTTTGGTATGGGCCAAACGGCCGTTGATTTGATTGTTGACCGGTGGGGTAAAGAGCTGTGGCACGGAAATTTCCAAGCCAATGGCAAGCTTTTTTAACGCATCATAGGTCGGAGACATTTGCCCATTTTCGATTTTTGATAGGGTGCTGCGGGCCAGACCTGCTTGGCTCGCGGCTTGCTCTAACGTCCAATTGCGCGCTTTGCGCAATTCGCGCACGCGCAACCCAAGGTTGAGAGGCAATCCATCTTCAGAATTGCCATTGTCACGGGCGATTTGGATAATCGAACTGGGATCATTTTTTGTCATAGGCCCGTCATAAACTGCCCGCACAAGGCTTGCAACCTGGGGTGACGCGCGCTAGCCGAAGCCTATGGATGCTTTGTTTGACCTTTCTCCTGCGCCACCCTGCCCCCAGAACTTCAATCTGGCGGCCTATGTCCTGGCTGCCGCAAATAATACGCCGGGCAAGGTTGCTTTGACCGTCTATGAGGCGGGTGTTGCGCGCAAATACAGCTATGCGCAACTGGCGCGGGCAGTATTTGGCGTGGCCACAGGTCTGCGCCGGGCGGGGATTGCCGCCGGAGACCGTGTTTTGCTGCGCATCGGCAATACTGTCGATTTTCCCGTCTGCTTTTTGGCCCTTGCTGCGTTAGATGCTGTTGCGATGCCATGTTCAATCGCGTTAACGGACCGCGAGGTGCAAGTGCTGCTGGGCAAAACCCAGCCCAAAGCCATGATTTGTGACCCAAGCCATGGCTTGGCGGGGTTTGACGGGCTGACATTGCAGACCCCGCAGCTGCAGGCATTTCAAAATCTTCCCCCGGCCCGGCCGATCCTGGGTGATCCCAATCGCCCCGGCTATATTATCTTCACCTCCGGCACATCCGGCCAGCCGCGCGCCGTTCTGCATGCTCATCGCGCAGTTTGGGCGCGCAGGATGATGTGGACTGGCTGGTATGAGCTGACGCCGCAAGATGTCATGATGCACGCCGGTGCCTTTAATTGGACCTATACATTGGGAACGGGATTGATGGACCCTTGGGCAATTGGAGCCAGTGCTGTCATCCCCAACACGCAAGAGCCCGCCGAATTGTGGCAGATTATGCAGGCGGAAGAGGCGACCATCTTTGCCGCTGCCCCTGGAATTTACCGCCGGTTGCTGCAACAGTCTTTTGTGCAGCCGCCGCTCTTACGCCACGGTTTGAGCGCCGGTGATGTGCTGCCGCGGTCGGTGCGCCAAAGCTGGCAAGACCGCACCCAAACCCCGATTTGCGAGGCCTTTGGCATGACCGAATGCTCTACGTTTCTATCGGCGACGCCATCTGCGCCCGAGCATCTTGCCGTGCAACCCGGCCGCAAGATTGCCATCTTTGACGGTGATGACCTGGCCGAGCGTGGACAGATCGGGACCATCTCAGTCGATGGGCGGGATCCGGGCTTGATGCTTGGTTATATTGAGGATGCGACGATCAACTTGCCCCTGAAAAACGGCTGGTATCATACGGCCGATCAAGGGCAGATGTATGCGGATGGTCGGATTGGCTTTGCCGGGCGCAGCGGGGATATTCTCAATGCCGGTGGTTACCGCGTCGCGCCTCGAGAAATTGAGCAAGTGTTAGAGGCCTGCCCCGGTGTGCAAGAGGTTGGTGTCACCGAAGTTGAAGTGCGCCCGGATGTTTTTGTCATCGCCGCTTTCGTTGTAGTCGAGGACCCCTTTGATCTTGCGCAGATCGACGCACTGGCCGCGCGGGATTTAGCACGCTACAAACAACCTCGCATCGTGCAAAAAGTGCCTGCCTTGCCGCGCAACCCAAATGGGAAATTAATCCGGGCCGCCCTGCCCCAATTGTGGAACTCTGAGTTATGATTAAGCTTGATATCATGTCTGATCCGATTTGCCCCTGGTGCTATATCGGCAAAACTCATCTTGAAAAGGCGCTGGCTGAACACCCAGATCACCCCTTCACGGTGGAATGGCATCCTTTCCAGCTCAATCCAGATATGCCGGCTGAGGGTATGGACCGCCGCGTCTATTTAGAGCGCAAATTTGGCGGCAAAGAGGCCGCGATCAAAGTTTATTCTCAAATTGAGCAAACCGCGGAAGCGCTGGGGCTGCCCATCGATTTTGCCGCCATGAAGCGCACCCCCAATACCATAGATGCCCATCGCCTTATTCATTGGGCCGGGTTGGAGCAAAAGCAAAATGCGGTGGTGGATGCGCTGTTTCAAGCCTATTTCTGCATGGGTATCGACATCGGCAACCGCGAGGCGTTGTGCGACATTGCCGAGGTGATTGGCCTGGAACGAGATGTCATCGCCCGGCTTTTGTCGAGCGATGCCGACCGCGCGGTGATCCAAGAGCGTGACGCCCATAGTCGAAAAATGGGCATCACGGCTGTGCCGACATTCATTATTGCCAATCAACATGCTGTGCCTGGCGCGCAACCGCCAGAGGTCTGGACGTCCATCATTTCTGAGCTTCAGGGGCAATTGGCCGAAACCTAGGCTTTGCGTTTCGCTTCTGCGGCCACAAGCGTGGCAAGATCCTTGGCAATGGCGAAGGCGCCTTTGATTTTGTCGGATGTACGGGCCCAATCTCGGCGTACAACAACCTTGTTGTCACGGATTTTTGCAAGACCGCGTTGATCTTCCAAGAAAGCCACCAAACCGCCGGGCGAGGCAAATTTATCATTGTGAAACTGGATGGTCGCCCCTTTTGGCCCGCCGTCCAGTTTGGCGATCCCGGCTTTGCGGCACATGGCTTTTATGCGCACGATGAGCATCAACGTATTGACCTCTTTGGGCAGAGGCCCAAACCGGTCGATCAGCTCGGCTGCGAAGCCTTCCAGCTCAACTTTTGTCGCAAGAGACGACAACCGACGATACAAGCCCAAGCGCACATCCAGATCCGGCACATAGGCCGCAGGGATCAGGACGGACACCCCAAGGTTTATTTGCGGCGCCCATTGGTCATTATCCAAATTGGCTTCGGTCTCGCCCGACCTGATCTTGGCAATCGCGTCTTCCAGCATTTGCTGATAGAGTTCATAGCCCACGTCCCGCATTTGACCTGATTGCTCTTCGCCTAAAAGATTGCCGGCGCCGCGAATGTCCAAATCTTGGCTGGCAAGAGTGAACCCCGCCCCCAAAGAATCCAGTGAGCCCAAGACTCGCAGGCGTTTTTCCGCGGTGGGCGTGAGTTTGGCACGCGGTTTGGTGGTCATATAGGCAAAGGCGCGTGTTTTGGAGCGCCCGACCCGGCCACGGATTTGATAGAGCTGCGACAGGCCAAACATATCCGCACGGTAAATAATCATCGTATTGGCCGTGGGAATATCGAGACCAGATTCCACGATGGTTGTGGCCAAAAGCACATCATATTTGCCGTCGTAAAATGCATTCATCTTATCATCTAATTCGCCCGCCGGCATCTGCCCATGACCCACAACGACTGAAACTTCCGGCACATGCTCGCGCAAAAATGCCTCCATGTCGGGGATATCTTGAATGCGCGGCACCACAAAAAAGCTTTGCCCGCCGCGATAATGCTCGCGCAAGAGCGCCTCTCTCAGGGTGATGGTGTCAAACTCGCTGACATAGGTTCGAATGGCCAGACGATCGATGGGCGGTGTGCCAATGATGGATAGGTCTCGAACACCGGTCAAAGACAATTGCAAGGTCCTTGGGATAGGTGTGGCCGTCAGAGTGAGCACATGCACGTCAGAGCGCAATTGTTTGAGCTTTTCCTTATGCCCCACGCCGAAGCGTTGTTCCTCGTCAATGACCAAGAGCCCAAGGTTTTTGAAACGAACCTGATCTGCGAGCACCGCATGGGTTCCGATCACAATATCGACCGTGCCGCGGGCCAGCCCGTCTCGGGTTTCATTGGCCGCTTTGGCCGAGACAAAACGCGACAGTTGCCGGATCTCGAGCGGAAAGCCGCGAAACCTCTCAGCAAAGCTTTTCGCGTGTTGACGCGCAAGAAGCGTCGTCGGTGCGACCACGGCCACTTGCAAACCACTACAGGCCGCCACAAATGCCGCCCGCATCGCAACTTCAGTTTTGCCAAACCCAACATCGCCACAGATTAACCGATCCATCGGGCGGCCGGTGCCGAGATCTTCTATCACATCAGAAATGGCGCTCAATTGATCGTCGGTTTCTTGATACGGAAAACGTGCACAAAAACTGTCCCACATGCCCAAAGGTGGATCGACCAGCGGCGCTTTGCGCAACGCACGTTCCGCTGCCACACGAATGAGCTTTTCTGCCATTTCACGGATGCGTTCTTTGAGGCGCGCTTTCTTTGCTTGCCACGCGCCGCCGCCCAAACGATCCAAAAGGCCTTCGTCATGGCCATAGCGTGACAAAAGCTCTATGTTTTCCACCGGCAAATAGAGTTTGGAGTTTTCGGCATATTCGAGCAGCAGGCATTCATGATCGGCACCCGCTGCACTGATAATCTCCAGAGCTTTGAACCGTCCCACCCCGTGATCCACATGCACCACCAAATCGCCCGGGCTCAAACTTTGAGTTTCGGTGAGGAAATTATCGGCCCGTTTGCGCCTTTTCGTGCTGCGCACCAAACGATCACCCAAAATATCCTGCTCGGAGATCACCAGGAGATCATCGGTTTCAAAGCCATGTTCCAGCGGGGAGACCGCCAGATATGTGCCTGCGCCGCGCAGGCCTGTTATATTGCTGATCTCAATCAGCTCCCCATGCCCCTCATCTTGCAACAGGCCCGACAGGCGCTCTCTGGCGCCCGTCGAGTAGGAGGTAATCACCACAGGCTTGGCGGCGCGCTTGTTCTTAATATGGTCAGAGACCGCACCAAAGAGGCTCAGGGCCTCGTTCTGACGCTCAGGCGCAAAATTGCGGCCAAGCCGCGCGCCCGCATCCAGGACATTCAACCCCGTCGGTTGTGGCAAAACCGATAGGGCAACCTGCCGCCGCCCTGCCAAGGCCTCCTGCCAGGCGGCATCATTGAGATAGAGCAATTCTGGTGGCGCGGGTTTGTAGACCGTATCTAAACGCCCCTTTTGCGTGAATGCGGTTTTGCGCGCGTCATATTGATCAGCAATGGCGTCCCAGCGGGCCAAGCGCGCTGGGGTCGATTGATCATCCACAATAACCGTCGCATCGGGCAAGTAGTCAAACAGCGTGTCCATTTCTTCGTGAAAGAACGGCAGCCAATGCTCCACCCCTTGATGTTTTCGTCCTGCGGATATGGCCTCATAGAGCGGATCATCTGTGCCTGCGGCCCCAAACTCAATGCGGTAGTTTTGTCGAAATCGCCGGATCGAGGCCTCGTCTAGGATCACTTCGGACACGGGGGACAATTCAACCTTCTCAAGCGATTTCACTGTGCGCTGCGTTGCCGGATCAAATTGGCGAATGCCGTCAAGCGTATCGCCGAAAAAATCCAGACGGATTGGCTCGGAAAGGCCAGGCGGGAAAATGTCGATAATGCCCCCCCGAATTGAATAATCGCCCGGCTCCATAACTGTTGGCGTTTGCGTGAATCCCATGCGCACCAGAAAAGCCCGCAAGGCTTGTTCATCCACGCGGCTCTGAACCGAGGCGCGAAAGACGGCGGATCCAACAGTCGCGCGCGCCGGCACGCGCTGGCTGGCAGCCGAAAGCGTGGTTAAGACAACATAGGATTTTGGCATCTGCGCGAGAAAACTGGCCAGGCTCGACATGCGCTGGGCACTGATATCCGCATTCGGCGATACGCGGTCAAAGGGCAGACAGTCCCAAGCGGGAAAATGAAAGACGGGCAGCTCAGGGGCAAAAAATTCCAAAGCCGCCCGCATCGCCTGTAGACGATTTGCATCGCGCGCGACATGGATCACCCCGCCCTGCTGCGCTTCTTTGTTCACAATGGTCGCGTCAAAGCCCTCCGGGGCGCCGCTCATCAAGATGTGGTTGGATGTCATATCAGCCCGTCAAACCTTTTGTCTTATCATTGTGTCAAGACCTCGAACCCGTAGCCAAATACCCCGGCGCAGAAAATAGCCGCGGCGCCTGTGGCATAGATCTTTAGATGCAGTTTTTTCAAATCTTTGATCACTGGCTCAAACTCCTGATGATCGGCGCATATGGTCTGCGCCGTGCGATAACCCAATCGGAAAATCACCAATTCTGGGAGGATCAAAAGACTGGCGGCGGCACAGAGTTCGATCTGGTAGATAAACCCCAATATGAAGAGCACCGATACCAAAAACGACAGGGCGACCACAACAGCGAGCGGCGCTTGATGGGCTGTATCAACCCTGCGTTGGGCGCGCCACTTTACGATGGTAAAAAGCTGCCCCCTGTCTTTGGATTGAAGGCAATCAACAGGCACTCCGAGGACTTGAGCGCCATGCCAAAACCATTGCAACACAATAAGAGACCAAAACCATCCGCTGCCAAAGGCATCCCATGAAAGAAGATCAATGAGGCTCATTAAGGGTCACTTGAATTTGGAATTTGCATTTTTTCTCTGCTACACCTAAGCCGATCAGAAGAAAACCCAAACTATCTATGTAAATGAGGTTCCAGTCATGGCGCGTTTTCAAACCCAAGCCCCCTTTCCTGCCCTGCGTCCTCGGCGGCTGCGGGCCTATCCTGCACTGCGGGCGATGGTGCGCGAAACACATCTCAGCCCCGCTGATCTGATTTGGCCCATCTTTGTCATGGCGGGAGAGGATAGCCACGAACCCGTGAGCTCAATGCCGGGTGTCAGTCGCCACACGGTTGATCGGTTGCCCGCTTTGGCGGCGACGGCCCATAAGCTCGGCATTCCTGCAATCTGCATTTTTCCATATACCGACCCGGCATTAAAAACCGAAGATTGCAAAGAGGCTTGGAATCCTGACAACCTGTCCAATCGGGCCATTCGAGCGATCAAAGATGCCGTTCCTGACGTCATGGTCATGACAGATATTGCGCTAGATCCTTATAACATCAACGGCCACGATGGCATCGTGCGGGACGGTGAGATCATTAACGACGAAACCGTGGCCGCTCTGGTCAAAATGGGCCAGGCACAGGCTCAATCGGGAGCCGATATTCTTGGACCGTCTGATATGATGGATGGGCGCATTGGTGCTTTGCGGACCATGTTGGAGCAAAACTCCTTCCACAACGTCAGCATATTGAGCTATTCTGCCAAGTTTTCTTCCGCATTTTATGGGCCATTCCGCGATGCCGTTGGGGCCACGGGTGCGCTCACCGGCGACAAAAATACCTATCAAATAGATCCGGCAAACAGCGACGAAGCCCTGCGGATGATCGCGCGGGATTTGTCTGAAGGGGCAGATATGGTCATGGTCAAACCCGGCATGCCCTATTTGGACATTTGCCATCGGGCGAAGAGCGAATTTGGCGTGCCAACATTCGCCTATCAGGTGTCTGGAGAGTATGCGATGCTGCAAGCGGCGGCGCAAAATGGCTGGCTTGACGGGCGCCGGGTCATGCTCGAGAGCCTCATGGCCTTTAAGCGGGCCGGATGTGACGGGGTTTTGAGCTATTTTGCGCCAGAGGTCGCCGAAATCTTAAACGGCGCGCATTGAACCTGGGCGCGCTAGTGACAGGCATCAGGAAATGATATAAAATTTATCGAAGATCCGATAAATCGGACAGAAAAAGGCGGAGCATCTATGACACAGACAACACGACGAAATTTTTCACTTGGCCTTCTCGCCCTTGGCGGCACAGCGGCCTGTTCAAATGCGATTGGTTCTAATAAGGCACCGCAAATTGATGCGGCTGTTGAGTCAACGTTACAGGTCATGTTTGACAGTTACCCCGGCACCCAACAATTGGCCGAGAACGCCAGCGGCATGTTGGTCATGCCTTTGATTACCGAAGCAGGTTTCGGCCTGGGCGGCAGTTTTGGGCGTGGCGCGCTGCGGGTTGGTGATTCCAATGTCGATTACTATTCCGCGGCCGGGGCGAGCGCCGGGTTGCAACTTGGTGCGCAGCAATATTCACATGTGCTATTTTTCATGACCGATGACGCATTGGCCGGGTTTAGAGCTTCACCGGGCTGGGTGGCTGGCGCAAATGTTGAATATGCTTATCGCGATCACGGCGACTCCTTCGCCGCCGACACCACCACCACGCTTAATCCGGTCATTGCCGTGGTCTTCGCACAGGCCGGCCTGCGCCTCGGCGCCACGGTTGAAGGAATAAAGTACACAAGGATTATCCCGTAAGAAACTGATTATAATTAAATAAAAGCCAAAATGCAGGGCAATTTTCCGCGCTGCCAGTGAAAGTACCCTATGGATCGCATTTTTGTATGGCTCATGCGTCTCATTCTCAGCCTGGCTGTCATTGGCGCCCTGTTTTTTGCTTTCAGCTGGTATGTTCTGTCCCGCTCCCTGCCGGACTACACAAAGACCGTACAATTTGAGCAGCTGATAGCTCCGGTGGAAATTGTTCGCGATACAGCCAATGTGCCGCATATTTTCGGCAAAAATGATCACGATACACTGTTTGCCCTCGGCTATGCCCATGCCCAGGATCGTCTGTGGCAAATGACAATGCTGCGTCGTACGGCGCAGGGGCGGCTCTCGGAGCTTTTTGGCGAGGCCACCCTGCCTATTGATATGACGGTGCGCCGCTTGGCGATCTATAGTGCCGCCCGGCAATCGCTGTCGGCCCTTCGCCCCGACACGCTTGCCAAACTGGATGCCTATGCGCTTGGGGTGAATGCCCGGCTCCTTGAGATAAACAACGGTGCACTCGGGCGGGGCGCGCCGGAGTTTTTCCTATTTTCCAACGCGATATCCCCGTGGACCGCCGCCGACAGCCTGGCGATCATCAAACTTATGGGGATTCAGCTCTCCAGTCATTTACAACAAGAAGTGCTGCGCGCGCGGGCGTCTCTCATTCTAGATGATGATCGGATCAAGGATTTACTGCCCGATATGCCGGGCAATAACCAAGCGGAAATCATCGATTTCACGCGCCTATTCCCAGAGATCCCACCCAATAGAGCCACAGCTGAAGCGCCGCGCTCAGCCCTCTCCCCGTTCAAATCTATAGCCCTTTCGGGGGCTTCGAATGCATGGGCCGCCTTGCCCGGGCGCAGTGCCACCCGCGGCACGCTTCTGGCCAATGATCCGCATCTCGAACTCACCGCCCCCTCAATTTGGTATCTGGCGCGTCTCGAGCTCTCCACCGGCGGCGTCATTGGTGGCACCATTCCCGGCCTTCCGCTGGTTTTGGTGGGACGCTCTGCAAAGCTTGGCTGGGGCTTAACCAGCTCAAACCTCGATGATACAGATATTTACATCGAAAAGCTAAATCCACTGGAGTCAAGCGAATATCAAACACCGGAGGGCTACAAACCCTTTATCAAAAAGCAAAGCATTGTTCGGATCAAAGACAAATCACCCGTGACGTTGGAGATGTTTTGGACGGATAACGGCCCGGTTTTGCCCGGCAGCCATGCGAACCTAGGCGCTGTGACCCCGGCCGGTCATGTCACGTCGGTGGCTTGGACGCTTCTATCGAGCCAGGACACATCCGTTGAGGCCGGTTTTGATCTGATGGCCGCGCAGTCGGTGCAGGAAGGCTTGCAGGCCTCCCGCAGTTTCGTGGCGCCCAGTCAGATACTCACGCTAGCCGATTCCAAACAGATTGCCATGCGCACCATCGGCGCCCTACCCAAACGCGATCCGCGCCACCAATCCAAAGGGCGCCTGCCAAGCGCCGGCTGGCTGGCACAAAACCGGTGGCAAGGCGTTCTTGATCCCTCGGTAAATCCGGTTTTTCTAAACCCCGCCAGTGGTATTTTGGGACACACTAACAATAAATACACCGATCGCAGCTTTCCCGAACATATCAGCTATGATTGGGGCGACAGTCAGAGGGTTCAACGGATGACGCGCCTGCTCCAAACCCGAGAGGCCCACACCCGCGACAGTTTTATCGAAGCGCAATTGGACAGCGTGTCGCCTGCCGCGCGCACAATTTTGCCGCTGATCGGCGCAGAGCTTTGGTTTCAATCAGAAGCCGTGGCCGAAGACAGCACGGCCGGAAGACGCCAAACAGCCTTGGATCTTTTGGCCAATTGGAATGGTGAGATGAATGAACACCTGCCAGAGCCATTGATCTATGCGGCCTGGCTCAGAGCCTTGCAGAAGCGTCTCATAGTGGATGAGCTTGGACCGTTGCATGAGGCCTTCACCCATGTCGAGCCGCTCTTCATTGAGCGGGTGTTTCGCGATGTGTCAGGCGCCAGCATTTGGTGTGACGTGGTGCAGTCGCGCAGAATGGAGAGCTGCTCTGAGATGTCTCGTTTGGCTCTGGATGATGCCCTCGCCGAACTGGTCGAAACCTATGGCAGCGAAATCACCGCTCTGCGCTGGGGAGAGGCGCATCAAGCCACCCATGATCATCCGGTTTTGGGCGATATTCCGATCTTGAGGTGGTTCGTAAACATTCGGCAATCCACCTCCGGAGGAGACCATACGCTCCAACGCGGCAAGACCATCGGCACAGGGCCGAACCCCTATCTAAACGCCCATGCAGGCGCCTATCGTGGGGTCTATGATTTTGCCGATCCTGACAGTTCTGTTTTTATCATTTCGACCGGGCAAAGTGGGCATCCCTTGTCGCGGCATTACGACAATCTCAGCAAATTATGGCGCCGGGGCGAATATGTGCCCATGACATTGGATGAAACTTTGGCCCGAGCGGGTGCAACTGGCCTTACGACCCTGACACCAGTTTTGGACCAAACTGATCGCTAAAGGCTTTCTTTTGGCGTGCTGTCCAAGAGACTGATAGGGAAAACCCCTCTTGCGTTTGTTGCTCGTCGCGCACCAAACCTTGCTCAAACAACCAGGCGCGCGCGCGCCCTTCGTCAAAGCCAAGCACAAGCTCTGATTGGGTTTTGTCAGGCGTCAGCCGCCTTGACACGGCATCTAAAAACTCAGGCACGCCTGCGCCGGTGAGCGCCGAAGTGATGAAGACATCATCCGACCGCTCAGCCGCGTTTTGCAGCGCCTCCAAGGCGCTTGGGTCCAAGATATCGCTTTTATTCCACATCTCAATGCGTGGCACATCGCGATCCAAGCCTAACGTTTCGAGAATCGTGTTCACGTCCTGCGCCTGCTCTGCAGTTTCGGGATGGGCGATGTCGCGTACATGAACAACCAGCTGCGCTGCCGTTACCTCTTCCAAAGTCGCGCGGAAGGAGGCGACAAGCTCGGTTGGCAGATCAGAGATAAAACCCACAGTATCTGACAAGATCACATCCATGCCACTGGGCAGTTTCACCGCGCGCATCGTCGGATCAAGAGTGGCGAAAAGCATGTCTTTGGCCAAGACCTTGGCCCCGGTCATATAGTTGAACAATGTCGACTTGCCCGCATTGGTATAGCCCACAAGAGCCACGATTGGATAAGGCACTTTTGCCCGTGCCGACCGGTGTAGCTCGCGCGTTTTCACCACCTTGTCGAGTTGTTTTTGCAACCGCACCAATTGGATATCAATGGCCCGTCGATCGGACTCAATTTGCGTCTCGCCCGGCCCCCCCACAAAACCAAGACCGCCCCGTTGACGCTCCAAATGGGTCCAAGCGCGCACAAGCCGTGTACGTTGATAGCTCAAAGCGGCCATTTCCACCTGCAAAACCCCCTCACGGGTGCGCGCACGATCAGAGAAAATTTCGAGGATTAAGCCGGTGCGATCAAGGATTTTGACGCCCCAATCTTTCTCCAAGTTACGCTGTTGCACCGGCGAGACATGCCCATCTATGAGCACAAGTTCCACTTCGGCAGCTTTAAACAACTCAGCAAGTTCAGCGATTTTTCCCTTGCCAAAGAGCTTGCCCGGATGAGCCCGGGGCAAACGCACAATGGTTTCTCCCATCACTTCGAGCCCGGGAAGCGCATGAGCCAAAGACACCGCCTCAGCCAAAGCATCCGTCGCAGCGCGCGCGGAATAATCGGTTTTTATATCGGGATGTAAAACCCAAGCGTGGGTCTCATGCGCATCTGGCGTATTGCCCATAATGCCTATTCTTCACCGTCATAAAGAGAAATTGGCTGCGCTGGCATAATGGTTGAAATCGCATGTTTATAAACCAATTGCGATGCCCCATCGCGGCGCAAGAGCACGCAGAAATTGTCAAACCATGTGACAACGCCTTGCAGCTTCACGCCATTGATCAAAAAGATGGTGACAGGAACCTTGGTTTTGCGCACTTGATTGAGAAATGCGTCTTGTAAGTTTTGTTTATCGGAAGCCATTCTTTAAGCCCTTTTTCTTGCGGGGACACACAAAATTACACCCCGGAGTGGTTAGTATGTAGTGGTTTTTCAGCAATTTCTAGTAGCAAATCGGCATAAATTTCTGCGTCAGCGATAAATATCAGGATTTAACAAGGCCAAGAGCGCCAACACCTCAAGCCGACCCAGAACCATTGCCGCAGCCAAGATCATCTTGGCCTGGGTTGGAAGTGCCATCACCAGCGTCTGGGTGCCGTCGCCTGTTGGCAAAAGTGGTCCTGTATTGGTGACAGTGGCCAATGTAAGGTACAATGCTTCTTTCACCGGGCTGCCTGTGAGCGTCAACGCCAGGGTGGTGACCCCCAGAACCAAAATGAACAGCACCAAAAACACACAAGCCAACATCGCACTGTGATGATCATGCGAGCGGCTTTCTATCTGCCCCGATATCACCTGTGATGGTGCTGTAAGGCGATTGACCTCGGCTTGGCTATGACCGGCCAGGATAAAAACCCGCAAGAGTTTTATGCCCCCAGCCGTTGTCGCCACGCCGCCGCCAATCATGGCCAGCGCAACAAGTATGATTTCCACCGGATCCAAGGTCACAAGTCCCGAAGGCAGAAATTCGGAAGCCAGCCCCGTAGTGGTCAGGAATGACAGGCTGGTAAAAAACGCGCCCCAGATCAGCTCAAGACCCGCGCCAAGACCCTCAACATATCGCGCCCCTTGTCCGATGAGAACAAGCGCTGCCACAAGAACCAAGCCAGCGGCCACGCGAAGTTCTGGATCTTCGGTCATGCGCCATTTACGGGCTCGGGCAAAGACTGTTGAGAACGTAGAACGTGACAGGGCAAACAGCATCACAAATGCCAAAATCACCTCTCCAGACACACCACCGACACCGGCATGTCCAGGAATTTCAATCCCAAATGTCGCAATCGTTGCCATGGCGCGCAAGATTGCATAGGTCGGGTCGCCACTGACGATCAAAAGTGCAAGAGCCGCTACCAGCGTGATCCACAGATAGACCGGCCCAAGGCGATGGGCTTCGCGCCAGAATTTCTCTGCCGGCAGTCGACCTGCGGTTTGCCGCGCGCTTTGTGATCGGGTCATCGCCTCTCCCCGGGCCCCCAGATGCTCAAATCCGCCCAGATTGAGCGGTGCGAAAATCGACCAGGCGAAAACCCAAATCAAAAACCCACTGGCCCAGCCCAGACTGACCCGCCAAATGACCAATGTTTCGCTCAAGCTGCCAGGGGCGAAGACCGGAAGACCAGTTGTTGTCACGGTGCTTACGATATCAAGATAAGCGTCAATAAACCCACCTGCTCCGCTGACTTCATAAAGTGGTATGGCCAAAAGGATCGGAAAACCGAGAAAGAAGGAGATCAGCGACCAGAGTCGCGCATGACGATGCATAGGAAAAACAGTGCCTTGTAGAGAAAACCCCAAAAAACTCAAACCAAAGAGCCCCATGAGCACGGCATAAAAGAAGCTACGCCCCTCGTGGGAATCTCCGGATATGAATCCGTGCACCGACGGGATCGTCATCATCACAATTAGAAGAGTTGGGATTGAGATTGCCAGCGGCAATTTCTGAAAACGCACCCACATGACTAGAAGAAATCTATCGTAACTTGTAGCAAACGTTCCACTTCGGCCACATCTGCTGAGAGGGAGAAAAGAACCACATGATCCCCCTCTTCAATACGCAGGGAGCCAGAAGGCTTTAGGATCTTATCCCCCTTTCGCACCGCGCCGACCAGCACGCCCTCGGGAAACTCAATATCGCGAATATTCTGACCCGCTATGGAGGAGGTCGACAAAACCTGTGCTTCAATCACTTCCGCTTCCGCGTCACCAATGGAATAGACGCCCCGCACACGCCCATGACGGATATGGCGCAAAATCGAGGACACGGTCGTCGCCCGAGGGTTTACATGCGCATCAATTCCCATGGCGCGCAGCAGGGGCTCCATCGAGGGATCGTTGATCAAACATATCGCCAGCGGACAGCCCATGGATTTGGCTCGAATGGCCGCAAGAAGATTGGTTTTGTCGTCATCGGTCACCGCCAAGATCGCATCGCTGCGTTCAATATTGGCCTCCGATAGCATATCTGCATCCAATCCATCCCCATGAAGAACGATGGTTTTTTCCAACAATTCAGCCGCTTGCTCTGCAGTGAACCGGTCTTTCTCGATCACCTTAGCCCGAATGCGGCTGCTGCGGTTCTCGAGGTTCTTGGCCACAGCAAACCCGACATTGCCGCCGCCAACGATGACGATGCGATCTTGCACATGAGCGGTTTTACCAAAGACCTCCAGCGCCCGCTGCACATCATGTTTTTGCACAAATATGTAACAAGAATCCCCGGCAAAGAGTTGGTCACCGGAGCTCGGGACAAACAGCGTGCCATCGCGCCGAATGGCCACCACCACGGCGGAAAGTGTTGAGAAAAGGTCAGACAATTGGCGCAACGGTGTGTTAAGAACCGGGCATTTATCGTCCAAAGTAATCCCAAGCAATTGGACATCACCGTTGAAGAAAAATTCCGTTTCGAATGCGGCAGGCGTTTGCAGCCGGCGTAAAGCGGCCTCGGAGACTTCTTTCTCTGGGCTAATGACCACATCGATTGGCAGGTGATCGCGGCGATAGAGATCAGCATAAATTGCATCCAAATAGCTTTGCGACCGCAAGCGCGCAATTTTACGCGGGATGTTAAACACAGAATGCGCCACCTGACAGGTCACCATATTGACCTCATCGGAATGGGTGGCCGCGATGACCATATCGGCATCCTGCGCACCGGCGCGCGCCAAAATATCCGGATAGCTGGCAAAGCCAACGATGCCTTGAACATCCAAAGTGTCTGTCGCCCGGCGTACCAGATCAGAATTGCGATCAACGACTGTCACGTCGTTTTTTTCATTGGCGAGATGGCGTGCAATTTGCCAGCCAACCTGACCTGCTCCGCATATGATCACTTTCATGGGTTTTGCCCCCTTGAAATCAGATGAACTCTGCGAGCGGGTGTGTCAGACCACATGCAGAAGGTCAATTCTTTCATTCACTCCGGTTCAAGCTGTGCGTGCAGCCCACGGCTGCGATTTGAGGTCACCACCCCGAGCGATTTTAGTTTACGGTGCAGCGCTGAGCGCTCCATACCAACAAAACTGGCGGTGCGGCTGATGTTGCCGCCAAAGCGGTTGATTTGCGTTAAAAGATATTCCCGCTCAAAAAGCTCGCGGGCTTCGCGCAAAGAATAAGTGGCGACACTGCCTGAAATCACGATCTGCCCGTCCCGGCTGTCGCCTACACCTGTTTCATTGGGCAGCTCTTCGGGCTCAATATCCCCCGAGGTTGGACCCATGATCAACACCCGCTCCATGAGGTTTTTAAGCTGGCGAATGTTTCCGGGCCAAATCATACTTTCCAAAGTCGTGGCCGCATCTTCGCTCAAGCGGCGATTGGGCAGGCCAAGCTTGTCATGAAACTCACCCAAAAAATGCTCCGCAAGAACTGAGATGTCCTCGCGACGTTCCTCAAGGCTGGGCACTGCAATCGGCACCACATTGAGGCGGTGGAACAATTCTTCACGGAACGCTCCGCGCTCAATCTTTTGCGTCAAATCTTTCGCCGTGGCTGAAATCACGCGGATATCTACCTTCTGTGCGGCGGTTCCATCCACCCGCGTGAAGCTTTGATCTACCAAAACCCGCAAAAGCCGAGCTTGTACGGCCAGCGGTAAATCTGCAATTTCGTCAAAAAATAAAATACCGTTATGCGCCGACTCTAATAGGCCCATTTGATGCAGCCTGCCGTTGAGCTCGACGCCAAATAGCTTTGCATCTGCCGTCTCAGCATCCAGAGAGGCGCAGTTGACCACCACAAGCGGTGTATTGAACCTGATTGAATTAATGTGAATGTAGCGCGCAGCCGTTTCCTTGCCAACGCCAGATGGGCCCGTTAACAAAACGCGCCCATTCGATTTCGTGACCTTATCGAGACTGCTCTTCAAGGCTTTGAAAACAGCACTTTGTCCAATGAGTTCCAAGGGTTGTTGGTACTGGCTGCGCAGAGCGATGTTCTCACTGCGCAGGTTGGCCACTTCCATAGCCCGGCGAATAACCACCAGCAATTGATCTATATTGAAAGGTTTCTCGATGAAATCGAACGCGCCTTGCTTGATCGCCGCAACAGCAATCTCGATGTTACCATGACCGGAAATAATCACCACCGGCACATCCGGGTAATTGGATTTCACGGACTTCAAAATATCAATGCCATCCATCGCACTGTCTTTGAGCCAGATGTCTAGGATCAGCATAGCCGGGCGCTCATCGGCAATCTGGCGCATGGCTGCATCAGACGTGCCCGCGAGCCGTGTTTTGTAGCCTTCATCGATCAATATTTCAGAGATCAATTCACGGATATCGCGCTCGTCATCAATAATCAAAATATCTGTCATGCTGGTATTCCTAGATCAATTTTCTGTGCGATGCTATCGGCCAGACGTGGCAGCCAAATGACTGCCTTTGCCCCTGGCCTGTCGCCTTCTTGGAAGGCTTCCGCATCCGTCAGTGCAAAGGTGCCTCCATGTTCTTCGATGGTTTTCACTACAATTGACAGGCCAAGGCCCGTTCCCGATAGGCGATTGGTCACATAGGGTTCGAGCAGACGTGCGCGATCTTCGGGCAGCCCTGCGCCGTTGTCCGATATCTCCACAACCACCGACCGATCTGTTTGGGCCGCTGCAATGCGAATTTCGCCCATATGATCGGGCTGATGCGCTTTTCTATCGTCGATGGATTCGCCGGCGTTCTTTAACAAATTGGTCACAGCACGGCCAATCATCGCAGCATCTGCATCAATCCAAAGCGCTTCTTTCGGCAGATCCAATGTGAATTTCACATCTGGCTGTCCACTTTCTTGCAACAAGATCGTCTCCTTGAGAAAGTCAGCAAAATTCGTGTGGCGACAATCTGGCTCCGGCATACGCGCGAATTGCGAAAATTCGTCGACAATGCGGCTGAGCTCATTGGTTTGGCGCACAATGACATCCGTCATACGTTCCAGCTGCTCTGACTCCTCGCCAACCTGTGGTGAAAATTTGCGTTTAATACGTTCCGCAGACAGTCGAATAGGTGTCAATGGGTTCTTAATCTCATGAGCAATCCGCCGGGCGACATCGCCCCAAGCGGCCATGCGCTGTGCGCTGACGAGATCCGTGACATCTTCCAGCGCAATCACATAGCCCTCTGCA
Source organism: Planktomarina temperata RCA23 (assembly GCF_000738435.1). NCBI lineage: Bacteria > Pseudomonadati > Pseudomonadota > Alphaproteobacteria > Rhodobacterales > Paracoccaceae > Planktomarina > Planktomarina temperata. The sequence goes on along the minus strand of NZ_CP003984.1, from coordinate 1,695,834 downwards.
TCAGACAGCTCACCCGAGCGGCGCGCAATGCGTACCAAAAGGCTCTCTAACTTCCCACGGCGCACCACCCGCACTTCGCGTTGCGCCACATCAGACAGGCTTGAACAGAAATCTGTGAACATACTGGCCAACTCAGGCACCGCCTCCGAGAGCGCGCGCGGCTCAGCGGACTCTGGTAAATCCAAAACCCGCTGGGCGGATTTGTTTAAAAACATAATATTGCCCGCTTGATCGAGTCCAATCACGCCGGAGGTCACAGAGGCCAGAACGGAATCAAACAATCTTCTTCGGCGTTCCGCTTGATCTGCACTCTTAAGTAAGGTGTCGCGTTGACCTTTCAATCTATGGGTCATTTGGTTGAAGTAACGCGCCAGCATCGCGATCTCATCATCGCCTTTGATATTTTCGATCTGCGCGTCCAAGTCCCCTGCCCCAACCTTTTGCGCCGCCGCCGCCATGCGCCCCACGGGACTGGCCAATCTTTCAGCAAACCAAAGCCCAAGCCAGGTCGCGGTCAAAATCAAAATCACCGCAAAGGCCAGATACAAAAGCCCAAAATCAAACAAGAGCCGCCCGCGTTCCGATTCAAGCTGATTATAGTAGCGCGCGGTTTCGGTGGTTTCTTCGAGCAAGGCCAAAAGAGATCCCTCAACACTGCGCGTTAGGTAAAGATAGTGGTTGGTGTAAGTTTGCAATCGGATCAGGGCCCGCATCTCATTGCTGGGCCAATCTGTCATAATCACCGGCTCCAGCCCATCTGCGGCCATAATTTGCGCGTCGGTTGGTTGTTCGTAATCAAACAAATAGGACGACGGTCCGCGCAGTCGCAACTCTCCCAGATTGTTGATGATGTAGATCTCTTTAAAGCCGCGTTCAAACTGGGTCTGAAGACGGGTGAGCGCCGGGCTGAGTTGGCTGTCCATATCTATGCTGCGGGAGAAAAACGCATTTTGGTTCAGATCATTAAGGCGTTGCGCAAAAATTTTAGTATCCGATATGACCCCGTTGCGAGTCTGCGCCTCATAGGCCTGCGCGGCACTCAAAGAGGCCCCGACCGCATTGCGCACCCTTTCAGAAAACCACCCCTCCAGCGCCTGATTGACCGAAAGCACAGCAAATATGGCGACCAAAATCGTTGGGAACAGCGCAATCACCCCGAAGGCCGTCGTGAGGCGGAAATGCAACCGCGAGCCTGCCGATTGCGCCCGGCGGGCGGCCGCCAGCTGGACAATTCGGCGAATCAGCAATGTTGTGATAAACAAAATATAAACAAAATCAGCGGTCAAAATAAACCGTAGCGATGCCCGCCCGCCTTTGATCGGCTGCATGGCATAGAACGTCAGGAACACCAGCAAAGGCCCCGTAACCACCAAAACAAAGGTAAAGTTCGAGTTGACCTGCGGGTTCGCACGCAGATCGGCCATTTTGTCTAATAAAGAACTGACAAGCCCTTGGCGCATTTCTGCTGACCCTTTTGATGACCGCGATTCCTGCGCATTGTGGAAAAGTGCCAAAATGCCACGCTTGTTGCGCTTTTACATCATTTTGCGTCGGCGTGTCACGACAATTTCAAGGTCGTTGATTTTTTTGCGCAGGGTATTGCGATTAATGCCGAGCAAATCGGCACATTTGGCTTGGTTGCCGGAGGTGGCCGCAAGTGAAATCTCAATCAAAGGAACTTCAATTTCGCGCAAAATTCTTTGATACACCCCGTCTGGAGGCAGGTTCGCACCGTGAAGATCAAAATACCGCTGCACATGCAGCCCAACGGATTCGGCCAGACTTTCAGAGGGTAACAACGCACTGATCGCGTTGCTCGGCCCAGCTTTTTTCAAAACCTCCTTCACAGCATTGCCATCAAGCAATGTGTTGGGGGACTCCATCATCAATTGGCCGATGACGTTCTGCAATTGGCGCACATTGCCCGGCCAATTGAAATCGCGCAGGGCCGCAGCGCCGGCCTGGCTGAGCTCAAACTTTATTTCCGCTTGCAACGTCGCAATGAAATGCTGGGCCAAGACTGAAATATCCTCAACCCGCTCACGCAAGGCCGGAACGGTCAGCTGTAGGCTAGACAGGCGAAAAAACAGATCATTCCTGAAATTTCCATTTTGAACATCTGCCAGAATATTTGGCGCAGCGGTTGAGACCAAACGCAGGTTTTGGTCGCCCGGCTCCCCCAATATATGCAGCAATCGCAGTTGCGCCGCTGGGCTCAAGTCGCTCACCCCATCCAAGATCAATGTGCCAGACACGCAGCGCATGAGCGCATCACGAATGGTAGATTGGCTTTCCATCATCTCTGGATGCAAAACCACCATCGGTTGATCGGCACGTTTCGAAAACTTGTGCAGACTGGAAGCGATCAAGGACTTTCCCGTGCCAGCCTCGCCCAACACCAGCACAGGCGCCGGCGCGTTCATAGCGCGTGCGATTAACCGATAAAGCGTTTGCATCGCCGTCGATTGCCCAACCAACGGGATTTCAGCATCCTGCACCTCGGCCACATCCCCGGACACTTGCGGCGGATGACGGCGCTCCAAGGCTTTGGCCGCGCGATGCATTAACTCGGGCAAGTCGAAGGGTTTGGGCAGGTAGTCAAAAGCTTTGGCCTCATTGGCGCGAATGGCCGTCACGATTGTGTTTTGAGCAGAGATAATAATGACCGGAAGATTGGGGCGCAGTTTGGTGATTTGTGGCAAATTCTCAAGGCCGTTGCCATCGGGCATAACCACATCCGACACCACCAAATCCCCTTTGCCATCCTCGACCCAGCGCATCAAAGTGACCAGCGATGACGTCGCGTGGACTTTACATCCCGCCCGGGTGAAGGCCTGAGTTAGGACCGTTCGAATCGTTCGGTCGTCATCTGCGATTAGAACCGTTCCATCCATAGCGTTAACTCCTACTCTCGTTATGTACCGACAATGATACTCTGAAAATCGTATGACCTGGCTGTGAGGCGACGCTGATCCACGCGCGATGCTGGGCAATTATTTTGGACACCAAGGCCAATCCGAGCCCCTTGCCATTGTTTTTTGTGGTCACAAAGGGCTCAAAAACATGATTGGCCAACGCCTTCGGCAAACCCGGGCCGTTGTCGATGATCTCCACATGCAAAGGCAGGCGGCGCCCTGTTCCATCCGGCAGAGGCAGGCGCAAGCTTGGGTCATAGAAGGTGCGAATAGTCACTTTTCCCTCTGGACCCAAAGCCTCACAGGCGTTTTTGACCAAATTCAGAAAGACCTGCACCATTTGATCCGCATCTGCCCAGACTTCCGGTAGGGAGGGGTCATAGGTCTTGTGAATCTGGATGTCGCCAGCAAATCCAAACACGGCCGAGCGTGCGGCCCGATCGAGCACATCATGAATATTGACGAAAGCACAACTTGGCGGCGTGACATCGCCGAATTGTTCCACCTGATCGAGCAGGCTGACAATGCGTTTGCTTTCTTCGACGATCAGATCCGTCATTTCAAGATCTTCAGCCGGCAGAGACAATGACAAAAACTGCGCCGCGCCCGTGATCCCGGCCAGGGGATTTTTGATCTCATGGGCCAGCATTTCGGCCATGCCAATGGCAGAATGCGCGGCCGAGAGCGGCGCGGTTTCTCCAAAACGACCGCCGAGCGTTTCATGTGCAATGAGCAAAATCATGATCTGCCCCTCTGCCCCTGTCATCGGACAAAGATGGACTGCACAGGTCTGGGGTGCCGTTGTGCGACCGTGGGTTGTGATCTGCGAAATAACGATGGGCCGTGAGGTCGCGCGTGCCCGCTCTAGGCCTGCTGGCAAAAGCTCCTCCCCCCTCAGGTAGTTCCAAATGGGTTGACCTAGGATAACCTTGGCAGAAATTCCGAGAAATTGTTCGGCGGCCAGGTTCAGCTCTTGCACGGTATCATCGCCCGTCACCAGCAAGGCGGGGATTGGAAGCTGTGACCAAAGTTCTCGATACAGGCTCACGCGGCCACACCTGCGGAAGGCATCTCGACGGCGCACCAGATCAGCTCGCGAATTTCAGCCAGATCAAAGGATCTCAATACCGACTGGCGCAGCTCAGGAGCCACATTCAAGCCATCTAAATACCAACCCAAATGCTTGCGGGCGTTTTTCAGCCCAAGCGTGCCCCCATAGAAGTCCACGATTGCCTGATGATGCTGTAAAATTACCTGTGCCAGGTCTGAACCGCGGGGGATCTTTGGCGCCGGCGTGCCATAGAGCGCTGACGCGATTTGCGCCAATCGCCAAGGCGCGCCCTGCGCCCCGCGCCCCACCATGACCCCATCGGCGCCCGATTGCTGCAAAGCTTGGCGCGCAGAGGTCACATCCACAATATCGCCATTGGCAATGACGGGAATGGACACAGCCCGCTTCACCCGGCCAATGGCCTGCCAATCAGCTGCGCCTTTGTAAAACTGGCAGCGCGTCCGCCCATGCACTGTGATCATTTTCACACCCGCAGCCTCAGCCCTTTTGGCGATCTCTGGGGCGTTGAGGCTGTTATCATCCCACCCCAGGCGCATTTTCAAAGTGACGTCCAGCGATGTGGCTTGCACAACCGCCTCGACCAGCTCCAAGGCAAAATCTGGTGTGCGCATGAGCGCCGAGCCTGACTGGCCGCTGGTGACCTTTTTGGCAGGACAGCCCATGTTAATGTCGATTATTTTTGCGCCATTGGCCTCAATCATCCGGGCCGCTTCGGCCATCAAATAGGCGTCACATCCGGCAATTTGCACCGAGGTGCTTTCGATCCCAAAACCAAGCTCCGCTCTTTCGCGCACACCTGGCTTTTTTTGCACCATCTCGTGGCTGGCCACCATTTCGGACACTACAAGACCAGCCCCAAAGGACTGAACCAAATTGCGAAAAGGCACATCTGTGATGCCGGCCAGAGGGGCCAACAGAACAGGAGGAAAAACTGGTTGATTTCCTAATACGAAGGTCAAGATTTCATCTCCAAACGCTCAACAAACTCACACGATCTGACCCGCGGGCGACAAGCCCTTCGTTACGTTACATCCGCATTTTTATACATTTGCACAAAAATTAAGCAAAACTCCAGCCAAAACCAAGGATTGCATGCAGAAAATCAAAAGATATAAGCACAACCTATGACAGATGCACCCAAAACTATCGCGATCGTACTGGCGGCCGGCCGTGGCACGCGCGCTGGCGGCACAGTGCCGAAACAATGGCGAATGCTCCTGGGCAGGCCACTGATAGCTTGGTCTATCGATGCGTTTATGTCTCACGCGGACATCGATGCGGTCGTGGTGGTGCATCACCCGGACGATCAAGATCGGATCGCGCAGCTGCCGGCAGCGGTGCGCGCCCTGCACGGCGGCGCAAACCGCGACGATTCTGTGCGTTGCGCCCTTGAGGCTCTCAAAGATCAGGCCCCAGATTATGTTTTGATCCACGATGCCGCGCGCCCATGTGTGACCCACTCTGTGATCTCTCGTTGCGTTGAGACCATGCGCGCCCAGGGCGCAGCGGCGCCCGCAGTCGCGGTGCAAGATACCTTGTGGCGCGGCGGTGATACAGTGACGGCGCAAGTAGATCGCAGTGATCTATGGCGGGCCCAAACGCCCCAGTGCTTTTCTTATCCGGTGATTTATGCGGCACATGCGGCCGCGACAGACCCGGCGACGGATGATGTGCAAGTTGTTCGCGCCGCGGGACACCCGGTTGCCATTGTCCCCGGAGAGGCCGATAATCTGAAAGTAACAGTGCCCGGTGACTTTGCCCGGGCGGAACGAATTTTGCGAGGCCGCATGCAACTACGTTTGGGCAACGGGTTTGACGTTCATAAATTTGGACCGGGTACAGAGATCACGCTTTGCGGTGTCACCCTGCCCCATAAGGCCGGTCTGCTGGGCCATTCGGATGCAGATGTTGGGATGCATGCGGTGACCGATGCCATTTATGGCGCATTGGCACGCGGCGATATTGGTCAACATTTTCCACCCTCCGATCCCCAATGGAAGGGCGCCCCTTCGGATATTTTCCTAAAACACGCGGTGCAGCTGGCCAAAGACCTTGGCTTTCACATTGAAAACGTGGATTGCACCTTGATTTGCGAATTTCCAAAAATCGGCCCCCATGCACAAGCGATGCAGGCGCGGATGGCACAGATCATGGGTCTGGAGTGCGATCAAGTCTCCATCAAAGCCACCACGTCAGAAACCCTTGGGTTTACGGGGCGCGAAGAGGGCATTGCAGCCATCGCCACCGCGGCCTTGGTGAGCCAATGAGCCATATAATTGCCACCTTTTTTTACATCGGGCATTTGCGCCCGGCTCCGGGCAGCTGGGGCAGCTTGGCCGCGTTGATCAGTGGCGCCGCTGTGATAAATGGCGCGGGGCTCATTGGGCTTTGCATTGGAATTTTCCTGGCTTGCCTGCTGGGCTATTGGGCCACAGCGCGCGAAACAGCTGGAAAAAGCGACCATGATCCTTCGGAAATAATCATTGACGAGGTGGCCGGGCAATGGATTGCCTTGCTGCCGCTGGCGATTTGGCCCCTACCCTTTGACAGCGCCGCTTTCTATTATGTGTTCGGTTTTGTCGCCTTTCGCCTGTTTGATATCACAAAACCAGGTTTGGTCGGATGGGCCGATCGTCTTGTTGGCCCTCTTGGCGTTATGCTCGATGATATCATTGCCGGGGTGATGGTAGCCTTGGCCATGGCGCTTGTGATGGTGGCCTTATGAACCCTATCGCCGAAGAAATCTTGCGCAGGGCCCAGGCTTTGGGCTTGAAAATCACCTGTGCCGAAAGCTGCACGGGCGGGTTGATTAGCGCCGCTTTGACAGATATTGCCGGCAGTTCAGCCATATTTGAACAGGGCTTTGTCACCTATTCCAATGGGGCAAAGCAGAAGATGCTTGGGGTGCGCCACAAGACCCTTGCCGATTACGGCGCGGTCTCGGAACCCGTGGCGCGCGAAATGGCTGAAGGCGCATTGCGCCAGTCGCAGGCCGATATTGCAATCTCAGTCAGCGGCATTGCGGGGCCGGGCGGCTCTGAATTTAAGCCCGAGGGCCGCGTATGTTTTGCCCTGGCCAGCGCTCACGGCACCCAAAGCGAAACCCAGGAGTTTGGCGCGCTCGGCCGGGCCGCCGTGCGCCAGGCTGCTTTAGATCATGCCTTAAACTTAATCCATGTGCATCTCAACTTAGCCCATTGATTAAACCCGGCGCGTTATTTTCGCCCAAAATTTATGCAAACTTTGAATAAGCCCTGAAAAACATCAGCGCGCTCGGCATGACGCTTTCCATCACCTGCGCTTATGGTCGAGAAGGCCGGCACGTGATTTAGGAGGTTACTATGAACGCTGCTGATACAGCTTGGATTATTGTTGCCACGGCATTGGTGCTATTCATGACACTGCCTGGGCTGGCTCTGTTTTACGGGGGGCTGGTGCGCGCGCGGAATGTTCTGAGCGTATTTATGCAATGTTTCGGCATTGCTTGTCTCATGAGTGTGCTTTGGTTGGCCTTCGGCTATTCCATCGCCTTCGGGTCTGGCACCTCCGGCTATTGGGGCGGTCTGAGCCATGTGTTCCTGAACGGTGTTGACGCCAGTACGGTCCGCGATGGCACCACCCTGCCAGAAGTTCTGTTCTTTGCCTTTCAAATGACCTTCGCCATCATCACCCCCGCCTTGATCGTTGGCGCCTATGTCGAGCGGATTGGCTTTGGGTTTGTGATGACATTTTCCGGGCTTTGGATGCTGCTTTGCTATGCGCCTGTTGTCCATTGGGTCTGGGGCGGCGGCTTCCTGGCCGATGGCGGCCTGTTTGGCGCGACGGGATTAAAGGATTTCGCGGGCGGTGTTGTGGTGCATGAAACAGCGGGGCTGGCGGCATTGGTCATTGCTGTGATGCTTGGCGCGCGGCGCAATACAACCACCCCGCCGCATAACCCTGGCTTTGTCATGCTCGGGGCTGCGATGCTTTGGGTTGGTTGGTTCGGCTTTAACGGCGGATCGCAATTGGCGGCCGATGGCGGTGCAGCTATGGCTTTGACAGCTACGCATATTTCTGCCGCAGCGGCCTCGCTCACCTGGGCGCTCTGGGAGCGGATCAAATACGGCAAAGCCTCACTCGTGGGTATGGTCACCGGCACGATTGCAGGGCTGGCCTCGATCACACCAGCTTCTGGCTTCGTTGGTCCAATTGAGGCACTCCTCATCGGTTCAGTCGCAGGCATCCTGTGCCAGGAAGCGGTAAATCTGGTGCGCAACAGCCTGAAAATAGACGATACATTGGACGTCTTCGCCGTCCACGGTGTCGGCGGGATCTTTGGAACCATCATGATCGCAGTCTTTGGAGCAGGCGCATGGGTCGCGCAAATTGGCAGCCTTGTCATTGTCGGCATCTTCACGGTGGTTGTCACCGTGGTGCTGGTCAAGCTCGTGTCTCTCGTGACCCCTCTGCGGGTCAGTGAAGAAGACGAATACACCGGGCTTGATCTGGCCGCCCATGGCGAGCGCGCCTATGATCACACGTCGTAAAACCTAAGGTAAATACGCGAAAAAGGCTCCCATTTGGGGGCCTTTTTTATGGCCGGGCTTGCCCATAGAGCGCATCCGCTCGGGTCTCAAACGCTCGCACGATCCGCAGCATGGCCTCATTAAAGACCAGACCAATCACACCTTGTAAAATGGCGTTCTTGAACTCGAAATCAACAAAGAATGTAACAGCGCAGCCTTCGGCTGTGTCCTCAAACTTCCAGGTCGATTTCATATATTTGAATGGTCCATCGAGATATTGCGTGTCGATGAACTTATCCTTGGGATGCAAGATCACCTGACTGCCAAAGCGTTCGCGAAATACTTTAAAAGAGATCACAAGATCCGCCGCCATGATTTGCCGCGATCCCTCATCGGTCACCGATTTCACGCGCGCGGCGGCACACCAAGGCAAAAATTCCGGGTATGAGGCCACATCTGCGACCAAATCATACATGCCCTGCGCAGAATATGGCAAAATTTTTGTTTCATTATGCGTAGGCATTGTGTTTCCCGCTGACTTTGAGCGCAAGATGTCCTAGAAAGCTGGGGAAAATTCAAGAGGGTACTATGTCGCAAAAACCTTATGTCATCGACAATATGATTTCTGCCAAGTCTATCGCGGCCAGAATAGAGCAATTGGCCGCAGAAATTGAGCAAGAATTTGCAGATACGGATAAACTCGTTGTGGTCGGACTTTTGCGCGGCTCATTTGTTTTCATTGCTGATTTGGTGCGCGAGATTAATTTGCCGATTGAGGTCGATTTCCTGGAGGTCAGCAGCTATGGCGACGCCATGGAAAGCTCGCGCGAAGTGCGTATACTGAAGGATCTGCGCGGCACCATCGAGAATCGTGACGTCCTTATTGTCGAGGACATCGTCGACACCGGCCACACGATGAAAAATGTCACCGAGCATATTTTGCGCCGTCAACCCAAACGCATGCGCACCATCGCCCTGCTGGACAAGCCCTCACGACGCGAGGTTGACATCAAGACGGACTTCTTAGGCTTTGAAATTCCAGATGAGTTTGTGGTAGGCTATGGTATTGATTTCGCCCAACGCAACCGCAACCTGCCCTTTATTGGAAAAGTTCGTTTTACATGAATCCAAGATTTTTTCTAAAAATGGCGCGGATTGCGCGCCATCCACCCTCGAGAAAAACCATCCTCTTGTGGATTGCCGTTGTGGGGATCGCTTTGGTCCTCTTTGGCATCGAGCGATTGATCGGCTGGCCAGATTGGTTGACGGTGAATTCGCATCGCGGCGGCATAGGGTTTTAACGCAGCCTTTGTCCCTAACCCTGCGCCGCCTGCCGTGCCTTTTGCATTTTCGCAAAATCGTCACCCGCGTGATAGGAACTGCGGGTTAAGGGGGTGGCTGAGACCATCAAGAAACCCTTCCCTTTGGCCGCTTTCTCATAGCTGGCAAATTCCTCTGGCGTGACAAATCGGTCAACCCGGTGATGTTTGAGCGTCGGTTGGAGATATTGGCCGATCGTGATAAAATCTACATTGGCCGCGCGCATATCATCCATGACCTGATGCACCGCTTGGCGATCCTCGCCCAAACCAACCATGATGCCCGATTTGGTAAACATCGTGGGATCGAGCTCCTTGACCCTTTGCAGCAAACGCAGTGAGTGAAAATACCGCGCGCCGGGGCGCACTTCAGGATAGAGACCCGGGACGGTTTCTAGATTGTGGTTAAACACATCGGGTTTCGCTGCCACAACCTCTTCCAAGGCTTCAGGGGCGCAACGAATAAAATCAGGTGTCAGGATCTCAATCGTTGTGCTGGGCGATTGCTTGCGAATTGCGCGAATGGTTTGGGCGAAATGCGCCGCACCGCCATCTTCGATATCGTCGCGATCCACTGAGGTGACCACAACGTGGTTGAGCCCTAATTTTTTTACGGCATCGGCCACCCGGCCCGGCTCGAACACATCTAAATCTTCTGGCGGTTTTCCGGTGGCAATATTGCAGAAGGTACAGGCCCTTGTGCAGACCTCCCCCATGATCATCATTGTGGCATGGCCTTGATTCCAGCATTCCCCCACATTGGGGCAGCCGGCCTCTTCACAGACAGTCACAAGCTTATTGTCACGCATGATTTTGCGTGTCTCTTGATAGCCTTGCCCCACGGGGGCTTTCACACGAATCCAAGCCGGCTTTTTCGGCTGCGGATTGTCCGGCCGTTTGGCTTTTTCAGGATGGCGTTGCTCGGGAATTTTTAAATCACGCATGTCAGTCGTCCTCAGTTGCTTTAAACTAACACAACCCGCGTAAACAGCCACCCCCAAGGTTGGGAATATCCGTTATGCACTGAGGCGTTAACCGACCAAGGCTTCAGCCGCCTGCGTGTCTTCGTAATGGCGCGCCAGCCTTTGCAGAGCAATGCGCAACACGATTTTGCCAGAGCGCGCTGACCAACCCATGGTCTGCTCCACGGCCTCAAGCCCCTCGAGCCGGCAACAACAGCGCAGCGCCACATCGCCAAGACCTGGTCCCAAATCTGCCAAAGCGGAGCGCGCGCGATAAAGCGCTGAGGCCGCGGGCGCCTGAGACTTCCGGCTCAAACCGGAGCGAATGGCCCCGAGCCAATCGATGGGCGCGTTGCTTTCGAGCAGCGCCAATTCATAATCCTCCCGTAACCGCTCGGCCTGTTTCACAAGGCTGCGTGAAATATATGGCTCGCCATCTTTGTTGCGACGGCGCGCCAAAGAGTGCACCGGGCTGATCGCCTGGCCGTAGCGCAATCGCCCACGGCTGACGGGATCGGAGGGCCCGCCCTCTCGGCCGTCTGTGTCATTCGTGTCGGCCTCCTCCAGTCTTGCCAGCAGTTTTAAACCGACATCTGTAAGGTGAAAGCGCATGATCCGCGCTTGCGGATCGTCACATTTGAGCCAATCTTGCATGGTCATGGCCATGACCTGCGCCCGATCAAGCGTGCCCAATTTCTCAACCTGTCCCTGAACCGCCTCACGGACAATAACCGCCAATTCAAGCCCCTGCGCCAAAGCCAAGACGGTATTTTTTCGTGCCAAATACCGCAAGGCGGTGATGCTCGGCGCATCCAGAGAGGCCGGGTAGCACAGGGGATTGGGGTCAGGGTTGTGAAAGCTCATGGGTTTATCCTCCAAGCGCCGGGGCGCTGATTCCAAGCAGTATTTGCTCAATTCTTGGACCGCGCGATCGATAAGAGGATCGTCACGCAATGTCTCAATCTTGCGGACAGAGCGCGACACCGTTGACGGGTGAACACCAGAATACCGGGCCAAACTGCGAATAGAATGTCCATGCTCTGTATGGGCCAGATACAGCTTGACCGCATGAGGCATCCAGACAGGCATTTTCGAATGTGGCTCGCCGCCTCGACCGTTCGAAAAGTCAAATTGTGAGATACGCACTCCAGACACCAATCTTTTCACAGGTTGCATTAGTATTATGGTATTAATTATTACGCCTTGGTTAATTCGCTCTAAGCCTCCAAGAATGATGGATAAAATTAGCCGATCTATGAATTGACCGAACGCCAAACGCCGCGAGACGCAACACCCTCGGCACCTGTGCCAGCCTAAGGGTTGATTCTCAAAATGGAGGTGCGTGATGCGGCACATTGAACTCAGATTGAACACTCTCAAACGCCCCAAGCTCATGTTAGAGGCGGCGCGTAATGGGCTGGCCAGTTATGATCCCAGCCGCCATCTTCCGGTGCTCTTAGGAGGGTCGCTTCATCGCAGCAAAACAGGCCAACTCGATTGCTTGTTGGACATTGAAGAAACCTACAACCGATTGCGCAAAGAAAAGCGCGCTGAGTATTCCCCAGCGCGCCACATCCGATATCTTATTGCCATATTGGCAGAATACAGCAGTCTTAAAAAGACCTAAGGACCAAAGGCCAATGCCCTAGACAAAAGCGTCGGGCATCGCCGCTTTTTTGTCAGCCACATATTTCTCAAGCGCCGCCAAAATTTCAGGATCGAGCGGCGGTTTCTGATAGTTGGCCAATTGAGAGGCCACGCGCTCTGCGGCCAAACTATAGGTGTCGCGCGCGCCCTCTTCGTACCAGGTCTCAAAGGGCTTGTAGTCAAACAAATTCGACCGCCAAAACGCAGATTTGAAGTTCTTTTGCGTGTGGTCACATCCGAGGTAATGGCCGCTTGGCCCAACCTCGCGGATGGCATCCATGGCTTGGCCGTTTTCATCAGCTGAGACCCCAAGTCCCATTTTCTGCAGAGTGCCGAGGTGGTCGGCATCCATAACGAATTTCTCAAAGGACGCCACAAGCCCACCTTCCAGCCAGCCGCAGGAGTGAAGCATAAAGTTGACCCCGCCCAAAAGCGCGGCGTTGAGCGTATTGGCGGTCTCATAAGCCGCCTGCGCGTCGGGTAATTTCGAGCCGCAAAGCCCGCCGCCTGAGCGAAACGGCAAGTTCATCCGGCGGGCCAACTGCCCGGCTCCGTAAAGAATTTGGCTGGCCTCTGGCGTGCCGAAGGTCGGTGCGCCGGAGTTCATGTCGATGGAGGTGACAAATGTGCCAAAGATCACGGGAGCCCCGGGCTTGATGATTTGACTATAGGCGATACCCGCCAAAACTTCAGCTAAAACCTGGGTCAATGTGCCCACGACCGACACCGGCGCCATCGCCCCACCTACGATGAAGGGCGAGATAATGCTGGCCTGATTGTTGGAGGCAAAAACCTCCAAGGCGCCCATCATAATGCTGTCAAAGGTGAGCGGGCTGTTAATATTGATCAACGATGTCATCACGGTGTTGTTTTGTACAAACTCTTTGCCAAACAAAATTTCGCACATCTCGACGGAGTCCTGTGCGCGGCTTGGCTCGGTCACAGACCCCATGAACGGCTTATCGCTATACACCATATGCGTCAAAAGCATATCCAGATGGCGCTTGTTAACCGGCACATCGGTGGGTTCGCAAACGGTCCCGCCGGAATGGTGCAGATATTTTGACATATAGCCCAATTTCACAAACTTTTGAAAATCAGCCAAAGTTGCATACCGGCGGCCACCATCGCGGTCGCGCACGAAGGGCGGGCCATAGACGGGCGCCGTCACCAAAGTTTTGCCGCCAATTTCCACGTTCCGCTTAGGGTTGCGCGCATGTTGCACAAATTTCGACGGCGCCGTTTTGCACAGCTCGCGCGCAAGACCGCGCGGGATCCGAACACGCTCGCCCTCAATGGTCGCCCCAACTGAGCGCCAACGCTCTAGGGCTTCCGGGCTGTCCACAAAGTTCACCCCGATTTCTTCAAGCACGGTTTCCGCATTGTATTCGATGATTTCAAGTGTTGCTTCGTCCAAGAACTCATACAGCGGGATATTGCGCTCAATATAGCGTTCTGTTTCGACGCTCACCGCTGTGCGTTCGGCTCGGCGGGCGGCGCCACCGCCGCTGCGTGATCTGCGCGCTCGTGTCTCGGACATTTTGAAACCCCTAATTGATTGTTACGTTGCTTCTAGGCATTTCTTCAACCAAGCGACGTTAATTTCCGCCACTTCGGACGGGAAAACGACATAAGTTGTAAAATCTTCTCTTTCCTTGGGTTGAACCTTTTTAAAGGTCAGAATATCGGGGGCTATGGAACATATGCATCAAAAATTACTCATCATCGACTTTGGCAGTCAAGTTACGCAACTTATCGCGCGGCGTTTGCGCGAGCTTAATGTATATTGCGAAATACACCCGTTTCAGAATGTAACGCAGGAGTTTTTGCAGCAGTTTGCGCCCAAAGCTGTGATCCTTTCGGGCGGGCCTGCCTCCGTGATTGATGAAGGCTCCCCACGCCCTCCAATGGCTGTGTTTGAGATGAATATTCCGGTTTTAGGAATTTGTTATGGCCAACAGGTGATGATGCACTGTCTGGGCGGTAAAGTGGAACGCGGGCATGGAACAGCGGAATTTGGCCGCGCCTATGTGAGCCCAAAGGCCCCCCTAAGCCTTCTGGAAGGCTGGTTTGAAGAGGGCGACGAGCAGGTCTGGATGAGCCATGGCGATCATGTCAGCGCCATTGCGCCGGGGTTCGAGGTCTATGGCACCTCTCCCAATGCACCTTTTGCAGTGACGGCTGACCCGGCCCGCGAATTTTACGCCGTGCAGTTTCATCCAGAGGTGCATCACACCCCCAAAGGGGCAAAACTCTATGAGAATTTCATTCGCCGTGCAGGATTTACCGGCGATTGGACCATGGGGGCTTACCGCGAGCAGGCCCTACAGGCTATTCGCGATCAAGTGGGAGATCAAAAGGTGATCTGCGGCCTTTCGGGCGGCGTTGACAGCTCTGTTGCTGCGGTTCTGATCCATGAGGCGATTGGTGACCAGCTGACATGTGTTTTTGTCGACCACGGCTTGTTGCGCCAAGGCGAGGCCGAAGAGGTCATCGGTATGTTCCGCGATCACTACAATATGCCCTTCATCCATGCCGATGAGAAGGAGCTTTTTCTCAGCGCATTGGATGGTCAATCTGATCCGGAAACCAAGCGGAAGATCATCGGGAAGTTGTTTATCGATGTGTTTCAAAAACATGCATCAGATGTCGGGGGTGCCAAATTCCTAGCTCAGGGCACTTTGTACCCCGATGTCATTGAAAGCGTCAGCTTTTCGGGCGGACCATCGGTGACCATCAAGTCGCATCACAATGTCGGTGGATTGCCGGAAAAAATGGGCTTGAGCTTGGTGGAGCCTTTGCGTGAGCTGTTCAAAGATGAAGTGCGCGCCTTGGGCCGCGAGTTGGGCCTGCCTGCCTCTTTCATAGGCCGCCACCCCTTCCCTGGCCCCGGCCTAGCCATCCGCTGCCCAGGGGAAATTACCCGCGAGAAGCTGGAGATTTTGCGGCGTGCCGATGCCATCTACATTGATCAAATCCGCAAGCACGGTCTGTATGACGAAATCTGGCAAGCCTTTGTCGCGATCCTACCGGTGCGCACCGTGGGCGTTATGGGCGACAGCCGAACCTATGATTTCGCCTGCGCCCTGCGGGCCGTGACATCCGTTGACGGTATGACCGCGGACTACTACCCGTTTTCCCATGAATTCCTCGGCGAAACAGCCACGCGTATCATCAACGAAGTGCAAGGCATCAACCGGGTGACCTATGACATTACCTCCAAGCCACCAGGGACGATTGAGTGGGAATGACAGAATTATGTTAAGTCATTGTTTTTAATTAATAAATATACTGACCTGCAAACTTTCATACAAAGTGGTGAAACTATCGCGTTTCATAGTTTAGCGCTGAGTTTAAGACTAAAGGACACTTATAAAATGTTGACTAAAATCAAGTCCGTTGATGTTGTTAAATGGTTAGCCACAGTAATCCAACTTATTGGGTATGGTATGACTGGATTGAACTTAATCCCCTATAATATATACATATTTTTTGTAGGGATATTTTTATGGTTTGCCGTAGGTTTTATGTGGAAAGATAAAGCAATTATGGTTGTACATGTTGGTGCTTTCATCTCATTGCTAATTGGATACTTGAATGCGTAACCACGTGTTGAGTTCAGTGCTACTTTTTGTTTCCTTCAACGTTAGCAATACTTACAAAGAGAAAATAAAGAACAATAAAATCAATTATCTATCCAATTCTCACTATTGAGTGGGAATGAATATAAATTACATTAAATCAATGATAAATGGGAATTTCTTAACCTAGAAGTAACACTGGCAAAAATGGAAATTTTGAAATGTCACTGTGGCTCTGTAGAGTTAGAATTAACCTTACCAAATGGGTTTGAGACTCTGCGAAAATGTAACTGTTCAATTTGTAGCAGAAGAAACGCAGTGGTCGCCTCTGTCAGAACACATCTGAACTACTACATTTTACCTGTCTGAGATGCCCCCTGTTTCCTAGACACCTACCTCTTCCAGTTTGAGCTGTCTTTCTTCTAAGTCAACGGACGACAGCATGCCGTTGTTCGTGTGCTTGCGTTTTGGGTTGTAGAACAGCTCTATGTATTCGAACACATCGCGTCTTGCTTGAAACTCAGGAGAGTGATTTTTACGTTTCGACATGTCTGATCTCCTCCTCGTCGAAAAATCAGCAGACAACAAATCGTAGCTTACGTCAGGGTCCGACTTTCGGGGGGTAGCTCAATTGATCCGTGAGGCTCACTTGTGGTAACGTCAAATTTTATTAGGATATCGACACCTCATGGAGGAACATTGTGCAAGATGACCAGATTATAGAGACCTACATACCGCCACCCCATCCGAGGGGCATTGAGCTTTCAGGCCAATGGGTTCGTCTGGAACCGCTGGATATTAGCAGACACTCTAAAGATCTGTTTCAAGCAAATACTATGGATCGTGACGGATCAAATTGGGCGTATCTGCCCTATGGGCCGTTTGCGACTTTAGAAGCCTATGAAGCCTGGTTAAGTGAGGCGGCCCTCACGCCAGATCCGAATTTTTTTGCGATCATTAAACGTGCCGACAACAAGGCGGCGGGGCTGGCAAGCTATCTGCGCATTAACCCTCAAGATGGATCAATTGAAGTTGGGCATATCAACTATTCTCCGTTGCTGCAAAAAACACGCGAAGGCACGGAGGCGATGTATCTCATGATGAAATGGGCATTTGAGAGCGGCTACCGGCGCTACGAATGGAAATGCAACGCTTTGAACACCAAGAGCCGCTATGCGGCCCAAAGGCTTGGCTTGTCTTACGAGGGGGTGTTTCGGCAAATGTCGATCAGCAAGGGACGCAATCGCAATACCGCTTGGTTTGCGGCCATTGATAAAGAATGGCCAGCGCTCAAGGCCAGTTTTGAAACCTATCTTTCGGACGATAATTTCGCCGCTGACGGGCGGCCTAAAAAGGCGCTCTCTGGGTTAACAAAGCCGCTATTGTATAAGCGCGACACATTTGAATTTGGATCTGAATAATTTTAGTGCCCCCAATTTGCACCGACATGCCCAAAACCGATCGTCACTCAATTGCGGTCTATAAATCCATATTCCGGCACGAGTTTTTCGTTTTCAAGATAAATACATCAACGTAAAAAGCTATTTGACCGATCAAAAAAAGTTTACAATGAATATTATAGAATTATTTACAGATAAGATATTTCATATTATGAGTAGGTTACACTTTATTTTAAGGAGCGTATTTTATGAAAACTTATAGTGAGTTGAAATCTGAGATGGACAATTTGGAAGCTCAGATGGAGGAAGCGAAGAAACGCGAACGCGCGGAAGCGCTCAAAAAGGTCAAACTACTGTGTAAGGAATTTGGCTTCACCGCCGGCATGTTGCAAGGCGTATTGGCCAAGGGCCGCAATCGCACGCCAAAAACCTAAGGCGTTTTAATAGGGCGGGGATTTTCTCCGCCCTATGCTGGTTGAAGCTACAGAACGATGATGTTTCGTTTTGTGGCTTGCGTAGGGCGAAATTATATCATTGGGTTGGCCCAGACTGTAAGAGGCTTGCAAAATGAACAACCGCCGTGCCGCGCTTTGGATGATTGGTGCTATTTTTTCGTTCACATCAATGGCCATTGCTGGTCGCGCAATATCCGGCCAACTCGATACGTTCGAGATCATGTTCTATCGTTCCATTATGGGCTTTTTGATTGTCCTCGCCGTGGCGAAAACTGTTGGCACGTTGGGCGAAATAGACCTTAAACATTTCCGCCTTCACCTTCTGCGCAACATCTTTCACTTTACCGGCCAAAACCTTTGGTTCTTCGCTCTGCCATTAATTCCACTGGCACAATTATTCGCGCTAGAGTTCACCTCACCCATCTGGGTGTTACTCTTGGCCCCAATCTTTTTAGGCGAAGGGTTAACCCTCCGCAAATTGGCGATTGCGGCCTTGGGCTTCATCGGCGTTTTGATCGTAGCCCGGCCCGAAATTGGTGCGGTAAACATCGGCATTTTGGCCGCGGCCTGTGCGGCCATTGGATTTGCAGGCGCGGCGATTTTGACCCGTAAGCTGACGGTGCAAAACTCATTGACCAAAATATTATTCTTTCTCACAGGGCTACAAATTCTTTTTGGATTGCTTTGCGCCGGCTATGATGGGGACATCGCCCTGCCCTCTGTTGCCACGGCTCCTTGGCTCATACTGATTGGGGCCGCTGGGCTGGCCGCCCATTTTTGCATGACCAAATCTCTCTCTTTAGCGCCCGCCAGTCTGGTGATGCCCGTGGACTTTGCCCGACTGCCATTAATTGCGGTTATTGGCGTTGTTTTCTATGGTGAGAGCTTGGATCTTTATCTGGTTCTTGGAGCTGTATTGATTTTACTCGCCAATTACCTAAATCTAAAGCGCCAAGCCTAGTGCAAGGTCTTTTCCAACCGACCGTATTGGCTTATGACAGAGCAGAAGCTAGGGAATAAGAGCCATGATCT
Organism: Planktomarina temperata RCA23; assembly: GCF_000738435.1. Classification (NCBI taxonomy): domain Bacteria; kingdom Pseudomonadati; phylum Pseudomonadota; class Alphaproteobacteria; order Rhodobacterales; family Paracoccaceae; genus Planktomarina; species Planktomarina temperata. The sequence continues at coordinate 1,676,943 of NZ_CP003984.1, read as the reverse complement.
ATGAAGACGGCGCAAAATGGACCGAAGCCAAACAGAAAAAAGCCCTTCTGTTTGCCATGTCGGGCCTCGGAAAAACTTACATTTCTTCCATGCTGCGCCATCGGGGGAATTGGTTTCATTACTCCATAGATTATCGCATTGGCACGCGCTACATGGGCGAGCACATTGTAGATAATTTTAAGAAAGCCGCTATGGCTGTGCCTTTTTTGGCTGAGTTATTGCGGTCAGATTCTATTTCTATGTCCTCGAATATTACCTTTGAGAACCTTGCGCCGCTGTCCACATATTTGGGAAAACCGGGCGATGTATCAAAGGGCGGCATTCCATTTGATGATTATTGCAACCGCCAAGCGCAACATCACGCTGCCGAGCGCGCCGCGCTTTTGGATACGCCTCACTTCATTGAGCGGGCCAGTGATCTTTATGGGTATGACAACTTTATCTGCGACAGTGGCGGCTCTATTTGTGAAGTTGTCGATCCTTGGGATGCGGCGGATCCGATTTTAACCGCCCTATCGGAAAACCTGCTGATGATCTGGATTGCCGGCAGCGAGGATCACACGGCCGAATTGGTGCGGCGCTTTGATTTGGCGCCAAAACCGATGTGCTATCAGCCGGAATTTCTCATGACATGTTGGTCGGACTATCAGCGTGAAACAGGCGTTCAGCCCGATAAGGTGAACCCCGATGATTTCATCCGCTGGACCTATGCGCGCGCCATGGCACACCGTCAGCCACGGTATGCGCAAATGGCCAAATGGGGCATTACGCTCCAAGCCAATGATGTGCAAAATTTAAAGACGCCGCAGGATTTCGAAGCTCTGGTGGCCGAGACCCTAGACCACCGCGCCGCAGCACCGCGATCCAATGGCGGCGAGGACTGAACCTTATGCCAATTAAGATTCCCGCAAATCTGCCCGCCCACGCTGTTCTGAGCGCCGAAGGCGTGATGGTCATGGACCCCAGCCAGGCGGATCGCCAAGACATCCGTCCGCTCCGCATCGCATTGCTCAACCTCATGCCGCTCAAAATTCAGACGGAAAATCAATTTGGCCGCCTCATCGGGGCCACCCCGTTGCAGATTGAACTCACCCTCTTGCGGATGACGAGCCACCAAACAAAAAACACCTCCTCCGATCATATGGAGCAATTTTATAAACCCTTCAGCGCGGTTCGGAATGAAAAATTTGATGGACTGATCATCACCGGCGCGCCGATTGAGCATTTGGATTTTCAAGACGTCACCTATTGGCCCGAAATGGTCGAGGTGATGGAATGGACGCAAAGCCATGTGCATGCCACTTTGGGGGTCTGCTGGGGCGGCATGGCGATGATCAATCACCTGCATGGGGTGAAAAAACATGATTTGCCGCAAAAGGCTTTTGGCTGTTTTCGACATCAAAACCTGGACCCCTCCTCGCCTTATTTGCGTGGGTTTTCGGATGATTTCGTGGTACCGGTCAGCCGCTGGACAGAGATGAAACAGGATGAAATTGCCGCTGTGCCGGGTCTCAAAACCCTGCTTGGGTCGAGCGAGACAGGTCCTTGTTTGGTCGAGGATCCCGCCCATCATGCACTCTATCTGTTCAATCATTTTGAATATGATAGCAATACGCTGAAACAGGAATATGATCGCGACATCGCCAATGGCACCCCAATCAACATTCCAGGTCATTATTATCCAGGCGATGATCCAAGCCAAACGCCGCTGAACCGCTGGCGCTCGCATGCGCATCTTCTTTATGGCAACTGGATCAATGAAATCTACCAGACAACGCCCTTTGATCGCAATGCGATAGGCCGCTAGAGTCTGAATACTGCAACCCTGCCCAATTGGGCGAAGGTGGATCGGATCAATGATGCAAAAACGCAGATATCATCACGGCAACCTGCGTCAAGCTTTGGTGGATGCTGCGCTGGTGCTCATTGAAACAAAGGGCCCAACCGGCTTTACCCTTTCGGAGGCGGCCAAAAATGCCGGCGTCACACCCGCCGCCGTCTATCGCCATTTCGAGGGCCGCGAGGACCTGATTGCTGAGGTGGCGTTGCAAGGCTTTGGCATTTTTGCCGAGCGCATGGAAACGGCCTATAATGACGGGCAACCCAACGCGCTTCGTGCCTTTGAGGCGGCGGGCCGGGCTTATTTGGATTTTGCCCGCGCGTACCGCGGCCATTACGTCGCTATGTTTGAAAGTGGCCTGCCGCTTCAGCGCAGCCCTGAGCTCAACCAGGCCGCAATGGAGGCGCAAAAGGTTTTGCAAGCTGCGGCAGTGGAGCTGAGCAAGAATATCCCAGCCGAGAAACGCCCGCCACCACAGATGTTTGCCGCCCATATCTGGGCGCTGAGCCATGGGGTGGTCGAGCTGTTTGCCCGCGGCGCACCGGGTGGGCGCAGCCCCTTTCCACCTGAACAACTGCTGGAAAGCGGCATGGGTATTTATCTGCGTGGTTTGGGCCTTATTGCCCCAGATTGATAGATCCCACTAGAGCGCCACGACCAGCAGACTCACTGAAATATTGATTAAAGCCAAAAGCGTCAGCACCATACCGCCAAACCGTAGCGGCATGTTAAACTCGAGAAACCCAAAGCAAATCCCGTGCATGACACGCCCCAGCAAAAGCATTGTCCCTGTGATGTGAAGCCGCAGCGCTGAGAGCTCTGCGACCTCTGCGAAATACATCATCAGCAAAACCATTGGGACATATTCAATAAAGTTGCCATGCGCCCGCACGGAACGCTCGAGCGCTTGCGCTCCAAAATTGTTGAAGGCCAGCCATTTCAAAGGTGTAACGCCCCGTAACGCCAAAACCCGAAGCGTCAAAACGGTGAAAAACAGGCCCAAGAGAGCAGCGTAGAATGCGGTAATCATGCCGAAATTTCCTCATGTAAGTTGCCAGTGGCTAACCTGTTATAGGGTGTCGAGCAACTGCTTTTCGGACGGGCTGCAAAATGAACGATTGGCCCGCGGGAAGGGATTGCATATCGGGCGGCAAGAAGACATGTTCACCCCAGACCAAGACAGGAAAGAGCCCCAAATGCGCGAAAAATTTGCCAATTACCCCAGCCTGAGCGGCAAAACTGTGTTTGTAACCGGCGGCGCATCGGGCATCGGTGCTGAGATCGTCACTGCCTTTGCCAAGCAGGGCGCCAAGGTTGGTTTTGTTGATATGGATGTTGCAGGATCAGAGGCGCTTTTGGCCAAGCTGGAGGGCACGCATGGCTTTGCACCCTGTGATCTGCGCGATATTGAAGCGCTGAAAGCCGCCTTTGCCCAATTGGTGGAAGCCCTTGGACCAGCGGAGATCTTGGTCAACAATGCTGCGCGCGATGACCGACATGATTGGCGCGAGGTGACACCTGAATATTGGGATGAGCGGCAAAATAATAATCTGCGCCATATGTTTTTCGCCATTCAGGCCGTCGCCGATGGGATGATCGCGGCCGGCGGTGGCTCGATTATCAACATGGGATCAAATTCTTGGTGGGAAGCCGGTGGCGGCTTTCCGGCCTATACCACCGCCAAAGCGGCCGTGCATGGGCTGACCCGTACCATGGCCCGCGATCTGGGCGATCATCGCATTCGGGTCAATACAGTGGTGCCGGGTTGGATTATGACCGAGCGACAAAAACAGCTTTGGGTCACTCCCGAAGCCCTCGCCAAGCAAATCGACCGCCAATGCCTGCCCGATCCCATCGATCCTGTATATGTCGCCCGAATGGTGCTTTTTCTCGCCTCAGACGATTCTGCGGCCTGTTCGGCGCAAAACTTTATGGTCGAAGGCGGTTCAATCTAGAGCTAGGCCCGCAATTTTTCCCCCTTCGGATCAAAGGGGGCTTCGGGCAGAACAATCGCATGATGCGGTTTTCCCAAGATCATAACATCCAGCTCATCACCCGCTGTCACATTTTTCAGGTAACACAGCGCCAGGGACTTATTCACCCCATAGCCATAGGTGCCGGATGTCACCCGTCCAACACCCGCTCCAGCCTTGTCAAAAATGGGTTCACCGCCCGTGGCATCGGCATGATCTGGCGCCAGGATCTCAACGATGCAAAGCCGCTCGCGCGGGTCTTTATCTTTGATGGCAAGATAGGCCTCTTTATGCAGAAAATCCTTGTCTAGCTTGATCAAGCCCGCCAGACCAACCTCCTGCGGCCAATATTCCGGGCTATATTCCCGCGACCAAGAGCCGTAGCCTTTTTCCACGCGAAGGCTCATTAATGCACGGGCCCCGACAGGGCCTGCGTCAAAGTCTTTCGCGCAGTCCAGCAGGGCCTCATAGAGCCGCAACTGGTCTTCTGTGTTGCAATGCAGCTCCCAGCCCAAATCCCCGGTGAAAGAGACCCGCAGCGCGACGCAGTCCACGCCGGCCAGCTCAATACGCTTGGATCGCATGAAGGGGAAATCCTCGGTGGCCAGCGACGTATTCGTCAGACGCTGCAGCAATGCGCGAGATTTTGGCCCCGCGACATTAAAGCCGCAAAGCGCTTCGGTCAGGCTTTCAAAGCTCACACCTGCAGGCATCGGAACCATCTTCCAGAACCGCTGATGATAGCGTTCGGCCATGCCCGAGCCGATGATCATAAATTCATCTTCGGCCAAGCGCGTTACTGTGAAATCCCCAGCAATCCCCCCGCGCACACCGATCAAAGGCGTCAGGCAAGAGCGGCCCACCGCCTTGGGCATCTTATTGGCGAAGACGGCGTTGAGCCACGCCTCCGCCTGCCCGCCACAGACGCGATATTTGGCGAAATTCGAAATATCTATGATCCCAGCCGTATTGCGCAGCATGCGGCATTCGCGGCCCACGGGCTCGAACCAATTTTGCCGGGTGAAGCCATTTGTGTCCTTGGCGCCGGGGTGATCGGCAAACCACTGCACATGCTCCCAGCCGTAGTTCAGCCCAAACACGCCGCCAAGGGTCGTTTGCAAAGCATGGGCCGGGCGGGTGCGGACAGGCCGGCCAGCATCGCGCTCTTCATTGGGAAAATGGATCGCAAAACGCTTGGCATATTGATCGCCCACCCGCGCCTTGGTAAAGGCCTTATCGGCCCAGTCGCCAAAACGCGCGACATCCCAAGCGAACATATCATATTGGCTTTCGCCCTCCACCATCCATTGCGCCGACATCAAACCCATACCGCCCGATTGGCTAAAACCAGGGATGATCCCATTACAGCAGAAATAGTTTGTCAAATCGGGATGCGGGCCAAACAATACATTGCTGTCGGGTGACCAGATCATCGGCCCATTAATCACGCGTTTGATCCCAGCTGTGCCGACGGCAGGCACGCGATCAATGGCACGCATCATATTGTCTTCGATCCGGTCTAAGTCATCGGCAAAAAGTTCATGGGCGAAATCAAGCGGCGTGCCTTCTTCGGCCCAAAACCGCATATCCTTTTCATAGGCGCCAATCAAAAGCCCCTGCCCCTCTTGGCGCAGATAATATTCGCCATCACGATCCGCAACCGACGGCAGGCGCTGGCTCATCGCGGCCACCTCTGGAATGCTTTCGGTCACGAAATATTGATGCTCTGTTGGCTGAAGCGGCAAGGTAATGCCGGCCATCGCGGCCACCTCGCGCCCCCAGAGACCGGCGGCATTGACCACCCATTGCGTGTGAATATCGCCCTTCGGGGTGCGCACAATCCAGCTGCCATCGGCCTGGGCCTCTGTCCCCATCACCGGGGTGAAGCGATGAATTTCCGCACCCCGCGCCCGCGCGCCGGCCGCATAGGCATGGGTGACACCTGAGGGATCAACATTGCCGCCATCAGGTTCAAACATGATGCAGCGCACCCCGTCATAATTGACCAAAGGATGCAGCCGCTCCGCCTCCTCGCGGCTGACCTCGTGAAAGTTCATGCCGTAGAATTTGGCCTTAGCCGCCTGAAGACGCAGTTGATGTTCCCGGTTTTCTGTTTGGGCCAGATAGAGGCTTCCGGGCTGAAACACGCCGCAGCTTTGTCCGGTCTCGGCTTCCAGCTCAGTGTAAAGGTTCATCGTGTAGTGTTGGATACGGCTGATATTGGTGCTGTCATGCAGCCCGTGAATATTCGCCGCCGCATGCCATGTCGAACCGGACGTCAGCTCGTCGCGTTCCAACAGAACCACATCACTCCAGCCCAATTTGGTCAGATGATAAAGTATAGAACAACCAATGACACCGCCACCGATTACAACTGCTTGAGCATGGGTCCGCATTTTCGGCACTTTCTTTAAATTCTCTCGCATAGAGTATCGGCAATGCCTCGGGATGACCATTGCCCCAAGGCGACATCCTATGTCTGATTTGAACCATCTGATCACTTCTCGGACAATTCAAACTGAGCTCCATAGCCGCCTCCGAAAATTTTGGCCGTTTTATGTCGGGAACTGCTATTCTTTTACCCCTATCCCCGCCATAATCTGCCCAACACAGCAGCAGGAGACCTATCATGAAAACCACCACCCGAGTCGCAATTATCGGCGGAGGCGTCGTCGGATGTTCGGTTTTGTACCATCTGACCAAACTTGGCTGGTCTGATGTGATGCTGCTCGAACGCTCTGAGTTGACCTCGGGGTCCACATGGCATGCGGCCGGCGGATTTCATACGCTCAATGGTGACACCAATATGGCGGCGCTACAGGGCTATACCATCAAGCTTTACAGGGAACTCGAAGCAATCACTGGCATGTCTTGTGGTCTGCATCATGTGGGCGGCGTGACGCTGGCAGACAATCAAGACCGGTTTGATATGCTGGTCGCAGAGCGTGCCAAACACCGCTATATGGGACTAGAGACAGAGATCATCGGCCCTGACGAGATCGTAAAAATAGCCCCGGTGACCAATATTGAGGGGATCATCGGCGGGCTGTATGATCCGCTTGATGGGCATCTCGACCCATCGGGCACAACCCATGCCTATGCTAAGGCCGCTAGAATGGGCGGGGCGCATATTGAGACCCATTGCAAAGTCCTCTCCACCACGCAGCGCGCCGATGGCACTTGGGATCTGGTGACAGATAAAGGCACTGTGCACGCAGAGCATATTGTGAATGCCGCCGGCCTTTGGGCGCGTGAGGTGGGCGCCATGGCGGGCGTCTATTTCCCACTTTTACCGATGGAGCATCAATATCTTGTCACTGAAGAGGTTCCCCAGATTGCAGATATGATTGACGCAGGCGGCGAGCATCCCCATGTGATGGATCCCGCAGGAGAAAGCTATCTGCGCCAAGAAGGTCGCGGCCTTTGCATCGGATTTTACGAACAGCCCTGCCGTCCTTGGGCTGTAAACGGCACGCCTTGGGACTTTGGCCACGAGCTCTTGGCCAATGACTTTGACAAGATCGAAGACAGCATCGCCTTTGCCTATCGGCGGTTCCCAGCGCTTGAAAAGGCCGGGGTGAAATCCGTGATCCACGGCCCCTTCACCTTCGCCCCCGACGGCAACCCTCTGGTGGGGCCAGTGCCCGGGATGCGCAATTATTGGTCCGCCTGTGCTGTCATGGCGGGCTTCAGCCAAGGCGGCGGCGTTGGCCTGACGCTGGCGCAATGGATGGTGGAAGGCGAGCCGGAGCGCGATGTCTTCGCCATGGATTGCGCCCGCTTTGGCGCATGGATAACGCCGGGCTATACGGTGCCAAAGGTCGTTGAGAATTATCAACGGCGTTTCTCTGTCAGCTACCCCAATGAAGAGCTGCCCGCCGCCCGCGGCCTGCGCCGCACCCCGATGTATGACCATTTCAGCGCCATGGGCGCTGTCTGGGGCGCGCAATTTGGGCTCGAAGTGCCGAATTATTTTGCCCAAAATGGCGAGCCTGATTTTGAGACCCCTTCCTTCCGCAGGTCGAACGCTTGGGATGCGGTGAAACGCGAGGTCAAGGCCGTGCGCCGCAGCGTTGGCATCAATGAAGTGCATAATTTCTCAAAATTCTTGGTCAGTGGCGCCCATGCGCGCGCCTGGCTCGACCGGATCATGGCGGGGCGAATTCCGCAAGCCGGCCGCCTCTCGCTCACGCCCATGCTTTCGCCAAAGGGTAAGCTTATCGGTGATTTCACCGTTTCTTGTATCCGCGAAGGCCTGTTCCAACTGACCGCCAGCTACGGCAGTCAGGCCTATCACCAGCGCTGGTTCGAACAGAATATGGAGCCTGGCGTCACGCTGCAAAACATCTCCGATCAACGCACTGGCTTTCAAATTGCCGGGCCGAAGGCGGCAGAGGTGCTGCAGGCCTGCACCACGGCCAATGTGGCCGATATTAAGTTCCTTGATGTCAAAGAGCTGGTGGTCGGCGCCACAGCTTGTCTTGTGCAACAGGTGAGCTATACGGGCGATCATGGCTTTGAGCTCTATTGTGACCCCATGGCCCAAAGGGCGCTCTGGGACAGACTATGGGAAGCCGGGAAGCCGCATGGCATGACCCCTTTCGGCATGCGCGCGATGATGTCCCTGCGCTTGGATCGTTTCTTCGGCTCTTGGCTTTCGGAATTTTCACCCGATTACACCGCCGCTGAAACCGGTCTTGATCGGTTCATAGCCTTCCGCAAAAATGTGGATTTCATCGGACGTAGCGCTGCGGAAGCCGAACGTCTCACCCCGCCAGAGCGTCAATTGGTGATCTTCGAAGTGGACGCGCATGATGCGGACGCCGTGGCCTATGAGCCGGTGTTTATCAACGGAACGGTTCAGGGATTTTGCACCTCCGGCGGCTATTCGCATCATGCCGAAAAATCCATCGCCTTTGCCTTGGTGCCCCGCGCTGAGGTGACGGATGACTTGCAGGCTGAAATTGAAATTCTAGGCCAATTGCGTCCTGCCAAACGTCTGTTGGAGCCCTTGTTATAACTATTGATGCCACCAGTTTCGCGCCGCAGATCTTGATCTGTGCCGCTGGCGCCTCGCGGCGTATGGCGCCCGATGACAAGCTCATGTTGCCCCTGCAAGGCCGCCCACTTTTGCGCCATATGGCCAAGCGTGTGCTAGAGATCTCTGTGCCCACGCTTGTGGCTCTGCCGCCAGAGCCGCACCCAAGATGGCACGCCGTGAAAGACTTGCCTTTGCGCAAGATAAGCTACCCAGAGAGCGCCGAAGGACTGTCCGGCACCCTGCGCGCGGCCGTGGCAGATCTCCCCCCGACGGTCACACATCTCTGCGTGGTTCTGGCAGATTTACCGGAGCTTGCCCCGGTAGATTTTGCGCAGCTCTTTGAACACAGACGGCAGTATTCTGACTGCTTGATCTGGCGCTCACTAAGCCCAAACGGAAAACCAGCGCATCCAACATTGTTTCACCGGGACACGTTTCCCGCTTTTGCACAGATCTCCGGGGACGTTGGCGCACAGCCGGTGATCGCCAAGTTCAAATCAGCTTTACACGAATTTACCAGCTCTCGCCGAGCTGGATCTTATGATATTGATACGCCGCAGGACTATAAAACCTATCTGAAAAGCCAGGTATAGGCGCATCACCTAGGCCGACGGCGGTGCAATTTTGCGCAAAATACCCGACGCAAGAAATACCCCCACCGCCACGAGGATCACCCCAAAAACCTTTAAAGGTGTGACGGTTTCCCCCAAAAACCACACACCTCCCATAAGTGCCATCAAAGGGGTCAAGGCCCCAAAGGCAGAGGATTGCGCCGCGCCAAGCAGTTTCACCGCATAGCTAAATAAAACCATCGCCAATATTCCAATGATGAAACTTTGAATGATGATCATGATCCAAATATCCGGCCAAGGCACGCTGGAAAAACTGACGTTTCCGCTCAGAAATAGCACCGGTACCGCGGCCAAAGTGCCCCAAAACAGCCCGATCACCAAACCCTGCATCGGGCTCAGACCACTTTGGCGAAACACCACGGAATATATCGCCCAAAGGCCAGAGCCGCTCAGAAACATAAAATGCCCGCGCCAAGCGCCATCGCTGCCACCTTTGAGGATGGGCCAAAGACTGACGAGCAGCGCCCCCAGCAGGATCATCGCCAGGCCGGCCCGACGGCGCGGCCCCGGCACTTCGCCAGCCAAGGCATAGGCGGCCACAGCGGCCCAAAATGGCAACATCCCCGGCGCCAATGCCCCGCCGTCAGAGGCCGGCGCGAAGGCAAGGCCTTTGGAGACCACATAGGGAAAAACAGCACTGGCGCCGACCATCAGCATTGCCGCGCGGGGCCAAGCCATCTTTGGGGGCATGACGCCCAGCTTCCACATCCATGGTAGCATGACAATGGCGCCGGGCAACAGCCGCAACACCAAGAGCTCTTCTATCGTGAAGTCGCTTTGCACCGCAAATCGGGTGATGAGCATAAATCCCGCCCAAATCGTGACCGTAGCCATGGCCGCGATCAGGCCAAACGCCCGTGTTTCCAAAATTGCCATCACCACCTGCCCTTATCGTATCAAAGCCACGGCACGGTCATCGCCGCCAAGGCGATGTACCGACCACCCTTTGCCAGTGTTACCAAGGCCACAAACGGCCAAAAACTTTCCCGCAGCGTGCCTGCCACCACCGTAATCGGATCGCCGACGATCGGCAGCCAGCTCGCCAGTAAAGACCACCTACCGTAGCGCAGATACCACCTCTGCGCGCGTTGCATTTGCTCTTGAGAAGCTGGAAACCAGGACCGCCCTTCAAAGCGGCGAACTGCGCGTCCCAAACCCCAATTTATCACCGCCCCCAGTACATTGCCCAATGTGGCGATAATGAGCAGATAGGCAACAGGTTTCTGACCGGCAACCAAAAATCCGACCAAGACTGCCTCCGATTGCATCGGCAAAATAGTTGCGGCCATTAATGCCGAAATGAACAATACCGCGTAAGAGGTCATCACAGGGCCCTAAGGACGGGCATTGAATACAAACAGCGCTTCACCGCCGATTTCATAACCGTTGATGATCCTTTCGGCGCGCGGTGAGACCAACCAATTTTCCAAGGCCTGAGCCGCTTGCGCTTTGACATGCGCATGGCGTTCTGGGTTAACCGGCAGGTAAGAATATTGATTGAACAAGGCAGGATCACCGGCAAAGAGCAGGCTAAGATCGCCTTTGTTGCCAAAGTTCAACCAACTGGCCCGATCTGCCAAAATATAGGCATTCATGGCCGAGGCGCTGTTCAGACTGGCCCCCATCCCCGCACCGACCTCCCTATACCATGCGGCAAAATCTGCTGGCTCGTGATCTGCCGCAGCCCAGAGCGCCATCTCTTTTCGATGCGTGCCGCTGTCATCTCCGCGGCTGACAAAGGTCGCTTGAGCCGATGCAATGCTCTGCAGGGCCTCGATTGCCGATGTGGCCGCGCGCACCTGCGCGGGATCGCCCGATGGGCCAATCACAACAAAGTCGTTATACATGATTTCACGCCTGTGGCTGCCGTAACCCGCAGCCACAAAGGCCAGCTCGGCAGATTTGGAATGTACGAGAATAGCATCCACATCGCCGGACTGCCCAAGCCAGATGGCCTGCCCGGTCCCCACCACCAAAAGCTGCACGTCCAGACCAGTATCCTGTGCAATGGCCGGCAAAAGCACGTCCGATAGGCCGGAATTGTTGAAACTTGTCGTGGCGGCAAGCCGCAAAGTCTCGGCAGAAGCCGCCGTTCCCGCAATGGTGAGAGCGATCAATATGGCGCGGATCATTCTATGATATCCCCATTCAAAAAGGCGATAGCGCCGGGTGATTTGGGCGCAGCGAAAAAGCGATCAGCCGGCCCCCGCTCTTCCACCAGCCCCTTATTAAGAAACAGAACCCGATCCGCAAGGCGGCGGGCTTGGCCAAGGTCGTGGGTGCTCATGATGATCCGCGCGCCGGCCGCGCTTGCGTCGCATAAGATATCTTCAATCTCACGGGTCGAGCGCCCATCCAGATTGGAGCAGGGTTCATCGAGGAACACTGTATCTGGCCCGCGGATCAAGGCGCGTGCAAGGGCAAGTTTTTGTTGCTCGCCGCCGGACAAGCGCGGCGCCGGAACATCGAGCTCTGCGCTGAGCCCAATCCGCGCTGCCCAATGCGCCACACGCGCGGAAATTTCCGCTTTCGGCAAGCCCAACAATTGCAAGGGATAGGCCAAATTCGCTCGAACCGAGCGCCGCAGCATAATTGGGCGTTGAAAGACATAGGCTTGACCTTGCCGCACCGTTTTGGCCGGTACAGTCCAGCTGACAGAGCCGCTGGTGAGCCGATCAACCCCATGCAAGACCTTGAGCAACGTGGTCTTTCCCGCGCCATTCGGTCCCAGGACAATCGTGAAACCGCCGCCGAGCAGATCAAGATCAAGCGGCCCCAGAACAGCCTTGCCGCGGCGCTTCACCACCACGCCATTCAATTGAGCGTAAAGGTCTTGGCTCACCATCGGCCCTCCCGTTCTGTGCGCGACAGAGTATGAATGGCCAGATTGACACATAGGCTCAAAGCGATGAGCACGAAGCCCAGCCCGAGGGCCAGTGCGAAATCCCCCTTGCCCGTTTCCAAAGCAATGGCCGTGGTTAGGACCCGTGTGACGTGATCGATATTGCCGCCCACAATCATAATGGCGCCCACTTCCCCAATGGCCCGGCCAAACCCGGCCAAGGCGGCGGTCATCAAGGCGCGCCGCCCATCCCAAATGAGCGTTGCAATTCTTTGGCCATGCGTGGTGTTTAGGGAAATTAACAGATCATGATAGTCCGACCAAAGCTCGCGCATGGCTTGGTGAGTAATGGAGGCAATCAGAGGCGTGATGATAATCACCTGTGCGATGATCATGGCGGCGGGTGTAAACAGCAGTCCCAACACACCAAATGGGCCCGTGCGCGACAAGAGCAAATAGACAATTAACCCCACCACGACAGGCGGCAGGCCCATCAATGCATTCATAGTGGCAATAACCAAACGGCGGTGGCGGAACCGGCGAATGGCCAACCAAGTCCCCAAAGGCAAAGCCAACGCGGAGGCGATCACCAATGCGCTCAAACTCACTTGCAAAGATCTTAGCGTGATATCGATAAGGTCCGCGTCGAGGGACCATATCAGCAGAAATGCCTCCACCATTCCGGCCCATATTTCACTCATGTCAAAGCCGTCCCGGTCATTACGCCACACTCATAGATCGGGCCAAGACACGGTGTCGAACGCGCGGGTTTGGCATATGATCCCGGCTCGACTTAAAACCAGCTTGGCAACGACCGCAATGGGGCGCGCGGCAAATTGGCTGCAAAATGAGATTTCAAGCCGCAATAACCTTCCCCGACCTAGGCCGCCCACCGTCTTTGCACGATCAATTGCATTTTTCGGCTGCGTGCTTGAAGGTGCACCGCATGGGCGGCGCGCAGGCGCCGCTGCCAGCCAACGGGGATAAGATCCATGTCAGAGACATCCGCCACTTTCGATTACGTCATCATTGGTGGCGGCACCGCCGGCTGCTTGCTGGCCAACCGCCTAAGCGCGGAGCCAAACCATCGGGTCTTATTGCTCGAAGCGGGCAAAACCGACAGTTACCCATGGATTCACATCCCTGTCGGTTATCTGTATTGCATTGGCAATCCGCGCACAGATTGGATGTATCACACAGAGCCCGATGCGGGCCTTAACAATCGTGTGCAACGCTATCCGCGCGGCAGGGTCTTGGGCGGCTGCTCCTCGATCAACGGCATGATCTATATGCGCGGCCAAGCGCGGGATTATGACGCTTGGGCGAAAATCACCGGCGATGACAGCTGGTCTTGGCAAAACGCGCTTGCGGATTTCAAAGCCCATGAAAATCATTACCGCCTTGATCAAGGCGCCGATCCGATCACTGGGAACAACAGCCGGTTTTCAGATATGCACGGATCGGGCGGTGAGTGGCGCGTAGAAAAACAACGGCTGAGCTGGGATGTGCTGGACAGTTTTGCCGATGCCGCCGAACAGGCCGGAATTGAGAAAATCGACGATTTCAACGGGGGTGATAATGCCGGTGTCGGTTATTTTGATGTCAATCAACGCTCCGGTTGGCGTTGGAGCAGCTCCAAGGCCTTTCTGCGCCCGGCGCGGGGACGGTCAAATTTGACGATCTGGACCGGATCGCAAGCTCAAAAACTTTCCTGGAGCACTGCGGACAATGGCCAGCCGCGGTGCACGGGCCTCAGCCTGTCTCGTGCGGGGCAAACTGTCCAGGTCACAGCCAACCGCGAGGTGATCTTATCTGCCGGCGCAATCAATTCACCGCAAATCCTACAGCTCTCCGGTATCGGCCCGGCAGATTTGCTGCGATCCCACGGCATTGAGGTGATCCGCGACGCGCCGGTCGGGGAAAACTTCCAGGACCATCTGCAAATCCGCGCAGTGTTCAAGGTCAATGGGACACAGACACTCAACACGCTTGCCAATAGCCTGTTCGGGCGGTTGAAAATCGGTGCCGAATATTTGCTCAACCGCTCGGGTCCAATGAGCATGTCGCCCAGTCAATTGGGCGCCTTCACCCGCTCTGATCCCGCCCGCCCCCATGCCAATCTCGAATACCATGTGCAACCTTTGAGCCTGGAGGCCTTTGGCGAAGATCTCCATGACTTTCCCGCGATTACCGTCAGCGTCTGCAATCTCAACCCAACCAGCCGAGGCCAGGTGCAAATCAGCTCGGCCAATTTTCAAGATCCGCCCAAGATTATGCCCAATTACCTCAGCACCGCCGAAGATCGGCAAGTTGCGGCCGATAGCCTGCGCCAAGCGCGGAAAATTATGGCACAACCTGCGATGCAGGTCTACGCGCCAGAAGAATTGAAGCCGGGGGTGCAGCACCAAAGCGATGAAGAATTGGCGCGGCTCGCGGGTGATATTGCCAATACGATTTTCCACCCGGTCGGCACGGTTAAAATGGGCCAGATGGACGATCCCTCAGCGGTTCTAGATCCACATCTGCGTGTTAAAGGCGTGCAAGGGCTGCGTGTGGTCGATGCCAGCGTCATGCCAACCATCACCAGCGGCAACACCAACGCCCCCACCCTGATGATCGCCGAAAAGGCCGCCGCCTGGATAAAAGAGGGCCTGTGAGCCGCGTCGAAAATTTACCGCCGCAACCCAGTGGACAAACTCTAAATTCTTGATTACTTGGCATCTCGACAGTCTAAACTGCAGGGTTTGGAGAGGTGCCGGAGTGGTCGAACGGGACGGATTCGAAATCCGTTGTACCTGCAAGGGTACCCAGGGTTCGAATCCCTGTCTCTCTGCCACATATACTAATTAAGTAGCTGATTTAATTTCTATTTAATAATATTATAAATCTTTACCCACCATCCTACCCACCATAAAGCTTTAGATAGAAAACTGAATTTGGATAATCATAGTTCCTTTAGGAGATTTAGTAGAATTTATCATCTATCTATGTTTTCCTGCACCAGAAGAATCCTTCGTTATGAAACAAAAAATATAGCCCCAATTTTCATTATTCTGTGAAAAATCATATCCTGTGGGTTTATAAATTTTTGATCAAAAACTCTATTTTATAATCCCGTATATTTGAGCTGCGTCTTTATTCACTGTCCAACCATCGCGGTCGCTGCACTTGCTAAGTGTTTTCGTGTACAGACGATCACCGGCATTTTGTCCTAACATCCTAACGTAATAATTCTGCAAATCGGGAGCAGACTTTACACAATTTATTCCACCAATTCTTTTATAATACGGTGCATGAAACATAAGTTCTGCATTACCTACCATCTTCTTCATACTGCCCCCCAAAAAAGCTACGGCGCAAGATGAAGCGCATTCTGCATTGGGCAATTTTCTTACTCTGTAGAACCCTTTTCACAAAAGTATTTAGCCACCCTTTGTATGCAAAGATACAATCTCGTTAAACGCACTTTCACTTAACTTGCCGTTCTTAAATGCTTCAAATGCTGTATCCAACAAACTACCCTCTACAACTTTAATATCATCTTTCTTCACACGCTTTGGCATTTGCGTAATTTGAGATTTACGTTGTGCAGATAGTAAATGCGAATAATGTTTTTCAATTTGCACAACACGTGTACCCATATTCAAACTTAAATCGTATATACTTACACCTCTATTCAAACGGAAAGATGCATAAACGTGACGTAGGCTGTACAAACTTCTACGCTTACCATCTGCGTCATTTAGCAAACCATCTTCCCTATCATTGTAAGGAATTTTCTTTAATATTGTTTTGAATGTTTTGTTTAAGTCAGTAAATTGCTTTTGCTCATCAGTGCTTCCACTAAAAAAAACAAAGTTCTTTTGCTTCTTGAAAGGAGAAATTTGTCTCCATCTTTGTAAGGAAGTATTTGCAGAAGGTTGTGTTTGTACGTTACGTACTTTCTTTGTTTTAGTATTCTGACTTACACGTATTTCTGCAATTAATTCATCATTACCATTATCAATATCAAACTTACAATCTTGCCAAGTAAGTTCCCTTACCTCCCCTACCCTTAAGCCACTATTCGCAATAAACAGTATAAGGTAATACATTTGCTGACGTTGAAGCATATGCATTTTATGCACGTTAGTACCCTTAAAGATACCAACGTTGTCTCTGTAACTACGCAAGTAGCGTGTAAGTACGTTGTACTCTTCTTCAGTAAAACTTGCACGTTGACTGTCTTTATTACCTACACTTGGTGCTTTTAATTTGAATACTTGCTGTATTCTTCCGTTTTCAAACGCATCATAAATTATTTGATTTAATGCACTTTGTTCCATCTTAAGTGTCTTATTGGCAGGCACTTTTGACGTATTAAGAGTTGCAGTATTTTTTGTATTTCTACGTTTAGGGTTATACTTTTTAAGTGCTTTGCCTTTTTCAGTATCCCAATAATTTATTCGCCATTGCCAATAACCGTTAGCAACTGAACCATTAATTTCATTTAGAAGTAAACTTTTATTGTTACGTGTGAAATACTCACTAAAATATCTTTTGAAGTAATTGTACTGCCAACGCTGTCTACTTTCAGTCCAAACACCCTCTTTAATTTTACGTTCAAACCACTCATTCCAATGTTGTTCAAACGTATACTCGTCTATTGTATGTCCTAAACGAATTGCAGAGTGTAAACGCAAGTACTCTTCTTTTGCATATTCATACGCATCTTCAAACTCAGTTAGTTTAGTACTGCGTACAAGTGCCCTACCCTTCATTCCCTTAATTTTAACACGCATATACCATTTTGGTTTATTATGTGTTTTAGCAATTGGATTACTTACCTCTAAATCACGCTGATAAAGTATCAACCCTCCATTAAAATATTCTCTTTTGTCATGTAATATGCCATTGATGTTACGTCTTTGAGTTGTGCTAACTGTTACGCTTATGTTACATCCACAATCTTCTGCGTCAATGATTTCAATTGGATGTTACGCTTGTGTTACGCATAATATCCATAAAAAAAGGGCTCGCAAAACTGCAAGCCCTTGTAATTGTTTTATTATCTGTAAGTCAGACTTTAACGTTTCGAGAACTGGAAGCTCCGACGGGCTTTGCGCTTACCGAATTTTTTGCGTTCCACGACCCGGCTGTCGCGCGTCAGGAAGCCGGCGGCTTTCAGGGCGCCGCGCAGGCTGGGTTCATAGAGTTGCAAGGCTTTCGAGATGCCGTGTTTCACAGCGCCCGCTTGGCCTGTCAAACCGCCGCCTTTGACTGTGGCAACCACGTCAAATTCGCCTTCAACACCGGCCACCTGCATCGGTTGACGCAAGATCAGCTGCAGAACAGGGCGCGCAAAGTAAGCGTCTTGATCTTTGCCGTTCACAGTCACTTTGCCGGAACCTGGTTTGATCCAGACACGGGCAACCGCGTCTTTACGTTTGCCAGTGGCGTAGCTGCGGCCCAAGTCATCGCGAACAGGTTCCCGAGGCGCTGCGATTTCAACCACAGCAGAGGTGCCTTCGGCGACCGCTGCCAGGTCTTCGAGAGATGTAATTTGATCTGACATCGCTTATACCCGTGTGTTTTTCTTGTTCATGACTTTTACATCCAATACGTCTGGGGCTTGCGCCTCATGTGGATGCTCGGCGCCTGCATAGACACGCAGATTGGTCATAATCTGACGCGACAGACGGTTACCTGGCAACATGCGCTTCACAGCTTGTGTCAAAACGCGCTCAGGATACTTGCCCTCCAGGATCGTGCCCGTGGTGCGGGATTTGATCCCACCTGGGTACCCGGTGTGCCAGTAGTTTTCTTTGTTGCGCTTGTTACCCGTCAGCTGAACTTTTTCAGCATTGATCACAATCACATTGTCGCCCATGTCCATGTGCGGTGTGAAGGTGGCTTTGTGTTTGCCACGCAGGCGCATTGCGATAATCGAAGCCAAACGGCCCAAAACAACGCCTTCGGCGTCGATCAGAATCCATTTTTTGTCGATATCTGCAGGTGTTGCAGAGAAGGTTTTCATTTTTTATACCCATCGAGGTTGGTGATGAGCGGGTTATAGAGATTGCCGAGATGCAGTCAACATCGAAATGCCATAAAAAACCGTTTAAAATCATTATCCTAAAAATAAGGTATTATTTTACCCCAACGCCCAGCCTGCCCCCCCTCACCCATCACGCGGAATGGCATAGGTCAAATTGGCGCGGGCCACCGGCTGGGTTTGGTCCGCTGAATAGATCATACTCTGACATACAGCCAAGGACCGGCCAAGTTTGACCACCTCATTTTTGCACAGTAAATCCGCGCCTGCGCTGGGTTTGCGCATGAAATCAATCCCGCAATTTGTGGTCACCGCTAAGGCTTTTGGGCCGATCAGCGCAAGAATATGCAAATAGGCCGCCACATCAGCCAAAGCGAACATTGACGGCCCCGAGACGGTGCCACCCGGACGCAGATGCTTGTCCTGCACATGAAGTGCCACGTCCAGCCGCTCCGTGCTCAGGTCTGTAATTTCGAATTCATCCGCCACTTGCGGAAATTCGCGCAGCAAAAAAGCCTTCAGTTCCGCAGCGTTCATTTTAAGTGCCATTGTCGCGCTCCTCAGCTTTTGGTTATGGTGACGAGGAAGTTAATGGAGAGCAAGATGGCAATTTTGACACGCCGCGACGAAAACGCCGTCGCCTACCTTACAATGAATGCACCTGAGCGGCTCAATGCGCTCTCGGACGAGATGCTTGCCGCGCTTCAAAACACATTGAACGCATTGAAATCAGATAAAACGATCCGGGCGGTGGTGCTGGCTGGAACTGGAAAAGCCTTCTGCGCGGGTCATGATCTCAAGCAAATGACTGCGGCACGGCAAAATGCCGATGGCGGCGCTGCGGCCTTTAAGGATCTCTTTGATCGCTGTGCAACCTTCATGCAAACTGTGCAAGAAATCCCCCAACCTGTGATTGCCCAGGTTCATGGGATCGCGACCGCCGCAGGTTGTCAGCTGGTGGCCAGTTGTGATCTGGCCGTTGCAGCGGAAGGCACGAGGTTCGGAGTGAATGGCGTCAATATCGGCCTGTTTTGCTCAACGCCCATGGTGGCGCTCTCGCGCAACATTGCCCGCAAACGCGCATTCGAAATGTTGGTCACTGGCGAATTTATGACGGCCGATGAGGCCAAACACGCCGGCCTGATCAATCGCGTGGTGCCGGAAATTGAGCTTGCCCCCAGCGCCCGCGCCTTGGCAGAGCTCATCGCATCCAAACTCGGCTCTGCGGTCAAGACCGGCAAAACCGCCTTCTACCAGCAAATTCAGATGCCACTAGACCAAGCCTATGCCTACACCGGCAACGTCATGGTGGAGAATATGCTGAACCGGGACACTGAGGAAGGGATTGCCGCCTTTATTGAGAAACGCGATCCCAATTGGTCGCAAGACTGAGCTCTTCCCTTCTGCCGCGCATGCCATTACATCGCCTGCCATGACACAAAGATTAAACATCATCGGCGGCGGCATGGCCGGTTGCGAAGCGGCATGGCAAGCAGCACAGCTTGGCGTGCCGGTGACGATTTACGAAATGCGCCCAAAGGTGGAGACCTTTGCCCATCAAACCGGTGATTTGGGTGAGATGGTATGCTCCAACTCCTTCCGTTCGGATGATGACGAGCAAAACGCCGTGGGTTTGGTGCATTGGGAGATGCGGGCCGCGGGCAGCCTCATTTTGGCCACGGCTGATAAGCATCGCATACCCGCAGGCGGTGCTTTGGCGGTGGATCGCGAACCCTATGCCAAAAGCATCACGGCGGCGATCCATGCGCATCCTTTAATTAACGTCACCTATGACGAAATCACCCATCTGCCCGATGAGGGGCAGTGGATTGTAGCCACGGGACCGTTGACCTCTGGCGCATTGGCCGAGGCGATACAGGCGGAGACGGGGTCAGAGGCCCTGGCCTTTTTCGATGCAATTGCACCGATCATCTATGCCGACAGCATCGACATGAGCCGCGCTTGGATGCAGTCGCGCTATGACAAGGGCGAAACCGAAGAAGAGCGCACAGCCTATCTCAACTGCCCGATGAGCAAAGCGCAATATGAGGCCTTCATCGATGCGCTGCTCAAGGCCGAGAAAACCGAGTTCAAACCAGGTGAAACAGCCGGGTATTTTGACGGCTGCCTTCCGATTGAGGTCATGGCCGAACGTGGCCGCGAAACCCTGCGCTTTGGCCCGATGAAGCCGGTTGGGCTGTGCAACGCCCATGATCCAGAGAATAAGCCCTACGCGGTGGTGCAACTGCGCCGGGACAACGCTTTGGGCACGCTGTTTAATATTGTCGGGTTTCAAACCAAGATGAAATATGGCGCGCAAACCCGCGTATTGCGTATGATCCCAGGCCTGGAAGAGGCGGAATTTGCAAGATTGGGCGGGATTCACCGCAATTCCTTCATCAACTCCCCCACCCTGCTCACGCCGCAAATGCAGCTAAAAAGCAAGCCCAATATCCGTTTTGCTGGGCAAATTACGGGCGTTGAGGGCTATGTCGAAAGCGCGGCCATGGGCATGGTGGCGGGCCGTATGGCGGCCGCGGAACTCTCAGGTCACACTCTGCCGCCGCCGGGACCCGATACCGGTTGTGGCGCATTGATCACCCACATCACGGGCGGCGCTGTGGCTAAGACCTTCCAACCGATGAATGTAAACTTCGGGCTTTTTCCACCAATTGATACGGTCAAGGGCGGACGCAAGCGGCGCAAGGAGCGCTACAAAGCCTATACGGACCGTGCCAAAGAGACGTTTTCAGCCTGGCTGGAGCGATAATCTCTTGCCAAAACAGCACCAAACTCTAGGCTATCGCCATGACGCAGGATCGCAATTTACCCACTAAATTCCCTCTCTGGGTGCCACGCCCGGTAGAAGAAACTTTGGAAATCTATGCCGATTGGGCCTCTCATTATGATGAAGATTTGGCCGAAGCCGGCTATGACACCCCGCGCCGCATTGCCGCGGCTTTAAAACCCTATGTGCAGCTGAATGACCGTATTTTGGATTTCGGCTGCGGCACCGGTCTGTCTGGCCTCGCGCTGCAAAATGCCGGATTTACAAATATTGATGGATTGGACATCTCAGCGCCCATGCTTGAAAAAGCCAGGGCGCGAGCGCTCTACACCAACCTTTGGCAAGGGCGCCCTGGTGAGATCACCGGTGTGACGGAAGGGCAATATTCGGTGATCATCGCTGCGGGCGTTGTTTCCCTCGGCGCCGCGCCGCCCGAAACTTTGAGCCTGATCATTGATCACCTAAAGCCCGGCGGGGTCATCGGCCTGTCCTTTAATGACCCCACTGTCGCCCATGGCAGCTATGATGCTGTTTTGACGACTGAGATTAACCAAGGTCGCGTCGAGCTGATGTATCGAGAAAATGGCTTGCACCTGCGAGAGCCCCCAATGGGCTCGGATGTTCTGATCTTGAGGCGCCTGTGATCCGCACACGCTTTGCCCCCTCTCCCACGGGCCCGCTGCATCTTGGACATGCCTATTCCGCCATCACGGCTCATGATTTCGCCCGCCGCCAGGGCGGCATGTTTTTGCTTAGGATTGAAGATCTTGATCAAAGCCGCGCGCGGCCTGAATGGGAGGCGCAGATCTTTGATGACTTGGCCTGGCTCGGCCTGACCTGGGACGGGCCTGTATTGCGCCAAGCCACACGCAGCGCGGCCTATGAGGCGGCTCTCACAGCACTTTTAGGGCGCGGGCTGATCTATGGATGTAAATGCAGCCGCCGCGATATTGCACAGGCTGCGTCAGCACCCCAAGAAGGTACACCGCCCAATTGGGGACCCGATGGGCTGGTCTATCCTGGGACCTGTCGTCCACATATAGCCGGCCATCTCCTTGCTGGGCAGGCGCGGCGGCTGGATATGGCGGCTGCGCTGGCGGGCTGCTCTAAGATCGCGTTTCAAGAGCTTTCAGATGACCTCATAACACCAATTGATCACATTAATAATGTCGATCATTTTATTGATAATATTGGAGATGCTGTATTGGCCCGCAGTGATGGTGCCGCAGCATATCATCTTGCGGTCGTGGTGGATGATGCGGCGCAAGACATCACCCATGTGGTGCGGGGTGCCGATCTGCTGAGCGCCACACCCATTCATGCCTTATTGCAACACCTCCTGGGCTACGCAAAGCCGATCTACCATCACCACGCCCTCATTCGAGATTCCAACGGTAAGCGCCTCGCCAAGCGAGATGACGCCAAAGCCATTGCAAAATTCCGAAGCGAAGGGGCGAGTCCTGACGATATCCGCGCGATGGTCGGGCTGCCGACACGCTCCAATTCATGATCTTATTGTAATATATTTCAGACAATTGGCTGACTTAATTCACGCGTATCACCCATGATAACCGACGTATAAAAGCAGCTGCGGCGATTGGTGTGGCAGGCCGGTCCTTCCTGCATCACGATCGCCAAAAGGCAATCTTGATCGCAATCGTACCGCAGATCGACCAATGTCTGCCGGTGTCCGCTGGTTGCCCCTTTCACCCAAAAACTCTGCCGTGACCGGGACCAATAGGTCACGCTGCGGCTGCGCAAGGTTTCGGTCACCGCTTCCGCATTCATCCAAGCCAACATTAAAACTTCATGCGTCTCAGCGCATTGAGCAATCACCGGCAACAGTCCGTTGGCATCATATTTTAACGTTTGCGGGTCGAACATGTCAGACCTCCTCTTGCATTTCACTTCTGCGGCTTATCTATTGGGTGCAACGGGGAATGTCCAAACAATGACTGAACAAATTGAGTTGATCAAACTTTATTCCACACGCATTCTCGCCCTCGCAGCGCAGATGCCGCATGTGGGCAGTCTGGACAATCCAGACGCCAGCGCCATGAAACGCTCGCCGCTTTGTGGATCGAAGGTGACGGTTGATGTCATTATGCAAAATGGCAAAATTACTGAATTTGCGCAAAATGTGAAAGCCTGCGCCCTTGGCCAAGCGGCGGCAAGTGTAGCGGCGCAAAACATCATTGGCCGCTCCGCTGAAGAGGTGGTGCGCGCGCGCGATGAGCTGGCTGCGATGCTTAAATCCGGAGGGCCACCGCCCGGCCCACCGTTTGACGGTTTTGAGGTGCTCGCGCCCGCTTCTGAGTATAAGAACCGACACGCAAGCATTCTTTTATCGCTCGACGCCACAGCCGAGGCTTGCGCCAGCATCGCTGCACAAAATTCAGCATAATCCGATATATTGTTAACGCAGAATTAACCAGTTGAAGACACATTGACTGCAAATTTAATCAATTTTTTGATTAATTATCTTTATAACATAAAGCGCAGTCATAATGCCTGATCATACTCTGCACGCAATCGATGGCACTGCACCCAATGTTTTGGGGGGTGGATTCACTTGGGGAAACACAGGATCGTTCACCTATGACGAGGCCAATACGCAAATCGAAACCCTCGTGTTTACCGATAGTGATGCACAGCTGACAATTACGGATACCAGCTTAGAGCTGCTAAAATCGCTGAATGGTATCATCCACAATAGCAACGCAAGAGTAGGTGGGTCTTGGACGGTCACTGGCTCGGACGGAACGAGCTTCAAGGTTTGGCGCATGCTCGCGTCGTCTCAAGTGGAGGGCTACTTGCTTTTCACGCAAGATCTAACGGATGGGGTGACCTACAGCCTTTCGAACTTCTCTTTGGGCGATCCTATGCCCTATGCGCAGATCGCGCAGCAAACTACGCCCTGTTTTACTGCGGGAACTTGGATTGACACCCCGGCCGGTGCAAGGCGCGTAGAAACGCTCTGTGTGGGCGATCTTGTGCGCACCCGGCACCACGGTCCACAAACCATCCGTTGGATCGGGAGAAGATCGGTAAAACTCGCACCCTATTTCCCCAAAGACAGATTTAGACCCATCGAAATTTCCATCGGTGCCTTAGGCCAGGGTCTGCCTCGTGAGCCCCTACGCCTTTCCCGCCAACATCGGGTTTTGGTGTCATCGCCCATCAATCAGCGCATGTTTGGCACGCAGGACAGCTTGATTGCCGCGGTAAAGCTCACAGATTTGCCGGGAATTCATATCGACACAGATTGCACCGAAGTGACATATATCCACCTCTTATTTGATCAACATGAGGTGATATTTGCCAATGGTGCGCCCTGCGAGAGCCTGCATACCGGCCCGGAGGCCCTGAAATCCATCTCCTCAGCCGCCCGCGCCGAGCTGTTTGCTATATTTCCAGAACTGATGACCGCACCAAGCCAGCACCGCTTGGCCGCGCTTTGCCCCGAAAATCGCCAGCAGCGGCAGCTGATCGCGCGTCACAAGAAGAACAAAAAACCTCTGCTCTGCCTTTAACACGTCACGCTTCCACCTTATTCAAGAGGCGCATTGCATCTGTGCCCTCGGCTAGAGGCTCGGGATAAACAGACCGATATAAAGCATCGCGATGATTGCGAATGCACCAATCGCATCCTTGATCGCCTCTTTGGTTTCCAAGCGGCGCGCTTCCTCGGCATTTGATTTACGGGCGTTTGAGAAAAAGTTGTCCATATTCTGCTCCCATTTATTTATTGTTGCCACTTTGTTCTCACAGGACTGCATGCATGTAAAGAACTTTTACGGAACATTTGCGAACATAATATTTAACCTACTGATATTAAATGAACGGCCTGATCCTGTTCCATCAGCCAAAGCAGGATACGCGCCGCTTTGCCGCGACTGCTCGTAAGGGCCGGATCGCTTTGCAGCAGCATTCGCGCGTCTTGATGTGCTGTGGCCATCAATGCGCTCTGGTGTTCCAAATTGGCGACCTTAAATCGCGGCAGGCCCGATTGTGCGGTGCCAATCACATCCCCAGCCCCGCGCATCTTCAGATCTTCCTCAGCAATACGGAACCCGTCCTCGGTATCTCGCATAATGCCCAGCCGCCGCTCGGCAGATTTGCTCAACGGAGCTTGATACATCAACAAACAGGTCGAGGCGGCCTCACCGCGCCCCACGCGTCCGCGCAATTGATGCAGCTGTGCCAGTCCAAAATTTTCCGCACGCTCGATGACCATGATCGTCGCATTGGGCACATCGACCCCCACCTCAATCACCGTGGTGGCGACCAATACCTTTGTCTTCCCCGCCACGAAATCCGCCATTGCGGCATCCTTCTCTGAGGGTGGCAATTGACCGTGCACCAAGCCGACAGCCCCATCACCCAGGGCCGCGCGCAGGGTTTTGAACCGCTCTTCTGCGGCGGTTAAATCAATGGTTTCACTCTCTTCGACCAATGGGCACACCCAATAGGCTTGGCGGCCCGAAGCAATGGCGGCCTTTAATTTAGAAATCACATCGGCCAAACGCGACAGCGGAACCGCGGCCGTGGTGATGGGTTTGCGCCCGGGCGGCTTTTCATAAAGTGTCGAGACATCCATATCGCCATATTGCGCGAGCTCCAAAGATCGGGGGATTGGCGTGGCACTCATCACGAGCACATCTACCTTAGTTCCCTTCGCGCCCAATGCCAGGCGTTGCTGCACCCCAAAGCGGTGCTGCTCATCAATGATCGACAAGCGAAGATCTTTGAAGGCAACCTGCTCTTGAAACACGGCATGCGTGCCGACAAGGATATCAATTGCGCCACTGGTCAAATCCTCGAGCTTTTGACGACGTGCGCTGCTTTTGTCCCGCCCGGTGAGCATATCAACCCGCACCCCAGCACGATCAGCCAAAGGACGTAACCCTTCTAAGTGTTGGCGGGCCAAAATCTCTGTCGGCGCCATCAAGACCCCCTGCCCGCCGCTTTCCACCGCCTGCAACAAAGCGATGAATCCCACCAAGGTTTTCCCGGCCCCGACGTCACCTTGTAGCAGCCGGTTCATGCGCCGGGGGCTGGCCATATCCGCCCCAATCTCAGAAATTGCTTGGCGCTGCGCTCCTGTGGGGGCATAGGGCAGTTGCTCCAAAACCTTGCTCTGCAATTGACCCGTACCGGCGGTGATCCGCCCGGTCTTAACACGCGCTTGCGCCCGCGCAATCGCCTTGGTCAGCTGATGGGCCAAAAATTCGTCATAGGCCAAGCGCGCCCGTGCCGGGCTATGGGCGGCCACATCCGCTGCGCCTTTGGGCGCATGAGCTTCGCGCACGGCGGTCGTAAGATCGGGCCAGCCATTGTCACGCAGAACAGACGGCTCGATCCATTCGGGCAAATCCGGCAGCTTGTCCATGGCCGAACGCACAGCTTTGGCCATGAGTTTGCCCGACACCCCGGCGGTGAGCGGATAGACTGGCTCGAATTGGGGCAGCTCGTCTTGTGCCTCAGGTGTCAGAATATAATCGGGATGCACCATTTGGGCGCGGTGATCAAACACCTCGAGCTTGCCAGAAATCAATCGCTCCTCACCCAGAGGCAAGATAAGCTCGAGATAGTCCCCTCGCGCGTGGAAAAAGATCAACTCAATCGTGCTTTGCGCATCCTCAACGATGATCCGATAAGGCTTGCCACGGACCCGGGCCGGAATATGTTTAACCACCCGCACGAGCACACTCAGCGTTTGAGGCGCCGCCAAACCTTGCACGCTTTGCACCACCCGCCGATCAACCACCGAATGAGGCAGGGTAAAAATCACATCGCGTGGCTTGGTGATTTTCAGTCCAGAAAAGGCCTTGGCGCTTTTCTCGCCCACACCAGCCAATGTGCTGAGCTCCGCAAAAAGCGGGAAAAGAATTTCGGGGCGCGTGCTCATAGCCCTTCAATCAATGCGATCCAGCCCTCTTCATCAAGGGTCTCAATTCCCAATTCTGCCGCCTTTTTCGCCTTTGATCCAGCGCCGGGGCCAGCCACTAGAATATCTGTCTTGGCACTGACAGAGCCGGAGACTTTCGCACCAAGCGTTTCCGCACGGGCCTTTGCCTCTGCTCGGGTCATCTGTGTCAAGGTGCCTGTAAAAACAACTGTCTTGCCTGCAACTGGGCTGCTTGAGCTGTCAATCTGCGGCGCCGGAATGACCTCGAGTTGCTCAAGCAACACCTGCAAGGCGGCAAAACGCGCGGGATTTTGAAACGGTTCAACCACTGATTGGGCCATAACCGCGCCCACCCCATCGATATCCACCAAGGCTTCCGCCGCTGCACTGCCGGCCACGGCGTTCCGCATGGCTTCGCTGAAGGCCTCCCAAGTGACGAAACGATTGGCCAAAAGCTTGGCCGCACCTTCGCCCACATGCCGTATCCCAAGGGCGAAAATCAAACGGTGCAGCTCAATGCGGCGCTTCGCGTCAATGCCCTCAAAGAGTTTTTGCGCGGATTTTTCGCCCCATCCATCGAGCTTGCTGACCTGCTGTAATTGTCCCGGCCCGAAACGGGCCTTGAGGGTGAAAATATCCACCGGCGTTCGAATCCAGCCCCGATGGTAAAATTGTTCAATCTGTTTCGCCCCGAGACCTTCAATGTCAAAAGCCTGCCTCGAGACAAAATGCTTCAACGCTTCAATGGCCAAATCCGCGAGGGGTTCTGCGCCAGAGTACCGCCAGACGGCATCGCCCGGCGCGCGCCGACCCTCGATGCCCTCCTGTCTAAGCTTATCTGCGAAATCAAATGGCTGGCTATCGGCCGGTCGGCGCGACAGATCCACATCAGCGATTTTCGGAATGACATCGCCGGCGCGGTAAATTTGCACCCAATCGCCGACACGAATATCCTTGCCGCCACGGATGCCTTGGCCTTTGCTGTCACGTCCGGCGATATAATCTTCGTTGTGCAATGTGGCATTGGAGACCACCACACCGCCAACGGTCACCGGATTGAGACGGGCCACAGGGCTTAAAGCCCCTGTGCGGCCAACTTGAATGTCAATGCTGAGCAATTCAGTCCAGGCCAATTCCGCAGGGAATTTATGGGCTATGGCCCAGCGGGGGGTGGTGGCTCTGAACCCAAGCCGCGCTTGCAGCGCCAGATCATCCACCTTGTAGACCATGCCGTCGATATCATACCCCAGTTCAGAACGGGCCAATTCAACCGCTCGATAATGGTTGATCAACTCTTCGGAGGTATCACAGGTCTTGAAAAGGGGGTTGGTGGAAAACCCCAAGGCATGCAGGCGGGCCACCGCCGCCGATTGGCTCGGTGCTAAGGGCTCGGATAGATCGCCCCAAGCATAGGCGAAAAATAACAAGGGACGTGCCTGGGTGATCTGAGCGTCCAATTGACGCAAAGAGCCTGCGGCGGCATTGCGTGGGTTCGAAAAGGGCTTTTGCCCGGCCTGCTCTTGTGCGGCGTTGAGAGCTGCAAAATCTGCATGGGTCATATAGACTTCGCCGCGCACCTCTAGAACATCTGGCGCCCCGCTCAAACTCTTGGGAATATCGGCAATGGTAAGCGCATTGGCTGTGACGTCTTCGCCGGTTTCGCCATCCCCGCGCGTCACTGCGTGAACCAGCTGCCCTTTCTCATAACGCACCGCCAGTGACAGCCCGTCGATTTTGGGTTCGGCCGTCATGCGCATGTGGGATTGGGGGGGAAGATTTAAGAATTTTTTAAGCCGGGCGACGAAGTCCTCCACATCTTCCGCATCAAAGGCATTTGACAAGGATAACATCGGCTTGCGATGACGGATTTTGCCAAAGCCTTCCTTTGGTTTTGCCCCGACTTGATCGCTTGGACTATCTGTGCGCTTGAGATGCGGGAACTTTTGTTCAATCTGCGCGTTGCGCAGCTTGAGCCAATCGTAGGTGGCATCATCTATCGACGGGTGGTCATCGCGATGATAGGCGCGATTAGCCTGTGCCAAAGTCAGTGCCAAGCGCTGCAATTCAAGGGCTGCTTGGTCCTCTGTCATGTCTGATACTGGTAGATTTTGCGCCATACCGCCCCCCGTATTCTTCGGGGTAAACTAAGGATTGGATCCGATCCCGTCCAGAGGCCTTATGCTGTGAATTATGTACGGCTTTGGCCGATGCAGGGGCTGGATTCTGTCATGCCATACGGTGATTTGCGTTCATACATCGTAAAGCGACGTCAATGTCACAGGGTTTCTGACACCATCCACATTTGTCATCTTGCCGAAGTGTGAGGCCCAGAAAGTTGACCGTCACGGCAAGCCATGCCTGACCATCTTAGGCCGAAATTGCCATATCTTGCGCCGCATCATCGGGCTTTGGGTCACGCAACACATATCCGCGCCCCCAGACGGTTTCGATGTGATTTTCGCGCCCAGTGGCTTCGCTTAATTTCTTTCTCAATTTACATATGAATACATCAATGATTTTTAGCTCAGGCTCATCCATGCCACCGTAGAGATGGTTTAAGAACATTTCCTTAGTAAGTGTCGTGCCTTTGCGCAGACTCAACAGCTCCAGCATTTGATATTCCTTACCGGTCAGATGCACGGTATTCCCGCGCACTTCGACGGTTTTTCCGTCCAAATTCACCTCTATATCGCCGGTCTTGATGATCGATTGCGAATGCCCTTTTGAGCGTCGAATGATCGCGTGAATCCGTGCGATCAATTCCTCCCGGTGAAACGGTTTGGTCAGATAATCATCCGCCCCAGAGCCAAACCCGCGCATTTTATTCTCAGTATCGGTCTCGCCAGACAGGATCAGAATCGGGGTATCAATCCGAGCAACACGCAACTGGCGCAACACATCATGCCCATTAATATCAGGCAAAACCAAGTCGAGCAAAATCAGGTCGTAATCATAGAGTTTGGCCAAATCAATGCCCTCTTCCCCCAGATCCGTCGTGTAGACGTTGAAATTCGCATGCCCCAGCATGAGTTCAATACTTTTCGACGTGGCAGGATCATCTTCAATCAAAAGTATTCGCATAAAAATCCCCAATAACAGCTAAATACATCCTGAAATAAACTGGTTAATTTAATGTTACCCATAAACACTATTTCTGTAAACTATTGATCAAATTGGCGATACTTTTTCAACGCCGTAGCGCGCAGCGCTGACTCCCCGTGCCGGGCCACAGCAGTTTGCCAGCTGCTGTATTCATCTCGGGTCAAGTCGTAGAGATTACAGGCTTCCTCCAATGAAATCAGTCCAAAACGCACGGCTTTCACAACAGTCGCCTTGCGCGAGGCGACCCAGCGTTTTGTTGTGGGGGGCGGCAGGTCACCACGGCTCAAATATCCGCCATCGGGCAATTGAACCGTGCGTGGACCGCGAACCTTGCGAATATGCATGTGCAGGCTCCTTTCTCGCGGCCAATGGACCGCAAAGCACTTAAAGTGTTGTGAAGCGTGCGATTTTTGTTATTATAATTTAGCTAAATTCTGCAGGACTGAGCACCTCCCATGAGCCATAAAACCCCTTTAAATTCCCTTGGTTTTGCCAAGGCGCCCGAAGACACCCGGGTGGTTGTTGCCATGTCAGGCGGGGTTGATAGCTCGGTTGTTGCGGCCGAATTGGCGGCGCAAGGCTATGATGTTGTTGGCATTACGCTCCAACTTTATGACCATGGAGCAGCACTCGCTAAAAAGGGTGCATGTTGCGCTGGCCGCGACATTCACGACGCGCGCCGCGTGGCGGAAGAGCTCAATTTTCCGCATTACGTTTTGGACTATGAGAATAAATTTCGCGAAGCGGTTATCGACGATTTTGCCGAAAGCTACCTGGCTGGGGCGACACCCGTGCCCTGTATTCGCTGCAATGAGCGTGTGAAATTCAAAGATTTGTTGCAAACGGCCAAAGATCTTGACGCAGATTGCATGGCCACGGGCCATTACATCCAACGCAAAACCGGCCCAACGGGTGCGCAATTGCATATGGCCGCAGATCACAATCGCGATCAAAGTTACTTTCTATTTTCAACCACGACCGAGCAGCTCGAATATCTGAGATTCCCGCTGGGGCATTTGACCTCCAAGGCTGAAACGCGCGCTCTGGCGAGCAAATACGGCCTTGGTGTGGCCGATAAACCTGACAGCCAAGATATTTGCTTTGTACCAGATGGTAACTACGCGGCGGTCATTGAAAAGTTGCATCCAGGTTCGGCACAACCGGGTGACATTGTCGATCAGAGCGGCAAAGTTCTGGGGACCCATGAGGGCATTATTCATTATACCATTGGCCAAAGACGCGGTCTTGGCATCGGTGGATTGACTGATCCCATCTATGTGGTCCGTTTGGATATCGAAAACCGGCATGTGGTGGTTGGACCGAAAGAGATGCTGGCGACACGGCACGTGCGCCTTAAGGAAGTCAATTGGCTTGGCGACAAGCCTTTGACTGATCAAGCCGAGTGGAGCATCGCCGCAAAAGTCCGCTCCACCCGCCCGCCACGCGACGCGGTTCTGCGCCCGTTGTCGGAAACCGAAGCGGTGGTAGAGCTGATGATGGCCGAAGAGGGTGTGGCGCCGGGGCAGGCTTGCGTTTTCTATGATCCCGATGGCAGCCGGGTTTTGGGCGGTGGTTGGATCACCCGGGATTGAGACTATTGGAGCCCTTTGAGGACCGCGCGCGCCGAACGATAGGGCAACTCTGGATCTCCACGGCCAAGGCGCGTCATCGTCTCCTCTATGGCTTGCGCTTGCGCTGCGGGAGCGCTCAGAATTTGCCGCAAAGCGGGTGCGATTTGTGCGGCTTTACAGTCTCTACCGACAAATTCTGGAACAGCCCGGGTCTCTGATACAAGGTTGACCAAGGTCACCGTGTCAATTTGGAGCATAGCACCGATGATCAACCGCGAGATGAGACCCATGTCATAGGCAATCACCATCGGCGTGCCGGCCGCTGCCAGCTCAAGCGATACGGTGCCAGAGGCCGCCAAAGCCGCTTTTGCGGCGCCATAGGCAACCAGCCGCTCTTCGGCAGCAGCCGCCGCGCTGAGCCCGGAGCCTGTGACCAACACTGTCTCCTGCGGCAAGCCCTTAAGCGCTTCGCGCAAGAGCGGCTCCAGATGCGGCAATGTCGGAAAAATCAGCTGGAAATCTGCGAAAAATGGCTCTGATAGGACCTGGCAGAACACGGGCAACAGGCGCTTGATTTCTGAGGGTCGAGATCCCGGCAGAATCATTAAAGACTCACGCGCTGGATCTAAGGCGTAGTCGGCTTGAAACTTAGCAATCTGTTTAGAGGTGATCGGGGCTTGCGCCGCGACCGGATGACCCACAAAATCGCAAGCCATGCCTTCGGCCTCCATATAGGGCGGCTCGAAGGGCAATAGCGCCAGCACATGATCAATAAAGCCCGCCATTTTCTTTGCGCGCCCCGCTCGCCAAGCCCAAACTGACGGCGCAACATAGTGGCAGGTTCTGATCTTCGGGTCCGCCGCCCGCACCGCCCGCGCCACCCTTAAGGAGAAATCAGGACTGTCGATGGTGATCAAAATATCTGGCTTCCAGGCCAGCACCTCCGCCACGGTCTGATCCAAGCGGCGCTTTAGGGCGAAATATTTTGGCAAGACTTCCGCCAACCCCATGACGGACAGCTCGGACATGTCAAACAGGCTGTCCAAACCTTCACTTTGCATCTCAGGCCCGGCGATCCCTCGAAAGGTTACATCCGGTGTAAGGTGACGCAACCCGCGCATCAGATCCGCCCCAAGCCGATCGCCGGAGGCCTCACCTGCCAAAAGGAACAGCTTCACAGCTTCGCCTCACACACCCATAGAAACAGCCCCAAACGATCCGCCTCAGCAATGACATCTGGTAAATCCAAGGCAACCACGCCGCCCTGCACTATGGCGACCCCCGCCAGCCCTGCCTGCGCCGCCTGCGCCATGGTCTCAGGGCCAATGGCCGGCAGGTCTATTCGCCGCTCTTGGCCGGCCTTCGGAGCTTTATAGAGCACCCCCCCTTCGGGCCAATCAGCGGGTCGAACGGCCGGGAGGCGCGATAACATCCACCGGGTGCCGCCAAAAGCTTCAACGGCCAAGATATGGCCAGACGCCACAACGCAGCCCTGCCCCATGTCCAAAGCTGAGAGCCCCTCAACCACCGTTTGAGCCCGCGCCACATCTTTGTGATCCTGAGCGTCAGCTGCGCGTTGGCTCAACACCCCGCCCGGCGGCAAAAGCT
Source organism: Planktomarina temperata RCA23 (assembly GCF_000738435.1). Classification (NCBI taxonomy): domain Bacteria; kingdom Pseudomonadati; phylum Pseudomonadota; class Alphaproteobacteria; order Rhodobacterales; family Paracoccaceae; genus Planktomarina; species Planktomarina temperata. The sequence continues at coordinate 1,643,601 of NZ_CP003984.1, read as the reverse complement.
CAGGTACAAGCTGCGTAAAACCAACCACTTCAAAACCGGCCTGTTCGAAAATATTAATAACGATGCGTAGGGCGGCATCATCGCCGTCAGAAAGCGCTCGGGCAATCTGGCTCACAAGTGGCTGTGTGGCCGCGTCAATTTGTGCGGGATCGACTTTTGGCCGCCTAATCGCGCCGGCGAAACAAACCTGCTTAACCCCGCGGAGTTTCAAGTCATTCAAGAAAGTGCCGAGGGTTTCCAGGCGAAACGTCAAATCAACGGCAAGACCCTCGGGCCTAAATTGCTCCAGAGCCGCAATCAAAGGCACATGGGAGATGTTTCGAACGATCAGACCCGGCAAAGCACCCTGCCCGCATATCAGCGCCAGCATCCGTTTACCCCGGTGTCAAAAAGGAGCGACCGCTGTCGCCCAGAATAAAATCGACAATTTCCTGAACATAGGCACTGTCGGTTTCCTCCCCAAGTCGTTTCGCACGATCTTGAAACGCCCCTTCGCCCTGCGCCAGCATCTGAAAGGCGGCGCGCAGAGCCGTGATGTCTTGGCGATCCACCCCACGGCGCTTTAAGCCAACAAGGTTGAGACCGTCCAACTGTCCCCGTGACGCCTGCACCAGACCATAGGGAATCACATCATTGGTCACCATAGTAACCGCGCCAATAATAGCGCCCTTTCCAAGGCGCACGAATTGATGCACGCCGCAAAGCCCGCCGACAATCACGTCATCCTCAATGACCACATGGCCCGCAATGGCTGCAGAATTGACAATAATGACCCGATTTCCCAAACGCGCGTCATGGGCGATATGGCAGCCCGCCATCAGCAAACAGTCATCGCCAATCGAGGTGACGCCGCCGCCGCCTTGGGTGCCAAGATTGATGGTCACATGCTCGCGGATGGTGTTGCGCTGGCCAATCTCCAGCTGGGACACTTCGCCTTTAAACTTCAAATCCTGCGGAATTTCACCAATTACGGCAAATGAGAAAATGCGCGTGTCTGAACCGACTTTGGTCTGCCCACGAATAACCACATGCGATGTGCAAACAACATTTTGGGCAAGCTCCACATGGGCCCCTATCCAACAAAACGGCCCAATCTCACAGCCCGCCCCGATGCGGGCCCCCGGCTCGATGACCGCTGACGGATGAATCTGTGCGGTGCTGTCGACGCTCACTTGGCGGTCTCCGGCAAATCCATCATGGCGGTGAATTCGGCCTCTGCCGCCATTTCGCCATTGACCAAACCACGGCCTTTAAATTTCCAGATTTTGGATCCGCCGCGCAGGGTCTCCACATGCAACTCCAGAACATCGCCGGGCACGACTTTGCGGCGGAATTTGCATTTATCGATCGACATAAAGTAGATCAACATATTGGTATCTGCCAAGTTATGGGTCACCCCCACCATAACAGCGGCCGTTTGCGCCAGAGCCTCAATAATCGTTACCCCCGGCATAATGGGCGTGCCCGGGAAATGGCCCTGAAAATGGGGTTCATTCATCGTGACGTTTTTGATACCCCGCGCCGATTTCACCCCGTCGATATCTTCGACACGATCTACCAGAAGAAAGGGGTAACGATGCGGAAGAATGGCTTGAATCAGTTGGATGTCAGCGCTTGCAAGTTCGGTCATGTATTTTATCCTTAATTTTAGTAAAGGTACCAAAGCCTGACGCGCCGTGCAACATTTGCCCGAACAGCCATTCTGGCGCCTGTTCGGAGCCAAGGCGCAAACCGAGGTCTAATTTTCAGCGGCCGGCTCGGTGGCAGAAATACTGGCCAGAAAGGCATCATCCACCCGCTCGACCAGAAGATCTGTGATATCGATGCCCTCGATGCTGCGTAAAACCGAGCGTTTCTCCAAGATCACAGTTGCATTGAACTCCCGCATAACCAGGTCAAAAAAGGGCTCAATTCGGCTAAAAAACAATGGCTTCAGATTCTTAAACTGCTCATCCACTTGCCTAATTTTTTCAAGCCGTGCGCTGCGGATTTCCTGGACTTTCGCATCAAATGCGGCGGCGGCGGCGGCGAATTCTTCGGCAGACAGCGTCGCACGATCCTCTGTCAGCTGCAGCTCTTCATCTTTCAAGGCATTCAATAGGAGCGTATTTTCAGCTGCTACGTCTTGATTGTCTTCGCGAAACTGCGCGCGCATAGATTTGCCAAACAAAGAGGTTTCATAGGCCCGATCAAGATCGACCACCAATATTGAGGCCTCCTGCGCCGCCAAGGGCGCCGCCAGAAGCGCCCATAGCAAGCTAAGCCACAGTAAAGAGAATCGGAGCAACCTGGCGCAAGCGCCCATCAGAAAGACGCCGAAATAGTGAGATCAAAATTCTGCTCAACATCATACTCTGCAGTTTTAACCGCATCGGTGAAGTTGAAACGCAGTGGACCAATCGGCGTATTCCAAAAGATGGACACGCCAGCCACCGCGCGCAGGGTGAACTCATCGTAAAGGATCGTATTGGCCGGTGCTTGGTTCGCACCCGACCCCACATGGGCCGAATCCAAGCCCCAAACAGAGCCCGCATCAAAGAAAGCGCCGAACTCAATGCCATATTCTTCAGGCAGGCCGATTGGAAATTGCGTCTCAAACCGCGCAACCGCGTAGTATTCACCGCCAAGCGCGTCATTAATCGAGTTGCTCGTGTCGACTTCGCGAGGACCCAGACCGCCGGGTGCAAAACCGCGAAACAAGCCAGACCCAAGGAAAAAACGATCCGTAACCCGGCTTGAACTGCCACCGGCATAACTCAGCGCGCCGCCCTCCAAAATCGCTGTGACTTTGAAGTCTTCATTGCGCACATAGGTTTCACCACCCAATTTTACATTCGTGCGGACAAAACGCGCGTCACCGGCTAGGCCAAAATCTTGCGACAGCCGCAAAAACATCCCGGATTTGGGATTGAGGCCCGTGCGGCGGTTGTCGAAAGAATAAGTATAGCCCAGGCCAAGCGTTTTGCGGTCACCCTCCGCAGCTTCGCCGGTGATAACTGCTGAACTTGTCGTCACATCCGTCAGCTCTTCAGTTTCATAGAAGAGCTTGGGGGTAAAAAATCCAGATTCGCTGACAGGAAAGCCCAAGGCTGCATCAATTTCAAACGAACCGGTATTATACCGGGCGTTGTTCTTACTGGTGCCACGGTAATCTACCCCAAAACTCAAGCTCAAATCTCGGTTGAATAGCGATGGCTCTTTGAACCCAAAATTAAACCCGCGCGTGCTTGTCGTGGTATTGATTCCAAAACTGGTGGCTTGCCCCCGCCCCAAGAAATTTTCTTCGCGGAAACTGGCCACCAATCCGACCCCATTGGCCGAATTATAATTGGCCCCGAATTTCAAGTTGCCGGTCGGCTTCTCAGTCACCGAAACTTCGACGATCCTTTGATTGGGTGCAGACCCCTCGCGGGTGGTTACATTAGAGCTTGCAAAGAAACCCAGCGCGCGAATCCGTTCAGCGCTGGCGCGAATTTCACGGGGGTTTAACGCATCTCCCTCAACGACTTTGAACTGCCGGCGGATCACCCGATCAAGCGTGGTCGTATTGCCTGCAATATCAATCCGCTCAACAAAAACGCGCGGACCGCGAGACAGGTTGAAATCAATATCCAAGGCCAGGCCTTCATTGTTGCGGGTCACACGCGGCTCAACACGCACGAAATCAAGCCCCAGTTCTAGAGCTTGGCGCTCCATCCGGGTGATGGTATTTTCAACCAGGGCCGGAGAGTAGATATCCCCCTGCTCAATTTTAATAGCGTTTTCAAAATCACCCGGATCCACGTCTTCAAGGTCTGACGTTGTGGTGATCTTGCCAAAAGAGAATTGCTGCCCTTCTTGAACGCGGAAGGTGAGAAAGAAGGAATCTTTGGTTTTCGACAGCTCTGAGGTCACAGCTTGCACTTGAAAATCAATATAGCCACGCGAGTTATAAAAATCAGTCAGAACTTGCTTGTCGAATTCTACCCGATCCTCAACATAGGTGTCGCGCTGTACGAATATCCGCAGCAGACCGGCTTGTTTGGTGTTCAAAACACGGCGCAGCCGCCGATCGGAGAACGTCCGATTGCCCACGAAGGACAGACGTTCAATCTCCACAACACCGCCCTCCGCAATCTCAAAAATCACATCAACCCGGTTGTCCGATCGCCGAATGATCCGCGGTTCGACAGAGGCGGCTATGCGGCCTTGATTGGCATAGGCCTCAGCGATGGCATTGGCATCATCACGCACTTGGCTGACCGAATAGATCCGCCGAGATTGCGAGCGCACCAAAGCGCTCAGTTGTTTTTCGCCAAGCCGTTCATTGCCTTCAAACACAACTTCATTGACCGTCGGAAATTCAACGACAGTGACCTTGAGCTTGTTGCCTTGGACCTCTGCCGTCACAGTTTCAAACAGGTTTGAATCGCGCACGCGCTGCACCGCGTCATTAACCTCACCAATCGCCAAAACGGCCGGGGTCTCGATCTCTGTGTAGCTGCGGATGGTTTCTGTCTCGATCCGCCGATTACCGTCGACTATAATTTCAGTAATTTTAAAATCATTTGCCTGCGCCGCCTGCACCATCCAGACGCAAGAGATCATCATGACACCAAACGCGCGGATCAAAACGGTTGCCCGTGCCGCATGAGCTCCAAAAAGTTTCATCACAAATGTCCCTGTTGTGGCTTGGTTAATATTTCGTGAACTTATCGCCTCGCCGGCACTGTGTCAAAAAAAACTGCGTGCCAATCACCGCATTTTCCGGGCTTTTCCGCCACATTGTCAGGTTACGGGCACATGAAATTCATGACCACAGCGAAGGCTGTCAGCGACAAAACCAAAAACAGCCCGATGGTCATCGAAATCTGCAGAGCAGAATCACTTGGCTTGCGCCCCGTGATCGCTTCATAAGCGCAAAATAGCAAATGCCCGCCATCCAAGACCGGGATGGGAAAGAGGTTCATCAAGCCAACCGCGGTCGACAATCCTGCGATCAAAGCAACAAAGGGCATCGCCCCCTGACGCGCCATCTGCCCAGCCGTCTCGGCAATCGCCACCGGACCGGAAATATTGCAGGCGCTGATCGAGCCGAGAACCATTTGCTTCAAACCTGCAAGAGACAGGGTAATGATCGACCAGGTGCGCTCAGCGGCCGCGCGGATCGCCACGCCAAAGGGCAATGGATCCGTACCCGGCTTAAAGAACGTCCCACCAGACATGCCCACCAATCTCCGGTTTACAAATTCACCATTAGCGCTTGGAATCGCAACCGATTTTGCAGTGAGGCGCACATCAAACTCTGTGCCGGCGCGCCACACTGAAAATCCCATTTCATCTCCATCGGCCTCGGCCACGGTCTGTTGCAGTTGAGAAAACCCGTTAATGGCCCTTCCATCGATCCGCAAAATCACGTCACCGGCTTGCAACCCCGCCTCAATCGCCGCAGAGCGCGGCTGGACCTGCGCCACCAATGCCGGGAAAGGTACGGGCCCCAGCACAGAGCTGCGCCGCCCGTCCCGCATCACCGTGTAGCGCACGGGGGGCACGAGTGCCTGACCGATCGTCGCAAATTCTTCGTAACTGCGCACGTCTTGCCCCTCAACGGACAAGATTTCATCTCCGATCTGCAGGCCCATTTCCCCCGGAACCGGGGTTAATTGCGCGATCTTCAAACTGCCATCATACTGGCCATGCCACATGAACAACCCACAATAGAGCGCGATTGATAGGATAAAATTGAACACAGGCCCGGCCGCTGAGGTCGCCGCGCGCGCCCAAATGGGCGCCCCATGCATGGTTTTGCGCCGTTCTTCAGCACTCAGCTTTGGCAAAAGCGCAGCATCTGGTGCGCTGGCGGCACTGGCATCTCCCTTGAAGCGGACAAATCCGCCAAACGGCAGCGCTGCAAATTGCCACCGCGTTCCATGCCGGTCCACACGCGAAAGGAGCACGGCGCCAAATCCCACCGAGAAGACCTCCGCATGGATACCGCACCAACGTCCGACGATGTAATGGCCATATTCATGCACCGCGACGATGACCGATAGAGCGATGACAAAAAAGAAGATCATCCAAATAAATCCGCCAAAAGAGGCAGAGAGTGCCGCGATATCAAACATTTATTGTCCGGACCCTTTCGCGCGTGGCTTGATCGGCCTGCAACACATCCGTTAAATCACGAGGCGCGCCGCGCAGCAGCTCCGCGCGATCCATCGCGTGCAACGCCTTTTCAACCAGTATCGCCATATCTAAAAATCCAATATCCCCTTCAATAAAACGATCTAAGGCCACTTCCTTAGCCGCATTGAACGCAGCGCCCCACAGATTGCCCCGCCGCATCACCTCGCGCGCCAAACTTAGAGCCGGATAGCGCCCCTCATCGGCAGCATAGAAGCGAAACTGGCCGATCTGCGTAAGATCCAAGCGTGCGACATCCAGGGGGCGGCGCTCGGGATAGTGAAGCGCAAAGCCGATGGCGTGGCGCATATCAGGCGGCCCCACATGGGCCATCATCCCGCCGTCTTGAAATCCGACCATCGCATGGATCAGGCTTTCGGGATGAATAATCGTCTCGATCTGCGTCTCATGAACCCCAAAAAATTCTTTGGTCTCAATCAATTCCATGGCCTTGTTAAACATAGAGGCACTGTCAATGGTGATCCTTTGCCCCATGGACCAATTGGGATGCGTTTGCGCCTGCGCCGGGGTGGCCTTGGCGAGATCCGCCTGGGGCCAATCGCGAAAGGCCCCGCCGCTGGCGGTAATGATGATGCGCTCAACGGTCGAAATATCTTCACCTATTAAGGCTTGAAACACCGCAGAATGCTCACTGTCCACCGGCAAAATGGTCGCCCCATGACGCCGGGCCTCTGCCATCAAAATAGGACCTGCGGCCACAAGGGATTCTTTATTGGCCAGGGCCAAGGTCGTGCCTTGCTTCACCGCCTGTAAACTGGGCGTTAGCCCCGCCACGCCCACAATACATGACATGATCCAATCGGCCGGGCGCTCAGCCGCTCTGGCGATCGCCTCAGCGCCCGCCTCGACCGCCACGCCAGATCCCGCCATAGCCGCCTGCAGCTCTGGTAAAAGATCGGCAAAGGCTGTGACAACCACTTCAGGGGAAAACTCAAGCGCGTCCTTGGCCAGCTGTGCAATGTTGCGGCCACCGCTCAAGGCCACCACCTGATAGGCCGTTGGATCGCGCCGCAAGAGATCCAACGTATTTTGGCCAATGGAGCCGGTGGCACCAAAGATTGAAACCCTGCGCATCACGATAAAAACAACGCTGTAATCAGGCCGAAAGCGGCGGCCCCACCGATAAATCCATCAAGGCGATCTAAAAAACCACCATGCCCAGGAATGAGTTGTGAGCTGTCTTTGACGCCCATGCGGCGTTTCACCCAGCTTTCTGCAATGTCACCCATCTGCGCACCAAAGGCCACGGCGATCGCAGCCGGAACGGACCACCAAGCCCCTGTATGCTGCATGAGATACAGCCCAAAAAGACCAGCCAGCGCCCATCCTGCCACTGTGCCGCTCCAGGTTTTTTTCGGGCTGATCGCGGGCCAGAACTTGGGCCCACCCATCAAGCGCCCAGCGATATAACCGCCAATATCCGATAGTATGACCACGGCTGCTAAGATCGCAATGCCAATGGCACCAAAGGTTAATGCCAAAAACCAAAAAGACAGCATCCCAAGCGTCAAGAGCGCGCCATAGCCGATATAAACCATCCGATTATGCGCGATAAACGCCGCTGCAAGCAGGATCGGAAGCAATCCTGCCGCGGCTGCTAGAGGCAAACTCTGCGTCAAAATCATGGGCTGGACCGCCATAGGCAACCATCCCACGGCGGCCACAACGGTCACCGCCAACAGGCGGCGGCCGCTGAGGCCAAACATGCGCGCCAATTCCCATTGCATGGCCACCACCGCAACCAGGCCAAGCGCTAAAACCCCTAGGCGTTCCACATAGAGGGACGCAGAAAAAACAAGAAGCAATACAATCGCCGAGGCCAAGCGCAAAGGCAGATCTGCCCACCGGTCCTGTGTCATGCGGGAATTGCTCCGAAGCGGCGCTCGCGCGATCCAAAATTGACCAGCAATTTTGTAAATTCGCCAGCACTAAAATCAGGCCAAAGCGTGTCGATAAACTCATATTCCGCATAGGCGGACTGCCACAGAAGGAAATTGGAAATGCGCGCTTCGCCGCTGGTGCGGATCACCAAATCGGGATCAGGCAGTGAATGCGTATCCAAATACCGCGCCAAGACCTCCGCCGTCACCTCTTTTGCGGCCAGCTTGCCGCGCTCCACATCCCCCGCCATGCGCTGCGCCGCGCGCGTCACCTCATCGCGGCCCCCATAGTTGAGCGCGATGGTCAGGTGCACTTTGGCGTTCTGAGCCGTCAATGCCTCAAGCTCGTCCATCAGTCTGATCAGCGTTTTATCGAGCCGCAAGCGATCCCCGATGAAGCGAACCCGCACGCCCTCATTCACCAAATCCTGGGCCTCACGCAATATGTAACGCTTGAACAGGCGCATTAAGCCGCCAACTTCAACCTGGGTGCGCTTCCAGTTTTCTGTTGAAAAGGCAAATATTGTCAGATGCTTCACACCAACACTGGGACAGGCTTGGACGATTTCACGAATTCTTTTGGCCCCCTCGTGGTGGCCGGCCAACCGCGGCAGGCCGCGTTGCTGCGCCCAACGGCCATTTCCATCCATGATAATCGCAACATGTTCCGCGGATTGTCCCATCAATAAAGCCCACTCTAAACCATCATGATTTCGGCTTGTTTGGTCTCCAATGCGGCATCGACCAATTTGATCTGCGCATCGGTCAGGGCCTGCACCTCTGTTTCCCAAAGTTTTTGGTCATCTTCGGACATGCCAGCGGCCTTGGCCTTTTTGATCTGATCCATGCCGTCCCGGCGGATATTGCGCACAGACACACGGCAGTTCTCCGCGTAGCCCGCGGCCACTTTTGTCAACTCCCGGCGCCGTTCTTCGTTGAGTTCGGGGATGGGCAGCATGATGATGGTGCCATTGGTTTGAGGGTTGATTCCCAGACCGCTTTCACGAATGGCTTTCTCGACTTTGCCCACCAGTGTTTTGTCCCAGACATTGACCGTCACCATACGCGATTCCGGTACATTCACTGTGCCGACTTGGTTGATGGGAGTCATCTGCCCGTAAGCGTCCACCATCACCGGATCCAGAATAGATCCGCTGGCCCGCCCCGTGCGCAAAGAGGCAAATTCGGTTTTCAAAGAGACCATGGCCCCGTCCATGCGACGTTGCAGGTCATCAATATCAATATCTAATGGGTCATCCGACATGATTTTTCTTTCTTAAGTTGGTTAACCGTGGACCTTGGTATATGTTCCGTTGCCCGACAAAATCCCCCTGAACCCGCCGGGCTCATCTAGGGAGAATACAATGATCGGTAAATTATTGTCACGCGCCAAAGCGATCGCTGACGCATCCATGACCTTCAGGCGCTTTTGCAACACCTCATCATAGGTCACCGCGTCATAACGCACCGCATCACTGTGTTGCTTGGGATCCTTATCATATATGCCATCGACCTGCGTGCCTTTGAAAATCGCCTCGCAGGCCATTTCACTGGCCCGCAACGTGGCCGCGGTATCTGTGGTGAAATAGGGATTGCCGGTGCCGGCTGCGAAAATCACCACCCTCTTTTTCTCCAAATGACGTACGGCGCGGCGGCGGATATAGGGTTCACAGACCTGATCCATTGGTATGGCTGAGACAACTCGGGTATGAACGCCCTGCTCTTCCAGAGAGCTTTGCATCGCCAGCGCGTTCATAACGGTGGCCAGCATGCCCATGTAATCGGCGGTGGTGCGCTCCATGCCCTGGGCAGAGCCCTGCAGACCTCGAAAGATATTACCGCCACCGATGACCATGCAAATCTCGGCCCCGAGATCGTGAACCGTTTTGACCTCAGCGGCGATCCGCTCCACAGTTGGGGGATGAAGACCGTAGCCTTGGTCTCCCATCAGGGCTTCTCCAGAAATTTTTAATAGAACACGTTTGAATTGACCTTGGGAACCGGAAGTTTGGTGCATTGTGCCCTCATGCTATTTTGGCCTAAGATGTCGCAAAAATCGACCAAGAGCAACGGCGTGTGACAGAGCAAATGCAAAAAAGCGGAAAAATGCAATAAATGGTGAATAAATCTTTGCTCTCAACGCTGGGCGAAACCCGCCCCGTTCTGATTGCCGGGGCAACTGCAAGTGGAAAATCCGCCCTCGCGCTCCAAATCGCAGAACAATTGGGCGGCGTTATCGTCAATGCGGATGCTTTGCAGGTCTACAGCGGTTGGCGCATTCTCACCGCGCGCCCTTCGGCCAAGGAAGAAAGCCGCGCACCGCACGCTTTATATGGGCATGTGGCCAATCACGAAAGCTATTCTGTGGGCGATTGGTTGCGCGACATCGGCCCGATCTTGAGTCCAGGCAAACGCCCGATCATTGTGGGCGGCACGGGGCTATACTTTCGCGCGCTGACAGAAGGGCTGGCAGATATCCCCCCCATTCCGGCCAATATTCGCGCTCAATCGGCGGGCCTTCTGTCTCAGGGCGGATTGCAGCCGATGCTGGAGGATTTAGATGATGAAACGCGCGCGCAGATTGATGTGCAAAACCCGATGCGGGTTGCGCGGGCTTGGGAGGTTTTGCAGGCCACCGGTCAGTCTATTCGGAGCTGGCAGGCACGGACCCCGCCGCCGCTGCTGCCTCTGGAGGCCTGTCATGCGCTGCATTTAACCAGCCCGGTGGATTGGCTCAACGACAGGCTGAAGCGACGCTTCGATATTATGATCGCAGAGGGTGCATTGGAAGAAGCGCGCCGCAATTTTGAACTTTGGGACTCCAAATGGCAATCCTCACAGTCCATTGGCGCCCCTGAGTTGATCGCTCACCTGCAGGGGCAGTTCACTTTGGATGAAGCCAAGAGCCGCGCTGTGACCGCCTCAAGCCAATTCGCCAAACGCCAAAGAACATGGTTTCGCAAGCGCATGGTCGCATGGCAAACCGTCGCGGCCGAGCAGCTGTAACGCGCAATGTCGCAAATAGACCATTGCGACGAAGCTGACACACCAAAATCGCAGCACTTCCCAATCCTTTCAGCCATCAAAACAGGAAACCTAGCCGGCAAAAAGCCATGTCTCCTCGTATTTAACAGCGCATTGCGAAAAAATTAGCCCCTGAAGTTTCGCCGAATGTCAAGGCAAAGGTCGCGGTTAAAACGAAGTTAAAACGTCGGTTTTGCGCTATTTTCCGCAATATTTTACATTGACCTATGGCCCAATATGCGCATGAATAGGCGACAGTCAGTTTGCGTTGAAAAGGTCGCACCAGCGGCCCAGAGCACAATCTGTTATGACGTACGGTGTCACAGGGAGAAACACATGACCCAAAAAAACAATTTCATGCATCCAGCCGCAAAGATGTACGCGCAAGAAGTGAAAGACGGCAAGCTTGACCGTCGTGAATTCTTGTCGCGCGCAACGGCCTTGGGTGTAACAACCGTTGCAGCTTACGGCTTGCTGGGCCTCGACACCCCGGCCCAAGCTGGCGGCCACGCGAAAAAAGGCGGTACGATCCGCATGCAAATGGATGTGAAAGCATTCAAAGATCCGCGTACCCATGACTGGACGCAGATCTCGATCATCTCAGCCGGTTGGCTTGAGTATCTTGTTGAGTACAACAGCGACGGTTCCTTTGAGCCAATGCTCCTGACCAGCTGGGAAGCCAATGCGAACGCCACACAGTACACTTTAAAAGTGCGTGAAGGCGTGAAATGGAACAATGGCGATGATTTCACCGCAGTGGACGTTGCACGCAACATCATCGGCTGGTGTGACAAGAGCCTCGAAGGCAACTCCATGGCGGGCCGGATGGCGTCCTTAGTGGATGCAGACACTGGTAAAGCCCGTGACGGCGCTGTTGTGGTCGTAGACCAAAACACCGTTCAGCTGAATCTCTTGCAGCCCGACATCACCATTGTGCCCGGCATGGCCGATTACCCCGCACAAATCGTTCACAAATCCTTCACCGTTGAAACAGCCCTGTCCAACCCAGTTGGAACCGGCTTCATGCTTCCTGATGAATGGGAAGTTGGCGTGAAAGCTTCTATTGTCCGCAATGAGGGCTTTGAGTGGTGGGGCTATGGCGCGGGTAAAGGCGGTCACGTTGATCGTATTGAATTCATTGACTATGGCTCCGATCCAGCAACTCATATGGCCGGTTTTGAATCCGAAGAATTTGACCTGAACTGGGAAACCACAGGTGAATTCGTTGATCTCTATGACGCTCTGGGCCTTGTGAAATCACAAGTGGCCTCCGGTGCCACAATCGTTGTACGTCCAAACCAAGATCACGCGCCATATGACAATAAGATGGTGCGTCAGGCTCTGGCGATGGCTGTGGACAACGAAGTGATCAACGAGCTGGGCAATGCTGGCCTTGGGGTTGCGGCGGACAATTGCCACGTGGGTCCAATTCACCCAGAGCATGACCCATCGGTCACACGCATGCCCTACGATCCGGCGAAAGCTAAAGAGCTTATGGACGCATCGGGACATAGCGATTTTGAGCATGAGCTGCGCTCACTCGACACAGGTTTCTGGAAAGACACTTGTGACGCGGTCGCCGCACAGCTGCGCGACGCTGGGATCAAGGTCAAACGGACTTTGATGCCAGGCAGCACCTTCTGGAACGATTGGGCGAAATTCCCCTACTCAGCCACAAACTGGAACCACCGCCCCTTGGGCACTCAGGTTCTGGGTCTGGCCTATCGCTCCGGCGAGGCTTGGAATGAGTTTGCATGGAGCAACGCCGAGTTCGATGCGTTGCTCGCAGAAGCCAACTCTTTGGCCAATGCCGATGAGCGCCGGGTTGTCATGGGCAAAATTCAAGCCCTGATCATCGAGGAAGGCGTGACCTGTCAGCCGTATTGGCGCTATGTGCAGCGTCACCATGTTGAAGGTTTGGTGGGCTGCGATATGCATATCGCTTATCTGCCTCAAATCTATAAGTGGGGCTGGGCAGCCTAACCCCCACTAAATCAGAAGGCCGTCCCCAAGATTTGGGGGCGGCCTTTTTCTACCGATAAAGCTATTATAGACTAATCAACGGGAATCCACACCATGGGGATGTTTATCCTACGCAGAACAGGTGTTATGCTGCTAACCGCTCTCTGCCTGACATTCATTGTATTTATCCTAACGACACTTTACCCAAACTTGGAAAAATTAGCCAAGAACCAAGGTAATTTCAGAATGTCGGATGCTGAAGTGGCCAGCTATTTGGGCAACCGTGGCTATACACAGGGCAAATTGCAAAACTATGGTGAATGGCTGGGTGTTTTGCCGGGCTATGTCATTGAAGGTGTGGATGGGAAAACCCGCGGCCGCTGTTCAAACCACGGCGTGGTTGAGCCGGATGCACCGAAGTTTTGCGGCGTTTTGCAAGGCAATTGGGGATTTTCCAGCGTGTTTAAGGAACCCGTCAGTGATGTGGTCAAAACCCGTCTGGCGCTTACAGGTAAATTGATGTTTTGGGTGATGATCGTGATGATCCCCGGTGCGCTGATCATCGGCGTTTTCGCCGGTATGCGCGAGGGCTCGCGGCTGGACCGCTCACTCTCAACCGGAGCGATTGTCACCACGGCCACGCCCGAATATGTCTCTGGTGTTATTTTCATCGCGATTTTCACGTCCTCTGCCGTGGGATTGAAGTGGTTTAAGGGCTCGGCCACCTCTGCCATGGACAATGCCACATTGGAAAATTTTCTTCTGCCCGTGCTGACCATTGCGCTTTATGGTATGGGCTATATTGCCCGCATGACCCGCGCCTCCATGACAGAAGTCATGACCGCCCAATATATCCGCACCGCCCGGCTCAAAGGGGTTAGCTTTGCCAATATCGTGCTGAAGCATGCGCTGCGTAATGCATTGATTGCACCCTTCACCGTCATCATGCTGCAAATTCCCTGGCTCCTGAATGGCGTGGTGATTGTGGAAACCCTTTTCAACTTCAAAGGCTTTGGATGGGTGCTGGTGCAAGCCGCCAGCAACAATGACATTGATCTGCTTTTGGCGGTGGCGGTTGTTGGGGTGATTGTCGTGCTTTTGACACAGCTGATTTCTGATATCGGTTACGTCTTCTTAAACCCTCGTATTCGCATTTCTTAAGGAGACCAGTTCCATGCAACATCTATCCTGGACCGGCACCTTGGGTGCGTATCTTAATCCCCTATTTTTGACAGCCCTCGTCTGTTTTCTGACCTTGGCCGTTGCTGCCATCGCGCGCGGCTTTTCCCCACGCGCGGACGGGCCGCATTTGATCAACCCCACCCCTCCCTCAGTCTCCTTGATGGGACCGAGTTTGGTGATTGGGCTGGCGCTTTGGCTGTTAAGCCTGTCGGGCGTCGCCCTGCTCGCCCCTCTGGCCTTGGGGAATATATGGCTCTCATTGATCCTATGCCTTATTCTGGGCGCTGCGGCGGGCTTTGCTTTGTTTCAAATTTCTGCAGAGATGATCTTCAAATTGGTCTGGTTGGCCTTTTACGTCACCCTGCTGTTGTTTGGCCTTTATTTGGTCATCGGTCTGTTCGTAAAGCCCGAAACCATGGGCATTGTTGGGGCAATCTCTCAACGCCTCATTCCCACCTGGATCGCTCTTGCGGTAACCTTTGCCCTGTCGATCCTCTTCAAGCGCAAGCTGGGCCTATATGGCAAACTCTTTGACAGCCCAATCGGGATGATTGGATTGGGGCTGGTTTTGTTTTGGATTTTCACAGCGATATTCGGCGCGGGCTTCGATTGGATTGCGACCCATGATCCTTTGGCGCAAGTCTCTGGCATGAAGAACAAGCACCCCGGAATTCCGCTGCAGGGCGCAACCGAGGCGGATTACCCCTATTATCTGCTCGGCGGTGACACTTTGGCGCGCGACGTGTTTAGCCGCGCCATCTTTGGCAGCGGCATCGTGATCGTCATCGCGCCTGCCGCCACCATCTTTGCCTTTATGGTCGGCATTACACTCGGCCTGCCTGCCGGCTACTTTGGCGGGCGTTTGGACACCGTGTTGAGCTTCCTGTCCAACCTGGTTTTGGCCTTCCCTGTGATCTTGCTATTCTTCTTGCTGGTCACGCCCGAGATCGTTCAAACCGGCCTGCCCAATTACCTGGCGGTGATCCTCTTCGTCTTTCCTGTGGTGTTCATCGCCGTGGCGCAATATTCGAAGAACCAGCTCAAGCCGGGATTTTTGAGCCTGCAATTCCCAATCCTGCTGATCATTGGCGTTTGGCTCTACCTCAGCTTAGTGTCTGAAACCGGCAAGCCCGTTGACGTTCTGCCGCCCATGTTGGATTTATTTGATGTGCCCGCCGAAATCCTGCTGGTCTTTGTTTCCGTGGTCTTTGTGAATTCCCCCACAGCCTTCCGGATTGTGCGCGGTTTGACCTTGGACGTGAAAACCCGCGACTATGTGGCCGCAGCTCAAACCCGCGGTGAAGGCCCTTGGTACATTATGCTGTGGGAAATTCTTCCCAATGTGCGCGGTCCGCTGATCGTCGACTTCTGCCTGCGCATTGGATATGCGACCATCCTGCTCGGCACTTTGGGATTCTTCGGCCTTGGGCTGGAATCGGAAAGCCCTGACTGGGGAACGACGATCAACGCCGGGCGTAAATTGCTCTCGGTCTATCTGGCCCCGCCCCTGGTTCCAGCCTTTTCGCTTATGAGCTTGGTTTTAGGTTTGAACCTTCTGGCCGATGGCCTGCGTGAAGAAAGCTTGAGGGATTAATTCAATGGAAAAGCAAGACTACAACGGCCCAATCCTTGAAATTGATCAACTCTCGATTTCATTTTTCACCCGGCTGAATGAAATTCCAGCGGTCATGGATTTCAGCTGCACGATCCAACCCGGCGAAGCGATGGGATTGGTGGGCGAATCTGGATGCGGGAAATCCACAGTGGCCCTTGGGGTCATGCAAGACCTCGGGGTCAACGGCCGCATTGTCGGCGGATCCATCAAATTTAAAGGGCGCGACCTTAATCTCATGTCCGACGAGGAGCTGCGGGATATTCGCGGCTCCGAAATTGCGATGATCTACCAAGAACCCATGGCGTCGCTCAATCCGGCCATGAAAATTGGTAAGCAATTGATGGAAGTGCCGATGATCCATGAGGGGATCAGCAAAGAGGCCGCCTATGCGCGGGCTTTGGAAGTGGTTACGGATGTGAAATTGCCAGATCCCGAGCGCATCTTGAAATCCTTCCCCCACCAATTGTCCGGTGGCCAACAGCAGCGCATCGTTATTGCGATGGCGCTTATGTCCAAGCCGAGCCTTTTGATCCTAGATGAGCCGACCACAGCTTTGGATGTGACCGTGGAGGCCGCCGTTGTGGAATTGGTGAAGGATTTGGGAAAAAAATACGGCACTTCGATGCTGTTCATTTCGCACAATCTTGGCTTGGTTTTGGAAACCTGCGACCGGATCTGCGTGATGTATTCCGGCGAGGCGGTTGAGACCGGCCGTATTGAAGATGTGTTCGACAAAATGCAGCACCCCTATACGCAGGCCTTGTTCCGTTCGATCCCACTGCCAGGCGCAGATAAGAACGATCGCCCGCTGATTGCCATTCCCGGCAATTTTCCACTGCCGCATGAGCGGCCGAATGGCTGTAACTTTGGGCCCCGCTGCGATTATTTTGAGGCGGGCCGCTGTGACCAGGGCCATATCTCAATGGACACGGTGCCCCATGGGGAGCGGCACGGATCTCGCTGCCTGCGCTGGAGCGAGATTGATTGGGACGCCCCGCTTGAGTTGGCGGAAACCAAAACCAAAGCTGAGCCGGGCCGAGTGGTTCTCAAAATTGAAGAACTCAAAAAATATTATGAGGTGGCGGCCAATGCCCTCTTTGGAGGTGGCAACAAAAAGGTTGTGAAAGCCAATGAGACCTTAAGTTTCGAGGCCCGCGAATCCGAAACACTCGCCATTGTTGGCGAATCGGGCTGTGGCAAGTCGACCTTTGCCAAAGTTCTGATGGGCCTAGAGACGGCGACGGAGGGACATATCCTTCTGGAAGGCAAGAACATCGAAGGTATCGCCATTGAAGATCGCGACACAAAGACGGTGTCCGATGTCCAGATGGTCTTTCAAAACCCCTTTGATACATTGAACCCTTCTATGACGGTTGGCAGCCAAATTGTCCGCGCCTTGGAATTGTTCAAAATTGGTGAGAATGCGGCCGATCGCCAAGACCGGATGCTGGAGCTTCTGGATTTGGTCAAACTGCCCCGCGAATTTGCTGACCGCATGCCGCGGCAACTTTCAGGCGGGCAAAAGCAACGGGTGGGCATTGCCCGCGCCTTTGCGGGCGATGCGAAGATCGTTGTGGCCGATGAGCCCGTGTCAGCGCTTGACGTCTCTGTGCAAGCGGCAGTGACCGATTTGCTCATGGATATCCAACGCGAGCAAAAGACGACCTTGCTGTTTATCAGCCATGATCTGTCCATCGTGCGCTATCTGTCGGATCGGGTTTTGGTCATGTATCTTGGGCATGTGGTTGAAATGGGTACAACGGAGCAAGTGTTCCAACCGCCCTATCACCCCTATACCGAAGCGCTGCTCAGCGCGGTGCCAATCGCCGATACCTCAATTGAGAAAAAGCATATCGTGCTTGAGGGCGACATTCCATCAGCGATGAACCCTCCATCAGGCTGTCCGTTCCAAACCCGTTGCGGGTGGAAATCGGAAGTTCTTGGTGGTCTATGTGAAACCGAGGTGCCCAGCATCCGAAAATTGGCCGGGGGCCATCAGATCAAATGCCATCTGGCCGATGATATTTTGGCAAAAATGGACGCGGTCATCAAAATCGCAGCCGAATAGCCGTTCAAGCACGCGCATAGCCTGCATCAGCGGGGCTATGCGCTTCATTTTGGGTGCCGCCACGCAAAGAAAACTCATCCTCATCCCTTTCGATGGTTGCACCGCAGGGCAGTTCCAGAGATATATAGCGCAACGGAGCCGTGTCAGGCAGGCAGGGCTTACTTGATTAAACTTAACTCAAATTTAGCATAAATGCTGGATTGATAGAGAAACAACCTGGGGGCAATGGCTATGGCCGGATCAGTAAATAAAGTGATTATCATCGGAAACTTGGGACAAGATCCTGAAGTGCGCAGCTTTCCAAGCGGCGGAAAAGTTTGTAACTTTTCGGTAGCGACCTCCGAAAATTGGAAAGATCGCAACACTGGTGAGCGCCGTGAAAAAACCGAATGGCATCGTGTCTCCATCACCTCAGAACCTTTGGTGCGCGTGGCAGAACAATATTTGCGCAAGGGATCAAAAGTTTACCTTGAGGGACAGTTGGAAACCCGCAAATGGCAAGATCAATCCGGTCAGGACCGCTACACAACTGAAGTGGTGCTGCGCCCCTACCGTTCAGAATTGACCATGCTCGACAGCCGCGGTGAAGGCGGCGGTGGCGGCCAAGGTGGTGGGTATGTCTCCAATCAAGACGGCGGTGGCCAGGGCGGTTACATGGCCGATCCGAACCAGGGCGGCAATCAAGCGGGCGGCTATAGCAGCCCCGCGCCCTCAGCCGATCTCGACGACGAAATCCCATTTTAAACCATACCCCAGCGCAGAAGGCTCTCTGCGCTGGGGTCTTTTTCCACAATCGTTTTAAAGCGGATTTATGTCGCCCGCGGGCCCATCGAGGCCTCCAGCACAGATAATACGACCTCCTCAGAAACATCCGAGGTGACAAACGCCCGCCCGATGGCGCGCGCCATGATAAAATTCAATTGGCCCGCAATCACCTTTTTGTCCTGCCCCATGAGCGCAAACAGAGCCGCAGGCGTGGGCATTAAACCCTCGATATCGGAAATATCGGTTTTCATCCCCATGGCCTTTAAATGCGCCCGCACCCGTGACGGTGCCTCTTGGGCACACAGCCCCAAACGGGCGGAGGTCTCAAAAGCCAAAGCGCAGCCAATGGCCACGCCTTCCCCATGCAGCAGGCGATCAGAATACCCCGTGGCCGCTTCCAGCGCGTGGCAAAACGTATGCCCAAGATTGAGCAAGGCGCGATCCCCCTGCTCTGTCTCATCGCGCACCACAATCTGCGCTTTCATCTGGCAAGACACCCGTACCGCCTCACTGCGCGCCGCGTGATCACCAGCGGCCAGAGCGGCTCCGTTCTGCTCCAGCCACTCAAAAAATGGCTCATTACCGAGCAACCCGTATTTCACAACCTCACCATAACCGGCCAAAAAATCCCGAGGGGTCAACGTGTCTAGAACATCTATATCGGCCAAAACGAGACTGGGCTGATGAAAGGCCCCGATGAGGTTTTTACCCTGAGTGGCATTTATCCCAGTCTTTCCACCGACCGAGCTGTCCACCTGCGCGAGCAGGCTGGTTGGAATTTGAACAAAACGCACACCGCGGCGTAAAATGGCAGCGGCAAAACCCACCAAATCTCCTATCACACCGCCCCCCAGGGCGACGACAACGTCCCGCCGCTCCACTTTCTCATTCAAAAAGAAATCGATCGTCTGGCTCAAATATGGCCAGCTTTTCGTCGCCTCGCCTGCGGGCAGAACCAGGGCCTCATGCGCAATGCCCGCGCCCTGCAAGGCCTCCGTCAACCGGCGCAAATGCAGTGGGGCGACGTTGCTGTCTGTAACAATAGCCACTTTGGCCCGCTGCAAAATAGGCCCAATCAGGCTGCCCGCTTGATCCAAAAGACCGCGGCCAATTTGAATATCATAGGCCCGATCTCCCAAAGGGACGTGAACCACCTGCGTCATGACTTCTCTCCTGATGGGCTGAATACTCCAGGCTGCGCGCGCAATGCGGCAATCACCTGCTCCGTCGTTTGGGCTATAGAGTAACTGGGATGGGATTGGACGGTGACATCGGCCAGCGCATATTGATCTTTGCGACCTTCAAATATGCGGGTCAATGTCGCCTTGGGATCTGCGGTTTTGAGCAAGGGGCGGGTATCCTTGCTGCGAACCCGCTCCCAGAGCAAGTCCAAATCAGCGCTCAGAAATACCGATATGCCAAGTTTCGAAATCAACGCGCGATTGTTGCCAAACATGAATGCGCCACCGCCCGTCGACAAGACGCAAGGAGGGCCTTGCAGCAGCCGCTCCAACACTTTCGATTCGACCGAACGAAAAAAAGGCTCGCCATCTCGCTCAAAAATTTCCGCAATGGAGCGATTGGCGGCCAGAGATATCTCCTGATCCGAATCTTTGAATGCAACATGCAGCTCCGCCGCCAGTGCTTTTCCTACGGCAGTTTTCCCAGATCCCATCATCCCGACCAGAACGACTGTTTTGTTGAGCGACATCTGTCTTATTCCATGACTTGAGATTAACTTGCCTTGCGTCTTCAATGGCGCGATTGTTACAAAAAGACCATAAGCAAAACCGCGCCAAAGGAAAACTCTTCAAAATGCTCAGATTGCTCAAATATATTTTCTACTTGTTCATAGTGGCTGCAATCGCATTCGTGGGTTTTGCCTATCTCGGGCCTTTTTTTGGTGTGGATTTTTCCGCTCATATGCAAACTATTGAATTACCACTGACTTTGGATATCAACTGATATGAAGATTGCGCACGTCTGTTTTGTCGGCCTGCTCATGGCGCCGCCGCTTTGGGCTCAAACCGATGCTCCAATATCAGCAATTGATTGGCTGTCGCAGCCCGGGCTTGCGCCGCTCAGCGAAGAACCTTTGGTGGTTGGCGATCCAACGCGTGGGGCGGAACTGGCTGAGATTGATGTCATTGAACTGGATGCCCCTGTTGAGAAGACCTATGGGCTGATCCCGAGCAAAATTTCTGGCATCCCTGAAAATTTTTGGACGGATCTTGACCCCCGAATGCTGCGGCAGATCCTTAATTCGGTGCCCCTGTCCGGGCTTCCCGCGGCTGACGATCTGTTGCTGCGCGCGCTCTTGGCTGAAACCTTGGGCGATGAGACGGTTTTGAACACGCGCGTTCAAGCGCTGATCGAGCGCGGCGCGGTGCAGGCCGCCTATAGCCTTTTAGGACAGGCTCAGATCCAGTCGCAGGAAGGTTTTGCACTCTTTGCAGAGACGGCTCTTTTGACGGGCAATGTGGAACGGATGTGCCGCCAGCTCAACCTGTCGCGGCATCTGTCAGACAACGAGGCCTTGAAAGTCTATTGTCAGGCCCGTGTCGGCTCATGGAGCACGGCGGAATTAAATTTCTTCACCCTCGACACACTCGGCGCCTTCCCGCCAACCCTCTCATCGCTCCTGGCCGTTGATTTAGATCCAGAGCTCGCTGACAGTTTGGGATTGCCGAATGTGGAGCCGAACCAGTTGACCGCCTTAGAGTTCCAACTGCGCGCGGGCGCCGGCCAGCCGGTTCCAACTCAGGGCCTGCCTTTGAAATTTGTGCCCTCAGATTTGAGCCCCTCCAGCGGCTGGAAGACTCAGATTGAAGCCGCCGAACGTTTGGGCGCAGTCGGCAGCCTGCCCGCGGCGCAATTGCTTGAGCGTTATAAATCTGGCCAGCCATCGGCCTCGGGCGGTGTGTGGGATCGGGTGAATGCGGTTCAAAACCTAGATCTAACCCTGGCCGATCCGATCATTGACCCAAGCGACGAGCTGCTCGCATTTTGGACACTGATGCGGGCCCGCGGCCTTGCCGCCCCTTTGGCGCATGCTTGGTCACCGATGTTGATGAAATTTGATGCCTCTGGCGATGGAGATGATATCCTCTTCCAAATGCAGGTCCTCAGCCGCTCAAATGCTTTCGACTTTGAACCAACAATGGCCCGTTTACAGCGTATTAATCCGCATATATTGTCAGAAAATTATGATCGGCTTATGGCAGAGTTCAATCAAGAAATCCCGGCCAGCCTGCCCTTCCGCTCGGCCAATATGCTGCGCGCAACCGGATTGATCACGGATGGATTGGAGGGAAATGAGCTGGCTTTGATTGAGGCGGTGGCCCTTTTCCGTGCCATGGGGCTGACGCCACTGGCGCAACAATTGGCCTTGGAGTTCATGATCTTGGCCGATATGCGATGAGCCTGTCATGGATTTCCCTTTTCCTTGAAGCGCAAGTGGCGGATTTCGGTGCCGCGCGCAATACGCAAGAGGCCTATGGCCGCGACCTGAAAGATTTTCTGGCCTATCTTGAGGCGCGTGGCGCGGAATTTGCGACAGCCACACGCCCAATGGTCGAGGACTATCTGGTGCACTGCGAGGCCGCCGGTCTTGCAACCGCCACCAAAGCCCGGCGGCTCTCGGCAATCAAACAGCTCTACCGTTTCGCCTTTGAAGAGGAGCTGCGCAAAGACAACCCCGCCATTCAAGTCAGAGGACCAGGCAAGGACAAACATCTGCCAAAATCTCTGGGTCATGATGAGGTCGACCAGCTGCTGCTGCAGGCAAGGAAGATGCCAGAAAAACGCCATGACAAGCTGCGGTTAACCTGTTTGATGGAACTTCTTTATGCAACGGGCATGCGGGTGACAGAATTGGTCAGCCTGCCAGCCGAGGCGGTTCGCGGCAATCCGCAGATGATTTTGGTGCGCGGCAAAGGCGGCAAAGAGCGTATGGTGCCACTTTCCCCGGCAGCCCGCGAGGCGACACAAGTTTGGCTTACGCTGCGGGACTCCGACCCTGTGACGGAAAAATCCACCTTTCTCTTTCCCTCACGCGGGAAATTAGGCCATTTGACCCGCATTTGGTTTTTTCAGCAGATCAAGAAATTGGCGATTTGTGCTGGTATTGATCCGATCAACGTCACGCCGCATACTCTGAGACATGCGTTTGCCACCCATTTACTGGCTGGTGGCGCTGATTTAAGAGCTATTCAAACGCTTTTAGGCCATGCGGATATTGCGACAACAGAGATTTACACGCATATCCAAGAAGAACGGTTGCGCGAGCTGGTGTTGGAGCATCATCCCTTGGCACACCCCTTGAAAACAGGTCTGTGATGGAAAATTTTGACTTTGACTCTGGCTTTTGGATGACCTTTGGGGCGATTTTCGTCCTGCTGATCCTATCGGGGTTTTTCTCCGGCTCAGAGACCGCCTTGACCGCAGCCTCGCGCAGCAAGCTGCAAGCGCAGGCTGACAAAGGCTCACTTGGCGCCGCAAGGGCCTTAAAAGTGACCAATGACAATGAGCGTTTGATCGGTTCGGTTCTTTTGGGCAATAACTTGGTCAATATACTGGCAACCTCTTTGATCACCGCGCTTTTCACACAGATGGTGGGCGAGAATGGCATTGTTTTGGCCACATTGGTCATGACATTTTTGGTTTTGGTCTTTGCCGAGGTGCTGCCCAAGACCTATGCGATTACCAATGCGGAAAGCGCCGCCATAAGGGTCTCGCGCCCCATATCCTTGGTTGTCTTCATCTTCGCCCCAGTGGTCAGCTTCGTGCGCCTTTTGGTGCGCGGCGTTTTATGGGTTTTCGGCGTCGCCACGGACCCTGATACAAATATTTTAGCCGTACGCGAAGAAATCGCCGGGGCACTCACGTTGGGCCATCAAGAGGGTTTGGTTGAAAAAGAGGACCGGGACCGTATCCTGGGCGCATTGGATCTCTCAGAACGCACGGTCGAGGAAATCATGCTGCATAGATCAGGCATTGAGATGATTGACGTCTCCTTGCCGGCCGAAGAGATTCTCTCTCAATGCCTGGAAAGCGCGCATACGCGTCTCCCCCTCTATCGCGGAAATCCTGAAAACATCGTTGGGGTGATTCACGCGAAGGATTTGGCGCGCGCAATGGTTAAGCTCACACGCGACAGCGCAGCCCGCAGCGAAGATTTGGCCAAGTTTCAGGTGCTAGATGTGGCGATGGAGCCCTATTTTGTTCCAGAAACAACCCCTCTGGATGATCAAATGCGGCAGTTTTTAAAGAGGCACACGCATTTCGCCTTGGTGGTGGATGAGTATGGCGCGTTGCAGGGGCTGATCACTTTGGAAGATATTTTGGAAGAAATCGTTGGCGAAATCACCGACGAGTTTGACACCAGTGACCAAGGGGTCACTGCGGCTCAGGACGGTCATGTGGTAGTTGATGGGTCTATGACCATTCGCGATTTGAACAGGGCGCAGGATTGGAGCCTGCCGGATGAAGAGGCCAACACGCTCGCCGGCTTGGTTATTCACGAGGCGCAGATGATACCCGCCGAGGGTCAAGTCTTCGTATTCCACGGATTTCGCTTTGAGGTCGCTGCCCGCAAAGAAAACCGCATCACACAGCTCAAGATATACAAGCTGTAAGCCTAGCGCAAAATGAGGGCAAATACCGCACCCTGTGCGAACTAAATGTTAAGGAACTGAGGTTATAAGCAAGGTGTGATAGAAGTTTTCTTCATGTCATACCTCCCTGTACTAAACCGCGCCTTCGGGCGCGGTTTTTTTGGAAAATGGTATAAAATTCTCATTGACGACCAAATCATAATTTGTTTTTCTCTGCCCATAGTCGGCAAGCCCGACAGGGAGAAAAATAAAGGCAGAGGTTTTTGGAAACAAATCCTCTGCTTTAATTTTTTCAGGTTGCGCTCCCAGAGGCTGGCTGGCACATCAGAATAAATTTTAAGACAATTATGACAAGACCACTGTTCATACTGCGTGCGATAGAAAGGACCATTTGGTGTTTAAAGTAACAAACTATATTGGCGCGATCCTATACCTTCTGTTGTCCCACACTGCGCTTCAGGCGCAAACGGCTCAAATGCCGGCGGCAGAGGACTTCTCAACCGGTGAAGTTGTCGAAAGCACTCCGGCGATCGGCGACTACTATGCCAAAGGCAGCTTTGGGGATTGGACGCTGCGCTGTCTGAAAACAGAGCAAACGCAAGACCCCTGTCAGCTATTTCAATTGATGCATACCCCCGATGGCTCGCCCGTGGCAGAATATAACTTAAACCCCGTCCAATCGGATGGGCTCGTTATTGCCGGAGCCAATGTCATTACACCTTTGGAAACCCTATTAACCCAACAATTGACCATCCAAGTGGATGATGAAAATGCCAAAATATATCCCTTCGCATTCTGTGTGCAAATGGGCTGCGTGGCGCGCATCGGTCTCACGGAAGAAGATCTCGACAGCTACCGCTCCGGCGCGCAGGCCATCATCACCATGTTTCCCGCCGCGGCCCCAACGAAGCCCGAACGCCTTACATTATCTTTGACAGGATTTACCGCAGGGCATGAGGCCTTGATGGGCACAATAGGTAATTAATTGCGCATAGGCCCTAAATCGCTTTCAACGCCAGAACCGCATTCATGCCGCCAAAGGCGAAGGCGTTGGACAAAGTCGCCGTGACCTTTGCTTGACGGGCCACATTTGGCACCACATCAAGCGCGCAATTGGGGTCTGGCTGTTCATAGCCAATGGTGGGCGCAATTACCCCGTCCCGCAGCGCCATGAGGCATGCAAGTAACTCCACAGCGCCCGTCCCGCCTATCAAATGTCCATGCATGGATTTGGTCGATGACATCATCAAGGCCGGCGCATGGGCGCCGAAAGCCTCCGTCACCGCCGCACATTCGGTCTTGTCATTGGCCGCAGTTCCCGTGCCGTGAGCGTTGATATAGCCAATATCTTGTGGATCTAGACACGCATCGCGGAGCGCTCCGCGGATGGCACGCACTGCCCCCTGCTGGTTTGGCATCACGATATCACCAGCATCTGAGGTCATAGAAAAGCCGATGAGTTCCGCGAGTATTTCAGCACCGCGCGCCTTGGCGCCTTCATAGGTCTCAAGCACGAAGACCCCTGCCCCCTCTCCTTGAACCATACCCGATCTATTGGCGGAAAAGGGCCGGCAAGCGGTTTTGGACATCACACGCAGCCCTTCCCAGGCCTTTATGCCGCCAAAGGTCAGCATCGCATCGCCGCCGCCGGCCAGCATCACCTGTGCCATGCCGCTGCGGACCATATGAAACGCCAATCCAATCGCGTGATTTGAGCTGGCGCAGGCGGTTGAGACAGTCAAGGAGGGACCTTTGATATTATGGGCCATCGACAGATGGCTGGCGGCTGCATTGGTCATGAGTTTCGGCACCACGAAAGGGTGCACCCTATTTTTGCCCTCTTCATAGACAGACCGAAAATTATCATCCCAGGTGTTCATCCCACCTGCAGCGGTTCCAAGAACCACACCCGTCGTTTCCGACAGCTCCTCCGTGATCTCCAAGCCAGACTGCGCCATCGCCTCGCGACTGGCCAAAAGCACCAGTTGAGTCACCCGATCATAGAGTGCCAGTTTTTGCCGATCAAAATGCGCTTCAGGATCAAAATCCTTGATTTGCCCACCGATTTTTACAGATAACCTGTCCAGGTCACGCATCTGCAAAGGCCCAATCCCAAGCTGTCCTTCGCGCATGGCTTGCAAAGTTTCCGACACCGATCCACCCAAAGCATTAATGGTCCCAGCCCCTGTAATCACCACGCGGATCATGGGCTAGGTCTGCTCCGCAACAAGGGTTTCAACCGCAGAAATAATGGTCGCCACAGAGGATATATCAAATTCACTTTCCTGCGGGGCATTGGCATTAAACGGCACTTCGATGTCGAATTCTTCTTCGATCGCGAAAATACTTTCCACCACGCCAAGGCTGTCAATGCCCAGCTCCTCTAGCGTGGCCGTTAGGCTCACATCAGCCACATCCAGCAGACCTTGCTCAGCAATGATTTGAATGACCTTGTCTTTTACACTCATAGGAACGCCTTTTTGCCCATTAAGGACTGTTGTCAGAGTCGGGCAGTGACTTTTTAAGCCGCGCTAGGTCTTTTAACATCCGCGGCAGGCGCCGCAAGTTTTTGTAGACCTCAAGCTGCGCCTCCATTTTCATCGCGGGATAACCCAACATCACGCGCCCCGCGGGGATATTGCTCAGCACTTTCGTCGCGCCGCCCGTTATGGCGTTATCGCCGATAAACAGATTGTCACTCACCCCAGTTTGCCCGCCGAGAACCACATTGTTTCCCAGCACGGAGGAACCGGCAATCCCGACCTGTGCACAAATCATACAATTGTTACCAATTTTTACATTATGGCCAATCTGGGCCAAATTATCAAATTTGCAGCCATCGCCAATCTGCGTGTCGCGGATTGTGCCGCGATCAATACAGCTGTTGGCGCCCAGCTCCACATCATCGCCAATCACCACCGACCCAAGAGAATGAATGCGGGCAAAGGCTTGCGGTTTGGCGCCTTTGCTGTCTCCCAGAGTCTCGCGCACATTCTCAATCGCAGAGCGCTCCGGTGTCACAAAAGAAAATCCATCCCCGCCGATCACCGCCCCCGGGTGTGCGATGAACCTTGCGCCGATACGCACCTCCGCGCCAATCCGCACGCCGGCCATCAATGTGGCCTCCGGGCCAATGGTGCAGCCTTCTCCAAGGGTCACATGGCTGCCGAGCCAGGCATTCTCGCCCAGCACCGCCCCCGCCGCGATATGGCAAAACGCGCCGATCCGCGCGCCGGGGCCAATCTCAGCCCCTGGTTCCACACAGGCCTGCGGATGAATGCTCGGCGGCCCCGGCCGCCACCTATGATCAAAAGCTTGCGAGAGACCCACCATGGCAAAACGGGGCCGCGGAACAAGGATTGCGCCCAAAAGGTTGAGACTGTGCCAGTCGGTACCCTCGGCCAATAAGGCAATGCGGGCTTGGCCAAGCGGCAAGCGCTCCACATAGGATTGACTTGTCGCGATCGCCAAGAGGCTCCCTGCCGCATCTTGCGGCTCACAGGCGCCCGTGACTTGCAACGCGACATCCCCTACGGCTTGTCCGTTCAGCGCCTTCGCCAAGTCTTGTAAATTACATACGCTCATGAACGGTCGCCCTTTGCTTCACGCCCCGTTTATCCTGTGATCTCACCCATAACCACCCCTTGGCTTTGCAAAGCCTGCCAAATCTTTGCGTCACGGCCATAGACATCAGGGCGGAACTCCAATCCGCCTTCCGGCCGCGCCAGCGCCGTGCGGTAAAAGATATGCACGGGTATGCGGCGCACTAAATCGATCTGCACCTCTTCGCCTGTATCCAGGGCCTCCTGAAAGAGAGCCTTCGGCGCGTCACTTTGCGCTGCAAGGAGCGCATAGGCAAAATCAAACGGATCGGCCAAACGAATACAGCCGTGGCTGAAGGCACGCACTTCGCGCCCAAATAGGTTTTTGGCTGGGGTGTCGTGAAGATAAATATTATGCCGATTGGGGAACATGAACTTTACCAGGCCCAGAGCATTGCCAGGGCTGGGCGGTTGGCGCATGCCGAAGGGGAAGGTGTCCTCATTGAAACTTGTGAAATCCAGCCCCTCACGCCGCACAACATTGCCCAAATCATCGCGCAGCTCGAGATACTCCACCGACGCCGCATCCTCTTGTAGCATCGGCAAATATTCACCGACAACGATAGACCGCGGAACATACCAGCTCGGGTTGACGATCATATATTCCATAGTGTCGGAAAATTCGGGACTGCGCCGATCATCATCCACTGCTCCGACAACGGAATTGGTTTCAAAGGTCACCTTGCCGAAATCGACGATCTTCGCCTTGAAATCCGTCAAATTCACGGAGATATGCCGCTCACCCAAAGGTTGATTGAACCAACGCTCCCGCTCCAATGCCACCAAAACCGATGCCAAGCGATCAGAGGCCCCAACATTGACCTGCTCAAGGGTCAGCTTGTTGGCCGTGCCGGTCACGGCAAGCCCATGATCGGCCTGAAAGCGCGCCACCGCGGCGGCAAGCGGGTCGTCATATGTGGTGGAATAGCTTCTGCTCAGATAGCCCATGGCGACTAAGCGATCACGCAGAAGCACCACTTGCGCCCCCTGCTCCTCTGGCTTTAGACGCTTGGCACTCACAGGTTGACCCCAGCCCCCCGCCGTCACCTGCCGCTCCAAACGCAGTCTTTCTTTGACAAGTCCGACGTATTGGCGGCTTTGCGGTGGCAAGGATTTGAGAAAAACCTGCGGATCGCTGGCCTCCAAACCTGCCAATAGGTCAAGCGGTTTGCTGTAGCGCACTTTACGGACAATTTCCTCATCAACCTCTGAGGGGATCAACAGACCTGACTGCACGGCGCGCGCATAGTCCAGAAACGCCGTTGTGAGCTCCGCGTCGAGCTGACCCAAAGCACTTTGACTATTGGCCGCCCGCAGTTTGGAGAGCACAGTTTCAGCATTGAACCGCGCTTTCGGCAGACCGTGCATCTCCGCATCAGCAAAGGCCGTGATGAGCGCCTCCAATCGCGCGCGCTCCTGCTCTGTTGGGCCCGTCCAAAACGAGCCATAATCCCGCGCACGATAAAATCCAGAAATACTGCGGTCAGAACTTATATATTGGGCCAAAGATTGCTTAAATCCAAAAGCTTGAGCTGCCAGCTCCGTGCTAAACAACACAGCCAAGACACTCGCCAAGACCTTGGCTATACGGAAATCAATTCGACCCATCATGTCGCGGCGCGCCCTCAGTTAGAATACGGTGACAATAAATGCGCATTTTAGGAGCAAAAGTCTAATGTCTTTTGCCCATTGAGCCAGTAGATTTTGCAGATTGTAACTCTGAAAGCACAAAGCCCAGATAGGGCACCGGATCGCAAGGCCAGCGGATAGAGGCGCGCCCGTCAGAGCCAACCATGCGATAATCCGCCGAATTTGGAATAGTTCGAATTGAAACTATATTGGGCTTTGCAAAAATGGAGGAAATATGTCATATGAGCCTTGCACCTGGGGATAAGCGGCTGTGTTCTGCATGGATCGCGGTGCACAAGTGGGACAAAGAATGACAGACCAACCGAGCGTAATTTCACGACGTGGATTGCTGGGCGCTTTTGCGGCCACAGCTTTGATCGCGGCGCCAACCTATTCAAATGCCGCCGGTTTCTTACGTGGTGCAGGCGATATTCGTCGGTTGAAAATGTATTCACGGCGGACGGGCGAATCCTTAGATGTGATCTATTGGATTGAAGGTGACTATATCAAAGATGCCTTGACTGAGGTGAATTGGTTCATGCGTGACTGGCGGAGGGATAGGTCCCGCGCCATCGACACACGCACCGTTGACATCATCGCAGCCACGCAACAGCTGCTCGACACCCCCACCCCCTTCCTCATGCTGTCCGGCTACCGGACAGCTGAAACCAACGCGCTGCTGCGCAAACGCTCGCGCGGTGTGGCTAAAAATTCCCTGCATATGAAGGGGCAAGCAGCGGATCTGCGCATGCAGGGCAAATCTGTCCGTCAGGTGGCCCGAGCTGCCGCCTCCTGCGCTGCCGGCGGGGTTGGCCGCTATTCTCGCTCCAACTTCGTCCATATTGATTGCGGCGAAAAGCGCCTTTGGGGCCGCTAGTTTCACACGACAATTCTTGGCACCTTGCAGGCCTGTCGCCAGCCCCCGAGCGCTGCTGTGCGCCGTAACGGCGTAGAGGGTGGCCCCAATCAACGTATTTTTGGGGCCGTCCGTCGTGCAATGCGGGAATTCCGCGGAAAATGGGTTGTAAGGCGCAAGCGGCTTGATGTAAGAGAGCCGCAGCAGGCCTGAAAGGGCTTGTGTAGAGGCGCCGAGCGCTGCTTTGTCTCCGCCTGAAAAGACAAATGGTCCCGTAGCTCAGCTGGATAGAGTACTCGCCTCCGAAGCGAGGGGTCACAGGTTCAAATCCTGTCGGGACCACCATTTTCGAAAAACACGCCATGAAAATACCAAGCCACCCTCGCAATTGTCCGGCGCGCGCGCTAGCCTTGAGCGCGTAACAAGGAGTCTGCGTTCATGGTTCAGGAAGTCCAGCACGATCCGATTGATGCGGTCATTACATGGGTTGATGGATTGGACCCGGCGCACCTGCAAAAACGCCAGAATTTCATGGGCTCAGCGCCACATCTTTTCCATGAAAATGCCACAAACCCGCATCGCTGGGCCTGTAATGGCGAAATTTATCTCTGCCTTTCGTCCCTTGAGCACAACGCCCCGTGGCTGCGCAAAATATGGATTGTTGTCGATGATCAATCACCAGATCTGTCGCGCCTGAGCGTCGCTCTGCAGGCCAAAATTCACTTGGTGGATCACACAGAGATATTCGCCAATCATGGCGCGAGCCTGCCAACTTTCAACTCCCTGGCCATAGAGACCTTTCTTTGGAACATTCCGGGGCTGTCCGACCGATTTATCTATTTCAATGATGATGTTTTTCTGACAGCACCCTGTCAGCAAGCCGATTTTTTCACGAAACGCGGCCCAATTTTACGCGGCGCTTGGGCTGATTTCAGCGCGTTGCAAGACGATCCCGTGCAGATGGCTGATCCGGCTAAGTTCAATCACTACATGCAACTCAACGCGGCAGGCCTATGCGGTATGCCGCCCGAGCGCCTCTTTCGCGCGGCACATGTGGCACATCCCTGCTCGCGCCGCACCATGGCCCAACTTCACACCCGGTTCAACGCTGCATTTCGCGACAATGCGCGCTATCAAATGCGTGATATTCGCCAATTTTCGCCGCAGAGCTTGCACAATTATGCCTGTATTTTGCACAAGACCGCCAAGCTACATCCGATCAAAGATCACCATCATATCTACAGCGGACAAGGGGTTGGTGCAGCAGATGGGACAATCCCCGCGCTCTTGCAAAACCTTCGAGACGCCCCGGACCTCAAGATGCTCTGCGTCAACGACCTGCCACAACTCGAGGCGCTCTACCCCGACATTCGAAGCTGGCTGGCGCAACTCCTAACCGGCGCGCCTTAGAGCATGGGGCGTCACAAATGCACTAGCGGGTGAGCACAGCCGAGAGCGGCGCGATGACGCTATCGCCGTAGTTGGAATGGCGCAGCCAAAAGCGCAAAACTTGCCAAATTTCCGCAACCGGATCCAGCGCCACGACCGCTTGCCCCGTCTGCGCAGCTGTGTCTGCCGCAAAGTCCAGGGCGCTCAACACATCCGAGGCGCGGCGCATGTCATCAGAAATTGTCACATCGACCTTTGGCAACAAGCCTAGGTTTTCTTTCGCCAAATGGTCTTGCAACAGACGCAATTGCGCAGGAGATCGCGGGCCATGGTCATAATCTGAAGGCCAGAGCCCTGTGGCTATAGGCACGGCCTGCACTGAGGCATCCGTGATCAGCGCCACATTCACAGCAGTTAGGGTCTCGGGCAATTGCATATTGGTAAAAATTTCAAAACCCGCGGCGCGATAAAGCAGCATTTTACCCCGCGCATCCGCCGCTGTCCCATCAATTGCCACGGTGAACGGCACGCCAAGATCCAACAGCCCATCGGGGGGGGCCATTAACGGCCTGTCCATCAACACAATGCTTATAAGCCCCTTACCCGCCACCCGCTCGAACTCCAGAGCATAGCGCAGATAGGTCACCTCTGGCAGAGGCTCGGTTTGCACCAATCGCGGCGCGCTCACCTGCATAGCGCTCCGGTCATCGAGAGCGGTGACACTGGGGCGGCGCATCCCAGCCAAGCGGGTCGGAGATTGCGGCGAGAGGAGGGCAGAATCTCCTGGGTAGACCTGTGGCATATTTGCGGAGGGACGCAGTTTTTGAACCATCGGCAAAGTGGCCAATGTCTCAGTCTCACCGGTCAATACAGGTTTTTGCGCAGAAAGAGTCAAGCCGCGGCCAAGGCTGGCGGCGGTGGGGCCTTGCGACAAGATGGAGCGCGGCGCTGATAATTCCGAGGGGGGATCCAGATCAATCACCGGCACCTGCGCGGTCATAGCCGTATCAGGGCTTTGCGAGATCGGCAGAACCGTCACCTCGGGGTTTAGACCTTTGAGGTTCAAAACATCGTGGGACAGCGAAAGGACCACCAGCCCAGCCCCCCCAATGAGCGTACCCCAAATCAGACCATTGAAGAACGGTAGTTGCATCTATCACCTTTCAATCACCAAAAACGCCCTGTCACTCTTGACGATAGCATCGTTCCCTGAGCATCTATACCGCGACCAATCTGTCAATTGCGAGACCCATTGTTCCGAAAGAGCGCCGGTGGGGCAAAAAAAACATAAAGGACGACCCATGTTACTGCTGATCGATAATTATGACAGCTTCACTTATAATTTGGTGCATTATCTTGGGGAGTTGGGCGCAACGGTTGTGGTCAAACGCAACGATGCCTTGGACGTGCAAGAGGCAATGTCCCTCGGGGCCTCAGCGATTCTCCTGTCCCCGGGACCTTGTGACCCGGCGCAGGCTGGGATCTGTCTTGCCCTGACAGAGGCCGCCGCTGCCGCCCGCGTCCCGCTCATGGGGGTCTGCTTGGGGCATCAAACCATTGGTCAGGCCTTTGGCGGCTCGGTCGTGCGCTGTCATGAGATTGTGCATGGCAAAATGGGCAAAATGTATCACACGGGAAAAGGTCTCTTCGCGGACCTGCCGACACCTTTCGAGGCGACACGCTATCATTCATTGATTGTAGAACGCGCCACACTGCCCAACTGTTTAGAGGTGACTGCGGAATTGGAAGATGGCACGATCATGGGGCTTCAGCATAAAACCCTGCCCATTCATGGCGTACAATTTCATCCCGAGAGCATCGCCTCCGAACATGGGCATCATCTCATGCGCAATTTTCTTAACATGGCAAAGGAACTGGCATGACATCTGCTTTGCAACACTTGATTGGGACAGCCGCCGACCGTCCCTTGACCCGCGCTGAAGCAGAGCTGGCCTTTGAGGCGCTGTTCAATGGAGAGGCCACCCCAAGCCAAATTGGCGGTTTTTTGATGGCGCTGCGTACACGCGGTGAGACTGTCGATGAATATGCCGCCGCCGCCGCCGTCATGCGGGCCAAATGCAACGCCGTGCGCGCGCCCATGGGCGCCATGGACATCGTCGGTACCGGCGGTGATGGCAAGGGCACATTGAATATTTCGACCGCAACCGCCTTTGTGGTGGCCGGGGCCGGCGTGCCTGTGGCCAAACATGGCAACCGCAATCTCAGCTCCAAATCCGGCGCCGCCGATGCTTTGGGCCAGATGGGCATCAATGTGATGGTGGGAGTCGATGTCGTGGAACGCGCCTTGGAAGAGATCGGCATCGCCTTTATGATGGCCCCTATGCATCACCCGGCCATCGCCCATGTGATGCCCACCCGCGCTGAGCTTGCCACGCGCACGATCTTTAATATCCTGGGTCCGCTGACCAATCCCGCCGGGGTCAAACGGCAATTAACAGGTGTGTTTTCAGCAGATTTGATCCGCCCCATGGCCGAAACCCTTCGGGCGCTTGGCAGCGAGTCGGCTTGGCTGGTGCATGGCAGTGCCGATGGCACCGATGAGCTCACCATCACCGGCAGCAGCGCTGTGGCCGCGCTTGAAAATGGCCAGGTGGTCGAGTTTGAAATTCATCCCGAAGACGCAGGCTTGCCAGTGCATCCGTTTGAGGCAATTCTCGGCGGTAGCCCCGAAGACAATGGCAAAGCCTTCGCCGCGCTTTTAGATGGCGCAGCCTCCGCTTACCGCGATTCGGTCTTGCTTAATTCTGCGGCCGCGCTGAAAATTGCAGGCAAAGCCAGCTCGCTGAGCGAAGGGGCCGAATTGGCCGCGGGCGCGATCGACAGCGGCGCGGCAAAAAGCAAAGTCACCGCCTTAGCCGCGCTCACCAGCGCCGCATGACAATTGGACTGAATATATGACAGACACTATTCTTGATAAGATCAAAGCCTATAAGCTTGAAGAGATTGCAGCACGCAAGGCGGCCGTCTCTTTGGCCGAGGTTGAAGCAGCCGCCCGCGCGGCGCCCCCCCTGCGCGGCTTTGCCAGCCGCCTCAAAGAAGCCGCTCAGACCGGTTATGCTTTGATCGCAGAGGTGAAGAAAGCCTCGCCCTCGAAAGGCCTCATTCGTGCAGATTTCGATCCGCCCGCACTGGCCCGTGCCTATGAGCAAGGCGGTGCGACCTGCCTGTCTATTCTGACAGATGGGCCGTCCTTTCAGGGGGATGACAGCTATCTCACCGCCGCCCGCGCCGCCACAACCCTACCGGCGCTGCGCAAAGATTTCATGTACGACACCTATCAGGTCGCAGAAGCCCGCGCCTTGGGTGCCGATTGTATCTTGATTATCATGGCCTCCGTCTCGGACAGCCAAGCGGCAGAATTGGAAGCGGCCGCCACGGCCTGGGGCATGGATGCCTTGATTGAAGTGCATGACGCCGCTGAATTGGACCGCGGCCTTGCGCTCAAATCCTCCTTGATTGGC
The DNA here is from genome assembly GCF_000738435.1 of Planktomarina temperata RCA23. Classification (NCBI taxonomy): domain Bacteria; kingdom Pseudomonadati; phylum Pseudomonadota; class Alphaproteobacteria; order Rhodobacterales; family Paracoccaceae; genus Planktomarina; species Planktomarina temperata. Next base: position 1,608,349 of record NZ_CP003984.1, on the reverse strand, counting down.
ATCAACAACCGCAATCTCAACACCTTTGATGTCACGCTGGACACCACCCGCAGTCTCGCGCAGCGCGTGCCAGCGGACAAAACCATAGTTGCCGAAAGCGGGATTTACACAGCCGAAGATCTGGCCGATCTGGCCGGCCATGGTGCCCGAACCTTCCTCATTGGCGAAAGCCTGATGCGTCAGAACGATGTGGCGCAGGCCACGCGAACTCTTTTGGCCAATCCGCGGATGCCAGATAGGATTTAAATGTCAAAACTGACCCATCTTGATGAGGCCGGACACGCCCATATGGTCGATGTCTCTGGAAAATCCGACACAGATCGTATGGCCACTGCCACGGCCATCGTGCAGCTCACACAAGCGGCCATGGATGTCCTGCTGGAGGGGAATTTGAAAAAGGGCGATGCGCTGGCTGTGGCCCGAATAGCGGGGATTATGGCCGCAAAAAAAACCTCTGAGCTGATCCCCCTGTGCCATCCGTTGCCGATCACTAAGGTCACGGTCGATCTTGAGCCTGATCGGGCAACTCACCGAGTCCTGATCACCGCCACCGTGAAAACACGCGGGCAAACCGGAGTTGAGATGGAAGCCCTCACCGCCGCCAGCACAGCGGCCCTCACGGTCTATGACATGATGAAAGCCGTCGATAAAGGCATCACCATTGCGTCTATTCAGCTCGAAGAAAAGCAAGGCGGCAAGTCCGGCACCTGGCGGCGTTCGGCGCTATGATTTCGGTTAGAGAGGCGCTTGACCATATTTTGGCACTCAGCGACGCGCTGCCAAGCGAAGACATTGCCCTGCAATACGCACAGGGGCGGGTTTTGGCCCAAACCGTCACAGCCAACCGCGATCAACCGCCCTTCGCCGCCGCGGCCATGGATGGCTACGCAATCCGCGCCACCGATCTCGCAGCCGGCGCGCAAACATGGCAAGTGATTGGCGAATCTGCGGCCGGGCATCCTTTTTCAAGTCCCGTTGCCGCCGGCCAGGCCACGCGGATATTCACCGGCGCACCCCTGCCCCAAGGCACTGACCATGTCCTTATTCAAGAGAATGTCTGCGCCAAAGATGGACAAATCACGCTGATTGACGGTCCAAATGATGGGGCCCATCGGCGCCCTGCTGGCGGTGATTTCACCAAAGGTCATCAGCTGCGCGCCCCGCGCCGCCTGTCTGCGCAAGACATCGCGCTTTTGGCCGCAATGAATGTCCCGCGCCCGAATGTGACCCGCAGGCCGAAGGTTGCCCTTATCGCCACAGGCGATGAATTGGTACAGCCCGGCGATGCCCCCCGCGACGATCAAATCATCGCGTCAAACAGCTATGGGCTCGCCGCTATGCTGCAAAAAGCTGGCGCAGAGGCGCGAATATTACCGATTGCCCGCGATCGGTTGGGCTCCTTGGCGGAGGTCTTTGCCCTGACCCGTGATGCTGATCTGGTCCTGACCATTGGTGGCGTCTCTGTGGGCGATTATGACTTGGTGGCGCAGGCCGCGGCCGAGTTCGGGCTGGAGCAATCTTTTTACAAAGTTGCAATGCGCCCCGGGAAACCCCTGATGGCCGGGCATATGGGCGGGCGGGCGATGATCGGACTTCCGGGCAACCCAGTGTCCGCCATGGTCTGCGGCGAGATTTTCGTGGTGCCCTTGATCGAAAAGATGCTCGGTCTGCCGGCCCGTCAGCGCGCGCAGCAAACCGCGCCACTGGCCCATGATCTTCCCGCCAATGGCGCCCGAGAACACTATATGCGCGCCACTTTGATAGATGGCGCTCTGCATGTGGCCACACGGCAAGACAGCTCTTTGCTAAGCATCTTGAGCGGCGCAAACGCACTCGCGATTGCTCCAATCCAGGCCCCCGCCATGCCCAAAGGCAGCGAGATGCGTTATATTCCTTTGTAAGTCATGCAAAACAGCTTGACACAAAAGGGGAACGTGAGTAGAACATTACCCAAACACGGCGAATTGACTCAACCTTGGGAGATGATGTCATGCTAACCAAAAAGCAATTGCAACTGCTTGAGTTTATCCACGCGCGCATGCAGGTCGATGGCGTCTCCCCATCCTTTGACGAAATGAAAGAGGCGCTCGATCTCAAATCAAAATCCGGTATCCACCGCTTGATTACGGCCCTCGAGGAACGCGGATTCATTCGCCGCCTGGCGCATCGGGCGCGGGCCATTGAAATTCTGCGGATGCCCGAACAGATGCAACCCGCGACACGCGGGTTTGCACCGCGGCTGATTGCTGGGGATCGTCCTGACCGGCCACGTGATGCCATTGATCTGGATTCGGCAGACGTGAGATCATTGCCGATGATGGGTCGCATCGCAGCTGGCGTGCCTATTTCTGCAATTCAAGACTACGCGCGTGATGTGGCTGTGCCGGGCGACATGATCTCAAACGCCGGTCAGCATTACGCGCTGGAGGTGAAGGGCGACTCGATGATCGAGGTTGGAATCAATGACGGTGACGTGGTGGTGATCCGAGAAACCAGCACAGCCCAGAATGGCGATATCGTCGTCGCCTTGGTCGAAGATCACGAGGCCACTTTGAAACGGTTCCGCCGCAATGGCAGCGCCATCGCGCTTGAAGCGGCCAATCCTGCCTATGAAACCCGCGTATTCCGCGACGATCAAGTCAAAGTACAGGGCAAATTGGTGGGCCTGATCCGCACCTATTAACGCGCTTTAAGGCCTGCTGGATCGTGGCCTTTCGCATCCCGCAACTCTGCGCTGTTCCAAAGCCTGTGTCCGATAGCCTGTCTGACCGTGATCCATTGCAGCCTGCCGGAGCTATCGAAGCGTCCTGCCACGCCCCCCGCAGTTGCCAGCGCCTCCAAATCAAAGCCACCGCAGGCCGGCTCAGACCGCCAATCTTGCACAACCACCAGTGCGGCTTGACAGGGGCGCATCGGGTGAGATCCTTTGTCCACAATCTCGAGCCAAGATGGCATAGCCCCATAGGCAGATTTTTGAGAGATGGGGTTCCCGTCATTCTCAAGCCAGCTGCGCGCCACAAAGCCCGAACCTTTTGCGACATTCAGAACCCTTGTACCCTGCACCATCACACCAACCAAACGCCCATCACCGCTGATCAATACATCCGGACGAGGAGACATAACCCAGCAAATCAAAGTGGCACAGGCGGGAATAACAGCAAGATATCGCAATCGACCCTGCCACAAAATTCCAAACAGCACAGATGCCGCCAGTAGACCCAATATCCCTGGCGGTGGTGCTTTGATATGGCTGACCGACTGGGGAAGATCTGCAACATGGCTCGCAACATCCAAAATTGCTCCTAACCCCAAGGTCATGCCCCAAAACCCCAACGCCTCTCCCCCAAAGGGGGCCAGCGCTGCGGCCAAAATCGCACTGGGCTTGACCACAAACCCCATAATCGGAACCGCGACAACATTTGCCAAGACCCCGTAATGCGGCAGTATTTTGAAATGCGCCGCTGCGATCGGGGCAGTGGCAAGGCCAGCCACCACTGCCGAGACCACAGATCCCATCAAATACCGCGTGCCCGACGGCCAGCGCGCCGTCCATGTCCACTGGCTCATCGCGTTAAACACAATGATCAAAAGGCCAGTGGCTGCAAATGACATTTGAAAGCCCGGACCCAGCAGGGCCTCCGGCCGGAGCAGCAAAACCAAAATTGCAGCAATCGCCAGCGCGTGCAAGGTGATCGCACGCCGTTCGAGCAGCACAGCTGCGAAGATGGTAAAGGCCATAATATACGCCCGCTCGGTCGCAACACTGGCACCGGACAGCATCAAATACCCCGCCCCAACCCCTATGCTCATCAGCGCGGCTATTTTCTTGATCGGCCAGTTTAAAATAAGATAGGGCAGACAGGACAAAAGGGCCCGCGTTAAAAAGAACACCAGACTGGTGAGCAGGCCCATATGCAGGCCAGAAATCGCCAAAAGATGCGAAAGATTTGCCGCGCGCAAGGTTTGCTGCACCTCTCGATCAAGATACATTCGGTCACCAACCGTGATGGCCACCGCCACCCCTGCGGTGCGGGCTGGCATATGAGCCGCCATATGCGCGCCGATCTTCTGACGCCATTTTTGAACGATGAGCCCGCCCTGATCGGCCGGTGCCGCGCGCCAGATCATCACGGGGCTGCGTGTATATCCCACCGTACCCAATTGCGCAAACCAAGCCTGTCGTTGAAAATCATAGCCATAGGGTTCAGCCGGCCCGGGCGGCGGCGACACATGCGCTGCGAGCAGGACGATGTCGCCGATCTGTGGCATATTCTCTTGTGCCCTCCCATGCAGCGCCACGCGCAAACGGTTTGGCGTGACGCGCTGCGGCAATGAGCCTAACACCAAGTGATCCAAAGTTAGGCGCGGCTTTTCAGACAGGCTGCGATCAATGCCGACAACCCGCCCCTGCACCGCACCATAAAACCGCTCTGACAGAACAGGGCCAGAGACCGCATGGGCCCGATATTGACTCCAGGCAAACCCACCCGCCAGAGCGGCGATCACGATTAGCAACCGCGCTATGCCAGTGCGAAATCGGATCGCAAGCCCCACACATAGACCCGCAGAGAGGCTGGCGGCTAGGAAGACCAATGGTCCTGGCTCGCGCGGCACTCCAAAATAGGCCGCAATTCCCAAGCCAAAACCAAAAGCGGTCCAATGCATCAGGTTTTGCGCCTGCGCCTGCAGCGCAGACTCCACCGCTGCCCAAATCCAAGACCAATGCTGCACTTGTCCTCTCTATGGATGCGCCTTAGGTACAGTCTGCGCCCTTTTCCTTTGCGAAAGATGAACATCATGTCTGACACCCCCGTAGTCACCCGTTTTGCCCCCTCCCCGACCGGAACATTGCACATTGGCTCGGCGCGCACGGCCCTGTTCAACTGGCTCTTCGCTCGGCGCCACGGCGGGCAATTTTTGCTGCGGGTGGAAGATACAGATAAGGAGCGCTCAACCGAGGCCTCAACCCAGGCCATCTACCGGGGGTTGGCTTGGCTTGGCTTGGACTTTGATGGCACGCCGGTCAGTCAAGCGGCCAATGCGGCGCGTCACGCGGACGTGGCCGCGCAAATGCTGGCAGCGGGCCATGCCTATAAATGCTTTGCGACGCAAGAGGAAATCGCCGCCTTTCGAGAGGCGGCGCAAGCGGAAAAACGCTCGACGCTGTTTCGCTCCCCCTGGCGTGATGTCGAAGAGGGGGATCATCCCGACGCGCCCTATGTGGTGCGGCTCAAAGCCCCGCGCGAGGGGCAAACGCTCATCAAGGATCAGGTGCAAGGGGATGTTGTTATCCGCAATGATCAGCTTGATGACATGGTTCTGCTCCGATCAGATGGCAGCCCCGTTTATATGCTCGCTGTTGTGGTCGATGACCATCATATGGGCGTCACCCATGTTATTCGCGGCGACGATCACCTGAACAATGCGGCGCGGCAAATTCAGATTTACCTGGCCATGGGCTGGGATCTGCCAACCTATGCGCATATCCCGCTCATTCATGGGCCGGACGGCAAGAAAATGTCCAAGCGCCACGGCGCGACAGGGGTTGAGGAGTATCAAGCGCTTGGCTACTCGGCCGCCGGAATGCGCAATTATCTGGCGCGTTTGGGCTGGAGCCATGGGGATGACGAGTTCTTCACCGATGCCCAAGCGCAATCCTGGTTTGACCTTGAGCACATTGGCAAATCACCCGCGCGGTTTGACTTCAAAAAATTGGCCAATATTTCCGGCCAACACATCGCGCAGACCGATGATGCTGCATTGCTGCATGAACTGGAGGGATATCTAGCGGCAACCCAGGCTGACCCTTTGAGTGATGCACAAAAATCTCTCTTCCTGTCCGGCGCTTATTGCGTCAAGGAACGCGCGAAAACCATGCCGGAACTCATTGATAAATCATCATTTATACTCCAGCCTCGCCCTTTGAATCTGGAAGAGAAAGCGCTCCTAGCGCTTGATTCAGTATCCATTAGTATACTGAAGGAATTGACGCCGCAGTTGCAAAATGCTATCTGGACGCGAGAAGAACTGGAAGGTTTGGTTGAACGCCTTGCACTGTCCCATGAGACAAAAATGGGCAAGTTGGCAGCCCCACTAAGGGCCGCACTTTCAGGACGCGTTACCTCGCCGAGTGTATTTGACATGATGTTAGTGTTGGGCCGGGATGAAACCATTGCACGGCTAAACGATATAAGTTGAGCAGGCCCTTTGAGACCATGCTGAACTGGGAAGATGAGAATAATATGACCGATGACGTACAAAACATTGCCAAACTGACCCTGAACGGGACCACCTATGACCTTCCGGTGATGTCGCCGACAGCGGGACCGGATGTGGTAGATATTCGAAAGCTCTATGCACAGGCCAATGTCTTCACCTATGACCCGGGCTTCACCTCAACCGCCGCCTGCGATTCGACCATCACCTTCATCGATGGAGAGGCCGGCGTATTGCTGCATCGAGGCTATCCCATTGATCAGCTGGCCTCGCAAAGCCACTATTTGGAAGTGTGCTTTTTGTTGCTCAACGGTCACTTGCCAAATGCAACTGAGCTCGAAGAGTTTGAAAGCCTGGTGACAAATCACACCATGCTGCACGAACAGATGGTCAATTTCTTCCGCGGCTTCCGCCGTGATGCCCATCCGATGGCCATTATGACCGGTGTTGTTGGAGCCATGTCGGCATTCTATCACGATTCAACCGATATTACCGACCAGCACCAGCGCGAGGTCGCGTCCATTCGTTTGATCGCGAAAATGCCAACAATTGCAGCCATGGCCTATAAATACACGGTTGGACAGCCCTTTGTTTATCCACGCAATGATGTGGATTATGCCTCAAACTTCCTGCGCATGTGCTTTGCGGTGCCTGCCGAAGACTATGAGGTGAACCCTATCTTGTCGCGCGCGATGGACCGGATATTCACCCTTCATGCAGATCATGAGCAAAATGCTTCGACCTCTACGGTTCGTCTGGCGTCCTCCTCTGGGGCCAATCCATTTGCCTGCATTGCAGCTGGAATTGCCTGTCTTTGGGGTCCGGCACATGGCGGCGCAAACCAAGCTTGCCTGGAAATGCTCAATGAAATCGGCACGGTCGACCGCATTCCAGAGTTTATCGCCCGCGCCAAAGACAAAGACGATCCCTTCCGTCTGATGGGCTTTGGGCACCGGGTTTACAAAAACATCGACCCGCGCGCGACGGTTCTTAAAGAATCGGCAGATGAAGTTCTGGAGCTTTTGGGCGTTGAGAATAACCCCATCTTGCAGGTGGCCAAAGAGTTGGAAAAAGCTGCCCTGGCCGATCCATATTTTGCCGAGAAGAAACTCTTCCCAAATGTTGATTTCTACTCGGGTATTATCTTGGAGGCCCTGGGCTTTCCAACTTCGATGTTCACACCGATCTTCGCCCTGTCTCGGACGGTCGGTTGGATTTCGCAATGGAAAGAGATGATCTCAGATCCAACCATGAAGATTGGCCGCCCCCGCCAGTTGTATTGCGGCGAGACCACGCGAGACTATGTGGATATCGAGAAACGCTAGAACAAAGACCCTAACCCCCATTTCCGCTCTGTGGTGTTCTTGCACCCGGGAATGGGGGATTTAATCAAAGGCTCCTGAATCTAGGTGCATTTATTACGAATCTGGTTGATCGCTTTACGCGAACCTTGGAGAGACCAGCGCTCAATCGCCTCCCGAGCATCGGGATCACCAAGGAAAACCGCCTGACCTGCGGCCATTTCATCCACAAGTATTTTCGTAGAGGCCGCCGGCTCATCACGACGGTCCACGCCCACGAAAATCGAGGTTGACGCATCAATCTCATCGACAAATCCAGCAACAAGGCGCTCAGGCCTATCATCGATCTGAAATAGCTCGACTGTATCATCAACCGGCTCAAGCGCTGCAGGAAAGATCACTTCCAAATGTATTTTCTTTTCAAAGCACACAAGCCGCAAAAACGCCCCAGCTTCTCCCGCCTGCTCGGCAATTGTAAAGACACGCCCGTCATCTTCCCTCTCTTGAAAAACCTCCCATGCCTGTGCTTTCATTGGTCCCAAAGCCGCGATCAAAAACATAATTCTAAAATTCATGTAAAAATCCTTTTTTATTTCATCCGCTTGCCGCCTCTATTCGGCACGACTTGCAGGCCACAAATTGACCACTACATCTCTAAGATCTCTGCATAATCCAACAGCCAAGCCAAAACAATACGCCCGGTGGCAACACCAGGCTGCCCCCCCCGGCAGGCGCTGCCCTCATTTCATGTTGAAATGGCGTTATACAGAGGTTTTTTTTAGAAGCATTGCGGTTCCGGTCAAGCGTCGTAATGCACACCCCGTCGCCTGAGGATAGGTTAAATCGACCCTCCCTCAACACTCATCTATGTTACGTCACTTCATTACCGAACCCACGTCACCGACCTTCAAACTTGGCAGTGCGCTTGTCCAGAAAGGCTGTCACCCCCTCTTTGAAATCACGGGTGCGGCCACAGGCGCCTTGCAAGCGCGCTTCCAGCTCAAGCTGGTCTTCTTCGGAATTGGAAAGACTCTGGCGAATGGCCGTTTTTACATGGCCGTATGTTTCTGTCGGACCCGAGGCCAAATGCGCGGCTCGGGCCTGCCATTGGGTCTCAAATTTCTCATCAGCGACGCTCTCCCAGATCATGCCCATCTCACTGGCCTGCCGCGCATAAATTTTATCAGCAAAAAGCGCCGCACCCATGGCCTTAGCCAGACCTATTTGCCGCGGCAAAAGATAGGTGCCGCCCGCGTCGGGTATAAGACCAATACGGGTGAAGGCCTGCACAAAATAAGCAGATTCAGCTGCAATCACCACGTCCGCTGCGAGCGCCAAATTCGCCCCAGCCCCCGCGGCTGGACCATTGACGGCAGAAATGGTCGGCACCGGACATTCTGTAATGGCTTTGAGCATTGGCACATATTCATCTTTCAACGTGCGCTCGAGATCGATATCCGCAAAATTTCCCTCCGCGCCCAAGTCCTGCCCCGAACAAAACGCCCGGCCTGAGCCGGTTAGCACCACCACCCGCGCCGCCTGACCGGCCTGGTGCATTGCATCCGTGATCTCAGCGCGCATCTGCGTGTTGAGCGCATTCATCACCGTGGGGCGATTAAGCGTGATCACGGCAACATTGTGGTCTACAGCGTAGGTGAGTGTCTCATAAATCATAATAAAATCCTGTGCTTGCGGCGTTCCGCGCCCTGTCCCACTCAAGATGAGAGGAGTTTTTCAATTTCTCTTTCTTCGTCTTCGGTCAACTGGTCTATGGAGTCTTTGCGTTTGCTGCGCCGCTGCACGGCAATCAGCCCCGCAAGTGAGACCAAAAACAACGCCGGCCCCGCCAACCACAGCACCAAATTTATACCCAATCCATTGGGCCGTAGCAAAACATATTCCCCATATCGTGCAACAACATAATCCATGACCTCTGTGTCGCTGTCACCTTCGAGCAGGCGGTCTCGAACCAATAACCTGAGGTCTCGGGCAATACCGGCGTTAGATTCATCGATGCTCTCATTGCGGCATTGCAAACAGCGCAGCCCTTGAGAAATCAGCCGAGCTCGATTTTCCAAAACCGGATCAGATAGAACTTCATCGGGCTCCACGGCCGAGGCGATTCCAGCCCAGAGAAGAAGGGATAATAGGACAAAAACCTGCCTCATTGTGCCGCCTCCGGGCCCGGTTCACGCGCAGCGCCGGGCGCCATCCGGTAACGCCGATCAAATAGGCTCAGAAAGCCTCCCAAAGCCATAATGATCGCCCCGCTCCAGATCCAATTGGCTAAGGGTTTGATGAAACTCCGCACCGCATAGCCGCCCTCGGGTTGCGCATCCCCCACAACCACATAAATATCCCGCCACAGCCCGCTATCAATGCCCGCTTCTGTCGTTGGCATCTCTGCCACTGGATAATAGCGCCGCTCCGGATGCAGCATTGCGATCGGCTGGCCTTGCCGCGACAAGGCCACATCCGCCATTGTGGTGAGGTAATTCGGTCCCCGTCGATCCTCTACGGCCTCCAAGGTGATGGTAAAGCCCGCAAGCTCAGCAGATTGGCCAATTTCAAGAACGCGAATGTCTTCCACCTGCCATGCGGTGATACCAGCCACGCCAAAGATGGTGATGCCTAGCCCGGCATGGGCAACTGCCTTGCCCCAATCGGCCAAAGGCAGCCGCAGCAAACGGCGCATTTTCCCCGCGCCACGTCCGCAGCGTTGATAAAGCTCAATCACCACGCCCATGACCAGCCAAACACCAAGGCCAAGCCCAACCGGACCAATCAATGATCGCCCCGTTTGCATGGCCCAAGCCAGTCCAACAACCGCCAAACACAAAAGTGCCACCGGCCAAAGCCGGGTGATATGCGCCCTCCGCGCGCGCTTCCATGGCAGAGTCGAGCCGATCGGCAATATCACCGCCAAAGCCACCATAAAGGGGGTAAAGGCGAGATCAAAAAATGGCGGGCCAACCGAGAGTTTACGATCCATCAATAATTCGGCCACCAAAGGCCAGACCGTGCCAACAAAAACCACAAAGCAGCTTATGGCCAGCAGCAAGTTATTGGCAATCAAAGCGCTTTCACGGCTGACAGGCGCAAAGACCCCCTTGCTGTCCATAGCTTTGGCACGCAGGGCAAAGAGCAATAATGCGCCACCGAAAAACACGGCCAAAATCATCAAGATGAACACACCGCGCTCAGGATCGTTGGCAAAGGCATGTACGGAGGTCAGAACGCCCGAGCGCACGATAAAGGTGCCGATCAGTGAAAAGCCAAAGGCCAAGATTGCCAATAAGATCGTCCATGCTTTCAGCGCGTCGCGTTTCTCAACCACAATGGCCGAATGAAGCAAGGCTGCTGAAATCAACCACGGCATGAAACTTGCGTTTTCGACAGGATCCCAAAACCAGAACCCGCCCCAACCAAGCTCATAATAGGCCCACCAGCTGCCCAGGCCGATTCCGATTGTCAGAAAAATCCAAGCCGCCAAAGTCCAAGGCCGCACCCAGCGTCCCCAAGCCGAATCCACTTTGCCTTCCAGCAAGGCGGCGATGGCAAAAGAGAAGGTGATCGATAGGCCGACATAGCCAAGATACAAAAACGGCGGGTGAAAGGCCAAGCCGGGATCTTGCAGCAAGGGATTGAGCCCCTGCCCATTAAAGGGCGGAAATGCCACGCGTGTGAAGGGATTAGATGTTAGCAAAACAAAGGCCAGAAAGGCTGTGGTAATGGCGCTTTGCACCCCCAAAACCCGCGCCAAAAGGCTTTGCGGCAGTCGCCGACCGAATAGAGCGGCGCAGGCGGCGAAAAAGGTTAGGATCAAAACCCAAAGCAGCAATGAGCCTTCATGATTGCCCCAAACCCCAGCGATTTTATAGATCATCGGCTTGAGTGTATGGGAGTTGAGCACCACCAAACGCAAAGAGAAATCCGATGTCACAAAGGCGAGCGTGAGCACTCCAAAGGTAAAAGCGACCAGTAAAAATTGCAATAGGGCGAAAACGGACGCCAGCTGCATCCAGCTGCTGCGGCGCAATGTGGCCCCCAGAAGCGGAATGATTGTCCCAAGCACCGCAAAACCAAGCGCGATGTTCAGACTAAAATGAGCGAGTTCATTAAGCATAGGTTTGGTATAATGGCTCAAACGCGCTTGGCAAGAAACTCCGCTCCGATTTGCCGGTGCAAATGGTCACAACCCCAGGCGCCAAGCGCCCGCAGCCGGCTTTGGGTCAGGAGCCTTCCGCGCCTTGATAGACGCCCTGCTCTTTGAGCGCGTCGATCACTTCTTTGGGCATATAGGTTTCATCGTGTTTGGCCAAAATTTCAGTGGCTTCAAATAGCCCATCTGAAAAACGCCCCGTCGCGATGGTGCCCTGCCCCTCCTCAAAGAGATCAGGCGGCAGGTCGGTGCCGACATATTTCACCGCCACAGTATTGGCGCCATCAGTGATGTCGAAATAAAAATGCACGCCCTCACCTTGGCGAATGCTGCCTTGCGCGACCAAACCGCCCAGACGGAACACTTCCCCAGGCGCTGGGGCGGTCTCGACCACCTGTGTCGGAGAGCGAAAAAGGTTGATCCCATCACGCAGGGCAAATCCGATCAAACCTGTCGCGCCAATCAAACAGACCAGCGCCAATGCAATCACCTGAATGCGGCGTTGTTTTTTGAGCCCGCGCATTATGGAAACACCGGTGGCATCATCAGGGCGGTTGTCTCGTCACAGCCGAGCATGAGATTGGCATTTTGCACCGCTTGCCCAGAGGAGCCTTTTGTTAAATTGTCCAAGGCTGCCAAGACGATCACCCGGCCAGGGATCCGATCCTCAACGACGCCAATATGGCAAAAGTTAGATCCCCGGATATGGCGCGTGCTGGGATGGGTGCCCATCGGCAGTAGCTGCACAAAAGGCTCGCCTGCATAGGCCGCCTCCAAGGCGTTATAGATCGCATCCGCTGCGCCTTGGACATAGACTGTCGCCAAAATACCCCGGTTGGCTGGCATCAAATGCGGAGTGAATTGGACCGTCACCGGCCGGCCGGCCAATGCGGAAAATTCCTGATCAAACTCTGCCAGATGCCGATGCTGCCCCCCGACCGCATAGGCATGAAACCCTTCGGAAAGCTCCGCATGCAGCAGATTTTCCTTGGCCGAGCGCCCGGCGCCCGACACCCCCGTTTTCAAGTCGATAATAATCTGATCGAGATCAATCACACCGGCAGAGATCAATGGGCGCAATGCAAACTGCCCCGTTGCGGCATTACATCCCGTACCCGCCACCAAGCGCGCTTTAGAAATTTCGGCGCGATAAAATTCTGTGAGCCCGTAAACCGCGATCTTTTGCAAATCAGGCGCATCATGGGGCTTGCCATACCATTTGCTGTAAACTTCAGGGTCATTGATGCGAAAATCAGCCGAAAGATCCACGACTTTTACATGATCAGGCAATTTATGGATCACAGCCTGTGACGTGGCATGTGGAAGAGCACAAAACACCAAATCCGCATCTGCCAAGTCAATATCATCGATTTTTTTCAGGACCGGCAAAGACAAATGCGACAAATGTGGAAAGACGTCGCGCATCTCAAGCCCGGCCTTCCGGTCCGCCGAGAGCGCCACAATCTCCATCTGAGGATGCAATGCAATCAATCGAACAAGCTCCGCACCGGTATAACCGCTCGCGCCAAGAATAATAATCCGATGTGCCATTGCAAAATCCTCCGTTCCCCATCGGATATGGAACGAATACGGGCGTTTTTCAACCCACCTTTGCGCCGCACCTAGGCCGCTTCAAACTGCATCGGGCGTTTGAGAAACTGTGTGGCGCGTTGGGACACTTTAACCGGGTCCCCAGTTGTCAAAAATTTGCGGTCGGTTGCGGCGCCCAATTTATCTGGATGGCGCTGCAAATAATCTTCTAGGCTTTGCGCCACCAAATCCGCCTGTGAGAAAATCTTAACCTCAGGCCCAAGCGCTTTTTGAAACGCATCATGCATCAATGGGTAATGGGTGCATCCTAAAATAGCCGCCTGCGGGTGCGGCATCTTCCGGTGCAGCGCGTCCACATGGCTTTGCACCAAAGCCTCTGCCAGAATGAAATCCCCATCTTCAATTGCATCCACCACACCGCCACAGGCCTGTGCTTCCACATCAACACCTATGGCGCGAAAGGCCAGTTCGCGCTGAAAGGCGCGGCTCGACACAGTGGCCGGCGTGGCAAAAAGCGCCACATGCTCCACGGCCACCTGGCGGGGCGGAGAATTGTCACCCCATTGCCGCTCGGTCAGTGCTTCAATCATCGGCACGAAGACACCCAGAACCCGTTTGTCCTCCGTCAACCAATGCTCCTGAATCCGGCGCAATGCAGCGGCCGAGGCCGTGTTGCACGCCAAAATCACCAAGTCACATCCCTGATCAAAGAGAATTTGCACCGATTGGGTGGTGCAGCGGTAAATATCATCCACGTCGCGCACCCCATAGGGCGCGTGCTTATGATCGCCAAGATAGACTGTATCCAAATCAGGCATCTGTTTGCGGATCGCGTCATAAACCGTCAACCCACCCAGACCGCTGTCAAAAATTCCGATTGCCATGCTTAAATTCCCGTGTCTCACACACTGCCCTGCCCCGATCATAGCTGAGGGCATCTGCCTTGACCATTCCTGTGCCGAAAAACGCAAGCTTAGGCGGCGGAGCGCTCAGTGTCCGGGCGCGATGTCAGCTGAGCCAGCAACTCCGCCCGGCGCTTCTGCATGGCCTGCGCATTGGCCAGTTTGACCGGACCAAAGCCGCGGATATTGAGCGGCAAACTCAAAAGCTCGCGCCACAGTCCGAGCTGCGCCGGTTCATACGCGTGCAGCATCCGCGCCACCAAGCTCTCGAAATCCTTAATCAATTGCCGCTCCATGCGTCGCTCTGCGCTATATCCGAAAGGATCTAATGGGGTTTCGCGCAAAAATCTCAGACGCGCCAACCCTTGACTTACAAAGTCAAACCAAGCCCCAAAGCTGCGCTTTTGCGGCCGACCATCCGGGCCTTTTTTTGCCAAAAGCGGTGGCGCGAGGTGATATGAAATTTCATAATCGCCCTCAAACCGCTCTGCAACCTGTGTCTTGGTCGCCTGAAGCAGGCGCGCAACTTCATATTCATCCTTGTAGCACAGAAGCTTGTGATAGGACTGCAGGGCTGTCTCGCGCAAGTCTGGCTCCATCCCCTGTAGTGTGCTTCGCATGGCCTCATAGCGCGCCAAGCGACCTGAACCATAAGCGCGCAATCCCGCGACACGGGCCGCTTCGGGATCCTGAACCGGGGCTTCTATGCGCTCAAATTTGCTGTCCAAATCCGCATCGACCATGGCCCAACGTCCCAGAGCAAAGGCCTGCTGATTCTGCGTCACTTTCGCCCCATTCAACGCAATGGCCTCAAGCAAGGCCTCTTGGGTGAGTGGCAGCAATCCTTGCTGATAGGCGGCGCCAAGCAAGATCATATTGGCATAGACCGTGTCTCCCAAAGCCGTTTCGGCCAAGCGGGTTGCATTGAGCAGCCGCGCGCGCTCCTGCAACTTTGCGGTAAGTGCCAGGTGCAAATCAGCGCCCGGGATTGCGAAAGCGGTGTCGCGGGTGAATTCCCCAGTTATGATTTCGTGACGATTGACCACAGCGCCGCCTGTGGGCGCCATGAGACCCAAAGTGCTGCCCTGGGCCGAGACCACAAGGTCACCGCCAATCAGCGCATCGCATTCGCCCAAAGCCACACGAATGGCGGAAATATCTTCTGGCGTCTCACCGATGCGGCAATGAATATGCACCGCGCCGCCCTTTTGGGCCAGACCGGCCATTTCCATGACCCCTGCAGCCTTACCATCTAAATGCGCCGCCATGGCCAGAAGCGCCCCAATGGTCACCACCCCGGTTCCCCCCACGCCCGTGACCACAACGTTATGTGTTCCTTGCAGCGTGCAGGGCGGCGGGGCGGGCAACTCCGGAATGGACAGCTGCTGCGCTGCCGGACGCCGCAGCTGCCCGCCGCGCACAGTGGCAAAAGAGGGGCAAAACCCGTTTACACAGCTGAAATCTTTATTGCAGCTGGACTGATCAATTTGCCTTTTGCGCCCCAAAGGCGTCTCGAGCGGCAGCAAAGAGACGCAGTTGGATTGCACCCCGCAATCGCCGCAGCCTTCGCAGACATCTGGATTGATAAATAGGCGCTGATCTGGATCGGGGAAGGCCCCTCTTTTACGGCGGCGGCGTTTTTCCGCCGCGCAGGTCTGCACATAGACAATGACAGAGACGCCCGGCAATTGCCGAAATGCCTCTTGCACCGTATTGAGCTGGGCGCGCGGGTGCATCGGAGTGCCAGCCGGAAAATCAGCCGCAGAGATGTCTTCCTTTTCATCATAAACCACGGCAAGATGTTTCACCCCGATCCCGCGCATCTCTTGCACGATCCGCGCAGCATCCAGCCCCCCATCATTGTTTTGCCCGCCTGTCATCGCCACGGCATCATTAAACAGAATTTTATAGGTCATGGTCGTGCCAGCGGCGAGCGCCGCGCGAATGGCTTGGATGCCAGAGTGATTATAGGTGCCATCGCCTATGTTTTGGAACACATGCGCGCGGGTGGAGAACAACGACTCGCCAATCCAATTGGCCCCCTCACCGCCCATTTGCGTGAACCCCAAGGTCTCCCGATCCATCCATTGCACCATGTAATGACAGCCAATGCCAGAATAGGCGCGGCTGCCCTCGGGAATTTTCGTGGAGCTGCTGTGGGGGCAGCCAGAGCAGAAATACGGCACGCGGCTGGCCAATGTGGGCGCATTGTTTGCGGTTTGCGCCGCATCAATTCTCTCCAACGCGCCTGTAAGCCGTGCCGATCCGCAGCCCTCAGCCATCAAAATTTGACCGAGTTTTTGCGCAATCACCATTGGATCGAGCGCATAGCTATCGGCAAAGAGCAATGCGCCTTGGGCATCTTTGGACCCAAAAACCCGCCAGCTGCCTTTTTGATTGAAAAGAGCTTCTTTGATTTGTCCCTCAATCAGTTTGCGTTTCTCTTCGACAACAACGATGCAGTCCAAACCTTCGGCCCATTCGGCAAAAGACTGCATATCAAGTGGCCACGTCATGGCGACTTTGTAGGTTGTCACCCCATGGCGCACCGCCGCCCCCTGATCCATGCCGAGCACCTGCATGGCATGGGCCAAATCCAGCCAATTTTTGCCCGCCGCGACAAAGCCAATTTTTGCGCCAGCCTGTCCCAAAACGCGCTTATCCATCCGATTGGCGCGTGCAAAGGCCTGCACGGCTCTGCGCTTGTGATCAATGACCCGCGCCTCTTGGGCCTGCGGCGTGTCGATGAGGCGGATATTCAAGCCCCCTTCGGGCATGTCGAACTCTGGGGTGACAAAGTCCAACCGCAGAGGATCGCCGTTCACCACAGAGGTCACTTCTATCGTGTCTTTGATGCATTTCAGCCCGGCCCAAACCCCAGCAAAGCGCGACAGGGCAAAGCCGAAGAGCCCGTAATCCATAACCTCTTGGACGCCGGCAGGAGACAGCACCGGCATGAAGCTGTCGATCATCGTCCATTCCGATTGATGCAATGTGGTCGAGCTCTCGCCGGTGTGATCATCCCCAAGCGCCGCCACAACACCGCCCAGGGGCGAGGTGCCAGCCATATTCGCATGACGAAAGACATCGCCGGAGCGATCCACGCCCGGCCCTTTGCCATACCAAAGCCCAAACACGCCCTCAAATTTTCCCTCACCGCGCAGCTCGGCCTGCTGGCTGCCCCAAAGCGCCGTTGCGGCCAAATCCTCATTCAGCCCTTCTTGAAACCGCACCTGCGCATTTTCAAGCTCTGCCGCCGCGCGGGTCATCTGAAAATCCACCGCGCCCAGTGGAGATCCGCGATAGCCCGTGACATAGCCAGCTGTCCTATGGCCCGCCGCTCGGTCGCGCGCCGATTGCATCAACATCATCCGCACTAAGGCCTGCGTGCCGTTTAACAAAACCTGTTTTTTCGACAAATCATATCTATCAGCGAGTGAAACATCTTGCTGCATGGTCTGCGGCCTCCCGGTATGCACGAATAATTGTTAGGTCAAAAACTATGACCTAACAATGAAAAACTCCGTGACCCAGTCTCAAGTTGCGTGTTATGAGTCTCAGGAACGGACAATGAGGTAAGCCGGTGGACTGGGATAAATTACGAATCTTCCATGCGGTTGCCGATGCCGGATCACTGACCCATGCGGGGGAGACACTGCATCTGTCGCAATCGGCCGTATCGCGGCAGGTCCGCGCATTGGAGGACTCCCTCGATGCGACATTGTTTCATAGACACGCGCGTGGGTTGATACTCACGGAGCAAGGCGAGCTGTTATTTGAAGCCACCCGCGCAATGACCAAACGCCTTGATGCCGCGTCAGCACGCATTCGAGACAGTGAAGATGAAGTCTTCGGTGAGCTGCGCGTTACCACAACCACCGGTTTTGGCACGCTCTGGCTGGCGCCCCGCTTGCCACAGCTTTATGAAAAATACCCCGACTTGAATGTAGAGCTGATGCTTGAGGAGCGGGTCTTGGATCTGCCGATGCGTGAGGCCGATGTTGCCATCCGCATGAAAGAGCCGAGCCAAGCAGATTTGATTCGAAAGCGCCTTATGAGCGTCGAAATGCGCCTCTATGCCAGCGCAGACTATCTGAAATCCCGCGGCACGCCGCAAACTTTAGAAGATATCGCAAATCATCGTTTGATTTGCCAAAATCCCAACGCACCTCAAGTGGCCGTCAGTGCAGCCTTGGTGCAAAATCTGATGGGATATAGTCCAAAATCCACTTTAACCGTCAACAACTATTTCGGCGTGTTGCAAGGCGTCATCAACAACCTTGGGATCGGAATTTTACCCGATTACGTCACCCATGATTTTCCTGATCTCGTGCGTGTCCTGCCCGAGCTTGAGAACACGGAAGTCCCGGTGTTTCTTGCCTATCCAGAAGAGCTGCGCCACTCGCGCCGTATCGCGGCCTTTCGCGATTTTGTGCAAGATGAAATTATCGCCCGCCGTCGCGCAGAGCGAAGCCTTGAGGTCCAAAAGTAGCTATGCTCTGAGCGCATAGCGGCTTTGCGCCCAGAGGGCTTGCAGGGATGCATTGGCGCTCCTAAATACGCCTCATGAGGACGACAGCCAGTGGTAGCCCCTCATAACCTCCCTGTTGGACTTACGCCGGGCCCTGTGCCCGGCATTTTTTTTGCCCGCGCGCCCATGCGGTTGAGCTTGATATTTGCCAATTCCACCAGTCTTTCGGGCAAATGTGGCATTTAATAGCTATTCCAACCTTCCCTCTGCCCGTTAACTTTCGTATCAGGGTGCAAATTTGCACCGTAAGGGATGACAACTTGCAAGATCCAGTGATAACGCCCGACCTTATTGCCGCCCATGGGCTGAGCCCAGACGAGTACGATCGCATTCTCGAAATCATAGGCCGGGACCCTAGCTTTACGGAAATGGGCATCTTCTCTGCCATGTGGAATGAGCATTGCTCCTATAAATCCTCGAAAAAATGGCTCCGCACCCTGCCCACCGAAGGGCCACAGGTGATTTGCGGCCCCGGTGAGAATGCCGGTGTTGTTGATATTGGCGACGGGCAGGCTGTGATTTTCAAAATGGAAAGCCACAATCACCCCAGCTATATCGAACCCTATCAGGGCGCGGCCACGGGCGTTGGCGGCATTTTGCGTGATGTGTTTACGATGGGCGCGCGGCCTATTGCGGCGATGAACTCTTTGTCCTTTGGCAGTCCCGATCATCCCAAAACCAAGTCATTGGTTTCCGGCGTGGTGGCGGGCGTTGGGGGCTATGGAAATTGCTTTGGCGTCCCCACAATTGGCGGCGAAGTGCGCTTTGATCCGGCCTATAACGGCAATTGCCTAGTGAACGCCTTTGCTGCCGGTCTCGCAGATACCGATAAGATCTTTTATTCCGCCGCTTCGGGCGTCGGCATGCCGGTGGTTTACTTGGGCGCCAAAACTGGACGCGATGGGGTTGGCGGCGCGACAATGGCCAGCGCTGAATTTGACGACACCATCGAAGATAAGCGCCCAACAGTGCAGGTTGGCGACCCTTTCACCGAAAAACGCCTCATGGAAGCCACATTAGAGCTTATGGCCACAGGCGCTGTGATTTCCATTCAAGACATGGGCGCCGCGGGCCTGACCTGCTCTGCGGTCGAAATGGGAGACAAGGGCAATTTAGGTGTGCGCTTGGATCTTGAAAAAGTACCAACCCGCGAGCTGAATATGACCGCCTATGAGATGATGCTGTCGGAATCGCAAGAACGCATGCTCATGGTGCTAAAACCCGAACTGGAAGAGCAAGCGAAGGCTGTCTTTGATAAATGGGATCTGGATTTCGCCATTGTGGGCGAAACGATTGCCGAAGACCGCTTCTTGATCGTGATGAACGGCGAGGTCAAAGCCGATCTGCCGCTCAAGGCGCTCTCGGGTACGGCGCCGGAA
The DNA here is from genome assembly GCF_000738435.1 of Planktomarina temperata RCA23. Classification (NCBI taxonomy): domain Bacteria; kingdom Pseudomonadati; phylum Pseudomonadota; class Alphaproteobacteria; order Rhodobacterales; family Paracoccaceae; genus Planktomarina; species Planktomarina temperata. Next base: position 1,588,307 of record NZ_CP003984.1, on the reverse strand, counting down.
TATGACCGCCCTTGGGTTGAGACACCGGCAGCGGAGCCGCTGGGTGATGTGCCGCATATCGATCCAATTGACGGGCTAAAAATGCTAATCTCCAGCCCGAATTACGCGGCCAAACAATGGGTATATGAACAATATGACAGCCAAGTGATGGCCGATAGCCTGCGCACGCCAAGCATGGGCTCGGGCATCGTGCGGGTGCATGGCACGCAAAAGGCGCTGGCCTTTACCTCTGACGTGACGCCGCGCTACGTGGCGGCTAATCCGTTTGAAGGAGGCAAGCAAGCGGTGGCAGAGGCCTATCGCAACCTCACAGCGGTGGGCGCCCTCCCCCTGGCCACAACCGATAATTTGAACTTTGGAAATCCAGAAAAACCAGCAATCATGGGTCAATTTGTGGGCGCTATCAAAGGCATCGGTGCCGCTGTGGCCGCCCTCGATATGCCGATCGTCTCTGGCAATGTGTCGCTCTATAATGAGACGGACGGCTCGGGCATTCTGCCGACACCGACCATTGGCGCTGTCGGCCTCATTGCCGATGCGGATGACGCCATCACAGGGTTGGCGCGCGAGGGTCATATGGCGATTTTGATTGGCGAAACCAACGGGCACCTTGGGCAATCTGCCCTCTTGGCGGAAGTCTTTAACCGCGTGGAAGGCGATGCACCGCCTGTGGATCTTGAAGCTGAAAAGAAACATGGAGAATTTATCCGCACCAATAGCGCCTGGATTACGGCCTGTAGCGATCTGTCCGATGGTGGATTGGCCTTGGCTGCTTTTGAAATGGCCGAAGCTGCAAATGTCGGCGTTAGCCTCGATACAGAAGGCACCGCAGAGCTGTTCGGTGAGGATCAAGCCCGCTATCTGGTGGCCTGCAACTTTGATCAAGCCGAAGCGCTTCTGGCTGCGGCCGGCAATCTCGGGGTTCCGGCCACCTGTGTCGGGCGCTTTGGCGGCACGCAGGTCAGCTTTGGCGCGCAACAGGCCGAGCTGTCCGAGCTTAGTAGTATTTTCCGCAACAGTTTCGCCGATGCGGTCACTTGAAAACAACAGCGCTCGGCTCTACCTTCGAGTTATACCAAGCGAGGAAACGCCCAATGGCCATGGCCGCACAAGATATTGAAGCTCTGATCCGGGAGTCTTTTCCCGAGGCGCAGATCACGATCACGGATCTGGCTGGGGATGGCAATCATTACGCCGCTGAGGTGACCGATGCCAGCTTTGCAGGCAAAAACCGGGTGCAACAGCATCGCGCAGTTTATGCCGCATTGAAAGGCAAAATGGACGGAGCTCATGGGGAGCTGCACGCGCTTGCGCTGACCACCAAGGCGCCGAGCTGATATGTTTGACTTGGGTCTCATTGCATATTTTTCTCTTGCAATATTGATCTTATTGTTTCTCCGGGCCCTTTGGGTCATCCGGCACGAAAAAGACCAAGGCCGCGGCTCCTTGCCCGGTCAGGGCGATCACGAGGTTCGAGCGGACTATTTTTCCGGCGGTGCCGGAGGTGGACATTCGGGCAGTTTTCGGGTTCCAAAGGACCCACAGAAATACGCACAGCAATTTGTGCCCAAAGACAGAAAGCCAAAAGATGAGCGCTGAAGATAAAATCCGCGAAACAGTGACATCGAATGATGTTGTCCTGTTCATGAAAGGCACCGCCTCCATGCCGCAATGCGGCTTCTCAAGCCAAATCGCCGGTATATTGAACTATATGGGTGTGGAGTATCACGACGTGAATGTTCTGGCCGATGATGCCATTCGCCAGGGAATCAAAGACTACTCCGATTGGCCCACTATTCCGCAGCTCTATGTGAAAGGTGAATTCATCGGCGGCTGCGATATTGTCCGGGACATGACCCTATCGGGGGAATTGGATGGGCTCCTGGCTGAAAATGAGGTCAGTTACAACCAAGATGCCGCGGATGAAATTCGCAAGGCAAACTCAGACGGCTAACGCATCCAGGCCGCTCTGAGATTACGAACCGGGGGACGACACCGCCCGATGATCCCTTTTCGCTACCCAGCGGATTGGGCTATTCTCTCTTCCAGATCATCTGCCGCAGCTTCCGCGCGCGCGGCCAATTCTGCGAGGCTCTCCAATAAGGCGGGCGGCACAACGGGCACTTCAACTTCTGTGACCACTGTTTTGATTTCTGGCGAAATATCATGGGCCGCCGTCTTTGCCTGCGCCAGAGCGGCCTCTGCCGCCTTTAATTTTTCCTCCAATGCCAATGTGCGATCTGCAAGCATCAGACCGGACATCAACAACATCTGAGCTTCTGGCACGCGGCCCGCGTGAGCCAGAAGGGTGCTGGCCTCGGCATCCAACGCGGCCCGGGCCATTTGCAGCTGGGGCTCCTCACCTGCTGGGCAGTTGACTGTATAGGGGCGTTGGCCAATTTTGATGGTGACTTCAGGCATCGCGCGGCTCCTCATCGGTTTGGGTCAAAGCCGTCAGTAACAGCTCAAGCTGCGCAGCCTCTGCGGCCCGTTCTGCGGTCAATGCATCAATCTGAGCCTGCATCCCTGCATTAATCAGACTTGCATCCCCCAGGCCTTCGGCATTGGCCGCACGCAGTGCTTGATTTGACGCCCGCAGTTGCGCGTTGGATTGCATCACTTGTGACAATTGCGCGTCAAGAGCTGTCAGAGCGTCACTATGAACATTTTCAGGCGCCGCAGGCTCAACTGGCGCTGGCGCCGATGCGGCACGGTTGAGAGGCACGGCCTCCGTCGCCGCAGATATGCGCCGTATAGCCACTGTAATTCTTTGTTCTAAAATAGAAACATCACTCATTGCTCATCTCACACCCCTGCTCAAACGCCACCATCAGCTGTCTCGAATCGCATAGACCACCCCTAAGGTAGGTTAAATTAACCTTAACGTCCAAGAGCCGGCGCTTGAAACATTTTTTAAGAAATGGGTCAGGTTACTTGATATTCCCTCTTCACTTGATAGGAAGCATCAACGTTTGCCCTTACAGAAAGTTAGCTCCGTGGATCTCAAAGCACTCGCCGCCAAGAACCCTGAACATTGGAAAAAAGCCGCCGCTATTCGTGCTTTGACGCTGGATGCGGTTGCGGCCGCAAATTCGGGTCATTCAGGGATGGCGATGGGCATGGCCGATGTGGCCACCGTTCTGTTCGAAAAGCACATGAAATTTGACGCCGCCGCGCCCAATTGGCCAGATCGCGATCGCTTCATTCTTTCGGCGGGGCATGGATCGATGCTGCTCTACGCCCTGCTCCACCTGACCGGATATGCGGATATGACGCTCGATGAGATCAAAAACTTCCGCCAATGGGGTGCAAAAACCGCCGGGCATCCAGAATATGGCCACGCGTCTGGCATTGAAACCACGACTGGCCCACTGGGACAGGGGATTGCCAATTCGGTTGGCTTCGCCATCGCCGAAGAAATATTGCGTGCCACCTACGGCAAAAAAATTCAGAACCATAACACCTATGTCATCGCCGGGGACGGTTGCTTGATGGAAGGGATCAGCCAAGAGGCCATCGGACTTGCTGGCCGCCATGAGCTGGGACAGCTAATCGTGCTATGGGATGACAATAACATCACCATCGACGGCACGGTTGAGCTGTCAGATCGGACAGATCAGCTGCAGCGTTTCAAAGCCTCTGGCTGGCATGTGCAAGCCATTGATGGCCATGACCCGATTGCCATTGATGAGGCCTTAACGGCCGCGCGTAAATCTAAGAAACCCTCTATGATTGCCTGTAAAACCCATATCGCGCTGGGGCACGCGGCACAGGACACATCAAAGGGGCATGGTGCGCTGACGGATGCGGCGCAACTGGCCGATGCCAAAGCCGCCTATGGCTGGCCCTATGGCGCATTTGAAATTCCAGCCGATGTCAAAGCCGCTTGGGAGGCCATTGGCGCCCGCGGCAGCGCGGAACGCGCCGAATGGGACAGCCGGTTTTCTGGTCTTTCCGCCTCAAAGCAAGCGCAATTCAACCGCGCCTTTGCAGCAGAAGCCCCCAAGAAACTGGCCGCGGCGATCCGCAAGATCAAGAAAGATGCCGCAGAGACTAAACCAAAACTGGCCACGCGATCGGCCTCGGAAAAAACCTTGCAGGCGGTCAATCCTGTGATGCCTGAAACCGTCGGCGGCTCAGCTGATTTGACCGGGTCTAACAATACAAAAACCGCGGATATGGGGATTTTTGATCCCGAAAATCGCGCCGGTCGCTACATTTACTACGGGATCCGCGAGCATGGCATGGCCGCTGCAATGAACGGTATGGCGCTGCATGGCGGGATACGCCCCTACGGCGGCACGTTTATGTGCTTCACCGATTACGCCCGCGGCGCCATGCGCCTCTCGGCTTTGATGGGCGTTCCAACTGTCTATGTGATGACGCATGATTCTATTGGCCTGGGCGAAGATGGTCCCACACATCAACCGGTCGAGCATTTGGCCATTTCCCGCGCCACGCCCAACACTTTGGTTTTCCGCCCAGCCGATATCACAGAGACAGCGGAAGCCTGGGAAGTGGCGTTGAGCCAACCAAGCACACCAACCGTCATGGCGCTTTCACGTCAGGGCGTGCCAGCGGTACGTCATGAGTATAAGTCGGCAAACCTCAGCGCGCGCGGCGCCTATGTTTTGGCTGAGGCCGAGGGCAAGCGCCAAGCGATTTTGATGGCAACCGGCACGGAGGTCTCGCTGGCCCTAGAGGCCCGCGACTTGCTGCAAGCCGAAGGTATTGGCACCCGCGTCGTTTCCATGCCCTGCATGGAGCTCTTTGCCCAACAAGATGACGCCTATCGCAAACGTATTTTACCAGGCGGCGCAGTGCGCGTGGCCGTGGAAGCGGCCGTGCGCATGGGGTGGGATCAATGGCTTTTGGGGGAACGCGGACGTGAGTCCAAGGCTGGTTTTGTCGGCATGACGGGCTTTGGGGCCTCGGCCCCGGCCGATCGGCTCTATGAAGAGTTTGGCATCACTGCAGAGGCGGTTGTGCGCAAAGTCAAATCCCTGCTATAAAACAGCCAAAGGCTGCGGGTGGCACCGCAGCCTTTTTGCCTGGCAGATCTCGTTACAAACCGTGTTACCGCAAGCGGTTATCGCTAACACAAATGTTTTCGCTAACAAGTTGAAAATCCTTTTGCTTTGAACTTTAAATGCCCCTCTGACCTTGCTAGTTCACCGGCAAGAATTGGCAAAAGGTGAGAGCTGTGACAGTAAGAATTGGCATCAATGGATTTGGCCGCATCGGTCGCTGCGTGTTGGCACATATCGTGTCCTCTGGCCGCAAAGATGTGGAAGTGGTTAAGATCAACGCCACAGGCCCGCTGGAAACCAGCGCACATTTGATGCGCTATGACAGCGTACATGGACGGTTCGACGGAGAAATTACCGTTGGCGATGGTACGCTGGATCTCGGGCTTGGACCGATTGAAATGTTCTCCTCCTATGACCCCAATACGCTCGACTGGAGCGGCGTGGATGTTGTTTTGGAATGCACTGGCAATTTCAACGACGGCGATAAAGCCAAGGTCCATCTCGCGCGGGGGGCCAAAAAGGTCCTGATTTCAGCCCCGGCGGTCAATGTGGATCGCACCATCGTTTTGGGGGCCAATGAGGCCGCGCTCTTGCCCAATGATGTGATGATCTCAAATGGATCTTGTACGACCAATTGCCTTGCCCCGCTGGCCAAAGCGCTCAACGACGCGATTGGCATCGAACGAGGGATCATGACCACGATCCACAGCTATACCGGCGACCAACCGACCCTAGATCGCCGTCACAGTGATCTCTATCGCGCTCGGGCAGCGGCCATGGCTTTGATTCCCACATCGACCGGGGCGGCCGAGGCGCTTGGCGAGGTTCTGCCGGAAATGGCAGGGCGGCTGGACGGCACGGCCATTCGCGTCCCTACTCCCAATGTCTCTTGCGTTGATCTCACTTTTGAGGCTGCGCGCGCGGTCACAAAAGAGGAAGTCAACGCGGCGGTCGAGCGGGCCGCCAAGGGCGAAATGGCAGGCATTTTGGGGTATGACCCTGCGCCTAAAGTTTCGATTGATTTCAATCACACGCCCGAGTCTTCGATTTTTGCCCCCGATCAAACCAAAGTGGTTGGCGGGACAACGGTCCGCGTATTATCATGGTATGATAATGAATGGGGCTTTTCCGTGCGCATGGCTGATTTGGCCGCTAAGATGGGGCAGCTCCAATAATTCTTGGAGAGAGTATGACCACGCGCCTGGCCCTATATGTTGCACTTGCCGCCGTTGCGGCCATTGCGGTTGACTTATTTTTGACGCAAGGCGCGGCAATATTATACCTCGCACGCTCATTTCTGGACTTAATCGACACAATTGCCTTCTGGCGGTAGCCGCGCCGGTTGACTTTTTCCGCGACCTGTGATGTTAGCGCTATCAACAGAAAGTGGGACTTGGATATGACATTAAAAGTTGCAATCAACGGGTTTGGTCGTATTGGCCGCAATGTACTGCGCGCGATTGTTGAATCAGGGCGTACAGATCTACAGGTCATCGCAATCAATGATCTCGGTCCGGTGCAAACCAATGCGCATATGTTGAAATACGATTCCGTACACGGGCGGTTCGCGGCCTCTGTGACCCATGGGGAAGACTTTATTGATGTCGGGCAAGGGCCCATACGCGTGACGGCCATACGCAATCCAGCGGATCTGCCCTGGTCGGATGTCGATGTCGTGATGGAATGCACGGGTATTTTCACCTCCAAAGCCGATTGCCAAGCCTATCTCGACAATGGCTCCTCCCGCGTGTTGATCTCGGCCCCTGGTAAAGATGCCGATAAAACCATTGTTTATGGCGTCAATCACCAGGCATTAACCGCGGATGACTTGATTGTTTCAAATGCGTCCTGCACCACCAACTGCTTGGCGCCCATTGCCAAAGTCCTCCACGAATCTATCGGCATCAAACGCGGGCTGATGACAACGATTCACAGCTATACGGGCGACCAGCCAACATTGGATCGCACGCATAAAGACCTTTACCGAGGGCGCGCCGCTGCCCTGTCGATGATCCCAACCACCACGGGCGCGGCCAAAGCTGTTGGCTTGGTTCTGCCAGAACTGAACGGCAAATTGGACGGCGTCGCCATCCGGGTGCCGACCCCAAATGTCTCAGCGGTGGATCTCACCTTCGAAGCCGGACGCAGCACGGATGCGGCCGAAATTTTGGCTCTGATGCAGAAGGCGGCCGCGGGTCCACTAAAAGGGGTGCTTGATGTCGTGGATGCGCCATTGGTCTCGTCTGATTTCAACCACGATCCGCATTCGTCTATTTTTCATGCAGATCAAACCCTGATTATGGGCGGTGATATGGTGCGCGTGCTGTCTTGGTACGACAACGAATGGGCGTTTTCCAACCGTATGGCCGATACAGCTGTGGCCATGGGCAAATTAATCTAGCCTCAGACAGCCCATGCAAATTATGAGCGGTGCAGGCGGCGCCTTAAGGCCGCCTCGACCGCCGGGGTGACGAATTTCGACACATCCCCATCCAAGCGACAGATCTCTTTGACCAGTTTTGACGCAATGGCCTGATGCTGGGCCTCGGCCATCAAAAAGACAGTTTCAACCGATGAATCCAGCTGCCTATTCATGCCAACCATTTGATATTCATATTCAAAGTCTGAAACTGCGCGCAATCCGCGCAAAATAACCCCGGCGCCGACGTCGCGGGCGCAGTCAATCAACAGGTTTTCAAACGGGTGCACATGAATTTCAGTTCCGGTCTGCTCCGTAAGACGCGCCGCCTCAACTTCAATCATCGATACGCGCTCATCGAGATCAAAGAGCGGCCCTTTATCACGATTGATCGCCACCCCGATGACCAAGCGGTCCACCAATGCGCAGCCACGTCGGATGATATCAATATGTCCCAGAGTAATCGGATCAAAGGTTCCGGGGTAAAGGCCTATGCGCATTTTAACTTCTCCGACTGATATAGGTAACAAGCCATAAATTGAGCGAATTGCAAGCCAGCGCGGTGCAAAAAACCGGTGCAGTCGTTTAAAATTTACCGCCCGGCGCTTCGGCCAGAGCCTCAAGCCTCTGAATTTCCACCCGCAACCCGCTCACCAATACCTGTGCGAATTGGTTGAGCCGCCGATTGTGGCGATCATCGGTGGACCGGATCAAAAAGAAACTGCGCGTCAGGCTCAAGTGATCCACTAAAATGCGGCGTAATTCCGGGGCAAAAGGCAGGGCGAAATCATGCACAATGCCAAGCCCCGCACCCTGGCGCAACAGGTTCATTTGGACGGAAATGGAATTGGACGCGAGCTGCACCCGCCGCAGTCCGAGCGGTTCAAGGTAATCAAGCTCCTTGTCAAAGATCATATCCTGCACATAGCCAACAGTCGGCACGTCTTTGAGATCGCTCAGGCGCTCGGGCCTTTTGTGGATTTGCCAAAGCGCCGTTGAGGCCGCGAGATGCAACCGATAGTCAGCGATTTTTTGCACCATAAGCCGACCGGCCGTGGGTTGGCTCACCCCAATCGCCATATCAGCCTCGCGCCGCGTCAGGTTGAAAACCCTTGGCAAAGCCACGATTTGAATATCTAAATCTGGATAGGTTTTTGTGATATGTCCGCAGACCTGCGGCAAAAGGAAATTGGCGCATCCATCCGGCGCACCGATGCGAATCTGGCCTCTAAGCCCCTCCCCGTCTCCGCGCAGCGCCCCAAGCCCCGCATTTAAGGAGGCTTGGGCGGCATCCACATGCGCCATGAGCCCATGCCCCGCTTCCGTCAGATCGTAGCCTTTCGGCGATTTTGAAAAGAGCGGCGTTGCATGGGTCTGCTCCAACCGAGCAATCCTACGGCTGACCGTTGCCGGGTCAATTTTCAACACCTGCGCCGCAACCGTCAGGCTGCCCGATTGCGCCACGGCCAGAAAGATGCGTAGATCATCCCAGTTTTCCATTACAAGCCTACAATTTTGCAAAATGATTTTGGATTATTCTCGCTTTTAATTACATTATTGCAAGACTAAAAGCAAAACAAACAAGGAGACCCCCATGCAAGAGTTAACCCACTATATCAATGGCGCCCATGTCAAAGGCACCTCTGGACGTTTTGCCGATGTCTACAACCCGGCCACCGGCGAGGTTCAAGCCAAAGTCCCACTGGCCAATGGCGCCGAATTAGATCAAGCCGTGGCCCATGCCGCCGCCGCACAACCCGCTTGGGCTGCCGTCAATCCACAGCGCCGCGCGCGGGTTTTGATGAAATTTGTGGACCTTTTAAATCGCGATATGGACAAATTGGCCGAAGCTTTGAGCCGCGAGCACGGCAAAACCTTGCCAGATGCCAAAGGCGATGTGATCCGCGGCTTGGAAGTTGTGGAATATTGCATCGGTGCACCGCAATTGTTGAAAGGTGAATTTACCGATAGCGCCGGTCCTGGCATTGATATGTACTCTATGCGTCAGGCGCTCGGCGTCACAGCCGGCATCACCCCATTCAATTTCCCAGCCATGATCCCGATGTGGATGTTTGCACCTGCCATTGCCTGCGGCAACGCCTTTATCCTCAAACCCTCTGAGCGCGACCCCTCCGTGCCGTTGATGTTGGCAGAATTGCTCGAAGAAGCCGGGCTGCCCAAGGGCATTTTACAAGTTGTGAACGGTGATAAAGAAGCGGTTGACGCGATCCTGCATCACGATGTGGTTCAATCCATAGGTTTTGTGGGCTCCACCCCAATCGCCGAATATATCTATGCGACAGGCTGCGCCAACGGCAAACGGGTGCAGTGTTTTGGTGGTGCGAAAAACCATATGATCATCATGCCCGATGCGGATATGGATCAAGCCGCTGATGCGCTTATGGGCGCAGGGTATGGCGCCGCCGGTGAACGCTGCATGGCTATTTCTGTCGCAGTTCCCGTAGGGGAAGACACAGCAGATCGCCTGATGGAAAAATTGATCCCCCGGGTTGAAGCTCTGAAAGTGGGTCCCTACACGGCGGGCAATGACGTGGACTACGGACCGGTTGTCACCGCGGCTGCCAAAGCAAATATTGAGCGTTTGGTGCAAACCGGCATCGATCAAGGCGCAAAACTCGTGGTGGATGGTCGTGATTTCAACCTTCAAGGCTATGAGGATGGCTTTTTTGTGGGCGCGCATTTGTTCGACAATGTGACCAAGGATATGGACATCTACAAATACGAAATCTTCGGCCCCGTTCTGTCCACCGTTCGCGCAGAGACCTATGAGGAGGCGCTCGGGCTGGCCATGGATCATGAATATGGCAATGGCACAGCGATCTTTACCCGTGACGGCGATACCGCGCGCGACTTTGCCAATCGGGTCAATGTCGGCATGGTGGGAATCAATGTGCCGATCCCGGTGCCATTGGCCTATCACACCTTTGGGGGGTGGAAAAAATCGGTCTTCGGCGATTTGAACCAGCACGGACCGGATGCGTTTAAATTCTACACACGCACCAAAACCGTGACCTCTCGCTGGCCGTCAGGCACCAAAGAAGGCGGCGAGTTCTCTATTCCCGTCATGGAATAAATCACGCGCAGCGCCGGTGGCAAGCGGTCCCCGGCGCATGCAACACTCAGCAGGCTCGGCCTTCAAAATAGAAGCTGGATTCCTGGCTTGGGATTTGCTTCACTTGCCGCAACGCAATGACAGGAGCTGTCTCATGGATTTTGCCCTTTCCGAAGAACAAACCGCGATTTTCGACATGGCCCGCGATTTTGGGGCCAGCCACATCGCGCCTTTCGCACGGGAGTGGGAAGCGGCAGGCGAAATTCCAAAGAGCCTCTGGCCCCAATTGGCGGAATTGGGCTTTGGCGGGCTCTATGTACGCGAAGAAAGCGGCGGATCGGGCCTAAGCCGGCTGGATGCCACTTTGGTGTTTGAAGCGCTCTCTATGGCCTGCCCGACGGTGGCCTCCTTTCTATCAATCCACAATATGTGCGCGGCAATGATCGATAAATTCGGCTCGCCGGCGCTGCGCGACAAATATCTTCCGCGCGCCTTGAGTATGGAGACCTTCTTTTCCTACTGCCTCACCGAGCCCGGCTCAGGATCTGATGCGGCGGCATTGAAGACAAGAGCTCTTAAGAGCAACACAGATTTCACCCTGACTGGCACCAAGGCCTTTATCTCTGGTGGAGGCTATTCTGATGCCTATATTATCATGGCCCGGACAGGCGATGACAGCCCAAAGGGCATCACGGCTTTGATCGTGGAAGATGGCGCAGAGGGGCTGTCCTTTGGCGGGCTGGAAGACAAAATGGGCTGGCGCGCGCAACCGACCCGGCAGGTGCAGCTGGATGACTGCAAGACACCCATCGAAAACCTTCTGGGCGCCGAAGGCCTCGGGTTTTCCTACGCCATGGCTGGGCTGGACGGCGGGCGGCTGAATATCGCGGCCTGTTCGCTGGGGGCGGCGCAACAAGCCTTTGACACAACGCGGGCCTATATGGCCGAGCGCAAAGCCTTTGGAAAATCGATCGATCAGTTTCAGGCCCTGCAATTTCGTCTTGCCGACATGGAGATTGAACTGCAATCGGGCCGCATATTTCTGCGTCAAGCCGCTTGGAAGCTGGACAATGGCGCGCCAGATGCGACTCATTTTTGCGCCATGGCCAAAAAGCTGGTGACCGATATGGGCAGCAAAGTGGCCAATGATTGCCTGCAACTGCATGGTGGGTATGGCTATTTGGCCGATTACGGCATTGAAAAAACCGTACGCGATCTCAGGGTTCATCAAATCTTAGAAGGCACCAATGAAATCATGCGGATGATCGTGGCCAGGGGCTTGCGCGCATGAGCGATCTTATCGCGCGCAAAGACGGCAAAGCCGGGCGTTTCACGCTCAACCGCCCCGGCGCCTTGAACGCTTTGACCTATGAAATGTGCCTGCAAATTGAGAGCTATCTGGGCAAATGGGAGGCCGATCCGGACGTTGAAGTGATCCTTTTTGAAGGAGCGGGTGAGCGGGCATTTTGCGCCGGCGGCGATATAACCGCCATGTATAAAACAGCCGTTGCCGGAGACTATGATTATGGCCGGCAATTTTGGACAGATGAATACCGCCTCAACGCCAAACTCGCGACCAGCCCTAAGCCGATCATCAGCTTTCTGCACGGTTTCACAATGGGCGGTGGCGTGGGGCTGGGCTGCCACCTGCCGCACCGAATTGTCTGCGAATCCAGTCAGATTGCCATGCCCGAATGCGGCATTGGTCTGGTGCCAGATGTGGGCGGCTCCTTGCTTTTGGCCCGTGCACCCGGGCGCTTCGGTGAATATCTCGGCACAACGGCCAGCCGTATGGGGCCGGCAGATGCCATTTTTGCCGGCTTTGCCGATCACTTCATCCCGCAAGAGGATTGGCCCAGATTGATCGAAACCCTCTGTGACACAGGCGATGTTTCAGCGATTGCCAAGGCTGCCCGCCCTGCGGGCCCTGCCCCGCTGTTGCAGATTGAAGCGCAAGTGAATGAGTTTTTCCGAGGCGACTATTTTGGCGATATCGTCAACAATCTCAATCACACGGGCGGCGATTTTGCCGAGGCCTGCATCAAAAAGCTGTCGCGCTCTAGCCCCCTGGCCATGGCCGCAACCATTGAGTTGATCCACCGCGTGCGTGGGCTGGACGATATCGTTTTGGCCTTGGGCATGGAATATCGTTTCACCTACCGAGCCGCAGAACAGGGTGATTTCATCGAAGGCATCCGAGCTATGGTAATCGACAAAGACAAATCCCCAAAATGGCGGCACGCGATGACGGACCCGCTGCTGCCAGCGGCCAGCGCCATGCTGCGCCCTTTGGGACCCCATTCCCTTGATCTCACGGAGAGTTAAAATGAACATCGGATTTATTGGACTTGGAAATATGGGCTTGCCTATGGCCAAAAATCTGGCCGCTGCGGGCCATCAGGTCTCGGGATATGACCCAGCGGGCACCACAGCAGAGGGCGTGGCCGTAGCCGCCAGTGCACAGGCGGCCGCAACAGGCGCCGATGTGGTGATTACCATGCTCCCCAATGGGAAAATCGCCCAATCGGTGGCCGATCAAGCGCTGCCTGTCATGGAAAAAGGCACCGTCTTACTCGATTGTTCAACCATCGACGTGGCCGCAGCCCGCAGCATTGCGCGCCGCGCCGAGGACCGGGGGATCAGCTTCCTAGATGCCCCCGTGTCTGGCGGCGTGGGCGGAGCGGAGGCTGGCACTTTGACCTTCATGGTGGGCGGAGCGGCCGAGAGCTTTGCAGCGCTATCGCCGCTGTTTGATATCATGGGACGCACGGCGGTGCATTGCGGCGGCGCCGGAAATGGGCAGGCGGCAAAAATTTGCAACAACATGATTCTTGGGATCACTATGATCGGCACCTGTGAAGCCTTTGCTCTGGCCGATAAACTTGGGCTGGACCGACAAGCTATGTTTGACGTGGTCAGCACCTCTTCCGGCTACAGCTGGACGATGAATGCCTATTGTCCAGCCCCCGGCATCGGCCCACAAAGCCCGGCTGATAATGGCTACGCACCCGGCTTTGCCGCCGATCTCATGCTCAAAGATCTACGCCTGTCACAACAGGCTGCTCAAGATGTGGATGCCGACACGCCCATGGGCGCGGCTGCGACAGAACTTTACAAAATCTTTGTCGAACAGGAAGATGGTAGCGGACGAGATTTTTCCGCCATGCTGCCGCGATTCGAGGGCCGCAGTCGCTCCTAGGAGATAGATATGTTGATGCAAGACTTTGCCGCCAGCCTATCCTATAAGGCCCTGCCTGAGGATGTGCTGAAAGTCTTGCGGCGTTCGCTGCTCGACAGCCTCGGGGTTGCGGCCATTGGATCGCAAACTGAGATGGCAAGGATTGGCACAAAGACCGCAAGAATGATGTTTGGCGCCACCTCCGCATCTGCCGCGCGCTGCCTTTTTGATGGAAATGTGGCAAGCTTCGCCGGCGCTGCGATGGCCGGCGCAATGACCATCGACAGCATCGACGCCCATGATGGCACCTCCCCTTGCAAAGGTCATGCAGGATCTGCGATCTTTCCAGCGCTTTTGGCTCTGGCCGATGAACGCAGTATGACAGGGCAAGATTTCGCGACCTATTTGGCATTGGCCTATGAGATCTCCTATCGGGCCGGGCTGACACAGCATGACATCTGCGCCGATTACCACACATCGGGGGCCTGGACTGCGGTTGGGGTTGCGGCAATGACCGCGCGGGTGATTGGCTGCAACCCCATGCAGATCCATGAGGCCGCAGGGATCGGCGAATACCATGGCCCGCGCAGCCAAATGATGCGCTGCATCGATCATCCCACGATGGTGCGTGACGGGGTTGGCTGGGGTGCACCCACGGGCATCACGGCTGGATTTTTGGCCCTCAACGGATTCACCGGCGCACCGGCGCTCACCTGCCAGGGGCCACATTGGCAAGGCTTGGGCGAGACTTGGAAATTGGTGAGCGACACCCATTACAAGCCCTACCCCTGTTGCCGGTGGGCCCATCCAAGCATCGATGCCGCCGCCGATCTCATGTCCAAGCATAAAATTACACATCACCAGGTCAGCTCTGTGGAGATCAAAACCTTTCACAATGCCACGCGCTTGGCCGGGCATCACCCCAAAACGGCCGATGAATTTGCCTATTCAATTGCCTTTCCTGTGGCTTGCATGATTGTGCGCGGGCAAATCGGTCCGGCGGAATTGGCGGCTGAGACGCTGAGAGATCCCGAAATATTGCGCATAAGTAACGCGACGCAATTGATTGATGACCCGCATTTAACCCAGATCAGCGAGGGAAAACGCTGGGCACAGGTGAGCCTGCGCCTGCGCGATGGTCGCATTTGCGAAAGCCCCCCGCGAAGCCCCCGCGGCGATGTTGATATGCCCCTAACAGATGCAGAGATTTCCCAGAAATTCCACCTATTTGCCGATCCAATATTGGGGGTCAAAAATGCAGAAATTCTCGAAACCCTCTGCACGGATTTCGATCAACTGGATGCGCCGGACCTTCAATCACTGCTTGAATTGGTCCTGAGCAAACCCCAGATTTAACGCGATTTTTGCGCCGCGAGCATCTCCTTGAGATAGCGCCCAGTGTGGCTTTGTGGGACTTTTGCGACCACCTCCGGTGTGCCTTTGGCCACCACCTGCCCTCCGCCATCGCCGCCCTCGGGGCCAATGTCAATAATGTGATCTGCGGTTTTCACCACATCCAAATTGTGTTCGATCACGATGACAGAATTGCCCTGATCCACCAGCTCATGCAGCACTTCGAGCAGTTTACGCACATCTTCAAAATGCAGGCCCGTTGTCGGTTCATCCAGAATATATAGGGTTCGGCCCGTGCTGCGCTTGGACAGCTCTTTTGACAGTTTCACCCGTTGCGCCTCACCGCCTGACAGCGTAGTCGCTTGCTGGCCCACTTTGATATAGCCCAGCCCAACCCGCATAAGCGCATCCATCTTTTCACGGATCGAGGGCACCGCCTTAAAGAAATCTTGCGCCACCTCCACGGTCATATCCAACACATCCGCAATGGATTGCCCTTTGAATTTTACCTCTAAGGTTTCACGATTGTAGCGCGCACCCTTGCAGGTCTCACATTCGACATAGACATCCGGCAGGAAGTGCATTTCAATTTTGATCACCCCATCACCCTGGCAGGCCTCGCAGCGCCCACCTTTGACATTAAAGGAAAAACGTCCCGGTTTATACCCGCGCGCCTTGGCCTCGGGCAGGCCAGCGAACCAATCGCGGATCGGAGTGAATGCGCCCGTATAAGTGGCCGGATTGGATCGCGGCGTGCGACCAATGGGGCGTTGGTCAATATCGATGACCTTGTCGAGATGCTCCAGACCTTTCACCGTCTCACATGGCGCCGGTGTTTGCCGCGCACCATTCAGGTTCATTGAGGCGGTTTTAAACAGGGTCTCAATGGTCAGGGTCGACTTACCCCCACCCGAAACGCCCGTCACACAAACAAACTGGCCTAAGGGAAAATCAACCGTGATATTTTGTAGATTATTCCCCGTCGCCTTGCGTACGGTGACTTTCTTTTTGTTGCCCACCCGGCGCGTGGTTGGAATTTCAATGCGCCGGCGCCCAGAGAGATAATCCCCGGTGACAGAGGCCGCATTGGCTATGATCTCTTCCGGCGTGCCTTTGGCCACCACCTGCCCCCCGTGCACACCTGCGCCGGGGCCAATGTCGAACACATAATCGGCCTCGCGGATGGCCTCTTCGTCATGCTCAACCACAATGACCGTATTGCCTTGATCACGCAGGTTTTTAAGCGTGGTCAAAAGTCGGTCATTGTCCCGTTGATGCAGGCCAATGCTTGGCTCATCAAGCACATAGAGCACGCCCTGCAGCCCAGAACCGATCTGACTTGCAAGGCGAATCCGTTGGCTTTCTCCACCCGAAAGTGTGCCAGAATTGCGCGCCAAAGTGAGATATTCGAGCCCGACATTGTTCAGGAACCCAAGCCTTTCGCGAATTTCCTTTAAGATGGGCCCGGCGATGGCCAGCTTTTGTTTGCTCAGCTGGTCTGGCACGGATTTGCACCATTCAAAGGCCTCTTTGATGGACATTTGCACCACTTGGCCAGCATGCAGCCCGGCAATTTTGACGGCCAGGGCCTCTGCCCGCAGACGATACCCGCCGCAAGTGCCGCAGGAGCGGTTGTTTTGATAGCGCTCGAACTCTTCACGGATCCAATTGCTGTCGGTCTCGCGGTAGCGGCGCTCCATATTGGGGATGACACCTTCAAAGCTGCGCGTCACCTGATACACCCGCCCGGCCTCGTCATAGCGAAACAGGATTTCTTCCTTACCCGATCCGTAAAGAAAAACCTGTTGCACTTTTTCCGGCAGGTCCTTCCATTTGGCAGAGGGTTTGAACGCGTAATGTTTGGCGATGGATTCTATAGTTTGAAGAAAATAAGGCGACTTGCCTTTGCGCCAGGGCGCCAGGGCACCGTCGGAAATTTTCAGGGTTTGATCGGGCACCACGAGACGCTCATCAAAGAACAATTCAACCCCCAGGCCATCGCATTGCGGACAGGCACCAAAGGGCGCGTTAAAGGAAAAAAGGCGCGGCTCAATTTCAGGGATGGTAAAACCCGACACGGGACAGGCGAATTTTTCGCTGAAGGTATGGCGCTCTGGATCGCCTTCACTGGGGGCGGTTTCAAGAATGGTAATACCATCGGCCAAATCTAAGGCCGTGCGGAAACTATCGGCCAAACGGGTTTCGACCCCTTCGCGCACCACAATCCGGTCGACGACCACATCAATGTCGTGGCGAAATTTTTTGTCGAGCGTGGGCGGCTCGTCCAAATCATAAAACGCACCATCGACTTTGATACGTTGAAAGCCTTGTTTGCGCAGCTCGGCGAATTCTTTGCGATATTCCCCCTTTCGGTCGCGCACGATGGGCGCCAGCAAATAGCCGCGCGTGCCCTCCTCCATGGCCATGACCCGGTCGACCATATCTTGCACTTGCTGGGCTTCAATCGGCAGACCCGTTTCAGGAGAAAATGGCGTGCCAACCCGCGCGAACAAAAGCCGCATATAGTCATAAATTTCTGTCACCGTGCCCACTGTCGAGCGGGGATTTTTAGAGGTGGTTTTTTGCTCAATGGAGATGGCAGGACTCAAACCGCTGATGTGATCAACATCAGGTTTTTCCATCATATCCAGAAACTGCCGCGCATAGGCAGACAGGCTTTCAACGTAGCGCCGCTGCCCCTCTGCATAGATCGTGTCAAAGGCCAAAGACGATTTTCCCGAACCTGACAGCCCGGTTATCACCACCAGCTTATCGCGGGGAATATCAACATCTATATTCTTAAGATTATGCTCACGCGCGCCGCGGACTTCAATATTTTTTAGCTCAACCATTTTGGACCCCAGATCTTTGAACACAACATAGTGTTAAGTCGCTTCAGGGCCAATCAAAAAATGAGAACTTTTAGAGAACGCGGAGATTTATTCCGCCAAGAAGACCTCTGCATAACGCCATGTCAACACGAAACGAGGGCAGCGCCGACCTGGGCGGGCGCATATGGCGGGTGGTGAAATCACTGCAGAATTTGAGCAATAACCATAAATACCAGTATACCCAGATGGTGAATGCGCCTGCCGGGGGGCAGGCAGGCGCAGCCCGGTGTTGCCACCGGGCAAAGTGCTTTGGCTTTGCGGCTCGGTTATGCAGAGGTCTTCCAAAAGGCCCGTGCACGTATCTCCCGAGCCGAGAACACCGCAAGACGCCGGTGCCTCGGCCATAGCCCATTGAAGTTTAGATGTGGATTGCGCGATCCCAAGCGTCCAAAACGCTTTCATGCATCATTTCCGACAGGGTGGGATGTGGGAAGACGGTTTGCATCAAATCTTCTTCCGTGGTTTCCAGCTGCCGCCCAACCACATAGCCTTGGATCAGCTCTGTGACTTCCGCGCCGATCATATGCGCGCCCAACAGCTCACCTGTTTTGGCATCAAACACAGTTTTGACCATGCCTTCCGCCTCGCCCAGAGCAATTGCCTTGCCATTGCCTATAAAAGGGAAGCGTCCAACGCGCACGTCATAGCCGGCTTCTTTCGCCTGTGCTTCGGTATGTCCGACGCTGGCCACTTGCGGCGTGCAATAGGTACAACCGGCAATGCTCTCCGGTTTGACCGGATGCGGCGTTCCGCCTGCGATCATTTCAGCGACCATAACCCCTTCATGGCTGGCCTTATGCGCAAGCCATGGTGCACCAGCCACATCGCCGATGGCATAGACACCGGCCACAGCTGTGCGGCAATAGGCATCCGTCGTAATATGGGTGCGGTCGACTTCAACGCCAAGCGCCTCAAGCCCGAGATTCTCCACATTGCCGACGATCCCAACCGCCGAGATCACCGTGTCAAACACCTCCGTGGTGACTTTGCCGTTCTGTTCGATATGCGCTGTCACAGAGCCCTGGCCGCGATCGAGTTGTTTCACCATAGTTTTTGTGCGAACTTTCATACCTTGCTTTTCAAAAGCCTTTTGAGCGAAGGCCGAAATCTCCGCGTCTTCGACCGGCATAACCCGATCCATCACCTCAACCACCGTCGTATCCACACCAAGCGTGTTATAGAAATTGGCAAATTCGATACCAATCGCGCCGGAGCCGATCACTAACAGCTTTTTCGGCATACGCGGCGGGGTCAGAGCGGTTTTATAGGTCCAAACCAAATCCCCATCCCCCTCCAGCCCGGGCAATTCGCGCGCCCGCGCCCCGGTCGCAATGATGATATGCTCGGCCGATAGGGTCTCGTCACCCTTGGCAGTTTTAACCAAGACCTGTCCGGGAGCCGTGATTGTCGCCGCCCCCATCAGGGCGGTCACTTTGTTCTTTTTCAGCAGATGGCTCACGCCGCCGTTCAACTGTTTTGCAATCGCCCGAGACCGTGCCACAACGGCATCAAGATCATAGTCGATGCCCTGGGCAGACAAACCAAACTCCTTGGCCCGCTGCATCAAATGATACACTTCAGAGGAGCGCAGCATCGCCTTTGTGGGAATACAACCCCAGTTGAGACATATGCCCCCCATGTGCTCGCGTTCGACCACAATGGTTTTCAACCCCAATTGCGCCGCACGAATTGCCGCAACGTAGCCCCCAGGCCCCGCCCCAATAACGATCACATCATATGCATTGTCAGCCATCACAGGACTCCGTTTTTGAATTAGTTTAATATTAAACTATAGTTCAAACCGGTGCAAATCGAAAATTTTGCAGCGCGCGCGGCGAGAGCCATTGCAGCCGCACCAAAGCTTTAGGAGCTGGCCGCAAGGCTTTTGAGTGTGAAATCATATCCGCCCGCTTGGGTGTAAATCACCTCCGGCGCCGTTGCACGCCGGTTCAACGCATCGTTGCGCGCTGGAAAGCGGCCAAACTTGCGGATGATATCCCGATGCGCCTGGGCATGGGGCAATTGCAATCTCCTGCCCTGCGGCAGGCGAGACATGATCAACCGCACCGCACGATCTTGATCTGTGAGACTCTCAGAATGCATCAAAGGCATATAGAAAAATTGCCGCGCCGGCTCGTCGATCTTCAGATCCCAGCCATTATGCAATGCCGCTTTGGCCGCCGCGAGAGCGTGCCGATCCGATCCGAATGACCGCGCTGTCCCGCGAAACATATTGCGGGGCATTTGATCCATCAATATCAGATAGGCAAGCGTGCCGGAGGCATAAGTCAACCAAAGCCCATTGGCTCCGTTGAGCGTGTCCCACCAGAGCTGTTCGAACCGCCTG
Organism: Planktomarina temperata RCA23; assembly: GCF_000738435.1. NCBI lineage: Bacteria > Pseudomonadati > Pseudomonadota > Alphaproteobacteria > Rhodobacterales > Paracoccaceae > Planktomarina > Planktomarina temperata. Next base: position 1,568,016 of record NZ_CP003984.1, on the reverse strand, counting down.
CGGACCTCATGGTCCAGCGCCTCATCGGCTGCATACCATCTGTCCGCTCCAACTTCGTCCAGCCAAAAATCAACAACTTCGTTTACAGTTGTCATATGTCCGCTCCGGTGAGTCTGCCTATCTTCAATCTCTACGCATCTAAATCAAAAGTGCAAAGAAAAAGGTAACTCTATGTTTCATTCGTTTCATCTTCCAAAGCGGTCTCGATATAATATTCCGAAGCCACCTCCACCGCGACCGGGCTGGCCGAGGGCAGAACCGGCGCATAGGCACCATCCTCGATGCCCGCCCGCGACCGCTGTGTCATCCGGTAGACCGCGTAACCCGCGAGGATGAGCATCAAGAGCGCAATCATGCCAAAGAATGCCTGGGCACCAAAACTGTCCATCATCCAGCCGGTCACCAAAGGCCCAGCAATCGCGCCCATACCGTTGATAAATATCAACCCTCCTGAGGCCGCGGCCATATCGTCGGGATCGAGATAGTCGTTTGTATAGGCGATCAGCAATGAATACAGCGGATTGGATGTGCCGCCGATCACGAAAGCGGCGACGAGCAGCGCGCCAAAATAATAGTCGAAAAACAGCGCTAGAAGCGAGAAAATCCCGCCCACTGCGGCTACGATCATAATCACAACCCGCCGGTCCATGCGGTCCGAAAACCAGCCAATCGGATATTGCATCAATAGGGCACCCACATAGATGCTTGAAACAAAAATTGAGATCTGCGTAATCGTTAGACCGGCCGCCACGCCATAGACTGCGGACATGCCAAATTGCGCCGAGAAAACGCCGCCCAAAAGAAACATGCCGAAACAGCCCAAAGGAGATGTCTCAAGCAATGTCTTGAGAGGCATAGGTTTTGCGGTTTCAAATGCAGGCGTTGGAGAAATGGACAGCAAAATCGGAGCAAAAGAAATCGAAACCAAAACGGAGGACAAAATAAACAAGGCGTAGCCACTTGCGTCCCCCATAGCCAGAAGCGCTTGCGCGCTGACAATTCCAAACATCTGTACGATCATATAGACCGAGAGCGCCTTGCCCCGATTGGCGTTGTCAGAAGAATTGTTCAGCCAGCTTTCTGCGGTGACATACACCCCAGAGAAACAAAATCCGATCACAACGCGCCCCAAGGCCCAAGCCACGGGATGGGCAAAGGCCGGATAGAGAATCAATATGGCAGAGATGAATGAGGCCAAAGCCGCAAAGACCCGCACATGTCCCACCCGGCGGATCATTTCAGGCGCCAGGCGTGAACCGCCAAGAAACCCCGCAAAATATGCTGACATCACGATGGACATTTCGAAGGTTGAAAACCCTTCAATTCCGCCCCGCACGCCGAGCAATGTGCCCTGCAACCCATTGCCAACCATCAACAACATCATGCCGATAAGCAGCGCCCAAGACCGCGACAAAACCTGAAACATTGCACTTCCTCAAAATGAAACCGGGACAAAATGAACCGTGACACACGCGCTCTTTTTCTACCCAAACGATATTATGACGCAAAAAGCAATGATGCATCGCCGTAACTAAAAAAACGATAATTCTGAGCCACCGCATGGGCATAAACCGCATCCAAATGTGGCTTGCCAATCAGAGCGGCCACCAGCATCAGCAGGGTCGATTTCGGCAGGTGGAAATTGGTCATCAACCCATCGGTGATCTGAAACTCAAACCCCGGGTAAATGAAAATATCTGTCTCCCCTTCAAAAGGCCGAAGGGTGCCGCCACGCGCCGCCGTCTCAATCAGGCGCAAAGCGGTCGTGCCCACGGGGATAATCCGGCCGCCGGCGGCGCGGGTTTGCTCTATCTCTGCCACGGCCTGCGGACTTACACAGCCCCATTCTGCGTGCATTGTATGGGTGCGGATCTCTTCCACCTTGACCGGCAAAAAGGTGCCGGCCCCAACGTGTAGGGTGACATAGCTGATCGTCACCCCATGGCCCTGCAAAGCGTCCAATGCTGCTGCATCCAGATGCAAAGAGGCCGTCGGCGCCGCCACCGCTCCTCGATGTTTGGCCCAAACGGTTTGATAGTCGCTCTTATCCTGCGCATCGGCGGCGCGTTTGGACGCAATATAGGGCGGCAAAGGCATCTGACCGCTGACATCCAATGCCGCATCCAGCTCTGCGCCTTGGGCCGAAAAATCGAGCAAAGCTTCGCCATCGGTTTTCTCAATGCACCGCGCCGACAGGCCGGCTGCAAACTGGATCTCTTCGCCGACAGCCAATTTGCGCAGGGGCTTTATCAAAGCTTTCCATCGCCCGCTGGCCTGCGGCTCTAGAAGCGTGACTTCAATCTTTGCCTCAACCCTGCCCTGCGCCGATTGCCGCGCCCGTGTCCCAAACAGACGCGCCGGGATCACCTTGGTATCGTTCAAAACCAAGCGGTCTCCTGGCCGAAAATAGCTGCAGAGATCACGCACATGCGCATCTTCGATCTGCCCGGCTTGGCTCACCAAGAGTTTGGCGTCGCCGCGGGGTGACATCGGACGAATCGCGATCCGCTCGGGTGGCAAGTCAAAATCAAAGTCTGAGAGTTTCATAGCACGCCCCTTGAGAAGCGCTCCCATTAGCGACAATCAAATCATTTGGCAAATCCGAAACCTGCGTCTGCTACTCTTGTTTCGGCGGTCGCCGGCGAAAGATTTCGCGAAACATTCCGGGCGTGAACAAGGACAAGGGATTGACCGAGGCTTGCGGATTTTCCAACGCGCCCCGCAGCGTGAAGTTAAAGCCAATCAACCCCTCCCCACGCCGGGTGAGAATTGAGCCCAAGCCATTGAGCAGATAAAAGGGGGATAGGACACCTTGAAGATCGAGCTGCTTGCGCTTGGTGTCGATATACCCGTCCATGGACATGCCAAGAGACGGGCCGACCGCACTGGAGCGGTAGATCGTGAACAACTCATTGTTGATATTGAATTCGCCTTCAATTGTCGAAAAGAAAATGCCCTTCCCGTCCAATTGATCGGGCAGGCCTATGATTGATGCAGCGCTGAGCAATTGTGCAATCGCCGGCGCATCATTGACGCGCACAGAGGTGATATTCATTGAGCCGTTCCACCCATCCGCATGGGGTGCAAGATCCAGCATCATCTCACCGCCGCTGGCCTGTCGCAAAAGTCCGGCATCGCGCAAAACGCCACCTGCGTCTTGAGATGTGACGGACAGGCGCAGCCCCCTGCCCTGGCCGGACATCTGACCAGTGATGCCGACACCGCCATTGACGCGACCGCCAAAGGCGCCTCCGGCCGCAAGACCTTGGTCAAAATCAGCCCGCACGTCACTGAGGAACAGAGTGTTCGACAACTGCAGCCGGCCAAGCTTGAGCGACATCGGCATTGGCGCGGTCGTATCCGCGCGCGCAGCTTCACCGCCCGCCAATTTTCCGTAACTCCGCAGATCCAGATCTCCAGACAAGAGCAGGCGCATGGGTACGCCCGACCCTTGATGAATAAATGTCGCCGCCCCATCGAGCCAATCGCCAACCTCCAAGCGCGACAGCACAACCCGGTCGAGACCACCGGCGTCAAACTGAACCGTGCCCTCAAGCGACAACCCCTGCGCCTCAAGCGCCAGAAGCTCCACTTGCAATGGCTTGCCGAAAACCCCTTGTACCCGCAATTGCGCCGCTTGCGCCGTGGGTTTTGACCAGTTTAGTGCCGCCGATTGTAAACGCGTACCCGTCAGATCGGACGTCAACTCGAAAGCCACTGGCTTATTTTTCGCAATCTCTAAACGCAAGGCGCCCTCTGCCCCCCCGCTCAAGCTGCCCTCGGGCAAGCCAATATTGAGCGCTTGGAGGCTCTTCGGTGTCAGCTCAATTTTTGCAGTCACTTGGCTTGTCAAATTGGGTGCACCCAGAGGTTGCGACCACCTGCCTTCAAATGGAATATCAGAGACGCGCCCTGCACCTGAAATTTCGATTAAATCTGGCGTGCCGGTCAATTGCAGCAGCTCAGCGGTGAAGATTTGCCCGGGCACCAACAGCTCACTGCGCAGATCACGCAGCCTGCCCGTCAAAGCGTAGGACATGTCACTTGATGTGAGCTCATCTTTCAGATGGGTTTCAATCTGAACGGCCAGCTGCGCCTGTCCAGAGACATCATCAATGCCAAGCTTGGTTTTTGTGGATATCTGAAACGGTTTGTTGTCCATAAGGGACATAAGGGTCGGAACGGACCCCCTGCCTTTCAGATCAAATATCACTGGCGGATCGGGCACACGTGCATTGGGCACGCGCATGGTCGAGCCGTCCATGTCCAAGCGTCCGCCTTCCGCCGCTTGGACATAGCCCGCCTCTAAGGCCAAAATAAATTCATCGCGCTCCAAAACACCGTATCCTAATCCCTCAGAGATCACCGGCATATTCGGCATGAATTTCACTTCCGCCTCTTCAAATTGAAAGCTGCTGGCCAAAACCGCCGCTGTTCGCGCGGCTTGACGCAGATCAAAGCTCAGGTTTTTAAGTGTTCCCTTGCGCACGTTTTGCCCAAACCAGCGCCGGCTTTTGGCGCTCAACATTTCTGGCCAGAGGGTCAGGACCGTTTGGGTGTCCACAGATGGCACCCGCCCCTGCCCGTTATAGGACCAACCCAAAGGCGTGAGCGCAGCGCTGCCAGACAGGCTCAGATCGGTCCCATTCACCTCAGCCTGCAACAGGCCCAAGTCAAGTGTAAGGGGATCATAATTGAGCTTCACCTGCCCACTGGCTGCAGTCACCCGCAGCGGCTCAGGCCACCAGGGTGTTTTGTCAAAAACTGCGCTGTCAACATCAAGGTGCAAGACCATCCCGCTCGAGCTGCGCTCCGACGCCCCGCCCTGCTGCAACAATGCATAGCCCTCTGCAGATAAAGCCCCCCAATCGCTCTTGATTGATGCACGAGAGATATCAAGGCGCGCGCGTTTGGGATCATATGTGAAATAAGTTTTCGCTTCACTATAAGAAACCGGATAACTTTCTGGACCAGCGCTCAACGTGCCCGCGCCAAAATCGAGCAGCGCATTCAACTTGCCAACTTTGCCTTCAGCGCGCGTGCTGCGAAAACTCCCCGAGAGGTTACCATCCACGAAATTGAGCCAAGTGAGGGCTTTAGATTGCACCGCAAGATCCTGCGCCGGCAGATTGTCAAACTCCGCTCCCAAGGTTCCTGCGCCCGGTCCTGTGGCATTGTAAAACAAGCCCAAGGTGGCCAATTCACCCCCTCCGGCCAGAAGCGCCAAATCCCCCCGCAGGGTCATCAATCGATTCGCGCGCCGCGCAGAGAGGCGTCCGCCGTCTAAGGTCCAGGCCCGCTTGGTGACGCGGTCGGTATAATTAACAGTCAATTGATCCAATCGCGCCTCAGTGAGGTGTCTGAAATCCTCGCGGTCAAAGAAGTCTTCCGTGGCGTCCAATATCTCATCCAACGAGCCGACCCCGGTGGAATTCGCAGAGATAACAAAGCCAAGATCGAAGCTTCCATCGAGCCTGCGTCTGAGATCGACAAAGGCATCCGATAAGGTGAGGGATCGAGGTACGATCTGCCCAAATAGCAGCGCCGGACCATGGATCACCACATCCAAAGCGCCAAACTGAACACCTGCGCCAGTTTGCCCATCAGAAAATTGCACGCCATGCAGCACCAATTGGGGGTGAAACAACTCTGTCAATCCCAACTCCGCACGGCTAAACCGCACGATTGGCAATGTACGATCGGCGTTCAGGACTTGCGTTAATTTCTCACGCAAAGGTTCAGGCACGGGCAGCATACGATCTTGCATAATCGCAACCAACAACCCGAAACAGAGCAAGACAGACCAGCACAGCGTATAGATCACCACAGCCAGCCGTGACATCGGCCGGCGCCGTGGCGGCGCTTTGTCCTCTTGATCTTGCTCAGCAGATTGCGCCATTGTGCAACTCACCCCTTTCAATTTATATATCTTGGCCTAAAACCAAAGGTGCAACAATGGCTCTCAGATATACCGAGGATATGATGATCTCAATCGGCGATAATGCACCGCAATTCACCCTGTCAACCAACGGTGGTGGCCAATTTTCCTTGGCAGATGCTGCCGGCAAGTATTTGATCTTGTATTTTTACCCGAAAGACGACACCCCGGGCTGCACCAAAGAAGCCATTGGATTTTCCGAAGAGCGCGCCGCCTTTGAGGCGCAAAATGCGATGGTCGTCGGTGTGTCGCGCGATACAGTGAAAAAACATGATAAATTCATCAGCAAATATGATTTGCGCATCCCTTTGATTGCCGACGAGGACGGCAGCCTCTGCGAAGCCTTTGGCACATGGGTGGAAAAGCAGATGTATGGCAAAACCTATATGGGCATCGAGCGCGTCACGTTTTTGATTTCACCAGAAGGAAAATTGCTACAGATTTGGCGCAAGGTCAAAGTCCCTGGCCATGTCGACGAGGTTTTGGCACAGTTGCAGTCATTCAATTCATGATGACTTTGACACAGATGGCCTGCGCGGTGCTCAACACCGCAGACGGGCGAGAAAAAACCGCTCTGTCACGGGGCTTTGCCGCGCAATGGAGCACCGCGCGCGCCGCCGGGGACGATGTTGAAATTGGCACCTGTTCCCCGCCAGATATGCCCGCCCGCCCCAAAACGCCGGAGCTGCGTGCCCCGCGGGACGTACCAAGACGCAAGACAGGTTCAATCGAAGGGCGCAACGCTCTTTTACATGCGGTGGCCCATATAGAATTGAATGCCGTGGATCTGCATTGGGATTTGATCGCCCGATTCTCGCACATACCGATGCCTTTGGGATTTTATGATGATTGGGTGAAGGCGGCAGATGAAGAAAGCAAACATTTCAATCTGATGTGCGACTGTCTTGAAGCTCATGGCAGTTTTTACGGCGCAATGCCCGCCCACGCCGGCATGTGGCGGGCAGCCCAGGACACGCAGTCTGATTTTCTTGGCCGATTGGCGGTGGTGCCCATGGTGCTGGAAGCGCGCGGGCTGGACGTCACCCCTGGCATGATCCGCATTTTCGAAAATGCAGAAGATACACAGGTCGTCGCTGCGCTCAATGTCATCTATGCCGAAGAAGTCGCCCATGTGGCCTATGGCTCAAAATGGTTTCATTTTCTGTGCGGTCGGGACGATTTAGACCCCAAACCCCTTTTTCATAGCCTCGTGCGCCAGTATTTCCATGGCCCTCTCAAACCACCTTTCAACGAAGAAAAACGTGCCGAGGCAGGGATCGCACCCGATTTTTACTGGCCCCTCGCCGATGAAATGCCACCGCCACCGGCCATGCGATAGAGTTTGTGAGCAGAAACAAGCCGATTTAAGCGAATATAAAGGATTTGCCTCTATCAAATTCGTTGCGGCAGATTGGTCATTTGGGTATTCAGTCCGCAAAGATACCTCGCTCGGCGGCCCCTTGTAGATTGGAATTGAGATTTGGTCACTGCACTTCGGTTAAGGTCACAACAATTCCTGGAACGACTCATGCCGGAAAAACGGCTGTTTTTGCGCAGTGGAACTGGCACGCGCTTTATTCGCCTCACGCCGCTGTCACAAATTTTCGCTCTGGTCACGTCAGCCGCTTTCATCGGATGGGCGATTGTTGCAACAGCCATCGTGCTGCTCGACACCATTGGTACCGGAAATTTCCGTGATCAAGCCCGGCGCGATCAAGCCATTTATGAGGATCGATTGAATGCCCTCGCCAATGAGCGCGACACCCGCGCCCAGGAGGCTTTGACAGCGCAGGAGCGTTTCAACACGGCCCTCGCGCAGGTGTCCGAAATGCAATCTGAGCTTCTGACATCAGAGGATCAACGGCGCGAGTTGGACCGCGCGATGGAAGTGATGCAAGCCACACTGCGGCGGGTCATGGGCCAAAGGGAGCTTTTACAGCGCGACTTGGATCAACTGGGCGCGCAGCTTGACCACGACACGGGCAAACCTGTCGACGATAGCTCCTCAGAATCCGTGGCCAGCACAATGGATTACGTCACCGATACGCTGGAAGACGTGGCTGTGGAACGCGATCACGCCCGCCGGCGCGCCTTCCAAGCACATGAAGAAATGGCCAATTTGGAATTGGAAATTCAATTTCTCGAAGAAAAAGGCGACCGAATTTTTCGTCAGCTGGAAGAGGCGATGAGCATTTCGGTGAAGCCACTCGACAAAATGTTTCGCAACGCTGGGTTGAATACTGACCGCTTGCTCGAGCAAGTGCGGCGCGGTTATTCGGGACAGGGTGGCGCCCTCTCCCCGATCACCTATGCCCCCGATGCTCTCAACACAGTTGATCCCACCGTTGACCGGGCCAATAACATTTTGGCTCAACTCGACAAACTCAATATCTATCGTATTGCAGCTGAAAAAGCGCCCTTTGATATGCCGGTGAAATCTACCCATCGTTACACCAGCGGCTTCGGTCCGCGCTGGGGGCAGATGCACAATGGCTCTGATTTTGCTGCAAATCGCGGAACCCCCATTTATGCCACCGCCGACGGGGTGGTTACACGCGCGGAATGGGGGAGCGGTTACGGCCGCGTTGTCTATGTCAAACACGCATTTGGCATAGAAACTCGCTATGCCCATTTGGCAAAAATTCGCGTAAAAAAAGGCCAACGCGTTTCCCGTGGACAAAGGATCGGTGATATGGGAAACTCAGGCAGATCAACCGGCACCCATCTTCACTATGAAGTCCGCGTGAATGGTAAAGCCGTAAACCCAATGACATTTATTAAGGCAGGAAGAGATGTTTTCTAAAAGCAAAATCAACGACCCATCCGCGAAACCCGACGCCGCCGCAGCCGAAAAACCCGCCGCGCCGATCAACAAACCAGCAGCAGAATTCAAACCTGCAGCACCGAAGGCAAAACCGCCCGCATCGGTCCTGTCGTCTGATCTTCACGTCACTGGCAATCTGAAAACCACCGGTGACATTCAAGTTGAAGGCCGCGTGGACGGCGACATCCGCGCCCATCTCTTAACCATCGGGGAAGGTGCGACCGTTAAAGGCGAAATCATTGCTGATGATGTTGTGGTAAATGGCCATGTGATTGGCCGGGTGCGTGGCCTAAAGGTGCGGCTGACCTCGACGGCACAGGTTGAGGGCGACATCATCCACAAAACCATCGCCATCGAAAGCGGCGCCCATTTTGAGGGCTCCGTCCAGCGCCAAGACGATCCTCTCAATCCAGGTGCGGCCAAGAAACCAGCCGCAGCCCCCGCTGCAAAAGAATAAATCAATACCTTTTCGGGTTCAAAAGGCGTGGCTTTGGCCGCGCCTTTTTTGTCAGCGGCATTCTACTCGCCCTGAGCATCCGCCCGCGATTTTCCAGAGGCATTCATCGCCAAAGTCGCGGCCATCAAGCCATCGAGATCCCCATCCAACACCCCTTTGGTGTCTGAGGTTTCATAGGAGGTGCGCAAGTCTTTGACCATCTGATAGGGTTGCAGCACATAGCTTCGGATCTGATTGCCCCAACCGGCGTCGCCTTTGTTGTCATGCGCCTCATTGATCGCAGCATTGCGCCGATCCAGCTCCATTTGGTACAGGCGAGACTTCAAAGCCTTCATCGCAATATCGCGGTTCTGATGCTGTGATTTTTCCGAACTGGTCACGACGATCCCAGTGGGATGGTGCGTAATACGCACGGCAGAATCTGTCGTGTTCACATGCTGGCCACCGGCCCCGGAACTGCGATAGGTATCGATGCGAATATCGGATGGGTTGACCTCAATCTCGATATTGTCATCCACAACAGGGTAGACCCACACCGAGCAAAAAGACGTGTGCCGTTTGGCGGCGGCGTCAAATGGGCTGATCCTGACCAAGCGATGCACGCCCGACTCTGACTTCAACCAGCCATAGGCGTTATGCCCCGATATCTTATAGGCCGCAGACTTAATGCCCGCCTCCTCGCCCGCCGTTTCCGATTGCAGCTCGACCGTGTACCCTTTTTTCTCCGCCCAACGCACGTACATGCGCGATAGCATCAAGGCCCAGTCGCAACTCTCCGTCCCACCAGCGCCAGAATTGATCTCAAGGAAGGTATCATTGCTGTCCGCCTCCCCGTCCAGCAGCGCGTCGAGCTCCTTTTCCGCGGCCGTGGTGCGCAGTGCTTTGAGAGCCTCTTCAGCATCTTTGACGACCTCTCCGTCATCCTCCGCAGCGCCCAGCTCGATCATTTCCAGATTGTCTGACAGATCTTGTCGGATTCCCTCATAGGTCGCGATGGCATCGACTAAGATCTGGCGATCCCGCATCAACTTTTGCGCCCGCTCTTGATCGTCCCAAAGACTGGGGTCTTCAATCATGGCGTTAAATTCTTCCAACCGATAGGGCGCGGTGTCGTAGTCCAGACGCTTGGCCAAAAGTCCCAAAGACTTTTCGATGGCTGCCACAACATTGACCATTTCCGCGCGCATATCAAACCTACCAGATTATGAAGTTCAGTTGGGATCGGTCTACCCAAGCCAGGAGCGATTGCCAAGCGCCACAACCGATTTTCGTCAGTAAAGCCCACCGGACGACAAAGAGCCAAAGGAGGCCTGGGGCGCCACAGTGATTGTCTTGCCGGTGGAGGTGATGACCTGTTGCATCTCTTCGGTCTCCCCTTCCGCAAACATGGGCATATTGCTGCTGACCTGAAAGCCCCCGTCAAAAGCCACACCAAAAATCGGCTCGCTTCCATCGCGGAAAAATTCAGCGACCACATGATCTCCCTCGGCGTCCTCCTGCAAACGCGCGCCCGTAAAGCGGTTGATGTTGATAAAGGTACCATTGTCCGGCACGGTGAATTCGCCGGCACCATAGCGCTCAATCGCCACCTCCATAAAGCGATTGAACACAGGTCCACACATGCCGCCACCGCCAGCGCCGCGGCCCAAAGGCTGTGGCTGGTCCATACCCATATAACAGCCCGCCGAGATATTGCTGGTGAAGCCCACGAACCAGACATCCTTGGCCTCATTGGTGGTTCCGGTCTTTCCTGCCACGGGCACGGGAAGATTGACCGACCGGCTGGCTGTGCCACGCTCAACGACCCCTTCCATCATCGCGGTTAATTGATAGGCGGTGACCGGATCCATCACCCGCTCGCGGTTTGACGTGATCTTGGGCAAGCGGCCGGCCATCAGATCGGGGGTTCGGCAATCGTCACAGCTGCGTTGATCATGCAAAAACACGGTTTTGCCGTTCCGATCTTGCACCCGATCAACCAAGGTGGGCTGCACCCGCTCGCCACCATTGGCGAACATGGCATAGGCCGACACCATTTTGTAAAGCGTCGTCTCTTCAGACCCCAGTGAGGCCGAAAGGTAGGGCTTCATGTTATCGTAAACCCCGAATTTCTCCGCATATAGCGCAATCGTCGGCATGCCCAATTCCTGAGCCAATCGCACGGTCATGAGATTTCTTGATTGCTCGATACCCGTGCGCACCGGCGTCGGGCCATAGAATTTATCTGAGTAATTCTTGGGGCGCCACAAGCCTTGTGGCGTGTCGACCTCAATCGGCGCGTCAATCACAATGGTCGCTGGGCTATAGCCGCTGTCGAGGGCGGCAGCATAGACAAAAGGCTTGAAAGAAGAGCCGGGCTGACGTTTGGCCTGCGTGGCGCGGTTGAACACGGAGTGTTGATAGGCAAATCCGCCCTGCATCGCCAGGACCCGGCCCGTATGCACATCCATGGCGACAAACCCGCCTTGGATCTTTGGCACCTGGCGCAGTGACCAATTCACAAAGACCCCATCTTCTGGGTTAACAACCGGCGACACCAAAATCACGTCACCGACGGAGAGCAAGTCTTTGACCCGCTTGGCTGCTGATTTGCTGATGCTGCCATCGCTATTTTGCTTTTTCGCCCATGTCACATCGCTGGCCGGTAGGATATGAGCGTCGCCCTCTATCCCTTCAATACCCAAGCGCGCATCGCTTTTCATCAGCTCCAACACAACCGCTGGACGCCAAAGCTGATTGATCACAATATCGCGCGGCACGTCGAGCTTGCTCAACGCGGCGCGCCAATCGCCCAGCTGCTCAGCGGCAATCACCTGACCTGTGCCATGATACACGCCTTGCGCCCGGTCATAATCTTCAAGCCCGAGCCGCAGGCTTTGCGCCGCCACCTGTTGCAATGTCGGATCAATCGTCGCCCGAACGGAATAGCCGCCAGTGAAAAATTCAGCCGTGCCAAAGTCGCGGGTCAATTGCCGGCGTATCTCATCTGTGGGGTAATCCCGCCTGGGCAGATTGCTGCGAAAGCTGGCAAAATCGCCACTTTGAACGGTCTTGAGAGGTTTCTTACGGGCCATCTCATACTCAATATCTGACAAGAACCCATTTTCATTCATCTCACGCAATACAAAATTGCGCCGCGCTATGGCCCGCTCACGCTGGCGCACAGGATGGTACTTTGATGGCGCCTTGGGCAAGGTGGCCAAATAGGCGACCTCCTCGGGTAAAAGATCGTCGAGAGATTTGTTGAAATAGGTCTGTGCCGCCGCCGCGACCCCAAAGGAATTTTGCCCCAAAAAAATCTCATTAAGATAAAGCTCTAGGATACCTTCTTTATCCAAAGTGCCTTCAATTCGCGTGGCCAATATCAGCTCTTTAATTTTACGTTCTGCCGAGCGTGACCCATCGAGCAGGAAGTTTTTCATCACCTGTTGCGTGATGGTCGAGGCACCGCGCAAATTGGCCCCGCGCGAGACAATCGCGTCGCGCAGAGCTGCGGCCATCCCGGCTGGATCATAGCCCGCGTGGCTATAGAAATTCTTATCCTCAGCGGAAATAAACGCCGCCTTCACCAAATCCGGTATCTCATCGGCCGATGCAAAGAGGCGCCGTTCGGTCGCAAATTCATCGATGATATGCCCCTCACCCGAGTAAATCCGGCTGATTGTTTTCGGCTGATAGCTGGCCAATTCATCATGACTGGGCAACCCTTGCCCATAGATCAGGAAAATCGCACCTAAGACCACCGCGCCAAACACCGCAGCCAAAGTCAGCGATGAAAAAATTGCCCCCAAAATGCGCAAGCACAGCATCGCGAGGCGCGCGCAGGATCTGGTGACTAATTTTCCGAGGGCGCTCAGGCTGGGCATAGGGGGTTTGGCTCCGTCTTTTCGTCTCTATATGCGGTGCGCCGGCTCAGGTCAAAACACGAATGCGCCAAATATAAGCGCAGAGCGGCTCAAATTGTTCAAAGCCCGTCTTGCAGGCCAAATCTTGCTGAAATTTCACACATATCGATTGTGCATAAACTGCTTCAAACGCCGCAGGCCCTCAATAATTTCTCCAGTCGCTTGTGCATAGGACAGCCGAATTGTGTGCCCCCCCCGGATCGGGTCGAAATCCAGTCCAGGCGTAAGAGCCACCCCCGCCTCTTGTAAGACTTCCGCAGCAAAGGTCCGACTGTCGACGCCAAACTCAGAGATATCTGCATAAATATAAAAAGCCCCATCTGGCGGCGCGATCTGCGTCAAACCCGCCTCAGGCAGGCCTTGCAGCATCAGGCGGCGGTTCTCGCGATAGACGGCCAGGTTTTCTTGCATTTCATCGTGGCTTTGCAGGGCCGCCAGAGCCGCTAGCTGACTGACATGCGGCGGGCAAATAAACATATTTTGCGCCAAACGCTCGACACTGCGCAGATGATTTTCCGGCACCACCAGCCAGCCAATCCGCCAACCAGTCATCGAGAAATACTTCGAAAAAGAATTGATCACATAGGCCCGATCTGTGACCTCAAGCGCCGTGACGGCTTTTTTGTCATATTCAATTCCGTGGTAAATTTCATCGGATATGAAGCCTATGTCTCGAGATTGCGCAAAATCGGCCAGAGCGGCCAAACTTGGCTTATCAATCATCGTGCCTGTGGGATTGCCGGGCGAGGCCACCAGCAACCCATCGAGTTGCTGATGTTGCAAATCAGCGACCCGCAATTGATGGCCTTGGCTGGCATGGGTGGGAATATCCACTGGGGTGAGAGCCAGGGCCTTTAAAATTTGCCGGTAAGACGGATAGCCGGGCGCGGCCACCGCGACGCGCGCGCCGGGATCGAACAATCCTGTGAAAGCGAGGAGAAACCCTGCCGATGAGCCAGAGGTGACAACAACCCGCGCCGGGTCCAAATCCACATCATACCAACGTTTATAAAGCGCTGCGATTCCCGCGCGCAACTCCGGCAACCCAAGGGCCACCGTATAGCCCATCGCATCATGCGGCAGCGCTGCGGCCACAGCTTGCCGGGCCTTAAGAGGCGCAGCTGTGCTCGGTTGCCCCACTTCCATATGCACAATTCGGCGACCTTCCGCCTCAGCGGCACGCGCCGCTTCCATTACGTCCATAACAATGAAAGGATCAACTTGACTTCGTTTCGACAATGGCATGCCTTTTCCTTTCGCAAACGCTCTATTACATGGCCCAAGGACCGATACATGTTCAAGACATATTTGAAAGCAATTTCTCTCTCCATTTTTTGCGCCCTCAACGCCTCTGCCGCCCATAGTGTCAGCCTGCTGCGCGATCCAGATATCGAATATGGGTTGCAGCAGCTGGCCGAGCCGATCCTGCGCGCTGCAAATCTCAATAGTGACAATGTGAAGGTTTGGATCATCAATGACATGGGCTTGAATGCCTTTGTCATTGATCACACGCATATCTTTTTACATGCCGGACTTGTGCTTCAACTGAAGAGTGCCGCGCAGCTGCAATCGGTGATCGCACATGAGGCGGCGCATATCAGCAATGGGCATATTTCGCGGCGCCTTGCCAATGCCAAGCGGGCCAAACTCGCCACCTCCTTTGGCGTATTGGTTGCCGCCGCCGCGGTTGCAGCTGGGCATACAGATGCGGGTCTCGGACTGGCCCTTGGTGCAACTGGATCGGTAAATCGTGTCTTACTAGCCCATACCCGCATTGAGGAATCCGCGGCAGATCAGTCGGCCTTGCGGTTCATGAATGCGGCCAAGGTTGACCCCGCCGCCATGGTCGAAGTGTTCAAGCTCTTCATCGGTCAGTCGAATCTGAGCGAAGACTATCAAGATCCCTATACACGCAGCCATCCCCTCAACCGCGACCGCATTCGCACCATTAACGCCTATGCCGCAACAGCGCCCTCACATCGGCCAGATGTCAAACAAGCCTATTGGTTTTCACGCATTCAAGGCAAGTTGTCAGGATTTCTGCGGGCGCCCCAATGGACCTTGCCACGCGCGACGGGCAGTTCAGACGTTGATTTGATGCGCAGAGCTATCGCCGAGCACCGCAGTGGCCGCAGCAGCACTGCGAAAAAAAACATGGCCCAGCTGGTCGAGGCCCATCCCAACGATGCATTTTACCGGGAGTTGCAGGGACAAATTCTATTGGAAAGCCGCGCATTTTCGGCTGCAACAAAAGCCTATGCCAGCGCGGCCCAGCTGGCGCCTAACAATGCGCTTATCTTGGGGGGCTATGGCCGATCGCTCCTGGCACAAAACACCAAAAGTTCAAACGCACAAGCTCTGAAAATTTTGCAAAAGGCCCGTAACCGCGACAGTCGAGATGCGCGAATTTTACGCGATATCGGCACAGCCTTTGCCCGCAGTGGCCAGCAAGGACAGGCTGTTCTGGCGATTGCAGAGCGCTATGCATTGCAAGGCAATATGCAAAATGCCGCCATACAGGCCAAACGGGCCGAAGACCTCCTGCCGCGCGGCTCGGCGGCATGGCAAAGGGCGCAGGATATTTTGGACGCGGCGAAAACGCCTTAGTTGGCTGAATTCTCCACCGCAGCCGCTTCCAGGTCGAGCTGTGCCGCGCGGGTTTCCACTTGGCTGACAATATGCTCCACCATCTCGTCATTTGACAATTTATGGCTTTGCTGCCCCGCCAAATAGACCATACCCGCGCCATTCCCACCACCGGTGAAGCCCACATCGGTCATTAAGGCCTCACCCGGACCATTGACCACGCAGCCGATGATCGAAAGCGACATGGGCGTTTTGATATGCTCAAGCCGGCGCTCCAAAGCCTCAACGGTTTTGATCACGTCAAAGCCCTGCCGCGCACAGCTTGGGCAGGAAATGATATTCACCCCGCGATGACGCAGGCCCAATGATTTGAGGATGTCATAGCCAACCTTCACCTCTTCCACAGGATCGGCCGAGAGGCTGACGCGGATCGTATCGCCAATGCCCATCCAGAGCAGATTTCCCAAACCAATGGCGGATTTGATCGTGCCGGACATCAGGCCACCAGCTTCCGTGATCCCAAGGTGAATCGGCGCATCAGTGGCCTCCGCCAAGGCTTGATAGGCCGCGGCGGCCATGAAAACATCACTGGCCTTGACGCTTATTTTAAAGTCATGGAAATCATTGTCTTGCAGGATTTTAATATGCTCAAGCCCGCTTTCCACCATCGCATCCGGGCAAGGCTCACCGTATTTGTCGAGCAAATGTTTCTCAAGCGAGCCGGCATTCACGCCGATCCGCATCGAACAGCCATAATCGCGGGCCGCTTTGATCACCTCGCGCACGCGCTCTTGGCTGCCAATATTGCCCGGGTTGATCCGCAGGCAGGCCGCGCCAGCCTCCGCGGCCTCTATGCCGCGCTTATAGTGAAAATGGATGTCTGCCACGATCGGGACCGGGCTTTCACGCACAATCTCTTTGAGCGCCTTGGAGGAGGCCTCGTCGGGCACAGAGACCCGGACAATATCCGCGCCGGCATCCGCACAGGCCTGAATCTGTGAAACGGTTGCAGCTACATCCGTGGTCAACGTATTGGTCATTGTCTGGACCGTAATGGGCGCGTCCCCACCCACCGGAACCGAGCCAACCATGATCTGCCGACTTTTGCGGCGGTAAATGTTACGCCACGGGCGAATATGATTGAGAGACATGCGACACTTTCACGAGTTAAGGTTGTTGCCTTATGACTAGGGTTTGACGCGGTCAGTTTCAAGCTCAAGCAGTAAACTATAAAGCGGCGACTGATCCTGCGGCGCGTAACGCTCATAGCTTTGCGTCAGTTTCTCCGCTGAGAGTTCAATATTTTTAGCCACACGCCCGCTGCCCCCGGCCGGACCATAGAGCGCGCCATTCACCAAAAAGAACAACGCGCTTGCATTGCCCGCCCGCTCGATCACCGCCGGGGGATCGTTGAGCGGCACCTCATAGGGCGTATGCGCATCCATGATACGCTCGAAAATGATCGACCCATCGGCATCTTTGACCCTTAGCCAAACACCTTGAGACGAGACAAGCTGCACCGGCGCGGGAAAACTCTCGACCAGCTGTAGTGCCGCTTCAGCTTCCAGCTCTGGCGCGGGGCTGACGATATCGGCCAGAATATCTTCAATGCTCTCATCCGCCAAAGCCGTGACCATGGGCGGCTCTTGCGCCGCAAACGCGCCGCGTTGGTCTGGATCAATATTGGCGATCGGTCCATCCCGCGGCACCACAACGGGGACGTCTAAGGCCTGCGGTTGGTAGATACGGCTATAAATATCGTCGCTTTGCGCGTTTTGAACGGAAGACCCAAGAGAGGCCGCCTCGCGTGGCCGCAGAGGATCCAGATCAGAGGCCACCAATGGGGCCTGTTCAACCGGGACCATTTGCACACGTTGGATTTTTTGCACCACCGAATAGGCCCCATAGCCCAGCCCGCTGAGCAAAAGCATCAGCACCACCGAAGACACAAAAGCCCGCACATCGACCCGGTTAAAAAAACTTTCGTTCGGCGGCAAAAATGGCGTGGTGCTGGCGATGACACCGGCGGGCCGGCGGGTAATGGACGCGGCCAAGCGCTCCTCGCGGCTCAGCCGCGTGGGCAGCGCACGCTCCGACATGCCATGGATAGATTCAAATCCGCTTTCTTTACAGAACATTTCAAAGGCGGCGTCCGGATCCATACCAAGATATTTCGCATAGGAACGCACATAGCCGGCAATAAATCCCGGCGTATCAAACACGGAGGGGTCGCAATCTTCCACTCCGGCGATATATGTGGCCTTGATTCTAAGGTCATGTTGCACGTCCATGAGAGACTTGCCGCGCGTCGCACGCTCCCCGCGCATCACATCCCCAAGAGTCACCTCAAAATCGTCAAAGCCTTTCAGCTTTAACGGTTTTTTAATGTTCTTTAGGCGTGTTGACTTACGGCCAATCATGGAGCTGCCCTGCACATTTTACCCCCGGGCGCCCCCAACGGCCTCCGGACGGATAAAACATTAATATCATATCGGCGAAAAAAATATAGAGCTTCTGCCTATAATTTGGTTCAATAAGCGAGGTTTAGCCACCTTTTTCCTTCAGAAATAGACATTTTCAGCATGTAACAGCTTTGATATCACCCTAAACCATTCCGAAATGCCCCGTATTTTTGTTTGACTAACCGCGCCAATACCCAACCAATAGGCGGGAGATTCGATTTATTAAACTGTTTGGAGGCCCCATGTCCGCAGCTATGCTCGACCCCGTTTTGGCTCACATCGACGCGCACATCGACCAGACAACTGAGCATCTTTTCAGCTTGCTTCGCATTCCAAGCATCTCAACGGACCCGGCCTATGGTCAAGACTGTGACAAAGCCGCGGATTGGTTGGTCGAGGATCTTAAATCCATTGGCTTTGACGCCAGCAAGCGCGCCACACCGGGTCACCCTATGGTCATTGCCCATGCCGGCTCGGAAGGGCCGCATGTTTTATTTTATGGCCATTACGACGTACAGCCCGTGGATCCGCTTGACCTATGGGATCGGTCTCCTTTTGAACCGACTTTGGAACAGGGCGATCTCGGGCCGGTGATCCGTGCCCGCGGCGCGTCAGATGATAAGGGCCAGCTGATGACCTTCATCGAGGCCTGCCGCGCTTGGAAGGCGGTCCATGGTACCCTGCCCGGCAAAATCAGCCTCTTTTTTGAAGGTGAAGAAGAATCCGGCTCCCCCTCATTGGTGCCCTTCATGCGTGAGAATGCAAAAGAGTTAACCGCAGATGTTGCGATGATCTGTGACACCGGACTTTTTGGCGATGACACCCCTGGAATTGTCAGCCGCCTGAGGGGGCTTTTGGGCGAGGAGTTGACCATCACAGGCCCGTCCAAGGATCTGCACTCCGGCATGTACGGCGGACCGGCGATGAACCCGGCTCGGGTTTTGGCAAAAATTATCGCGGCTCTGCATGACGACCAAGGCCGCATCACTGTCCCCGGGTTTTACGACGGCGTGCCAGAGCTGCCGCCTGAGATTGCCGCGCAATGGGAGGGGCTTAACTTTGACCAAGAGGGATTTTTGGGACAGGTGGATCTGTCCGATCTGGCCGGCGAGCAAGGGCGTAGCGCCCTGGAAATGATCTGGTCACGCCCCACCTGCGAGGTGAATGGTATCTGGAGCGGTTACACAGGTGCAGGATTTAAAACTGTTTTGCCAAGCCAGGCCCATGCGAAAATCTCTTTCCGCTTGGTTGGCCAGCAAGACCCCCATGTAATCCGCGAGAATTTCCGCGCTATGGTACGCGCCCTGCTGCCGGCCGATTGCAGCGCGGCGTTCAAATCCCATGGCGCCTCCGCCGGATCTGAAATGTCCATCGACAACCCGGCCTTTGACGCCGCACGCGCGGCGCTCTCTGACGAATGGCCCAATCCGGCCGCCTTTGTTGGATGCGGCGGGTCGATCCCCATCGCCGGGCATTTCAAGTCGATTCTCGGGATGGATGCGATGTTGATTGGCTTTGCCCGCGATAATGACGCGATTCACAGTCCGAATGAAAAATACGACCTGCGGAGCTTTCATAAAGGCATTCGCAGCTGGGCAAGGATCTTGCACAGGCTGTATGGGTAGCCACCACCACGCCTTTGGCCAGCGATATGATCTAGTTTCATGATCTTGAAATATTGGACGAAAATGGCGCGGTTGACGGGGCTCGAACCCGCGACCCCCGGCGTGACAGGCCGGTACTCTAACCAGCTGAGCTACAACCGCGCATCCGTCTTTACAATCTCACAGTGGCGCGGTTGACGGGGCTCGAACCCGCGACCCCCGGCGTGACAGGCCGGTACTCTAACCAACTGAGCTACAACCGCCAACTGTGTGTCTTGAAGGACTGAGGGTTCTCTAAGCAAGCCGCCCGGCAGCGTCAAGCGGCACGAAGAGCTTTTGGCCATTATTTTGCATTTCTTTCCCCCGCCGCCGTATTTGGCGAAATACGCGCGCTCACCTCAATGCCGCGATCCCTACGGATCAAGGCTCAATCCGCCGCCAGATTTCAACTCCTCCATGCTCAAAAGCGCTGTCACGTTGAACACCCGCACCTCTGAGATAAGTGCTTGGTAAAATTTGTCATATGCCCGCGCATTTGGCACAATCACTTTCAAAATATAGTCAATCTCGCC
Source organism: Planktomarina temperata RCA23 (assembly GCF_000738435.1). Lineage (NCBI taxonomy): Bacteria > Pseudomonadati > Pseudomonadota > Alphaproteobacteria > Rhodobacterales > Paracoccaceae > Planktomarina > Planktomarina temperata. The sequence goes on along the minus strand of NZ_CP003984.1, from coordinate 1,547,668 downwards.
TGCCAATCGATGCGCTTCGAGCACTTCTGGCCGGTTTTGCAACGCGGTCAGAAAACGATCTTGCCAATCGGCCTCATGTTCGGAGGTGCGGATCAACACAAAAAAGCAGGCTTCAAAGCCAAGCGCCTCGGCATCCAGCTCAACCGTGGTGCGTTTGATCACCCCCGCTTCGCGCAGTTTTTTGATTCTGTTCCAAACCGGCGTTTTGGATGCTCCAATTGTCTTGGCAATGTCATCCAAGGACCGGCTGGCATCCTTTTGCAGCTCAGATAAAATTTTACGATCCACCGTATCCAGACGAACAGTCATCCGATTTCCTCCTTCCAATGAGAACAAGCGCGCGCATCCCGCGCCGCTGCGAAGATTTCATCCTTATTACCGCAGGTATCTGGTCAAATACCAGAACAATTTTCTAATATTGCCGCACTGGAGGCAGAGTTATGAAATATTTTCCCGTTTTTCTGGATGTGGCACAAAGGCCGGTCGCCTTGGTGGGGGGCGGCGCTGCGGCGGTTGCCAAATTGCGACTTTTGCTCAAAACCGAAGCTGACATTACAGTTTATGACCCGGCTCCAGCGGCACAAATACGCGCTTGGGCACAAGCGGACCTGTTGAAAATTTCAAAAGCTCCCCTCACCCTTGACCAGGCACGCCAAGCGCAGCTGATCTATGCGGCCAGCGAAGATGACAGCTGCGATGCGCGGACCCAAAAGATCGCGCAATCCGCCGGAACATGGTTCAACTGGGTTGATAATTTAGAACAGTCGCAATTTATCACCCCAGCGATTATTGACCGTGACCCCGTAACCGTGGCCATTGGCACCGAAGGCACCGCTCCGGTGGTTGCACGAGCCATTAAACGCGACATTGAGGAGCGTTTGCCGCAAAACCTTGGCGCCTTGGCCAGCATTGGTCAAACCTTCCGATCATTGGCAGAGGCGCTGCCCTTTGGCCGTATCCGCCGCGATTTTTGGAGTCGCTTTTATTTTTCCAAAGGCCCCGCCGCCTATGACGCTGAAGGTGTTGCGGGCGCAAAGCGGGTTTTGCATGAATTGCTTGCGGAGTTTAAAAGCGCCAGTCCCAAGCCAGGCCATGTGGATTTTGTCGGTGCGGGCCCGGGTGACCCCGCCCTTCTGACCCACAAGGCCCGTGTTTTGCTGCATGAAGCCGATGTAATCCTTCATGATCGATTGGTGGATCGGCGCATCCTAGAGCTGGCGCGTCGTGAGGCCACCGTGATTGAGGTCGGCAAAACGGGATTCGGCCCGGCCATGGCGCAGGATGATATTCATCACTTGATTGTCGAACATGTGGCGCGGGGGGCGCAGGTTCTGCGCTTAAAGTCGGGCGATCCCACGGTCTTTGGTCGGTTAGATGAGGAACTAGAGGCGATTGCCGCCCAGGACATCTCCTACAGCATTGTGCCGGGCATCACCGCGGCCTCAGCGGCCGCCGCTGCATTGGGGCGCAGCTTGACCCGACGCGGGCGCAACAGTCAACTTAGGGTGATCACAGGCCACGACATGGCCGGATACGCAGAGCACGATTGGCGCGACTTGGCCAAACCGGACGCGGTCGCGGCGATTTATATGGGCAAGACAGCCGCACGCTTCATCCAAGGGCGCTTGCTGATGCATGGCGCCGATCCTCTCACGCCTGTGAGCATCATTGAAAACTGCTCACGCCCCGACCAGGTCATACGGTCGGCCCCACTTAATGCGCTGACGGAGGCGCTGCACAACTTGGCCGGACCGGTGGTGCTGCTGTACGGGATTTCGCCCCGGACGGCTGTGTCCCATGTCTTTCAACCACAGGAGGCTGATCTATGCCTGTAACACCCATCTCAAAAGTCGTCACCGCCAATGATTTGAAGTCGGGAGAAGTCATTTACCTGCGCTTTCCACACAGCTGGACCCCAGATTTAACGAAGGCTTCCGTGATCACAGATCGTGATTTGGCCAAGGCAAGCCTGGTCTTTGCCCAAGGGCAAGCCAATGTCGTGGTCGGCGCCTATCTAAGCGATGTCATAAAAGACGCTGACGGCCCAAAGGCCAGCCATTTTCGCGAAAAGTTCCGCAGCACAGGCCCGTCCAATTATCGCCACGGCAAACAGGAGATTTAGAATGTATCACTATTCAAATTTTGATCACAAATTCGTCGCCGAGCGCGTGGCGCAATTTCGCGCCCAGGTCACCCGGCGTTTAGATGGCAGTCTCAGCGAAGACGAGTTCAAGCCCCTGCGCCTCATGAATGGGCTATACTTGCAGCTGCACGCTTATATGCTGCGGGTCGCCATTCCTTATGGCACCCTCAACAGCCGCCAAATGCGCCAACTTGCGATGATCGCGGAGCGTTGGGACAAAGGCTATGGCCATTTCACCACACGGCAAAATATTCAATTTAACTGGCCAAAACTCGAGGACGTGCCCGACATCTTGCAGGCTTTGGCGGACGTGGAGATGCATGCCATTCAAACCAGTGGCAACACCATCCGAAATGTCACAGCAGATCATTTCGCAGGGGCCGCGGCCGATGAGATTGCCGATCCGCGCCCCATAGCTGAGCTGATCCGCCAATGGTCAACCGATCATCCAGAGTTCCAATTTTTGCCTCGCAAATTCAAGATTGCTGTCACAGGCAGCCCCCATGACCGCGCCGTCACTCAGGCGCATGACATTGGTCTGCGCATGACCTTGCAAGATGGGCTGCGCGGGTTTGAAGTGATCGTCGGTGGAGGTTTGGGGCGCACGCCCATGATTGGCAAGACCCTGTCGCCCTTTGTCCCTTTGGAAGATATCTTGCCCTATTTGGAAGCCGTTGTCAGCACCTACAACCTGCTTGGTCGGCGCGATAATAAATATAAAGCGCGCATAAAGATCACCACCCATGAGCATGGAATAGACGATATCAAACAGAGGATTGAGGCGCAGTTTTCCAAGATCAACCCTTTGTTTACGGGGGAGGATATGCATATTTTAAAAGAGATTGAGCGGCATTTCGAACCCCCAAATTTCAAACCGGCAAACCCGCCAGTTGAGGCACTCAGCACCACGTCACACACCCCCGCGTTTCGCGCTTGGTTGGACACGAACATCACCCCTCATAAGGTGCCCGGCTATGCTATTGTCTCTGTGAGTTTGAAAAAACCCGGTACGACGCCGGGGGACGCCAGCGCGGCGCAAATGCGCGCTTTGGCGGACATCGCGCGCGATTTCGGCCATGAAGAACTGCGCATTTCTCACGAGCAAAACGTGATATTGCCCCATGTGCATCGCGCGGATCTCCCCCAAGTCTATCACGCGCTGCGTCAGGCGGATTTGGCGACCGCCAATATTGGGTTGATCTCGGATCTCATCGCCTGCCCCGGCATGGATTACTGCGCCTTGGCGACCGCGCGCTCCATTCCGGTGGCCCAGCAGATCGCAACCCGCTTTCACGCGCTAAAGCTGGAACATGACATTGGGCCGTTGAAACTCAAGATCTCAGGCTGCATCAATGCTTGCGGCCATCACCATATTGGGCACATCGGGATTTTGGGCCTCGAGAAAGCCGGTGTTGAAAGCTATCAAATCACTCTTGGCGGCGATGCGGGTGCTGACGCTGAAATTGGCACCCGTGCGGGCCCCGGTTTCGGCGCCGATGAGATAGTCCCGGCAATTGAGCGCTTGCTGCTGGGGTATCTGCAGCTGCGCATAGATCGGAGTGAAAGCTTTCTGGCAGCCTATCGCCGGCTCGGATTGGCGCCCTTCAAAGCCCTTCTGTACCCGCAAGCGAGAAAGGCCGCATGAGCCGTGCCCTACCTCAATGACATTCCGCTAGAGGCCCGGCTCGCCATGCTCAACCGCCGCGATGCAGACAGGCAGCTCCAAGATATTTTAAAGCCTGCGCTTGCCCTTTTGGATCAAAAAATTGCTTTGGTCGGCTCTTTTGGCGCAGAGCCAGCGGTCTTGCTTCATATGGCGGCGCAAATTGCGTCCAAACCAACCCTTCGCGCGGGCCATTGGCCTGGGCAATCCAAAACCGAATAATGCATGAGGATCCCATGACTGTTATCGTGAATGACCATGGCTTTGCGCCCGAAGATACCGGCGCAATCGCGGCGGATTTACAATCAGACTTTGACCCGAAGGGAATCACGGCTGAGCTGCTAAAGCAACGCTCCATTCGCATCACCTTAGACAGCTTCGCCAATGGGCGCGGCTTTACCCTGGCGACAAGGTTGCGGCAAAACGGCTATCGCGGGCACCTCAGGCTCGCGGGCCATGTGCTGGCCGATCAATACACTATGGCGCGGCGTTCTGGGTTTGATGATGTCGAAATTCCGCAAGACTTGGCCGCGCGGCAGCCAGAATCCCAATGGCTGGCCCGCGCCGACTGGCGCGCCCATGATTACCAATCACGCCTGCGCCGCCCCAACGGGCGCATCGCAACATAATGTCGAAAAGCCGCAATTGAACTTCTGCCTTTGAAAGACTAGACCTAAAAGGATCCTAAATGACCGAGCAAAGCACCGTGACACTGACGACAGCAACACCCGTGACCCTGCCTGACGCCCAAACCGTCACAGAGGTTGAACATTACACCGACAGCCTGTTTCGCTTCCGCGTCACCCGGCCAGCCTCATTGCGATTCCGCTCTGGTGAGTTCGTGATGATTGGTTTGATGAGCGACCTTGATCCTGTGACGGGCAAGCAAAAGCCGCTGCTGCGCGCCTATTCCATTGCCTCACCGGCCTGGGATGACACTTTGCAATTCTATTCCATCAAGGTCAAAGACGGTCCTCTGACCAGCAAGTTGCAGCACATCAAACCAGGCGATCAAGTGATCTTGCGGCCCAAACCGGTCGGCACATTGGTGCATGACGCCCTCACCCCGGCCAAACGCATCTGGTTCTTTTCGACCGGCACCGGAATCGCCCCCTTTGCCTCGCTCCTGCGCGAGCCGGAAACCTATGAGCGTTTTGAACAGGTGATTTTAACCCACAGCTGCCGAGATCTGGCGGAGCTCAAATTCGGGCAAGAGCTGGTTGAGGAGACGAAAAACGATATTTTGGTCGGCGAAGAGGCACAATCCAAGCTGATCTATTACCCCACCACCACGCGCGAGCCCTCTGCCAAGATGGGCCGTATCACCACCGTGTTGGAAGATGGCACGCTCTTCGCTGATCTGAAAATAGCAGATTTCAACGCGGAAAATGACCGCGCGATGGTCTGCGGCTCCATGGGGTTGAACACGGATATGAAACGCATTCTTGAGGCCTATGGCCTTCGCGAGGGGGCCAATTCCGATCCGGGCGACTATGTGATCGAGAAAGCCTTCGTCGGATAGGCACTCGCCCGCCCATGAAGATACGCCTTGAAACTATGTGGCCACGCGGCTAGATAGGCGACGTTAATTTATCCACAAAAGGACGATAGCTATAGCCCGCAGACCTCACAACGCGCCTCCGCAGCGCGAAACCGGCCCTCGCATCAACGAACGCATTCGTGGGAGCGAACTTCGCTTGATTGACGAAAATGGCGAAAACATTGGCGTGGTCACGCCAGAACGCGCTTTAATCATGGCAGAAGACGCCGGATTGGACTTGGTGGAAATTTCGCCAAATGCCAATCCACCTGTTTGCAAGATTATGGATTTTGGGAAATTCAAATATGAATCCCAAAAGAAAGAAGCCGAAGCGCGCAAAAAACAAAAGATCATTGAAATTAAAGAGGTCAAGTTCCGACCGAACACAGATAAGCATGACTATGAAGTCAAAATGCGCAATGTGTTTAAGTTTTTGGAAAATGGCGACAAGGTTAAAATAACCCTGCGCTTTAAGGGCCGCGAGATGGCACACCAAGAATTGGGTCGCGATTTATTGCTGCGCGTTGCTGAAGATACCAAAGAAATCGGCCGGGTTGAAAATATGCCAAAAATGGAAGGTCGCCAGATGATCATGCTGGTTGGCCCCCTGCCAAAATAGTCTCAAACACTTAGAGCATTGAAAACCCGGAGCGCAGGCTTCGGGTTTTTTTGTGTCTACCATTTGCCGCAGGCCCTTTGCCTCATGAGGGGTTGTACTCCCGCGGCCGTTGGATCAAATTTGCGCAAACCTATTAGGAGCATTCACCATGGCGGACCTCAAACCACAATTGGCAGATTTTAATTGGCCCGACCCGTTTTTACTGGACACTCAGCTGACCGAAGATGATCGCATGCTGCGCGATGCGGCGGCACAGTTTGCCCAAAATGAGTTGCAACCTTTGATTATTGATGCTTACCGCGAGGCTACAGTCAATCCTGGCCTATTCCCCAAAATGGGCGAAGCCGGGCTGCTCGGGGCCACTATTCCTGAGGAATACGGCGGCCTTGGCGCCTCATATACGGCCTATGGTTTGATCGCGCGGGAGGTCGAGCGGGTCGACAGCGGCTATCGCTCGATGATGTCCGTGCAATCCTCTTTGGTCATCTACCCCATCCACGCCTACGGCAGTGAAGCGCAACGGCAAAAGTTCTTGCCTGGGCTATGCTCTGGCGCTTTGATCGGCTGCTTTGGTTTGACCGAGCCGGATGCTGGATCAGATCCGGCCGGGATGAAAACCCGCGCTGAGAAAACCGCAACGGGATATAAGCTGACCGGATCCAAGATGTGGATTTCCAATGCGCCGATTGCGGATGTCTTTGTGGTTTGGGCCAAATCAGAAGAACATGGTGGAAAAATCCGCGGGTTCATACTGGAAAAAGGTATGAGCGGGTTATCGGCGCCAAAAATTGGCGGCAAGCTCTCCCTGCGCGCCTCGGTCACTGGGGAAATCGTTATGGATGGTGTCGAGGTGGGCGAAGACGCGCTTTTGCCGAATGTGGAAGGACTAAAAGGGCCCTTTGGCTGTCTCAACCGAGCCCGCTATGGCATTGCCTGGGGTGTTATGGGCGCAGCAGAGTTTTGTTGGCACGCCGCATTGCAATATGGTCTGGACCGGAAGCAATTCAACAAGCCTCTGGCGCAAACCCAACTGTTCCAGAAAAAGCTGGCCGATATGCAAACCGAAATTTCTCTGGGTCTGCAATCTGCCTTCCGATTGGGTCAAATGATGGACGACGGGACGGCCAGCCCAGAGCTCATTAGCCTGATGAAACGCAACAATTGCGGCAAAGCTCTGGACATCGCCCGGGTTAGCCGAGACATGCATGGGGGCAATGGCATTGCTGAGGGTTTCCAGATCATGCGCCATGCGGCCAATCTTGAAACGGTCAACACATATGAGGGGACGCATGACGTGCATGCTTTGATCCTTGGGCGGGCGCAAACGGGCTTGCAGGCCTTCTTTTAGCCATCAAAGCGCTGCGCCACCCCGTTGATTTGGCGCATAAACCGGGTTTGACCTCCTTTTTGTGATCACAGATTTTTTTTCTGTGATCACAAATGTACGAAAAACAGCTTTTCTGAAAAAATTTACTATATCGCCACGACTTATGTGTTTTACATGCGATAAGGAATAAATTGCAGGATCAGCTCTATGAATATTCATGAATATCAAGCCAAAGCCCTTTTGCGCAGCTACGGCGCACCCGTCAGCGACGGGCGCATAGTCCTCAGCGCCAATGCCGCCAAAGCGGCAGCGTCCGAAATGGATGGTCCCTTGTGGGTTGTGAAAGCTCAAATCCACGCTGGTGGGCGCGGAAAAGGCAGCTTTATCGAAGCTGACGCCGGCGCTGCCGGTGGTGTGCGCCTTGCGCGGTCGGTCGATGAAGCGGAAAAAGAAGCCAAAGCCATGCTGGGCCGGACACTTGTGACCAAGCAAACTGGCCCTGCGGGAAAATTGGTCAACCGAATTTATATCGAAGATGGCTCCGGCATTGAAAAAGAATTTTATCTCGCGATCCTAGTGGACCGTCAGACTAGCCGCATCTCCTTTGTGGCCTCCACCGAGGGCGGGATGGACATTGAAGAGGTGGCAGAGGCGACACCGGAAAAAATTCTCTCCTTCTCCGTTGATCCCGCCACTGGCTATCAAGGCTTTCATGGCCGCCGCATCGCCTTTTCTCTGGGCCTCAAAGGCGCGCAGATCAAGCAATGCGTTAAACTCATGGGCCAGCTCTACAAAGCCTTTGTCGAAAAAGATATGGAGATGCTGGAAATCAACCCTTTGATCATCACCGACGGTGGGGATTTGAAGGTCTTGGATGCTAAAATTGGCTTCGATGGCAATGCGGTGTACCGCCATGCAGATATCGCTGAGCTGCGCGACACCACCGAGGAGGATGCCCGTGAACTGGAAGCGTCGAAATATGACCTGAACTATATCGCCTTGGATGGCGAAATCGGTTGCATGGTCAACGGTGCGGGTCTGGCCATGGCCACGATGGACATTATCAAACTCTATGGTGCTGAACCGGCGAACTTCTTGGATGTCGGCGGCGGCGCCACAAAGGAAAAAGTGACCGAAGCCTTCAAGATCATCACCTCCGATCCGCAGGTCAAAGGTATTTTGGTCAATATCTTCGGCGGGATCATGCGCTGTGACGTGATCGCTGATGGGGTGGTATCTGCGGTGAAAGAAGTAGGGCTTTCCGTGCCGTTGGTCGTTCGTTTGGAAGGCACCAATGTCGATGAAGGCAAGCGGATCATCACCGAAAGTGGCCTCAATGTGATCGCGGCCGACAATCTTCGCGATGGCGCCGAGAAAATCGTTGCTGCTGTAAAGGCGCTGTAACGCGGCCCTGCGACCGCTGAATTGGAATTTTGCAGCCGGCCCAAGGTGCCGCTGCCAACATACGAACGAGGAGCGCCGAATGGCCGTACTTATCGACGAAAACACCAAAGTCATCTGCCAGGGATTCACCGGCAGCCAGGGCACATTTCACTCAGAACAAGCCATTGCCTATGGCACGAAAATGGTCGGTGGGGTCACCCCCGGCAAGGGCGGGCAAACCCATTTAAATCTGCCGGTTTTTAACTCTGTGCATGAGGCCAAATCGGTCACTGAAGCCAATGCCTCTGTCATCTATGTCCCGCCCCCCTTTGCCGCGGACTCCATTCTCGAAGCGATTGATGCGCAAATGGAAGTCATCGTCTGCATCACAGAAGGCATTCCGGTCTTGGACATGATGCGCGTCAAGCGGGCGCTTGAAGGCTCCTCAAGCCGGTTAATCGGACCCAATTGCCCTGGGGTGATCACACCCGACGCTTGCAAAATCGGTATTATGCCCGGCCATATTCACCGCCGCGGCTCTGTCGGCGTGGTCTCCCGCTCAGGCACTTTGACCTATGAAGCTGTCAAGCAAACCACGGATGTCGGTTTGGGCCAATCCACATGCGTCGGCATCGGCGGCGATCCCATCAAAGGCACAGAGCATATCGATGTGCTCGAGTGGTTCCTCGCAGATGACGAAACCCAATCCATCATCATGATCGGCGAAATTGGCGGCTCAGCTGAAGAGGAAGCCGCGCAATTCCTGGCTGATGAAAAGAAAAAAGGCCGCTGGAAACCCGTCGCAGGCTTCATCGCTGGCCGTACAGCTCCCGCAGGCCGCAGAATGGGCCACGCGGGCGCGATTGTCGCCGGCGGCAAAGGCGGCGCAGAAGATAAGATCGAAGCCATGAAAATGGCAGGTATTGTCGTCGCAGAGAGCCCCGCCAGCCTTGGCGAAGCTGTTTTGGCCGCGATCGACGCGTAATATGGGAGCGGCGGGTATGACGCTTAAACTCAAATTTGATGTTAGACGATCACGCCCCGCGCTTGAGCTCACCCACGGCGGCAAGGAAAGGCCCAGGGCCCTCCTTGCCGCGACACGTTCAAACCCTGTTTTTGTTCCTTACCAAGGTGTCATCCTATGACCGATCAGTCTGCAAACGATCAATTCCATGCCTCAAGCTTCATGCAGGGCCATAACGCGGAATATCTCGAGCAAATGCACGCCCGCTACAGCGCCGATCCGGTGTCAGTTGACGCGCAATGGGCTGATTTCTTTGCGGCAATGGGCGATGAAGACAGGGATGTGCGCGCCAAAGCCTCAGGCCCCTCTTGGGCACGCAGCGATTGGCCGCCCATGCCAATGGATGATCTCACATCCGCCTTTACCGGCGAATACCCAGCGGCAGCCGAGGCGCGCGATGCGGGCAAGAAAATCAGCAACAAGGCCGCTGAAACGGGCGTGTCATTAAATGAGGAGCAACTCAAACGCGCAGTGCTCGACGGTCTGCGCGCCCTGATGCTGATCCGTGCCTACCGTATTCGCGGCCATTTGGCGGCGGATTTGGATCCTTTGGGCATGCGCGAAGATAACCCCCGCCCCGAATTGGATCCAGCCAGCTATGGTTTCACCGAGGCCGATATGGACCGGCCGATCTTTCTCGACAATGTTTTGGGGCTGCAATTCGCCTCTATGCGTGAGATCTTGGAAATTGTTCGCCGTACCTATTGTGGCACTTTCGCCCTGCAATATATGCATATTTCTGACCCCGAAGAATCCTCCTGGCTCAAAGAGCGCATTGAAGGTTATGGCAAAGAAATCAGCTTCACCCGCGAGGGTCGCAAGGCGATTCTCAACAAATTGGTGGAGGCGGAGGGCTTCGAAAAATTCCTCCATGTCAAATACATGGGCACCAAACGCTTTGGGCTTGATGGCGGCGAAAGCCTCATTCCAGCGATGGAGCAAATCATCAAACGTGGCGGCGCCCTTGGCGTAAGAGACATCATCATTGGCATGCCCCACCGGGGCCGCCTGTCGGTGCTGGCCAATGTCATGGCCAAACCCTACCGGGCGATCTTTAACGAATTCCAAGGCGGCTCGTTCAAGCCTGAGGATGTGGATGGATCGGGCGATGTGAAATACCACCTCGGCGCCTCCTCTGATCGTGAATTTGATGGCAATTCTGTGCATTTGTCGCTCACCGCCAACCCCAGCCACCTTGAGGCCGTCAATCCGGTGGTCTTGGGCAAAGCGCGTGCGAAACAAGATCAAAATCACGACACAGAGCGTACCAGCGTTCTGCCGATCCTGCTGCATGGGGATGCCGCCTTTGCCGGTCAGGGTGTTGTGGCCGAAGGCTTTGGACTGTCGGGCCTGAAAGGGCATAAAACCGGCGGCACCATGCACATCGTGGTGAACAACCAAATCGGGTTCACCACCGCGCCGCATTTCAGCCGCTCCTCTCCCTATCCCACTGACATTGCTCTGATGGTCGAAGCCCCTATTTTCCACGTCAATGGCGATGATCCAGAGGCCGTGGTCCATGCCGCCCGCGTCGCCACGGAATTCCGTCAAAAATTCAAAAAAGACGTGGTTGTCGATATTATTTGCTATCGCCGCTTTGGTCATAACGAAGGCGATGAGCCGATGTTCACCAATCCGCTGATGTACAAAAAGATCAAAACGCAGAAAACCACCCTCACCCTCTACACCGAGCGGCTTGTGCGTGATGGCTTGATCCCAGAGGGCGAAATCGAAGATATGAAGGCCAGCTTTCAATCATTTTTGAATGCGGAATTTGAAGCGGGTAAGGACTATAAGCCCAATAAGGCCGATTGGCTCGATGGGCGCTGGTCGAAAATGAACCGCCACGGTGAAGAATACCAACGCGGCGCCACAGCCATGTCCGAAGAGACTTTTGACGACGTGTCCCGCACTCTTTGCCAGGTGCCCGAAGGCTTTCCAATCCATAAAACCGTGCAGCGTATGCTGGATGCTAAATCCAAAGCGCTGAGCAGCGGCGAAGGGATCGATTGGGCCACAGGCGAGGCTTTGGCCTTTGGCTCCTTGCTGACAGAGGGCCATCCAGTGCGGCTCGCCGGGCAAGACAGTACACGCGGCACCTTTAGCCACCGCCATTCTGGCCTGGTCAATCAGGATACCGAGGAGCGCTACTACCCGCTCAACAATATCCGTGAAGGACAGGGCCAGTATGAGGTCATCGATTCGATGCTTTCCGAATATGCGGTCTTGGGCTTTGAATATGGTTACAGCTTGGCCGAGCCCAATGCTTTGGTCATGTGGGAAGCGCAATTTGGCGATTTTGCCAATGGCGCGCAGATCATGTTTGATCAATTCATCTCCAGCGGGGAAAGCAAGTGGCTGCGCATGTCCGGTCTCACGATGCTGCTGCCCCATGGGTTTGAAGGCCAAGGCCCAGAGCACAGCTCCGCCCGCCTAGAGCGCTTTTTGCAAATGTGCGGCCATGACAATTGGATCGTCGCCAATTGCACCACCCCGGCCAATTATTTCCATATCTTGCGCCGGCAAATTCACCGCACCTTCCGAAAACCCTTGGTTCTCATGACGCCAAAATCTCTGTTGCGTCACAAGATGGCAGTGTCAAAGCGCGCAGAATTCACCACCGGATCCAGCTTTCACCGGGTGCTGTGGGATGATGCACAATATGGCAATTCCGAGACAAAGTTGGTTGCGGATAAAAAGATCAAACGTGTGGTGATCTGTTCGGGCAAAGTCTATTACGATCTGCTCGAAGAACGCGACGCGCGTGGCATAGAGGATATCTATCTGCTGCGGGTCGAGCAATTCTACCCTTTCCCCGCGATCTCAATGGTCAACGAATTGGAACGCTTCAAACAGGCAGAAATCGTCTGGTGCCAGGAAGAGCCGAAAAACCAGGGTGCCTGGACCTTTATTGAGCCAAATATTGAATGGGTCCTCACGCGCATTGGTGCCAAATACAGCCGCCCGGCCTATGTCGGACGGGCCACCTCGGCCTCCCCTGCAACCGGGCTTGCCTCTATACACAAATCACAACAAGCCGCGCTCGTCGATGAAGCGCTTACGTTGAAAGGATAAAATCATGGCCACCGAAGTTCGTGTTCCCACTTTGGGCGAATCTGTGACCGAGGCCACTGTCGCGACCTGGTTCAAAAAACCTGGCGATCAAGTTGCCGTGGACGATATGCTCTGTGAGCTGGAAACTGACAAGGTCACCGTTGAAGTGCCCAGCCCCGTGGCGGGCACATTGGCGGAAATCGTTGCCGCGGAAGGCGCGACCGTCAGCACCGAAGCGCTATTGGCACAAATCAACGAGGGTGCCGCAGCCTCTGGACCCGCCACAGCCGCAGCCACGGCGACAGCCGCCAAGAGTGCACCTGCGCCAGCGGCGCAAACCGTCGCAGTGATGGTACCGGTCTTGGGCGAATCTGTCACGGAGGCCACAGTCTCGACCTGGTACAAAAAGCCAGGCGATACGGTGGCGCAGGATGAAATGCTCTGTGAATTGGAAACCGATAAGGTGAGTGTGGAAGTGCCCGCACCGGCCGCCGGTGTTTTGGGGCAAATCCTTGCCGCCGAAGGCAGCACCGTGCAAGCGGGCGGACAATTGGCTGTGATTGGCGGGGACATCTCCAGCAAGCCAGCCCCAGCGGAGGCCGCCGCCACCGCCGCTGCAAAAAGCCATGATGTCGAAGATGCCCCATCAGCGAAAAAGCTCATGTCCGAGGCCGGCCTCAACCGAAATGATGTGACCGCAACAGGCAAAGATAACCGTGTGATGAAACAAGACGTTCAAAAAGCCCTCGCCGCAGCCGCGCCCCAGGCCGCTCCGATCCCGCCAGCCACGCCCATTCGCGCGGCGGTTCCTGCAGATGATGCCGCGCGCGAAGAGCGCGTGAAGATGACACGCCTGCGCCAAACCATTGCGCGGCGTCTCAAGGACAGCCAGAACACTGCGGCCATGTTGACCACTTACAATGAAGTCGACATGACAGAGGTCATGGCCCTGCGTAATGAATATAAAGATCTGTTTTTAAAGAAACATGGCGTAAAACTGGGCTTTATGTCTTTTTTCACAGTGGCCTGCTGCCATGCGCTGCGCGAGGTGCCAGAGGTCAACTCGGAAATTGATGGCACAGATATCGTGTATAAAAATTTCGTCCACATGGGCATCGCCGCGGGCACGCCAACAGGATTGGTGGTTCCGGTGATCCGTGATGCGGATTCCTTGTCCTTTGCCGAGATCGAAAAAGCCATTGCAGAAAAAGGCGCCCGCGCGCGTGATGGTAAATTGTCCATGGCGGAAATGCAGGGCGGCACCTTCACCATCTCCAACGGAGGTGTCTACGGCTCGCTGATGTCTTCGCCTATTCTCAATCCGCCGCAATCGGGCATATTGGGCATGCATAAGATCCAAGACCGTCCGATGGCGATCAACGGTGAGGTGGTTATTCGCCCCATGATGTATCTGGCTTTGAGCTATGATCACCGGGTCGTGGACGGCAAGGGCGCCGTCACCTTCCTCGTGCGCGTCAAAGAAGCCTTAGAAGACCCGCGCCGCCTGTTGATGGATCTCTAATCCGGAAGAGATCCAACGTCACCGGCGGTGGCCATAGTGTTCATTTTGGACATTTGTCCGTTATGATCTTTGCCCGGCCTCACTTAGGTTGAGGTTGGGACAGAAATACAACCATGGGCTCCCGGGCCCGCCCTGAAAATAAAGGACCTTTCTTATGGCTTCTTATGATGTAATTGTGATTGGCTCCGGCCCCGGTGGCTATGTCAGCGCTATTCGCTGCGCCCAGCTCGGTCTCAAAACCGCCTGTGTCGAGGGGCGTGACACGCTTGGGGGGACCTGCCTGAATGTCGGCTGTATCCCCTCCAAAGCCCTGCTACATGCCAGCCACCAATTGCATGAAGCGCAACATAATTTTGCCAAAATGGGTTTGATTGCCGAAGATCCCAAGGTCGATTGGGCGAAGATGCAGGGGTATAAAACCGAGGTGATTGACGGCAATACCAAGGGCATTGAGTTTCTATTCAAGAAAAACAAAATTGACTGGCTGAAAGGCTGGGGCAGCATTCCTGCGGCCGGTCAGGTCAAAGTTGGTGATGACATCCATCAGGCCAAACACATCATCATCGCTTCTGGCTCCGAACCCTCCAGCCTGCCCGGAATTGAAATTGATGAGAAAACCGTCGTGACATCAACAGGTGCCCTGGCGTTGGACAAAATTCCGAGCAAAATGGTGGTGATCGGCGCTGGTGTTATTGGATTGGAATTGGGATCTGTCTATGCGCGCCTGGGCACCGAGGTTGAGGTGATAGAATTTCTGGACGACATCACCCCCGGTATGGACGGTGAGGTGCAAAAAACCTTCCTCAGGATTCTCAAGAAACAAGGCCTCAAGTTCACCATGGGCGCAGCCGTGCAATCCGTTGCAGTGAAAAAAGGCAAAGCCACTGTGAGCTATGTCAAACGCAAAAAAGACACCACGCATGAGCTGGAGGCGGATGTGGTGCTTGTCGCCACGGGCCGGCGTCCCTACGTCGACGGCCTCGGATTGGACGCGCTTGGCGTCACCCTCACCGCGCGCGGTCAAATCCAAACCGATGCCCATTATGCAACCTCTGTTCCCGGCATTTATGCCATTGGCGACGCCATAACGGGCCCCATGCTGGCCCATAAGGCCGAAGATGAAGGCATGGCCGTGGCGGAAATCTTGGCAGGGCAAGCAGGCCATGTGAACTATGATGTAATCCCCGGTGTGATCTACACCCATCCAGAGGTCGCCACCGTTGGCCAAACCGAAGAGCAATTGAAAGAGGCAGGCCGAGCCTACAAGGCCGGCAAGTTTTCCTTCATGGGCAATGGCCGCGCAAAAGCAAATTTTGCGGCTGATGGCTTTGTGAAAATCCTAGCAGACGCAACAACCGATCGCATTCTTGGCGCGCATATCATCGGCCCAATGGCGGGAGATCTGATCCATGAGGTCTGCGTGGCAATGGAATTTGGCGCCGCCGCTGAAGATTTGGCGCGTACCTGCCACGCCCATCCCACCTATTCCGAAGCCGTGCGCGAGGCGGCTTTGGCCTGTGGCGATGGGGCAATTCACAGCTAAGCCAGGCCGCCGCCGTCACGCAATCTATCGTATTTTCAGGCCTGCGCCCATGGGTGCAGATCTTTGCCAAGACCTCTGAATAACGCCCTTGCAATATGAAATGAGGGCAGCGCCGGCCTGGGCGGGCGCATATGTCTGGTGGTGAAATGACTGCAAACTTTGAGCAATAACCATACGTTCCAGCATACCCACATGGTGAATGCGCCTGCCGGGGGGCAGGCAGGCGCTGCCCGGTGTGGCCACCGGGCACAGTGTTTTAGCTTGGCAGTTGAGTTATGCAGAGGTCTCAGCGCGCCAACATGCGCAGCCCCTGGGTGACATCCGCCCGCACAGCCACCCGAAGGCCCGGTTCATCGCCAGCTTTCAAAGCCGCAAGAATCAGGCGGTGATGCATTGGCGGATCCTTACGTTGCAACCGGCCATAGAGCGCCCGCATCGTTGGGCCCATTTGCAGCCACACTGTCTCGACCGTTGCCAGCATCGCCGGAGCCTGGGCCCGCAAGTAGAGCGTGCGGTGAAACTCGAGATTTGTTCGTATGTAAGTGACAGCATCCGCCTTCGCCACAGCCACAGAAATGGCGTTATTTATCGTTTGTAACCGCTCAACCAGAGCCATATGCGCCCGCGGCAAGGCCCGTGTGGCCAATTCCACCTCGATCAACGCCCGCAGAGCAGCAAGCTCCTCAATCCGGTCATTGGTCAGAGCCGGGGTTTGGAACCGCCCGCTCACCGAAATGCTCAGAGCCCCCTCTGCCGCCAGCCGCTTCAACGCCTCGCGCACCGGGGTCACAGAGACTCCGAATTCCTCGGCCACGCCCCGCAGGGTTATCGCCTGCCCCGGGCGCATTTCGCCGTACATGATCCGCATGCGCAATGTGCGGTAAAGCTGGTCATGTGCGGCCAGATAGCTGTCTTGCAATTTTTCTGCCATATGCATTTGTGATCACATTTGCCGCGCCTGTCAAACACCAATGGGCATGGCCAGCCCGCGCCGCGCCATAAGCACCATTTAGAACTGATAACGATGCAGATCTTCACCGTGGTGCTTAAGCCAGTCACGCTGCGCCTGATGGCCCGGAAAGAGGCGCTCAACCAGCGCCCAAAAGGCGGCGGAGTGATTCATCTGTTTCAAATGCGCCACCTCATGGGCCGCCACATAGCGCAACACCTCAGGTGGGGCCATGATCAAGCGCCATGAGAAGTTCAAATTTCCCTGCGTTGAACAAGACCCCCATCTCGAGGTCGTGTCCCGCAGTGTCAGGCGCCCATAGGGCCGCCCGAGACGTTCGGAATAGTGATCAACCGCCTCTTGCAGCGCCAAGCGCGCTTGCAGCTTTAAAAAGGCTTTCACGCGCGCAGGCACCAAAGACTCGCGGCCAGGCACCAACAGTCGATCCCCGCTCAGCTCAACCTGCCGCCCCGCGCCCGGGGCTATGGTTAATAGGCGACCGGCAAAGGGCAGCTGACGGTCAAAACCCGCCTGGGCCACCCGGGGCAAATCGGCCAAATGCGCACGGATCCAAGATTCTTTTTCCAGAACAAAATTTTTCGCCTGCACCATCGGACAGGACAAAGGCAGACTGAGTGTCACCTGCCCTTTGAGCCGCGAGATCCGCAGCGACAGGCGGCTTGCCCGGCGCGATGGGCGCAAAAGCACCGTAATTTCAGGCCGGCCGGGCAGTATAATCTGCCGATCGGCCGTATTTGAGGGCAGATTCATCCACGACATCCACGAATTAATAGATTTCACCTTTGACACCGCCTCTTGTGTATGGCACTCGGCACAGATTGTCACCGATTGCGAGAGGGGAAAACCCATGCCGAACGAAGAATGGGGTACCAAACGTATTTGCCCCACCACAGGCAAGCGTTTTTACGACTTGAATAAAGATCCGATCATCAGCCCCTACACGGGCGAAACTGTTACGCTTGACGCAAATAAAGGTCGCACAATGGTGGCCGATGCGGAAGATGCACAAACAACAAAGATGAATGAAGCCGACACAGATGCCGATGAAGTGGTATTGGACGATGATGACGTCGATGTAGATTTGGGCGATGATGTGCTTGATGACGACGACGATGATACGGTTTCACTCGATGAAATCGCAGATGTCGCCACAGACGACGACGACAGCTAAATTTCTTTGCTTGGCGCGCTGATTTCCTCTTGATCCCGCGCCAAGCCTTGCCTAGACAGCAAGATATCAAAGGGCCCTTAGCTCAGCTGGGAGAGCGCCTGCATGGCATGCAGGAGGTCAGCGGTTCGATCCCGCTAGGGTCCACCATTTCCCCAAAAATTTAAGATGACCAATCGCGACCCAGCGATCATTCAGCCCGTTCAACCTCTAGGTTGAGCAAGGGTTTGTCGCCGATCACGCTCGAAAGAAAGACTATTATCCATTAGAGTGGATACAGAGTCTCAAGTACCATTTGCGGCGTCAATATTTGATGGATATATTTGTGCCCCCACTAAAGCCGGCACCTGAAACCTTAATGGTCGCTTTTCATGGCTTTCCACGCCCGAACCTCGTCGCGGATAAAACCAGCCGCTGGGCTAGGTTTCCGCGCTGTGGACTGCACAGACCAAAGTGGCTAACCGAATATTGGGATAAATACAAAGACAGGTGATGTTGGACGTCAACATTGCCGCGCTTAGGAAGCTGCCCGGGGCAGTTGCAGGGTTACGCAACATCTAAGCCAAAATTCTTTTGATCAGAGCTGATAGCAAAAGCCAGAAAACAAATGCGGTTCCCACCAATAAAATTGATATGCTCCCAAATAGAGGCTCGGTTAACATGGTGGTCATCAATGAGTCCTGGAAATAAAAGTGCCAAGGAGCCATGCCGGCAAAAATCCACTCGTGAAGAGCATAAAAAACTCTTTGCGGGCCAACTGCTGTGACGATAGCAAAACAAAGTAACAACACTGCTAACATGCTTATGAATGACTTTCCTACCGTGAAAGGTCTCCATATATTTGTGTTTTTCCGGACTTTTAATGTCCAACAAAACGTCACAAGACAAAACAGAAAGGCCGTTAGGTATAATAGTGTTTTGTTTAGATAACCAATTAATCGAGCCACATCATTCAGATGATCGATTTCTGGCTGCGTAAGAAAACTGTCAATTACTTCGCCACTGGGAGCCCGGTAAACAATTTTTTCTAGACCAATACCACTATTATTTACAGCCTCAACTATCTCTCCGAATATTATACCCCTCTCCGCCTTCGTTGTAGTTTCAAAACCAACTCGGTTCCTATTCTGAGGCCCATATTTGGCAATTTGCGCATCAATTCCATTGATCTCATAAAGCTGAGGAAAAAGGAAATTTGCCTCCGACAATGCGCGCCATGAAAACATCAAGCAAACAGCCAGTACAACCAGTGATAAAAAAGAGTTAATTAGAATTCTTACCATCACACTAAACTCCGAAATCTCCCCGTGTGTCGGATTTTATTGGATTTTGTATCTGGATTCAAGTTCATGACTCAACTCATGTGACTCTCTGGGTTTCTGGAGGGTCTATTTTGGCGACAGGGAAAATATCGTTCAATAACGATAACCCTCGTTTATCAGCCCTGTCCTTTACTCAATTCGGCTGCGCCCAGATGCAGTATACGCAAATAAATTATCGCTTGCCATGCCGTAAATCCTAAACATGCCTGTGTGTGACCTTCTGCAAAGACGCGATCCAGCGCTTTTCTACCGCATTTAAAACCATCTTAACCTATCACTTGCGCCCCCGCGTGAAGAGCATTGAATGACCCTTTCACTGGGTAGAATACCCGCAGTGCGGCATAGGCTTGCAACATCCGTAGCTCCATGAAGATGACCTTAAATCTCACGTAGTCATCTTAATGCCTCTTCTTCAATGTGTCTCTTCCGCCACCGAGCTCACCACCACCGCGCAAAACCTTGGACATACTGACATTCTCACCGCCCTGCGCGGCTACGGCCAAATCAGCCGCGAGGACCAACGCTGATTGATCACCGGCCTTGTGGATGAGGCATAAAAGCCAGATTTCGAACGAGCACCAAAGGTGGGAACAGGTGTGTGAATGGAAAATTAAAATGGAATTCTTCTATATTACAAACAAGTAGATAAAAGAATTGGGTGGCGGAGACGAAGGGATACTACGCCAATTGACCTAAAATCACTTATTTTGATATTTATATGGCTATTATTACCCATACGTAGGTGGTAAACGTAGGTGGTAATGACATTGAGGTCTACGATGCCAAAATTCCTATTGAAGCAACGGCAAGGTTGGTATGCAGTCCTTGAAATACCAAAGGCACTCAGAAAACACTTTGGCAAAGTGCGGTTCAAACAATCACTCGAAACGGACTCGCTCAGCATCGCCAACAGTCGTGTGCTTCCTGTTATAGCGGAATGGAAACGACAAGTTGCTATCGCTAAGGGCTTAGAAATTGGGAGCAATGATGAACTTCTCACCACATTAGCATTAGTTCGACAAGACACCCAACGACACAGGTCTAAAGGCGTCCCAGACTACGAGATACGGATGGCGCAAGAGGAGGTCGCACTTTCGGAATACCTCGGAGACAAGAATGAGGGAGACGGTCCCACAACGCTGTATGATGCCATCAGTGTAGCACATGGTAATGAAGTGCTGCTTCGAGAACATGTCGATGAGTTTTTTGCATTGAGAGATGTCGCCCCAAAAACAGCCGATATGCAGCGACGAGACCTGATGCTTTTCGTCAAACAATTTCCGTATGCCTCGGACGCTACAAGGGTCAAAGTCAGAGACTGGGTGAATGTAACACTTGGAACTGAACAAGGCTTATCTCTGGCTACAAGAAGGCGAATGATTTCACCTGTCAGCGTCTATTGGGATTACCTTGCAAATAACAAAGGTCTTACCCTCCCCTCCCCTTTCGTAAAGATTTTCCCTCCGAAGCAAAAGAAACGCACCAAGGCCACCATACAAGCCCAGCGTAAGTCGTTCAGGGTTCAGGACTATCAAAAGCTGCTTGTTGCTTGCGAGGATGACACTCTCAGAGATTTAATCACACTGGGGGCATATAGTGGCTGTCGTATTGAGGAGTTATGCTCCCTTAAGCTGGGCAATGTTTATAGCGACAAGATTGACATTGTAGATGCGAAGACGGAGGCTGGTTGGCGTACAATACCTATTCATCCCCACATCACCCAAACTGTCGCAAGGCTGGTTGATACCAGCACAGATGGTTACTTGTTGTCTGGTCTCACCTTCAATCAATACGGCGACAGGTCAAACGCCATCGGCAAGAGGTTTGGACGGCTAAAATCCTCACTGGGGTATGGGAAAGACTATGTGTTCCACTCACTGAGGAAGGGCTTTGCTACTCAGCTAGAAAACGCAACAATACGGGTGACTGTAGTCGCCAGACTAATGGGCCATGAAATCGAAGGACAGACCTTTGGCAATTACTCTGATGGCCTTGCCCTCAAGGGGCTTCGAGAGGCAATCAACCACCTAGACTGGTCGTCAAGCGATAGATAGCACTGAGGCTCGCATAGAGGCCCTTACAGGCCCAACTAAACGATCTGATACGTGTTGTTACCCTTCACGCCGCAGTTATGGCATCTGGCTCTCTGACGTACCTCATGGGCAGTGGTGTCGATGGGGCAAAAACCACTCCCGAATTTGATATAGATTTTCACTAAAAGTTGCCTCACGATAATCACATCAATAGAAAGTTTGGAGAACAGTAATGTCAAAATCCTTAGCAAGTAAGTCATTCACCAATCCCGATGTTTTGAAAGAGCCGGACAAAACACATTCAGCTTCGGTTGACTTAGGTGTGGCGACGGCCACCAAATTAGTGCTGCAACCGGGCTGGAAATGGTCAGAGTGCGTCAAACCTTTGGTGGGTGGTCATAGCTGTCAAGCAGCGCATGTTGGCGTTGTAATTCAAGGTTCAATGACTGTTGCACACGATGACGGGTCTGAAATAACCGTACATGCGGGTGATGCATACACCTTCGCTCCGGGCCATGATGGCTGGGTTAATGGAGATATTGAGTTTATTGGCTATGAAGTCACCGTATCCGCCAAGAATTTTGGAGCGTGGAGTACCGCTAACACGTGAGCCATGGCGACAACTACTGCGTGGCCCATCTTTGAATTATTCTTGCATGGGCCATGCTTGACGCTAACTCTCCAGCCCCTCAGTTTGATCTGATACGTGTTGTTACCCTTCACGCCACAGTTATGGCATCTGGCCCTCTGACGTACCTCGTGGGCTGTGGTGTCGCCTCCAACGACAGCTATAAGGTTTTCTACTTCTAGCATGGTATGGTGCTTACAGAGGCCGCAGGTGATGCTCAGGGTGTGATCTGGGATGGTCCTGAGTTTGGTCATAGACCCGAGTTTTCTGTTAGAAAGACTCGTCTGCATATCTTGTTGTTTAATGCAATATTTGGAGCATTTTCTAAAAGTAGTTTACAATCACTTTTAATAGCTGACATCTTTTCTGTGATCGATTTAACTAAACCGTCACTATCCACTTTTACTATCTCAACACCAAATGCTGCGGACAGACACTTTTTCATTTTGAACGCCAGCACTTTATCCGAGTGCAACGGCTCGTTTTTGATCTGAGTAGCAATATTTTTAATCGTACCAGGATCGTTATTGGATTGAGCAGTCTCACAAATGGATAAAAGTGTTTTGAGGTGCGATTCTCGCATTTGCGCATTGGCGTTTGTCGATAATAACACAATAAGAATTACATAAATTGATCGCATTTCCTGCCCTCCACGATGTTGTCAAACATAATACGACTGTGGTCTGCTGCAATGTCCACAAAGCACCTTTACGCTGTGCAGTCTCAAAAACCTAGGGAGGGCCTATTGCGACTCTCAATCGTCTGCATCCTTTTCATTATTTTTGGATAGATCAGCGACTAGTTCCGCTATCTTATTTATCTCTTGCTCCAATAAGCGTATTTTGTACTGGGTTTCATCGTTTCGCTTTACTGCTACGACTAAAGCTATGACCCCAATAATTATTGCTATAATTTCCACTTTGAAACGTCTCCTCCATCTAACCGCTTTTTTTTGCCAAAGAACCAACCCATCCGCAAACCAAATTTTTACCTTGGATTCCCACCAGCAAAACAGGCCAACCCAATTCGTTTGGTTGTGAATCTAAGGGTTCCCTACAGGCTCACACAGAGGCTCTTACACGCATGATGACGTAGGTTCATTCAAATGCATCAGCCCCAAGGTTAAGCGGCTGTATGTGGTTCAACCATTTCGTGCTTCTCGCTCCCACTTTAGCATTGCTTCATCCCAACTAGGCACGGCGTCACTTTCGTAGCTCAGCAATCTGCCAATGGCTATTGATGGAAAAGCTCTCATGGCTTTCATGTGTTTTGGCGATCTGAGGTATGCCAGCATGTGTGCCTTTGTTTTCCAAACAGTAAGCGTATGTTGATAGCCATTCCTGCTTTTGTTCTCACACAGCAATATACCTTCCGCCTTTTGTGCCTCTCTAAATGCAGGGATTGTAAGAAGCCAAAACTTCATAGAGGAGTATAGGTTGTTAGTTTTAAGGCCGGTAACTGATACGTGCATCCTCACTCTCTCTTATATCCAACAGCCAAGTTATGATCTGTATCACACGTATCCCCTGAGCAGCACTCAAAGATGTTAGACTTACAGATGACACACTGCTCATGCCCATGCACAACAACGGTGTTCAGAGGTGACTGGCATCTAGGGCAACGCTGCTGATGTGCGTTGGCTGGGTTCATGAGGTTATCCAATCAGTAAAACTCCAAACTCTTCACCGATACATCAGCAGTATAATCCTTACCGTATGCGACAATACCTATAGTTTTAATCTTGCTTTGGTTGAGTGTAGTTCTCAAAAGGGATGACGACTTTACAAAAGCCTCAAACGGAAGCCTTACCTCATTCCATGAGCCGTTTGTTTGAAAACTTTGCTGATAATAGTGCCAAGGTAAGCGAGTGTTGGTACTCCTGATGTGTAAATAATAAAGATCACCGTTACCTTTAACCATCAGTTTGATACCTGTTTTTCCCTTCGCTGCCTCCCATACCACTGGTGACCGAACCTGAATAAAACCACCATTATTGGCTGTAGAAACTTCACCGCTCAGCCGAATGACTTGTGATGTTCCTTGATCTTCAAACTGTGCAGTTCCCTCAGAAATACCACCCATAACTGTGTCTGCCAAATAAGCCCATTGTCCTGTTTTGATGAGGTTATCAGCCATTGCGCTACCATTTGTGAGGAGCAGTAAAAGAGTAAACAAAGATGCCGTAATAGTCTTCATAGCTTTCTCCTTTTGCTCGTATTGACGACATATTGTGAGTTGCCCGTGAATTAAGACTTACTTAGTAAGCCGTCCCGTAATATGATCCTAATAGTCGCTCTTCTTCTTGAACATATCTATCATCATCATAATTCTCATCACGAAGCCTTTGAAGGATTGTTTAGCGAACTCAGGCTTATTTGCATCAGGCATATCATATTTCCGATCTTCTCAGTTTAATAGATGTTCCTGAAAGCCTAACTCCGCACGCTGTAACAAGTAAATCTTTACCTAGGATTCCTGTCCACAAAACGGGCCGACCCAATTCGTTTGGTTGTGAATCTAAGGGTTCCCCACAGCCTCACGGAGAGCCTCGTACAAGCACGATAGCGTTGGTTTATGAAGTTGTGTCCGTCAATCCACTTGGTTGCTCCAACGTGCTTTCATGCGCTGTACGGTTGTCGCTTGCCATACCGTAGAACGTCCAGAAGGCGTCTGTACCTCGCGTTCAGTCAGGAACCTAGCTAGAGCCTTGGGTGGTGCGTCTGGTGACATACCGCAGTACTTGGCTGACAAACTCAGCTACCTGCTAACATCGCGCCTTATCCTGTCGTTATTCTGAGTATGACAGATCATGAGCGCATAATTATCACATCAGTCTGGAACGACATGGGCCTTCGCATGAAGCTAGAGGATGATCCTTACAGCTTAACCCAAGATGAGCTTATGGCCTTGCAGAATAATGATCGTCTCAACGACAAACTTAAGCGTTTATTGAAAGATGCTTTGATCCAGAAGGCGTTGGTTCAAGCTCGTAATTAGCAAGCTCAGGTATCCAATCTCATTACCCATTCAAGCATCTATAGTAAGACGCCTTGCTAATCCCAAGCTGCTCCTGAACCTGCACACGCTGCACACCAGCTTCAACCAATGCCTTAACCTTGTCGGCCTGTCGCATAGCTGTCGGAACTCGCCCTTTGTACTTACCCTCAGCCTTAGCTCTCTTGATGCCTTCGACCTGACGTTCTTTCATCATCTCACGTTCAAACTGTGCGACAGATACCATCATATTAAGGATCAGCTTGCCTGTGGCTGTCGTAGTATCAACAGTTTCACTGCCTAGGGACAAAATAACTAGTCCAGCACCCTTGGCTTCTATCTGCTGTAGTAGCTCACCCATGTGCATCACATTACGAGCCAGACGATCAAGTTTAGTGACGACCAGCTTGTCACCCTTTCCGAGCATATCAATAGCTCTGTCGAGTTCACCCCTTGAGGCTACGGCTGATACCTGCTCTTTGAACGTACGTTCACAGCCGTACGCTTCTAACTCGACTAGCTGTGCATCAAACCCTGCTTGTTGGTCTGTGGTACTCGTTCTGGCATATCCGATAAGCATCTTGCACTCCTGTGGACTCATACGATTCTATATACCTAGTGAGACTACCACTGTCTCAGAACTGAGGCAAGCTATTGAGACGGATTGATGCTAAAAGAGGGTTTTAAATGGTCTCAAACGGGTGACGCATTTGAGCCTGACCTAGTGAGACTAGGTTATACTTAGGTCGTAACGTTAGTTGGCGAGAATATATGCATAGTTCAATGCTGTGGCGAAGCTAACCCACGCCCAATAAGGCAAAAACAAATAGCTTGATACCCTATCGATCCGAAAGCTGATCACGATATACGCAGTAATTGTAAGCCATAATAATACGATTATGGCAAACGCACCCTTCAAGTCAAAAGCTCCAAAGAATACTGGCGTCCAAAGAGTGTTTAGACACATCTGCAAAGCCCACAACCCCAGTGCTATACTCTTTGAGTCACAGTTCTTTCTGTAGCTTAGTCTATAAGCACTGGAAGCGATTAGTAGGTAAAGTGTTGTCCAGACTGGCCCAAATAACCACGCAGGAGGCGCAAAACTCGGTGCGATCCATTTGTTGGCATTTAAGTCTCTGACAAACCATATTGCCCCACCGGCAGCCACAAGTGTGCAAGCGTAGAACATAACCCAGATGATGACACGACTTCTCATTGAAAACTCCTCTCGATGATCTCTAGGCATTGAGCCACGCAAGGTAATTGCCAAAAATTCACGACAGCAACAGCTAACACTGCTAAAGTTTACTGTATACTAATAATTAATAGCAGGTTTTGCAGTGATACAAATTCCAGTCCTTTATAACGATACTTACGACATAAATGTGCCAGAGGGTCATCGTTTTAATGGGACAAAGTTCTCTAAGTTAGTAAGCCAACTAAAACAGAGTGATTTTAACCAAAGGTTACATTTCTACCATTCTTCACCAGTTCGCTATCGAGATGTTTTACGAACCCATGCCACTGATTACGTTCAACGTGTTGTACAACAAACTTTGTCAAAGGAGGAAGTACGGCATATCAACCTGCCGATAGACAGCCAACTGGTCAAACGCAGCTTTTTGGCTTTGAACGGCACTTTAACCACAGCACTAAAGGCTCTAGAAGAAGGCGTTGGCTGTCATGCCGCAGGGGGAACGCATCATGCACATTATTCTAATGGATTAGGCTTTTGTGTTTTCAATGACTTGGCTTTTACTGCTTTGAATTTGATAGAACATGGTTTAGTAGAAAAGGTCTTGATCTTAGACTTAGACGTACATCAAGGTGATGGAACCATTGACATATGCGATGGTAAGAAGGGCATATATACTTGTTCGCTGCATTGTGAGCAAAACTTTCCATTCCAAAAGCGTAAAGGCACCCTCGATGTAGCACTCAATAGCCACTTGGAAGACACCGCCTATCTAGATAAGTTGCACAGTACTTTAAAATACATCTCCAAAGATTTTACGCCTGACATTGTTTTGTACGATGCTGGTGTAGACGTATTTTTCGGTGACCAACTCGGGAATTTGGATTTAACGCTAGAGGGCATCTTGAAACGGGACTGTGCTGTTTTAGAGTACTTTAAGAACCGTAACACACCAATAGCCACAGTAATCGGAGGTGGCTATAGCCCATATGACACCGACATTGCGCGGCGACACCTCTCGATTTTTCAAGCAGCTACAGACGTATTTTAATCAAATCAGGGTTCATGAAAGTACCCCCTCAGTGGAAATTAAAGCCAACGAAGAAGCCAAGTGCTAAACCCCTGATAATGCTTCGCAAGCTAATGGGTCACATAATTGGCTCTACCCTCTCGATAGAACGACAATGATAGCATTGGGGTTGTTAACTATTGTTATTCAATGGGATGGGTGGATAAAGCCGTGGAGGTGGGTACGAAAACGACCCTGTTGAGTAGCCCTGTGCTTAATGCATAACGGGAATACCACATTGTATGATGTGAAAGTTAATAACCTTGGATAGACGCTCTTATGAAACCAAGGAGATTAAAATGCTTACTAAAATCTACAGAGCGATCATGTTAGCCCAAGCCTCAAGTGCCGCAAACCGTACAGCCGCTTACCTTTCTGACCATCAGTTGAATGACTGGGGATACACTCGTGGTTCCTTCACAGCAGCTATGGTTGCACAAGTTAAAGCTGATTTTGATGCAGCAGATAAAGCACAAGCCGCTAGTGCTGCGTTCCAACCAGTGACCTTTAGTCAGCTTCCAGCTTAAGCCGCCCATTGTTGCTCACAAGCGCACCATACAGAAAAACCCTGCCGTATTCATGGCAGGGCTAGTGTCTGTCGGGGGAAATATGAAACGTCGTACATATATCAACGACTACCCTCGCAGAAACTTTAATTAATTACCAATAGTGGTATTTCTTTATTGATTTAAAACTGGCTACATAACTTATGTCTTAATAACTACTGGTTCTATTACTTGAGAGTAGCGAGGGCGTATAGCAAGCCTTTTCACTAACGCTTGTAAAATGGTGATCTCTCTCCGCTGTGCGATGCCACAGCCAATCAGGGGCAGAACCATTATTAGGCAAACTATCAGTCTCATCTAATTTCCTCGCTTTACCGATCACTTAATTATCATTCAGTTAAGTCACGGAGTTTGATAAACAAGCGAAATCATTTAAACCAAACTCTATCATTGAATACTCAGTTAAATTACATATTTGCTAACCAGTTGACCCAATTAAAGGCCCTATCATGATAAAAACCGCAATGCTTATGGCTGCTATGACTGCCTTGTTCGGCTTTGCAGGTATTATGCTCGGCGGCTTTGAGGGTCTCCTAATAGCTATCATACTGGCCATAATGATGAATCTGTTCGCTTGGTACAATTCAGACAAGATGGTTCTTCGGATGTACGGAGCTAAGAAGGTTCCCCAGGAGCATCCTCTATATGAAATGGTAGCCAATCTATCGCTCAATGCGCAGCTACCAATGCCGAAGGTTTACGAGATACAAAGTGACCAGCCTAATGCGTTTGCAACTGGCCGTAACCCTGAAAACGCCGCAGTCGCTGCAACTACAGGACTTTTAAAAAGGCTAAATCAGAACGAAATAGCAGCAGTAATGGCCCATGAACTAGCCCATATTAAGAACAGAGATACCACCATCATGGTTGTTGCAGCAACTTTTGCCGGTGCCATTTCGATGTTGGCTAACTTTGCAATGTTCTTTGGTGGGCGCAGGAACAATAAGATGGGATTCATTGGTTTAATAGCGATGATGATCCTAGCTCCTTTGGCTGCTTCGTTGATCCAAATGGCTATAAGCCGTAGCAGGGAATATGTCGCTGACAGAGTTGGCGCTGAGATTTGTGGAAATCCTTTATGGTTAGCATCCGCACTCAAGTCCATTCAGGGTTTCGCTTCCAAAATCGACAATCATGGGGCCGAGAGAAACCCGTCAACAGCGCATATGTTTATCATTAACCCACTCCACGCTCACGCGCACGATAAGCTATTCTCAACCCACCCTAGTACCGCAAACCGAGTAGCCGCTTTAGAAGCCATGATTGGAAAAGTGGAACCTATTCAATCCACCCGCCAGTCTTCTTTGCCAAAGACCAGACGCAGGGGCCGCCTAAAGCAACCTTGGGGTTAATGGTAAACTATCGTTAATTTCAGTGGCTGCATCAGAGGCTTTATCTTGGGTCAGAAAGCTATCAGTTGCTGGCTTACCAGTAGCTAATAAACGACCCTCGACATTTGCCCCAAAATCTATTCGTATTTTCTCT
Source organism: Planktomarina temperata RCA23 (assembly GCF_000738435.1). Taxonomy (NCBI): domain Bacteria; kingdom Pseudomonadati; phylum Pseudomonadota; class Alphaproteobacteria; order Rhodobacterales; family Paracoccaceae; genus Planktomarina; species Planktomarina temperata. Next base: position 1,518,420 of record NZ_CP003984.1, on the reverse strand, counting down.
GCAACCACTTCACCTCTGACAACCGCTGTTGAACCAAGCGCCACTTCCACAGCAGCTATAGTGCCGTTCAAATAGCCTTCTACTGTGACAGACCTTGCTCGCACGTTACCATCCACATTGCCTGTACCTGTCACTACGAGTACATCTACAGTTAAATCGCCTGTAATCCTCCCGCCAAACTCTACTGTACCGTCACTTTGCCAATCGCCTTGGATAGCTATGCCATCATGTAATAGTGATCGACGTTGTCTAGGTTCCTTGGAGAAACTGCTTGCAGGTGTAAGGCCTTCGGTTGTTGGTTTGGAAAGCATATTTGATACCATGTGCCATTTGAGCGTTTTATCTGAGTATTCTAACAAAGATATTCCTGACAACACCCTATCACAAATAAAAAGAAAACATAGCAGATACACTAGAAGCTACCACCTAAATAACTATCCTCCCATCTCTCAGGGGAATAGAGATTTGTAGTACCCACACTAGCACCCTACCCACGATCACGCCGCAAACACAGAGGAGTTATCCCAAACAAGCAAGGGTATTAGACTTAGGGCGCTGGGCTGGCTGACGCGTTCATATGATAAAGCGATTTAACTACATTTGTCGCATCAAGACCGTGTGGGTGGTCTGCGTAGGTGGTAAACGTAGGTGGTAATAAATTCTACGTCACGCAATAAAAACCTTATTTATATGGAAATTACAGCATAGCGGGGGTGGTGGCGGAGACGAAGGGATTCGAACCCTCGAGACCCTTCCGGGCCTACTCCCTTAGCAGGGGAGCGCCTTCGTCCACTCGGCCACGTCTCCGTTGACCCGTTTAGCGGGGAGTTGGGCTGGGGACAAGGAGGATTTAGCTAAGTTTCGCCACATTCTTGAAAAAATTTTGCTTCACCGCCTCGGCTTGTACATCCGTGCAGACATTCACCGCTTGGGCAGTCGAATTGGCCACTGTGATCATTTCGCCGGAGCGGTCTCCGCTCAAGGTTACGCGCAAAGCATGTGGCTCGGTGGTGAACAACTCGGGCGCGATGCAGGCCACCAGCGCCGATGGATCATGCATGCCGCATCCGGCAAATTTGCCAACGGTCTCGTAAAAATCGATGTAAAACTCGGCCATATCGTGCAAAAGCCCGCCCATCTTCGGACTTTCGGACGCCAAGCGCACAAAGAAGCTGCGCGGGCAGATCACACGGTTGGTCACATCCAGACCCACCAGTGTCATATTGCACCCATAACGCAGCACGAAATCGGCCGCATGGGGGTCATGATAGAAATTGGCCTCGGCCGCTGGGGTGATATTCCCCCCTGCCCGCAGACTGCCACCCATGACAACCATGCCTTTGAGATTCGAGCAAAAAGACGGATCGAGCTCCATGGCCGCGGCAATATTTGTCAAAGGACCAATGGGACAGAGCAACAGCTCCCCTTGATGCGCCCGTGCCATCCGCACCAGATACTCAGGCGCAGTCTCAACCAGCGCGCGGCGCTGGGGCGTGGGCACGGCGAGCGTTCCAAAGCCCTCCGCCCCATGCACCGCAGAGGTTGGCGGAAAGGGAGGAAGTATACGAGGGCGGTGCAGCCCTTCGGCCACAGGGATCTCGATCCCCGCCTGTTCCAGCAAATACAGCGCATTGCGCGTGGCTTTGGGGGTGGTCACATTGCCAAACACCGTCGTCAGACCCAGAAGATCAATCTCCGGGGCGGCGATGGCATAAAGGATCGCCATGGCATCATCAATGCCGGGGTCTGTATCAATGATGAGTTTGAGCGCCATTGCGCCTCCTCCCCAGCCAAACGGCTGAACCGTTTCGCCGACCCTAGGTGTTGAACAGGAAATGCAACACGTCACCGTCTTGCACCACATAGGATTTCCCCTCTGCACGCATTTTCCCGGCCTCTTTCGCAGCGGCCTCTCCGCCTAGGGCTGCAAAATCATCGTAGGCGATGGTCTCAGCACGAATGAACCCCCGCTCAAAATCACCATGAATAACGCCCGCGGCCTGGGGTGCAGTTGTGCCCTGTTTGATGGTCCAAGCGCGCGCCTCTTTGGGACCAACTGTGAAATAAGTCTCCAGCGCCAAAAGCGCGTAGCCCGCGCGAATCAAGCGATCAAGTCCAGCTTCCTCAAGCCCCATTTCGCTCAGGAACATCTCAGCCTCTTCATCGTCCAGCTGGCTAATTTCCTCCTCGATCTGCGCAGAGATGATGACATGGCTGTTGCCCTGCTCTGCGGCCATCTTCGCCACAGCGTCTGAATAGCTGTTGCCAGAGGCCGCATCAGACTCGCCCACGTTGCAGACATAGAGGATCGGCTTTGTGCTGAGCAGTTGTAGCATTTTCCATTGCTTGGCATCTTCTGGGTCGACCTCAACCGTGCGGGCGGGCTTACCTTGTTCCAAGGCGGCCAAAGCGGCCCGCAGCAAGCGCTCTTGCTGCACCGCTTCCTTGTCGCCACCGCGCACTTTGCGCACAATGTTTTGCAGTCTCTTCTCGACGCTTTCCATATCCGCCAGCATAAGCTCTGTGTCGATGGTATCGGCATCTGCAATGGGATCCACATGATCCGAGACATGCACCACATCACCATCTTCAAAGCAACGTACCACATGGGCAATTGCATCCGTCTCACGGATATTGGCCAGAAATTGATTGCCGAGCCCCTCACCTTGGCTTGCGCCTTTAACGAGGCCTGCGATGTCTACGAAGGTCATACGGGCCGGAATGATGTTCGCTGAATTTGCAATCTGTGCCAGATTGGCCAGGCGCGCGTCTGGCACGTTAACCTCGCCCACATTGGGCTCGATGGTACAAAATGGAAAATTCGCCGCCTGCGCTGAGGCGGTTTTGGTCAGCGCGTTAAACAAGGTGGATTTGCCAACATTTGGCAAGCCAACGATACCCATTCGAAAACCCATGATGCACTCCTTCATTTTTCAAACCGCTCATATCTGCGCGGCTCAATCAGAGCAAGCAGAACTGCGCTTTGAGCAGGGCGCGGCAAATGTCACAGAATGAGCGGCGCTGGGTCAAAGCATATTGAACTTGACCCGCCTTTGCGGCATGTCAGAACATAAGCAATATGAAGGGCCAGATATGACACGGATCGACGCAAAATTTGCAGACCTCAAAGCCGCCGGAAAAAAGGCTTTTGTGACCTATGTTATGGCTGGAGATCCGAGCTATGACAGCGCTTTGGAAGTGGTGAAGGGCCTGCCGGCTGCTGGGGTTGATATCATTGAATTGGGCCTGCCCTTTACCGATCCAATGGCCGATGGCCCCACCATTCAATTGGCCGGGCAGCGCGCACTTGAAGCCGGAATGACCTTGGACAAGACCCTGCAAATGGTCAGAGACTTTCGCGAAACCGATGACACGACGCCGATCGTGTTGATGGGCTATTACAACCCGATCTATTCACGCGGGGTGACGCGTTTTCTAGCCGAGGCCAAAGAGGCCGGGATCGATGGGATGATTGTGGTCGATCTGCCGCCTGAAGAGGACAGCGAGTTGTGCATTCCCGCTCAAAAGGCCGGCTTGAATTTTATTCGCCTGGCCACACCGACCACAGATGACAAGCGCTTGCCCAAAGTCCTCACCAACACCTCCGGCTTTGTCTACTATGTCTCAATCAATGGCATCACGGGCGCGGCGGCCGCGCAGGCCAGCAATGTGGGACCGGAAGTCGCGCGCATCAAAGCGGCCACGGATTTACCGATCATTGTTGGCTTTGGCATTCGCACCCCGCAAAATGCGCGAGACATCGCATCGGTGGCCGATGGCGCTGTTGTGGGCTCTGCCATTGTTGATGAAATTGGCGCAGGGAAATCCCCTGCGGAAGTCTTGGCCTTTGTCAAATCCCTCGCCGACGGGGCACATTCCGCTTAACGTCAAAGGAGCTCGCATATGTCGCTGAAAATTCGCCCTCTTGTGGCTGAGGACCGGGCCGATTGGGGGCAGATGTGGGGCGATTACCTGTCGTTTTATGACACAGATGTTGCGCCGGAGATCTATGAGACGACCTTCGCACGGCTGATCAATCCGGCCAATCGGGTGCAAAATGCGCTTGTCGCCGAGCGAGACGGTGAGGCCGTGGGCATTGTCCATTACATTTATCACGCACATAATTGGCGCGCGGAAGATGTCTGTTATCTGCAAGATCTTTACGCCAAAGAGGCCGTGCGTGGGCAGGGTATTGGCCGGGCTTTGATCGAGGCGGTCTACGCCGCCGCAGATGCCAATGGCACGCCAAGCGTTTATTGGATGACCCAAGATTTCAACGAAAATGCGCGTTTGCTCTATGACCGGATCGGCACGCTAACACCCTTTATTAAATATTCGAGGTGATATCATGACCATTCATATTGGTGCGCAACCCGGCGAAATTGCGGAAACTGTACTCTTGCCGGGGGATCCTCTGCGCGCAAAATGGGCGGCGGAGACGTTTTTGGACGATGCGAAATGCGTCAACCAAGTGCGCGGTATGTTGGGTTTCACGGGGTTTTGGCGCGGCAACCCTGTCACCATTCAGGGATCTGGCATGGGCATGCCGAGCCTGTCTATCTACGTCAATGAGCTGATCAAAGACTATGATGCCAAAACTTTGATCCGTATCGGCTCGGCCGGTGGCATGAGCCCTAAGGTCAAACTGCGCGATGTGGTGATTGCCATGACCGCCTCCACCCTCTCCACCCCATCCCTTGGCATGTTCAAAGAGATCAACTTTGCACCCTGCGCCGATTATGGCCTGCTGGAGGCGGCTGTCGCTTCTGCGCGCGGGCGCGGCATCGATGCCCATGTGGGCGGAATTTATTCGTCAGATGTGTTTTATGATGAACGCCCAGATCTCAGCGAGCAAATGACCCGCCACGGGATTCTGGCTGTCGAGATGGAAACTGCGGAGCTGTACAATCTGGCGGCGCGCCACAATCGTCGCGCTTTGGCCGTATGCACCATCTCAGATCACCTGCTCACCCATGAGGCCCTGCCCTCCGAAGATCGGGAACGCAGCTTCGGCGACATGGTAGAGATTGCCCTAGAGGCGGCATTTGCCTAACGGCACTGACCTGCGCGGAAGCAAAGGCCATGCCGGACAATTTGACAGTTCACACTTCAAAGTTCACCCAGGCATGCCCAGCCTAGACCCGGCGTTCGACCATCATTTCTTTGATTGAGGCGATGGATTTGGCTGGATTGAGCCCTTTGGGACAGGTCTTGGTGCAATTCATAATCGTGTGGCAGCGGTAGAGTTTGAACGGGTCTTCCAGATTGTCCAAACGCTCGCCCGTGGCCTCATCGCGGCTGTCAATAATCCAGCGATAGGCGTGCAACAAAGCCGCCGGGCCGAGATAGCGATCCCCATTCCACCAATAGGACGGGCAAGAGGTCGAGCAGCAGGCGCACATCACACATTCATACAGCCCATCAAGCTTTTTGCGATCCTCGATCGACTGCAACCATTCTTTGGCAGGCCGGTTGGTTTTAGTCTCAAGCCAGGGCATGATCGAGGCATGCTGGGCATAGAAATGCGTCAAGTCTGGGATCAGATCCTTTACAACCGGCATATGCGGCAGCGGATAGATCTTCACATCCCCCTTGATCTCATCCATGCCATAGATACAGGCCAGCGTATTCACCCCGTCAACATTCATTGCACAGGAGCCACAAATCCCCTCACGGCAGGACCGGCGAAAGGTCAAGGTCGGATCAATTTCACTCTTGATCTTGATCAAAGCATCCAAAACCATAGGGCCGCATGTGTCCATATCTACGAAATAGGTATCCACCTGCGGGGTTTTGCCATCATCCGGGTTCCAGCGATAAATCTTGAAAACCCGCAGGTTTTTCGCCCCTTCCGGTTTCGGCCAGACCTTACCGCGGGTGATGCGGGAATTTTTCGGGAGTGTCAGTTGTACCATATTATTTCTCCACAGAGCAGACGCAAACAGCGCCGTGCAGCCTATCAACAAGCGACGTCAACTGTCTCATCGGGTGATATGCCAAAACCCGCATCCCCTAAGACAGCTTTTCAGTCAAACAGCTCAGCACCGCCGGGCGCTGGATAATTTCATTGGCCAGGTCAATAATGACCGGGCTGGGCGCCATGCCAGCAAAAGCGGCGATGCGGGATACTTCCTCCGCCTCGGCGGCTAAAACCATACATTCCGCAAGCGCCTGCCCGTTCTTTCGATCCAACTGTTCTTGCGCCAATGGGGATAGAACCGACAGAGCCGCAAGTTGGGATTGGGACAGCTCAGCCAGAGCGCCCCCGCCCATCAAGGCCACAGCCACCGCCGCACAACACCCCAGCGGCCGCATCAGAAAGTTCTCACTTTCGGTGCAATCTGCGCCAGCGAGATGCCGCCTTCTTCTTCGGTGGTCAGCCTTTCGGTGATCACCGGCCGGTGGCTCAAATCAACCTTTGATCCATCCACCCGAGCGATGGTATGCACGCGCCAATTGTCATCGTCACGCTCGGTGAAATCCTCATGCGCATGCGCACCGCGGCTTTCTTTGCGCGCTTCTGCCCCCACAATGGTCGCCATGGCGTTGGGCATCAAATTGGTGAGCTCCAGGGTTTCCATAAGATCAGAATTCCACACCAGGCTGCGATCCGTGACTTTGATATCGCTCATTTTATCGGCCACAGTAGTCATCTTATCGACCCCCTCTGCCAAGGTCTTCGAGGTCCGGAACACCGCCGCATCCGCCTGCATGGTTTTTTGCATTTCTAACCGCAGCTCTGCGGTGGGCAAATGTCCCGCCGCATGGCGCAGCCCATCAAAGCGGTCAAAGGCTTTGTCCACCGAAGCCATGTTCATCGCCGCCGCTGGCGCGGCCGCATCGACGGTTTTGCCGGCACGGATCGCGGCAGCGCGGCCGAAGACCACCAGATCTATCAGCGAGTTTGAGCCCAAACGGTTGGCCCCATGTACGGAGGCACAGCCCGCCTCGCCCACGGCCATAAGACCGGGCACAGTGGCATTGGGATCTTTGGCCGTTGGGTTCAACACTTCGCCCCAGAAATTCGTTGGAATACCGCCCATATTGTAGTGCACCGTCGGAAGAACAGGGATGGGCTCTTTGGTCACGTCAACACCTGCAAAAATCTTGGCAGATTCTGAAATCCCCGGCAGGCGCTCCGCCAGGGCTTCGGGCTGCAGATGACTGAGGTTGAGGTAGATGTGATCCCCCTCCGGCCCCACACCACGCCCTTCGCGAATTTCCATCGTCATACAGCGCGAGACATAATCGCGCGGCGCCAAATCCTTATAGTTCGGCGCATAGCGCTCCATGAAACGCTCATCTTGCGAATTGCTCAGAAATCCGCCCTCGCCGCGCGCGCCTTCGGTGATCAAACAGCCCGAGCCATATATGCCGGTTGGATGGAACTGTACGAACTCCATATCTTGAAGCGGCAAACCCGCCCGCGCGACCATGCCGCCGCCATCTCCGGTGCAGGTATGCGCAGAAGTGGCGCTGAAATAGGCACGCCCATAGCCGCCTGTGGCCAATACGACCGTTTTGGCGTTGAACACATGCATTGTGCCATCGTCAAGCTTCCAGCACACCACCCCTTGGCAAACACCGTCGTCTGACATCACCAAGTCAATGGCGAAATATTCGATGTAGAATTCCGCGTTATTTTTCAGAGACTGGCCGTAAAGCGTATGCAAAATCGCATGACCTGTCCGGTCGGCCGCGGCACAGGTGCGCTGCACTGGCGGGCCTTCGCCAAATTCTGTTGTATGGCCACCAAAGGGGCGTTGATAGATTTTTCCAGCCTCAGTGCGCGAAAAAGGCACGCCGTAATGTTCCAGCTCATAGACCGCCTTGGGGGCTTCTCTGGCGAGGTACTCCATGGCATCTGTATCGCCAAGCCAGTCCGAGCCTTTGACCGTGTCATACATATGCCACTGCCAACTGTCGGGGCCCATGTTGCCCAGACTTGCCGCAATACCTCCCTGAGCGGCCACTGTATGGGACCGGGTCGGGAAAACTTTGGTGACACAGGCCGTGCGCAATCCCTGTTCGGCCATGCCGAGTGTGGCGCGCAATCCAGCGCCTCCCGCCCCAACCACCACAACATCAAAATCATGGATTTCATATTCATAAGCAGCCATAGTTATGGTCTCCGAAACTTAAAGGGCGAGGCGCGCGATGGCGAAAATAGCCGCAGCAATGGCCGCGTAGGACACACATGTCATGATAATAATCCAGACCTTGCGGGCAAGGCCATGCACATAGTCCTCAATCAAAACGGTCACCCCGTTTTTGAAATGCAGCAATGCCACCACAAAGGTCAATAGCGCCACCAATGCGGGGAATGGGCGGGCAAAATAGGCTGTGACCGCCTCATAATCTTGCCCAATCATGGGCCCCACGGTGAAGACAAAAAGCGGCACGAGGATGAGCAGTGCCGCCGAGGAAATGGTCATACCCCAAAAATGCTCTGTGCCGGTTTTTGCGGCGCCAAGGCCGCTTGCACGTTTTCTATCAGTCAAAAAAGCCATGCTGCGCGCTCCTTATAGCCATATTACTGTGAAAGCTGTGAGCAGAAGCGACCCGATGATCATCATCCAGCCCATACGCTCGGCGGTTTTCAACTCCAACCCGCGGCCGGTGTCCCAAATCAAATGGCGCAACCCGCCAAGCATGTGGTACCAAAGCGCCCAGAGGGACAGAAGAAACACCAGATCGCCAAACCAACTTGTGATCACGCACTGCACCCATTCAAAGGCCGCCGCGCTGGTGGATGCCGCCAAGAGCCAAGCGATCAATAATAGCGTCGCGGCCAAAAGCGCGTTGCCAGTGATCCGCACAAATATCGAAGAAATCGAAGTCATTTGAGGACGGTAGATCGTCAGATGAGGAGATAACGGGCGATTGCCGCGATTTACATCAGCCATAATATGTCCTTCTCAGCCTGTCTAAATCATGAGTTAGCCCGTTCATGCCATGATCAAGCCCCGAAGGCCACAGTTTTGACGGGCAAATTACCGCAGTCTGGGCGTTAACAGTCGATTTTTTGGCTTTTGTGATCACGAAAAATTTTTGTGGTCACAAAACAGGATCCTCCAAAACGCTTACCGCGGGATAAAGGCCCAATAGTCGAGATCCAGCAACACATTGCTATGATACTTTCCGTCATCCCCGCGCAGATGGGGCGTCGAACCCTTCTGCGCCACCAACCGCAAACGCAACGCACCAACGGAGGGATCACGAGTTTCCGCCTTGTCCAGCACCTCACTCCAAGCGCGCAGCGTGTCCCCCGCAAAACATGGATTGGCATGGGCTCCCCCATTGATCGCCGCCAGCATTTGCACATTGCCCAGGCCATTGAAGGACAATGCCCGCGCCATGGAGATCACATGCCCGCCGTAAATCAACCGTGCACCATCCGGCCGGGCGGTGGCATCGAAATGGACTTTCGCCGTATTTTGCCACAAGCGCGTGGCCATCATATGCTCGGCTTCCGACAGGGTGACCCCATCAACGTGGTCGATCACCTCGCCAATATTATAGTCGCTATAGAGATAGGAACTTCCTGCTAAACCAGTATCATATCCGGCAAAGCTCAACCCATCGGGCACGATCAACTCCGATGCTAACACAGCCTTCTCAAGCTCCGGCACAACGGTTTGTGGTGCAGGGGCCGCTTCGTCCCTCTTGCGCACCATGACCCAACGCACGAAAGATATCACCATCTCATCTGCCTGGTTGAACCCTTCACTGCGCACCCAAACCACGCCGGTTTTGCCGCTTGAGTTTTGCTTCAAACCAATCACGGTAGAGCGCGCGCGCAGCGTATCGCCGGGATAAACAGGCCGCAGCCAGCGCGCCTCCGCATAGCCCAAATTGGCCACGGCGTTTAATGAGATATCCGGCACCGTTTTGCCAAAAACCACATGAAACGCGATGAGATCATCCAGCGGGCTTTGAGGCAGGCCGCAGCTTTGCGCAAAACTATCGGAGGAATAGAGCGCGTGGCGCGCCGGATAAAGCGCATGATAGAGCGCGCGTTCACCGCCCCCCACCGTCCGCGGGACTGCATGATCTATGACCTGTCCGACACAATAATCCTCAAAAAACAACCCTGCATTGGTCTTCATTATTGCGCTCCCAGTTTCATCTCAGGGCTATACGCCCCTTCAATCTCCTTCACGACCGCCTGGCCGCAGCGCATGACTCCAACGGTTGCATCATGGGCATAGGTCGGATCGCCATAAAGCTCCCATCCTTTGGACAGGGCTTCGGTCACTTTATGGCAAAACTGAGACGAATCGTCGTCGGTCAAAAATCTGTAAATCTTCACGCCTGGCCCTCCAGTGTTGCAATCATTGCAGCCTTGGCCAAAGTGGCCCGGGCCGTTTCAATATGCAAATTCTCCACTATCTTACCATCCACAACCGCAACGCCGAGCCCCTCCGCTGTGGCCACCTCAAAGGCTGCGATTTGTCGCTCAGACAGATCAATCTCCTCATCCATGGGCGCAAAGACCCGATTGGCAATGGCCACCTGTGCCGGGTGGATCAAGGTTTTGCCGTCAAATCCCATATCACGCCCTTGAGAGGCCTCAACTTGCAGACCTGCCTCATCCTTAAAGGCATTATAGACCCCGTCCACAATGACAATTCCAGCCGCTTTTGCAGCCAAGACACAGTGGCCTAAAGCGGCAAGCAAAGGCGCGCGCGCCGGATCAAATCTCGTGTTGAGATCCTTGGCCAGATCATTGGTGCCCATCACCATGCCCCCCATCCGCGGCGCATCGGCAATCTCGGCCGCATTCAAGATGCCGCGCGGAGTTTCCATCATTGCCCAGATTTGGGTGTTCTCAAAGCCTTCATGCCGGTCCATCACCGCGCCCAGCTCGGCAATCATCTGGGCATTATCAACCTTGGGCAATAACACCGCCTCGGGTCGGACTTCGGCAATCGCCGCGATGTCCTCGGCAGCCCAGGGGGTATCGAGCCCATTAATGCGAATGATTTGGCTGCGGGACCCATAGCCCCCTTCCAAAAGATGCGCCACCAAAACTGCCCGAGCGGAGGCTTTTTCTTCCAGCGCCACGGCGTCTTCCAAGTCGAAAATTATCGAATCCACAGGCATGGTTCGCGCTTTGTCGAGCGCACGCGCCCGGCTGCCGGGGATATAGAGAACAGAACGATAGGGACGTAGAGTCATTTTTGGCCTCGCAACAATGTTGCGCATAACTGCCACCAATCGCAGTTAAAATTCAAGTGCATTTTGCCGCATTGCAGCAAAAATGCCCGATCGCCCGAAAGCGAACCCTCGCCACCCTGCAAGTTTGCGACGATGTTCCCTTGGCACGCCGCCCATTTGGGTGTAACCGATCTTGCAAATTCACATTTGAGGAAGATACCCATGGCACGACCCAAAATTGCTCTCATTGGCTCCGGTATGATCGGTGGCACATTGGCTCATTTGGCCGCCCTAAAAGAACTGGGCGACATTGTGTTGTTCGATATTGCCGAAGGCATGCCCGAGGGCAAAGCCTTGGATATCGCACAATCTGGCCCGTCCGAAGGCTTTGATGCGGCCATGTCAGGCACGCAATCCTATGCCGATATTGCCGGCGCCGATGTCTGTATTGTAACGGCTGGTGTGCCGCGCAAACCTGGTATGAGCCGCGATGACCTTCTCGGAATCAACCTCAAAGTGATGAAATCCGTGGGGGAAGGCATCCGCGATCATGCGCCCAATGCCTTTGTAATCTGCATCACCAACCCGCTCGACGCGATGGTCTGGGCGCTGCGCGAATTCTCTGGCCTGCCGCATAATATGGTCTGCGGCATGGCGGGCGTGCTCGACAGCGCGCGGTTCCGGCACTTCTTGAGCCTTGAGTTCAATGTCTCCATGCGCGACGTCACGGCCTTTGTGCTGGGCGGTCATGGCGACACGATGGTGCCTTTGGCCCGCTACTCCACCGTCGGCGGCATCCCCCTGCCCGACCTCGTGCGCATGGGCTGGACCACGCAAGACAAGCTCGACGCAATCATCCAGCGCACCCGTGATGGCGGCGCGGAAATCGTCGGATTGCTCAAAACCGGGTCGGCCTATTACGCACCGGCCACATCAGCCATTGAAATGGCCGAAGCCTATCTGCGCGATCAAAAGCGTGTCCTGCCCTGCGCGGCCTATGTGGATGGCGCCTTGGGCCTAAAGGGCATGTATGTGGGCGTGCCGACCGTCATCGGCGGCGGCGGTGTTGAGCGCATCATCGACATTCAAATGAACAAAGATGAGCAGGCGATGTTCGACAAATCCGTCGACGCAGTCAAAGGCTTGGTGGCCGCGTGCAAAGCAATCGACGCAAGCCTGACTTAAGAGCTATCGCCACCGCAAAGGCGGCGCGCACAAACTTGAAAACTCCTCGCCCCGGCGGGGAGTTTTTGCTTTTCCCCTGACAGCAGCTGCAAACCACCCTCGGCAAGGCTGCGGGTCGATGATTTTTTTCGCCATTAAAGACCTCTGCATACCCGAGCCGCCAAGCCAAATGACTTTGCCCGGTGGCCACACCGGGCTGCGCCTGCCTGCACCCCGGCAGGCGCATTCACCATCGCAATATAACAGCACTCACCATTATGGCAGATATATCAACAATCTAGCTTGCAAAATACGTCTAGATTTCTAAACATCCGCATATTGCCCATTTTTGATCTTGGTTATTATGACGGATTTTTTTGCCCAAAGCCTGCAAGCCTTTCAAGAGCGGATGCGCACCCCTTGGATCGGCAGCATCTTAATTGCCTTCCTGCTGTGGAATTGGCAGCCGCTTCTTTTTCTCGTCGCAAGCGACACCGCGCTTGTCACGCGATTTACCTATTTCGAGAGCCACACGGGTTGGTGCAGCCTCTTTGTCGGTCCCGTCATTGCGGGTTTCTTGTTTGCCGCAGCAAAGCCATGGATTTCCCTAGTCATGGACTGGCTCGGGGCGCAGGCGATACATCAGAGTAGATTACATGCCGACAGACTCGCGGAAGACCGAAGCTCCAAACGATTGGATTTTAGGGCAGAATTGTTGCAAAAGAAGGCTGAAATCGAAAACGAGATTGTCGATCATGCTATTGAAAGAAAAACGAAAATTGAAGAAGCGCAGCTGAACGAAGACGAAAAAGAACAGGTGCAACAGGACCTGGACGCGCTACAATCCACACGCGAAGAGGAAGATGTCGACCCAATTGACGAAGACCTATTAAGAACGGCCATTTTCCATCAGCTCAGTTATATGGACAAAGCGATCCTGGGTGCGCTTGCGCAACTCGACGACGGAATTGGAATAGTAACTTTATTCAAAGATGATCCAGCTTATTCAAGCTTACAAATTATTGATCCACAATCACGCGACGCCATTTGTAATCTAGCTTTTAACCCAAAAAGTGATCTCGCCAGTTTAGAACAGCATAAACTTGTGACGATTCGTCACCCTAATGTGTACAAAATAACAGATTTTGGTCGCAAAGTTGCAAGCCTATCAGAAGCGGAATGACCAGCTGAGGGGCAAGGGCTGAGGCACGGAGTCTTAGATGTAATAGGCGTCGCGGTAGACGTGGCGCACGATGTCTTGACGGGTCAACCCGCGTTGGGCCAACTCTTCATCCGACAGGGCGCAGAGAAATTCAATCTGACGCACCCGCGATTGCGCTGTGCTGATCGACACCAGAAAGTTGAGAAAGCCGCTCAACACACGGTTCAAACCCGCGGCGATGCGGTTGCCTTGTGGGACGTCTACGATAATTGCCATTTGAAAAACTCCTGTGTTTCGTTGACCTGTAGATAGGGACGATCCAAAGGGTTGTGCACTGCGAAAAACCACAATCCCGCTATGCAGCGATTGCATAGATCGGCTGGCGCCTAGCGATCCTGGGCATCTCTTTCGGCGCCGTCGATCAAAGATTTGATCGCTTTGAACAGGCGCACCCCGAAAAGCCCCAAGAGCCCGCCGAATAAGACCGTGAACGCCGAGACCATAACGCCCGAAGAAATCGCCGCGATGGCGACGCCGAGCAGCAGCAATACAAAGGTAATCGTGCGGTATTCGCCCTCATGCACCGGAAATTCATCCAAACGCGGCTGGATCAATTTGGTCAAAAATGGCTCAACAAAAGGGGTGGCGAAGCCTGCAATCACAGACAGGACAAAGGTCAACATCGGCGCATCTCCTATTTTCGTGACGAGTTTCCAAACCGTTAACATGTGTCGTGCCGCCGCGCTATACAAGAGGCGGGCGCTGGATTGAAAACGCCTGCCCTATGAGGCAAATTTGCACTGGCAGCGCCCCGCCGGCCCGGTTAAACAGCAGCCATGACAGATCGTTTGACTCTTACCCGCCCCGATGATTGGCATGTGCACCTGCGCGATGGCGATATGCTGGCAGCCGTGGCGCCAGAAACTGCGCGCGATTTTGGACGCGCCATTATCATGCCGAATCTGGTTCCGCCGGTGGTGACGGCCGCCCAAGCCGCGGCCTATCTCAGCCGCATTCTGGGCGCCCTGCCCGCTGGCTCAAATTTCCAGCCGCTGATGACGCTCTATTTGACCGAGCAAACCGACCCCGAGGACCTGGCCGCGGCCCATGCTTCTGGACTGGTGACGGCGGCCAAACTCTATCCTGCCGGGGCGACAACAAATTCCGCCAGCGGCGTGACAGATTTTGACAAGGTGCAACCGGTGCTGGAAAAGATGGCCGAGATTGGCATGCCCATGTGCGTGCATGGCGAGGTCACCGATGCAGATATCGATATTTTTGACCGCGAGGCCGTGTTCATTGACCGGGTTCTAGATCCCCTGCGCCGCCGGGTGCCGGGTCTTAAAGTGGTCATGGAGCATATCACAACTGCGGAGGCTGCGGCCTATGCCAAATCTGATCCGGGCCAGCTGGCCGCCACGATTACTACCCATCACCTGATCATCAACCGCAATCATATTCTCGCCGGTGGGATCAGGCCGCATTATTATTGCCTGCCCGTGGCCAAACGTGAAACCCATCGCCTGGCCCTACTTGAGGCCGCCACAAGTGGCAATCCGTGCTATTTTCTCGGCACCGACAGCGCCCCGCACACCGATGACGCAAAGCAAAGCGCCTGCGGATGCGCGGGTGTGTTTTCGGCCACCAATACCATGTCGTGTTTGGCGGAGGTTTTTGAGGCTGCCGCTGCGCTGGATCGGCTCGAAGGCTTCACCGCGCTGTTTGGTCCGCAGTTTTACGGCCTGGCGCCAAATGCCGATACGATCACCCTAACCAAGGGCGATCCGGTACAATTTGCCACCCATATCGACACGGGCGCCGGTCCGGTCACTCTCTTTAATCCTGGCTTTGATCTTCACTGGACCGTGACGAGCTGAGCGCATAGCAACAAAGGGCCCTGCTCATGATACCAACAAGCTATCCCGACCAACGCGAAATCGCGCGGTTGACCGCCAGAATGCTGCTGGAAATTAAAGCTGTGCATTTCAATGCAGATGAGCCCTTTGTTTTGGCCTCCGGCAAGCCCTCTCCAACCTATATTGATTGCCGCAAACTGATTTCCTTCCCGCGTATTCGCAGCACTTTGATGGATTTTCTGACCGTTACTGTTATGCGCAACGCCGGGTTTGAAGCGTTTGACAATGTGGCAGGCGGTGAGACCGCCGGCATCCCATTTGGCGCCTGGGTGGCCGAGCGCATGGCGCTCCCGATGACCTATGTGCGCAAGAAACCCAAAGGCTACGGCCGAAATGCCCGCATCGAAGGGGCCATGTCCGAAGGGCAACGGGTTTTGCTGGTCGAGGATTTGACCACCGATGGTGGATCCAAAATCTCCTTTGTCGATGCCATTCGTGAGACGGGCGCAACCTGCGCTCATACGGCCGTGATTTTCTATTACGGGATTTTCCCTCAGACTGAAAAAACCTTGGGCGATCATGGGGTGACATTGCATCATCTGTGCACCTGGTGGGATGTGCTGGCGGAAGCCCGTGCACAGGGCACATTTGACAGCAAGACCCTGCGCGAGGTGGAAATCTTTCTGAAATCTCCAGAAGAGTGGCAAGAGGCACGCGCCAAATAAGCATTTTCCGGTATAAACCTGTGGGCAAAATGTGGACAAGCTGACGGCCGATGGCGGATTTGATATGGCGCAGAGTATATCGGTGATTTCGCACCACTATATCTAGCGCAGAACCGTGAAATATGGCCATATGAGCGCGCAATCTGAGGTTTATCCACAGGTTGTGCACCGATCTGTTCTACATAGCCAAACATCCTGACTTGCAGTAAGCGTGAGGCATTGAGGAGTCGGATATGAATGAGATTGCGAATCTGCAGCCCCCAGCAAATGAGGTGGCCCCTCTTGGCGTGCCGCATTCCATTGAGGCCGAGCAACAATTGCTTGGCGCCATCCTCACAAACAACGATCTATTCGACCGCGTCGCGCAGATTTTGCGGGCAGAGCATTTTTATGACCCGGTCCATGCGCGGATATTTGAGACCGCCGCAGCGCGTATTGCCAAAAACAATCTGGCAAGCCCCGTCACTTTGAAGGCCTTTTTGGAAGATGATGCCGGGCTGGCAGAATTAGGCGGGCCCGCCTATTTGATGCGACTCGCGGGCGCGGCAATATCCTCCTTTGCCGTGCGCGATTATGCCGAAATGATCTACGATCTGGCCATCCGCCGCGAGTTGATCGAGGTGGGCAATGATATCGCGGCGAAGGCGGCCCGTGTGGATGTGCAAAGCGAACCTAAAGAGCAAATCGTTGAAGCCGAACAAAAGCTCTATGCTTTGGCCGAGCAGGGCCAGACTGAGCAAGGCTTTCAATCCTTTCTGACCGCCGTCACCGATGCGGTCAAAGTCGCCAATGCCGCCTATCAACGCGAAGGCGGTCTTGCGGGCGTGTCGACCGGGCTGATTGATATGGACAAAAAACTGGGCGGGCTGCATCGGTCAGATCTTTTGATCTTGGCTGGCCGCCCCTCAATGGGCAAAACCTCACTGGCCACCAATATCGCCTTCAACATCGCACGGGCCTATAAAAAGGGCATCACCACCTCTGGCGAAGAGGGTGCGGTCGACGGCGGGGTTGTTGGCTTTTTCAGCCTAGAAATGTCAGCCGAACAGCTTGCATCGCGTATTTTATCCGAGGTGGCAGAAATCCCCTCAAATCAAATTCGCCGGGGCGACTTTACCGAAAGCGAGTTTCGCCGAATTGTCGATGCGGCCAAAGAGCTGGAGGCGGCGCCTTTGTTCATTGATGATACCCCGGCCCTGCCGATCAGCCAGCTGGCCGCCCGCGCACGCCGTTTGAAGCGAACCCATGGGCTGGACGCATTATTTGTGGATTATCTTCAACTGGTCCGCGGCACTGGACGGTCAGAAAACCGGGTGAATGAGATTTCCGAGATCACTATGGGCCTCAAAGCCATCGCCAAAGAGCTTGATATTCCAGTGGTTGCCCTTTCACAGCTCTCGCGTCAGGTGGAAAACCGTGAAGACAAGCGGCCACAATTGTCCGATCTGCGCGAATCTGGCTCGATTGAGCAAGATGCGGATGTGGTGATGTTTGTGTTCCGCGAGGAATATTACAAAGAGCGCGAAAAACCGGGTGATCATGAGCTGGACAAAATGGGCCAATGGCAAGAAGAGATGGAGCGCCTACATGGCAAGGCCGAGGTGGTCATCGGAAAGCAACGGCATGGGCCAATTGGCACAGTCGAGTTGAGTTTTGAAGGGCAGTTCACCCGCTTTGGCAATCTCGTCAAACCATGGCAACAATCGCTTGAGGATGAATTCTAGAGCATCAGTCGATTGACCCTCTGCCCAATTCGGCGCATAAAATCCCCGTGAAATCTATAAATAGCAGGACCGAAGCGCCCCATGAGCACAGGAAATTTAACGATTAATCTGAAGGGGATCACCAACAATTGGTCCACTTTGGATCGCATGTCTGCCGAAAATGTTGAAACGGCCGCTGTGGTCAAAGCCGATGGCTATGGTCTGGATTCCGGGCGGGTTGCACGCACGCTCTATCCTGCGGGGGTGCGACATTTCTTTGTGGCCGCCGCAGAAGAGGCCTCGGCAATTCGCCGTGAATTGGGCGATAATGTGACTATTTATGTATTCTCTGGGCACATGCGGGGCGATACGGACATGATCCATGATCTGCATCTCGTGCCCTTGCTTAACTCTTTCGACCAGCTGACGCGCCATTTGGAAGCCCTTCCCGGCCATGCCTTTGGCGTCCAACTTGACACCGGCATGAACCGCTTGGGCATGGAGGCCTCGGAATGGGAGGCGGTACGGGATTTGGTGGTTGGATTAAACCCAAGTTTGGTCATGAGTCACCTGGCCTGTGCCGATGAACCCGATCATCCGATGAACCGGCAACAATTGGCGCAATTTTGCGCAATGACCGATGGCTTGGGCTTGAAACGCTCGCTGGCCGCGACGGGCGGGATACTACTGGGACCGGAGTATCATTTTGACATGACCCGCCCGGGTATCGGCCTTTATGGCGGCGCGCCCTATGCTCACGCCGAATCTGTGGTGCATTTGTCTTTGCCGGTGATTCAAATCCGCGATGTCGCGGAAGGGGAAACCGTGGGCTATGGCAACAGTTGGAGCGCCAGTGCCCCTGCCCGGATCGCAACTGTCGCCGCCGGCTATGCCGATGGGCTGCTGCGCGCCCTGTCCAATAACGCGTCACTGTGGCACGAGGGCCAGGCCTGCCCCATCGTCGGACGGGTCTCAATGGATATGATTGGCGTGGATGTCACAGCCTTGCCACAATTGCCCGAGACTTTGGATATCCTGTGTCCCTATCAATCGGTGGATGAATTGGCAGATAAAGCCGGGACGATCGGTTATGAAATTCTCACATCGCTGGGCGCTCGCTATGCGCGGCGTTATGTGAATCAGTGAGCGCGCAGATGATCTTGATTGTCCGTGCGCTGGGGCGCTTATGCATCGATGCGATTTCCGCTTTGGGCCGTTTGGTGCTCTTTGCGCTGGCCACCCTGTCCCATGTCTTTCGCCCGCCATTTTATCTGCGCGAATTTTTCACCGCGCTGTTGAATGTTGGCTACCTGTCCCTGCCCGTCGTCGGCCTGACCGCCCTGTTCACGGGGGCGGCTTTGGCTTTGCAAATTTACTCCGGCGGGTCGCGCTTCAACGCTCCTGAGGTTGTGCCGCAAATTGTTGCCATTGGCATGGTGCGCGAATTGGGACCGGTTTTGGTGGGGTTGATGATTGCTGCGCGTGTCACAAGTTCCATCGCCGCTGAAATGGCCACGATGAAAGTCACGGAACAAATTGATGCGCTTGTCACCCTGTCCACCGCCCCAATGAAATATTTGGTGATGCCGCGGGTCTTGGCTGGGCTCATGGCGGGGCCCGTCTTGGTCGCCGTGGCCGATAGCATCGGCATTTTTGGCGGTTTTATCGTCGCCACACAAACCCTAGGCTTTAACCCCGCCACCTATATTTTAAACACGATGAACTTCCTAACCTCTGCCGATATCCTCTCCTCAATGGCCAAGGGCATGGCCTTTGGATTTATCGCCACATTGATGGGATGCTATTATGGGCTGAACTCGGGCCGCGGCGCGCAGGGCGTGGGCGCGGCAACCAAAGCTTCCGTGCAAGCGGCAGCGGTTTTGATTTTGGCGGCAAATTTCCTGCTCACAGCGGTATTCTTTACAGCATGATAACCTTTGAAAACATACATAAATCCTTTGGCTCCAATCATGTGCTGCGTGGGGTGAATTTAACCGTCGAGCGCGGCGAAAGCATGGTGATCATCGGTGGTTCGGGCACCGGAAAATCTGTTTTGATCAAAACGGTTTTGGGCCTAGTCGAACCCGATAGCGGACGCATTTTGGTTGATGGCCAAGATGTCACCCAAGTCAAACGAGACGCCTTTCTGAGCCGCTTTGGCATGCTGTTTCAAGGCGGTGCGCTGTTCGATTCGATGCCGGTCTGGCAAAATGTGGCCTTTCGGCTTCAGCGCGGCGCGCTCAAACGACCCCTGGCAGAGGCCCGCGAAATTGCCATCGAAAAATTGCGCCGCGTGGGTCTGGCGCCGGACGTGGCAGATCGTTTTCCGGCCGAGCTCTCAGGCGGCATGCAAAAACGTGTCAGCCTTGCGAGAGCCATTGCCGCCGAACCAGAAATTATTTTCTTTGATGAACCCACCACCGGGCTCGACCCCATTATGTCCGATGTCATCAACGAATTGATCCGCGAAATCGTCGTGGAGATGGGCGTGACGGCCATGACCATAACGCATGACATGACCTCTGTGCACACCATCGCCGATAAAGTGGCCATGCTGCATCGCGGGACCATTCAATGGAGCGGTCGTCAGACAGATATGGCGCAAAGCGGCGATCCCTATGTGGAGCAATTTGTGAATGGTCGCGCCGAAGGTCCAATTGAGACCCTGCGTTAATCCGTAACTTTCAACATTTTCAGGCTTACTTTATCGGCAGCACCCTATATCTCAAGGCCAGATGAAAAGGACACCACATGGCCAAAGCGACATTCACCTGCAGCAAATGCGGCGCGTCTCATAGCAAATGGGCCGGTCAATGCGACAGCTGCATGGAGTGGAACACTCTGGTGGACCAAGGTCCGCTCTCGGCCGGTCCAGGCAAAACCCTTGGCGGCAAACGGGGCCGGACCATCACGCTGACCGATCTGGCCACGGTGGAAGAACCGCCCGCGCGCACCATGGCTGGCGTGGCAGAATTGGACCGGGTTTTGGGAGGCGGATTGGTCAAGGCCAGCGCGCTCTTGGTCGGTGGGGATCCTGGGATCGGCAAATCCACTCTGTTGCTGCAGGCCGCCGCACGTTTCGCCCGCAATGGTTTGAAGGTCATTTACATCTCTGGCGAGGAAGCCACGGCGCAGGTGCGCATGCGCGCCCAACGCCTTGGTCTTAGCGAAAGCCCTGTGATCCTCGCCGCTGAGACCAATCTGCGCGATATTCTGACCACCTTGGATGCTGAAAAGCCCGATTTGGTCATCATCGATTCCATTCAAACCATGTGGGCCGATCACATCGAAGCGGCCCCCGGCTCGGTTAGCCAAGTAAGATCCTCTGCCCATGAGCTGACCAGCTATGCCAAACGCAAGGGCGTGGCGGTGATTATGGTCGGGCATGTCACCAAAGACGGGCAAATCGCCGGGCCACGGGTAGTGGAGCATATGGTCGATACGGTTTTATATTTCGAAGGCGAGCGCAATCATCAGTTTCGCCTGCTGCGCGCCGTGAAAAACCGCTTCGGGCCGGCCGATGAAATTGGTGTTTTTGAGATGACCGGCAAGGGTTTGGTCGAAGTCAAAAACCCCTCTGCTCTCTTTTTGTCCGAACGCGGTAAGACAACAGCAGGCTCCGCGGTCTTTGCCGGGATAGAGGGCACGCGCCCAGTCCTCTGCGAGTTTCAAGCCCTTGTCGCCCCCTCGCCGCACGGGCAGGCGCGACGCTCCGTTGTTGGCTGGGATGGGCAAAGGCTGGCGATGATTCTTGCCGTATTGGAAGCCCGCTGCGGCATCCCCTTCACCGGTCTAGATGTCTACTTAAATGTGGCCGGAGGTATGCGTGTCACAGAACCGGCGGCTGACCTGGCCGTGGCCGCAGCCTTAATTTCCGCCCGTGAAGACGCAGCTTTGCCAAGAGATGCCGTTATTTTTGGAGAAATTTCGCTCTCAGGCGCGTTAAGACCCGTCTCACAGGCAGAAAATAGGTTGAAAGAAGCGCAGAAACTTGGTTTCTGTCAGGCGCTGGCGCCGGCCGCCAAAAAACTTGAAGATATTGCGGGAATTACATTGCGGCCAATTGATGATTTGGCTCAATTTGTTGAAGACCTGTTCGGAAGCCGCTAAACAGCGCAGAGTGGAGAAGCACAGTGGACGGTTTTACAATAGTCGACGGCGGTGTTGCGATAGCGATCGTGATGTCAGCCTTGCTGGCCTATTCTCGCGGCCTCGTGCGTGAGATTATGGCCATTGCCGGCTGGATCGCGGCGGCATTCATTGCATTTGTTTTTGCCGACATGGCGCAACCATTGGTGCGACAAATTCCTTATCTGGGCGATATGTTGGGTGACAGCTGCGAATTGTTGATTGTTGCCAGCTTTGCCATCGTATTTGCGCTGTCCTTGCTCTTGGTCTCCCTCTTCACACCGCTGTTTTCGGCCATTGTGCAACGCTCCATCTTTGGGGGCTTTGACCAAATGCTGGGCTTTTTCTTCGGGGTGGTCCGCGGTGTTGTCTTGGTGGCCGTCGGGTTTTTCATCTACTTCACCGTGATGCCGAACCAAGATATTGTGGCGCTAGAGACATCACGCTCAGCCGCAGTCTTTGAGCGCTATGTGGACGATGTTCAGGATCAAAACCCGGAAGCCGCATTGGGTTGGTTAAGAACTCAATACGATCAACTGGTTGGCGAGTGCAGCGCATAAATTCCCTTTAAAAGTCGGTAATTTTAACCGATCGCTCCAGAACGCAGGCCGTGTTTTTTTTCATTTTTATGAGAAAAACAGCGTGTTTTTCTCATTGTCAAAGTGACATGCCTGCTGTGATGGCGTAAGGCATGGGGTGTAACGTCATATACCGGAGCCTATCGCGTGACCCAACCGTTGGACCAGATGCACACAAATCCCTTTGACGACGATAAACTGCGCGAAGAATGCGGCGTATTTGGGGTGATTGGGACAGCGGATGCGGCGAATTTCACCGCCCTTGGCTTACATGCTTTGCAACATCGCGGCCAAGAGGCTGGCGGCATTGTCACCCATGATGAAACCCTCGGCTTCAATTCTGTGCGTCGCTTTGGCTATGTGCGCGACAATTTCACCAGTGCAAAAATCATGGAGCAGCTGCCGGGCGATCTGTCGATCGGACATGTGCGCTATTCGACCGCCGGATCCAAGGGCAACACGGCGATGCGCGATGTGCAGCCTTTTTTCGGTGAGTTTTCCATGGGCGGCGCGGCGATTGCGCATAATGGCAATATTACCAATGCCAATTCTCTGCGCAAAGAATTGATTGGACGCGGGTCGATTTTCCAATCCTCCTCGGACAGCGAATGCATTATTCACCTTATGGCCCGCAGCCTCCAGCAGAACATCCCGCAACGGATGGAAGATGCGTTGCGCCGCGTTGAAGGGGCGTTTTCCATCGTTGCCATGACACAAACCCAGCTGATTGGCGTGCGCGATCCATTGGGCGTGCGGCCTTTGGTCTTGGGTCAATTGGGCGATGGTTGGGTACTCAGCTCCGAAACCTGCGCTTTAGATATCACTGGCGCCGAGTTTGTGCGCGAAATTCACCCCGGCGAGATGGTGGTTATCACCGCCAATGGCGTCGAAAGCAGTTATCCTTTTCGCCCGGCGCGGCCGCGGTTTTGTGTCTTCGAGCACATCTATTTCAGCCGCCCCGACAGCATCCTTGGCGGCCGAAGCGTTTATGAAACCCGCGAGGCCATCGGCCGCGAATTGGCCAAAGAAGCGCCGGTAGAAGCCGACCTCGTTTGCCCTGTGCCCGACAGCGGCACGCCTGCGGCGATTGGATTTTCGCTTGAATCGGGCATTCCCTATGCCATGGGCATCATTCGCAATCAGTATATGGGCCGGACCTTCATTGAGCCCAGCGAGCAAATTCGCAACATGGGCGTGCGTTTGAAGCTGAATGTGAACCGGGCTTTGATCCGCGGCAAGCGGGTGATTTTGGTGGATGACAGCGTGGTGCGCGGAACCACATCGCGCAAAATTAAAGAGATGATCCTAGACGCTGGCGCCGCTGAAGTGCATTTCCGCATCGCCAGTCCGCCAACGGCTTGGCCCTGCTTTTATGGAGTAGATACGCCAGATCGCGAAAAACTATTGGCGGCGACCATGTCCGAAGAGGAGATGCGCCAACATTTGGCCGTCGACAGTTTGAAATTTATCTCGCTCAATGGGCTTTACCGCGCGGTTGGCGGCACCGACCGCGACAGCGCACAGCCGCAATATTGCGACGCGTGTTTCAGCGGCGACTATCCCGTGATCCCCTCAGATCAAATCTCCAGCGGGTTTCAAATGAAGGCCGCTGAGTAGCGCCGGGCCCTTGACCTGCTGCGCATTTGCCCCCATGACGCGCCCCATGACATATCCCATTCTCATCACTGGCGCCTCGCGTGGGCTTGGCGCAGCTTTGGCGCTTCAGCTTGCGCAGAAATTTCACATTGTCGCTGTGGCAAAGACCACGGGTGGGCTTGAAGACTTGGATGACCGCATCCAAGCCTGCGGTGGCCAAGCAACCCTCGCGCCCATTGATGTCACAGACGTGAATGCCGTGCGCCATCTGTGCCGATCGATCCATGATCGCTGGGGCGGGCTGCACCTATGGGCCCATTGCGCAATACATGCCGCCCCCCTGGCGCCGGCCAATTGCATAGATGCCCGCGATTGGGACAAATCAATCAAGCTCAACGTCACCACCACCGGCATGTTGATCCCCAATATCGCGCCCTTATTGCATCAGAGCGGAACGGCTGTTTTCTTTGACGACCCCTGCGGCGGGGAAAAATTCTTTGGCAGCTATGGCGCCACAAAATCGGCGCAGATCGCCTTGGCCAAAAGCTGGCAGGCCGAGACCGCTAAAACCGGCCCCAAAGTCGAAATCCTCACCCCCGCCCCCATGCCCACGGCCACGCGCGCGCGCTTCTATCCCGGTGAAGATCGCAGTGCCTTGAGCAGTTGCGACAGCGAAGCGGCCCGGATAATTACAGCCCTAGACCTGTTTGCCGCCGCGTAACTGCGGATATTTTTACCTTGATGGAGAAAATGCCTGGGCTGCGGGTCGATCAGGCTTGCCCGCCGCGGCACAACCTTTTAACCAAGGTCTATGCGTATACTTATCACAAATGACGACGGAATTATGGCGCCCGGCCTGCAGGTGCTGCATGATCTCGCAATCCAGCTGGCCGGCCCCGAGGGTGAGGTTTGGACAGTGGCGCCACAATCTGAGCAATCGGGTGTTGGCCATTGTATTTCTTACACGAAACCCGTGCTTGTGCATCAATATGCGGCGCGAAAGTTTGCAGTAGAAGGCTCTCCGGCCGATTGCATCCTGGCTGGGCTCAACGATCTATTGCCCCAGCGCCCGGATTTGGTTTTATCCGGCGTTAACAAAGGCAATAACTCTGCGGAAAATACCGTCTATTCCGGCACCATTGGTGCGGCGATGGAAGCGGCGCTTGCCGGGGTTCCCTCTATTGCCCTTTCGCAGTTTTACGGACCGCAAAACACGGATTTGGACAATAGTTTTGAGGCCAGTGCCGGTCACGGTGTTGCGGCCATTCAAGCTTGTCTGGATGCGGGCTTTGCGCGCGCTGAAGATTATGCATTGTTTTACAACATTAATTTTCCACCTGTTCCGTCCGCCGCAGTCTTGGGGATGAAGGCTGTTAAACAAGGGTATCGTGGTGACGGGGCCTTTGGTGCACATGCCACCAATGCGCCAAATGGCCGAAAATTCTTATTCATGCACGGCCGGCCGCAGCAAGCGCCAACACAGGATGGCACAGACGCCGCGGCGAATTTGGACGGCTATATCTCTCTCACACCCATGCGAGCAGATTTGACCGCGCATGACCAACTGGCAAACCTGGCCAGAATTTTGGGCTAAGAGATGGACCCAGCCGCCGAACGTAAAATGCAATTTTTATTCTCCCTGCGCTCGCATGGTGTGACCAACAAGCGTGTGCTCACGGCTATGGAGAAAGTCGATCGTGGCAAATATATTCGCGGAACCTTTGAAGATCGCGCCTATGAAGACACGCCGCTGCCCATTGCCTGTGGTCAGACCATCTCCCAGCCGTCCATTGTCGCTTTAATGACCGAAGCGCTGGACGTGCAACCGCGCAGTAAGGTTTTGGAAATTGGCACGGGGTCAGGTTATCAGGCGGCCATATTGAGCCAATTGGCCCGGCGGGTTTATACCGTGGATCGACACAGCCGTCTTGTCAAAGCCGCGCGCCAGGTGTTTGAGGCCGAAGACATCTCCAATATCATCGCCTTTACCGCCGATGGCAGCCGCGGGCTGCCAGAGCAAGCGCCCTTTGATCGCATCCTTTTGACCGCAGCAAGCGAAGATCCGCCCGGCCCCCTGTTGGCACAATTGCGTATAGGCGGTATCATGGTCTTGCCCGTTGGACAGTCAGATGCCGTGCAGACCTTGGTAAAGGTGACCAAAACTGAAGAGGGTTTGGACTATCAAGAGTTAAGAGCCGTGCGCTTTGTGCCGCTTCTCGAAGGTCTGGGCAAAGAAAATACCTAAGAGATCTCACAATAAGAGGTCCAGGTGAGGAGAGTATAATGGCACTTAAATTTGGTTCTAAATTTATATTATCGCTGTGTGCGGTCACGGCACTTGCAGGCTGCACAAATAGTTTTGGCTTGGATGTGCGCGATCAATTCGGCGGCATTCTCGACACAACAAATGCGGCCGAAAATGCGGTGGAGGAGCGCCCTGAGCCTGATGCACGCGGGGTCATCACATTCCCAAGCTATCAAGTTGTCCTGGCCAGAACAGGTGACCGAATTGGCGATGTCGCCGCACGCATTGGCGTCGATGCAGATCGGTTGGGCCGATTTAATGGCATCCCGCAGGAGGCGATCTTGCGCTATGGCGAAGTGATTGCCCTGCCCTCAAATATGACAGCTGTGGCAGCAGATGGCGCCCCGCTCACCCCAACCGTGGTGGACATTAGTGAATTGTCAGATGATCCAAGCGCCGGACCAAAGCCCGCAGAGCCCAAGCGCCACCGGGTCGTTGATGGTGAAACGGTCTATACAATTTCTCGACTCTATTCGGTCTCTGCCGAGGATCTCGCGAAATGGAACAGTCTTAGCCTGACCACGGCGCTGCGCCCTGGGCAGTATCTGCTGATCCCTATCACTCAAAACCGACCCACTCCAGTCAGCGCGCCGGGCGAAGGCTCGATCACCCCCACACCGCCCAGCAGCACCCGCCCACAACCGCGCGGCGAACTGCCCTCAGCTGAGGCGATGACAACGCCAGCGACCGCCGACGCCACGGCGCCTGTGACCGTGCCTGTGCCTGTGGCCAATACCGGCCCCGTAACCCAAGCCTCGCAAAGCGACGCCCGTTTCATGCGGCCAGTCAGCGGTACGATTATTCGCAGCTATAAGAAAGGGTCAAATGAGGGCGTTGATATTGGGGCCCCAGAGGGCGCGGCGGTATCTGCCGCCGATGTCGGCACCGTCGCGGCCATCACCGAAGACACAAAGGGCGTTGCTATTGTTGTCATCAAACACGCCGACAGATTGCTGACAGTCTACACAAATGTCGACAACCTATTGGTGAAGAAAGGAGATGCGGTCACGCGCGGCCAAGAGATCGCCAAGGTCCGCGCGGGAACGCCTTCATTTTTGCACTTTGAAGTGCGCAAAGGCCTCGAATCCGTCGATCCCGATGACTATATTTAGAACGCAAGACGTGGCGACCTAGACCACCACCCCATGGCGGCCGGCCAAATCTACGAAGAATTGCCAGGCCACGCGGCCCGAACGAGAGCCGCGTGTCGCCTGCCATTCGATCGCCTCTGCACGCAGCACTTCAGGGTCTACCGCGACCCCATGAGCCGCGCAGTAGCCCTCAATCATACTCAGGTACTGATCTTGATCACAAGGGTGAAAGCCTAGCCACAGCCCGAAACGGTCCGACAGGCTGACCTTTTCTTCGACGGCCTCGCCCGGATTGATGGCGCTTGATCGCTCGTTTTCGATCATATCGCGGGGCATGAGATGCCGGCGGTTTGAGGTGGCATAAAAAATCACATTGTCCGGACGCCCCGCGATGCCCCCATCCAAAACAGCTTTGAGAGACTTATAATGCTGGTCATCATGGGAAAAGGATAGATCATCACAGAACAGTAAAAAGCGATAGGGCGCGCCGCGCAGCAAGGCCAGAAGGCGCGTGACCGAGGGCAAATCTTCGCGTTGCAGCTCGACCACTTTCAACGGCAGGCCTTGCGCATTGATCTGCGCATGCACCGCTTTGACCAGAGAGGATTTTCCCATCCCTCGTGCGCCCCACAACAGCGCATTATTCGCCGACATGCCGCGCGCAAAGCGCAGGGTGTTTTCAAGCAAAACGTCCCGCGACCGGTCGATGCCGACGAGCAGATCAAGATCAACCCGAGACACTTTGGCAATCGGTTCCAACTGATCGGGGCTTGTGTGCCACAAAAACGCCTCCGCCTCGGCAAAGTCGGGAGCCTCAAGCGGGGCGGGCGACATACGCTCTAGCGCAATGGCAATTCGGATTAAAGCCGCATCACTCATGCTTGCCCCCCGGTGCCATCGTCATCCTCATCCGCAAACAAATCTTCGTCAGAGACGCCCTGCTCTTTCAAGAACGCGTTGCGTTTACGCTCCACATAGACAACCAACCAAATCGATATTTCGTAAAGCCCATAAACCACCACGAAAAGAATAATTTGAGTCACCACATCCGGTGGCGTGACGATCCCAGCGAGGATCAAAATACCAACAATAGCATATTTGCGCACAGCCCGCAGGCCCACCGCAGAGACCAAGCCCGCTTTGCCCATCAAGGTCAGCAAAACTGGCAATTGGAAGCATATGCCGAAGGCCATGATGAATTTTAAAACAATATCCAAAGTCTCGCGGACTGACCCGAGAAACCGCGTCTTCAAGGCAGTATCAGCCACTTGCACCTCAGTTCCCGTCAATAAGGCGGTCACCGTCGGCATGATATCGGCATATCCAATAAAGAAGCTGAGAGCCAGCGGACTGACAACATAATGGGCAAAAGCTGCCCCCATCAGGAAAAGAACAGGCGAGGCGATGATAAAGGGCAAAAAGGCATTTTTTTCGGCCTTATATAGGCCCGGCGCGACAAAGCGCCAAAGTTGATAGCCGATCACAGGCGAGGAGACCCCGAGGCCAAAAATCACCGATATGCGGATCAAAACAAAGAATTTTTCTTGGGGCGCCGTGAAAATCAACTGTGCGAGTTCACCGCGGCGGCGTAAAATTTCGGCAATGGGTTCAGCCAGGAAATTCAAGATATATTCCGCCACGAAGAAACAGGCGAACAGACCAACGATAAAGGCAAGCGCAGCCCGGATTAGGCATGTGCGCAGCTCTGTCAAATGTTCGATCAGAGGGGCAGAAGAATCGTCTAGGCTTTCGTCTTCGCGGCTCATGTCTCTTTACCAGGTTTTGGAGCAGCCTTTTTAGCCGCAGGTTTCTTGGGCATCGCCGACTTTTTTGCAGGCGCCGATTTTTTCGCAGCCGCCGATTTTTTCGCAGCCGCTGGTTTCTTGGCTGCCGCAGGTTTCTTAGCCGGCGCGGTTTTTTTTGCTGCCGCAGGTTTCTGGGTCTCCTGGGCCGCCGCGGCCTTTGTCACTTTTTCCGCGTCAAGGCGCTGCTGCGCTCGTTCAGCCATGGCATCATGCATTTTCTTGGCTTTTTCAGCCCGCTCTTCTGACAGTTTTCCAATTTCAGATCCCGGTACGAAATCTTTCCACTTGGTGGTCGGATCCGAGACGCTGCGCACCCCATCTTTGAGAGAGTTGACCGAGTCCATCGCGTCTTTCACGCCCGCATCATCAGCAGCGTCGTTCATCGCCCGGCTGAAATCACGGGCCATGGCCTTGGCTTTACCGACAAATTGACCAATTTTGCGAAACACGCCGGGCAATTCTTTAGGACCGATGACAATCAGCCCCACGACAGCCGCGACCAGTATCTCAGCCCATCCCAATCCAAACATCGAGACCCTTCCTTATGTCAAAGAGGTAATAGTGATTAGGATTTGTCTTTTTCCGTGTCAGGCGTCACATCTTTTGCGCCTTCGGATGCGGCTTCCTCAATCTCTTGCTGGCCATCATTGACGCCTTTTTTGAAGGCGGTGATGCCTTTGCCCATTTCGCCCATCATGGCAGAGATTTTTCCGCGGCCAAATAGAACCAAGACGACAAGGGCTATGATCAAATAGCCCATCGGAGGGATGTTTGTGAGAAATGCAGGGGTCATATCGTGTATCCTTAGATGAAGTGTTGGCTGTTTCTAAGCCAGTTGAGCCGGAGCAGAAAGCAGGTTCGCAACATTTTGCCGTTGTGTGGACACTCAACTGCCATTATTATGTCAGTATGGCACGCAAAGACCGTCTTTTTTCCCTGATTCAAATCCTACGCGATGGAAATCTCTACCGGGCTTGCGATTTGGCAGAGCTTGTTGGCGTGTCGCTCCGCACGCTTTATCGCGACATGGACACTTTGGCAGCTTCTGGCGTGCCCATTCGCGGTGAGCGCGGCCTCGGATATCAAATCACCGCCGCCTATACGCTGCCGGCGCTCAATTTGACGAAAACTGAGCTGGAGGCGCTGCATTTGGGATTGGCGGCCGTGGGGGAAAGTGAAGATGCCGAGCTTTCGGCCGCCGCAAAAGCCCTGTCGCGGCGCATTGACGGGGTTTTGCCCGAAGATAGCGCTGCGGCCTCGGGTTGGTCCTTTGCCACCTACCCTTTCGCCGATGCCGCCCGCGGCTTTCAGCATATGCCAAAACTCAGACAGGCCATTCGTTCGAAACAGTTGATGCAGATTACGATTGGCTCCCAAATACTGCGATTGCGACCTTTGGCGCTGGATTATTGGGGGCGGCTGTGGACCCTAGCCGCTTGGTGTGAAAGCACGCAGGGGTTTGTCACCCTCCGGGTGGATGAATTCACGCGGCTTGACGCCATGCCAGCCGTATTTGTTGAGGAGCCCGGCAAATCCTTGGTCGATTATTTGGCGTGGAGCAAACATCCCGACCGCACACGCCATCGGTCATAACCGCGCTTGGGCGTCATTCAGAGCGGGGAAAGACGTAGCAATTCTTGCGTGGCGCCAGCAACCAAAACAGCGTGTCCGGCTTTGGCAAAAACACTGAGGGCACCGAAGCGGTCAGCGCCGCGCCCTGCTCAAGCTTAAAATCGACCAATGAATTCTGCCCCAAAAAACGCGACCGCAGCACTTTGGCGCGCGCCGCATGGCCCATGGCATCGGTCGGGCTGGGGCCTTGGCCGGCACGGTCAAAATCAATGCGAATGTGTTGCGGGCGGATGACGATGTCCAATATCGTGCCATCTGCATGACCGGGCGCGAAGAATTCGCCGAAGGGCGTTTTGGCCAGGGCGCCTTCAACTTTTCCTACCATGACATTGATATCACTAAAAAATGATGCAGCATCTTTATCGATCGGCGAATTATAGATTGTATAGGGCGCGCCTTTTTGCACAATTTTGCCGTCTCGCATCAGGGCAATCTCATCGGCCATTTTCATCGCCTCGCCAGGATCATGCGTCACCATTAAAACTGCCGTGCCCGCTTCGCGCAGAACCTCGAGCGTCTCATCACGGATTCCATCGCGCAAGCGATCATCTAGGCCAGAAAATGGCTCATCAAGAAGCATGATTCTGGGTCCCGGCGCCACCGCGCGGGCCAATGCCACCCGCTGCTGCTCCCCGCCGGATAATTCATGGGGCATCTGAGCGCCATAGCCGGCCAGATCGACCCGCTCCAAAAGCTCTTCGGCCCGCGCACGGCGGATAGATTTTGCGCCTTTCAGGCCAAAAGCAACATTTTCCCAAACAGATAGATGTGGAAAAAGTGCAAAATCTTGGAACATCATGCCGATGTTGCGCAGCTCAGGCGGTTGCGAGCGCGTGCCATCACAGACCAATGCTCCGTCAATCAACACCTCGCCGCTATCTTGCCGCTCAACCCCTGCCACAATGCGCAACGTGGTCGATTTCCCGCATCCCGAGGGGCCCAGCAGGCACGTCACCTGCCCCGGTTCAAGCCGCAGGCTGACATCATCCACCGCGAATTGACCGGCAAAGCGGCGCGACAAGTTTCGGATTTCAAGTCTCGGATTCGACAACAGAAGCGCCTAACTGACAAAAACACTCAGGCTTATGTATGTGGCATGCGGTGATTTAGCAACAGCTGGCCTCTGCGGCATCAGCTTCAAAAGGAGACGCAGCGCCGCAGCCTTCGAAAATGCCATAGTGCGTATCAAATGAGCCGATGAACTCGAAATGCGCCGCAAATCGCGTTTGCGCCAGCATATTCCAAGTATTCCCACAGACCTTGAAGACCTTCCCCGTTTCGATCCAATGATGCCCATCCAGCGGCAGACCATGAGGGCAATTTTCAATTGTCCCTTTGTAGATCACCGCCTGCCCGTAGTCCTCGCAATCACTTTCCAAATTCGCCAATTTCCATAGGCGATAGGTGGCGGAGGTAAATTTTAGCGGCGCTACCGCGGCTTCCAGCACCGGGTTTTCAATGGTGATGGGGCGATGGGTGACCAAACGCGGATCTGTGAAGCCTGCCACTTTCGCATGGTTAAGAAAATCATTCCAATACAGAGCTCCAGACAGGCATTCGCCGTAGAGCACCTCATCGCGCGCCATAGCCTCTGGCACGCGGCGATCGGCATAGACATCCGAAAAATACATCTCGCCACCAGGTTTGAGCAGCTCATAAGCCCCCCGCAACACCGCTTGCTTATCGGTCGCGAGATTGACCACGCAATTGGAGACAATCACGTCGAAAGAGTCCGGATCCAGCGGTAAATCTCCGAGCGATTCAATATAACCTTTGTGAAACGCAACATTTGATGCACGATATCCAAATGCCTCCCGATGATAGTCTTGAAAGCTTCGGGCGACATCGAGCTGCGCGTCGGTCATATCCACACCGACCACAAAGCCCTCTTCGCCCACCATTTGCGACAGCGCATAAACATCCCGGCCCGCGCCGCAGCCAAGATCTAATACCCGCGCGCCCTTGAGGGCTTCGGGCACAATCAAACCGCAGCCATAATAGCGCATCAGCACCTCATCATGCAGCTGGGCTAGGATTTTCTTCAACCAGCTGGGCATTTCGGCCGGCTCGCAGCAGGCATTGGTTTGAAGATCAGCGGAAGACTGCAAGGTTTTGCCATAATATTCTTGCACGTTTTCATGTTTCATCAATAAAGCCCTTCAATACGTTTCATTTCAAAATCCGCCGCGCATTGCTTACCGCGCATGCCCAGTCATACCTTTGGACATTCGCTTGAAAAAGGAAAGCTCGATGCGGCGTGATCCGGTTAAATTGTGGCGTTTGTCGCGCCGCCATCAAGCAAAATATTCTGCCCCACCATAAATCCCGCATGTTGCGAGCATAAAAACGCACAGGCCGCTCCGAATTCTTCAGCAGTGCCATAGCGGCGCGCAGGAATCGTAGCCTGTCGCTGGCTTTGTGCTTGCGACATTGTGATACCTTGGGCCTTTACGATGCCACTGTCGAGTGAGACCGCCCGGTCCGTGGCATGGATGCCGGGCAAAAGATTGTTAATCGTAACGCCATGTTCGGCCACTTGTCGTGCCGTTCCTGCAACATATCCGGTCAACCCCGTGCGGGCGGCATTGGACAGGCCAAGAACCCCAATAGGCGCTTTGACCGACTGGCTGGTGATATTCACCACCCGGCCCCAACCGCGGGCCATCATTGCCGGCAGGCAGGCTTTCATCAAAGCAATCGGGGTTAACATATTGGCGTCAAGAGCTGCGATAAAATCAGCGCGATCCCAGTCGGACCACAGCCCTGGCGGCGGCCCTCCGGCGTTGGTCACCAAAATATCGACATCCCCGGCTGCGCTCAGCAACATCTCCTGCCCCTCGGGCGTGGTGACATCGCAGGCCACCTCTGTGACAGATACCCCATAGCTAGAGCGAATCTCAGAGGCCGTGGCGGCCAACACATCACCATTCCGCCCATTGATCACCAGATGAACCCCTTCACCGGCCAAAGCCTCAGCACAGCCCCGTCCAAGACCTTTTGAAGAGGCACACACTAAAGCTTTCTTGCCAGAAATTCCCATATCCATTGTCTGTTTCCTTGTTAAGAATTTCCCAAGCCTAGCATTGGAGAAGGGCGCATGACACTAGCTATCGACAAGAAATATGAACAGCTTTACCGAAAAAGTTACCAAAATGTAAATTTGAGTTTGCATATATAAAATTTTTCTCACATATATGAGATCAATTATACTTTGGTAGATTTTTAACACCTAAATATTTTCAAATGATGGCACACGTGCAAGACTTCACAATTTATACAAGCGCGCAACTTTCGGTGGTGCAAGGCGTAAACTATGGCGGTCCGTTGTCGGTCAATGGCGAGCTTTATCTCGATGACGTCTATCGGCTCAAGACAAATGCCCAACCCACCCGATTGACATTGCAAGAAGAAGCCTCCGGTCGGTGGCATCGTGTTGCGGCCCATAGTGCCATTGGCGCCATTGGCGCTGCTGTCCATCTGGACAGTCAAGTCACCTTGATGTCCGAGGCGGGGCAAACCTTCGACGCTCTGATCTTTGTTGAGGTTGAGCTGGGTGAGATTAAACAAGTCTATCTATCTGCATTCTCTGCGTTGCAGCCCGATACAGACTATCGCCTGATTGGAATAGATTGCCACGTTAATCCACACAAATTGGCCGAGCTAAGCGATCCAATTTTCTATCCTGGTACGCAAATCACCCTGGCTGACGGACGCCAATGCGCTGCCGAAGATCTCAAACCAGGGCAAGAGGTTCTCACCCATGACTTCGCGCAGCAGAAAGTTACATGCGTTGAGATCGAAACCCAACGTGCGCAGGGCAAGAACCGTCCAATAAGGATTTCAAAATCCCATTTTGGCACAGATCATGATCTCATCCTCAGCGCAGAACACCGCATTTTATATCCCCAAACCAATGGCAGCTATGGCGGACGGTTCATTAAAGCCGAGGAATTACGCAATGGCACAACCATCGACTGGGTTGAGGCCGGTTTTGTGGAATGCGTTAAAATACGTTTTGCCACCGAGCATTTGATTTTTGCCAATGGCATCGCAGTGCAATCTCACTTGCGCGGCGAAGATCGGGACAGCGAAGCTGTCGAAAGATTGCCCCGGGCGGTGCAATCGTCATGGCACCCGGCAAAACCCAGCCGGCGTGCATTGTATTTGCCCAGTCGCCTGCCCTATAAAAACATCGACTAGCGCTCCTAAGTAAAACGCGCCGATGACTCCTGTATGACACAGGATTTCTTGCCAATGGTATCATCCCAACCTATACGCGGCTCATGTTAGACAACCGCCCCACACTTCCGCCAGAAATTGCGCGCCGGCGCACCTTTGCCATCATCAGCCACCCTGATGCAGGTAAGACCACTTTGACTGAGAAATTTCTTCTATATGGCGGCGCTATCCAAATGGCCGGGCAAGTGCGCGCCAAGGGCGAGGCCCGACGAACACGCTCAGATTTCATGAAAATGGAACAAGATCGGGGCATCTCTGTCTCGGCCTCCGCCATGTCATTTGACTTCAAGACCTTTCGGTTCAATTTGGTCGATACGCCAGGTCACTCAGATTTCTCTGAAGACACCTACCGCACCCTCACAGCCGTTGACGCGGCGGTTATGGTTGTCGACGGCGCTAAGGGTGTTGAGAGCCAAACTCAGAAGCTCTTCGAAGTTTGCCGCATGCGCGATTTGCCGATTTTGACATTTTGTAACAAAATGGACCGCGAAAGCCGTGATACATTTGATATCATTGATGAGATACAACAAAACCTTGCGATTGATGTCACGCCCGCCTCTTGGCCGATTGGACGCGGCCGGGACTTCATTGGCACCTATGATCTCTTGCGCGATCAATTGGAACTTATGGACAGGGCAGATCGCAACAAGGTCTCTGGATCGATCAAAATCAATGGATTGGATGACCCTGCCTTGGCGGAACATGTGCCTGCGGAACTTCTGGAGGTGTTTCTCGAAGAAATTGAAATGGCCAAAGAACTATTGCCGAAAATGGACCATCAGGCGCTGCTCGATGGCACCATGACTCCGATTTGGTTCGGTTCGGCCATCAATTCCTTTGGTGTGCAGGAATTGATGCAGGGCATCGCTGATTTTGGCCCGGAGCCACAGCCGCAAAGGGCAGAACCGCGTTTTCTCGCCCCGGAAGAGCTCAAAGTGGCGGGATTTGTGTTCAAAGTGCAGGCCAATATGGACCCCAAACACCGCGATCGCGTGGCCTTTGTGCGCTTGGCCTCCGGGCATTTCAAACGGGGAATGAAATTGACGCATGTGCGCAGCAAGAAGCAAATGGCGATTTCCAATCCGGTCCTCTTTCTTGCCGCCGACCGCGAGTTGGCAGAGGAGGCTTGGGCCGGCGATATCATTGGCATTCCAAACCATGGGCAGTTGCGCATTGGCGACACGCTGACCGAAGGCGAAACACTGCGGGTGACAGGCATTCCAAGTTTTGCACCAGAATTGCTGCAATCTGTCCGCGCTGGTGATCCCCTAAAAGCCAAACACTTGGAAAAAGCCCTTATGCAATTTGCCGAAGAAGGTGCGGCCAAAGTGTTCAAACCGATGATTGGGTCAGGCTTCATTGTCGGGGTGGTTGGCGCCCTACAATTTGAAGTGTTGGCCAGCCGCATTGAGCTCGAATACGGGCTTCCGGTGCGTATGGAGCCCAGTCAATTCACCTCAGCGCGCTGGGTCTCGGGGCCACAGGCCAAGGTCGATGCCTTCGCACAGGCCAATAAACAGCATATGGCGCGCGACAATGACGACGACATTGTGTTTTTGACCCGGCTGCAATGGGACATTGACCGCGTGGCGCGCGATTACCCAGATGTGGCCTTAACCGCGACGAAAGAAATGATGGTTTAAGGGCCAAATCTAGGCGGCGGCCATGCCAGTATGCGGGTTTGACCTATGGCAGATTACCGCCTATACGGACGGAGTTGGCATGGGGCCAACCCTGCGATGGACGCGAATGACCTGCGTCCAACCCCCGTTGTGCAAATCTCTTGCCACGACATATCTTGATGGACGTACATGATAAAATTCACTGACCTAAACTTGGACGCCAAAGTCCTTAAAGCCATTGCCGAAGCTGGCTATGACACCCCCACCCCTATTCAAGCCGGGGCCATCCCTCCAGCGCTCGAAGGCAAAGATGTCTTAGGCATCGCGCAGACCGGAACCGGCAAGACTGCCAGTTTCACCCTGCCCATGATCACCTTGCTGGGGCGCGGCCGTGCCCGCGCGCGCATGCCGCGCAGCTTGGTGCTTTGCCCGACCCGCGAATTGGCCGCACAGGTGGCCGAAAACTTCGACACCTACACAAAATACAGCAAACTGACCAAGGCCCTGCTGATTGGTGGTGTAAGCTTCAAGGAGCAAGACAAGCTGATTGACCGAGGTGTAGATGTCTTGATTGCAACTCCTGGGCGGCTGCTCGATCACGTTGAACGCGGCAAATTACTTTTGACCGGCGTACAGATCATGGTGGTGGATGAGGCAGATCGGATGCTTGACATGGGTTTCATTCCAGATATTGAGCGGATCTTCAAACTCACACCCTTCACCCGTCAAACTCTATTTTTCAGCGCGACAATGGCGCCGGAAATTGAGCGGATCACCAACACGTTTCTTTCAGCGCCCGCCAAAATAGAAGTCGCCCGCGCTGCAACCACCTCTGATACAATCACCCAATCGGTCGTGATGTTCAAAGCCAGCCGCAAAGATCGCGAAGGCACCGAAAAACGCGCGCTCTTACGCGGTATGATTGAGAGCGAAGCGGAAAATTGCACCAATGCCATCATCTTTTGCAATCGCAAAATGGATGTCGATGTGGTGGCCAAGTCCATGCAAAAATACGGCCTTGATGCCGCGCCAATTCATGGCGATCTGGATCAATCCAAACGTACAGAAACTTTGGATAATTTTCGATCTGGCACCCTGCGTTTTCTTGTGGCCTCTGATGTGGCGGCGCGTGGGCTGGATGTCCCAAATGTGAGCCATGTCTTCAACTATGACGTGCCCAGCCATGCGGAAGACTATGTGCACCGGATCGGTCGCACAGGCCGGGCCGGCAAGTCTGGCACTGCCATGATGATCTATAGCCCCCGAGATGAAAAGAACTTTGCCGCCATCGAGGGGCTGGTGAAAATGGAAATTCCCCGGATGGAACACGCGATGTCCGGCAAGACCGCTGAGCCCGAAACTCTCTCAGAAGAAAATGCAGAAAAGAAACCCGCAAGACGCAGCCGCGCAGGAAGATCAAAGAAATCAACAGCCGAGCAGCCTGCCGACGCGCAGGCATTGCCCGATGCCATCGATACGGCAGCGGCGCCAACAGATTTAGCACCCGCAATCGTCGCCACAGCCGAGGATAACACGCAACCGACCGCCCCCGAGCGCGAAGAAAACTCAAACCGGCCCAATGGCCGTGGACGAGGCCGTGGTCGCAGCCGCGATGCAGAGCCCCGCAACAACGCGCGTGGTGGGGCAACTCTGGACGCCTCCATGCCCAATTTTATTGCGCAGAGTTTTACAGAACGTTTGAAGGCCGAAGGCAGAGATCCATCAGCGGCCAATGATACGCCCGAGGACACGCCCCAGGGCGATGAATTGCCCAGCATTGCAGGTGACGCCGAAGATCTCAGCACGACCGAGGCACCAGAGGACGGCAACGCTTCTCAGGACGAGCACGCATAAAGCGCGGCTACGGACAAAGCAGGCCCGCCCGGCGCTCACGCTGGGCGGAGGTCTTACCCCGTGTAAGACCTCTGCATAACGCCATTTCAACATGAAATAAGAGAAGCGCCTGCCGGGCGGCAGGCAGGCCCAGCCCGGTGATGACACCGGGCTAAGTGTTTTGGCTTGGCGGCTGGGTTATGCAGAGGTCTTCGCCTGGTTACGACAAACGGCTGATCACAACCGTGACTTCTGGCTTTTTGCCGATCTCAGACTGCGCTGACTGCCGTGCAATACGGCGCAGCTCGTCTTCGAGTTTCTTATCATCACCCAATGTTTTGCGACCCGCACGCATCATGAATTGGTTCAAGTCTTCTTCCAGAACTTCGGCCAGGCCAGCGCGGCTGCTGCCTATTTCTGGGAGGCCCTTGATTTCACACCAAGGTTCACCCAATGGACCGTCATCATCCAAAATCACACTCACCATCACATGACCATTGAGCGACATGCGAATACGGTCACGCACCACGCCATCCAAAGCGCCGATTTGCACAGATCCATCAATATAGGTGCGACCCGTCTCAACAAATTCCTCAACTTTCGGTGCATTGCCTGACAGGTTGATCACCATACCATTGACCGCCACAACCGATTGTATCCCCTTCGCCTTGGCCAAATTCGCATGTGCGCGCAGATGGCGGTGTTCGCCATGCATTGGCACCAAGATCTGCGGCTGCATCAACGCATGCATTGCCTCAAGATCCGGGCGGTTGGCATGGCCCGATACGTGATAAGCGCCAGTGGAATCATCCACGACATCCACGCCGATTTCAGACAGTTGGTTGATGATCTTGATCACACCACGCTCGTTGCCCGGAATGGTTTTTGACGAAAAGAGGAATAAATCCCCTTCTTTCAGCTTGTGCCCCCGATATTTGCCATTGGCCAATTGCGCTGAGGCTGCACGCCGCTCGCCTTGGCTGCCCGTGACCAAGAACATCAGATTGCCACGCGGCACATCCAAAGCTTCCTCTGGGCTAATCACCGGGGGAAAATCTGATAAAACGCCCGTTTCAAGCGCCGCCTCGACCATTTTGTTCATCGCCCGCCCCATCAGACAGACCGAACGCCCGGCACGGCGGGCCGCCTCTGCCAAGGTTTTGACCCTTGCGACATTGCTGGCAAAGGTGGTGGCCACCACCAATTGATCGGCCGATGCCACCAATTGTGTGATATTGTCGCCCAAAGTTGCCTCAGACCGTCCCGGCGCCAAAGAGAACACATTGGTACTATCACAGATCAAAGCCTTGACGCCTGGTTTGGCAATCTCGCCCCAAAGGACAGGATCCCAACCTTCACCAACCAAAGGTGTCTCGTCCAATTTGAAATCGCCCGTATGCACAACGCGCCCCTCTGGCGTGTCGATCACCAGACCCGAACTTTCAGGAATAGAATGGCTAATCGGCAGGAACCCCACCTTAAACGGCCCCAATGCCACTTGATCTGGCCAAGCGCTCATGACTGTCACCGCATTGGCGGCAACCCCATGCTCTTCCAGCTTGCGCCTGGCAATATTGGCGGTGAATGCGCGGGTGTAGATGGGCGCACCCAGACGCGCATAGGTATGGCCAACAGCGCCCACATGGTCTTCATGTGCATGGGTGATAAACACGCCATCAATGCGGTCTTTGCGCGCCTCAAGCCAGGCAATATCCGGAATGATCAAATCAACCCCGGGTGAGTTGTCCATATCTGGAAACGTCACACCGAGATCAACGACAATCAGGCGCTCTTTATCGCGCGGTCCGTACCCGTAGACATAACAATTCATTCCCACCTCTCCGGCGCCGCCGAGAGGGAGATACATTAAACGTTTTTGGCTCATCAAATTTCCTTATTGAATTGATGGATCACGGTGAGACCGTGCATTGTAAGCTCATCTTCGAACGCGTCGAACAAATGAACTGATTGTTGGAACAGTGGCGCAAGGCCACCGGTAGAGATGACTTTCATCGGCCTGCCATGTTCAGCTTTGATCTGATCACAGATTTCCCGCACAAGACCAACATAGCCCCAGAACACGCCCGATTGCATGCAGGCCACCGTATTGGTGCCAATCACCGATGAAGGCCTTGAAATATCCACATGTGGCAAAGCGGCCGCCGCTTGGTGCAATGCTTCAAGGCTGAGGTTCACCCCCGGCGCAATAGAGCCGCCGATATAGGCGCCATCGCTGTCGACCACATCAAAGGTGGTGGCTGTGCCAAAATCTACGATGATGAGATCCCCACCAAACAGATCATGTCCCGCGACGGAATTGACCAACCGATCCGGCCCGACCGCCGTGCCGGCATCGACACGCACATCAATCGGAAGCTGGCAATCCGTGCGCCCCACCACCAGCGGCCGCGTGCCAAAATATTTATCCGCCAGAACCCTGAGGTTAAACACCACCCGCGGCACTGTCGACGAAATCACCATCTCATCGATGTCGCTGGCTATGCCATCTAGGGTCATCAAGGTATTGAGCCAGACAAAATACTGGTCCGCTGTGCGTTTATGAGAGGTGGCAATCCGCCAGTTGGCGATAAACTGCGTGCCATCCCAAATAGAGAACACTGTATTGGTATTTCCGCAGTCAATCGCGAGTAGCATCTGGATAGGCCCTAAAAATAGATATCAGCGGCTGGTATGACCCTCTTGCCGCCTGCCGTCAACAGCAGCAAATTGCCCTGCACATCCAGCCCCTCAAAGCGGCCGATGATCTCCTCTCGCCCTGTGCGTGCGGTGATTTCTTCACCCAAACGGGCCGCGTGCGCGGTCCATTCGGCGCGAATCTCAGCAAAGCCTTGCTGCTGCAAAACCGCCTCGACCGCTGCAAATTCTGCCGCAAGGATTGCAAGAAAGGCTTCGGGCGCAAGGCTTTCGCCGGTCACATCCGCCACGCCGATTGGCGGGAAACTGGCTTGTGCAACATCTTGAGGTGCAGGCCCGAGGTTCACACCGATCCCAATGGTCAAACGGTCCACCAGCTGGCCAGACCCAGAGGATTCAAGCAAGATCCCAGCCACTTTCCCACCATTGAGCAAAACATCATTTGGCCATTTCTGAGCCAAGGCCCCCGCGCCCACCAGGCTGGACAAGGCACGCCGCAAGGCGCAGGCAGCCACGAAGGAGCGTTGCGCGGCCTCTGCGGGGGTGCAACGGGGCTGCATGACCAAACTGGCCGCAAAGGCCCCAGCGGGACATAACCAACTGCGTCCCTGCCGTCCCCGGGCTTTGCTCTGTGTGCCAGCCAAAATCCAATGCGGAAAACCCTGCGCCCCATCATAACTGCGGGCCAAATCCATTGTGGATCCAGCCCGCGCATGAAAACTGGCGCTGACGCCAGAGGGCAACTTAATTTGCAAGAGACTCCGCCGCCAATTGCGCCAATGGCTCAATGCCAAACAGGCTAAAGGCCGCACCGACAGTGATCACAGCGGTGGAGGCCACCAAAATCACAGTCAGCCTACGCGGCGTTTGCGTATCAAGTGGCTCACTTTCCGCGCCAAAATACATGAAATACACGATGCGGATGTAGTAATAGGCGCCAATCACAGAGGCCACGACCCCGGCTATCGCGAGCCAGGCCATATTGGCCTCATAGGCGGCGCGCAGCACATAGAATTTGCCAAAGAACCCAACCATCGGGGGAACCCCAGCCATAGAGAACATGATGAATACGACACAGAGCGCTCTTAAAGGTTGGTATTTTGACAGCATGCTGAGGGAGGCAATATCACTCACAGGCCGGCCGTCACGCTCCATAGAGAGGATGAGGGCGAACATGCCGATGTTCATGGAGATATAAATCGCCATATAGATTAGCATGGCTTGTACGCCGAACACGGTGCCCGCGGCCAACCCCATCAAAGCAAACCCCATATGCGCGATTGAGGAATAGGCCATCAGACGTTTGATGTCTTTTTGCCCAATCGCCGCCACAGCACCAAGGAACATAGAAAACAGCGACAGAACCGCCACAACCTGTTGCCAATCTGCAGTTACGCCGCCGAATGCATCATTCACGACACGGGCAAATAGCCCCATGGCCGCCATCTTTGGCGCCGTGGCAAAAAAGGCGGTGACAGGGGTTGGCGCCCCTTCATAGACATCTGGCGCCCACATGTGAAATGGTGCGGCGGAAACCTTAAAGCCCATGCCAGCGATCACAAAGACCAGGCCCAGGAGCAAGCCGATGGACAGATCCCCACCGCTTGTTGCGGCCATAATCCCAGAAAATTCAACCGTTCCGGCAAACCCATAGACCAAAGAGGTACCATAGAGCAGGAGACCAGAGGACAAAGCCCCCAGCACAAAATATTTCAACCCGGCTTCGGTGGATTTGGCACTGTCTCGTCGGAAGGCCGCGATCACATAGAGGGCCAAAGACTGCAGCTCTAAC
The DNA here is from genome assembly GCF_000738435.1 of Planktomarina temperata RCA23. Taxonomy (NCBI): domain Bacteria; kingdom Pseudomonadati; phylum Pseudomonadota; class Alphaproteobacteria; order Rhodobacterales; family Paracoccaceae; genus Planktomarina; species Planktomarina temperata. Next base: position 1,475,374 of record NZ_CP003984.1, on the reverse strand, counting down.
CCCATATAGAGGGTCAAAAGGCTGCCAGCGGAGACCATCACCATCATGCCCACAACCGAAAGCGCCACCAAAAGGGGATATTCGAACTTCAACATATCATGCTTGGCCGCGTAATCTTGGCCCATCACCAGAACCAAAGCCGCGGACAGTAAGATCACAATCTTGCAAAATCGTGCAAAACTGTCATCCATGAACATCCCGCCAAAGGAGGCCGTGCCGGTTGGCGTGCCCATCGCCAAGATCAGCGCCAGAAACAAAAACGCACCGCTGGTCAACCAAATCGAGAGCACGGCATGGCGATCCTTGCCCGTATAAACGAAAACAACCAAAGCCAGCATCGCATAGAGCGACAGAAGAACCTCAGGTAGAACAGTCGTGAAATCTGAAGCGATCATGTTCCAAAATTCCCCTTTAATGGGACGCAGTGGATGCGGCCGAACTCACAATGCCGTGAGCGGCCACATTGCTGTGATAGGTTTCAACCAAAGCCGCAACCGACGGCCCAATGATGTCAAGGATGAGCGCGGGATAAACGCCCAGGATCAGCGTCATCGCCACGAGCGGGGCAAAGATCATCTTCTCACGCGGTGCCATATCGGTAATGGATTTCAAGCTTTCCTTGATCAAATCCCCCAAAACCACGCGGCGATACAGCCACAAAGCATAGGCGGCCGATAGGATCACACCAGAGGCCGCGAAGAGCGCCACCCAAGTATTGACTTGAAAGATCCCCATCAAGGTGAGGAATTCACCGACAAATCCCGATGTGCCCGGCAAGCCAACATTGGCCATGGTGAAGAACATGAAGATCAATGCATAGCTCGGCATCCGATTTACGAGGCCGCCATAGGCGTCAATGTCGCGGGTGTGCATCCGGTCATAAATCACCCCAACACAGAGAAACAAAGCGCCAGAGATAAACCCATGACTCAGCATCTGGAATATCGCGCCATCAATCCCTTGCTGATTGGCCGCAAATATTCCCATGGTGACATATCCCATATGCGCCACCGAGGAATAGGCGATCAGCTTTTTCATATCCTGCTGCGCCAGGGCGACCAATGACGTGTAGACAATCGCAATCGCCGACATCCAAAACACCAAAGGCGCCAGCAGGTCAGAGGCCACAGGGAACATCGGCAAAGAGAACCGCAGAAACCCATAGCCGCCCATTTTTAGCAAAATTGCCGCGAGCACCACAGAGCCGGCCGTCGGCGCTTGCACATGGGCATCTGGCAACCAAGTGTGCACCGGCCACATCGGCATTTTCACCGCGAATGAGGCAAAGAAGGCCAACCACATCAGCGTCTGCGCCCCGCCAATAATGTGAAACCCTGCCACAGTCAGCGTGTCTGATCCAAAATTATGGCTCAAAAGCACCACCATATCCGTGGTCCCGGCATCAGCAAACATGGCCACCATGGCCACCAGCATTAAAACCGAGCCCAAAAACGTGTAGAGAAAGAACTTGAACGACGCATAGATCCGCTCTTTGCCACCCCAAATCCCAATGATCAAAAACATTGGGATCAAACAGGCTTCAAAGAACATGTAAAACAGCACCAGATCTAAGGCGCAGAACACCCCGATCATCAAGCTTTCAAGCACCAAAAAGGCGATCATATACTCTTTGAGACGATGTGTGACATTCCATGAGGCTGCAACGACCAGGGGCATTGTGAATGTCGTCAGCAAAACGAACAACAGGCTTATCCCATCAACCCCCATCTTATACTGCATGCCCAAAAGCCAGCTGCGCTCTTCAACAAATTGAAAGCCTGTATCATTTGGCTCAAAACCCGACAGCAGCATGAGGGAGGCCAGAAAGGTGAACCCTGTCGCGGCCAGCGCCAGATATTTCACATTTCTTTGCGAGGCCTCACCATCCCCACGGGCCAAAAGCGCCAAAATGACCGCTGCGACCAAAGGAATGAATGTAATTAGGCTAAGAAGGTTGCTCATTATTTACCTCCCGCGATGGTCACCCAGGTGACCAAGGCTGCGATTCCGATCACCATGCCAAAAGCATAGGTGAAGATATAACCCGACTGCATGCGGCCGGCCCATTTGGTGAAGAAGGGGATGATCCCCATGGCCAGACCGTTGATGCCACCATCAATGATTTTTCCATCTCCAACCTTCCAAAGGGTCCGCCCCAGCCATTGCGCCGGGCGCAGGAAGATCACATCGTAGATTTCATCAAAATACCATTTATTCAGTAGGAAGCGATAGAGCACCGGATTGCTCTCAGCCACCCGACGCGGCAGGTCCAGCTTGGTCATGTAAAATGCCCAAGCCCCTGCAAAGCCCAGGACCATAGCGATAAATGGGGACAATTTGACCAACCAATGGACGTGATGCGCATCGTCCAGCACAGTGTTACTGGGCGCCATATAGATCGCCCCCCGACCCGGCTTGTCCTCAGCGCCATCATCCCCTGCGCCATGACCGGCCGCATCATCGGTCTCTGCGCTGGCTGTGGCGGCATGGGCGGGCGCAATCAGGTTAGATCCACCCTGAGCATGATCCTCATCATGGCCAGCATTTGCCTCAACAATGCCAAAGAAAACTTCCACTTTATGGTGGTCCCCAAAAAACGGCTTGTAAAAGACCATGCCTGAGAAAATCGCTCCAACCGCCAGCACCGCAAGCGGCACCAGCATGACCTTTGGGCTTTCATGGGCGTGCTCATGGGTGTGTTTGTCGCCCCGCGCCGCGCCGAAGAAGGTCAAGAACATCAAGCGCCAGCTGTAAAAACTGGTGAACATCGCCGCGATAACCAACATCCAGAAGGCATAACCTCCCATTGTCCCCGCATAGGCACTCTCAATCACCGCATCCTTCGACAGGAAGCCGGCAAAGCCGTAGTGCGTGAGGGGGATACCAACACCCGTAATCGCCAGCGTGCCGATCATCATAGCCCAGAAAGTATAGGGCAGTTTTTTGCGCAAACCGCCGTAATTGCGCATATCTTGCTCGTGATGCATCCCGTGAATAACCGAGCCTGCACCCAAAAATAGCATCGCCTTAAAGAAGGCGTGGGTCAAAAGATGGAACATTGCCACGGAATAGACCCCAAGCCCGGCCGCCACGAACATATATCCCAGCTGCGAGCAGGTTGAATAAGCAATCACCCGTTTAATGTCATTTTGCACAAGTCCAACGGTCGCCGCAAAGAAGGCCGTCGAAGCGCCCAGGAAGACGATGAAATTCATCGTATCAGGTGCAAATTCCATAATCGGAGACATGCGGCACACCAAAAAGACACCCGCAGTGACCATAGTGGCTGCATGGATCAAGGCGGACACAGGGGTCGGGCCTTCCATCGCGTCCGGCAACCAAGTGTGCAAGATCAACTGCGCCGATTTGCCCATCGCGCCGACGAACAGCAAGAAGGCAATCAAATTCGCCGCATTCCAATCGCGCCAAAGAAAGTGCAACTCCATCGTGGCCAGTTGTGGACCGATCAAAAAGATATCCTCAAACTTGATGCTATCGGCTACGAGATACAGGCCAAAGATACCCAGCAAAAATCCGAAATCGCCAACCCGGTTAACCACAAAGGCTTTGATTGCCGCCGCCCCTGCGCTTTGTTTGCGGATGTAGAACCCAATCAGCAAATAAGAGGCCACGCCCACCCCTTCCCAGCCAAAGAACAGCTGCAACAGGTTGTCAGAGGTCACCAGCATCAACATGGCAAATGTGAAAAACGATAGATAGGCAAAGAACCTTGGACGATAGCTTTCACCGTCCCGGAAATGATCATCATGGGCCATATAGCCCATGGAATAAAGATGCACCAAGGCCGAGACGGTGGTGATCACAATCAACATAATCGTCGTCAGCCGGTCCATGCGAATGGCCCAATCGGTCGACAAGGTGCCGCTCTCAATCCAGCGCAGAATATGGATACTTTCGGTCTGCCCATCAAAGCTGAGAAACAGCACCCAAGACAAAAGCGCCGAGAGAAACAACAGCGCGGTGGTCAAGACCTGCGCCGCCTTATCGCCAATAACCCCGTGACCGAAGCCTGCAATCAGAGCCCCCACCAATGGGGCAAAAAGGAGTATAGTTTCCATAACGCCTTACCCTTTCATTACGTTGACGTCTTCAACGTCAATCGAGCCTTTGTTACGGAAGAAACACACCAAAATCGCCAAGCCGATTGCAGCTTCGGCCGCTGCCACGGTCAATACAAAGAGCGTGAAAATCTGCCCAACATAGTCGCCAAGAAAGGCCGAAAAGGCGACGAAGTTGATATTCACGCTCAGCAGCATCAATTCGATACTCATCAACAAAATAATGATATTTTTGCGATTCAGAAACAGTCCAAAGATGCCAATCACAAACAGGGCCGCCGCAACGGCCAGATAATGTTCAAGTCCGATCATAGTCCCTGCCCCGGTTTTACATCTTTCAATTCCATAGCTTTGGCTGGATCACGCATCATCTGCGCAATCACGTCCTGACGCTTGACGTCCACCCGGTGGCGCAGAGTGAGCACAATCGCCCCAATCATGGCCACCAAGAGCACCAAGCCGGCCAGTTGGAAAATTAAAATATAGTCATCATAAAGAATGGCACCCAGCTCGCCGGTGTTGGTGCCGGCGCCGAATTCAGCGGCCAAGCGTCCCTCGTATCCGGCCGAATAGTCCCAAACCCCGAAGGCGAACATCAACTGCATGAGGACAATCACGCCAATCACCAACCCAAGAGGCAGATATTTTGCCATCTCTGCTTTCAGTTCAGCAAAATCCACATCAAGCATCATCACAACAAAGAGGAATAAGACCGCCACGGCGCCGACATAGACGATGATCAGCAGCATGGCCACAAACTCGGCACCCAACAGGACAAAAAGGCCCGCCGCCGAGAGAAAAGCCAAAATCAGCCACAAAACCGAATGCACCGGGTTGCGCGCCACGACTGTGAAAATGCCCCCGATCAAAGTGGACATTGAAAATGCGTAAAACGCGAGTTCCGCGATACCCATCGTAATTCCTTCCCTTGGCCGCTTAGCGATATGGCGCGTCGAGTTCGAGATTGCGGGCAATCTCAGCTTCCCAACGGTCGCCATTTTCTAGCAGTTTGGATTTGTCGTAAAATAACTCTTCACGCGTCTCAGTTGAAAATTCGAAATTCGGCCCTTCAACAATCGCATCCACCGGGCAGGCCTCTTGGCAAAAGCCACAGTAGATGCATTTGGTCATATCGATATCATAACGGGTGGTGCGGCGGCTGCCGTCATCGCGCGGCTCGGCGTCAATGGTGATGGCCTGCGCCGGGCAAATCGCTTCGCAAAGCTTACAGGCAATACAGCGTTCTTCCCCATTCGGGTAGCGGCGCAAAGCATGTTCACCGCGGAACCTTGGGCTCAAGGGTCCTTTTTCATGCGGGTAGTTCAAAGTCGCCTTAGGCCGGAAAAAATATTTCATACCCAATTTGAACGCAGCCCAAAAATCTTGCAGTAAGAAATATTTGACCCGACGTGTATAATCAATATTTGCCATTGGTTTAGCCTCCCACTGTCCAGCGGGCATAGACGCCCCAGAACCAACCGAATTTCGCTGCAAAGGCCACAAAGACCACCCAGACCAAGGAGAAGGGCAGAAATACTTTCCAGCCCAAACGCATCAGCTGATCGTAGCGATACCGCGGTACCAAGGCTTTGACCATGGCAATCAGGAAAAAGAAGATTGCCATTTTCCCGACCATCCAGACCGGACCATCGGCAATGAAAGGCACAGGCGAGGCCCACCCCCCGAAGAACAACAGGGTGATCAAAGCACACATCAAGAATATCGCGATATATTCACCGGCCATGAAGAGCAAAAAAGGCGTTGACGAATATTCAACCTGATACCCCGCCACAAGCTCCGACTCTGCCTCAGGCAAATCGAAGGGCGGGCGATTGGTTTCTGCCAAGGCGCTGATGAAAAACAAAAACACCATGGGGAAATGCGGGATGAAATACCAATTGAAAAAGCCCAAATCGCCATTTTGCGCTGCAACAATTGCGCCAAAATTCATCGATCCGGTCGAAATAATCACTCCAATGATGATCAACCCCATCGAGACTTCATAGGAAATCATCTGCGCTGCAGAGCGCAGGGAGCCGAGAAAGGGATATTTCGAGTTGGAGGCCCAACCGCCCATAATCACCCCATAAACTTCGAGCGAAGACACTGCGAAAACAAAGAGCAAGGCCACGTTGATATCGGCCAAAACCCAGGTCGCGTTGAAGGGGATAACGGCCCAAGCCAACATCGCCAAAACAAAGGACACAAGCGGCGCCAATATAAAGACAGGACGATCTGCGCCCGCAGGAATCACAATTTCCTTAACCACATATTTCAAGGCATCGGCCACGGTCTGCAGCAGGCCAAAAAAACCCACCACATTTGGCCCACGCCGCATCTGAACCGCAGCCCAAATTTTCCGGTCGCCATAGACCAAAAACAGCAAGCTGATCATCACAAAACCAACCACCGCAAGGGTTTGGCCCAAAAGGATCACTGCGACCCCGAGGTTTGTGGAAAAGAATTCGTTCATACCTTTGGTATCCCTCGTTCCTTGCGTTCAGCTGTGCTGATTTTCGCCTGAATATCGGCCGAGATGTCAGCCGGGTCATATGTTGGGCTGTAAACCGTATCTTGGGTAAAAATACCAGCCTTCGCTGCATGGTTTTTCGATGAAATCACCGCTCTGTACGCCGCAATCCCGCTGCAGCGCCCGTGACCTTGCAAAGTCCCGCCAAACTCCGGTGCGCGACAGCTGTCCAAACGATCCATCAAAGCCAAACCCATCAAATTATTCCGCCGCAAGAGACGCAGAATTGCGCGCTTTGGCATTGGCAGATAGTTCCGCCATCAAGGCACTGGCCCGGGCGATCGGATTGCTGAGGTAATAATCGCTTATCGCCTGTCCAAACGCACCCTTGCCCATTTTTCCGCCCGACACCGCCTGCCATTCATTTTCTGGCACCCCATCAATCACCGCCAAATGGGGGACCGCTGCAATCATGTCATTGCGCAGCTGTGCCAAAGTATCAAAGGGCAAGGTCGCGCCCAATTCAGCAGAAAGCGCCCGCAGAATGGCCCAGTTTTCCTTGGCTTCACCCGGTGCAAAGCCAGCGCGCTGCGCCAATTGTGGCCGCCCTTCAGTGTTGACAAAAATACCATTTTCTTCCGTGTAGGCCGCGCCCGGCAGGATCACATCGGCCCGATGCGCCCCTCTATCGCCATGACTGCCTTGATAAATCACAAAGGCCCCGGGCGCGATGTCCATTTCATCCTCCCCCAGATTATAGATGACCTCAGCGCCTTCAACGGCGGCGGCAAGACCCCCTTCGGTGGTGCATCCCAAATCCATCGCACCAACGCGTGCCGCTGCTGTGTGCAGGATCAGCAATTTGCTGTCAGTTTTTTCGCAAAGCTCCATCGTGGCCGCCAGAACCGCCGCGCCATCCTCGGCTTGCAAAGCCGCCTGCCCCAGAACCACCACGGAGGGCTGCTCCAGAACAGCTTTATAATCTTTCTTAAGCAAGGCCTGCAGATCCGCACGCCCCGTGCCAACATGCACATAGTCATAGGTCAGATCGACTGGCTCACCAATCAAACCAATTGTGGCGCCACGGCTCCAAGCCTTGCGGATACGGGCATTCAGAACCGGCGCTTCCATCTTCGGGTTGGTGCCAATCAACTGGATCATCTGCGCAGTTTCGAGATCCTCGATGCGTGCAGTGCCGACATAGCCGCTCCGATTGCCCATCGGTAATTGCGCCCCATCTGTCCGGCACTCAATTTTTCCACCGAGCCCAGCTATGACCTGCTGAAGCGCATAGGCTGCCTCTGTCGAGACCAGATCGCCAACCAAAGCGGTCACCTTTTTGCCAGCCATAGCCGCGGCCGCAGCTCCAAGCGCTTCCGGCCAGGTCGCGGGCCGCAGTTTGCCCGCCTCTCGAATATAGGGACGGTCCAAGCGCTGACGGCGCAAGCCATCCCAAACAAAACGCGACTTATCGGCCAGCCATTCCTCATTCACACCGTCATGGTTGCGCGGCAAAAACCGCATCACTTCACGGCCCTTTGTGTCCACGCGGATATTGGAGCCAAGTGCATCCATCACATCAATGGAGTCGGTTTTGCTCAACTCCCAAGGACGAGCGGCAAACGCATAGGGTTTGGACACCAAAGCACCAACCGGACACAGGTCAATGATATTGCCCTGCAAATTGCTGTCGAGCGTTTGCCCCAAATAGCTGGTAATTTCAGCATCTTCACCGCGCCCAGTTTGGCCCATCTGGGTGAGACCGGCCACTTCGGAGGTGAAGCGCACGCAGCGGGTGCAAGAAATACAACGGGTCATATGGGTCTCGACCAAGGGTCCCAAGTCCAAATCCTCTGTCGCCCTTTTGGGCTCACGGAATCGGCTGAAATCCACGCCATAGGCCATGGCTTGATCTTGCAGATCGCACTCTCCGCCCTGATCACAGATTGGACAATCCAGCGGGTGGTTGATGAGCAAAAATTCCATCACCCCTTCGCGGGCTTTTTTCACCATCGGAGAATTGGTTTTGACAACTGGCAATTGCCCTTCTGGGCCGGGGCGCAGATCGCGGACCTGCATCGCGCAAGAGGCGGCAGGCTTCGGCGGACCACCCACAACTTCCACCAGACACATCCGGCAATTGCCAGCGATGGTCAGACGCTCATGATAACAAAACCGCGGCACCTCAACCCCGACCTGCTCACAGGCTTGGATCAACGTCATCGCGCCGTCTACTTCGATTTCTTGATCGTCGATGATGATTTTACGCAGGTCAGACATATCTAATTCGCTTTCAGCAATTTTCCGATCGCAGAGCCTGCTTGAATTTCAGCAAGCCCAAAGGTGCAATAGGTCGCGGGTTGGTCAGGGATAACCCCATGATCTGCAAGTCGCTTTTGAGCAATGCTCAGAACACGACTTTTTTCCACAGGATCTTTAACAAAGGCACTCACCTCTTGCGGCGAATAGCCGAGCGATCGAGCCTCTGCCTCAAGTGATGTAATGTAAAACCAAGCCCTCAGCAGCCGTGCAGAGATACTAGGACAGGTTTCACGGACCACATTGGCCATAGAAATCGCAATCAGCCCTTCGTTGATCTCGACCTCATGCGCCAAACCCTTCGCGGCAATAGCCGGCGCCGGCACACAGCACAGCGCAAAGGCAACGGCCTTCAGCGTGATGCGCATGTCAGCAGGATATGAAGCGATCAGGGTCATCGGTTATTCAGCCGCCAAACCACGCAAGGGACGGCGTTTATGGGCGATGCGCTGCTCTATATCGTCGCGGAAATGCCGGATGAGCCCCTGAATAGGCCAGGCGGCCGCATCCCCAAGGGCACAAATTGTATGGCCTTCGACTTGTTTGGTCACATCCAGCAACATATCAATTTCCTCTGGTCCCGCATCACCGGTCACCAGCCGCTCCATCACCCGCATCATCCAGCCTGTGCCCTCGCGGCACGGGGTGCATTGGCCACAGCTTTCATGCTTGTAGAACTTTGCCAAACGCCAAACAGCTTTGACCACATCCGTCGATTGATCCATCACAATGATGGCCGCTGTGCCGAGACCTGAACGCTGTTCGCGCAGCCAGTCAAAATCCATTATCGCATCTTGTCGCATGACTGAGCCGGGCAACATCGGCACGGAAGATCCACCCGGGATAACCGCTTTGAGATTGTCCCACCCCCCACGGATCCCGCCGCAATGCTTATCAATCAGCTCATCGAATGAGATCGACATCGCCTCTTCCACCACACAGGGTGTATTCACGTGACCAGAAATTGCAAAAAGTTTCGTGCCCGTATTGTTGGGACGGCCAAACCCTGAGAACCACGCACCACCGCGGCGTAAAATCGTTGGCACAACCGCAATGGATTCCACATTGTTCACCGTGGTCGGACATCCATAAAGCCCCGCCCCTGCAGGAAAGGGAGGTTTCATCCGCGGCATGCCCTTCTTGCCCTCAAGACTCTCTAAAAGCGCGGTTTCTTCACCGCAAATATAGGCTCCCGCCCCGTGGTGCAGGTAAATGTCGAAATCCCAACCCGATTTGGCGGCATTCTTGCCAACCAACCCAGCGTCATAGGCCTCATCAATCGCCGCCTGTAGCGCTTCGCGCTCGCGAATATACTCGCCGCGAATGTAGATATAGCATGCATTGGCATTCATCGCGAAAGAGGCAATCAAGCAGCCTTCAATCAGCGTATGCGGATCATGACGCATAATTTCACGGTCCTTGCAGGTGCCCGGCTCGGATTCATCGGCATTCACGACCAAATAGGACGGGCGGCCATCGCTTTCTTTTGGCATAAAGGACCACTTCAACCCCGTTGGGAAGCCTGCCCCTCCGCGGCCGCGCAGCCCGGAGGCTTTCATCTCATCAATGATCCAATCACGGCCCTTTTTGATCAAAGCGGCCGTGCCATCCCAATGGCCCCGCGCTTTGGCGCCTTTCAATGTGCGCTCATGCATCCCATAGAGATTGGTGAAAATACGATCTTGATCTTTCAGCATTTCATTTAGCCTTTATCTGCATCGCGGCGCGCACGCCAAATTTGAAAAGTGACAATAAGTGACCAAACCATCGCAGCCATAACGGCCAAATCCAGCAACAGCATGTAACGGCTGGAAATATCAAGCTGCACAGCGGCCCATTGCATGGCAAGCCAAATCAGTATCGCACCGGCGATGACCAGACTAGCTGTCCGGCCTTTCTTGGCTTGGATATGATCTTTTTCGCTGTGCATGTTGTGTTCGGTCTTTCAACGCATTGTCTTTGCCAGGAGGCGATCGGTTACTTTGTCTCTTTCGCCTTGGCAGCTTTCGCCTTGGCGGTTTTGGGCTTTGGTGCGGCCTTTGCTTTGGCCTTCGGGGCAGCTTTCGGTTTTACAGCCTTGCCCAACCATGGGGTCAGGAGCGGCACTTCACTGCCGTCAATCCGTTTGACCGTATCCCCCAAGTCCACAGCCAATTGCACAGAAGCGTTAAACGCCGCCTTGCCCGGCTCACGGTCTTTCAAAGAGGTCAACCCCGTGGCTGGCTCCGCGGCATAGCGGCCCGATTGCGAACCGGGGGTTGGCAGCTGGCCTGCGGCCAATTGATCAATCAGATCCGCGAATTTCTCAGCGGTGAGATCTTCATAGTAATCTTTGCCAATCTGAACCATCGGCGCATTTGCGCAGGCCCCCAAACATTCCACCTCTTCCCAGCTGAACTTGCCATCTTCGGAAATAACATGGGGCTTGCTGGCAATTTTTTCTTTGCACACGGAGACCAGATCTTCTGCACCGCAAATCATGCAAGTGGTGGTGCCACAAATTTGGAAATGCGCCACCTGGCCAACGGGCTGAAGCTGGAACATGAAATAGAAGGTCGCAACCTCTAAAACCCGAATATAGGCCATGCCCAAAAGATCAGCCACCGCCTCAATCGCGGGCCGCGTCAGCCAACCTTCTTGCTCCTGGGCGCGCCACAGCAATGGGATCACCGCGCTGGCCTGCCGGCCCTCGGGGAATTTGGTCATCTGCGCCTCTGCCCAAGCCTGGTTGGCAGGCGTGAAAGCAAAGGAGCTGGGTTGATCTGCGTGTAGACGACGAAGCATGTAAGGCCCTGTAATTTAAGCGTTCAAAGACGCGACATAGATTTCAAAAGGAACGGCGTGGCATCTCATCGGTCAATCTCTCCAAAGACCACATCCATCGTGCCAATGATTGCCGCCACATCTGCCAGCTGGTGCCCTTTGCACAGGTGATCCATCGCTTGCAGGTGCAAAAAGCCCGGTGCCCTTATCTTGCTGCGATAGGGTTTATTCGTGCCATCTGCGACCAGATACACCCCAAACTCACCCTTTGGCGCTTCAACAGCCGCATAGACTTCGCCCTCGGGAACATGGAAACCCTCGGTGTAAAGTTTGAAGTGGTGGATCAAAGCTTCCATCGACTGTTTCATCTCACCGCGTTTTGGCGGGGTCATTTTTCCGCGCGCCATGACATCTCCGGGCTCCTCGCGCAATTTACCAATGGCCTGTTTGATGATCGACACGGATTGACGCATTTCCTCCATGCGGCACAAATAGCGATCATAACAATCTCCATTCTTGCCAACAGGAATGTCGAATTTAAACTCGTCATAGCATTCATAGGGCTGCGCCCGGCGCAAATCCCAGGCAAAGCCAGAACCGCGCACCATAACGCCACTAAAACCATATTTCTGAATGTCGTCTTCTGTCACAACGCCAATATCTGCGTTACGCTGCTTGAAAATCCGATTTTCTGTCAACATCGTATCGATGTCTTGCAAAACCGCTGGGAAGCTCTGGGCCCATTCTTCGATGTCATTGATCAGAGCATCAGGCAGATCTTGATGCACCCCGCCTGGGCGGAAATAGGCCGCATGGAGACGCGCACCGCAGGCCCGCTCATAAAAGATCATCAGCTTTTCGCGCTCTTCAAATCCCCAGGTCAAAGGCGTCATCGCCCCCACATCCATCGCCTGGGTCGTGACATTGAGCAAATGGTTGAGCACGCGGCCAATTTCACAATAGAGCACCCGGATCAGGCTGGCGCGGCGCGGCACTACAGTGCCGGTGAGTTTTTCAATCGCCAAACACCATGCGTGCTCCTGGTTCATTGGCGCCACATAATCAAGCCGGTCAAAATAGGGCAAGTTTTGCAGATAGGTCCGGCTTTCCATCAGCTTTTCCGTGCCACGGTGCAACAGTCCAATATGCGGATCGCAGCGCTCGACAATCTCGCCGTCCAATTCCAGCACCAAACGCAACACACCATGCGCCGCCGGGTGCTGTGGACCGAAGTTGATATTGAAATTGCGAATCTTTTGCTCGCCGGTCAAAGCGTCGTCAAATTTGGAGCCGTCCATTATGCACCTCCTTCTTGGCCAAAGTTTTGGCCGATGATGATCTGTAGTATCACGCCAGCAACTCCCGATTTTTCCGCCAATTCTCCGGCAGTTCCGCGAAATTATCAGCAACAAAGTCGTATTGCGCCTTTAAAAACTCCAAAGTGTCCCGACGCAGGCCTTCAGGAAAAGGCGCCGCAAGGCCCACATGCGCGCGCTTGATCTGGCTGGGGCTTATCGCTTCGATCCCCCAATAGGAACACATGGCGTCAAACTTGGGGCCGTCCTGCAAATTTTCCGAAAAGCCGATCTGAAACTGCGAGTGATCGAAGACGGAGGCAAAGCGCGAGATATTCGACTTATAATCGCCCCGTATCACGATATGCGCCTCTTCTTGTTTGTATAAAACGCGCTGTAAGATATCTTGGCAGGTGAGCAAGAAATCCTGCCCCTCTTTCATACTGCGTTTGGCCACCATGCGCACATGCGACAACAGACGCTCCAGCGGATCGCGCATCAGATATTGCAGCTTTACGCGAATAGGCAGCGCTGAAATACGGGCAATCTCTGTGGGCTCAAGCAAAGCATAGGCCGGCGTGACGTCAAGCAAGACCGTCTCATCCATACGCCCAGCCTGCAGATACTCCAAATAGGCGGAATCGTCACTGCGCTCTGCCGAAAGCGCCATGATCAGCGCTTTGGTATCATCAATCCGGCGGCTCAAGCTGAGAATGCGGATGATATCATCCGCAGCTTCAACCTCAATCAGACGCGCCTCATATTGCACCACAAGACGGTCCAAAACCTTCAGCTGGCGCATTAATTTCTTAGGATTAAATTTTGAAAAATAATGACATTCCTTAACAGACCGCACATGACACGCCGCATGATCATGCAAATAGCGATACATCCAAGACGTTCCCGCCTTCGTCGCTCCCACGCAGATCAAAAGTGTCGGATCCGCCATAGCTTACCCCTTGGCCCCATCAGTTTTCTCGTCACCCGGCAGCACATATTTTGCCCCCTCCCAAGGAGACATAAAGTCGAATTGACGGTATTCTTGCACCAAGGACACGGGCTCATAGACCACACGCTTTTCAGCCTCGTCATAGCGCAGTTCCGTATAGCCGCTGGTTGGAAAATCTTTGCGCAGCGGATGGCCGCGAAAGCCGTAATCGGTCAGCAATCTGCGCAGATCCGGGTGGCCAGAAAAGAGGATGCCAAACATATCGAATATTTCACGCTCGAACCAATTTGCCGAAGGGTGCACCTCTACGATCGAGGCCACCATGTCATCGGCCCGCACAGAGGCCCGCAAGCGCACCCGGTGGTTCTGATACATGCTGAGCAAATGATACACGACGTCAAAGCGTTTCTCGCGGCCCGGATAATCCACCGCTGTGATATCCACCAAAGTCGAAAAGCGGCAGTTGCGGTTGGACTTCAGAAAATCAACCAACCCAACGATATTGGACGGCGCGACTTCAATGGTCAGCTCGTCAAAACTTACATCATAGGACAGCACGCAATCGGGCCGTTTTGATGCAATCAACGCACCCAATTCTTGTAACGCCTGTGTCATTTCACAACTTTCTTTGCAGGAGAGGCGACGCCGGCTTTCGGCGGATCCTGAGGCTGCAATGCTGCCAACGCGAACCATTCGCGTTGGACTGCCAAATCAACAAACCACGCGCAGCGCGCATCCGCATGTTCACCCAATTCTTCCACAGTCATCAACGGACCACCACTCTTTAGATATACAACCGAACCAAGCTCAACTTTCATGACTTTACCTCACGATTGTTCCTGTTCTGCGAATTTTTCTTTGAAGCTGCAAAATACCGTAAAGCAGCGCCTCTGCGGTGGGTGGGCAGCCGGGCACGTAGACGTCTACAGGCACAATCCGGTCGCAGCCCCGCACAACAGAGTAGCTGTAATGATAATAACCGCCACCATTGGCACAAGAGCCCATCGAGATCACATATCGCGGCTCGGGCATTTGGTCGTAAACCTTGCGCAGGGCCGGCGCCATTTTGTTCGTCAATGTCCCAGCAACAATCATCAAATCGGATTGACGTGGACTGGCCCGCGGCGCAGTACCAAAACGTTCCAGATCATACCGCGGCGTGGACGCATGCATCATCTCGACAGCGCAGCACGCCAGGCCAAAGGTCATCCAATGCAGGCTGCCCGTGCGGGCCCAATTGATAATGTCTTCGGTTGATGTGACCAAAAAGCCTTTGTCCTGAAGCTCACTGTTGAGCTCTCTCGTGGCGACATCACGGTCAAATCCAGCGGTATTCGCCCCTGCCATCACTCCCATTCCAAGGCTCCCTTCTTCCACTCATAAGCAAATCCGATGGTGAGAACCGCCAAAAATGCCATCATCGACCAAAAGGCCAGCATGCTGATATCCTTAAAGGCCACCGCCCAAGGGAAGAGAAACGCGATCTCAAGATCGAAGATAATGAACAAGATCGCCACCAAATAAAAGCGCACGTCAAACTTCATCCGCGCATCATCAAAGGCGTTAAACCCGCATTCATAGGCGGAGACTTTTTCCGGGTCTGGATTGCGCACCGCGACCACAGCTGCAGCCAATAACAAAACAATGCCCAATCCTATCGCCACTGCCAGCAGCATCAATATCGGGAGGTAATCCTGTGCAATATTTTCCACGTTGGCTCCTTACATGCGCCGCTAGTGGCACAACATGCCGCCTGTACTACGCTTCGGGCTCAAAAGGGTCAACGCCCGGATTGCGCAATCCCAGCCGGTCTTATAAAAAATTTATCCAAAACCGATCAACGGGCCTGCCAGCTTGGCGCAGATTTTTGGAAGAAGGCGGCAATTCCCTCCTCCGCCTCTGGGCTTTCCCATTGCGCAATCAAAGCTGTGACCGTCATTTCAATGGTCTGCGCGTCAATGACCGGACCCAGGGCGCGCGCCAATTTTTTCGCCGCGGCCACGGCCCCCGGAGCACAGCTTAAATAAGGTGTCACCTCTGCCGTCACCGCCCGGTCAAGCGCGTCTTCGGCAACGGTCTTGGCCAAGAGCCCCAAGCTCTGCGCTTCTTGCGCAGAAAACTTGCGTGCAGACATGAACACACGCCGCGCCGCCGCCTCGCCCATGCGCGCAATCACATAGGGACCGATGGTTGCCGGAATCAGCCCAAGCTTGGTTTCAGTGAGCCCCATCCAAGCATTCTCAACCCCAATGGCCACGTCACAGATAGAGGCCAGCCCGACCCCGCCGCCAAAGGCATTGCCGTGAAGACGTCCGATCACCGGCTGCGGCAGTGTGTTCCAAGACTGCAGCATCCCCGCAAGACGTCGCGCGCCTTCTTGCCGGGTCGCACGATCCGCCTGCATCTGCGCTTGCATCCATTGCAAATCTCCACCGGCGCAAAAGCTCTTGCCGCGCGCGGCCAAAACCACGACCCGCGCCGAACTGTGGCGCAAATTTGCGGCCATTTCGGTCATCTCGTCGATCATCTGAGCAGATAAGGCGTTGTGTTTCTCGGGCCTGTTCAACCAAACCGTACAGACCCCTTGTGCATCTGTTGCGCTGTCTATCGTATCAAATTGCATCTATTGCGCCTTCTGTGCGTCCCAGAATTTTTCGTGCCAAACGCGCGGCCTGCGCCAATCCGGCGCGATCTGGCGCACCAGAGATGTCATATCCGCGGGCGATAAGATGGGCATAGACCAATTCCGTATCCACATTGCCCTTCGCTCCAGGCGCATAGGGACAGCCGCCCAAGCCAGCAATGGAGGCATCAAAAATCCGCAATCCATAGTCGAGGGACACATCAATATTTGCCAAGGCCCGTCCCGCAGTATCATGATAATGACCGGCCAATGCTTCGGCCGGCACGACCCGCACCACAGCCTCCAACATGCGCGCCACCTGCTCAGGATAGGCCGTGCCTATGGTGTCGCCGAGGGAAATTTCGTCACAGCCCGCGCCATGCAGCAGCTCAGCAAGCCGGGCCACTTCGGAGGGGGCGACGGGCCCATCATAGGGGCATTCAGTGACGCAGGAAATATAACCGCGCAGCCGCACCCCCTCCGGCGCCTCAGCCCTGAATGTCGCAATGACGTCTTGCACGCGCTCCACAGCCCCGGCGAGCGAAATATTCGTATTGGCGCGGCTAAAACCTTCGGTTGCCGCGATGAACACACAAAGCCCCCCGACCGGGGTCGCCAAAGCCGCCTGCAAACCCCGATTATTGGGGGCCAGAGCATAGAGCTGCGCCGCGCCGGGTGTCACCCCCTCAACCACCTGCGCCGCATCTGCCATTTGCGGCACCCATTTGGGGCTGACAAAACTGGCGCATTCGATCCGCCGAAGGCCCGCGCCCGCCAAAGCCTGCGTCAGGGCGATTTTATCCTCCGAGGAGATAAAGGCCGGTTCATTTTGAAGCCCGTCACGCGGGCCAACCTCAAAAATCTCCACCGCCTTACTCATCACGCGTCCTCCTGTGCGGCTTCAATCACAGCCAAAACCACACCCGCATCCACTTGTTGATCTTGCCGCGCCGTTAAGTTTTCAACGCGGCCCGCGTGATCGGCGCAAAGCGTATGCTGCATTTTCATCGCTTCGAGCACGACAATCGGGTCTCCAGCGGCAACCTCTTGCCCCGCGCGCACGAAAACCTGTTTGACCAAGCCAGGCATCGGCGCTGTGATCGCCCCATCGCTTTGAACCGTCGCGGTACGCTCCAAGGGATCAATCACATCAAACACCAGAGTTTGCTCACCAAAGAGATAGGCTTTGCCAGCGGCCAAGACCGCAGGCCGCTGCGATAGCGTGCGCGGACCCAGCTCAAAAATTTCCCCGGCCACATCAACCACGGTCTGCCCCCCAGGGCGTAGGCTCACATGCACAGTTTGCAGCTCATCTTGATAGCGCAAAGCCAGGCTTTGGCGCAGCGGTGTGAACAGCGTGAAACCCGCATCACCCTGCCGATCTCGGCCAGTATCCAACAGCCCCATGGCGCAAAGCGCCGCTCTTGCCCAATCTTCCGGAGCCGGTACCGGCGCGCGGGTCAACCCCTCCATATCACGCGCGATCAACCCTGTATCAAAGCTGCCGGCCACAAAATCCTCGTGCTGCAGAAGCGCAATTAAAAAATCACGATTGGTCTTGAGACCCGCGATTTGAGTCAATTTCAAGCCCCGCAGCAGCAGCCGGAGCGCGCTGGCACGATCTGGGCCTGTGGCGATAAGCTTTGCGATCATCGGATCATAATAGGGCGTGACCTGCCCACCCTGCGCCACGCCTGTCTCCACACGCAATCCAGGTCCAAAGTTCAGATGATGCAACTGGCCAATCGAAGGCAGAAAACCCTGCGCGGAATCTTCGGCATAGAGCCGCGCCTCAATGGAGTGACCCTGCGCATGGATTTCATCTTGCTTCAGCGGCAAAAGCCCCCCCGCCGCAACTTGCAGCTGCCAGGCCACCAAGTCTATGCCTAAAATCTCTTCGGTGACGGGGTGCTCCACCTGTAATCGCGTGTTCATCTCCATGAAATAAAAGCTGTCTTCGTTCAGAGCGTCGCTGCCATCCACAATAAACTCAACCGTGCCTGCGCTGGCGTAACCAATGGCCTGAGCGGCGCGCACCGCCGCCCGCCCCATCGCGTCGCGAACCGCATTTGGCATATGCGGCGCAGGCGCCTCCTCAATCACCTTTTGATGACGGCGTTGCAAAGAACAATCCCGCTCATAGAGGTGCACAGCTTTCTGCCCATCACCGAACACTTGGATTTCAATATGGCGTGGGTTGGCAATGAATTTTTCAATCAACACCCGCGCATTGCCAAAGGCGCCTTGCGCCTCTGACTGTGCCGAGGCCAGATGAGCCGCAAACTCCTCAGGCCGGTCGACACGGCGCATGCCTTTGCCGCCACCGCCCGCCACCGCCTTGATGAGCACGGGATAGCCAATCTCTGCGGCGGCTTGTTGCAGCCGCTCCAAAGACTGCGTCTCGCCGTGATATCCCGGCACAATCGGAACTCCGGCCTTTTGCATCAAAGCCTTTGCGGCATCCTTGAGCCCCATGGCCCGAATGGCCGCAGCGGGCGGGCCGACCCAGATCAGGCCGGCCTCTTGCACCGCTTGGGCAAAGTCGGGATCTTCTGACAGAAACCCATAACCCGGATGGATGGCATCTGCGCCATGCTCTTGGGCCGCCGCGATAATCGCATCACTGCGCAAATAGCTCTCAGCTGGGCTGTGACCGCCCAGATACACCGCCTCATCACAAGACTGCACATGCAGCGCCTCTTCATCCGCCTCCGAGGCAATGGCCAGGGTGGCAATTCCCATCTCCCGGGCAGAGCGGGCAATGCGGCAAGCAATTTCGCCGCGGTTGGCAATCAGCAGTTTTTGAATCATTTCTGCAAGCTTTCAGCGTGATAACTGCGGTAGCGCCGCCGGAAAATAAAGTTGGGACGATCCCCTTCAAAGAGATAGAAACATCCCCCCACAACCACCAAAGCGTTGCACAGATCGTAGTATTGCGCAGGTCCGCTCAACAGCCCCCCATAGCCCGAGGCCCCACTGAAAAAGCGGATCAGAAAAATCATCGGCACAAATAGGGCCGCCAGATAGGCCAACCTATTGCGCAGCACGAGGCCAGCACCCGTCAAAAACAGCACGGCTCCGAAGACCAGGCGCGGCAGAGAGGCGCTGCTGCCCAGGACAATCTCAAGGCCTCCAACAGCAACAAACCAAAGGCAGATCAGCCAGATGGCCAGACCAAAACGCCCTTTGGCATGGCCGCGCACCTGCGCCTCGGTGACATAGACCCAATGGCGGCCAAAGCTGTCCGGCTGGGTCGTCACTGTCGTTTCATCTCGCATATCATTACATCCTAAAGACGCCAAATTTTGTTTCATCGATTGGGGCATTGAGAGCCGCGCGCAGGGAGAGAGCCAAGACCTTGCGGCTGTCCCTCGGATCAATCACCCCATCATCCCACAATCGCGCGCTGGCGTAGAGCGGATCGGATTGCGTCTCAAACATCTCAAGCGTCGGCTGTTTGAATGCGGCTTCTTGCGCGGCGCTCCAGCTGCCTCCCGCCCGCTCAATCGCATCACGTTTGACCGTGGCCAATACGCCGGCCGCTTGCGCCCCCCCCATGACGGCTGTGCGCGATGTCGGCCAGCTCCATAAAAACCGCGGTTGAAAGGCGCGGCCTGCCATACCGTAGTTGCCTGCCCCATAGCTGCCCCCGACAATCATGGTAATTTTCGGCACAGAGGTACAGGCGACCGCCGTGACCATTTTAGCCCCATGGCGCGCAATGCCTTCGTTCTCATATTTTTGTCCCACCATAAATCCCGTAATATTTTGTAGGAAAATCAGTGGTGTTTTGCGTTGAGAGCAGAGTTCAACAAAATGCGCACCCTTTTGCGCCGCCTCGGAAAACAGCACACCATTATTGGCAACAATGCCGACCGGCATGCCCTCAATATGTGCAAACCCCGTGACCAAGGTGGTGCCAAACCGCGCTTTAAATTCATCGAACGCCCCGCCATCGGTCAACCGGCAGATCACATCGCGAATGTCATAGGGCGTGGTTAAATCACTCGGGATCACATCAAAAATGTCATCCATACCAGTCTCTTGCGCGTCGCCCGCCGGCGCAAAGGCGGGTTGGGGCGGAGCGGCTGGCAGGTGGCGCACCGCCTCACGCGCCAGAGCCAGAGCATGGGTGTCATCTTCCGCCAAGTAATCGGCGACCCCCGACAGGCGCGTGTGCACATCTCCGCCGCCCAAGTCTTCCGCAGACACCACCTCGCCTATGGCCGCTTTGACCAATGGCGGCCCCGCGAGAAAAATCGTCCCCTGCTCTTTGACGATAATCGACACATCCGCCATGGCCGGCACATAGGCGCCCCCGGCCGTGCAAGACCCCATCACCACGGCAATCTGCGCCAAGCCTTTGGCAGACATCTGAGCTTGATTATAAAAAATGCGGCCAAAATGATCCCTGTCTGGGAAAACCTCATCTTGGTTGGGCAAATTCGCCCCGCCGCTATCGACCAAAGACACCACGGGCAGATGGCACTCTTGGGCAATTTCTTGGGCACGCAGATGTTTTTTCACGGTCATCGGATAATAGGTGCCGCCTTTCACCGTAGCATCATTGCAAATCACCATAACTTGGCGTCCATGCACTGTGCCGACACCTGTGATGAGCCCAGCGCAGGGTGCCGCGCCCTCGTACATACCATGGGCAGCGGTGGCCCCAACTTCTAAAAATGCGCTGCCGGGGTCCAAGAGATTGGCAACCCGGTCCCGCGGCAACATTTTTCCGCGCGCCAGATGGCGGGCTCGCGCCGCGTCACCGCCGCCTTGCGCAGCCTTCGCTGCGGCCTGCTCTACCCGCGCCAAAGCCTGCAGATGCAGCTGTTTGGCGATTGAAGCTTCCATCTGTGTCACCGCGCGCCGCCTCTACTCTTTCAAAACACAATAGTCTGCGGTGGAGCGCCCTTCGAGACAGGCCGCATATTCACCGCTCAAACCGACGAGCTCTGTGATTTGGCAGCCAAGCTGCTTGGCCGCCAAACGTGGCTTGCCCTCAGGATCGCCTTCGGCCTGGCATTTTTGCGAGACATAGTTGATCCAACCGCTCAAAATACCTGCCAAATCTTCGGCAGATTTTACCGTGATGGCCTCGGTCACATCCTCCTGCAAAAGCCGCATAGTCGCGGTCCAGCCTTCGCGTTCGCTTTGCAGACAGGCCAAATGCGCGTCTGAGGCGACCTCCAAGCTGACGCAGGGCTCAAAGATCAAGCCCAGACATTGGCCCCAGCTGGTGTTTTGCCCCATGTTCTCTAAACACGCCATCGAATTCACATGCGCTTGCGACAATTTCGTCTCCGCCTGTGCCCCCATGGCCAATACCGCCAATCCTAGGCTCAATAAAAAATTTTTCATAACATTTTTCCCATCAATTCTCGGCCAACCAACATGCGACGAATTTCGCTCGTCCCGGCACCGATTTCCATCAATTTTGCATCCCGAAACAGCCGCGCCACGGGTGCATCGTTCAAAAATCCTGCCCCGCCCAGCGCTTGCACGGCTTGGTGAGCCTGTTTCATAGCCTCTTCACTGGCAAAGAGGCAGCAGGCCGCCGCGTCTTGGCGTGTCACCTCACCCCGATCACAGGCTTTGGCCACCTCATAGACATAGGCCCGCGCCGAGTTCATCGCTGTATACATATCGGCGATTTTACCCTGCATGAGTTGAAAACTGCCAATCGGTTGGCCGAATTGCTTGCGTTCTGCCACATAGGGCATGACCTCATCCAAACAGGCCGCCATGATACCCAAGCCAATACCGGCCAGGACCACGCGCTCATAGTCCAGGCCAGACATAAGGACCTTCGCTCCGGCACCCTCCTGTTGCAGCACGTTCTCAAAGGGGACTTCCACATTGTCAAAGATCAGCTCCGCCGTATTCGACCCGCGCATGCCCAGCTTGTCGAAATGACCGCTGGTGGAAAACCCCACCATATCGCGTTCAATCAAAAAAGCGGTCAAACCGCGCGATCCGGCCTCGGGATCTGTTTTGGCATAAACCACCAAGACATCGGCATCTGGTCCATTGGTGATCCAGAATTTATTGCCATTGAGCCGATAGTATCCATTGCGCTTTTCAGCCCTTAGGCTCATCGAGATCACATCCGAGCCCGCGCCCGCCTCACTCATCGCCAATGCGCCAACGTGATCGCCAGAGATAAGTTTGGGCAGATATTTTCGTTTTTGCTCTGGGGTTCCATTAAGGTTGATCTGATTGACGCAAAGATTCGAATGCGCCCCGTAGGACAGGCTGACACTGGCCGAGGCTCGGGCGATTTCTTCAATCACCACCGTATGGGCCAAATAGCCCAGGCCGCCGCCGCCAAAGTCTTCATCTACGGTGACCCCAAGGACCCCAAGATCCCCCAATTGCTTCCACAGCTGCGCAGGAAATTGATTGTCGCGATCCACATCGGCAGCCAAGGGTTTAATCTGTTCCTGCGCAAAACGATGCACCAATGTCTGAAGAGCGTGGATATCCTCTCCTAGATCGAAACGCATACTGGCTGTAAACATAGAACCCCCATTTATTGAACGCTTGTTCAATTTAAGCAAAGTTTCACCGGCCTGTCCAGCCTAAGCACCCGGCCGGTGGCAAATAAACCCGAAAAGACCGGGCAGAGGTCTCACGCCCCCTTTGCCTCTTGAGCCACTTCCTCGGCGATAATACGCGCCACAATGGCGCAATCATCCAAAGAGAAGGTCAAAGGCAGCCTCATATCAATCACACCGTGCAAAATACGATCACTCTTGGGCATGGCACTGCTGGGCGCATAGGTCCAACTGTCATAACGGCTGGTGAACCCGACCGGATCTGGGGCCCCAAACCATTTAAGCTCCACCCCGCGGGCCAAACAGCGCGCCAGAACAGAACGGATCGCCGCCGATGACCAATCGAGCAATAGGAACTGATAGGAGGAGGCAACAAATTTTTCTTGCTGCGGCCGCTTGATACGCGTGAGGCCTGCAACCTGGGCAAGCCCCTGGTCCACGACATGATAGCGATCATTCCAAGCTGCGCATTGTGCCTCGAGCTGGCGCAGCTGTGGGCGCAAAATGGCGGCGCGCAGATTGTCCATCCGCCCTGAAATATTGGGGGTGACCAGCCGCACCGCCTCAAAAGCCTCGATCGGGGGCCCTGCACGGTGCTTGCCATAGAGCATATAGCTGCCTGACAGCATAATGGCCCGCGCCATGATCTCATCATCCTCACAGATCAGGAGGCCGCCCTCGCCAGAATTCACATGCTTATAGGTCTGGCAAGAGTAACAGCCGATGATCCCAGCACGTCCGGACCAAGTATCGCCCCATTTTGCGCCCATCGTATGGGCACAGTCTTCAATCACCTTGAGATTATGCACCTGCGCCAGATCCATCAACGCATTTATATCCACGATATGTCCACGCATATGCGACAGCATCAAAACATCGGCTTGATCGGCCTTAGCTGCCAAATCGTCAAGATCAATAACCAACCCTTCAGTCACACCCACAAACACCGGCACAGCACCGACCGAGGCAATGGCCCCAGGCACCGGCGCGAGAGTGAAAGCATTGGTCAACACCCGATCACCGGGCTTCACGCCCAGAGCACGCAGAGCTGTGGCCAGCGCATAGCCGCCAGAGGCCACAGCGAGGCAATAACGCGCGCCCATTTGCGCGGCAAATTCCTGCTCCAAGAGCGCGGTTTCGGACACCTCGCCCGCCGCCTCATTGTAGCGATGCAGCCGCCCATGCTGCATGACCGCCACGGCCGCCGCGATGGATTCGTCCAAAATGGGTTCTTGCTGGGTGAAATTGCCCATGAAAATCTCTGTCATGCGGCAGGTTTTGGTCTTGCTGCGGGCAAAGTCAATCCACTTTTGCCCGCCATGTCGCAAACAGATCAGAATTTGCGCGCTTGCGGCGCAGGCTTGAGACCATGGGAGGAGCCGATATGACGACACCAGAGGGGATTTTAGACTTCATCGCCGAGCTCACCTGGGACGACCTGCCACCGCAGGTGCGCAGGCAAAGCAAATTGTGCCTTCTGGATCTCATCGGCGTTGGAGCCGGTGGCGCTGGCACAAAATTGTCGCGCATTATTCGCGACTATAGCGCCTTGGATATGGGCGGCGCGCTGCCCATGATGTTCGACGGGCGCGGAGCCTCCGTCTCTGGCGTGGCGCTTGCCGGCGGGATGACCATTGATGCGCTTGATGGCCATGATGGGTTTAACCCGGCCAAAGGGCACGCGGGCTGCGGCGTGCTGCCGGCGCTTTATGGGCTGGCGCAAGAGTTGGGCGACGTCTCGGGTCAGGAATTTTTGCTCTGCCTCACGCTTGGCTATGAGCTGGCCTGCCGCACCGCTATGGCACAGCATGCCAGCGTTCCAGATTATCACACCTCTGGGGCTTGGGTGGCCGTGGCGGTTGCCGGCCTGGCCGCACGCCTGATGGGGCTGGACCGCGCGCAGACCGCACATGCCATGGGGATTGCAGAATATCACGGCCCCCGGAGCCAAATGATGCGCTGTATCGATCACCCAACAATGCTCAAGGATGGCTCCGGTTGGGGGGCAATGTGCGGGGTCTCTGCGGCACGTTTGGCCGCGCGCGGCTTCACCGGCGCCCCTGCGCTCACACTCAGCACTGACCATTGGCGAGATTTGGGAGACACTTGGCTGATCTGTCAACAATATTTCAAGCCCTACCCCGTCTGCCGTTGGGCACAAGCACCGATTGCGGCGGTGCTGGACCTGCAAAAACGCCATGGCTTTGACAGCCGAGCCATCACCGCGCTGCATATCGTATCCTTTCACGAATCCGTGCGATTGGGCACAAAACAGGTCACAACGACCGAAGAGGCGCAGTATTCAACCTCCTTCCCATGCGCTCTCGCCTTGGTGCATGGCACCGTCTTGCCCGAACATGTCGCTGAGGCAGCACTGGACCACCCGGAGGTTCAGCGTCTGTCTTCGATACTAACGATGGGCGAGGATGCGGCAGCGAATAAAGCCTTTCCCAACCGGCGCATGGCGCGCGCTGAGATTACCTTGGCGGCCGGAGACCGCCTGCAATCGGACTGGTTCGAACCGGAATGGGACCCGACCGACCCGCCAAGCAAAGAAGATTTGGAAGCAAAATTTTTTAACTATGCCGGCCCGGTTCTCGGCCAGGCGCGCAGTCAAGCGATCCACCGCGCCATTGAGACGCTGGGCCACACCGCCAGCGCACAGCCCTTGCTTGATCTTTTGGCTCAACCGATCAGCTGAGCGACCACATCGGGCAGATCATCAAAGTGATGCAGTAAAGCTGCGGGCGCCAAGGCCTCCATATCGCCCCCGCCCGGCCCAAAGGTCACCAGCACCGATGGGATGTCAGCATTTGCGGCGGTTGAACGGTCCGTGACCGTATCCCCAATCAAACAGACCCGCGCGCGATCCCCACCGGCGCGCTCCACCGCCTCCCACAGGGGCGCCGGGTCCGGTTTGCGCTGCGCCAGCGTATCTGCGCCCACCAAAGCGTCAAAATAGGCGCTGGCGTTTAAAGCCTGCATCAACTGCACCGCCAGAGCTTCAGGCTTATTGGTGCAAATCGCCACCGCATATCCAGAGGCACGCAGCCGGGCCACTGCGTTCAGAGCACCGGGGTAAAAGACCGTCAGCTCCGAGATATCGGCACCATAGGCCTGCAATAAAATTGGATATTGCCGATCTATTTCAGACATATCCGCCCAGCCGGCCCGCTCGAACCCAGCGCTGAGCATCGCCCGCCCGCCGCGCAAGGCAATGCCGCTGTCCTGTGGCGCCTGCAGCAGATCACCCAGCCCAAGGCCGCGAAAACAGCTGTTGGCCGCTTTGAGCAAATCTCCACTTGTATCGGCAAGCGTGCCATCCAGGTCAAAGACCACGCAGGGTTTGAGCATATTCTTGCCTCTTTGGTTACGCCGATTGCAAAAAGCGGAGTTTGTGCAAAACAGCTTGTCGATTTCCCTTATACCCTTAAAAGGGCTCCACTGATTTATAAAGGACTTAGATCCGCAAATGAATATCGCACTCATCATTCTTGCCGCGGGAAAAGGCACCCGAATGCAATCTGAGCTGCCAAAAGTTTTGCACGAGGTGGCCGGTGCCCCCATGTTGGTCCACGCTATGCGCGCCGGGCGGGCCTTGGACCCTAAACGGACGATTATTATCGCTGGCCATGGCTTTGAGGCGGTGAGCGCTGCTGCGTGCGCCGAAGATCCAGAGGTGGAAGTTGTGCGGCAAGAAGCCCAATTGGGCACCGGTCACGCCGTCGATCAAGCCCGCGCCGCATTGAGTGATTTTGATGGAACCGTCATTGTTCTTTACGGTGATTGCCCCCTTATTCAATCGCGCACCCTCGAGGAATTAAGCGCCACGCTCAGCGACTCGGCCGTCTCAGTGCTTGGATTTGAGGCGAAAGATCCGGCGCGATATGGCCGGTTGATCACAGATGGTGACAAATTGAAGCGAATTGTTGAATTCAAAGACGCCAGCCCCGCCGAAAGAGCGGTGAGCCTTTGCAACAGCGGCGTCATGGCCGCCTCCGCGGGCCTCCTCTTCGATTTATTGTCAGAAATTGATGCGAACAACGCCTCCGGGGAGCTCTATTTAACCGATGTCATTGGCAAGGCCGTGGCGCGCGGCTTGCCATGCACGGCAGTTCGTTGCGCAGAGCGCGAAACGCTTGGCGTCAACAGCCGGGTTGAATTGATGCAGGCCGAAAAAGAGTTCCAAAATCTGCGCCGCACGGAGGCTTTAGAGGATGGCGTGACTATGCCGGCCCCCGAAACCGTGCATTTTTCCTATGATACCGTCATTGGTCGCGATACAATCATTGAGCAAAACGTGGTTTTCGGCCCGGGTGTCACGGTCGAAAGCGGCGCTCAGATCCGCGCGTTTTCACATTTGGAAGGCGCGCATGTCTCGCGCGGTTGCATCATTGGCCCATATGCCCGCCTACGCCCCGGCGCGGAACTGGCCGAGGATGTCAAAATTGGCAATTTTGTGGAAATCAAAGCCAGCGCTCTCGAAGAAGGCGCTAAGGTCAACCACCTGTCCTATATTGGCGATGCGCACATCGGCGCCAGGGCCAATATCGGCGCCGGTACGGTCACCTGCAACTATGATGGGGTGATGAAGCATCACACAAGTATAGGCGAAGAGGCCTTTATCGGCTCAAACACAATGCTGGTTGCACCGGTCACCGTCGGGCAAGAAGCTATGACCGCCAGCGGATCGGTGATCACGCAGGATGTGCCCGCCGGAAGTCTGGCCATTGCCCGCGCCAAACAAGACAATAAACCTGGATTGGCTTTGAAATTAATGAAAAAATTGCGCGCGCTTAAGGCCGCAAGACGAAATAAGACGAAGGATTGAACCCATGTGCGGAATTGTTGGCGTATTAGGAAATCACCAAGTCGCTCCAATCTTGGTCGAAGCGCTCAAACGCCTGGAATACCGCGGCTATGACAGCGCCGGCATCGCCACGGTCAACGCAGGCCATCTCGAACGCCGCCGGGCAGTTGGCAAGCTGGTAAACCTGTCGGACCGTTTGGTTGAAGAACCCTTGTCGGGCAAAGCGGGCATAGGCCATACCCGCTGGGCAACCCATGGCGCCCCCACCACCTTAAACGCCCATCCCCATAAAGCTGGGCCTGTGGCTGTGGTGCACAATGGCATTGTTGAAAATTTTAAGGAATTACGCACAGAATTAAACGCTCTCGGACTGACCCATGAGACCGACACAGACACGGAAACCGTGGCGCTTTTAACCCAATATTACATGTCGCAAGGCCACAGCCCCCAAGAGGCCGCGCAAAAAACCATAGCCCGCCTAGAGGGGGCCTTCGCCCTCGCGTTTCTCTTTCAAGGCGAAGATGACTTGATGATTGCTGCGCGCAAAGGCTCTCCATTGGCCATCGGGCACGGCGATGGTGAAGCCTATGTGGGCTCGGATGCCATCGCATTGGCCCCTCTGACAGATAAAATCACCTATCTCGAAGAGGGTGATTTTGCCGTGATCACCCGATCATCTATTGAAATTTATGACGAAAATGGCACTCTGGCC
This sequence comes from Planktomarina temperata RCA23, assembly GCF_000738435.1. NCBI lineage: Bacteria > Pseudomonadati > Pseudomonadota > Alphaproteobacteria > Rhodobacterales > Paracoccaceae > Planktomarina > Planktomarina temperata. Next base: position 1,446,797 of record NZ_CP003984.1, on the reverse strand, counting down.
AATCGCGAGATGCGCACAATCGCCATCGATGCCGCACGCGTCGACAAAGGTGGCTATAAGCACTTCATGGCCAAAGAGATTGCCGAGCAACCGTCGGTGCTCAAAAACACGCTGAGCCATTACCAAAACGCGGATGCCTCAGAGGTTGAGCTGCCAGACCATAATATTGATCTGGCCCATATTGACCGGCTGACCATGGTGGCCTGCGGTACGGCCTTTTATGCGGCTCTGACGGCGAAATATTGGTTTGAAAAGATTGCGCGCGTGCCAGTCGATGTCGATGTTGCCTCCGAGTTTCGCTACCGTGAGCCCCCGGTCAGCCCTGGAACCTGCGCCCTCTTTGTCAGCCAATCGGGTGAGACCGCCGACACGCTGGCCGCGCTGCGCTATATGGCCTCACAAAACGCAACCATCCTATCGGTGGTGAACGTGCCCGAAAGCTCCATTGCGCGGGAAAGTGATCTTGTTTTGCCGCTGCATGCGGGGGTCGAAATTGGTGTGGCCTCGACCAAAGCCTTCACCGCGCAGCTGGCAGTTTTGGCCCTGCTGGCAATCAAAATTGCCTATGCCCGGGGCGCAATTGATGCCGCACAATATCGCACCCATATCGCAGAGCTGAACCGCCTGCCCGGTCTGATCAGCCAAGCGCTCGGCATTGACGGCGCTGTGCAAGACATTGCCAAAAAATTAGCAACAGCGCAGGATATCATCTTCTTGGGGCGCGGTGCGCTCTACCCTCTGGCCATGGAGGGCGCTCTTAAATTAAAAGAAATCAGCTACATACACGCCGAAGGTTATCCTTCGGGTGAGCTGAAACACGGGCCCATCGCTCTGATCGACAAGTCTGTGCCCGTGGTGGTCATGGCCCCCATGGATCCTCTTTTCGACAAATCAGTCTCCAATATGCAAGAGGTCATGGCCCGATCTGGCCAAGTGCTGTTGATCTCCTGCAAGCAAGGGCTAAAGACAGCGGCGGAGGGCACCTGGGCACAAATCACGATGCCCACAACCCCCGATCTTCTGGCCCCCATCATCTACGCCATCCCCGCGCAACTGCTCGCCTATCATACGGCACTGGCCAAGGGCACTGATGCCGATCAACCCCGCAACCTGGCCAAGTCTGTCACAGTGGAATAACTGAAAACATGCAGGCCTCGGGTATAGGGTATTGGCCTGTCCCGGTGAAAGTGACTGCATCTCACTGTTGGTATCCACATGGCTGTGATGACAAAAAAACAAGGCCCGAAAAGGATATGAGTTCAAAATCACGCGTGTTCTTTCCATTTTGAAAAGGACGAAGCTGCGAGATAAAAGATCGAACATCAATCATGACCAAAACTTGAGGTTTTCAGAATGAACCCAACAAACGTACCGGTCACACGCTCGGACAGGATAAGCATCAGACTTGCTCAAGGCACAGACTTGGCATCTATCCAATCGGTTATTGAAGCTGCGTTTGCGGCTGAAGAGAATAAGCTTATTCGTGATTTATCTGCTGATCTTTTCAAAGAGACCACGCGCCCCCCGATCAAGTCATTGGTTGCTGAGCTCGGCGGCAAACTGATTGGCTATGTGTGCTATAGCCCCGTATTTTTGAAATCAACATCTGACGTCTCTGGATATATTCTTTCTCCACTTGCAGTATCTCCAGAATATCAAAGCCAAGGTATCGGCTCCGCTCTCATTAACTTTGGAATGGACATGCTCACAAAGGATGGTGTTGGCGTTTTACTGGTCTATGGTGACCCTGGTTACTATCAAAGGTTCGGTTTTAAGGAAGAAATTGGACGTTTATTCGTTCCACCATACCCATTGACGTATCCTGTCGGTTGGACGGGAATGACGTTGAATGCAATCACAACTTCCGACACACCGACTAAGTTTGACTGTGTGTCTGCTCTGTCTAAACCTGCCTTATGGTGATGATGAGGTTAAAAGAGAAATATTATCCAAGCGGATAAAATGAGCGCGATCACTGGACCTCTTGGGGTGAATGGGCCATGAGCTGTCGGGTCACAGCACAGAATCTGTTGCGATTGAACACGCACCTGAGGGCCCAGAATATGTTGATCGAAGATGCCATTGCCATGCTGCAGCTGCATGAAGTCCCCGGCAAGGCGGCAAAAATGCGGGCCTATTACAAGGTTGAGCGTGTGTATTGGGGTTTAACCACCCCGGTGCTGGACGATCAGGCCCGCCAATGGCGCCAGGACCTGTCGCTGGCAGATCGCCTGCAATTGGCCGCTGAACTGTGGGCGAGCAACGCCCATGAGGGCCGCATTTGCGCCGCAAAATTGCTGACGCAGGCCCGCATCCGTCCCGATGACAACGCCGCTTGGCAATTGCTGCAAACCTGGCTGGCGGAAGTCGATTGCGCGGCCATTTGCGATCATCTCTGCCTGGCTGGGCACCGGCGCTTGAGCGCGGATGTGACGCGCATGGATGAGATGGCCGCCTGGCCGCAAAGCCCGCATTTATGGACCCGCAGAGCTGCATTGGCCATGACATTGCCCTGGGCCAAAATGCGCAATCCGAACGCGGCGAATTTGGCGATCCGCGAGCGCGCACTGGGGTGGGCCGCTGGGCTTGCCGAGGATCCGTCCAAAATCATACAACAGGCCGTGGCCGAGTGGGTCTATGAGCTGTCACGAAAGTCACCCGAGCGGGCACAGGGCTTTTTGGATGCGCATGGCCATAAACTCCGCAACGCTGCCCGCAGGGATGCCAGCCGCAAATTGCCCAGACCCGCATAATTGGATCAAATCCCACGTGGCCGCAGATTCAGCCAAATTCCACTTTGCGCGCGCACCGTCAGATGCGCGACAGGCTGCGGGACCTGCTCTGCTATGGGTGTAAGTTCATAAGCCGCACACAACCGCGCGAGCAGCAATACCCCCTCAAGCATCGCAAAACCGGCCCCGGTGCAGACCCGCGGACCCGCAGAAAACGGAATATAGGCGGCGCGCTGGCAGTGTTTTCCGTTCTCACTGTGCCAACGCTCAGGATCAAACCCATCGGGATTGTCCCACAGCCGCATGTGACGATGCAGATGCCAAGGACTCAGTACCACCTGACTGCCAGACGCGACATCACGTCCGCGAAATCTTTCGGCCTGGGCCGCCTCTCGAACCATCATCGGCACGGGTGGGTACAGACGTAGAGTTTCGCGAAACACGTCCCGGGTGACACGCAGCGCACGCAGGTCCTCAAATCGCGCCTGCGGCCCCAAAGCGGCCCCTTCCCGGGCCACTTTCTCTTGATAGTCTGGATGCGTCGCCATTAGGTAAAGCGCCCATGACAGGGCAGAGGCACTGGTCTCATGCCCGGCCAAAAAGAAAATAGCGACCTGATCCACCATTTCGGACGCGGAAAACAGCTGCCCTGTAATTGGGTCTTTTGTGGTCATGATTTTTGTCGCGAGATCATTGGGCGCTGTGCCAGCCGCCAGCGCCTCTGCGCGCTTATCGGTCAACTCAGTGATCAATCGGCGTATCACCTCCGCGCTGCGCCGGGTTCTGCGGGAAAAGGGCCGTGGAACCCAGCTGGGCAAGCTAAAGAATGCGGCAAGATTGACCACCGGTTGGCTGCGTTGATAGGTCTTGAACTCCTCAAACACCTGCCGCGCCATGCGATCCTCAATTGGAATAGAGAATAAAGTGCGAAAGATCACATCCGCAGCGGCAAAGCTGGTCTCCGCCTCTATCTCCACAGGACCGCCTCCGGCCTTAGGCGCAAGACGCGCCACGGCTGCCTCGGCAGCGGCTGATATTGCAGGATAGGCCTCGCGCAGACGCCACCCCTCAAATGCAGGATCAATAATCCGGCGCTGCCGCTCCCATTCGGCGCCATTGGTCAAAAACACGCTATTTCCCAAAAGCGGTCGCAAGCCTTCGCTGACCCGGTTTGACTTCAGAAAATCTCGCGGTCGGCGCTTGAGCACCAAATCCACAAGCTCGGGCTGATTGACCAGATAGCTGCGAAAGAAGGGCGTTTTGAACTCCGCCATCCAAGCGCGGTAAAGTTTGGCCGGTTGCGCCGAGAGCAAATCGCGCCGGAACAGTTTGACATAGCGCCACAAGGACACCCGCCCCGGCCGCGCGGGCGGTTTTGGCGGCAGGAGGGGCGGGCTCATGGGCAGGTCTGCCTGTATTTTGACACCGCACGGGTGACTTTTCCAGGAGAGGGCGCACGATCTTTATAGCGCGCGCCAAGCGTCAAAGGGCCAGCAGTTATTTGGAAATAGTCATAATCTGCGGGACGATCAAATGCGCAGATATATTGAAAATGCAGCCGGAAAAACCGCCGTTTCAACGCCCGCCATTTTTCAGCAGATAAGGTCTGGCTAAAAGCTGCCGACAGCACGAGAGGCCATTTTTGATCCGGCGGGGCCACACCAGTGACAGCCACCGGATCACAAAGCGCGAAGGTACAGCCATCACCCGGCGCGGTGACATCAACCCAGGTCATTTGCCTCTGCCCGCTCATATGCCTCAAATCACGACGCAAGCGGTGGGCGTTAGGCAGAAAAGACACCATCGGCACCACCTGCCCCAGGCTCAAAAAAGACAGGGCCGGGCCGCCGGTTTGATGCGCGCCACTGCGCTCGATATCCGCCAAGAGCGAGATGGCCAAATGCGCCCCGGAGGAATGGCCGACCAGCAACACCTCGTCCACATCGCTGCGCAGCGCCGCCACCACGCGCGTTGCAAATTGCGCCAATCGAGCCTCCAATTCGGACGGATTGGCCCCGCGGGCCGCGGCCGAATAGGCGTAATCATGCATCAAATAATAGGCAAAAAACCGATTGTCATAGCGGCGAAACCCCATCAGGACCCAAGGGATCACCACGAGCCCAAGCCAGAAAAGGCCGGGATGCCACAGGCTCAACGCCGCCCCCGCCGCATAGGCCAGAGCCACAGCCACAGCCGCCTGCCCGATCAACATCACCACTGGATAGAGGGCAGCGATCACCGGCCCTTTGCGCAGCTGCATAAGTCGCCACAGCGCGCCGCTCATGATATAGATATAAGCGGTGCGCACCATCTGCCAATAGGTCGCCAGAATGCCACTGTTCATGGAGGCACGAACAAGATCGGACCAAAGCATGACTTCGAATTCCGCGCGTGTTGATCTGCCGTCAATCTCACTGTCCACAAACCAGCCATAGCCCCCCGGGCCAGTTTTTGCGCTGAGATGGATGTCATAGCCGCTGATGGCAGCCTGTGCCGCAGCCTCTCTCCTATAAAGCTCACGATACCTTCGGGGATGAATTGGATCATACCCGGGAATATAAAATACTTTCCGTTTAAAACTCTGTCCCATGGGGAGACCTCAAAATATAAAGGTCTCCTAACCTATGCCGATCAAGAATTAAATCTCTTTATACAGTCAAAGCATCACAGCCCGGCACAGCCGGTCCCAGCTCATTCATCACCCCAAGGTTGAAAGGGCGGGAAATTGCTCCAAAATCCACCAGCTGAACTGGGTAAACTGCCCCGTGACCATGATCAATCCAACGGTCCAGAGCAGCAAACCCATGATCCGTTCGATCCGCATCATATGGCGTTTCATCCAAGCCATTAGACCTTTGAGAGACGGGAAGAACACCGCCACCAGCACAAAGGGCATCCCAAGGCCCGCCGCATAGGTGGCGAGCAGGATGACCCCTTTGGCGGGATTGGCCGTATCGGCGGCAAGTGCGAGGATTGTGCCCAGAATAGGACCCAAACAAGGCGTCCAGCCAAAGGCGAAGGCCAGCCCCAAAATATAGGCACCAAAGGCCGAACCACCGCGGTCCCCCCCCTCAATCCGCGCTTCGCGGTCCAAAATTCCGATGCGGATCACGCCCAGGAAATGCGCGCCGAACACCATCACCAAAATGCCAGCGCCGCTGACAAACCAATCTTGATTGGACAAAAACAGGCGGCCAAAACTTGAGGCGGTAAACCCCAGTAGGATGAACACAGTGGACAGGCCCAAAACAAAAAACAGGGCGGCCAAAACCACACGCCGACGGGCCTGTGCGGTAGCGCTCATATCATCCATGCTCACCCCGCCCATATAGGCCAAATAGGGCGGAACGATGGGCAAAACACAGGGGCTGGCAAAGCTGATCAACCCGCCGAGCAGCGCCACAAACATGGCCGGCATCAGCCCGGCATCCCATAGATCAATTCCCAACATTACAGCGGCCTTTCCTGTCTTAAACTGTCATAGGCTATCTCAGCGCTGGCGTCATCTGTAAGTTTGTCACATCAAGCTACCCGCGCCGCGCGTCGCACCATGCCCTGCAACCGATGAAATCGCATCTCTGCCTCTGGCGCGCGCGAAAATTTTACGGCATGGAGTGGGCTTAAGAGTGCAATGATCGACAATAGGGCGCTGCGATGACTTGGGACGAAGAATTGGATGCCATTGGGCTATTATGCCCCTTACCGGTGCTCAAAGCCCGCAAACGCTTGATGGCAATGCCTGAGGGCGCTGTTTTACTCATGCGGGCCGATGACCCGGCCGCCATCGTTGATGTGCCGCATTTCTGCGCTGAGGCGGGGCACAGACTGATATCGCAAGATAGCGAAGGCGCAGAACTGCGATTTTTCATACGAAAAAGCGGCGGATAGGCTTGAATTTCACCCTTTGAACGCAAAAGAGCCCCGCAATTGCGGAGCCCCTTTGTCGTTGTAAGATCTTTAGCCGCGTGACCACCAACCGCGTTTTTTGGGCGCGGCCGGTTTCTCTGGCTCAGGTTCGGCGGCCAATGGCGCCGGGTCTGCCTGCGCAACAGGCGCTGCGACCGCTTCGGGGACCGGAGACGGTTCAACAGCTTCTGGCGCTGGCGCATCCGCCGGGGTCTCCTCGACGGCCACCGCCTTTTTAGCTGCCGGCTTGCGCACGCGCTTGGGTTTGGCTGCAGGTTTTTCAACCGCAACCTCTGGCGCCGCCTCTTCTGCCACAACCGCCTCTTCAACCGCAGCTATAGGGGCTGTGGTTTGCGCGGCCGCGGCCTCTTCAGCCTCACGCTGGGCTTTGGTCTTACGCGGTTTGCGCACGCGTTTGGGTTTCTCGGCGGGCGCCGCCTCAGCCACAACCGCAACATCCTGAGCATCCGCAACAGGCTCCGGCGGGGCTGCAACAGCGACCTCGCCCGCCTCAGAAAGCTCTTCCGAACGATCCTGCGGGTTTTCCTCTACCGGCTTGGCTTTCGCCCCGCCGCGCGTACGGCGACGGCGTTTTGGCTTGTCCCCTTCGCCGTCACTTTCAACAGCAGGCGCGTCGGGCGAGGCCTCATCTTGCGATCCGTCCTCTTGGCTCTGATCACCGGATAAGGCATCGCTGCCGCCCCGCCGCCGCCGACGACGACGCCGCCGCTTCTTCGGAGCATCCCCGTCCTCTGGGGTCTCAACAGCCTCAATCACATCAGCCTGATCATCCTCTTGACCTTGCTCATCAATTTCTTCCATCAAGGCAAAATCAACCGAGCTCACGGTCGTGGAGTTCGCTGGAACAATGCGCGTGGCCGTTTTGAATTTCTCAATCGTATAATCTGGGCTGATCAAGAAAGGATCAGCTTCAATACGCACGGCCATCCCATGGCGTTGCTCAATCTGACTGATATGCTCGCGCTTTTGGTTGATCAAGAAATTGGCAATGCTGATCGGCGCTTTGATCAACACTTCTTTGGAGCGGGCACGCCCACCCTCTTCTTCCAGCTCACGCAGAATGGTCAGACCCAGACTGTCCTGCGAGCGGATCAAGCCGGTGCCGTGGCAATGGGCGCAGGGCTGCGTGCTGGCTTCCAACATGCCCGGACGCAAACGCTGGCGGCTCATTTCCATCAATCCAAAGCCGCTGATCCGGCCCACCTGAATGCGCGCACGATCAGATTGCAGCTTATCTTTCATGCGTTTTTCAACGGCGATATTGTTGCGGCGTTCATCCATGTCGATGAAATCAATCACGATCAACCCGGCCAAATCGCGCAAGCGCAATTGGCGCGCCACCTCTTCGGCAGCCTCCAGATTGGTGTTCAAAGCGGTCTGCTCAATGCTGCCTTCTTTGGTCGCACGGCCGGAGTTGACATCAATGGCCACCAAAGCTTCAGTGATGCCGATGACCAGATAGCCGCCAGATTTCAGCTGAACCGTGGGGTTAAACATCCCATCCATAAAGGTTTCGACCTGAAAACGCGCAAAAAGTGGCATTGAATCCATGTAATGCTTCACGTTTTTGGCATGGGACGGCATGATCATTTTCATGGTGTCTTTGGCGTTGCGATAGCCCGCCGCACCTTCCACCAACACCTCGTCAATATCGCGGTTGTAAAGGTCGCGAATCGAGCGTTTGATCAGGTCGCCCTCTTCATAAATCGCCGACGGAGCGGAAGACTTCAGGGTAAGCTCACGAATTTGTTCCCACATACGTTGCAGATATTCATAATCGCGTTTGATTTCCGTCTTCGTGCGTTTCGCACCAGCGGTCCGCACAATCAGACCGGCCCCTTCGGGCACAACGATTGTGGTGGCGATTTCTTTCAACTTCTTGCGGTCAGCTGCATTGGTAATTTTGCGGCTTATTCCGCCGCCGCGCGCAGTATTTGGCATCAAAACGCAATAGCGCCCCGCGAGCGACAGATATGTCGTCAAAGCGGCGCCTTTGTTGCCGCGCTCTTCTTTGACCACTTGGATCAACATGATTTGGCGCACTTTGATCACTTCTTGGATCTTATAACGCCTTGGACGCGGCTTGCGCACCGGGCGCACATCTTCGCTGTCATCTTCTTGGGCGACAGATTCGATCCCGTCATCGGCCTGATCTTCATCTTCTTGATCGGGATCCTCCGCAGTGTCCAGCGCCGCCTCTGGCTCAACCACCTCTTCAGAGCCCGCAGATGCAGGCTCAGACTCTGGTGCAACTTCTGCTGTTTCATTGGCGTCTTCGGCATCTGGGGCAGCCTCAGACAGATTGTCCTCGAGCAAAGGAGCGGCAGCCTGCCCCTCTTCATCCGCAGACAGATCAATGGTCTCCATCCCATCAACCACCCCATCAACCGCGGCCACATCCCGCGTTTCAATGGGGTCCGCGCTGTGCTGCGCGGCGGGTTTTGCCCGGCGTTTTCGCGTGCGTTTGGGTTTTTGCGCTTCCTGCTCAGCTTCCGCCGCCATGGCTTCCGCATAGGCTTTTTCTTCCGCCATGAGCGCTTCACGATCCGCAACTGGGATCTGATAGTAATCCGGATGGATTTCAGAGAAGGCCAAAAAGCCGTGGCGATTTCCGCCATAGTCAACAAAGGCGGCCTGCAACGAGGGTTCAACCCGCGTTACTTTTGCCAAATATATGTTGCCAGCTATTTGTCGTTTGTTTTGTGATTCAAAGTCAAATTCCTCAACTTTGTTTCCGTCGACCACGACAACACGGGTTTCTTCCGCGTGCGTGGCATCGATAAGCATCTTTTTTGCCATTATATCCACTTGCATCACTCAGCAGGCCCCCTGAAAGGAAGCCAAAACCGAAGGGATGTCTATTAAGGGCGATGCACGCAACATGGGGGCGGCTCAAAGGCCTGCCTTCATCCAATGTTATAGCCTGCGCCTGTGTCATCGCGTTGCTTTCTGTGACAGAATTTCTCCTGCCTGTTAACTGCCCTTGTCTTCGATCAAATCTGAAAACTTGGGTCATCTCTCGTGGCTCGTCAGAGCCATTTTCCGTCGCACCCCCGCGCATTTTATAACGCGCAACAGACTGCGAAAAAAACCATTCGCCCAGGGTATCTTACAACCGTAGAGCTAAGTGGAGTGTAAAGGGCAAGCGGGGGGGAAGACAATGGCTAAATGCACTTGCCGGCGCAATCTCTTGCAAGCAGCGGCGCTTTGCAGATTGGACCGGCGGGACAATTCGCTGATTTCCTCACAAAACAGCGCCCAACGCCCTGCCCGGTCCGCCGCGCGGATTTTAGCCGATATAATCCGCGCGGGTGAGGCCATATTTGGCCATTTTTTCATTCAAAGTCCGGCGCGGCAGACAGAGCTCTTCCATCACACTCGCGATAGAGCCCCGATGCCGGCGCATGGTATTGTCAATCAACATACGTTCAAACGCCTCGACATATTCCTTGAGCGGCTTGCCTTCTGTGGTCATCACGGGCCGATCATCATCGCCCTCTGCCATCAAGAGCGAGGCAATGGTGCCATTGCCTCTGCGGCTTTGCAGCACTGCCCGCTCGGCCACATTGATCAACTGACGCACATTGCCGGGCCACGGAGCCTGAAGCAATTGCGCCGCCTCCTGCGCTGTCACGCTGGGGCTGTCGCATCCGTATTCCTCCGCAAATTGATCGACATAGCGCGTAAAGAGCGTTAGTATATCCTCACCGCGCGTTCGGAGAGGTGGCAATTCAATGCGCAAACTCGCCAAGCGATAATATAGATCAGGGCGCAGCACATCTTCGCAGGTCTTGCCCTGCTCTTGCAGATTGCAAATTGCGATAATGCGGGTTTCAGAGGGGTCCCCTTGGGCATTAATCGCTTTGAGCAAGCGCGATTGCACCTGATGGCTCAACGCCTCAATATCCTCCAAAACAAGGGTTCCGCCCCTTGCGGCCTCTAAGACCGGCAGGCGATCCTCTTCGCCCGCAGGGCCAAATAGGCGCCGCATGATCGTCTCCTCCTCCTCGCCCGCGCAAGAGAAGAGAATAAATTTCTTGCGGGCCCTTGCGGACACCGCATGCAGCGCATGGGCCACCAAAGTTTTGCCAGTGCCGGTTTCCCCCTCAATCAGCACATGACCATCCGCTTGCCCCAGATCTAAAATATCCTCGCGCAACCGCTCCATGACTCCGTTGGCGCCAACGAGCTTCTCCATAATGGAGCTGCCCGAAGAAAGCTCACGGCGCAATTGCCGATTGTCCAACACCAAACGCCGCGCCCGTGTCGCCTTCTTGGCCAAATCGGTCATTGTGTCGGGATTAAAGGGTTTTTCCAAGAAATCGAAAGCGCCGATGCGCATGGCCTCTACAGCCATGGGCACATCCCCATGCCCCGTGATCATAATCACCGGAAGGTTGCTGTCTATGCCCTTGACCTTCCTAAGAAATTGCATGCCGTCCATGCCGGGCATTTTGATATCTGTCACGATAATGCCTGGATAATCTGCGCTCAATCCTTTAAGCGCATCACCTGCTGAGGCGAAGGTCTCAGTCTCAAAACCAGAGAGCGCCAACCATTGGCTGATGGATTGCCGCATATCCTGCTCATCATCTATGATTGCAATTTTCATCGCCTGGGCCATGTTCAATCCTCGTCGTTGTAGTTATCAATAATCGGCAGCGTCACCTCGAAGACCGCGCCCGATTGGTCACTGTTACGCGCCACCAAACGCCCCCCAAGATCGGAAATAATCCCCGAGGAGATTGCCAAACCAAGCCCGACCCCATCGCCGGGCTTCTTGGTGGTAAAAAACGGCTCAAACAGGTCATCGAGATCTGAAATTCCTTCCCCATTATCCCGCACAGTCAAGGTCGCTGTCTCACCGCCGATCAGCAAAAGCTCGATCTCGGGCGTGTCGATCATCGAAGTGGCATCAAGCGCATTGCGCAGCAAATTAACCACGACCTGCTCCAAACGCAGTTGGTCACCTAAAATCATAACAGGCGTGCTTGGCACTGATGTAGATAGGGAGACTTGCCGCGATTTCAATTGCGGCTCCATAATTTCCAGAGCCCCATTGAGAGCCGCGCGCACGTCCACAGGCACCAAATCATCGCCGCCCTTACGCGCATAGGATTTAAGTTGCCGGGTGATGGCACTCATGCGGCCAATAAGATCGTCAATCCGTTGAAAAGAGCTTAAAGCCTCGTCCATACGTTTGCGCTGAAGCAACAGCTTGGCCCCCGCAAGATAGGTTTTCATGGCGGCCAAAGGCTGATTTAGCTCATGGCTGACCGCTGCGGACATCTCCCCCAGAGCCGCCAATTTCGAAGACTGCGCCAGGGTTTGCTCGGCCACTTGCAGGTTCTTCTCGACCTTTTGGCGCTCTGAAATCTCTCGCTGCAAACGCAGGTTGAGTTGCCGCAGGTCATCAGATTCTTGTTGGAAAAACAGCGCGCGCGTTAAGGTTTGCCGCGACAGTTGATAAAAGGCCAAGGTAAACAGGATTGAAAACCCCATGATCTCCAGGGCCAATACCGCATTCACCCTCTGGCGAATTCCGCCATAGGTGGTGAATAAAACCATGGTCCAACCCCGAAACGGCACCCGCAATTCGCGCCGCATAACCGCCCGCCCTTGCACATAGGCATCCGCCGGCAGGGCTGTCCAATCTTGCGTGGCCCGAATGGCGCGCTCAATCGCACTGGGCGCGGACCGCAGCGCAAGCGCCTCCTCTTCGGGCAGGCCAATCCAAGTTTTTTCCGTGGCCAAAACAATCGGACCATTGGGGAGCGACACAATCACCGCGTCAGATATCCCCGCCCAAGCCGATTGAAACTTTCGCAAATCCACCTCAACCACGATCACGCCAAGGGTTTTGTTATTGGCCACCACGCGGCGTGAATAGGCAAAATCATACCCGCCAACATCCATCTGATGGGTGGTAAACACCGTTTCGCTGGCCCGAGCCGCCTCTACGAAATGTGGCAGATTGCGCTGTATTTCACCCAAGCGATTGCGATCTGTCGCCGCCACAACGCGGCCATCCAAATCCAACAGCAAAATCGCCGCCGCGCCGATCTCGTCCACAAATGACAGCAAGCGCTGCGAGGTCCGCTGATAATCTCGAGAGCTCAACGCCCCCACCAGCTCCGCATCACTGCTGAGGAGTCTGGGCACAATCGAGTTGCGTTGCAGCTCGCTGACCATATTGCCCGAGTAAAGCGCAAGCCGCAGCTGCGCCCTTTGCAGGGTGGATTGCGTAAACCTTGCGGTGAGCAATTGGTTGGTAAAATAGACTGTGCCGACCGCGATCAAGAAAATTGTCAACAAAGCGATCCGCACGCGCCAAGACAGGTTAGCGACACGCGGTGCGAGTGTTTCAGAATTTTCTGTAACGGAAGACATGCACTAGCGTTACGGTGCTCGGCGCCGCCATTCAAGCGGCCAAGCCTAGGCCTGAGTGGTTTGCCCCACCAACGCGCGGAAAAGCGCCTGCCCATCGGCGGATCCCATCTGCGCATCCATCGCACGCTCGGGATGGGGCATCATGCCCAAAACCCGGCGGTTGGCTGATAAGACCCCCGCAATGGACGACATCGACCCATTGGGATTGTCGCTATAGCGAAACGCCACCCGGTCTTCACCGTCCAGGGCTTTCAGTTCATCTTCCGTCGCATAGTAATTGCCGTCATGATGCGCAATTGGCACTTGTATTTCAGAGCCTTGGCTATAGGCCGCGGTAAAAGCGCTGTCCTGTGTTTCAACGGTCAATCCGACGGTTTTGCACAGAAATTTCAACCCAGAATTGCGCATTAACGCACCGGGAACCAGACCGGTTTCACTCAAGACTTGAAAGCCATTGCAGACCCCCAAGACATAGCCGCCACGATGGGCATGATCGACCACCGCCCGGCAAATGGGAGATTGCGCCGCAATCGCACCGCACCGCAGGTAATCGCCAAAGGAAAACCCACCGGGAATCGCGACAAGATCCAGTCCCTGCGGCAGGTCGGCGTCCTTGTGCCAAACCTTGGCCACATCGGCGCCCGATTGGCGCAGCGCCTCAACCATGTCACGATCACAATTCGAGCCGGGAAATACAACAACCGCGGCGCGCATTATGCGATGTCCAGCTGATAGCTTTCAATCACCGCATTCACCAAAAGGCGATTGCACATCTCATCGATCTGCGCCGGATCTGTACCCTCGGCCAAGTCCAGCTCGATCACCTTGCCCTGACGCACGGAATTCACCCCGGAAAAGCCAAGGCCTCCAAGCGCCGATTTAACGGCCTCGCCTTGCGGATCGAGCACACCATTCTTGAGCATCACTGTGACGATAGCTTTCATTGTCTTGTCCTTCAGGTCAGTTGATCAAAGTGGGCTTGCTGATGGGCGCTGGATTTTCCGGCAATACGCCCAAGCGGCGCGCCACCTCAGCATAGGCATCTGTTAAACTGCCCAAATCACGGCGGAACACATCTTTGTCGAGTTTTTCACCGGTTTTGAGATCCCAAAGCCGGCAGCTGTCGGGGCTGATTTCATCTGCGATGATCAGACGTTGATAATCGCCCTCATAGACGCGGCCGATTTCAATTTTGAAATCCGCAACGCGAATGCCAACCCCATACATGACGCCGGAAAGAAAATCATTCACGCGCAACGCCAGCGCCAACATATCGTCCAAATCTTGTTGGCTGGCCCAGTTGAACGCGATGATATGTTCTTCTGACACCAATGGATCGCCCAGAGAATCATCTTTCAAACAAAATTCGACGATCGGACGCGGCAGGGCCGTGCCCTCCTCAATGCCCAAACGCTTGGACATCGTGCCAGCGGCATAATTGCGCACGATAACTTCCAATGGCACGATCTCAACCGCCCGGATCAACTGCTCGCGCATATTGAGGCTTTTGATGAAATGGGTCGGAATGCCCAAAGTATTGAGACCGGTCATAAAAAATTCGGACAAGCGGTTATTCAACACCCCTTTACCTTCAATGATATCTTTCTTCTCTGCATTGAATGCAGTGGCATCATCTTTGAAATATTGAACCAAAGTGCCTGGCTCTGGACCCTCATAGAGGATCTTTGCCTTGCCTTCATAAACCAACTTGCGACGTGCCATGTGACTCTCCGTGCTTTGCTCGCCTCTTATGGCAATGTGCGACGGGCGGCAAGTCGGCACGGGCGCTCTCACCCTCGGAATACGGCAAGTTTTTTGCCCAGGGCTAAAAAACATATGCGGAGAGATCCAAACGGGATGGCCTTTTGGAACCGGTATTATTTGGGGGTGGCGGGCCCGGCCCCGATCGCCAAATTTTCATAATCTTCATGATAAAAATCAATTTCACTCATGTTTGACTTTCGGGCATTATAGAAGCTCTGAATTATCAAAAAGGTCATGACATGTCAGCAATCTCGCAAAGCCCGTTACAACGCGTGCTGGCAAAGCGTGATTGGATATTGGCCGATGGCGCCACGGGCACCAATTTGTTCAACATGGGGCTGTCTTCGGGTGATGCGCCGGAGCTGTGGAATGACACCGCACCCGATAAAATCAAAGCGCTCTACAAAGGCAGCGTGGATGCTGGATCCGATTTATTCCTGACCAATTCTTTTGGCGGCAATAGGTCCCGGCTAAAACTTCATGGCGCTGAAGCACGCGCGGCAGAGCTGTCGCGCATCTCGGCGCAAATTGGTCGTGAAGTGGCCGATGCCTCTGGTCGTGAGGTCATCGTCGCAGGCTCCGTCGGGCCTACCGGCGAAATCATGGAGCCCATGGGCCCGCTCTCCTATGCTGTGGCCGTGGAAATTTTCCACGAACAGGCCGAGGGTTTGAAAGCCGGTGGCGCAGATGTGGCTTGGGTCGAAACCATCTCTTTCGGTGACGAGTATCGCGCGGCAGCTGAGGCCTTTGCCCTGGCAGATATGCCCTGGGTCGGCACGATGAGTTTTGATACGGCTGGGCGCACAATGATGGGCATCACAGCACCGGATATGGTGAAACTGCTGGACAAAATTCCGAACAAACCGCTCGCCTTTGGGGCCAATTGTGGCGTGGGAGCGTCGGATCTGCTGCGGACGATCTTGGGATTTTCCGCCACGGGCACGCAAACGCCCATCGTTGCAAAAGGCAATGCGGGCATCCCAAAATATCACGACGGCCATATCCATTATGACGGCACGCCAGAGCTGATGGCCCATTATGCCACCTTGGCCCGCGACTGCGGCGCAACCATCATTGGCGGCTGTTGCGGCACCACACCGGAACATCTGCGCGCCATGCGCACAGCATTGGAAACACATGTGCCACAAGACCGCCCCAGCTTACAGGACATCGAGTCCGCTCTGGGCGGCTTCTCCTCAGGCAGCGACGGCACGGATGGCACGGGCCCCACCCGCTTGCGGCAAAACCGCAGGCGGCGCAGCAGCTAAGACGCACGAACCGCCACAAACAGAGGGCATTGTGCAAAAGGTCGGTAGCGGCAGCCTTGTTGTCGCAATCGGTGAAGACCAAATCGATCCACCGACCGCATACGGGGGAAGAGATATTCCATAAGAAGGCGCTGGCCAATGTCTGACCAAGAAGACGATATCATCCTATCCGAATTGAATGACGAAGATCTCGTCGCTCAAATGTTTGACGATCTCTATGACGGCTTGAAAGAGGAGATCGAAGAAGGCGTTAACATATTGCTCGAACGCAAATGGGAGCCTTACCGCATTTTGACCGAAGCTTTGGTCGGCGGCATGACCATCGTGGGCAATGACTTCCGGGACGGCATTTTGTTTGTGCCTGAAGTTCTGCTTGCAGCCAATGCAATGAAAGGTGGCATGGCCATCTTGAAACCCTTGCTGATTGAAACCGGTGCACCGCGCGTCGGAAAAATGGTGATTGGTACGGTCAAAGGGGACATCCATGACATCGGCAAAAACTTGGTCGGCATGATGATGGAAGGCGCCGGATTTGAGGTTGTGGATCTGGGCATCAACAACTCGGTTGAATCCTATCTTGAAGCCATTGAAGCCGAAACGCCCGATATCCTGGGCATGTCTGCACTTTTGACCACCACAATGCCCTACATGAAAGTTGTGATCGACACGATGGTCGAAAAAGGCATGCGCGATGATTACACAGTTTTGGTGGGTGGCGCGCCGTTGAATGAGGAATTTGGCAAGGCCATTGGTGCCGATGCCTATTGCCGCGATGCCGCGGTTGCTGTGGAAACGGCAAAGGAATTCATGGCCCGCAAACACAACATTCTGGCCGCCAACGCGTAAAAACAAAACGCAGCAAAGCGCTTATGCGGCCCGACCTGTCTCAGGTGGGGCCGTTTTCGTGACAATAGCGCAGGAGACGTGCGATGGGACACCCCGTTTCAGACGACCAGCTCGCGACCGAAGGCATGCAGCTGCGCAATCAAGGCCGGGTGCTGCTGATTGCTTGCGGGGCTTTGGCGCGGGAAATCCTGGCTTTAATAAAGGCAAATGAGTGGCAGCATATGGATTTGCAATGCCTGCCCGCCATCTATCACAACACCCCAGAGAAAATCACGCCAGCGGTCAAAGGCTATATCGAAAAACACCGGGGTGATTATTCCGACATTTTCGTCGTCTATGCGGATTGCGGCACCGGGGGGCAGCTGCAAACCCTCTGCGATGAGATGGGCGTGTCAATGATTGCCGGGCCGCATTGTTACAGTTTCTTTGAGGGCAATGCCGCCTTTGAAGCCCGCGAGGAGCTGACGTGCTTTTACCTCACCGATTTTTTGGTGCGCCAGTTTGATGCCTTTTTCTGGCGACCAATGGGCTTGGACAAACACCCGCAATTGCGCGATATGTATTTTGGCAATTACACCACCCTAGTCTATCAAGCACAGCTCAAAGATGCTGCACTTGAGGCCAAAGCAAAGGATTGCGCGCGCCGCATGGGGCTTGCCTATGAGTATCGCTATACCGGATACGGAGATTTGGCGCCGGCTTTGGCCGCGCTGTCCTCACCCTCTTAAGCGGCCGCTGCCGCCGTCTGCACCACACGCGCCACCATGGCCCTCAAGCCGTTGGACCGCTGCGAGGACAGATGCTCATTGAGACCCAACCGCGCCAGCTCCCCAGCCACATCGACCTTGCCGATCTCCTCAATCGCAAGACCGGAATAGAGTGTGATCAGAACCGCAATGAGCCCCCGCACAATGATCGCATCACTGTCGCCAATGAAGGTCAAAGTGCCCTTTTCAATAGTCATATGCAGCCAGACCTGCGACGCACAGCCCTCAACCTTGGTGGCCGGAACTTTGAGCGCCTCTGGCATGTCCGGCAAAGCCTTGCCCAGCTCAATCACATGACGATAGCGTTCTTCCCAATCATCGAGAAATTCAAATGTTTCAACTAGATCTTCAAACCCGGCTTGCGCCATGGAGCTCTCCTATTTCGTTTGCTTCTGGACCTGCGTCACAGCTCAAACAGTTTCACTTTATTGCCCTTCACGGCCAAGCCAACCTTGCCTTCGCAAAGCCGCAAAGCATCCGAACCAAAGACATCCATGCGCCAGCCCTTTAAAGACGGCACATCTCGTTGCCCGGCGGCCAAAGCATCCAGCTCTGCCGTGCTGGCGATCATCTTTTGCGCCACATCGGAGCGTTCAGATTTGGCTTTCAATAACACCCTAAGAAGATCGGCCAACGCCGGATTGACCTGGAGCTTGTCATTCACCTTCGGCAACCTTGGATAGCTGTCCGCATCCATGGCATTCACCGTTTTGATCGCGTTCAAAATTCCCTCAGCGATGTCACCCTTGCGCGCTTCGCGCAGCAGCAGGCGCGATTTGCTCAAATCTTCCTGTGTGGTGGGTTTGGTGGAGGCCAATTCGACCATCGCATCATCTTTAAACACCCGATTGCGCGGAATATTTCGCGTCTTCGCATAAGATTCCCGAAAGGCGGCCAATTCGCGAAGATAGGCAAGAAATTTATTTGAGTTGGTCCGTGTTTTCACCCGGCGCCATGCCTCAGAGGGCACGACATCATAAATGGCAGGATCCGTCAAAGATTGCGTTTCCTCAACCACCCAAGCCGTGCGCCCGCTGCGCTCCAACTCCGCTTTTAAAAACTCATAGACCCCCCGCAAATGGGTCACATCCGCCAGCGCATAGATCTTTTGGGCCTCGGTCAGCGGGCGGCGCGACCAATCGGTGAAGCGCGAAGATTTGTCCACCTGTTGTTTGACAATTTTGCGCACCAAAGTCTCATAGCCCACCTGCTCCCCAAAGCCGCAAACCATCGCCGCGATTTGCGTATCAAACAGGGGGGTCGGAAAAATTTCAGCATCATTCCAAAAAATTTCAAGATCTTGACGGGCCGCATGGAAGACTTTCACAACAGAGGTGTCACGAAACAGGCGGTAGAGCGGCTCAAGCGACATCTCAGAAGACAAAGGATCGACCAAAACAGCATCCGCCTCATTCTCCCCCGGAACCGCCATTTGCAGTAAACAGAGCTTAGAATAATAGGTGCGCTCTCTGAGAAATTCAGTGTCGATGGTCACATAGGGATAGCCCTGCGCCCTTGTGCAAAAGGCTTCAAGCTCGGCTTGTGTGGTCAATGTTTGCATAGGCTGTCCGGCTGTTTGAGAGATATTCGGGGCACAATATGGCGAAACCCCGCGAAAAGAAAGCGGCCATAGCCCAGGCTAGCTGGGCGGCTCGAAATGGGTCAAGAAAGTCCGCAAGACCTTTGGATAGAGAAGGTGCTCTTGCTCCAAAACACGATCTGCAAGATCTTGCGCCGTATCACCGGGCAAGATGGGCACCTCACTTTGCCCCAGAACCGGGCCAGCATCCAATTGTGGCACAACCTCATGCACAGAGCATCCCGCAAGCGCGTCACCGGCCGCCAAGGCGCGTTGATGGGTGTGGAGCCCCTGATACTTTGGCAAAAGCGAAGGATGAATATTGAGCATCCGCCCCCGCCAAGCGCTGACAAACTCCGCGCCCAAAATTCGCATGAACCCTGCCAAGCATATCACATCAATCTCATAGGCCATGAGGATCTTGTGCAGCTCGGTTTCAAAACTGGCTCGGTCTTCACCGAAAGTCCGATGATCCAATACCTCTGTCGCAACGCCCATTGCCTGAGCCCTAACCAGCCCGCCAGCCTCGGGCCGGTTGGACAGCACCAAACGCGCGTGCCCCGGATGCGGCCGGGCCATATCCTCCAGCAACCGCAGCATATTGCTGCCGCCACCGGAAATCAGAATCGCAACGTTCAAAATGGCAGTTGCCCCATGTAGCTGACGCCCTGACCAGGGATCACTTCACCCAAGCGGACCGGGCTCATCCCCTGCGCGCTCAAAGCGGCCGTAACCGCCGTGACCTGCGCCGGCTCTACCGCCAGGATCATGCCAATGCCACAATTAAAGGTCTTGAGCATTTCTGCCTCAGAAATTCCGCCAGCCTGCGCCAGCCAGGCCATGATCGGCAAAGCTGGGATGCGCTGCAAATCAATCGTGGCACCCAGATCATCGGGCAAAACCCGCGGCAAGTTTTCGGTCAGCCCGCCGCCGGTGATATGCGCCATGGCATGAACCCCGCCTGTTTTGAGGGCCGCCAAACAGGCTTTTACATAAAGGGCCGTTGGGGTCAAAAGCGCCGCGCCGAGCGTGCCGGTGCCGAATGGTGCCGGGCTGTCCCAGGTGAGCCCCTGGTCAGCCACAATTCTGCGCACCAGGGAAAACCCGTTCGAATGCACACCGCTGGACGGCAGACCGATGAGCACATCGCCCAAAGCCACAGCTTGCGGCAAATGCGTGCCGCGCTCCATCGCACCGACAGCAAAGCCAGCCAAATCAAAATCGTCCTTGGCATACATCCCAGGCATCTCGGCTGTCTCCCCGCCGATCAAGGCGCAGCAAGACAGGCGGCAGCCCTCAGCAATGCCCTCGATGACCTTGGTGGCTTGATCCACATGCAGCTTGCCGGTGGCGAAATAATCTAGGAAAAACAGTGGCTCTGCACCCTGACAGATCAGGTCGTTGACGCACATGGCCACAAGATCAATGCCAACCGTTGACACATCACCCGTATCAATTGCCAAACGCAGCTTGGTGCCGACCCCATCGGTTGCACCGACAAGAATCGGATCGTCATAGCCCGCTGCTTTGGGATCAAACATCGCGCCAAATCCGCCCAGGCCTGACATAGACCCAGACCGTTGTGTAGATTTGCTGGCCGGTTTGATCCGCTCCACCAATTCATTGCCCGCATCAATATCAACGCCGGCCTGCGCATATGTTAAACCTTGGGTCATTTGAGCACCATTTATTGCAAATTCGCCGCTCCGATAACAGGCTCGGCGACACATGTCCATCAAGCCCGCTTGACCCTTGAGATTTCTCTGCTAGTCAGGGGCTACGGGGGCCTGTAGCTCAGCTGGTTAGAGCAGTCCGCTCATAACGGATTGGTCGCAGGTTCAAGTCCTGCCGGGCCTACCATTTTTTGCATTTCTGCGGTGTCTTGCCCGCCAGCGAAATGGGTCAACCCCTTAGCAATCATGGCGCTTGTGCAAAGATCACCGGCCGGCCACCGGTGATCCAAATACCTCATGGCTCTAGATATTATGTGTAAATGATGTCACCCATCGTGAACATTATATAAAGGTGAAAAACCAACAATATGGCTGGCACGATATAGCCCTCTGCTGTCGCCTTTACACCTTCAACTTGCGCCCATTTGCCCTTAACCGTCGTATAACCAAACACAAGGAATAAGGCCGCTTGGATCGTCCCAAAGGCAAAGACGGACCAAGCCCCAACTGGAGAGGTCAACAACAGTATGAAATAAATAAGTGATTGCGTGAAAGTGTAAGTGCCACTCAGCTTGACCATAAACTCAGAACCCGCACCAAGCCCGTATTGATCGATAAACCCATCGCTTAAAAACAGGCAGCGATACCCATAAAACCCGCCCATGAAGGCAGGAATTAAAATCGCAATAAAGTTGGCCAGTCCACCACTTGCTTCAATCATGTCGTCATCTCCTTTGTTACTTCAAACGCAATACCTAAAGAACGATCTTACGTTGTTCGGCATCAAGTCACCCCTGCGCGCCAAACGCAATTTAAGTCACCGCCTATTGAGCGCGTGCAAATCCCGATAGGAAAGCAATATGTGACGTTACAGATCCTTTTGCCGCGCTCATACCTTTAGCCCGTTGTCGATTTATAAGTCCCAAGCAATTTTCCCGAGTCCTGCATCGCAGAGAGCATGCTATCGGTGTCAATCAGCTCGACCATGGATCCGCCCGAGAAGGTTCCCGACGACATCACGACCATCATAAGCCGCGCGTTTTTTTCCGCATCAGACTCAACGATCATGATGGCTTCGGCAGTTGAGGGTGAAAAATAAATACATTCAGTTGTGATCCCAAGTGCAGCTGTAATTCCTTTAATCGCTTCACCCCGATCTGACGGATTGGACACCATGCCTTTGAAGCCGCTGTCATTATAGCCGGCGCGCACCAAATATTTTGCCATTTCTTACACCTTTCATCTTCAGTTTCAGTTTCAGTTTCAGTTTCATACTTAACTGTACTGAATGCGACTCCATAATTTTGGCTTAAAACTCAGTTTATCTTCGGAATTAAATCCAAATTTAAAGTGCATTCCTCTGTCAAGATCGTCACCACTACAGTCCTTTCACGTTTTGAGTTTGGGATGAGATTGAGCGGTGATCTAGTTCGAATGTTGAACCAGTTATACTGGCGACCCGTGCAGGTCGGTGTTCAACCCGTCCGGGTCAGGACAGATCCAGCGTAAGGCTTTAAAACTTTCATCATGAAGTAGGAAATGTTGGTACCCAAGGCCGGTATTGTTTCCCTTCATATGCACCACGTACAATCTGATGCAAACAATAACAGTAGCTTACGTATTTGCAGTTCATAATCAAGCATCGCTTTTATGATACCCATTTGGATACCACAGCTATCTGCAGTCACTGTACGTACAGATAGACGGTCTAATCCTTATCGTTACTAGTACAGGGGGTGTGATGGTGGTGATAGTGATACACTGTACGTGATGTACACCTAAAGTGACCCTACCCTGAAGTGTCCAACATTGGACAGTTACCTATTGCATGGGGGTATACAGGGGCCATGGGGGTATGCGGGTATATGTATATGGGCTGTTACACAGATCAGGGTTTGTGGAGAGGGCTATTCGAATTATCGATCTATAAGCATAAAAAACTACCCGCCCACGCAAGATATGGATTATGCGAGCTGCAAATTTGATTGTTTTAGTGGAAGACATGTTTTGCGTTCTTATTGTGATTGTGGAAAGCTGGACTCTGGTGCAGTTATAAAATTATATGTGTTTTGAAAAACATGCAATTTTATGATTGCACTGGTTCGATTAGAATATGAGGAACATTCCATGTATCAAAAAATTATAATTCTTATGGCCTCTATTTTCATATTCTCTGGCTGCATGGACAAAACAAAACTCAATAATGGTGCTGATGCTGGTTCGATAGAAGAAAAGAAAGAGAACCAATCCCCTAAGGGCGTCACGTTCAAGAAGAACGCTGATGGTAAACACATTTTGTACGAAGGATCGTTTTTTAAGCTCGGAAAAAAAGAGGCTGACCAAGTTGGCCTTCCCGATGGCAGTGATCGGGTAGCAACCGATGAAAACACTAAAAAGACTGGATTTGCCGATGTGTTTGCGAACCTATGGCCAAAGAACAAAAAGGACGATGAATTGAACGATCAAAATTTTGAGCCGTCTCAAGTCGATGTAAGCTCCTCAGAAATTGAAGCAGTTCCCGACAAAAGAAAATCGATGTTAGAGCAGTTTACTACAATTACCTGGCCATGGGAAAAGAAATAAGAACTGAGCACTCCAGCATTAGAAATAATGTTGTGTTTAGGTTGTGTGTTTTATCGGCCATCTCACAAAAGAATGTTTGTTTAATGTAGTAGCTTGATGACGGATAAGTGAAATAATCCCCGTGGCTGCTTGTCGAAAACTTTAGTCAAAAAAATATAATACATTGATTTTTATGTTATTTTATGTTATAACTGTACATATTGGTAAGCAGTGTATTTGCCTTTAACGGCCATAATTTACAGCGCACCCTTACCAAAAATCTGCTTTAAAATAGAGGAGCTTTATTATGAGCTATTCCTTGGATTCTGACATCCAAGAAGACCTTCGTACGTTTCCAATGTACCAACGTCTTCGCAAAATTAATCCATATGCATATTACTCTCTGAATACACAGAAACAGATGCAATTGGACCTACGAACATCAGGTTCACCAAATTTTTTCATGGTTGATCCCGATACAATATCAGAAACTGACGAGCCCACCGGCACAACTACTTTACCTGAAGCTTTGGCAAAAGCTGAACTTCTGATTGATACTGGTTCATCAGGCTTCAACGAAAAGACGGAAACCATTCTTAGTATATTGTATGCTACGGATACCGTTCCAATCAGACGGTCTGCATTGCATGGAGACAAGCACAAAATATTTGCAGCGTTGATTGCTTATATGGAGACTGAAAATCTTGAACTTGAGGTAGACGAATACAATACATCAGAGCTTCGCACTTTTGGTCACAGCATGAGCTTCATGCAGTTTTTGGCAAAAGCTGAGGCACGATATGTACTGAACGTGGTTCTTAGGACCCAGCACAAAGCAATCTATTGGATCGGTGAGGGAGTAGTGGAATCATTGAAAAATGGCGATAAGTAACCCCCACTTACATTGGTTCAATTTGAAATGTCCTTACCCGCAGAACAGCACAACATACAAAGCCGCTAAGGCCAGATTGCATAACGCAACATACGCAGACCTTGAACGTCTACGTGCTGAGTTTGACATGTACCAAGACGGTTCAATTCCCGTCACTCATTACAACATCTACGATGAGTGGTTTGCCTCAATTGGTGGCGTCAAAACCCATCAGGTGAATATGAAGGGCATTCAGCGGCATGGGGCAAAGTACAGAGTGCAGAAAAGAGTTAATGGGCAACTAAGGCGATGGACCTGCAATACTTTGGATGATGCCATCAAAAAACGGGATGCTATCTTTAGTAAAGTAGACGCTGAATAGGTCTTGAAAGGCTCTGTAAGGCCCTTGGGTGGGTCTAGTGCCCAAGTCGAGTGTCACCCTACATAAACCCCAAAAGTGCCCAAGATCATTGAGTTGGTCTTGGGCTATTTGTTTTGCGTAAACCAATACTCGGCATTATTGGGTGGACCTCATTAATCTTAAATTAAAATATTGTAATAAATTAATAATATGTATTTGTGCTATATGCATAGAAAGGAGAACAACACACACACTCAAACACGAGTAAGTACATATATCAACATAGCTACATCCCCTAATATGTAAAAGACATTATTTAATCTGACATTGTTATCATCCAGCGTGTGTCATTTCGTACATGCTGTCAGATTGGTTTGTGATAGGGATAGTCTTTTCGCCTACCAAATGTCGAGCTTCACGGAATGTTTGCATGGGCGTTTTTCCGTAGCAATGTTTTCCCGAATGGGGTCGCTGTTCGTTGTATTTTGCCAACCAATGATCAACGTCTGTTTGCAGCTCTTCCAGCGATCCGTAGATTTTCTTGCGGAACGCTATGTCATAGAACTCATTTTTCATGGTGCGATGAAAGCGTTCACAGATCCCGTTTGTTTGGGGATGGTTGGCTTTTGTCTTGCTGTGATCAATATCTTCCATGGCCAGATACAGTTGATAGCTGTGACGCTCAACGGTGCCGCAATATTCCGTGCCCCGATCTGTTAAGATGCGCAGCAGGGGCACCTCTTGTTCGTCAAAGAAGGGTACGACTTGGTCATTCAACATATCGGCGGCAGTGATCGCCGTTTTCTCAATGTACAGTTTTGCCATTGCCACGCGGCTATATGTATCGACGAAGGTTTGTTGGTAAATCCGTCCAACCCCCTTCATTGTGCCGACAAAATAGGTATCCTGGCTGCCAAGATAGCCGGGATGGTAGGTCTCAATCTCACCAGCCGCTTCACGTTGTGACTTGGCTTTTTCCAGCGCCACAATCTGCGCTTCGGTCAGAACAAACCCTTCTTGCGCGGACCGCGTTTCCAAGGCTTTCAGGCGTTTTTTCATGGTTTCCAGGTCGTTGCGCAACCAAATCGACCGCACCCCACCACTGGAGACCACGATGCCCCGCTGCAACAATTCTTGGGCGACACGCAGCTGGCCCAAGGCAGGATTTTCAATCGCAAGCTCAATCACCGCGCGTTCGACATGTTCCGGTACACGGTTGCGGATGATCGGCTTCTTACGGCTGATCTCGCGCAAGGCTTCTTCGCCACCGTTCTCATAAAGCTTCTTGAAGCGGTAAAAACTGTCACGCGAATAGCCCATGGTTTTGCAAGCCGCGCTGACGCTGCCAAGCTGCTTTGCCAATTCCAAAACGCCAAGCTTGGGCTTGATTAGTTTACTTTCGATGTTCGTCATCTCTCTGACTCCTTTTGTTCAAATATACAAAATTGTCAGATTAAATCTCGTTCTTTACACCTAATAGTACCTACCAGCATACTTCTTCTTAATGCCATTTAACTGCTCTACACCTAAAGCCACGCTTGTTCTCAAGGTTGGTAAGTTATTCAACTTCTGATGTTTCAGTACGTATTCCTCAATAACATTTCTGTACGTATCAATTGTCTCATGCACTGCTGTCTGTTTGGCGATTATGCAGTCGTGAACCCCATAGGCAACAATGCCTTTGCGTTTTAGCGACAGAAGGCTTTGTGTAAGGACATTGGCTTCATGAAACGATAAAAATCCACTGAAGTTTAGATAATCTCCATTTAACATGTGCAACGCAGGAAATACCTCAAGTACAGCAATTCTAATTTCTTTGTACTGATCAATGGATTCTGCAGTCTTATTGAATAGGCTATCTGTCAATGATGCTGGTCTGTTACGATTAGCGTTTCCACTGCCTATCATTTCGACAACGACCTGCTTCACCTTATCACGGAGCAGAGATGGGTCCTGTTGGGTTCGTAACTGCTCTACAACAGAAGCATAGGCATCTTCCCAAGTTTCGCCTACATTCATTGGTATGCCCATTAGTGCGCTGAACAGAGAAGCCTGTGATGCGTTTAGGTCCACCTCACAGATGGGTTCGTCATCTATACGCAAATGCAAACGTTCTTCTGATCTAAGATTGCACCACCCACCATACCAACGACCACCACTCTCCATGCTTCCATTATGATATATTCGCTTGGCGGATGCGTAGTATTTTGCTGGCATATGACTTTGTGACGGTAACATCAGAGGATGTTGTAACCAGAATGCATTCATTTCTCTCACGTGCCGCATCGATGCAGAGTATTTTGCGCCAAATACTTTCTTCGTCTCTGTAATCGCCATCTTTGGAGAACGGATGTGCTGCCCTTTGCGTTCAAGTCTGGCACTATGTGTTTCTTCCTCATTCACGAGAACATACGGTTGCAGCGCATCAACAAATGAAGCGGAGTAGAAGCGATCATCTTTTTGCAGGCGTTCGGAATCAACTTTGTAGGTGGTGGCTGGCTTCTTCATGCCGGAACTCATGCCCATTAGATCCTGTGCATCAGCATTACTAAGGCCAACTAAACCTGATGATTGATTACCCCAGTCGTATTCTTCGACATATCCTGCACTAATTAGGGAACGTCGGACATTGTGAATGGTTGGCAAACCAGCTGCTGGATAAAGCGAATAAATTCGCTGGGATTTACTTTCGTTCCCGGTGGGCCATTGTAAAAGATGGTCACTGCCTAAGTGCTGGGCGCAGAATATGAATGACGATAGCAATACCGTATGTTTCTTGCCTGCTTTGCCAGATACCGAAATGCCAAGTTCTTTAGCCAGAGCTAACACCAAGCCTGATGCAGCTTCGTTCAGTGGTAAATATATAGGCCGAAAGAACATACTGATAGTTTAGACGAGACTTACCATGCTCTCATAGTAATATTTGTGTAGTAACGCTGAGACTTTCCTTCATGCATTGCATTTTCTCAAGTTACCCAGTGATACGTGTTGTTACCCTTCACGCCACAGTTATGGCATCTGGCTCTCTGACGTACCTCGTGGGCCGCACGACCTTAATGTCTTTTGGAATTATACGGTAGGCCTCAATAAATGCGCATATCTTTTGGCTACGTTGCATTTAGATATTTCTTTTCGTAGCGTAATGATTGACATGCAGCGCCAATTTAACACTAATTAAACTCTTTAGAATTGGAGAACAGGATGTCATTTTACACGATTTCGCATTGGGAAGCCGATGAGTGGACAGATGAAATGGAAGCTATCGCTAAAGATAAATTTGGACCACTGATTATGTCCGTTGGTGCAAGTTCTGTGGATTTTGTCCAAACTGGAGACAAAACAATGTGTGTTGTAACCAAATACAAAGATGAAGCTACTGGAACGGCTGCTTTAGCAAAGATTGCTGAAATTCGTGGCCAAGCCGCATCAACTCTGCCCATCAGGATGGTTTCTGACGTAAAAGGTTCAGCATTCGTCAGTATGTAATTTAATGAGTGGGCTGAGCGATTAGCCCCTCAATTCCTAGTGCTTTGAAAGTTACTCTAGTCTAACCCTAAACCCTTGCGCCAATCCGCTAATTGTTCATAGTTCATGGGCTGTGGTGTCACCTCCGACGACAGCTATAAGGTTTGTTACTTCTAGCATCGTATGGTACTTACAGCGGCTACAGGTGATGCTGAGTTGGTGCTGCGGCATAAATCCTACGATAGTGGCAGCCACCCTAAATGTCTGCAGCCTTTTCGCATTGTGTAATTAATCGCACTTTTCGTACTGGCTTGATAGGCAAGTCGTTGCCTTGGCTTCTATTCCCTTAAGCTCCTCTTCGCTCATTAAATGTGCAGCGCCATTATACAGTGGTTCAATAGCAGTATTTCCGTTTGCCATACTGACCGAATACCAAATGACAGCTAGTTCGCTACTTTTAGGCAGGCCACCGTGTCCAAAATGATAAAGTTGCCCTAACAGTCCCTGCGAGTTAGCGTTGCCTTTTATAGCTTCTGCCCTTGCAAGTTTTGCAGCCGCTTCCCAAGCTCTTGCGTCAAAAGCATCCTGTGCAGTTTCATAAGATTGTGCTGAAACGCTTGAGCCAAAAAGTGCAAGCACGCATAAAGTCATAAGTTGTTTCATTTAATTCTCTAAATAACTATCCAATGACCGATTAGAAAAGCCTAGCACGAACGGCACCTAATACCACACCATATTTTAAAGCGGTTTTATGATGCTGTTTGGATTGCTAACACCGCCTATTTTTGAGGTTTATACGAAATTTTATCCGACCTAACCCCAGCCCCATCCATCGCAACGTCAGAATTACCCGTGTAAACGATCTGATACGTGTTGTTACCCTTCACGCCGCAGTTGTTACATCTGGCTCTCTGACGTACCTCGTGGGCTGTGGTGTAAAAAGGAATGACCACTTCCAAATTAAAACTAGACATCATCATTGTTTTACAAGACGCTACGGTAACTCTGTCCAAACAACCGAAGGAAATGACAATGAAAGTATTCTTTTTAGGAGCATATAGTGACAAAGGTCGTGAAGGAATGATGTCAAGTAGTTACGATGCTCGGGTCAAAGCTGTGAGTGCCATGGTTGAAAAAGCTGGAGCAAAACTCGGGTCCGTTGATTACCTACAAGGTCCATTCGATGTCATTGCTGACGCTGAGGTGGATTCATATGAAACTGCTTCTGGGCTTCAAGCTATAATGATGGCCTCTGGCGGCTGGGACGAACTTTTACTCCTACCTACCATGGATATCGACAAAGCTTTAAATGTCGCAAGGACAGTTGGCGGTTACCCAATGCCAGGCAACGAGTAGCCTGGGTATTAAATTACATTAAAATTTCCTATCAAGGAATACATCATCGTCTGTGGTGCCTCCACCTCGATAGCATTAAGGTTTGCTACCTCTAGAAGCGTGTGGTGCTTACAAGGTCGCAGGTAATGCTGAGTTGGCGCTGTGGGACACTCAAATTCTGGTAAATTTGGCGGGATTGTGAATTACTAGAGTACAGTATGCTTAGTCATTCAAACACACGACTATCCGACCGCCCCCGCTTCTCGCCTGTTTTAGTTAGATTATGGGCGTGGGCAGCAAAATCCACTTTTAGAGGTTGGCATGATTTATGCTAGAGTTGTTGTACGCATGTTTATTTTTGGTGATGGAAATGGAGAATAAAACAGTAACAGAGCAAACACTAGTAACGACTGCAGATTTCGTTAAGTGTCACTTGTTAGATCGGGTTCGTCATTTAGCAAAAAGTGAACCTAGTTTGGTCAAGCCGCTTTCTACAGTCGATAATGGTGGTGTTGTTAATAAATTGACTACTTCAGATAAAGTAAAATATAATTAATAATAATCTTAGAGACTTATATTTATAACATTATTATAATGCCTTAGAGGTGATAAGGATATAGTTTGAACATCTATCCTCATCAGTCAGCACCACGTATTTAACTTGCGGTCATAAGAACTCTGGTACGAGTGATCGCATGACCAACACGTTAAATAGCTCTATTTTTCGGCGTTGAACCAAGTAAATCTTTACCTTGGATTCCCACCTGTAAAACGGGCCAACGCAAAAATTTTCAGTATTGTTGCGCATGTGAGCAGTATCATCGCTTGACAGATAGATACCTTTAACCTCTCCACAAACCCTGATCTGTGTAACAG
Organism: Planktomarina temperata RCA23; assembly: GCF_000738435.1. NCBI lineage: Bacteria > Pseudomonadati > Pseudomonadota > Alphaproteobacteria > Rhodobacterales > Paracoccaceae > Planktomarina > Planktomarina temperata. Next base: position 1,416,381 of record NZ_CP003984.1, on the reverse strand, counting down.
CCCATATACATATACCCGCATACCCCCATGGCCCCTGTATACCCCCATGCAATAGGTAACTGTCCAATGTTGGACACTTCAGGGTAGGGTCACTTTAGGTGTACATCACGTACAGTGTATCACTATCACCACCATCACACCCCCTGTACTAGTAACGATAAGGATTAGACCGTCTATCTGTACGTACAGTGACTGCAGATAGCTGTGGTATCCAAATGGGTATCATAAAAGCGATGCTTGATTATGAACTGCAAATACGTAAGCTACTGTTATTGTTTGCATCAGATTGTACGTGGTGCATATGAAGGGAAACAATACCGGCCTTGGGTACCAAATCTACTTCATATGTATGACGTATCACACTGAACTGTAAGCAATGTTTTGTTTCAGATGATGTGATTACAACACTATACGCTCCATCGCAGTATGCTTTTGCGTCAACGTATGACCATCTCCATAGCCTTGACCCACTGATGACAATGCCCACCCACCTAATTGATCTGTAAGCTCTGTATTCACCTCAGCGGCACGTAGCCTATCCCTGAAACTATGCCTGAATGAATGGACCACTCCGTGCTCTGTGTACGCCTTCAACCATTTGTTCAAAGCCGCTGAAGCTGAGTTGCCATTGCAACGTTCAGCATTTGTATACGATGGGAACAGAAACTGGGTGTTAACCCCCTGCTGATGCATAAGTTTTATCGCCGTTAAAGCTACTCCAACGAGTGGAACAAGTCGTTTACTCCCAGAGGTCTTTAGTGGCCGCCACAGATGCGGAACAAGATTGATATGCGGATGCACATGCTCAAGATCAACATCGCCCCACACAAGCCCCAGAGCCTCTGACAGACGCATCCCAGTGTCCGATATTAGAGCGAGCAATAGTCTGCGCTCATCGGAAATTTCCAAACACGTTTTTTGGATCAATATGATCTCATCGATAGGCAATGGTTTGCGTTTTCCCTCTACATTCTTAGGTAGGTAGATATTTGCAAATGCATTTGAACAGTCTAAGCCAAGCTCTTGGATAGTGAGATTTACCACTGCTTTAACCGTTCCAAAGATACGGGCTACGGATGACACATTGAGGCCTCGTTCTAACAACCGATCCCTAAATGATGAAGCATCAGCTGAGCTGTAGGTATCAATTGGGCGATCTCCAAGGTGATCGATCACATAACCAACATTTCGCTTTCCTGCTTTGAAGAAGAGTGCTGCACGGTCCTGCCCCTTTAAAGAACAATACTTCGATAAAGCTTCACTCAATTTAGGAGCATACGAAGTAAATGCTTCCTTCGGTTTTCCCTTGATCAACAAGTGAGATGCAGGGACATCCAAATCAGCAAGACGCATTTTAAACCAAAAATCATCCAGCTTGCTGGCGATTGATTTACTGGCCCTCAATGCTGAAGGTTTGCTCTTGGTCTTCAAGCAAATGACGATACTTGATCGCTCATAATGCTTCTGCACGTCCACTGGTACATGCCTACGAAAGTAAAAGACTTCATTCTTCTTCCACAAATACTCACTGCTTTTGGATACCACAGTGTATACCTCCACATCATCTGAAACAAAACATTGCTTACAGTTCAGTGTGATACGTCATACATATGAAGTAGATTTGGTACCCAAGGCCGGACTCGAACCGGCACGCCTCGCGGCGGGGGATTTTGAATCCCCTGCGTCTACCATTCCGCCACTTGGGCCAATTGATTTCGTTGAATTTTCTACGTTCTTGCTTTCATAATCCTTACTGTTAAGCTGGTTTTACGTCTACTAAACGTCTACCAACTTTCGCAGGGGATCATTTGTGCCAGAACATTTAACACAACGAACCTTAGCCAGACTCGAACCCGAAGGAACTGGTAAGCGATACTTCGTATACGGCTCGAATCCTGTGGGATTAGGTATTGAAGTTTCTGCTAAAGGTAAAGCCAGTTATTTTGTGGAAATACGAATAAGAGGTAGGAGAAGTGCGACACGTAAAAAGATAGGTTCGGTTGACCTAATTTCTCTATCAGATGCACAGGCCGAAGCGAAGGCAATGCTTGGCGATGCAGCGAAGGGCATTGATTTTAGGTATTCTGCGCAGGAAGAAGAAATTAAACCAGAAACAGTCGGTTTTGCCCTAGAACAGCATTTAACCGAAAAACGCCACTCTCTCAGGGACAGTACTATCAGGGACTACCAAAAGACATTTAACAACTGCTTTTCGGATTGGCGCAGCCTGCCCTTACAGCAACTTACGAAGAAACGTGTTACAGACCGTTATTTAGAATTAAGAGACACTGGAAAGAGTTCAGACTACGTCAACAAAGCCTTTAGAAATCTGAGTTCTACCCTAAGCTATTATGACGTGGAGCCTAATCCAATACGGGTATTGAAACAAAAAGGGTTGAGACAATCTGGTAAAGCTAGAGAAAGGTTCCTCAGCCAAGACGAAATCGTTCAAATAATGCAGCATCACCTAATCGGATCGAAGCGGGATGCTACAGGTACAAAAGTTCCCAAGATAACAAGAATATTTATGTTCTTTATGCTAACAGGTCTTCGTGCAAATGAAGTGATTGGGCTAAAGTGGAAAGACGTACAAGATGGTTATTTTATAATAACGGGCGACGTGGCAAAAAATAAGAAGCCACACAAGATGCCTCTTGTTGGGAGCTTAAAGAGCATAGTTGGCCAACGTAAAAAAGATGATGATCCAGTATTTGGCTACACTCAGTCAGGTTACAGGACAGCTAAAGACAAATTCCTTGAAGCAACAAAGATGGTACATTTTACCACACATGACTTTAGGAGGACATTTTCTGAGCATCTTAATTTATGTGGGTATTCCGAGCTAGATATTGCCGTTGCAAACAATCAAAGCTCCACAAATGTAACGAAGAAACATTACCTAGGTGGAGAATTGGCTAAAGCGTCTTTGCAAGTCAAAATGCTGACGGATTTACAAAACCAATTTGAATTTTACCTTCATGGCGATAGCAAAAGTAATAACCCGCAAAAAGCCCCGGAAAGATGGGAAGAAACGGTTTTTGTTGAGCCTGATATGTCCAATGACGATTTTCAAGAATATCTTAAATAGCGTGTAGGCTCACAAATGAACCAAACGAAGCTCCTCAGTAGCAACCCCGACAGACTTGACCACCTGTTTACGTCTGTACAGTTTTCAGAGGTTCTATCGCCTGTCGTACAACCACAAGCCATCATTGACGAAGAACAGATTGATCACCTGCTAATTCAAATCGGCTGTCACTCAAACAGACCTGTCTCGCTGCGCAAATTACACACACTAATGTCCAGTTTCCTTCTTCAAGCCCAGCGCCTTGCCAACAGAGTGCAACGAAAAGGTGGGCAGATGGTTATCGGTTGGCCACATGACGAGGCTTATTGGCGTACACGCTCAAATGTTGGTTACCCAATAGTAAAAAAGTTAAGGCAAGCTCTCCTTGATAACGGCTGGATTACCCATCACAAACAACCGACAAAAAATCTTTATCATGGTGAAGGTAATTGTAATGGGTATTTGATCGCTGGTTTTGTGCCTGAATTAGCAGACGGCATTGCGTTCCAATCCTCTGAACTAACCTGCGCAACTAAATCATCAGCCAAAGAGGCGAAGGGTAAGAAAGTCACCAATGAAGCCTTGGACAAACGTACCATTGCACTTTGGGAACTTTGGAAAAGTGAACCATTAACCCTTGGTGACCTTAAGATGTGGCGAGCCACACGCTCGTTCAGCAATAAAGAGCTAACGAGAGGCGGAAGGTTCTTCGGCCCATGGACAAGCATGAACAAGGAAAGGGAACGCCTTAAGTGTACCATCGGGGGAAGTACTGTAGCTGAGGTGGACGTAAGTGGTATGTACCCTACCCTCCTCTGCGCAATTACGGGACATGTTCCATTTAAGACTAGATTTAAAGACCCATATTTCATCGAAGGCATTGAACGAGAGGAAGTCAAAACGGTTATAACGTCAGCCATCGGTGGAGGAACAGCCAATCAAAGAACACTCACTGACCTTATGAGAAAGTCTGGGCTTACTCAGGAGAGGTTAACGGAAATACGAAGGGTAATCCTACCAAAGTTTGAGTGTCTGGGGTCTCTCAAGAAAGGTGTCCTTGATAGCGAAACACTGGCATACCATGAGACCGAAATCTTGATGCGGGTGGTAGAGCGCCCGACCAGACCAATATTCATTCTGCATGATTGCCTGATCTGTAAAGCAGATGAAGCATTGGAAGTTGGCAAAGAGGTGCAGAAAGAGTTCGTTCAGTATTGTATTGAAATGGACTGGCGACCTATTTCTCCGGCTTTCACGATAGAACGAGACGGCAAGGACAAGCTACAAGTGAGTGGCGAAAGATCACCATTTTACAAGCAACAGGATGCAAAATGAGGGTTTTGAACGAAGCCAACCTGTTTTCTGTGAGAAGACTATTTACCTTCGATGGTAGGTAATATTAGTTCAGCTGTAAAAGACATTATTTAATCTGACATTGTTATCATCCAGCGTGTGTCATTTCGTACATGCTGTCAGATTGGTTTGTGATAGGGATAGTCTTTTCGCCTACCAAATGTCGAGCTTCACGGAATGTTTGCATGGGCGTTTTTCCGTAGCAATGTTTTCCCGAATGGGGTCGCTGTTCGTTGTATTTTGCCAACCAATGATCAACGTCTGTTTGCAGCTCTTCCAGCGATCCGTAGATTTTCTTGCGGAACGCTATGTCATAGAACTCATTTTTCATGGTGCGATGAAAGCGTTCACAGATCCCGTTTGTTTGGGGATGGTTGGCTTTTGTCTTGCTGTGATCAATATCTTCCATGGCCAGATACAGTTGATAGCTGTGACGCTCAACGGTGCCGCAATATTCCGTGCCCCGATCTGTTAAGATGCGCAGCAGGGGCACCTCTTGTTCGTCAAAGAAGGGTACGACTTGGTCATTCAACATATCGGCGGCAGTGATCGCCGTTTTCTCAATGTACAGTTTTGCCATTGCCACGCGGCTATATGTATCGACGAAGGTTTGTTGGTAAATCCGTCCAACCCCCTTCATTGTGCCGACAAAATAGGTATCCTGGCTGCCAAGATAGCCGGGATGGTAGGTCTCAATCTCACCAGCCGCTTCACGTTGTGACTTGGCTTTTTCCAGCGCCACAATCTGCGCTTCGGTCAGAACAAACCCTTCTTGCGCGGACCGCGTTTCCAAGGCTTTCAGGCGTTTTTTCATGGTTTCCAGCTCGTTGCGCAACCAAATCGACCGCACCCCACCACTGGAGACCACGATGCCCCGCTGCAACAATTCTTGGGCGACACGCAGCTGGCCCAAGGCAGGATTTTCAATCGCAAGCTCAATCACCGCGCGTTCGACATGTTCCGGTACACGGTTGCGGATGATCGGCTTCTTACGGCTGATCTCGCGCAAGGCTTCTTCGCCACCGTTCTCATAAAGCTTCTTGAAGCGGTAAAAACTGTCACGCGAATAGCCCATGGTTTTGCAAGCCGCGCTGACGCTGCCAAGCTGCTTTGCCAATTCCAAAACGCCAAGCTTGGGCTTGATTAGTTTACTTTCGATGTTGCTCATCTCTCTGACTCCTTTTGTTCAAATATACAAAATTGTCAGATTAAATCTCGTTCTTTACAGTTCAGCTACAAGGTGACCTGATTGTGATAGCCTGTTCGTGCTATCGAAAAACTGCATTTCACGCCCGTAGTCCATGGCTGCGCTCAGCGACCTGTCTGATACTCGAGTTTCGCAATGGGCAAGAACCGCTTCAAACTTTAAAAACTCTTGATGAATAGTCATGTAAAGTTCCTCCTAACCTACATACGGGGAGGAATTAAGATTGGATCATTTCCACCGGTTCAGATGTGAAACCAACCTGAGGTGGTGACCTTTTAGTTTTTATAGAAAGATTATTCGCTAAATATGCAGAATAATCAGCCCTCTTTTTCAGCTTTTTTACGGGCGAGTTTACGCTGACGGCTGAGTCCTTCTTTCGCCTGACGCGCCTTTTTCTCAGATGGTTTCTCGAAATGTTGCTTGAGCTTCATTTCACGATACACGCCTTCGCGCTGTAGCTTTTTTTTCAAAGCCCGAAGAGCCTGATCGACGTTATTATCACGAACACTTACTTGCATTTACTGTCTGCCATATTTGAACAACTGATATGAGCGTTTTGGCATTAATTTTTTGCCAAATCAAATTAAATAATCCCATTAGTACGACCAACCGCGTGCGCAGGCTTCTGTGAGTTCAACCTGTAGAGATAGGGGCGGATGACTAACACGCTGCGTTCACCCACAGTTGATAGCTATCCAACGATGTGCGTTTCTCGCTAGACAAACGCCAATCTCCCCCGGAGAAGAAAATAGCTATGAGCCATTTCCGAGTAAGATGGTGGTTCGACTTTTGGTGATTTCAAGTATCCAAAGAAACGCCAGCCACTCATACTGAGAAAGCTGGCAGTTTGAACTCCGAGTGGCCTTGGGAGGTACTACGGAGACAGGAAATATCGAAGGATACCCTTTGAACCTATCATTAGGTTTCATTTTGAGACAACGATTCTTTAAATTAGAGAAACTACAGAAGAATTTGGTTACAAAAATCTTAGGGGGTATACGTATATGGCCCGAGCGTACCCCCCGATAGGCCGAAACTGGCTGGATAAAAGAAGCTCCATCAAATGAAGAAGCTATTGAGTACGTTACCATGAAACAAGTGGAACGTGGTCACTGGAGTAATGAAGCGAAGGAGTATTACTACGCAAAACGTGCTGCTGCTTTGGGTGTTAGAACCAAGGCAGAAAACCAGCATGTAACAAATGTTACAAGCTCTCCGTCACAGGAAGAACACGCTGATACCCTTGGGGTCAGTCGTCCAACAATCGCAAGATGGGAGAAAGACATTAAGGATATCATGTCTGACCCTGAGTTAGCAGAGAAAGCTTCAACACCAGAGGGCTACAAAGAAGCTAAGAAGGTCGTTAGAGACACACATGAAACAGTCGAGAGAAAAGGCTTGCTATACGCCCTCGCTCCTCTCAAGTAGTAAAACCACTAGTTATTAAGACATAAGTTATGTAGCCAGTTTTAAATCAATAAAGAAATACCACTATTGGTAACTATACTGCGAGTCCTTAAGGACCCGAAGAAGTTGTTGATGTTCGAGCGTAAATGGATTCTTGTTTCCGTATGATCCGTTCCAATTTTCCTTCCCGTGAAGACCGCTGCGAGCTTTTGAGCTGTGTAAAACGCCAACGCGAGGATCATGGCGTTGCGCGGCGAGCGAATGCACTTTTGCTGCTGGATGATGGGAAGTCCTGTGTCGAGATTGCGCAGGTTCTTTACCTTGATGACGACACGGTGCGTGGCTGGCATAAGCAATATCTGTCTGAGGGCTGGGATGCGGTGGCTTATGACGGTTGGAAAGGCGGGCAATCGCGGCTGTCTGTCGCGCAGAAAGCCGCTCTTTGCGCGTGGCTTGAGGAACGTTTCTGCCGATCTACAGTGGAAATCCGCAGCTATATCACGGCGCAATTCGATCTGCGCTATTCTCATTCAGGCTGTGTTAAGCTTTTGGCGCGACAAGGCTTTGAGTATCGCAAACCCAAGGCTCTGCCGCGGGTGGCCGATGTAGCCAAACAGGCTGAGTTCATCGCAATGTATGAAAACATGCTGAATTCTCTGGCCGATGATGAGGCGGTATACTTTGCAGATGCCGTACATCCAGAATATCAAAGCAAGCCTGCCTTTGGTTGGGTGAAGAAGGGCACAAACCCCACGCTCAAAACGACTTCAGGCCGGGCGCGCGTCAACATTCACGGCGCACTGAACCTTGAAACCTTTGATACGCCTTTCGTCGCGCCGATTACAGTGGACGGCGTGAGTGCCGTGCAATTGCTGGCCAAGATTGAGGCCCGCAATCACGATAAACGCATCATCCACGTGGTCTGGGACAACGCTGCTTACCACAAAGGGCCGGATGTCAGGGCTTTTCTCTCGCGCAAAAACTGCCGCATCCACCTGATCCAGCTGCCGCCCTATTGCCCGCACCTGAATCCAATTGAAAGGCTCTGGGCCGTGATGCACCAACACGTCACCCACAATCGCGCCCATCCCACGCAAAAGCTATTTACCGAAGCCATTCTGAAGTTCTTTCGGAAAATTATCCCAGAGCAATGGCACAACTTCCGAAATCAGGTCACTGATAATTTCCGCATCATATCAGAACAAAATCTTCGGGTTTTGGAGTGAGCGGTGTATAATTAAAGTTTCTGCGAGGGTAGTCGTTGATATATGTACGACGTTTCATATTTCCCCCGACAGACACTAGCCCTGCCATGAATACGGCAGGGTTTTTCTGTTTGGTGCGCTTGTGAGCAACAATGGGCGGCTTAAGCTGGAAGCTGACTAAAGGTCACTGGTTGGAACCCAGCACTAGCAGCTTGTGCTTTATCTGCTGCATCAAAATCAGCTTTAACTTGTGCAACCATAGCTGCTGCGAAGGAACCACGAGTGTATCCCCAGTCATTCAACTGATGGTCTGAAAGGTAAGCGGCTGTACGGTTTGCGGCACTTGAGGCTTGGGCCAACATGATCGCTCTGTAGATTTTAGTAAGCATTTTAATCTCCTTGGTTTCATAAGAGCGTCTATCCAAGGTTATGACCTTTCACATCATACAATGTGGTATTCCCGTTATGCATCAAGCACAGGGCTACTCAACAGGGTCGTTTTCGTACCCACCTCCACGTCTGTATCCACCCATCCCATTGAATAACAATAGTTAACAACCCCAATGCTATGATTGTCGTTGTGGCGAAGGGATAATGCCCGTGGTGTGACCTACTGGGTTACGAAGCATTATCAAGAGTTTAGCCCTTGGCTTCTTCGTGGGCTTTAATTTCCACTGAGGGGGTAAGTCATTTTAGTCGTGTCCATTTTTGACCTCTGCACAAAATAACTGCCACGCATCCGCTAACGGTCAGTACATCTTCATCAAGTGTCATATGTGATCTATAGGTTTTATCTGTATCGGGCGCCCAGATCGTACCACCATTGTATTTACCATTACCTTTAATCTTCATATCATTGATTATATTACGGCCAATTATCGAACGATTGTCATTACCAACGACTTCTGTGATTATTCCGCATAAATTATTTTCACACGGCATGATTTCCACATGGATGTAACCACCCGTTTCTCCCGGTTCCGACTTCCAAACACCAAGAGCGGGTTCTGTCGATGCCGGCGTAGCCCATATCAGGCAAATTGCAGTCAAAATTGTTGAAGGATGTCGCATCACTATACCCCCGTGAAACTTGGTTACATGAATATGGTAGCTAAATTGACATTAAATACAACTACCACATTGAAGTGCGTCTCACTAGGTCAGGCCCAAGTGCGTCGCCCGTTTGAGACAGTTTACAACCCTCTTTTAGCATCAATCCGTCTCATTAGCTTGCCTCAGTTCTGAGACAGTGGTAGTCTCACTAGGTATATAGAATCGTATGAGTCCACAGGAGTGCAAGATGCTTATCGGATATGCCAGAACGAGTACCACAGACCAACAAGCAGGGTTTGATGCACAGTTAGTCGAATTAGAGACTTACGGTTGTAAACGTACATTCAAAGAGCAGGTATCAGCCGTGGCCTCAAGGGGTGAACTCGACAGAGCTATTGATATGCTCCGAAAGGGTGACAAGCTGGTCGTCACTAAACTTGATCGTCTGGCTCGTAATGTGATGCACATGGGTGAGCTACTACATCAGATAGAAGCCAAGGGTGCTGGACTAGTTATTTTGTCCCTAGGCAGTGAAACTGTTGATACTACGACAGCCACAGGCAAGCTGATCCTTAATATGATGGTATCTGTCGCACAGTTTGAACGTGAGATGATGAAAGAGCGTCAGGTAGAGGGCATCAAGAGGGCGAAAGCTGAGGGGAAGTACAAAGGGCGAGTTCCAACAGCTATGCGACAAGCAGACAAGGTCAAAGCATTGGTTGAAGCTGGTGCGCAGCGTGTGCAGGTTCAGGAGCAGCTTGGGATTAGCAAGGCGTCTTACTATAGATGCTTGAATGGGTAATGAGATTGGATACCTGAGCTTGCTAATTACGAGCTTGAACCAACGCCTTCTGGATCAAAGCATCTTTCAATAAACGCTTAAGTTTGTCGTTGAGACGATCATTATTCTGCAAGGCCATAAGCTCATCTTGGGTTAAGCTGTAAGGATCATCCTCTAGCTTCATGCGAAGGCCCATGTCGTTCCAGACTGATGTGATAATTATGCGCTCATGATCTGTCATACTCAGAATAACGACAGGATAAGGCGCGATGTTAGCAGGTAGCTGAGTTTGTCAGCCAAGTACTGCAGTATGTCACCAGACGCACCACCCAAGGCTCTAGCTAGGTTCCTGACTGAACGCGAGGTACAGACGCCTTCTGGACGTTCTACGGTATGGCAAGCGACAACCGTACAGCGCATGAAAGCACGTTGGAGCAACCAAGTGGATTGACGGACACAACTTCATAAACCAACGCTATCGTGCTTGTACGAGGCTCTCCGTGAGGCTGTGGGGAACCCTTAGATTCACAACCAAACGAATTGGGTCGGCCCGTTTTGTGGACAGGAATCCTAGGTAAAGATTTAGTTTGCGGATGGATTTACTCTTTAGCGTTATCGTGTTCAAAAAATAAATTTTTTTACCATATTTAGTTTGTAAATTGAATGATAATACCATAGGTACACGCATCGTGCTAGTTTACAGGGCCAATGTAGGTAATGATAAGTAATCTGGAATTGAGTAAATTATTTTGGGTATCATTGGCATTTGTTTATGTGTAAAAGACATTATTTAATCTGACATTGTTATCATCCAGCGTGTGTCATTTCGTACATGCTGTCAGATTGGTTTGTGATAGGGATAGTCTTTTCGCCTACCAAATGTCGAGCTTCACGGAATGTTTGCATGGGCGTTTTTCCGTAGCAATGTTTTCCCGAATGGGGTCGCTGTTCGTTGTATTTTGCCAACCAATGATCAACGTCTGTTTGCAGCTCTTCCAGCGATCCGTAGATTTTCTTGCGGAACGCTATGTCATAGAACTCATTTTTCATGGTGCGATGAAAGCGTTCACAGATCCCGTTTGTTTGGGGATGGTTGGCTTTTGTCTTGCTGTGATCAATATCTTCCATGGCCAGATACAGTTGATAGCTGTGACGCTCAACGGTGCCGCAATATTCCGTGCCCCGATCTGTTAAGATGCGCAGCAGGGGCACCTCTTGTTCGTCAAAGAAGGGTACGACTTGGTCATTCAACATATCGGCGGCAGTGATCGCCGTTTTCTCAATGTACAGTTTTGCCATTGCCACGCGGCTATATGTATCGACGAAGGTTTGTTGGTAAATCCGTCCAACCCCCTTCATTGTGCCGACAAAATAGGTATCCTGGCTGCCAAGATAGCCGGGATGGTAGGTCTCAATCTCACCAGCCGCTTCACGTTGTGACTTGGCTTTTTCCAGCGCCACAATCTGCGCTTCGGTCAGAACAAACCCTTCTTGCGCGGACCGCGTTTCCAAGGCTTTCAGGCGTTTTTTCATGGTTTCCAGCTCGTTGCGCAACCAAATCGACCGCACCCCACCACTGGAGACCACGATGCCCCGCTGCAACAATTCTTGGGCGACACGCAGCTGGCCCAAGGCAGGATTTTCAATCGCAAGCTCAATCACCGCGCGTTCGACATGTTCCGGTACACGGTTGCGGATGATCGGCTTCTTACGGCTGATCTCGCGCAAGGCTTCTTCGCCACCGTTCTCATAAAGCTTCTTGAAGCGGTAAAAACTGTCACGCGAATAGCCCATGGTTTTGCAAGCCGCGCTGACGCTGCCAAGCTGCTTTGCCAATTCCAAAACGCCAAGCTTGGGCTTGATTAGTTTACTTTCGATGTTCGTCATCTCTCTGACTCCTTTTGTTCAAATATACAAAATTGTCAGATTAAATCTCGTTCTTTACAGTTTATGTCTTTGTGATACTTGCAGTCTATTCAATCGTAACTCTCCCCGAAAATACATTCAGTGCCGACAGTTCAGAACAAGTTATGGCTGCTGTAAAACTTACGTATGTGAGGTTGTCACTCGCTGTTGTTAGTTCGGTGGTCTATCCAATCCTGCTATTTAGCTCTCTAAAATATACCAAGTATGTTACAATCGCATTAACTGCTTGGGCTGTCGCTATCTACATCGACGATTATTTAGTTCTGTACAGAATTATAGAATATCCTGAACGGGGTATTGTTGTGTTCATACAAACAATTCGCCCAATTTTCTTGGCTAGCTTGTTATGGATGAGCTTTGAACTCACTTTTACTAGGTCGAAAGTGCGTTAGCGGCATGGCAGATAAAAAGTTAAACGATATAGAAATTGGCGCTATTCTAGAAGCTTTTGTTGAAAGCAGGGATGTTACAGTTGCTTCAATAAATCAAAGCAGGACATTTAAGTTTCTCATCGTATTTATTAATTTTTATGTCTTGGGATTTATTATAATTTATTATTTCTTAAGGTACAATTTGCTACAAGCGGTTGATAATGGCTTAATGACCGAGGAGTTCTTCATTGTCTTCGACGGACGGGCTCAAATAATGTTTTGGTCTTTAGTTTTTATAAATATGGGGGCCTATTTCAATATTGGATTTCGGATCATTTCATTAATAGCAATAGTTTACCTTTCAAATACTACAGTTGATAATGCAGTTATCTTTTCAGGCCTAGTTAGTTTTGCTGACCGCCCATATTTTTCGGCGTTTATAGTCTCTCGACCGATAATAATTATTGCTATCGCTTGGATGGGGTTGTCTTATAAAAATAGGCTTGAGGTTGATTAAGAACGAGCTTCTCAATGACCAAACTCAGCACCATCCCACAGCACCAACTAAGCATCACCTGCGGCCTTTGTAAGCACCATACGATGCTAGAGGTAGCAAACCTGATAGCTGTCGTTGGAGGCGATACCTCAGCCCACGAGGTACGTCAGAGAGCCAAATGCCATAACTGCGGCGTGAAGGGTAACAACACGTATCAGATAGCTTATACGGTTCATTCCGATGGTAGGGTAGATTATTAGGAATTGAATCAACAACCCTGAGCAGACGAGCGCTGCACAAGGTTCTTTTTAACTTATTGGCAGTTAGTTAGCCTTGTTGAGAAGCAAGCATAGCCTTTACTAACTTCCGAGCTGTGTCGTCTTCCACAACTGGAGTCACTGTTGGAAAAGTGCATTGCCCTGACCAACCCATAATCCAAGTAGTTAACGCTTCTTGATCATTGGCTTCCACAACTATCCAGCCATTACCATTTGGAACATCATGCCATCGACCAATTTGCGTGACCCCATCGGGATGTTCTCCTGCAATTTGCTCTTCGGTCATGTTCGCAAAAAAGGCCTGAGTATCCGCCTGTTTGTCCCGATCGATCTGATAAGTACACATAAAAATCATATTACTCTCCATTGATAAAGTTGTTTAAGTTTTATGCGGAGGTTGAGCTAGGGTAAGCTAGCAATCACTCCCTTACTTTTATATTGGCTACCTCTTGGATCTAATTTGATCTGTATGCTTATTACTAGTCTAAATATAGAAGTAGTCGGCCTTCTGCACCACAGCCCACGAGGTACGTCAGAGAGCCAGATGCCATAACTGCGGCGTGAAGGGTAACAACACGTATCAGATCGTTTGATAAATAAGAGCTTACAATGACAACCCCCTCAGCGCGCGTATTGGCTCCGTACAAGCGTGATAGCCTTTGGTTCGCCACAGGAGGATGCAGTGGATAAACACCCTGTACGGGCCTCTGTGTGAGCCTCAAGGGAACCCTTAGATTCATAATAGATCGGCTGTTCAGAAAGAGGAAAGGGATAAAAACTGAACTACTCAGCGCCCTCGATAATCATCAGGTCGGTATCTGAACATGTTTCACGCACAGCTTTTGCAGCTTGATATTCGTCACTAAAATAGAATGTTTCGGCAGCTTGCTTACTTTCAAACTCAATCATCATAACTGTACCAGTGAGTTTACCTTCGTGCCTATCAGCCAAAGGGCCTCTAGCTAGAACTTTACCACCATATTTTTTGATAGCTGGTGCTGCCATTCCTGCAAATGCTTGGAATTTCTCAGCATCAGTGACCCTAATGTTGGCCACTAAGTATCCTTTTGGCATATTTATAATCTCCCTAGTTTCAGCTAAATCCTAACACAAAATACCTTTTCAGCTAAACATTTCTGGATCAACAGCACAACGCTCATAGATACTATCTTAGGTGTGATCTGACTGCGGATTGTTTGTTGAAGGCTTTGTGTAAACCTCTCCATAAATCTCTAGGGACCCCCTAGACTCACAACCAAACGAATTGGGTTGGCCCGTTTTGCAGGTGGGAATCCAAGGTAACGATTTAGTTTGCGGTTGGGTTTGTGATTTGGCAGTTTAAGGTTCATGCTTATGGAGAGAACTGAATTTATTAATAAATCATTTTAACACGGTACTTAAGAAGGTTTGTAGGTCAGCAATGAATAGTGGTGCTCAGTTCAGTGAAATCCGCTCTTAACAATGCGCTGGTTCGTGATAGCATGAATTGTAATACCTTCAGGCTTAAACAATGGTGGAGAATAATTATGACAGCAGAAGAAATTGTAATGGGCGGCTACGCTGCGTTTGGTTCTGGCGACATGGAAGCATTAGGCAAGATATACCATCCAGAATGTAAAACTACCTTCCATGGGAGCCATGCACTGGGAGGAGAATATGTCGGTTTTCAAGATTTGCTGACTAATATGCTTGCAAGGCTAAATGATGCATGGCCTGGTTTTAATCTTAGCGTCGACAAAGTTGTTTCTGATGATACAAACGTCTGCGTATTTTGCACCTTCACCGCAGATGGCGGTCTAAGTGGAAAAGGGGTACACAGTTTTGTGGTAGAAAACGGATTAGAGGTTAGCTTTGACCTTTATTGGGACAGTGCTTACTGGGCTGAGCATTGTAAAATTTAAATTGGTTGGTGCCGTAAGCGGGTGATAGATATCATTAGCAGTGCCGATTAACCAAAATAAGACGGTCCCATACACACCATAGTAGTAGCATTGTATGTGACGCATTCCTATCCAGGCGTGTGTTGAAAATTATGTCTATCCGCCAAGTTATGTACTGTTCTACCGAAAAAATGAGTGACCAAGCTCTCAACCATCCCACAGCACCAACTCAGCATCACTTGTGGCCTCTGTAAGCATCATACGATGCTAGAGGTATCAAACCTCATTGCTGTCGTCGGAGGCGATACCACAGCCCATGAGGTAAGCCAGAGAGCCAGATGCCATAACTGTGGCGTGAAGGGTAACAACACGTATCAGATCGTTTACACGGGTAATTCTGACATGGCGATGGATGGTGCTGAGGTTGGATCAGATTAGAGAATAAATCTTTTCCAAATACGTCTACCATACGTCTACTAAAACTGATTCTATTTTTTTATATATTTAATTTTAAATAATATATTTTTGTAATTTAGGGTCTTTTGAATCTCCTGCGTCTACCATTCCGCCACTTGGGCCCATCGGTTGCTGTGGGCTGCGCCCCCCCCGTACATGCGGCTTTTTGCACCAGAACAGGTTTTACAACGACCTTAAGCCAGTTTCGTGCCAAAGGGCTATGGTAAGTAGACTTCCGTAAGCTGCACGAATCTTGAAGCTTGAGGTAGTCAAGTTTCCGTCAAAGGTAAAGCCAGATATTTCAGCTCTGAGGGAATAATTGCCGCAAAACCTCGCCTGACGGGGTTTGCCGAACAAGCTCAATGGCCGCTCAAAGGCGCCGGGCAGAATGCAGGCGACCGTTTTGGTTTGCAAAGAGTACTATTTGCTGGCAGTTGGGGGCGAATTTTGAGGAGAGTTTGGAATGCGAAAAACCTTAATCATCGGAGCGCTGGCCTTCGTTTTGGGCGGTGGAGCAGTGTTTATCTACCTCAAACATAGCGCCCACTCCAATTCCTATGCCACCATGCATGAAATGCACCATGGGAAGTCTGGCGGGGCCTCCCAAGGTATGATGCAGGGGCATATGCATGATGAGATGACCATGCCCGGCCTGCAGGGCAAAGACACCACCGAAACTGAAGTCGCCGATCTGAGAAAAATTTTCCAACAGCACATGGAAATTGAGCGCCGAGTCACCAATCTCCCAGATGGTATCTCAACCTTTACCGCCTCCGAAAACCCTGAGGTGCGGGCGGCGATTGTCTCGCATGTGTCCATGATGGTGACCCGATTGGCGGAGGGCAAAAACCCAGAGGTGATCATCCAGTCCCCTACTCTAGATGCGCTTTTTGACGTGCATGAGGATATTGAAACCGAGATCGAAGTCACCGACACCGGCGTGACCGTCATCCAAACCTCCAGCAATCCCGAGGTTGTAAAACTGTTGCAAACCCATGCCGCCGAAGTGAGCGATATGTCCGAAAGAGGCATGGCCGCGGTGCATGAGCGGATGTCTCAATGACCCGGCGAAACTGCTCTTATCACCTGCCCCTCTTGCCGATTCTGATGGTCGGTCTTGTTGTGGAGCCCGTGTTAATGCAGCGCAAACCGTTTCTTGCGCGGCCGCTGTTGCGCCAGAATCCGAGAGCGGTGCTTGGCCCGTCGGCGTAAAGGCGCCTGTGCCGCGGGGGCGTGAAAAGCCCCTACCCATCCCGGCCCATCCATGGCAAAAACCGGGAAATAATCTTTGGGGTCACATGATACACCGCCTTTATACTTGGACCTTGTCGTTGGCTGAGCATCCGCGGGCGCTTTGGGCTTTGGCCATTGTCGCCTTCATAGAAAGCTCTTTCTTTCCGATCCCGCCGGATATCATGCTCATCCCGATGATCCTGGCGGCGCGGAGCCAGGCGTTTCGCATTGCTTTGGTGGCGGTTGTGGCCTCAGTTGCGGGCGGGCTTTTTGGCTATGCCATCGGGGCTTTCGCCTTTGAAAGCATCGGCCAGCCCATCTTAGCCTCATTGGGCAAGGAGAGCAGCATGGCCGCCTTTAATGATAAATTCAACGCCTATGGGACCTGGGCCGTGCTGATTGCCGGGGTCACGCCCTTCCCGTTCAAAGTGATCACGATCATGTCGGGTTGGACCGGAATGGCCTTGGTTCCCTTTGTGCTCAGCGCCTTGGTCGCGCGAGCCTTGCGGTTTTTTGCGGTCGCCCTTCTGCTGTATTACTTCGGCCCACCTATCCGCCGCTTTATAGAAAGACATTTGGGCTTGGTCTTTACCGCTTTTGTACTCATATTGGGTGCAGGATTTTTTGCGGTCAGATATCTATGAAAAAGAATACTCTGTTGTCACACTCATCTCGCCAATTGGCGCTTTTTGCAGCGGCAGGGTCGGGCATGCTCCTGGCAGGGGCTTACCTGTTTCAGGCACTCGGCTACGCGCCGTGCCAGATGTGTTTTTGGCAAAGATACCCCCATATGCTGGCCATCGCGATCGGCGCGCTGATTTGGTTTTGGCCCAGCCGCCTTCTGGCCGGGCTTGGTGCGCTGGCCGCACTGACGACCGCCGGCATCGGCGCTTTCCACGCCGGGGTCGAGCAAAAATGGTGGGATGGCCCCAGTTCCTGTACCGGTGCCGGAGCCGAGTTGAGCGGGCTGTCGGGGCAGGATCTTTTAGCAACAGATACCTTCGAAAAACTTGTCATGTGCGACGAGGTTTCCTGGGCCTTTGCCGGCCTGTCCATGCCCGCTTGGAATGCGGTTCTTTCGGCTCTGCTCTGCGCACTCTGGATCCTGGCCCTGCGGGGCCGATAGCGCAGCGATACCCGCCCCAGCCGATTCCCCAAACCGCCGGGCACAGCACCATTTTCAGAGGTTTTTCAGCCGAATTTACGCGCAAATCCTCTGAGTTCTCAAGACCTCTGCATAACGCCATCTCAACACGAAATGAGGGCAGCGCCGGCCTGGGCGGGCGCATATGTCCGGTGGTGAAATCACTGCAAAATTTGAGCAATGACCATGTATATCAGTATATTGAGACGGTGAATGCGCCTGCCGGGGGGCAGGCAGGCGCAGCCCGGTGTTGCCACCGGGCAAAATGTTTTGGCTTGACGGCTGGGTTATGCAGAGATCTTTTCCCATAATTTTCACCGCAATGTCTTATTCATCCAGCCGCAGGGGCTCTAAGCGTTTGCATCGCATATGTTTGGACAGTAATGTATCAGACAACTAAATATGGGAATATCCCAGACAGGCGGCCAAAATGACAGATGAAACACTCCCCCCCGAGAGCAGCGAAACACCAGCTCCCACATCCTCCGCCTATGACGGCCCGGCGATCAGCATTACGCAGGAGATGAAAACCTCCTATCTTGACTATGCCATGAGCGTGATTGTCAGCCGTGCAATCCCGGATCTGCGCGATGGTCTCAAGCCCGTGCACCGCCGGATTCTCTATGCGATGCATGAAACCAATAACACCCATGACAAGCCCTACCGAAAATCCTCGCGGCCGGTCGCGGAAGCGATGGGGAAATACCACCCCCATGGGGACGGCGCAATCTATGATGCTTTGGTGCGCATGGCGCAGGACTTCTCAATGTCCTTGGTGCTGTTGGACGGGCAAGGCAATTTTGGCTCCATGGATGGCGACAAGGCTGCGGCCTATCGCTACACAGAAGTGCGTATGGAAAAATCGGCGCAAGCGCTCTTGGCCGATATCGACAAAGATACAGTTGATTTTCAGCTCAATTATGATGGCAAAGATACGGAGCCCACAGTTCTGCCGGCCCGCTATCCCAATATGCTGGTCAACGGCGCTGGCGGGATTGCCGTGGGCATGGCCACCAATATCCCCCCCCACAACCTGGGCGAAGTGGTTGATGCGACATTGGCCTTGATTGAAGATCCGGATCTGACCTCAGAGCAGCTGATCGACTATATCCCCGGGCCGGATTTTCCCACAGGCGGCGTGATGCTGGGCCGCTCAGGCGCCCGCAAGGCCTATCTCGAAGGTCGCGGCAGCGTGATCAACCGGGCCAAAACCCGCTTTGAAGAGCTGCGCAAAGATCGTTGGGCCATCATCATTGAAGAGATCCCCTATCAGGTCAACAAAGCGGCAATGATCGAGAAAATTGCAGCCGAAGTGCGTGATAAACGCATTGAAGGCGTGGCCCATGTGCAAGATGAATCAGATCGTAATGGCGTGCGTGTGGTGGTTGAGCTGAAACGCGATGCCACGGCGGAAGTGGTGTTGAACCAATTGTTCCGCTACACGCCGATGCAGACCTCCTTTGGCTGTAATATGCTGGCCCTGAATGGCGGGCGGCCCGAACAGCTCACACTGCGGCGCTTTTTAACCTGCTTTATCGATTTCCGCGAGGAAGTCGTGGCACGCCGGATGGCCTTTGAGCTGCGCAAGGCGCGCGAGAGGAGCCATGTGCTTTGCGGGCTTGCGGTGGCGGTGAGCAATGTGGATGAAATTGTTGCCACCATCCGCGCCTCAAGCGATGCCGCAGAGGCACGTCTGAAATTAATGGAGCGGCGCTGGCCGGCGGCGGAAATTTCCGATTATATCCGCCTGATTGATGATCCAACCCATACGATGAACGACGATGGCACCTACAATCTGTCAGAGACGCAGGCGCGGGCTATTTTGGAGCTGCGTTTGCAGCGGTTGACACAAATCGGCGTCAAAGAGGTCACCGACGAGCTGGCTGTTCTGGCCGCGAAGATCAAAGAGTATCTTGAAATTCTGTCTTCTCGCGAGCGGATCATGGGGATCATTTCCGATGAGCTGCGCGAGGTTAAAGACAATTTCGCCGTTCCGCGCCGCACCGAGATCATTGAATGGTCCGGTGATATGATGGACGAAGATTTGATTGAGCGCGAGGAAATGGTCGTCACAGTCACCGCCGGCGGCTATATCAAACGCACGGCCTTGGCCGATTTCCGGGCGCAAAAGCGCGGCGGCAAGGGGCTTCAGGGTATGTCGACCAAAGATGAAGATGTGGTCACCACACTCTTTGTGGCCAATACCCATACCCAGCTGTTGTTTTTCACAACCGATGGTATGGCCTATAAGATGAAGACCTGGCGGCTGCCGCTCGGAGGGCGCACGGCCAAGGGCAAGGCGATTGTCAATATCTTGCCTATTCCGACCGGCGTCTCTGTGGCTGCGATCATGCCCGTTGACCGTGATGAAGCCGAATGGGGCGATTTGCAAATCGTCTTTGCAACCACACAAGGCGATGTACGCCGCAACCGCCTGTCTGACTTCACCAATGTGCGCTCAAATGGCAAGATCGCCATGAAACTGCCCGAAGGGGTGGAGTTGGTCAACGCGCGGATCTGCAGCGAAGATGATGATGTTATGCTCACCACCAACAGTGGCCGAGCCATTCGCTTTGCCTCGACCGATCTGCGGGTGATGAACTCTCGCGCCTCAACCGGTGTGCGCGGTATTCGTCTCACTGGCGACGATATGGTCGTCTCCATGTCCGTTATTCGCCATTTTGAAGCCACACCCGAAGAGCGCGCCGCCTATCTGAAGATGCGCCGCGCTCTGGCGGGCGTGACAGATGAGGAGGCCGGTGAGGACGATGTTCCAGCCGATCCGAACTTCTCGCAAGAACGCTATGAGGAAATGGCGGCGGTTGAAAATCTGATCCTGACCATTACCCGTGGCGGCTCTGGCAAGCTGTCGTCCAGCCATGATTACCCGGTGCGCGGGCGCGGCGGGATGGGCGTGGCCGCGATGGATAAGGCGATGCGCGGCGGTCCAGTGGTCGCCAGCTTCCCGGTAGAGCTTGTCGATCAAATCATGCTGGTGACAAGCACAGGTCAATCAATCCGCTGCCCCATTGACGGCATTTCCTTCCGCTCCCGCAATGCTGGCGGTGTGCGGGTGTTCAATACAAGCCGCGATGAGCAAGTGGTCAGCGTCGCCTATATCCCAGATCAAGGCGACGGCGAAGATACGCCCGAGGAAAGCACTTCCGAGGCCGCCTCTTAAACGACATATGTGACCGTGCAGGCAATTCTGCGCGGTCACATCGGCATTTTACGAAACTCATATATAAAAACTTTTTTATATACATAGGTGTATATATACCTATACGGCAAAACCACCCGCATAGCCCTACTCGGACTCGCACTCTTCTTCCGATTGCGTTAACGTAAAGTTAATAAATGTCGCGCGCCTCGGATCTAATGAGTGTTTAGCACCAAGTCGCAAGTAACGAGTTCATTGTGGCACCAAAGTGCTTCAATTCGGCCCTTCGACGTAGCTGATTGATTATAAATTATAAAGTTATGTGCAGCTGCGGCGATTGTGGTGTTTGGAGGCTTCTCCAAGCATAATACGAGTGAGGGGATGCAACGGCGGCATCATGTTTGATCTGCCTTAGCATTGCATAAAGCACGGTCTCTTGGGTGAGGGACCGTGCTTTTTAATTTGCCGCATTACAAGCTAAGGTCGTAAAGATCTGAAAATTTATCCTGCAGATAGGCCAGTAAAGGCGCTTCACTCGGCACCGCGCCACAGGCCTGCGTGATGGTCTCACGCGGCAAGTTCAACGCTCCATGACGCTGCAAGCTCTCCTTCAGCCAGGCCGTCGCCTTACTCAAATCTCCAACCCGAAGCTGATCGTCCAAATCAGGATTAAGCGCCGTCATCCGCTCAAAAAGGCAGCCTGCGTAGACATTGCCAAGCGAATAGGTTGGGAAATATCCAAACAACCCCACAGACCAATGGACATCTTGCAAACACCCCTGCGAGGCACGCGGCACCTCATATCCAAAATCAGCCGCAAAGCGATCATTCCAAGCGCTCTGCAAATCTTGCACTTGCAAATCGCCCGCAATCATCGCGCGCTCCAGATCAAAGCGCAGCAACACATGCAAATTATATTGCACCTCATCGGCCTCAGTGCGGATGAAACCATTGCGCACCGAATTTACCGCTTTGTAAAATTCATCCGCGCTTTCAATGCCAAAATCACCAAAGCCCGCGCGCATTTTTGCAAAGAGAAACTCGGTAAAGGCGCGGCTGCGGCCCAATTGGTTTTCATAGATCCGCGACTGGCTTTCATGAACGCCCATGGAGGCACCCTGCCCTATGGCCGTCAGCGTATACTCTGGATCAACATTTTGCTCGTAACAGCCATGCCCCACCTCATGAATGGTGGAATAAAAGCAATTGAACGGATCGCTGGGGTCCGTGCGCGTGGTGATCCGAACATCCTGCCCTGATCCGGAGGAGAAGGGATGCACCGCCTTATCAATCCGCCCACAGTTCAAATCATAGCCAAAACACTGCGCCAATTCACTGGCGATCTGCAATTGCACAGTCTCATCAAAAAACCCTTGCAGTGATTTCGCCGGGGGTTTTTCTAATATCTCACCACGCAGAGCCACCAATCCGGGGCGCAGTGCCCCAAACATCTGGTCGAGCTCAGAGGCTGTCGTGCCCGGCTCATAATCGGCCAACATGGCATCATAGACGTCCCCGCCGGCCGCCAGCGCCTGCCCTTCTTCGCGTTTGAGCGCCAAAACCTCCTGCAAAACAGGAGCGAAAGCTGCAAAATCATCCTCCGCGCGTGCCGCTGCCCATTTGCCCTGCGCCATTGAGGTTGTGCTGGCGATGGCCTCTGCCAAATCGCCCGGCACTTTCACCGCGCGCTCATAAGCGGTTTTAATCTCACGCAGCTGCGCCTGGGTCACCCGGTCAAAGGCTTGCCCGTCACAAGCCGCCAACCAATCGCCTACGCGCGGATCTGACCTGCGCGCATGCAGCACCCCTTCGAGCGCGGCCATCTCTTCGCCGCGTTGCGCAGATGACCCGCTGGGCATCATCGTTTCTTGATCCCATCCCAAACGACCTGAAACCTGACCCAATGCCTGTGTTTGGCGATCAAAATGTAGAAGTTCCGTTAAAGCCGTCATGAGGTCCCCCGAACAGAAGTGGCAATCGGATAGCCGGCCAAAAATCGCCCTCGAAGCACCGCAAGCCACAGAAGCACTGCGGTAAACTGGTGCAAAATAGCCAGATTCCAAGGAGATGAATGCATCACCGTTACGATACCTAAGATCATCTGAACCGTCAAAACAAGCCCCACAGTGCCAAAGGCGGCGCGGGTCACCTTATGGGCAGAGGCCTTGGCCCGCAAAGCCACCACAATGGCGAAGGCAAATAAGAGATAGGCGCTCATCCGATGAATAAACTGCACCAAGCCATCGTCCTCAAAGAAATTCCGCCACCAAGGCGACAGGCTGAACATATCGGGAGGTAAAAACCCACCAGCCATCAGTGGCCAATCGGTGTAATTGCGCCCAGCATCAATCCCAGCAACCAAGGCGCCCAGCAGCACTTGCAGCGCCACGAAATGCATCAAGCCGGTGGACATGCCAAACAGCTTGCGCTCCCGCGCGCGGCGTGCCTGCAGCAACTCCGCCTCAGAGCGGGAAAATATCTGCAAACTCCAGTAAATATATCCCAAAAGCGCAAAAGCCGCCCCGAGATGCGCCATAAGCCAATAGGAGGCCACATCAAGCCGCACACCATCCAGACCCGAATGAACCATCAGCCAGCCGATGAACCCTTGCAGGCCGATAAAAGGTCCAATGGCAAAGAGAGACAGGCGCCGGGCCTTGGGCAATTTGCCCGTGAAAAACAACAGCGCGAACCCAAGTGCCCAGGTCAGACCAATGAAACGCCCAAGCTGCCGGTGGCCCCATTCCCACCAAAAGATAACTTTGAATTCCGCCAAGCTCATAGCAGCATTTTGCACAGCAAATTCAGCGGTGGTTTGATAGGCGGCAAAGGCGGCCTGCCAGGCAGCGGCGCTCAAAGGCGGGATGGCACCCATAACCGGGTCCCATTCGGTGATCGACAGGCCACTGTCCGTCAGGCGTGTTAATCCGCCCACGGTGATCATCACAATGATCAAACCGACCAAGCTCCACAACCAAAGGCGCACCCAATGCCGATCTCCACTCCCGGCGCGCGCGATGGCACCCGCACTGGCGCTTGTGATCTTTGTATCGCTGCCAACCTCTTCAAAGATATTTCGCTTATTCGCCATGTTTAAGCCTTTCGTTTCATCTCAAGTTAGGGCTGAAAAATCCGCGTTCAACCACGCTCTTTCCAACGGGCCATTTGGCGCATGGTGCCATGCAGCATTTGCACATCGGCTTTGGTCAGCGGCATACGCGACCACAGGTTGCGCAGATGAACTTTCATACTGGCAGCCTTGGTTTCTGGAAAGAAAAAACCTGCTGTATCAAGTCGTTGCTCAAAATGTTCGGCCAATTTCTCGACTTCAAGCCCGCTGGCCCATTCTGATTTTGTCACCTGAGCCGCAGGTTGCCCCACCTCGCCCAGCTGCCTTTGCCACTCATAGCTGAGGAGCAATACACATTGCGCCAGATTGAGCGACGGGAAGTCAGGGTTCACGGGGACCGAGATAATCGCATTGGCGCGGATGATGTCATCATTTTCAAGACCCGCGCGCTCAGGGCCAAACATCACCGCCACCTTCTGTCCCGTCCCAATCCGCCGGGCCGCTTCCGCCATCGCAAATTCAGGACTGTACACAGGTTTGGTCAAATCACGCGGCCGCGCGGTTGTGGCCATCACGAAGGTGGTATCGGCCAATGCCTCGGCGGTTGTGTCAAACAATCGCGCCTCATCGAGCAAACGCCCGGCTCCACTGGCCATCGCCACGGCCTTTTGGCTTGGCCAGCCGTCACGCGGGTCCACGATGCGCATATGATCGAGCCCAAAATTCCACATAGCCCGAGCGGCAGCGCCAATGTTTTCACCCATTTGCGGGCGAATGAGGATGATTGCGGGTTGTTGCAGAGAATGACGTGTCATAGGGTCTCTTAGCGTTCACAGAGGCGCGCGACAAGCGGTGGTCAAAGCCAATTTGTCACGCTATAGCCCGTAGCAACACCCATGCAATTTGGAGCCAATGCGATGAGCACTGAAGATTTGCCGCAGATCTACCTCGTCACCCCCAGTGTGATTGACCTGGAGCACTACCCCGATCAGCTGGCGCGTGTCTTAGATTCGGTCGAGGTCGCCTGCCTGCGTTTGGGCCTGGCCAGCAGTGACGAAGATCACATAGCGCGCACCGCAGATGCTCTGCGCGATGTCGCCCATGCGCGGGACATCATGCTGGTGATTGAACGCCATGCGTTGTTGGTGGACCGTTTGGGGTTGGACGGGGTGCATCTGATGGACGGCGGGCGCAATCTAAGGCAATTGCGCAAGGATCTCGGCGAAGACGCAATCCTTGGCGCTTATTGCAACACCTCCCGCCATGATGGGCTGACCGCAGGGGAAGCTGGCGCCGATTATGTCAGCTTTGGCCCGGTGGCGGCCTCCGCTCTGGGTGATGGGGCGCAGGTGGATCCAGAGTTGTTGACTTGGTGGAGTGAAATGATTGAGGTGCCTGTGGTCGCAGAGGGTGGCCTGACGGTGGATTTAATCCGCAGCCTCTCCGATAAGGTAGATTTCTTTGCCATTGGCGCTGAAATTTGGACCCAGGACGATCCTTTGGCACAGCTTCACATGCTCGCCGCTGCCCGAAACAGCTAGGCCGCCCTGCAATCTACCAGCCGAGACCAGATTGACGCTTTGCCCTTAAGAGGTCGCATCTGCCCAAGGCAGGGCTGCGGCGACCTGCGCCTGTAAGTGCCGCGCCAAGGATTTGCGATCGGCAAAATCGATGGCCGCAACGGGTTCATGGTAGATCACCTGCACGGAGCCATGCCGCTTATAGGCCAAAGACTGCAGCAAATGGCGCGCCAAGTCACTGTCCCCCCACCATCCATAGAACCGCGGATCCTCGCCTTCAGGGGCATGGAAGGCCAAAGTAATGGCCTGGATGCTCAAATCATCCGGCACATCTGGCGTCAAAAAGGACTGAAACAGCGTCGGTTTAAACGGCAACACCCGCCGCCCGTCTGTCGAAGTTCCCTCTGGAAAAAACAGCAACCGATGATCATGGCGCAATCGATGTTGCAACAGCTGCAAATGAAGCTGCGCTTGCTTGCGGTCACGGGTGATAAATTGCGTACCTGTCGCCCGCGCCAACCAGCCAATCATCGGCCAATTTGCCACCTCTGACTTGGCCACAAAATAAATATCATCAAAGGCGTTCAGCGCGAAAATATCCAGCCAACTTGTGTGATTGGCAACTGCAACCGCGCTGCCCCGCATCGGCGTGCCGATCACCTCAAGGCGCATGCCCAGAACCCAAAATGCAAAACGGCAGACCGATTGCGTGATCTTTGGGGTCCAGGGCCGGGCCATGCCATAGACTGGCTTTTCCACCAAGCGCACCAGCAACAAAACGGCCAAACCGCCAAATGTGTAACCGCCCATCAATAGGCCGCGCCAAGCCACCCGCATCCAACCCGCCGCAGAAATCGGCACGGGATCGGGTTCGGTTTCAGACATCCAAGTTGGGGACTTCGTCATCCTGACCCTTTCAGGTAGATCGTTTTTTGCCGCGGGTTCATCGCCGGCACATCCAGCACCATGCAGACATCCACCGTATTGAACGCCGCATCCACATAGGCGCCCTCACCGACACAGCCTCCCAAGCGCAGATAAGCCTTAATCAAAGCTGGCATTGCGCGCAGCGCCGCCAGACGATCAATTTCAAAATCCCCAGAAGCGCCCAGCGGCACGGCGCCCGCGCCAATCGCTTTCGGGCGCAATGCAGCCTGCGCCAGATGCTCCCGGCCGAGCAAGGACAGTGGCGCGGTGAGCGCACAGAAATCAGTACCGGCAAAACTGGCTGTGCCAAAGAGGATTTCCGCCCCCTGGTCCGTCACATGCTGGGCCAAAGCTTGCCACAGATAAAACATCGCCGCCCCTCCCCGGTAGGGCTGGCGCAGACAAGACCGGCCAAGCTCCATCATGGGCCGGCCGGTTTGCATCAGCGGCGCAAGATCGAATTCTGATGCGGTGTAAAACCCACCTGCGGCCCCTGCGCCAGCTTGGGTCATCATGCGGTAAACGCCTACAAGCTGCTCGGCCAAATCCGCGCCGCGGGCCCGGTCCAGCACCATCAAATGCTCTGAGTGGGCATCAAAAGCATCGGCTTCAATCTCGAGATCATGATTGACCGCCGGCCCGCTGGCGCCCAACTCCCGCACAAAAACATCATAGCGCAAACGCTGCACCGCCCAAAGATCCTCCGCGTCCTTGGCCAGCCGCACTTCGAATTCCGAAGGCATCAGCATCGCGGCGCACCCGCTTGGGACCGCTTGACAATGATGATTATTTTAGCATTATGTCTCAACATGTTATATTAATTAGTGTACTAAGATTAAAACAATACGAGACCCATCAATGACAACCTTTCCAGCTTCTGGAAAATTCACAGTGATGTGATTGTTGATGTTGGACTGCACCTGACCTATGCCCCAATCGAGCTGATTGGGGTGTTGCACGCGCTGACCGGGCTCTAAAAATGAATTTAAATTTTCCATGGACCCTCTTTTTCGAAGCCATCATATGACAGAAAAACCCAATATAACAGCCCTTGTCGCTGCCCGCATGTGCCATGATTTGGCCAGTCCTATTGGTGCCATTGGCAATGGCGTTGAGCTTGTGGAGTTGACAGGCAAAACCCTCGGCCAGGAGGGAGAATTGGTCAAAGCCAGCGTCAACGCCGCCGTCGCAAAGCTCAAACTCTTCCGCATCGCGTTTGGTCAATTTAATGCGGATGAAATTTTAAATGCCGCCGAGATTTCAGCCGTGCAAACATCTTGGAACGTCACCGGCCGTATTCACGTCGATTTTATCCCCAAGCAATTACGGAAGACGGATGTGAAAACCTGTCTTTTAATATTGCAATCTATCCAAGTCGCCATGCCGCAGGGGGCCAAAGTGGTGGTTAAAATTGCAGAGGGGCGTCGGATCATCCATGCCATCGGTCCCAAGGTCACTTTTGATGAAGCGCTATGGTCCACCCTCACGCATAAGCAGATCGCGCCCGACATCCCCCCCAAACATGTGCAATTTGCAATCTTACAGGCACTTGATTTGCCGCTGCAACTCCATCACAGCGCAACAGAAATGACTGTCAGTTTTTGACGGCGTCTTCGCTGCCGCGCTTGGGTGCATAAAGATTTAAGCGCGCACCGCGCCGTCCCCACGCACCAAATATTTGAAACTTGTGAGCTGGGCGGCGCCGACGGGGCCGCGTGCATGCATTTTTCCGGTCGCAATGCCAATTTCAGCGCCCATGCCAAACTCTCCCCCATCGGCAAATTGCGTTGAGGCATTATGCATCAAAATTGCGCTGTCCAACCGTTCAAAGAAACGGTCCACGGCGCGGCCATCTTCGGCCATGATACAATCTGTGTGATTGGAGCCATATTGGCGGATATGAGCAATCGCCTCATCGACATTGGCCACGGTTTTCGCCGCAATTTCCATGTCCAAGAATTCTTTGCCCCAGTGGTCGGCCGCAGCCGGTTGGGTACCGGCAATCGCTTGTAGGGTTGTGTCCGCGTCAACCACAACTCCTTTGTCCATCAAAGCCTGGATCACCTCCGGGCCCCAGCTGGCGGCGATATCGTCATGCATCAGCAAACATTCAGCCGCGCCGCAAATTCCCGTGCGGCGGGTCTTGGCATTGAGCACCACATCCAGGGTTTTTTGCCGATCCGCTGACGCATCTATATAGATATGCACAATACCTTCCAAATGCGAAAAGACCGGCACCCGGGCCTCACGCTGCACCAATCCCACAAGCCCCTTGCCCCCGCGCGGCACAATCACATCTATCGTATCGACCATAGTGAGCATTTCGCTCACCGCAGCCCGATCACGGGTCGGCACCAATTGAATGGTCGCCTCGGGCAAACCTGCGGCAACCACCCCTTTGACCAGGGCCTTATGGATGGCCGTGGAGGAATGAAAACCCTCCGATCCCCCGCGCAGAATAACAGCATTGCCAGCCTTAAGGCAGAGGGCGCCGGCATCCGCAGTGACATTGGGGCGGCTTTCATAGATCACACCGATGACCCCCAAGGGCGTCCGCACGCGTTTAATATGCAGCCCATTGGGGCGCTCCCACTCTTCAAGCACCTGCCCCACAGGATCTTCCTGCTCAGCCACCGCCCGCAGCCCATCGACCATGTTGCGAATGCGGTCTTCATCGAGCATCAAGCGGTCCAGCATGGCCGCCGAAAGACCTTTTTCGCGGCCGTAATCCATATCAAGCGCGTTGGCCTCTATGATATCGCCCCTTGAGGCCCAAACATATTCAGCCGCCCCAATCAGGGCCGCATGTTTGCGCTCAGCGGTGGCAAATCCAAGTTCTGCCGCGGCGGCTTTTGCGGCGTTCCCAATCTGTTTAAGAGTTGCCTTCACATCCATCATCGTCTCCCAACAGTCTTACAGGACCATGTCATCGCGGTGAATAAGCGCCCCGCGGCTGGCGTAGCCCAATTTTTCTTCAATTTCGCTCGTGCGACAACCCAGAATTTTTTGCGCTTCCGCGCTGTCAAACCCCACCAAGCCACATCCCAAATCTCGCCCATCCTCGGCCAATATCCGTACCAGCTCACCGCGGGCGAAATCTCCGGAGATCTCTGTCACCCCAGCCGGCAATAGGCTTTTGCCTGCCATGAGCGCCTTTAAAGCGCCTGCATCCACATGCAGCGCACCTTGGGGCTTGAGTGATGAAATCCATTTCTTGCGCGCAGTCTTTGGATCCACCGAGGGCAGAAACCATGTTGAATTTCCACCAGTTTCAAGATATTTCAGTGGATTATGAGGTGAACCTAAAGTTATAGCCATTGCGCATCCCGCGCCCATAGCCATCTTGGCCGCCATCAGTTTGGTCTTCATCCCGCCTTTCGACAGGCCGGACCCTGCGTCCCCAGCCATACGCTCAATCTCTGGGGTCACCTCGGTTATGGTGTCAAACCGAATGGCCGTTGCGTCCTCATTGGGATTGGCCGAATAAAAACCATCCACGTCAGACAGCAGCACCAGATGATCTGCCCCGACCGTCACCGCGATTTGTGCCGCCAAGCGATCATTGTCGCCATAGCGAATTTCATCTGTCGCCACGGTGTCATTCTCATTGACAATTGGCACCACGCCGTAGCGCAACAACTGCGCCAAAGTGGCGCGTGAATTCAGATAGCGGCGGCGATCGGCGCTGTCTTCCAAAGTCACCAAAACCTGCGCTGCGATCACCCCATGCGGAGCCAAATGCTGCTCATAGGCCCGCGCCAGTTGAATTTGCCCGACGGCTGCGGCCGCCTGGCTTTGCTCCAATGTTAACTCTGCCGCACCAAGCCCGAGAACCGAGCGGCCCAGAGCAATGGAACCAGAGGAGACAATCACAACATCCACACCTTTTGCGCGAAAGCCAGCCACATCTTCAGCCAAAGAGGCCAGCCAATCTTGCCGCAAGGCGCCGCTGCTGCGCTCCACCAAAAGCGCCGAGCCGATCTTAACTACGATACGGTTGGCCTCAGTTAGGGCTGCCATTTCGGCGCCTCCCGATCCTGCGCGTGGACAAGCTCAATCTGCTTCACCAGGCTGCGCAAAACATCCGCTGTCCCCTCGCCCGTGCCCCCAGACATGGCCAAAACCAGCTGGCCGCCCGTGGCACTGCGCAGCGCCCCAAGCGCAAAGCTCAGATCATCTTCATCCAATTCATCAATCTTGTTGAGCACGGTCACGCGCGGCTTGTCCACCAAACCGCCGCCATAGGCTTCAAGTTCCTGCATCACCGTGTGGTAATCCTGGCCAATGCTTTCCGAGGTGCCATCAATGATGTGCAACAAAACCGAACAACGTTCGATATGACCCAAGAACCTATCGCCAATGCCCCGCCCCTCATGCGCGCCTTCAATCAGACCCGGAATATCCGCAATGACGAATTGGTCATCATCCACCTGCGCCACCCCGAGGCTCGGGTAGAGTGTGGTAAATGCATAATCGGCAATTTTAGGAGACGCATTCGTCGTCTCACCCAAAAAGGTCGATTTCCCGGCATTTGGAAGACCCAAAAGCCCCACATCGGCAATCAGCTTGAGATTTAACCAGATTTCCCGCTCGACCCCAGCAAGCCCAGCATTGGCGCGGCGCGGGGCTTGGTTTGTGGATGATTTAAAATAGAGATTGCCAAAACCTCCATTGCCACCCTTGGCGATCACCACTTTTTGCCCCACCTCCGTCAAATCAAACAAAATGGTTTCACCATCTTCATCCATGATCTGAGTGCCAACGGGCACTTTCAGGGTGATGTCATCACCATCTTTGCCCGTGCGCTGCCGCCCCATACCGTGCTGGCCATTCTTGGCAAAGAAATGCTGCTGGTAGCGAAAATCAATCAACGTGTTCAGACCGGCCACGGCCTCAACAATCACATCGCCACCGCGTCCACCATTGCCGCCATCGGGACCGCCAAATTCAACGTATTTCTCCCGGCGGAATGACACAGCCCCGCCGCCGCCGCTGCCGGACCTGATGGTAACCTTCGCCAAATCGAGAAATTTCATAACACCGCCTTTAAATCATCTAACCTTAGCCGATAGAGGGTTACGGGCGCAGGCTCAAGCCTTGCCTGCGATTTCCCCGCCCCCTTACCAATTTCTTGAAACCCCAGCTTGCGCAAAACGGCGCCGCTGGCCGGATTGTCGTCAAAATGATCCGCCTCAACCTGACAAAGATCGAATTTTCGCATAAAATAGTCCAAAAACGCGCCCATAGCCTCAGAAGCATATCCCAAGCCCCAGTGCCGCGGATCAATGAAATAGGCGCAATTGCACAGGGTGTGCTCCGAGTTTGGACCAAGCCCTGCCACACCGATCACACCCAGCGAAGCCATCACAATCGCCGCACAAAAGCCCGGCGTGCCGCGATACCTCCGCTCGGTGATCCAAGCCTGCACTGCCGCCTTAGGCCAGGGCGTGCGGGTCGAGGCCAGCATCGGCGCCACCGATGGATGCCCGCCAATCCGCTGAACGGCAGGCCAATCTTCCAGAACCAAAGGGCGTAGACGTAAGCGTTTGGTCCTCAATTCGAAATGCTCTTCGCCCACCATATCTCACTCCATCGACCTAAGATATGTCCAGGTGGCAACGGTGGTTTTACGGGCCACACAAAAGGATTCCGCATCGCCAAGATAGGAAAATCCCATATCCGTCAGCACCCGCGCGGAGCGCGCATTGTCTTGAAAAACTTCTGCAAATAGGGTTTTGCTCCCCTGCGGATTGGCTTGGATTAGTGTCTCCACCGCTTCACGCGCCAGTCCAATGCTCCAAAAAGCTGGGGCCAACCAATAGCCCAGCTCGCCCTGCCGGCGATCAAGCCGTTTGAGCCCAATAACCCCCACAACCTCCGCCAAATCAGATTTACTGCCATCAAGAACCCAAACATCCTCGACACGCGCGGGATTCTGCGCTTGCTCTATAAAGGCATCAATGGCGCCGGGCGGTAGGGGATGAGGAATGGAGCGCGTGGGGCCCGACACGCGAATATCGCCCGCGTATAGTCCAATTAGCCCCGCATCAGATTTGCGGATTGGGCGCAGGGAGAGGCGCGCGCTTTCAAAGCTATGCTGAGTCCGGATCGGCGATATCATGACGCAATTCCGCCACCAAACAGGGCATAAAATACCGTGGCTACGGTCAAAAATGACAGCAGAAGAAACACAAACCGCTCTGCGCGGGTGCCTTGTATCGTGGCGGCAATCAGCTGCCCTGCCCCGGCCCAAATGGGATGGAGAAGCGTCTGGCACGCCAGCAACACCGCCGCGATGCTCACTGTCGCGGTAAATGCCGTGGCGCCAGCGGTTACAAAACTGGTAAAGGCCGCCGTAATCATGCCCCAGGCTTTCGGATTAAGAGGATGCACGATCAAACCGGCCAAAAACCCTGGCGGTGGCCCATCTGTCTGATCAGCTTTGAGCCGCATATTGGCCACGCGCCAGGCCAAATAAACAATATAGGCCGCCGAGAGATATTTCATCGCCAAAAATACCCCAGGTGCCGATTGCGCCAGTTGCATTAAGCCAAAGCCCAAAGGCCAGATGATCAGCTGTTTTCCCACAACGACACCCGCCACAAAAGGCAAAGCCCGCCGCAACCCATATCCAGCCCCAGTCGCCAAAAGCGCCATATTCGCGGGTCCCGGCGTGCCAATTTGCGACAGGGCAAACAGGGTTAATGCAATGAGTTCAACAGGCATTGTCAGGCTCCAAACTTGGCCATGCAGCACAACGCGCAAAGCACTTTAGGGAAAACGAAAAAGGGACCGGCCTTTCAGCCGATCCCTTGAATAGATAAACCTGAAAGGTTCGGCTTATTCAGCGGCCTCCGCGGTTGGCACAACTGAGATAAATTGACGGCTTTTGAGACCTTTGTGGAATTTCACATTGCCCTCAACAGTTGCAAAGATGGTGTGATCTTTGCCCATGCCAACACCTTCACCCGGCCAGAACTTCGTGCCGCGCTGGCGCACAATGATGTTGCCTGGAATTGCGTCCTGGCCACCATAGAGTTTTACACCCAAGCGACGTCCCGCTGAATCGCGACCGTTACGGGATGAACCACCTGCTTTTTTATGTGCCATTTGTGATTACTCCTTATCAGCTGCTGGTTTTTTCGCCGCTGGCTTCTTAGCCGCTGGCTTTTTCGCAGCTGCTGTTTTCGCTGCTGGCTTTTCAGCAGACGCTTTCGCGGCCGCTGGCTTTTTTGCGGTTGCTGGCTTTTTCGCAGCGGCAGGTTTTGCCGCAGCTGCCGGTTTCTTCGCAGCGGCAGGTTTTGCTGCGGCTTTTTTGGCTGCTGGCTTTTTCTCTGCTGGAGCGGCTTCAACCACCGGGGTCGCCACATAGGGCACTGAGCCCGCGCCTATGGCGGCTTTCACGCCGGATTTGTCAGCGCCTTTTTCCAAAATGTCTTTGATCCGCACCAAAGTCAGCTTCTGGCGGTGGCCTTTTGTGCGCTTGGAAGAGTGCTTCCGACGGCGCTTTACGAAGTTGATTGTTTTTGGGCCTTTGATTTGGTCGATGACTTCGGCTTGAACGCCTGCGCCCGCGATCATCGGTGCACCGACTGTGCTGCCAACCATCAAAACTTCGTTGAATTGAATCATCTCGCCAGCATCAGCTGCCAGCTTTTCGACGCGAAGCACATCACCGGATTGTACCCGATATTGCTTGCCGCCGGTTTTCATTACCGCAAACATTTGCGTTTCCTTTGTTTTTTCCGCGCCTTTCGGTCCCCACTTGGGTGTTTTGGCCAAGGCCACCTCAGACAGCGCGCCTGAATGTACAGACGTATTACACTAAAACGCAGCCCACTCTGGACCGCATTGCGCGCTTATTCATGGGTTTGGCTGTGAAGTCAAGCCTCTTCACAGCTCTTGCGTTGGCGTTAAGTTCACCATCTCGAGAGCCATGCGTTCAAAACGATCTGCCATAATGGTGAAGTGAATTGCGTTCATCAACTCATAGACTTCCATCATCTGTGGCATCGCCAGAGCATCACGATAAATTTCCATCTCCCGGTCTGTGAAATCACGGTAGGTAAAGGCATTGGCGACAATCAAATTGTCTGTCATCGCCTGGCGCACCTCGTCGTCTTGCTGGGCCAACATGGCTCTAAGGTCGACCTCATCAAACCGTTGGTCAATCAGGCCGGCCAAGGAGGCGGCCATCAAGAATCGCACCTGCACCTCCCGATAGGCTTTTATGGTCGCGCCCACATATCCAATGCTCTCGGCCATATCGAGAAAATACTGCGGCTGCGGCGATCCACGCGCGGCCAGAGCCTGCGCCAAGCGCGCGCCCTCAACCTCGCGATCTTCGAACTCCAGCCCATGGCTTTCGTTTTCAGCAGTCACAAGTTTCTGCCCAAGGTCTGAGCCGTAAAATCCCGTGGCATGAGCCAAAACATCCTCTGTCAGGGCCTTGTCCAAAATCTCCAACGCATCGCTTTTCAAAGCCTCCGGCTCAAACATGCGATCCGCAAGCCGTGACCAGCTGAGGCCAAAGTCATCCGCATCAAGGCCCAACATCGTCGGCGCATCCCGCGCAGACAGGCGCATGGATTCAAGCGCCACATCAAAACCAGTCACCGCCATGAATTGCGCAATCTGTGCACGATCTGCCGATTTCACAGGCATCACCGTGCAAAACAGCAGCGACATCGCAAGTAATATTTTACGCATGACCATCATAATTTTGCCCCTGTAATTTAATATATAATCTATGGCTCGGCGTTAAAATTTCAACTCCAGATCAGAATATCACAGCGGCAGACGGATTTGCGCCGATAATCCGCCCAGTTTCGCACTCTCACCCAACACCAGCTGCCCACCATGCGACCGCGCCACATCCGCCGCGATGGCGAGTCCCAATCCAACACCGCTGCCCTGATTTTGACCGCGCGCCGCTTCAAGCCGTACAAAGGGTTTAACGGCCGCCTCACGCTCTGCCTCGGGGATGCCCGGACCATCGTCATGCACGGTTATGTGCAGGCCTGTGTCCGCGAAATGAAGAGCCAAAATACTCTGGGTGCCGTAGCGGCCTGCATTGACCAAAAGATTCTCAATGGCCCGGCCAATCGGCACCGGCCGCAGAGCGCAGAGCCGCGGCGCGCCGACCAGCTCGAAATGAGCCGGCGGCGTCATCCGCGCAGCCAGCTCTGAAGCCAGCGCAACAAGGTCCACATTCTCAACCGGGTCTGCCGCCAAATCGCGTGCGTAGTTTAAAAAGGAATCCACCATCATCTGCATCGACGAGACATCTTTTTTCAGATCCTCAACCTCTGGCCCCTCCATGAGCTCCAGAGCCAATTGCAAGCGCGTAATGGGGGTGCGCAAATCATGGCTCACGCCGCTGAGCATCATAATACGCTGTTCAATTTGCCGTTCAATCCGGTCCCGCATATCCAAGAATGCCTGCCCAGCAGCCCGCACTTCCAGCGCACCAGACGGGCTGAGCGCCACCCGCTGGCCCCGCCCAAAAGCCGCCGAAGCCACAGAGAGCCGCTTAATGGGCCGCAATTGATTGCGCAAAAATATATAGGCAATCAAAGTCATAAAAATGCCCGTAAAGACCATCAGAACAAGCACTTGATGCGGATTAGACGCAGAGACACGATCGCGGCTTAAGATCAGCTGAATGGGTCCTTTTGCGGTCATAAGCCCAAGCACCACAAAATCCAAATCGGACAGATCAATTTCGCGAAGCCCTTCGAGCCGGCTGCGCATGAGTGGAATAATGGTGCGCCCAGAGATATCATAAAACATCAAGCGATTATCACGCGGCACCCCATCCCAAGACTGCAGATCAATGTTAAGCTCTGCCGCAAGGCCCTGCGACACCTCATCAACAGGGTGCCGCTCAAGCGCGCGCAGCACCAACTCAACCTCCAGCAAAAGGTTATTCGTCATTTGTTCCGTGACATCTTCAAAATGCCGTTGCACAAAGACAGCAGCGACGGCCAATTGTAACGTCAGCATCGGCAAGAGCAAAATCGCCGCAGCACGGCCATAGAGTGTTCGAGGTGCAAATTGTTTTAAAAAGCGGCCTATCATGGGCGCAGCTTATCAACTTGAGAGAGCAGAAGGAATGGCAGAAACACAGGCCCCCCAAATCCGCCGTCTTGTGGCGCCAAACCCGTCTCCCATGACCTATACCGGCACAAATACCTATTTTCTGGGCCTGCGCGACATCGCCGTCATCGACCCGGGCCCAGATAATGACGCGCATTTTGCTGCCATAGTTTCGGCCATTGCCCCCGATCAAAAGATCACAAAAATTTTGGTGACCCATGCCCATCTTGACCACGCCCCCTTAGCGCGGCGCCTCAGCGCCCATTACGGCGCGCCGATCTATGCCTATGGGGACAGCGGCGCAGGACGCAGCGCGCAGATGATCGCCCTAAGCGCGGCTGGCAAGATCGGAGGCGGCGAAGGTGTCGATTATGACTTCCAGCCCGATATAACCCTAAAAGATGGCGCCGTTTTGGACCATGAGGGACAAGAGCTTATCGCCATTTGGACGCCTGGGCATTTCGGCAATCATATGGCCTTCTCCTGGAACGGAGCACTCTTCAGCGGAGATCACGTTATGGCTTGGGCCAGTACGATGATATCGCCGCCTGATGGGGACCTTGGCGCCTTCCGCCGCAGCTGTGCGCAGCTGCAACAGCGCCGCGAAAGGCTCTACCTGCCCGGCCATGGCGATGCGATAGAAGATGGCCCTGCCCGGCTGCATTGGCTTTTGGCCCATAGGCAGGAGCGGGAATCGCAAATCATCTCCCATTTGCAAGGTCAGCCCAAAAGCGCACAAGGCTTGGCCGAAGCGATCTACACCGACATCGATCCCCGCCTCATTCACGCCGCGACACGCAATGTTTTGGCGCATTTGATCGACCTATGTGAGCGCAATTTAGCCACCTGTCAGGGACCAATTGACCTTCAGGCAAAATATTCTGTGATCTGAGGCGATTTTCGAATTTTTGGGCTAGACCTCCCAAACCCGCACCGCTATATCCGCTCCCAGTGGTCCGGCGTAGCTCAGCGGTAGAGCAGTTGACTGTTAATCAATTGGTCGTAGGTTCGATCCCTACCGCCGGAGCCATTTAAGTTATAGGTGTCAATGACTTACGTCACTGGCGCCTTTATTTTTGTTTATCACAAAAAGTTATAAACAGTTATAAACACTTTTAGGTCAATAATTTGGTATAATCATACTATAGTTCAAGAAATAAATCTTAGTCTTATCCATCAGAAAATCATCAAAATCTAATGTGTCAGCAAGCAGTGATGAGTTACTGCGTAGCAATAAGCACTCTAATGCTCTTTGATCCAGGTCAAAGCAGCTAATTGAAGCCAAACAGAAAAAACAGATAGTCAAACTTTTAACAGATTACCAATATAATCAATTTCGATCTCTTCTTTTTCACTCAACTGACCATCCGCTTCTGATATCTGACGCAGTAAGCTCATTAAAGAATTCTTGATTTCATCAGCATCACAATCGACGTTTGAATTTATAAATTCGCCAAAAGATTTAATAATGGTGTTATAGCTGTCTATCTCATTCTGATCCTTGTATTGCGAAATCATTTTAACAACAAAAGGCAGTGAGACAGTAACCGTGCACAATCTCAATCGAGCATTTAACGCATCGCTGGATGGGTTGGATTTGAAAACTGGTGCTGATGGCAGAACACGCACACTTTACAGTTTGAGGCATTTTTACGCCACGCTGAACGTAGAACGTGGAGTGACGACACACGCACTGAGCAGACAACTAGGTAATAGCACTGAGATGATAGACGGGCACTATAGCGAGTATAGTCCCTTGTTGAACGCTGAGTTGCACAGTGGGCGGAAGCGGTAAGCTATTTACACTGCAAATAAAATACGCACTAATATTTAAACTTTCTTACAGGAGGAAACTAATGTTTCAGTTTATGAAAAAACAAAAATATCTTGCGTATTTAACGCAAGTTATTGAAAATATTGAGCAAAATTTGAAGCTTCAAGCTGACTTAATGGATGCGAAAAATTCATACCTGATTACTGATATGAACCTTAAAAATGCATTGCGTGACTGTAAGACGATAGCAAAAGGTTGGGAGGCTGCCGATAATGAACTCAGAATAAAAGGAGCCTCAGTCATGAACATGAAACTTATGACAGCAATTGACTATGCCAGTGAAGTTCAGCTGAAAAACATTGAGTTAGTTGAGCATATGATTTTATTACAAAGTAATAACGATTTGATTCAACGCATAGAGAGTGTAGGAAAATCTTTAGCAGGAACAGATAATTCTGACGAAATCGCTGCCATTGAAAGAGACTATGGGATAATGTTGAAAGGCTTTTCCAAGCAAGAGTATTATTTAAAAGCCTCACATGAAATATTCAGTGATATTAACAGGCATCCCAAATTTTAACGAAGTAATCAGCTGTGTTTTTGAGCCGTCAAACAGACAATCTCACTTAGTTGGGTTACATTCCAAAAATTTTAGAATACGTTTCAAAAATATGGAAAAACATTCATATCCTAAACGACAAATTACTCTTTATCGACGTATGTCCAATACACAGCTGGATGACACAAACCGTCGTGCCGTTTGGTCGGTAACTGGCGATGGAAATTTCAAAACAGTTGAACATGCAGCAATGGATTACTTTAGTTCTGATGGGCGATTCACCAGTCATGATGTTTCAGAGTTAATGGAAATATTGTTAACTCTACAGGTCATAGCAGCCAATAAGTTATCAAAAGCAGATACAAAAAGGATACTAAAAAACCCCAGAATCAGTCAAAATATTTCAGAAACAATACCGTTCAATCTTCCTAGTAGTTTTGAACGTTTTCCAGAGATAGACGTTAGATTTTATTTGAGTAAAGACACACGTCTTCGAAACCAAATCTTTCAAAAATTCCCTTCTCTAAATGAGAATTTTAGCGAACGGGATTTAACAAAGGCTATCATTGAAGGTGTTGGCAACAATTTTCTAGACTTCAGTAGTTATAAAGACGCAGTGAATTCATACATCCGCAGTTTAAACTTCCAACTCTCTTCTAATGTTCCTTGGCATACACTGCATATAGACTTAAGTCTGTTGACATATTTTCACTATAGTCATCGTACAGACAAAGATGTTCGACTTGGGCAAAGACGTTATGCATCAAGACCTTCTGGGCGGGAGGATATGCAACTGCTTTTTGAAAATACACATTTTGCAACGATTGCTGATATTGAAAAACTATTGCCTACCGCACTACCTATTTTCTTTAAAAATTGGCAAGATGAAAAAATAAATGGTGTAGGTTATGGTAGCAAGAAGTATCATGGACGTGTCTCGGAAATTAGAAAACTAGATGAACTTTCAGAAATCAAATTTTGGGGTTACCTCGTGCATAATGCCAGATCATTTCAAGAAGTTGTGAGTGCAATAGTCGAATTATATCAATCTGTTTCACCCAAAATGTGGTTGAACCTCGCTGAAAAGCACTGGTCTAGGACTGGGGATTTTATTTACACGACTGGTGTTCCTGATCTAATTGTCTGGGGACGCAATGAGTTTGAATTAGTGGAAATAAAGTCACCATCCGATAGCTTGCAGAAATCCCAAATTGACTACTTCGAAACGGTTTTGGACCCTTTAAACTTAAATTATTCAGTTGCCCATATAAATGTGAAGTAAAAGTGTACGTTTGCTGTCTAGCCCCCAATTTCAGTGCCACTAATTTTGGATTTCTCTAATAAGGTTTCTGGCATGGGAGGTCGCATTCCGAGTGCATGATGGGGCCTGATGTGATTGTATTCTTTGAGCCAAATATTGATTGCGACCTGAGCCTGTTTGATGCTGTGGAACCATTCAGCGTTTAGGACTTCTTGGCGAAGAATACCGTTGAACCGTTCATTGTAACCGTTTTCCCAAGGACTGCCTGGGTAGATTTGGATTGGTTTGACGCCAACCTTTCTGAGCCATTTTTGAAGGTGTTCAGCTACGAACTCCCCGCCATTGTCAGATCGAATGCATTCAGGCTTTCCGTATTTCATCAGCAAACGATGCATGACACGCAAAACATCATCTGAGTTCATCTTGTCTTGCACCTCAACGCAAAGAGCTTGGCGGGTAAACTCATCCAAGACGGTCAGCATCTTGTAGCTGCGCCCATATTAGCCCCGTACAAGCGTGAAAGACTTTGGGTCGTCACACGGCGATGCAGTGGATAAACACGCTGTACGAGCCTCTGTGTGAGCCTGTAGGGAACCCTTAGATTCACAACCAACCGACCAGCCTGATGCTTCGTCTTTAAAATTACTTTTTGTTTTATCGCCCAAAGTCATCCGATAATGAAAAGGACACTTTTTAAGTTTTAATTGTGCCTTTTATTTTCTACGTAAAATTTTTAGCTATATGCAGGGACCAAATATCTGAATAAAAATCAACCGGATCCATGTTTGAGAACCCCATATAGTCTGAAAGATCTGCATATGCTTTACTGGCATCGTCAAGACTGCACCGAGAGTTTTCAGTCGAATAGTCAATTAAAAAATCTGCTACCATATCATTTAGCTTCTGACCCTGATCATATTTGATCATACTCATAAGTGTATCTCCAGTTCGTGGTAACTGGGCCAATATATATTCAACCATATCGCCAAATGAATGCAGCTCAAGTCCTGGATCTGTAACAACATGCGACATTGCGAATATTTTTTGCTCACCATCATCCAAATATAGGGAACGTTTATTGCCTTGAATTGTAATAAGCACAAATTGCTCTTGACCAGTTATCTGATAGCCAGTGAATTTATTTTCCCCAATATGTAATTGGATCTCTTCAGGCAGATTTATCATAACAATTTTGATAATTTTTTTTAAGCATTATGTCTATCCACAAATCTAAAACTTGAAATTAATCTCGGGTTACACTGACTAACACAAATCATAAGAATTAGTAGTTATTCATA
Organism: Planktomarina temperata RCA23; assembly: GCF_000738435.1. Lineage (NCBI taxonomy): Bacteria > Pseudomonadati > Pseudomonadota > Alphaproteobacteria > Rhodobacterales > Paracoccaceae > Planktomarina > Planktomarina temperata. Next base: position 1,374,857 of record NZ_CP003984.1, on the reverse strand, counting down.
TCTTTCAATTTTACCTACTATTGATTTGACTTCTTCAAATGACATTTCATCAGTTGCTTCGTCTGATACAGATTTTAATACTTTTCTGAAAAATCGCCTATCTTGTATTAGTTCAGGTAGATACGATACTCCTTTTTCATTATCAAAATGATCGCCTTCTTCTATACTTAATGTGATTGATGCAATTTCCCGTGTCATTTCATTTATGCAAAGTTGTTTATGGCTAGGCTCCAAACCAGTAGTCATACACCTTCCACACTTCCACGGAATTTTACCTCCAGGATCAGTTTTATAACCGGTTCCATTACAATTTGTGCATTTCATAACTAAATGCGTCCCCATATTTAAATTATCTTGATATTAATTTACTTTATTTGCCTACTTTTGAAAGTTGTTTCTATTGAGAGTTTTTACACCCTGAGTTTTATAACTTTTTTTGAAATACTACTACTGGCGGAACTAATAACTACGTCAGAACCGGAAGCTGCTATTAAAAAAGACGATCTGAAGTCAAGGCTCAAAAAATTAGGAAAACTCGCAAAAAGCTTGACCTATAATTAGCAATTACTATTGAAATTCACCTCACGACGCTGCAGTGAGTTAAGGCAATTTGGAGTGTCTTTTGTGAGCAAAAAGTAGGATACCTTTTCAACTAAGATTTCATAAGTTGTAGGGCTATCGAAGTAACACTTTCGGCAAGAAAACCTTTGCAAGGTTCACTCATACAAACAGCAAAATGTGCTCTCTGCCCTATGCGTGACTGCAAGTATTCTAATGTTTTTTGATGATGTACAGCCAAGTGGTCACGTTGCTTGAATGAATGAAGATCAGTATTTTCACCATCGCTGCCTATTACCCTGACCCATATTTTATCATTAGCTGTCCACGCATCTTCTACATACGCATCAGCCATTGAGTACTGATATTTCACCCTCTCTTTGAGGCTCAATCGCTTAAAGTTTGGACCAGCCTCAAGTTCAACTCCCTCTATTGGGAAACTGTCTATTGTCGCCTTAATTTCATCTGCTGACGAAAGAATAAGTTCATCAGCCTTCGAAAGAACTAGAACTGGTGCCTCAGGTTTACTATTTATGCTTGAGGCTACAATCTCTTCAACATCATTAGAATCTTTTATTTTATCAGCAATATAAGCTGGATGTAGAAGATGGATGATATCATCAGAAGTAATTTTACCTCGCTTTACCATCCCTGAAATGTGTTTAGTTACAGTCATGTCGCCTCGAGATCCGTCACGCAACAAAGTGATAATCGGCGGGGACTGATGGTCCAATTTAGGCACACCGAGTACGACTCGGCACTTGAAAGAAGCCGGGGCATTATTTTTGTCCAAGTCAGGTATTAAAAGTTCTCCGCTATAATGCTCGTTTCCACGTTCAATTTCGTCTTGCCGTTGCCGTTTAGTACCTTCTTGATCCTTAATTGCATTTTGAAGGATACAAAACTGCTGATGATGTTCTTTAATCTTAATGCCAAATCGAAGTGGAAGGGATTCATTGTTTGTGTGCCCATTTAATCCTAAAAATACCTTCATGCGACATTCCCCATCTTCTGGACAAACAACTTAGGTTTGGATGACAGATTATTCTATTGAACCAGCCACTTCCAACAATCGCACGCACTATCATAAAATGCTAAAGAAATTTTTCCACCATTTGGCTTTTTGTTCGTCTTCAAGCTCGCAATCTTTGGTGCGGTACCGGGATCTCCTCCACATACAACGTCATGTATTTCTCGCAATTCCCATTCCACTAATTCGTTACTTTGGATTTCAAATTCAAAACTGACACAGGCCTCGTTCAGTCGTGTAATTTGTGAAAGATTTTGCTTTATTAGCCCATACGGCGCAAGGAGAGATGACAGGAGGTGAGCTGGAGCCTCGCAAACCAGTTGATCCGAAACAGTGATGGCTTTGTTGCAGTCGAAGCTAGCAGCTTTACCCACACCTCCAAAACTCACTGAAAGCAGCAGGGCTAAACTGAATGATTTGAAATACTAAAACATATTTTAGTAAACCTATCTGTTCTTGGATATAAGTTCATCTTGATACACGAAGGGGGCGCAAGCAAGTACGCAGTCGTCTCAGCCACCGGATCATACCAAATCCACGATCTTCCGCCTCGCCTCTCTGTCTCTGTCGATATATCGCTGAGTGACTACCAATGATGAATGATCTGCCGAGGGCGATGCCTCGAAATACTTACGTAAAGACAAAGGCGACCTCAAACGACTGCGTCAGGAGCTTTTGATCGCATGGAAGCTGCGTAAAGCTGGCACTCATGAGGTGAAACCACATGCCTTTGGCAGGACAAATATTTTCCCGACCTACAAACTAAAGGCAAAAGAAATGTCGGAAATTCTCAGCGACGAGATAGGCGTTCCATGTACGAAAACCGATGTCGACAATGCAGCCAAGAAAACAGTCTTTACACCCCAACGGGTGCCAAACACACAAGAGGTGCGGATGAAACTTGCACGACTGAGACTGGACCTGTTCCCAAGGCTAGAGGTCACAGATTTTATTTCAGGAGGGGCTGAATTTTTACTGATTGAAGACAGATAATAAGCGACGGTTACCAGCATAAATTTGGTCTATACTCTTATTCCCCTTCTCGCAGTCACCTTGGAAATAGTGATGATTAACAGAAAGTAACGAGTGACCAGCCAACATTTATGTATACCTAATTGAGTTAACACCAGTTTTGCTTGCATTTGGAATTTACGGCGGCCAAACTGTTTTCATGAAATCGGTAATAGATGATCCAAAATCTAAAACTTTAAAAGAAATTATGAATTGCTATGAGCTTTTCAAACTAGAACGATTTCGAAAAAACGCAGTCAGAGGAAATGATCTAAAGTTAGCTGACTTCATTGATCAAAGAATGAGAGACCTTTGGGCTTTGAACCTAGACACCGAAGATGAGCTATCTGAAAACTTCGATAAACTTATCGATGGTTATGAAACAGTACTTTCTATGCATAATGTCAAAACCACCTACGCAACCTATTCTCGACGTAAAATTGGGGAGGTTGGAATAATCCAATTTTTAAAAGACCTCTTAGCTAGAAATGATAAAACATATGGCCTTGAACTTTTACGTAAATATGATTGCCTCGATGTTGCGTATGAGAACCTTGTTTTAGACAAGAGGTTTCAAAAGTATTTCACAGAGAAAGAAATATTCGAGGCAGAATTACGTTTGGCAAGAGCTAGAGCAAGTTAACGACCTTCTTCTGGCTCTCACTATCGCTCTCAATGTATCTTTGTGTGGTTTGTAGAGATGAATGACCAACCATCATCTGAATATCTCTCAAAGAACCACCGACGGTTGAGATCTTCTTGGATGTTTCACTGTACCCAAAATTCCTCTCAACATTTTGATTTAAGTGTTGAACAGCTTTACATTGAGATAAAACTGGAGACGCCAAGTGGATAGCGATTTAATCAATCAATTTAATCCTGAAAGTTTTAATGAACTAGTCGACACAATCTACAATGTGCTTTGCCAAGTGGAGCTGGCTAGGTTTCCCAAAGGGTTTGCTATGGGCCAAGAAAATAGTGGTGGTAAAATCGATTGGCACCTCTCAAGAGAACGTGTCTATTTTGTGGTCTCATTAATCCAATTTTTGAAAAAACACTCAATACAATTTCCATTTCAACGACAGTCGCAAGCAGGCGAAGAAACAATCATCGACGCAATATTGCTAGCAATAAACCGTTTCAACTGTTTCAAAAATTACAGCCACGATGAGCTATTAGGTATTTATCACCATCGAGTTTCAAGAGGCTTTCCAATTATAAATATTTGGGGGGAGGATATGTATCTCCAATATGGAATATTGGTTAAGAAGCCTAAAATAAAGTAGCCGGGGGTAGTAACCGAAGAGTGTTAAAAATATTATACAAATCAGTACTGGCAACTAGTAGAATTCCAATCGTGGTAATCTCAATGTTATAGTCAATAATACGTGAACCAGGTCACTTCATCGGCTTCAACCTCTCAAGCAAAACAGTATCTGACGAACCGGCAAAAACACTTAATCTATTAATGTATGAGTTTAGCTTATTCTGTTGAATTAATACTGCATTATTCGAGAGTAACTAGCAGGAAGATTTGCAACGCAAATATAATATCAAAATTTAAACCGCCTTCAATTAAAAATGAACCGAAAAGAAATTGCGGATGCAGTTTTTACGCACGGAGGTTCAATTCAGGTATCAAGTTAGAGCCTGAATAGAGTAAAATTTGCAGTAGAGTTTTAGTCATAAACAAATGTCTTATCGTCAACTATCTCCAAAGGAACAACTTCATCTCGCTCAAACATTTTGATAACCGAATTCTTTACGAAATCTTTGTCGCCCTTAGAAGTCGCTTCTGATCCGAGTAACTCCTGCAGTTTTTGCATGTCGGCCTCTGTGTCACCCATTGGCCAAAGAGCAGAACTAGCCAATTTTCTCTTCCAAGTCATTAGGCTGTGAAGTAGCAAATCGAAGGATTTTTCTTCGTATTCTGGATGCACTGATAACGGCACGTGAACTGTTACAGGTTTTGTCTGTCCAATGCGATGAACCCGATCATTGCATTGTTCTTCAACGGCGGGATTCCACCATCTCGATAAATGTATGACATGAGTAGCGGCAGTTAACGTCAAACCGGTTCCTGCAGCCTTTGGACCTAGCACTAAAACATCAAAACCACGATCATTTTTCAAATGACTTTGAAACCGGTTAACTATTTTTTGGCGTTGTTTAATCGGTGTTTTTCCATTTATTAGGTCTATGTTTTCTAAATCGTACCTAGCCTTTAATAGCTCAATGAACCGATACTGCATTTGTATATGTTCTATAAAAACCAAAGCTCTCTCGTTTTTTGAATGAATACGATCAAGAATTTCAAAGGTAGACTTTAGCCGAGCAGACAAGCTTATATATTCATCAGCGATAAGTTCTGAGGAGATATTGGGATGTACCGATACAGATCTAATATGATGCAGCATTTTAAGGGCTGCGCCTTTCTTTCCAGTTACTAATTTGCCCCTCGCTTCTTCATATGAAGTGGCTTGGTGTTCTGACATCGCCTCAGCGTGCAAAATTCTTTTCTTTTTAGGAAGTTCTGTTGCAACGTCATCCTTTAATCGACGAATTGCCATAGGCGGCAAACCATCAACATCTTCAAAAATTAGTTCATACAACATTTGCATCTTGTCTTGATTTGGTGCTGAAAACTCTTGTCTAAACTTACTGAGTGGAATTAATCGACCAGGGGATATCTGATCTAGTATCGCCCAAAGATCACTTGTGGAATTTTCAATTGGCGTTCCCGTCAATCCAATTCGGAAATCCGCTTGCATAGCTGTACCTGCAAAAGCCCGCAACGATCCTGGGTTTTTCATGGCCTGGATTTCGTCAAAAACCGCTACAGAGAAAGGGATACGACCTAATGAATGTTGGTAGTTTGTCAGTGTCGTGTAAGTCGTTAGAACCCAAAATGTATGGCCTTGTCCCTGTTTGGTGGCTTCAATCAAGAAATCAAGATCTAATAAATCTTCACCAGTTTTAGTATCTAAACCATTAGCACCAATACGTTTTCTCGCACTCGTTGCGGTGCCATAGAGTCTCACCAACTGGCCAAGACCTCCACTGCTCATATGGTTTTCTACTTCTTGTTCCCAATTTACTAGAAGCGAGGTTGGAGCAACAATCAAAACCGGACCTTTTGCCTTGGCTTCTTTATCACTACTTAATTGCGCTCTCATCCAGGCCAGAAATGAAAGTGTTTGCAGAGTCTTTCCCAGTCCCTGCTCATCTGCATTTAAAACTCCCGGCAAACCGGCTTCCCAAGCATTTATCTGCCAATCCAAACTATCTTCCTGATGCGGTCTCAGCTGCGTTGTAATATTTTTTGGTGCAGCCATCGGAATTGTAACCGATCTGGGACTAATCTCTGCTCTCCATTTCAACTGCTCAAAATTATTTTCAACATCTAAGATTATGGGCCCATCTGCTGTATCTCCACCTGGAACTTCTGAAGGCTCAGCGGGATGAGTCTCTGTATCTTCCTTTGAGGCCAAAAGCGCATTTATTGCTTCAATGCTTGCTTCAGATGCTGGTATTTCGTTACCTCGAAAAACAATAATATCTTTTCCTAAATCGACCGCTGTCTTTAATTTTGACTTAACCTCCTCTAGATCATTGATTGGTAGATCTTTTAAAAAGTCTCGTTGAGGTTCATCAAAAATCTCCGGTAGCCAAGTTGTTGCAGATCCATCACCTCCAGGTAGTGAATTCCCCATATAAACTGTCTTACCAGTGACACGTTCAGAATATTCTGCCGTCTCAATAAAAACGGGAAATGAGGCCTGCTCAATTGTTTCTTCTTTTTGGGCATCCGACAATCCGTCTAACTTACCGTTCTTACTTAGATAACTTTCAATTGCTTCATTAATTTTTAAGCGGGGGTTTTTGATAAACTCCCGTCTTTCTTCAATAGAAGCCGATTGCATATTCGCCATAACATCAAGTGCTGGCTTAGAAGATGGCTCTACCACCATGTAGCTTCCATCACCAATCTTATAAGCGCTCAAAGAACCTTTGCGCTCAAACCGATCTTGAAAGTTTTGCAGTTCATCTTGATCGAGCTCACTCATGGCAACAGTTACTGTTGTTTCCGAGCTGATTAACTGATCGTCAATATGTTGGTTTGAAAATGGAATAACTTCAAAGCTTCCAGTGGTTTCATCCTGATCTGGCAGTATCGAGAAACCATCTGAAATCTTCACCTTAAGATTTGATAAAAATTGACTCATTTCGACCGAACTAGTCGAGCTGTGTGCTGTATCAAAATCCGGCTCAAGTGCTTTTCGAAACTTAGCCATTTGGTGCCAATGATGCTCTAAAGACTTCTGCGCTAACTCTGTTTCAGCTAAATCTATTGCTTGAAGCAACCAAAATGGAATCCGCCTCAAGCCTTCAGAGGTTTGCAGTATAGCACCTATTCTTTTTGGGTTCTGCTTTTGACCATTTAATGACCAGTTATATTTTAATTGAAAACTATCATGACCAGGAATTGAAACAACGTCAGTTTCTAAGGTGAGGTGACTGATAGGTGGCAGGCCTAATTTTTTTGCAGTTTGAGACGATATTGACGCAGCTACCTCGTGCGAAAATTGAAGCCTATCCTCGCTTATATCCAACTGAGATTGAATGTTATCGGCGCAAAACTTTAGATCCGCTATCGCTAAAGCAAGGTTTTGATCTTCTTTACTTAACTGTGACAGGCTAGTTTTAATAGTGCTACTGAGAAAAAACTTGAGAAATCCTTTACGGATCCCCAAAAAATTAATGATTACGCCTTCGTTGGAGTAATTGAACTCTATTTGCATGAATTGTGCTCACTTATAAGAATTGATCTATACTCACCTTATTTGCCCGCAAGTTTTGTAAGAAATTCTCAAAAGCGTTAATATCTGTTCGGGTCAAATTCTGCTCACCTTCTTTGATTTTACCAAGCGCAGTTTTCGCATTTGGGGATATCGATATCCTATTTTGATTGGCTGCGTTGACTAATTCATTAATAATTGGCTGCCAGAGTGTTAGTGCGCCATGTCCAGAAGTTTCTTTGAATATTGGTTTTAAAAATCTACTCAAATTTGGATAATCTTCAGCAGAAATCACACTCTCTGTAAATAAATTTTCAAATTCTTTTTTATTTGAGGTATTCAACGTTTGGCCTTTCTGTACCCTCCTTATTGAACTTCTCAAATTAAAAGAGCTGTAATCATTTTGGCTAAATACCGATTGCAATTTATTGACTTCAGCAACCATCAAATGGTTGTCGATATCGAAACTTTCGAGAGTTGGTCTTCTGTGATGCATAGGCTCACTTTGACTGGCCTGTGCCGACTGTGAGCCTTGCGCTCTTAGTGTTGGACTGTAAGCTGCCTCGACGTTTTGGTTAGACCTGTTTCCAAAACTTCGTCTCACCCGAGCAGGTTCATATTGGCCGTCGGTAGCGGCGTTTCGCTGTTCCATACTTCGGTTTGAAAAACTGCGGCTTGGATCATCCCAATTCACAGGTTTGTAGGTCGAATTTGGCACTGTGGCATAAATTTTTTCCATTACCCAGCTCTGCCAAGACGGAATATGGCTATGACTTTTTGAAGCCGGGGACTTACGCATAATATCTGCGTCGCAATGATACCAGGATTTAAATAATTTCGGCGCTACTCTATCTGATATATTCCAAACATGCGTTTTATAATTATGGCAACCATCGACGAATATTTTATTCCCAATTTTCAAGAAAAGAAGAGATGTTTCTGTTCCATATCTGCCTGTTTGTCTAGCAAATCTAGTTTCGCCTAAATCTGACTTTCCGGAAGATAAGTTTTGCCGAGCATAGCGTTCTGCTTTAGGTGAGAATGCCACCCAAGCTTGATCTACCAACTCATCGTCATAAAGTTTGAGCCAGAAATCTCGCCTTTTAATCCACATTTCTTCTTTTTGGGTCGCAGTAACCACTGAAGTGAAAAAACGTAGATCTTCTTTAGTGAGCCAACTAAAAATTACATCTTTATATTTTTGCTCTACTGCATTCCAACGCTCGGGTCGTATTCTTGGATCGTCGTAAAGAAGAATTAAATTTTCGGTAATGTATTGGCGAAGTGGTTCTGGCGGGGTTTCTTTCAGCCAATGATCAATGAGAGCTTCAACAACGATTACATTACCGGTAGCCTTAACCTTTCCTGACTCTGGAATGAGCCATTCGAACAGCTGTTTAATATTGTCCAGATTTTTAAGATCGGGAGCGAGTTTAGCCACATATGCTTGATGTGCATAATCCATAATGCCAGAGGCAAATGGATCATTAAAGCCAGCCTGCTTTAACGAGACCCAAGGAGTTTTTCTCAATAACATAAAGTCCGCTATAGTTTCAGGGGCTTGCTGTGGTAAAAGATAATCGGGAAACTCATATAATATGCCTTTCCATTTTTGACTTAATAATTCAGTCTTTAATACTAGCATCTCTCCAAGTTTTTTCGTATTTTCAGAGCCCAAAGAAAAAGTGGAAGAGTAGATACGCATCAGTGCGTTTACTATTGATGGCTTCGTCGTTGCTCGCAATTCATTAAATGCAAAATCTGTAATAACCTGCACATCAGGTCTATTATTGTACCTTTCCAAGAACGCAATATTGAAACCCGAAATTACAAACGATATTTTAACATCTTCCCAGATGTTTTTAAAAATAATATCATTTAATTGTAATAAAATTTTTTCGTGATCTTCTTCTCGTGCCTCAGGGTTAATGTCTGGCCAACGATCAAAAATTCGATTGATTGCTGACTCCACATAGTTGGTATTTGGTACAGATGACGGTGTTGCTGGTTGGCTACGACGAATTAGAACTTCGCTAAGAGACATCACTTTACCTCCTCAAGAAGGATTTCAAGATCACTTTTGATCCGCCTTTGAATAATATTGATCTGATCTCTGCTTACTGGAGTGAACATAATCAATCGTAGATCAATACGACGATTTTCAGCCTTCATCTTGGGGTCAATGTTGACAGGGCGCATATCCCCATATCCAGCGATTGATATTACAGGCTGCCCTTTCAAATTTTGATAGGATAGCAGGTTAGGCTTAGCGTCTTTCATTGCAAAAAATGCTGATGTCGCTCTTTTAGCAGACAACTCAATATTCCTATCTCTGCCATCTGCTCCTACGAACCTAGTATTATCGGTATGGCCTTCAATCTGGATTGCTTCAATTAGTATCCCATCTGGATTGCAGGATTTATAGTCAGGCTCTTTTGGATTTATCGTAAAGCACTCAATTGCATCCGTGACCAGAACTCCAACCTTCTCAACAATCTTTCTTTTTAATGAGCTTAATTGGCTAGATCCAGATGTGAACAATCCATCACCTTTGAACCTCAACGCATCATTCTCCGGACTTACTTCTACTAGAATATTCGGGAATTCTATTTTTAGTTTTCTTTCAATTTCAGATAAGATGGCCGTTCTTCGATATTGTGACTCAATCAAATAAGCTTCTAACGGATCATCTTTTAGTTTTGCCTTAAGCTCTTCTAGCTGTTGCTCTAATTCAGAAATTTTTTGATTTTTTACAGTAACTTGATCATTGAGATTTTTGACACTACGTTCTAGAGAGGCAATTATGTCATCCTTTGATCTGAGCAACTCATCCTTTTGATCGATTACCTTTAATAAATCATTCTTTTCATCTTCAAGCTTCTGAAGCTGATCTGTCAAATCATTGTTTTTTAGAGTTAAAGATTTGATTTTTTCATCTGCCTGCGCTAAATCGGCCTTTAACAAGGAAACGTCTTCTTTAAGTTCAGAAATTTTACGGAGAGCAATTTTAATTTCACCATCTAAACGAGAATTCTTTGCAGTGAGCTCAGTATTTTGGTTTGTTAAATTTGAATTCTCTAACTTAAGTTTTTTTATCAACGTTTCCAGCTTATCGATCTCTATGTTTAAGCGCTTCACCTCCTCGATCAGACCATTACGCTCTAAAACAACTTCCTCATAGATCGAACGTGGTACATTATCTTCATCCGTAAATTGTACGGCGAAGAATGCCAGTAAAATCATAACAATAAACAAAAATGAAACGGTCATATCCGTCATTGGAACAAAGACAGACTCCTCTTCGTCTTCGTCTCTGCGTTTTCGTCCAAGGGACCTCATCTACGCTGAACTCCAGATTCTGGAATAAACTGCTCTGCGTGCTCCACAACCTCACGCATTTTGTCCAAAGCAGGAGTTAAGCGTTCTGTAAGATCTCTTGCGTGAAGTTTCATCTCTTCAAGCTGACTTTCAACATGCTCGGCATAAGTTTCAAATGCTACGCCAAGTTTTTCGTCCAACTCGTCCAGACGGTCACCTTGCCCTCTAAATTCTTCGATAACATCTTGCATTCCTTGAAGCGCATTCTCCAGTGCGGACTGTTCACCTCTGATTATTTCTACAGCGGAATTCAATGCATTTTCACTAGATGCCATGAGCTGCTTTATACCCTCCGTCAGGGTATCATTAACATTCGCTGTGGAGTCCTCTAAATCACTAATAGACCCAGCAATAAGCTCAATAGAACGATTGATGGGTGACGTTACTTTTGAGAAATCTTGCGCAGATTTCTCGAAAGATGAAGCTGCTTTTTGCGTCGCATCTGCACCAAGTTTAACACTTTCTGACATTACTTTAAATTGGGCGCCACTTTCTGAAATATCAGAACTTAGAATGGCTATTTTTGCCTGCAAATCGTTCAATGGTGCAATGAGCGTGTCCGAAAGGGAATTTGCTTGCTCTGTAATTTGATTTGCAGTTTGGCCAAAGCTACTCGCAAGCGCCTCCCCAGTATCGAGCATACGTTCCCTGGTGCTTCCCTGAACCTCATCTATCATTTGTTTAAGAGCCAATACCGAAGATGAAAGTTCAGCACCTATGTTAGCAGAACTTTGGTCTATTTTATCTCCAGCAGCCTGAATGCTTAATGAGGCACTTTCTAAGGCTCCGCTTACATCTTTTGAAAACTTTTCAGATAAATCACTGACCATCCCTCCGACACCCTCAGTTCCTACTTCAGTAACTTGAGAGATTAACGGAGACATTGCGTCAGAAATCGATTGTGCAATCGTTATTGGTAGATCCTCCTTGAGCGGCCGACCTAACTCGGCAACGAGTTCCAAACCAATAGTTCTAAAATGCTCTTTTTGTTCCTTGATCGCTGCGAGTTGATCCGATGCAATATCTTCCAGAGATATAAATTTCAGAAGAAATTCAGTATGGTTGGCCAATTCATGTAATCTATTCTCGATTTGCGAAACACCGGTGCGAAGCCTGATAGTAAAAATTATCGAGCAGGCCAATCCAGTTAACGACATAACAAATTTTGCAGAGGCCGTTTCTAGCAAGGTTTGAAGGCTAGCTTTGAGCTGCGCAGCATCCATTCCACTAACCTTTAAGCTATCCAGCGCAGCAACTAGGCCCAAAAATGTAAGAAACAAACCAATCGTAACGAATAAACCAGGTACGATTTTCCAAGACCCAGGAGTGAAATTAAGGTCTTCAGCATTGAAAAATGTTGCCGGCCTCACAGAATTGCGAAGGTGACGGCTATCGCCCTCTCCATATAGTACAAGGGTTTCTTTATATTCTAGCCAACCACGTGCCAATTCATCATAAGCGTTTTGCCCCCAACGCTTTCTAACTTCTATGTCAATATCTGTTATGTTCTGCGTAAATTCTTGGGGGGTTTCGTAACTTTTTATAAGTTTATAAAGCCACAAAATGGCTTGGCTTTTTCGTCTTACTTGAAACGAATAAATAAGTACTCCAATAATCAGGAAGACAAAAAGTAATGCTGCAACAAAACCAGGCGCAGCACCTTTTTCTGATGACAACGTATCAAGGTTACTTTCGGTTAAAACACCAGCCAACCACAAAATTGCTTTCTTTACGGGCAAACCAATAGCTTGAATGAATTCCATTAGTGCACCTACCATCTTTCCTATTACTTGACTCAAATATTTCATAATGAGACGCTTGTCATCAGCCAAAGCGAAATTTCTTAGGACAGAGCACACACCACAAATGGAATTCAGAATAGCAGAAACATTTCAAAAGAGCCTTGAGAACTTGACTAACCAAGAGCAAAAAATCGTTAAGGCCAAAGCTTTTGACATTCAATTGAACATCTCAGGTAATTCAAACCAATTTCATAGGTTAGATCGAGCAAAAGATAATAATTTTTGGTCTGTTAGAGTAAACTCAGATATTCGTATAATTGCGCATAAATCTGGCAAATCAGTAATGCTGACATACGTTGATCATCACGATGATGCTTACAAATGGGCCGCTAATAGGGTCATCCGAAAACATCCCAAAACCGGAGCCGCTCAAATTATTGAGGTCAAGGAGTCCAGTAAAGATACTAATATCTGGGGTACTTCATCAGCCACTCTTGCACCTGATAAGTTATTTGCCGAACTTGATGAAGAACAATTAGCTGCAATTGGTGTCCCAGAAGAGTTCGTTTTTCATGTACAAACTTGCGATGAATCTATGTTTTTTGAACTCACTGAAAAACTTCCAGCAGAGGCATCAGAAAAGCTGATTGAATATGCGGCAGGAGGAATTTCTGAAGACGATTTAGTTCTACCGACACCCACATCCCAAGACATCGAATTGGAGGATGAATTGGGTTTGAACCATCCGGATGCAAGAAGGCGATTTGCTTTGGTATCAGACGAGGCTGGTTTACATGCAGCGCTTGATTTTCCGTGGCATAAATGGACCGTCTTTTTACATCCAGAGCAAAAGAAGTTCACAGAGCTATCATACAATGGATCAGCACGTGTCTCTGGATCAGCAGGCACGGGAAAAACAATAGTTGCACTTCATCGAGCTGCCTATCTGCACAAACAAGATCCAACAAAAAAAATACTTCTCTGCACTTTTACAAAAACTCTTGCAGCTGCACTACAGCAGAAACTTGAGATACTTTTAGCAAAAGACCCATTAGCATTAGATAAAATAGATGTATTTCATTTGGAGGGCCTTGCCTCTGCACATTTGAAAAGAAATGGGCAAAACCCTAACATTGTGTCCAAAACTCAGCTTGTGAACTTTCTTCAGAGATCTGCTCAGTCAGCCGAAGTCACGAATTATGAAAACGGTTTTCTGTTGTCCGAATGGGACAACGTAATTGATGATTGGGGTATTGAAACATTACAAGAATACACGGACCTTTCTCGTTTAGGTCGAAAGTCAAAACTTGGCATCAATCAACGAAAAGACTTATGGCTAATCTTTGAAGAAACTAAGCTGCTTTTGAAAAAGCGTAAGTTAACCACATGGTCACGCATTTTTAGGGAGTTAAACTTAGCACATGATAAAGTTGCCCAATACGATCACGTAATTGTTGATGAGGCTCAGGATATTTCTTCTGCCGAGCTCTCTTTTTTGGCTAGACATTACGGCAAAAAGTCCAATGGATTGTTCTTTGCAGGCGATATCGGACAAAGAATTTTCCGAGCGCCATTCTCGTGGAGTTCGCTTGGCGTGGACGTCAGGGGGAAATCAAATATCCTGAAGGTCAATTACAGAACTTCCCAGCAGATTAGAGCGCAAGCGGACCTGTTATTACCAAAGAAAATTAAAGATGGTGATAACCAGGCAGAAGATAGATCAGGTACAATATCAATTTTCAGAGGTGAACTACCAAGAATTATTCTAAATGACGATGAGGTAAGCGAGGCACAAATTGTTTCAGATTGGATAGAAAAACAAATTTCTGAGGGTATAGCTCCTACAGAAATTGGGGTGTTTGTTAGGACAGAGCATCAATATAAAAGAGCTCTGAACGCTATTAAAAAAAGTGGAAACACTGGGGTCGTCCTGAACTATAAATTAGACGGTGATGATAGCTCAATAAACTATGGCACGATGCATCTAGCTAAAGGCTTAGAATTTAGATCGGTTGCGGTGATAGCTTGTGATCAGGACGCTTTACCACTGCATGAAAGGATGCGGCTATTTACCGAGAAAGCAGACATTGAAGAGATAGAAAGAACTGAGCGGCAACTTCTTTATGTAGCCTGTACTCGAGCTCGAGAAAGTTTATTGGTAACTGGTGTCGGAGCTGGCAGCAAATACCTCTATGATCTTGCATAAAATACTGAAAGGTCACGAGTCGTCCCATAATTCTAGAAACAAGTAACTACAATCAAAGAGATTTTATTTTTATTACCACTGCTGACAGATCATCATTGCTGCCAGATTTTTTTGCAATCGAGCACAGTTTTCTACTAAAGCTTAACTGTTTCGATTGGATGGTCATTTTTATTTGTTCTTTATCTGCCCAATTACTTACACCGTCTGATGTTAGTATAAATACATCTCCAATTTTGAATTTTCGTTTCACTATGCTAGGATTTGGTTTTGTTATCCCTCCACCAAGGCACTGCTCAATGACATTAAAGTGCGGTTTTGATGATTTCACGTCCTCTGTTAAATTAACCAGCTTGTCACCGTTCAAGTGGTAGCAAGCGCTGTCGCCCAAACTAAATATTGTGACCAAGTTTTTTGTAAAAATTAATCCCACCAGCGTTGCACCTAAAGGGCGTAATGAGCCTAATCCAATATTCACTAATTTGTCATGTGTTATGGAAATCGCCGTTAATATGTCAAAATCCTCTTGGCTTTGGAATAATTCAAAAATGCTATCGACGGAGAATCGACTTGCGATTTCTCCATCATCGTGTCCGCCAATTCCATCACTTAACAAAAATAGTTCAGATTTTTGTTCACACAGATAATTTAACGAGAGTTCTGTGCCGCCCCCTGCTCCACCCCGCCAGCTTCCTATACCAATACAGTCTTGATTGATGGATCTGCGCAAGCCCTGCTGCGTGTACGCATCTATGGACAGGCTTAATTGGTCCATGCCAGCCGCTTTTTACGCTGTTCGGTAAGTTTGTTTAATTTTCTTCGAAAATCGTCAGTGTCGTGGGGTCTTAGATTTGGGTTAAACGACAATGCAGATTTAATGAGATTCACAATCGCTTCATCAAGTTTAGGCGCTATTTCAGCATCTAAAATTTCCAATGCTTCCTCAGATGAATCTACTGATCGATCCGCCATTAGTTCAATAGTTACTATAGCCCAAGCGAATAAATCCCATGTTTTTTGATGAGAAATTTCTTTTTTACCTTGCGCTGAAGATGCGATGAATTCAGGCCGGTACGGCCGTGTTCTCAGGCCGACCACTGTATGTTCACTCTCTTTGATTGTATCACGTGAGAAAGTTTTAGATGTACCAAAATCGCACAACAACGGCACAAAGTTGGCACTTTCAACCTCGTTATCTACCCAATCTAAAAGTATATTGCCTGGCTTAATGTCCCGATGAAGAATGTTATTTGCATGCGCATGAGCAATTCCATCTAAAATACCATGAATTATTTGATGTTCATCAAGCCAAACATCCGTTTCTGTATCTAAATTATCTTCTAAATCATCGTCTGGAATGTCTTGCAGGTTTAAATCATAAGTCCCTTTGAAAGCACTAAAAATCAGGTCGGCAATCTCGGACTCTGTCCGCCCTATGTAGTTATCCAAGCTTCCAAGTGGCATCCAAGGCGAAACGATATAAAATCGAGAGCTGTCCGCAATTTGATCCCACTCAACAATTTCTAAAATATTCGGATGATCTTCTAAACTTCGCAAAGCATTGATTTCGCTATCTATAGCCCTGCGATGAGCATCGTTAGAAAAATTTGCAACATCACCTAAAAAATACTTTATAGCATAAAACTCCCCATCATGGAGACTTCTGGCTTTAAACATTTCAGATTGGCCCGTTTTAGAGATATAGTCTTCGATAATAAATTTATCATTAAACACGAATTGCTTCAGGCTTTCAGGCCACCACTTCACAAATTCATAGTATGGTTCCTGACAATCCGAAGGAACATACCACTTTTTCAATTTAGAATTGAAACGGCAGCCTCTCTTTTTCAACTCGTGACGATCATGGTATGTGTTTTCAAGATATGACCAGTATTGTTTAAATTCTAATGGATTTTTACCAGGAGGCAGATACCAAGCTTTTGCCATCCTATCAAACTTAAAGCCATTATTTTTTGCCCAATCCTTATCTTCAAAAGGAACGGACATATAAAGTTTTTCAAATGTCACAATTGAAGACATAATTCGCACCATCCGACCAAAAAAATGTAGACTTATTAAAGCTAACATATCAGATTAGGCAAATGTCGAGAAATAGAAATTTGATACCTTCTGGCACGGTCGTATTCCTCAGGCTTATCATATTACCTGGAGGCCACAGTGACCCATCACAAGGTTGGACCAATGGGTTAGCTACGATATCAAAAACTGGGTCTGTGTATATTCGGGCAGAGTGCTCAGTCACTGAAGGTAGACACATTGGTAAAAAATTTGAAATACGGATTGGTTTGAAAAGCCCAAAGGGGCCTTGGTGGCGCAAAAGAGGCCGAGAACTAATTTTAAACATCTTAAATTCAAAACATGCTTTGTCCAAAAACGAAAATTCGGAGAAGGCCTTAAGATGCCGGCGTTTAAAATCGTTGAAAGATTTAGACGGTTCCAAATTTCAAGCAAAAATCAAGATTGCAAAAGATTATAAAGGCTACGAGGTAAATGAAATAGACGAAGTAATTATTCCCGAAGACAGTAACATCGAAGTTCATTCCCCACGATTGCGGCAGACTGACTTGACTTCAAAACTTACTGCGGCGGTCAGTTCACCCATGTGGATGAGGGAGTAACTTAAATGCTACTTAGGCCACGCCAAAAAGATTTCGTTGAACGCAGCCTTGTTGCTCTAAAAGCTAATGGAAACGCCCTTGGCATTGCTCCTACCGGAGCAGGTAAAACCATTTTGTTTTCGGAAATTATTGGCCAGTACATAACAGGTACCAAGGCGAAAACGCTTGTTCTTGCACACAGAGACGAGTTGACCGAACAAAATCAAACAAAGTTTTCGTGGGTAAACCCATCTATCGCAACCTCAGTTTATAACTCAAAAACCAAAGACTGGAGTGGTCAAGTTACCTTTGCCATGGTGCAAACCCTATTTGCGTCCGACAATATCAGCTCCATGCCGAAAATCGATCTACTGGTCATTGATGAAGCTCATCACGCCGCTGCAAACTCTTACAGGACGGTTATAAATCACGCTCTAGCTTTAAACCCAAGCTGTATAATATTTGGAGTTACAGCCACCCCTAATAGAAGCGACGGCAAGGGCCTCAGAGAGGTTTTCTCTCAAGTATCAGATCAAATTTCTCTGGGAGAATTGATCCGTTCAGGTCATCTTGTTACGCCAAGAACGTTTGTAATTGACGTAGGGGTCAAAAACCAACTGTCGAGTGTGAAAAAATCTGGCGCTGATTTTGATATGAGCGCTGTTGATCAAATTATGAACCAACGCCCTATTAATAATGCAGTGGTTGATCAGTGGCTCGAAAAGGGTGAAAGCAGACAAACAGTTGTGTTTTGCTCTACCGTGCAGCATGCAGAAGCAGTCACCGAAGCATTCAGAAATAGAAATGTTCTAGCCGAAACCATCACTGGACAACTTTCTAGCGCCGATCGTTCAAATATCTTAGATCGCTACGCTCGTGGCGATGTAACAGTGATTGTTAATGTGCAAGTCCTGACCGAGGGATGGGATCATCCCCCAACAAGTTGTGTCGTATTACTTCGCCCAAGTTCGGCTAAATCCACCATGATCCAAATGGTTGGAAGGGGTTTGAGAACAGTCAACTCAGAACAACATCCTGGAGTCATAAAAAGCGACTGCATCATTTTAGATTTTGGAACTTCTTCCATACTGCACGGAACGCTAGAACAAGATGTGAGCTTAGACGGTGTTGAAACTGAGGGTGTTGCACTCACAATGACTTGCCCAGAATGCGCCGCAGTCGTCCCACTGGCCTCCCAAGAATGTCCAATGTGTGGTTACGATTTCCGCACAGAACGAGACAAGGATACACCAGAATTAGTATCGTCCATAGAGATGATGGAGATCAACTTACTGAACCGTTCAAGTTTTGAATGGGTAAATTTGTTTTCGGACCATTCTGCGTTCATCTCAGCAGGCTTTGATGCTTGGGGAGGCGTCTTCTTCTATCAAGGACACTGGTATTCTATTGGCGGTAAAAAGGGCGTGAATCCCAAAGTTTTGTCTGTTGGAAAGCATATAAATGCATTGGCCGCTGCAGATGATTGGTTAAACCAGAACGAAACCGAAGATGCAGCTCATAAAACCAAAGCATGGTTGACTGAAGAACCGACAGAGAAGCAGATTTCAATTTTGGAAAACCATTTAAAACTGGATTTCTCTTTGACCCGTTATGAGGCCTCGGCACATATTACTTTTAAGTTAAATAAACAAAAAATCATAGATATCATCGCCGAACAAGGAACGGATTGACCCAGGCTTTTAAGTTTCCGCCAAAATTTTGAATTTTTCAGTTCAGCCTAAGGTTAATGGCCACCATAGACTACGAACTCTTTTTGGCGTAACTCATCTGCCAACTTAGGTTCACGTTCCTTAGCATCAGCATGTAGCATTGGGCCTTCGTAAGAAATCAGAGCCGTCGCACGTTTTTTGGCATGATGAGAAGATTTGTAACCCCGTACGTGATTCAAATAACGTGCATAAGGGTGTAACCCTGTCATACCAACGTAAACTGCGTTTAGTTCACCTCTCAAACGCAACACATATACAAAGTGGGAATTGCCACCTTTTATAGGCTCAGGGACATTAGCATCGTTCAGAACTTGGTTAAGTAATTCAGGGTCAGCTTTCAAAGCTTTTTTGATAGTTTTAATTTTGCCTTTATCCCAATGAACACCACCGCAAGCTTTATTCTGGCAAGTGAACAAATGTCCTGATTTTTCAGTCTTTGCTCCACATATTCTACACGAAACACCCATAACTTACCTACCTTATAAACTTACTATTTCTATATTCACTTATAAAGGTTTCGCCATTCTTAATCATTTCACCTTGTTCGGAATGTTGGCCTTCGTCTAGATCACCTTCATACTTTTCTACTAACTCTCAATGATATGGGCTCAGCCCTGACTAAACCAGCCACGTCTGCATATTTTATGCACAACAAATCACAGCATTTGCATAGAAACCTCAAATTTAATGCGAAAGCCTGTAGCAAAAGCTATTGCACAGGATGCAGCAAGATCCTGTCGAGCAGAACACGTCGAGCCGCCTCCCCTCGACAATGTTCACAAATCCCCGGTGGTGCGTATCCCTCGTCACCATCGGGGCAACCAGGAGATATGAAATGAGCAAGGCAAAACATGATCCAAACCAGGACACTCATAAAAAAAGGCACAATTGTGGAACCGAAATAACCTATCCTTCAAATACCAGAACCTTCACATCGAATGACGCTTTTTTAAATCATCAAAGAGTGACCGCTATCAGAATGGGGGTCGCCAGCTTCCTAGCGTTAACCTTGTTTACAATAATAATTACCCTGCCAGCATCAGACGCATACGAAAGCACTAACGACTTTGTTCTGGATCAAATACTTTTCCACCTGGATTAAGGTAAGCATTAAAGCAAAATTTTTAGTATAGGAATGACACGTGTGGAATTTATTCAGTTAACGTGCTTTTGTGATCCTGAAGGTTAGTAATCAGACTGCCAATCACTGCAAAAAATAGGAAATGTTATGGGCCAAATATTTAGATGTTTAATCCTAGTGGTTTCGCTGATGCTTCCTTCATTATTGCATTCTGAAAGCTTTGGACGACACGTTTCAATTGAAAATATTGTGGTAAACTCTTCGACCACGATACCTGCTGGCTCAACAGTAAATTTTTTAGGCACCATTGATGTCTCACAGTCAATTTCCCCAAGCGGTAGGCTTGCAACATTCACTTTCGAAGATCGCATTTTTAATGCAGATGCAGCACTGTTCTATCAACCGACAACGAACTCAGCCTTCACGACATACCCCGCACGTGGCTCGGATTTGGGAAATAACGCCTCCATATGCACAACCATGACTACACAAAATAATGGCAATAGCCTGACCTTCGCC
This sequence comes from Planktomarina temperata RCA23, assembly GCF_000738435.1. NCBI lineage: Bacteria > Pseudomonadati > Pseudomonadota > Alphaproteobacteria > Rhodobacterales > Paracoccaceae > Planktomarina > Planktomarina temperata. The sequence goes on along the minus strand of NZ_CP003984.1, from coordinate 1,354,188 downwards.
AATGAAAATTATCAAATGTATTTTGAAGTCAAAGCAAATAATAGCATCGTCGACGGCTATACAGTTACAAAGCCAGAAGACATTTTTTCCTGGCAAGACAATCAGAGTGAATTTTGCGTCAATGGCTTAGATCACTCCACATCGTACCAAATCACATTGCTGCCAGGTCTCGAAGCTAAGCGACAGTCATACTCGGTTACTTTGGATCAGCCTATTTCCTTTCAAGTGAAAACGCCAAGCATGAGCCCCAAACTAACCGTTGATGGTTCTAAAACCATTCTTACCAATGCCGAGAATGCCGTTATTCCTTTAGAGTACGTTAATGTTAATGAAATCGAAATATCGTTGCACAGGGTAGATCTGGCTTCACTGACTTCGTACAGTTCCATTTTTAATGTTTTAGATAGTTACGATGTTGACAGTCTCAGCAATTACTGGGGAGACGTTCTCACTAAAAAGACTATAAAACTTGATAGTCCACTCAACAAAAAACAAAGCATCAATCTAAATTTCTCTGATCTGATAAGCGCCGATGAGAGAGGTGTATTTGTTGCAACATTCACATCACCAGACATTGAAATCCGTTCCTACCAAAATCAACCAACACAATGGTTCTCGATTTCAGATATCTCGGTACAAGTATTTAGTGGACTCAATAAGACTGACATCCTTCTTAAAAGTTTTGAAAATACCAATCCGATTGATGGCGCCACCGTTGAAATTATTGCCGGCAACAACCGAGAACTCTTCAAAGGAACAACCACTGACGGCGGTAGATTAAGCGTATCCAACAATTTGCTCGCTGGATCAGGCGGATTCACACCTGAATATCTTGTCGTCAGTTCTGACAAATTCGGGACTAGTATCTTGCAAGTGCCCGATCTCAAGCAAAAGCCTAAGTTCCTTCGTGGTGGTGAAATAAAACAAAATCTCGAAGACGTTTATGTAACAACCGATCGTGAAATCTATCGAACTGGCGAAACGGTTTCCGTTTTCGGCGTAGTCCGGAAATTAGACCTAGATGTTATTGGAAGTGATGAGCTTTATGTTCACTTGGTAGATCGAAATGGCAATCAAATTAAAAGGGCAAGCCTTAAATTAGATAGTTATGGGGCTTTTGAGGCAGATCTCAACCTTGGGCAAAGCTACAGACTTGGGCAGTATACTGTCCAAATTAAGAGTGTAGATGACCTTATTCTTGCCAACCATGTTATCAGACTTGAAGATTTTGTGCCCCTGACTATCGAGCCTAAATTACAAACCAACAATGAAATTTGGTCACTGAACAGTACTCAAAAAATTCAATTATCTGGAGATTACTACTCTGGGGGTCCTACGGGAGGGATGAAGGCACAAATCTCGACCTATGTTAAAACAACCGACAACATAGGCGTGCCAGAATTAGAAGATTTTGTGTTTGGCAATGTCGGTAGTTCAACCACAGCGGCGTTAAACGAATTTCAGTCTGAGCTAGATTTGGAAGGCAAAATGGCTGCAACGCTTCTAACCGACTTTGATACAGATCCGTCTCGTCTATACGAAGTCTCAATCGATGGTACCGTTTTTGACGTTGGCGGTAGAGCAAACACGGCTCGGCTAAATATCCCACTGGATACAATAAGCAGCTACGTCGGCATCAGAAAAGACTTTGAAACGTACATTGATGAGGGCTCTACTCCATCGTTTACGATCGTAAACGTAACTCGAGCAGGTAAACCTCTCGACTTTGATAACGTCTCTTATAGCGTCCGAAAAATTTATTATGACTACAATTGGTTCTACAATAGTGGCTGGCGCTGGAACAGGGTCCGGGTAGATACTGAGGTCATAGAGGCTGGTATCGTTTCCGGCAAACAACTCACTGTAAGAACTCCCCTCGATTGGGGACGCTATGAAATTACCGTATCCAACGAAGCCGGGTTCAAAACAGTAAGTGAATTCTTTTCTGGTTGGGGAGCCGATGCTAAACCGGCCTCGGAGCCAGAAGAACTCTCCCTGTCTTACACAAACGGGATCTTACGAGGTAATGCAGGATATTCTGGAACTTTGTCTGTGTTAGTCGCTGATCAAGATATTGTCTCTCTGGAAACTGTATCTGTGGTCAAAGGTGATTTCGAGGTGCAGATACCCCTGCCGAATATTTCAGAGCCTGGAGCGCACCTCTTAGCGTCTTTGGTGCGTCCTATAGAAAAGGGTTCTGAACATTTACCGCAAATATCTATAGGCAAAACTTGGGTCTCAAACGTATCATCCGAGCGTAATGTAAGCCTAAAAATTAATTCTGTTAGAGATGTTGATAGCGCTACGCCAATAACAGTTGCCTTGAGCTCGCAGTCAAAGTCCGGGACTGCTAAAATATTTGTAATTGATGAAGGCATACACGCTCTAACCGGTTACCAAAACAAAAATTTGAAAGACCATTTTTTGAGTGAGCGAGCGTTAAATTTTGGGGTATTCACAAATTTTGGACAACTCATCTCCCAAAACTCAGATCTTTCTACACTCCGAGTTGGCGGTGATGGGGATATGTTATCCGCCGCTGCCGCTGCTGATAAATCTGAATTCTTCAAGACAGTAACATACGCAAGTCCCCTGCTCGATATCCAAAACGGACAAGCAGAATTTACCTTCCCGCCAACAATTGAATGGGAGGGTAAGCTAAGGGTTGTGGCTTTTAGCATCGATGATAGAGGCTTTGGATTCACCGAAGAATTTATAACAGTTCAAGATCCAGTCAGTATCGATGTGTCGATGCCTAGATTTGTAACTCCAATTGATAATGTTGTCGCAAAACTCAATGTCAGATGGAATGAATTCAAAGGTCCAATTGAGTTAACAACACGGGTTTTTGATATAAAAACGACCTCTATAATTTCGCAACCCGAGACCAACTCATACAAACTGGAGCTTCCTATTTCAGCAAAAGGCTTAGGCAGAGTTCCAATCAGTGTCGCAGTAATGGCGGGCGGGCAGGAATACACCAGAAACTACAGTATCGTTTCTCGTTCAAGTTCGTACCCAGTTACCGAGATTTCATCCACAAAATTAGAGAAGAAAAATTGGCTTGGCCTTGGCAGTGTGCAAGTGCAACCATATCAGTCTTCATTGATAGATTTGGCTGAACCCGGAAATGAGTACTCGGTTAGTCTGACCTCATCGCTGGGCATGAACCTCCAACAAGTCGTAGCTGACCTTAATCGCTACCCATATGGTTGCGTTGAACAAGTATCTTCTAAAACAAGAGGCCTGATAGCCTTATCTCAAGTAAGCGGTATTACTGAAGAAACGACCAAAAAAATTCAAATTGGGATTGATAACTTAATGGCAAAGCAAAAGTTATCTGGCGCTTTTGGCTATTGGGATCGCAATTCAGCCGTGTACGAAAGATTTCAACCGTATGCCGTTGATACCCTTCAAAAAACGTTACCTTTTGCAAGTGATAAGGCAAAAGTGAAGGCCGCAATTGAAAACGGTTTGGAATATCTCTACCGAACAAGCTTTCGGGACGCCGAGACCAAATTATACAGCTATGGTCTGCTCGCAAAAGCAGGTTACGAGGTTACTTCGAGAGCGAGATATTCAATAGATCAAGAACTGCAAAGTGACGTTATGCAAACTACGAACTCATCAAACAATTCTGCAATGCAGGTCGATGATTTAGTGTTGGCATATTGGGTTGCTGCCAATCTAAATGATACAAAAAGAATGTTTCAAATTTCCGATAACGCTCGATTTGCACTTGGACAAATGACGTCGCAAGAACCAGTACTGCAACTAATTTCGGGCGCATGGATTTCGACAGAAAAACCGCAATTTTCTAATCTATGGAGCAAATCTTCCATAGCGTATGCCCATTTGTTGACCGATTTGTCATCTGACCAGTTGGCTCCTGTATTCGAGACCATTATTCAAAATACGCATGAATATCTGGCTCAGCGACAGTACAGATCAACGCACTCGAATGCTAAATTAGTCACTTTGCAAAAGCATAAAGAGCGCTCACTTTCTGGAACCGCAGTAAGTTTAGATGGCTTTAAATACGAGCTCGACGAAACTGGTTCATTGCCAATTAGTTTGAAACAACTCACTGACGGTTTTAAAATTTCTCACAATGCGTCTTCCGCACTTTATTTGAATGTAAAGTCGACGGGGAAACGGCGGGGAATAAAAGCGCAGGACAATGGCTATCAGGTTCAAAAATGGTGGTATGATAGAAACGGTGATTACGTTGATCTCAAATCAGGCGTTCTACCCGCCAAACAGGGCGATTTGTATACGGTTGTCATTTCCATTGATCGGACCAAAAGTGGCAGTGGATCAGACCTTTTACTAACAGATCTTTTGCCAGCCGGATTTGAAATTGAAAAAGCGGTTCTAGCAGATCCAAAAGTAGATGGGGTTTTATCAGCAACACTTGATTTTGATATGGGTAAAAAAGCTTTTTACACCGCTGAAATGGATGATCGTTTCATAGCTCATTTTCAGTCTCGTTGGCATGGAAATTCCTTTGCCTACATTCGCTACACTGTGCGAGCCGCATATGAAACTAATGCAATTATTCCAGATGCAGTTGTTGAGGAAATGTATGCACCAGAGGTTAATGGTAGATCTGAAATCACGGAAAGCATCGTTTCCTCTAGATGATCGGATGGCGAACAATATACGCCGCTATTTTTGTAGCAACGGCAAGTTTGGGAAGCTTGTGTTTTTATATTCTACAACCACCCGAAGTGGGGAGGTTTAGCGAAACATCCCAAGTCATCCGATCTGAAACTGGTCAGATCATGAATCTGCGATTAACTTCAAAGGGGTTTTGGCGGGAAAGGGTGATCTTATCAGAATTAGATCCAGATTTGATAAGAACCCTAATTGCGTACGAGGATCAACGCTATTGGAAACATCATGGTGTTGATCCACTCGCATTAGGGCGAGCGGTTTTTGACTATCTAAAAAGTGGTAAAATTTCTTCCGGAGCCTCAACCTTAACTATGCAAACTGTTCGCTTAATGGATCCCTATTTAGCGAGAAGGACTTTTACGGCAAAGCTGCGACAAATGCTTGCTGCTATCCGACTAGATGCGCACTGGAGCAAAGAAGCTATTCTTGAAGCCTATTTCACGCTTGCGCCCTATGGTGGCAATATTGAGGGCGTTAGTGCAGCGTCTGAGGCCTGGTTTCAAAAGCCTCCAAAAGATTTGAGACTTAACGAAATCGCTTTGTTAGTAGCACTTCCACAATCTCCCGAACGCAGACGTCCAGATAGATATCCCGACAACGCTTATGCAGCTAAAATCGGTGTTCTAAACAAAATCCAAGGCAGGCTGAATATAGATGATGACGCTTTCAACGAAGCTCTAGTGGAACAGTTACCAGCTAGATTAATTAAGCCCGCATCATACGCACCTCATCTTGCTGACCGTCTCACTGGTTTCATTTTACAGGGAAATAACACGACAATAGACGAAGAGTGGCAAAAACAAGTTCAAAACATTTTAGAAACAAAAATCCAGGAGTTTCCCGCCCCCATACAAGCTGCCGCCCTTATTGTTGAAAGACGAACAGGCAACGTCAAAGCATACGTAGGCTCAAGCGAATATAGATCCGAAGAACGGAAGGGCGCCAATAACTTCTTGACCGCTGTGCGTAGTCCTGGCTCAACTTTGAAACCCTTGATATACGGCAAGGCGCTTCAGCGAAATTTGATAGAATTTAATGAAGTATTCAACGACGCTAATTTTTACCGTGGCGGATATAATCCGACTAACTTTGATAATACTTACTCTGGAAAAGTAACCTTAAAAGAAGCCTTGTTACGGTCTTTAAATATCCCAGCCTTAATCACTTTAGAAAAGCTTAATCCAAGAATTTTTGAATCTGAAATTAAAAATCTAATCAACGCACCTGTCACCTCAGATAGGGAAGCAGGATTGAGCTTGGCTGTTGGCGGATTTTATTTAAATGCCGAACAGCTTGCGAGCCTATACCTGATAGCGATTGATCCTGGAACGAGCAGACACATTTCGTTCAGTCCTAATCAAAGTCAAAAAATCAGTGACCAAGATGCCAAATTTTTAAACATTAGGGCTGCAAAACAAATAATGCATCTTTTGATACAAAATCTTCCTAATGGAGAGCGGGTTGCGTTTAAAACTGGAACCTCTTTTGCTAGGCATGATGCGTGGAGCATTCAGATCTTTAAATCCCACGTAGTAATTTCCTGGTTTGGCACTCCAGACAACCAGCCAACAGAAATATTAACTGGTAGAGATGCCGCCTTCCCACTTTCAAATGAAATTGGCTTAGCCCTCGGCCTCAAATCACCGGAAGTACCAAAACTCCAGATTTCTAATGGGGCTTCTCTCCCTGAAGCAGGCATCGTCTGCACAACACTTATTGATTATCCTGAGAACGGTGCATGGATTAAATCAGATAATGCTATAATTCGAGTGATCGGTTCGCAAACTGCAGACTGGTATTTGAATGCTGAAAAATTTGACGCATCTCAAAAGCAAGTTCAGGTATTAGAACCTGGTATCCAAAGACTAACTGCAAAATCTTCTGAATGTTCACAAACAAACGAGTTTTTCGTTGAATTCCAGAAGGAAGAGAATTAATGGATCAATCTTGTAAAACGAAGTTTGTATTTTACGACCTCGAGACGACCGGCATCTCGCCAGCTTTTGATCAGCCCCTTCAGTTCGCTGCAATCGTTACTGATCTTGAACTAAACGAAATCGAACGGGTCGATATTCGTTGTCAGTTATCTCCGCATATACTGCCATCCCCAAAGGCTTTAGCGGTTACAGGGGTAAGGCCAAGCCAATTGGAGAATAACAACCTGCCAAGTGCGTTTGAGTTTGCGCAAACCATTCAAAAATTTACGGAACAATGGGCACCTTCAATTTGGATTGGCTACAATTCCATTGCTTTTGACGAAGCCATGTTAAGGCAGATGTTTTACCAAAACCTTCAACCAAATATTTTTGCGACCCAGTTTCACGACAATACAAGATTGGATGTCATGAAAATGATCTTTGCCGTCCATGCTGAAGCGCCAGAGATCTTAAAGTGGCCGTTAAACGACAAAGGCAAAGTGAGCTTCAAATTGGATCAACTTGCGCCTTTGAATGGGTTTCACGCTCATAATGCGCACGACGCCCTTGGAGATGTTGAGGCAACGATTTTCATTGTTGATAAAATAAGGACTCAAAAGCCGGATCTTTATCAAAAGCTGTTTGAGGCACGTGATAAAGAGCGCAATTTGCGGCTTTTAAAGAGCTTTAAACCAGTAGATGTAACACTGCGTTTTGGGGGCAATGCGCCCAAGACATATACCGGGTGTTTTTGTGGGATCCCTCATAACAACAAAAATATGGTGGGGTTTTTCGACCTCAATCAATCAAATTCAATGGACCTCATTCACGGGACTGAGCGAGAAATAATAGAAGCAATGACCAAAAGCCCACAACGGATAAGATCCTTGAGGCTAAATCAGGGGGACACTATAAGACCCGCTTCCACCGAAAACTTCGAATGGGACCATATCTGTGCTGTTATCGAAGGTAATGAAGCTTTTCAGGCGATGGTATCTAAATGTCTGGAAAACAAATACTCTGAAGCGGAAGACATAGATCTACTGGTTGAAGAAAAGATCTTCGCTGGTTTCTATTCCTATCAAGATAAAGAACTGCTTCAGAAATTCCAAACAAGCAATTGGACAGGACGCTTAACCCTTCTGGGCGAGGTTCAAGACGAACGCATCCAGCAACTGGGTCGCAGACTAGTAGCATTTAATGCAGGACATCTCTTGGATGATAAATATCAAAATGTCGTGCAAGAATACCTAGCAGATAAATGGTCTGCTGGTGAAGCTAATGTTAGATGGGCAACAATAGCATCCGTACACGAACAGCTCAGTGAGTTGGAAAAAGAAGGCTTTGATGAAATCCTGCTGGAAGAAATGAGGATATTCTACCGAAATCGGATAAAGGCTCAGGGATGTTCAGTCGACTTCTAGTATTCGTCACATTCACCATACTGGCTGCAGGTACTGCTTTCAGCGACCAAATTCCTAAATATGATAGAGATCTATTTGGTGGCTGGTCTGATACAGACCGTGATTGCCAAAATATGCGGCACGAACTTCTCCAAGACCTTTCCACGGCTGTTGTCAGTTTTTCACAAAATGCTTGCAGGGTTACTCGAGGTAGATGGCTTGATCCCTATACGGACAAAATGTTCTATGAGAGCCGTTTGCTAGATATCGATCACTTGGTTCCCCTAAAATACAGCTGGGACCGAGGAGCGCATTCTTGGACTTCAAAACAGCGTCGACAGTTTTCAAATGATCCAATCAATCTGTTTGCAGTTGAAAAAAGTGTAAACCGCCAGAAATCCGCATCTGGACCAGCTGAATGGCTACCACCGAATATACAGTTTCGATGCCAATATATATTAAGGTTCCAGCGGGTGGTTAAATTATATGGTCTCAGTCAAAGTGCCGCTGAACTTCAATTGATAAATAAAGCTCAGCAGCAATATTGTGATTGATCAAACAATTCCAAGAAAAGCCATGAAGACAAAATGCATCAACTGATCAAAAGGGTGGGCAGTCGCTGTATCTGAGGTAGTAGATACCGGCTCAACAGTTTCCAGAACGGTTTTAGTCGGTTCGACCAATTCTTCGGGCATGCCACCCGCAGAAACAGACATTGCACTTAAACTGATTACAGCGGCAGTAAGAAAATTTTTCATTTAGGTCTCCAGATAGGTCGCTTAAAATCTCTCTGACAATGAGCGACCATTATCCATCGCCAGAGAGAAGGTTGGAGACTGGCTCTTGTTTAAGCCAGCCTTTAAGCGGTCGCTTTCCTCGGCCGCTTAAAGGTCTTTTGGCTAAATGAAATGCAGAAATGATGCTCAAATTATGCAAACTTTAAGGTAAATTGTTCAGTAAATGATGAGTCAGAAATTTTTTGCATGCAGCAAAAATTTGCCTATTTGTGAGCACACGATCAATATTTTTGTTAATGAGCAAAAAGTATAATATCAATACCTCCAAGATGGGCTGAAACACCGTCGAAACGAGCAGCAATCGACCTAAGGCTTTCTTTTCTCCCGGGGAAGCCTTTGTTTTTGAGAATAAGCCGGTTTTCATAAAAAATGAAAAGAACATGAGTACATGTACTATTTGTGGCGAAAATATTTCAATTAATCAAATGAACTCAGTTTAATCCATTATTTTTAAAAAATTCTAAAAAAGACGGTTCACTATCGAATTCTTTTATTTTTTGCGCAAGGTAAGACTTGTGAAAATCTGAAGCAGGCTGTTTCAAACATAACATGGAACCTACCTAAAATTAATTGATTAAAATCGGATCTACTACGGAAATCGGCCCTTGCTCATTAGCGAGGGCCTTTTCTATATTTCACACTTTTAAATAAGATCTGAAACGTGATGGATAAGAAAAACCGCAAGCGGTTTGATGATGTTAGATTGCTTCATCGTTTTGAATAATAATCTTAAAGACAACTATAAAAACGCTCATATCTATTTTCAAATTTAAAATGCGCATTCAAATGATAGGACAATTCTAAGGTCAGTCTTATGTCCTAAATTTAAACACGTCCTGCTGGTATTCTTGAATTACAAAATGAACAATTCCGTTCATTTTGTTTAAAAGTAAAAAGGACCAAATTATGAGTACTAATTTCGAACCAACAATGCGTATAAAAATTTCACAACTTCAGTCTATTTGCGCAAAGTATAATGAATTGGAATTAATTATGCTTAATCACCAGATCGATAAATCAACGCAAAAGGACGATGGCGGTTGCCCAATCGCAATCGATCAGAAAGATTACGCTATACAATCATATTTTAAAAAAGATCTGGTTTATCCTTATAGAGAATTTAAAAATGAGAGTAGTAATTTCATTACCCTTAACTGCCTGAAAGATCACTCTACAGAAAGTGACTATTATGTGAATTATTTTAGAATGGCAGGAGTTGATCCCTATCACATCGTTAGAATAATTCAGTATGAAACGGAGATTGTAATTAATGATGAATACACAATCGATGACTATTTACGGTATGAACATTTTGGAATAGATTATTCAAAATCTCACCCGTTTTGTGCGGAATTATAACGAAAATTTGTTAAGGAAAACGACCCTTGCTTACGTTGGTAAGGGTCTTTTCGACACCCTTAATGCTTCTCCTTACTGATCGAATGACGTCCTCAAAGTCACCATTGGTTTTGTATCTTTCAAAGTCGCTCATTTGCGGAAGGTTAACCATTGTCCTTCTAAGTTGCGAGCGCACCCGAGCGTCAAAGCTTTTTCTGACTTTCATTAAGAAGTTTCGGTTGATCGGTGGTCTGCCTAATTGAAGGAAAATTTTATACATCTCTAAGTTCTGATAGTGGAAAAGACCTTTGATCTCCTTCTGAGTAAAGCTGTATTTTCCTATCCCTAGGCTTTTAGATTTTCTGCTATTTTGATCCTCGCCTAGTTCGTCCAACCGAACTGATTGTTTCTGCTCAACGATCCTTTTTACGTCTTTGATGATCGTCGATACATTTTCATTAAGCGGAATGCTGAGGACAATTGTGTTAGGTGAGTGAGACACCTTTGAAACCTCTTTCACCATCACTTCGTCAAACAGGTATTTGTGATCTTTCCACCAATCATCGAACTTGATGGTCGTTAAATTTCCCCACTCTTCATAGAAGCCTTTTGATCGTTTGAGATTGCCGGAATATTGCGGATCTGATTGACAAATCTGAAGACATTCAAACCACAATCTAATGTGTTGTTTTTTTGATCTCATCGAAATGTTTATTGATTGGGGGGACATTACTGTCTCACTTCTACTGTCCTAAATTGAAATCATTCTTTCATTTATATTCATATTATCAAACAAAAATAAATTTGTTTGGCTTTAAAATTTAAATCCTAAGAAAGAATCCAGGAATGGATAAATCTACAGATAAACAAATTTCAATAATGATGAAACAGAAGGGTTTTGACCAATTGGAATTAACTAAAGAACTAAGAGAAAAGTCAGTCAAAGGGATGACGGTAAAAAAACGTTGTGAACACATCAATCAGATGAAACCACCGTTTGGTATCGTGCGTTGTACTCCTCACCGACTGCTTAAAATATGGTTAGGTATGGATCTACTTTCAGTGATGAATGTTGGTTTGAATATTATTCAACATCAAAAATCGTCTGATTTTTTCTTTAACAGTTGTTTCCACATCTCACACATCGATGAAAAGACAGTAGTTGATTGCGGGTTTTTCTCTTCAGTCGAAAAATCTGAACATTCAATTACATCAGAAGAATGGATCGATGAGGTCTTAGAAGAAGGTGTGATCGACCTATCTACTTTCCATGGTGAGTACACAGTTGGATTTGGTCCAAATAGTTTTGAGACATTCAAAAAAAAAATCTCAGTAGAATTCCCAATTCTTCCGTAAATCAAAAACTGATTGGGACAGTAGTGGATCATTCTACTGTCCTAAATATGTCTCCCCTAAAATATTAAAATGTAAATACGAAATCAAATAGAGAAGGACTAAAAATGAGCGAGCTTAATTGTGCCACACCGGACACTCCAATTCTGTCAATTCTGTCTAAAATAGAAAATATCTTTGGTTCTCTGAACCAGATAGTTTTTGAAAATTTCACAGGTTCTATTGATCTTTTCGAAGCTGATACATTTAAAGATTTCACTTTAGAGGAAATTATTCCTTTTTATATAGACGACAGAGACGCATTTTGGAAAATTTTCACAGAATCTGCACAGTATGGCTTTGAAGATGAATTATATGAAATACTAATTGAGTTTGAAGCTTTCGAAGAGGAATTTCTGAGAGATTTTGAGTTGAAAAAATGTCTGAATGAAGAAAGTTTTGTTGAGTGGATATCCGAGTTGGTGGATGACTGTTTTATTCAAACTCCTTACGAACGAGCAAGAATTCGAAAAGCACTAAGCTAAATTTTCTCACATTCAACAGTCCAGTCAGATGAGATTTACCACTCTCATCTGACTGTCACTATCACTCTCAATATATCTCTGTGTTGTCTGAAGTGATGCGTGCCCAACCATCATCTGAATGTCCCTCAACGACCCACCAACTGTTGAGATCTTCTTGGATGTTTCCGTAATAAACGTTCTTCGACCGCTGTGCGATGAGCACCCAACTAAACCAAGCCTACCATACCAACGTTGAAACATATTCACGATTGCTTGAGAGCTAGTGCTCTTTGAGCGTTCGGTTCGAATGATTGCTGAAGTACTTGGGCTGAAGTGCTGGCAGCTTGAGTGCTCTTTTAACAATTTAATCAAATTGAGTTTTAGGTCTTTGTTCAGTGGGACCACCCTGCCCCCATTACCTTTGGATGAAGCATTGGGAAGATTGAGGTAATCACCAACTGATCCATCAGAATTCATCACCATTGACCATTTGAGGTGAGCTATCTCTTTAGCTCGCAATCCAGCTTTAACGGAAAAGTAGAAGATTGTTTGATCTCTGAGACCATATCGGTTGGTTAGGAGGTATTCGCTTATCATTTTGACCTGAACACGGCTTAGTGTTTTTGCTTGTTTCCCAAGACCCATATTTGATCCTCAATTGATTATGTTTGATTGATAATCAGAGGGTCCAGCATCACTTAATTTAAGGCAACTATTAGGCAGAGAATAAGTTATCAATATAACAATAGGTTAAGATAACTGGTGATATAATCAGTATTCTATAATCAGTCTTGCTTAGAAAGTCTTTTGTTCACGGCTTCGATTATATCAGCATCGAATTTATCTGCATGCTCGAGTATCACTTGTTCGTAAGAAATGTCTAAACTGTCAAATTCTTCTAAATGTTTAAAACCCAGCGTTTCCGGTTTCCTAACCAAATTTTCTAAAAATCTTTTAACATCTAGTTCTTCAACCGCCCGTCTCGTATATCTGGCATAGGTCTTTTTCTTATTCTTTGCAGTTAGAAATTGTTCATAATGCCATACTTGTTTCCAAAATGAATGTTCGAGCGGCGTTTCTGCATTCATTGAAAGACAAAACAGTTCTCTTTCCTTTTCGTCTAATTCCACCGCTAGTTCTTCGGATATATTTTTATGCCACTTTTTATATGCATCAATTTGCTTAAGTTCTTTAAAGTTACGTATCTGTTTTACAGGATCAACTTCGACCATGATTAATGCCTCGAGCTAGCTTTCCCTTTAAAGATGACGGAAGGCTCCTCAGACAGCAAGTAGCCTCATGCTAAAATTTCTACACGCTCAGCATAGTAAGAGTATCTAATTGTAATTTTTGAACAACAATAGATGGTTCTGTAAAATGCAAACTTATGGTGTCTTTAGGGTCATTTAAATCCAACTGGATATATAATTGCTATTCTATAAACGATCTGCGTACAATTTTAGCAGTTCAAATTTTAAATGGTTTTGGAAAATGAATCGTGAAGAATTTCGAAATTTTTGTTTAGAACTCTGTTCTGAGTTAACGTCAGGATTAGAAATATTTATTGAACCATATTTAAATGGTATTAAGCCTGATCTGGTAGTTCTGCACCCGGAAAAAGGATTAAACACTATATTTGTAGACTATTTAAATTTTCCAGAAGGGTTTCAAGTTTTAGGTGAAAATGAAGATACCACACACATAAAGTCTAAAACCGAAACTACGGAAATAATGCATAAAATACCGTTTTGGAAATTAAAATTAGCGAGTTTGGAATTAAATAGACTGTATGGCTTCCGGCTAAGAACACGTGTTATCGGGCAGCAAATAAATCCCCCTACAATGACATTTACTTTACTTTACCCGAACATCAAATTCTCAAGCCAGGACCGAATTAAAATCAATAAATTTCTTAAAAATATAGATGGTTATTTACTTGATAAATCTGATATTGTTGATCTTTCAGCCAAGTCCAGTAATTTTTTTCCCCAATCTTATTATGAATCTTTTCCAGTTATTGAACCCAAGGCAATTGCAGATCTGCGGAACTGGCTTAAGCAACCTGACTCAAAACGTGCAGTCCAAATTAAGTTTACCAATAATCAAATGCGTATTGTTTCAAATCCTGATAATATCAAACGGAGAAGAGTTAGAGGTGGACCCGGGACAGGGAAGACCGAGGCACTATTAGCCAGAGCTGCTAATTTATTTTCGCAGAATAAAGAGGTCCTTTATCTCACTTACAATATAACCATACTTAATGAGCTTCGGTCTCGATTCTTGAGCCATGTTACCAATAAGAATGGGTTCATAACTTGGTTGAATTACCATGACTGGTGCAAGAGATTAGCTCATCAATTTGGTTTTGAGAAAGATTGGTCGTCTAGATTTTTTCGAGAAAATGATGATAAAGCTTTTGAAAACGTTGGAGAATTTATTATTATTCAACTTGAGCATATGGCAATTCCGGATGAACATAAGTTTGATGTTATAATTGTTGACGAAGCCCAGGATATGGCTCTCGATTGGATAAAGGCAGCAACTTTGTTTTTAAAGTCAGGGGGAGAGCTGCTAATTGCTGCAGACACGAGGCAAGATATCTATGATAGAAGTCAGAATTGGACGAGTGTTGAGATGAATGGTTTAGGCTTTAACGGCCCTTGGTTAACGCTGGGCAAATCTCATAGAACGCCAGCATACTTAATCCCACTAATTAATAAATTTAAGACAAGATTTTTGGATCATTCCAGTCTTGAAGAAATAGAGGCATTAGATCTTTCCGATGAAATAGGTGAGCAGTTATCTTTGGGTGATAAATTAGATGTGATTGAATGCTCTGATACCAATTTGCCCAAAACTGCATTTGAGGTTATTCATAAATTAATTACACAAGATAAAGCTGCTGAACGAGGCAATCCGAATAGGTCTGTTGAAGATATCATTATTCTAGTTTCGAAGAAGAATATTGGTGCCGATATTGGTGCTCGTCTCTCAGAACTTAAAGTCAAAATCGAGACAACATTTCCATTAAAAAGACAAAAAGGAACCCTCACTGAACGAGATATGAAGCTAGAATTTTCTTCTCTTTCTGGCAAAGTAAAAATTTCCACAATCCATAGTTTTAAAGGTATGGGGGGCTCAAGGGTAATCCTGGTACTGGATAATAATCGAAATCATAGCTTTAAAAAATTAGTTTATGTGGGTCTTTCCCGGCTTAAAGCAGGCGCACTCGGTCATTCTTTATTTATTGTAAGTTCCAATATAGAATTAAACTCATTTTTAAAAAATTCATTGTAATGATCTAAGGAAAAAAAGGATTGAGTATGGGGAACGATGATTGAACGAATTTAATCTAGGTGATCGACCTCCATTCTATTTTGGACCTCAAGATCTAAAGGATTTTTATAAATCCCGCATTCTAGGTCAAATTCGTGGGAATATGGTCTCGGAGGCTATCGATAAAACCAGTGTTCCATCCAGTCTAACAGAGACCTCCCTTGATCCCAGCTTGAGGGATTTTCAGGGTCAAATGCATCCTTCAATGATGGGTGGTGAGTACCTTCCACAACACCTAATAAATGAAATTGAGCTGTGTAGGGTAGTTCTGAATTCGACAACCATGGATGTAACTTCACTACGTGTTAGAAAACAGAAACGGCGCTATGTTTACCGGATTGTCGATGAATATTCCAACAAATTCACCCTTACAAAAAAAACGAGTACAAAACCCCTTTCAATGAAAGAAGTAATACAAATTCTCGATACCTCTAAAGAAGTTTTGTACGACAGTGGAGAAGAGATAGAATATGTTGGACTGATCAAACCAGTGATAGAATACATGAAACAAGATGGTTGTGGAAAAGAAGAAAGTATTGAATTTGTCATAGTAGAGTCGACATTTTATCCAGAACTTTTTGCTTATTATGAGCAGCAAAAAGAAATATGGTTTGAAGAAGCATAGTGAGTAATTGCCATGATTAGTCCAAGCCATTTGACTTTTTAGTAAGCTCATCAGCTGATGAATGATTCAAGTTTAATTTGAATAGATGTTAAAAATTAAACCGTTTTCCAAAATATTCGTTTTGAAACTTAGCCCACTCTTGATAACCAGGCTGCTTGGTACTGGATCCATATCTAACGAATGGAACTGGCTCATTCCCATTATACTTACAATAGATCGGCTGGTTTGATTTTTTACATTTTACAATACAAATGGTCTTATCAACAATCTCAACGAAATGTATCTCTACTAAGCTAGCTGCTGTTGTGCCACACAATTCATTAATTTGGTTCATGATCAAAAGTGAGTATTTATCTCTGTCTTTAAAATCATCACTTTTAATTCCCACGATCTCTTTATCTTGATCTCTTACACCAATAATGAGATCGCCTGAATTTGTATTCAGAAACCCACATACTTCTTTAATTGCCGCCCGCCTTAATTCCTTTGAAATTTGTCCTGTTCGCACATCTTTAGAAAATGATTGCTTAAATTCTATGGTCTCAGATTCTTCGAGGTCTAAGCAATATCTTCCATTTCCAAGAGGCCTACAAAGCTTTTGGTAAGCATTAGTCGCTCTGCCCTGCGTAACGTATTGAAAGGATTTAATTTCATCATTTTTTATTTTCAGCCGTTCATATTGTTCAGCATTAATTGCAAACGTAATGGAGCGAGTTAATTTGTTTGTCATTCTTTGCTGGAACGTTAGAGCTCCTTCAATCGAACTAGAAAGTTCAGCTAGATGTTTAGAGTCTTCCAATTCACCAGAAACATTAAAATAATATTCATGATCAAGATCACGCCCAGGCTGACCATCTCGATCAATTGAGAACTTAAACTCTGCCCCGATAATTTTCTTCAAAACTGACTGCAAATTAGGGCTCAAATATACAACCCTACTTTCGCCTTCTTCTGGATCTTCAAATTCTATGAAAGCTTCTAGATGATCACAGGCAAAACCCAAGGGACGCTGTCCACAAAACGGGCATAATGGAAGGACATCGTTAAATGGGGCTAAATTTACAACATTACTCATCGATAGCATCCAATTTAGTTCCATTCCCAGTTTTGCGCTAAAGGGCACTATATCTCAATAATAAATTATCTTCAAAACAACTGAATGATAAAATGAGTTGCGTTGGTGACAGTATAGGGGAACTATAATCAATTGACCACGATATTTAGCTTTTTTTTCAACTGTTTAAGATCTTGATTTAGTTCCACAGCACTTTCTAAGTTTTTTGTGTGAGCCACAAATACAAGCCTTATCAAGGAAACTTTGAGGCATCGCACCACCAGCATCTTTTCGTATCATTTTTCTCAAAATGTTTAGATTGTTGGTAGTGTGATTATTAAGTTCTTCATTTTTCCTAACCATTAATAAAATCGCTTTTCTAATAATATTCTCATGTTTTTTATATATCAAAGAATATGGTTCTAAATTTGAAATGGCGACGGCCCCAGGACCAAATTTAACGATCCCATCCAACTCAAGAAAGAATTCCAATTCATATCGGTCAGATTCTTGCAAATTTTTGATCTCAAATTGAGTATTGTTCAGGAATGGAAAAGAATTTGGATGAATGAATTCGCTTAATAAATCATAAAATTCTTCTAGACCTTCTACATTGCGCTCAAGTTTCTTTAATTTGGTCAAAATATTTGAGTTAGACAATATACCGTCTCTATCCCGTACTGCCTGACCACCAGCTAATTTCCGTGGATCTAAGCTTGATGGCAGTACTATGGGCATCGCCTGATCATAAAAGAATTTAATGTTCTTAATCCAAACCATATCCTCCAAGTTAGGAGGATTCTTCACACATTTCGTCTCATATTCCGTTAAGAAGCGCTTAATTTTTTCAGAACCATCATTGAATGCCGCTACGGTCTCTAACAGATTCCGAGTATGAAAATATAAAGATTTATGTTCCAAATTTTCAAATGAACTCATTATTTGAACAAGGGTGTCCCTTACATCTAAGCACATCGTATAATTGAACGCTTCGATTATACGAATACATGAAAAATAGGACCTTGTGGTTCGATATATATGTAATTTCTTTTGCTCAATAGAGGCAGACTTTGGTGGCTCTGTATACGCCTTAGGTAAGTGGAGATTACTAGGCTTTAACCTACACAGTCGCTCTAATCTTTTTACCTCTAGTTCAAACATTTCATCAAACCCAAAACATCTTAATTGGACAAAACTTACTGTATCAAGGCCAACTGACCATAGAAATGATATTCTATAATCAGTTATGTTATGCGGCCATTTCAAACTCAGATACCACCTCAGCCTGCCTTAAGACCATCTCTACTGCATCCCTAGCCTGATCAGGGGGATACTTATATCGTCTCAGCAGGGTTCTGATCATTATACGAAGTTTAGCCCGCACACTATCTCGCACTGCCCAATCCACGGTAAGATTATCTCGTAGCTTAGCAGCTATCTCTCTAGCCATCTCAACTAGGACTTCTTCCCCTATGACTTCTTGAGCAGACTTATTCTTGGCTAGAGCATCATAGAAGGCCTCTTCCTCATCACTCATGTCATGGCTTTCACGCCTGGCAAGATCCTCTTGGAATTGTTTAGCCATAGCGATGAGTTCTTCAATAACCTGCGCAGCCTCAATAGCCCTGTTGGCATACCTACCTAAGGATGTTTGCAGCAAATCACTAAACTTCCGCTGTTTGACCACGTTAGTTCTAAATTTGGATTTAACCTCGTCTTTTATAAGCCTCTGCAACAACTCAACAGCGAGGTTCTTATGAGGCATCTTCATGACCTCAGATAAAAACTCATCAGACAAGATAGAGATGTCAGGAGTTTTAAGGCCCGCAAGCTTGAAAACATCTGATACGCCCTCACCTACTACCGCTTGAGAAACAAGTTGGCGTAACTCGTAGTTCACATCCTTCTTGGGTCTATCCCCATCGCTTCCTTTTATCAGCGGCGCTCTAACCGCCTGATGGAATGCCACCTCTGGAGATAATTCTAGTGCTTCATCCAATGTACCGCATAAAGCAAAGGCCTTGGTCATTTGAAGCACAGTGTCTGCATACCGGCGTTTGCCGTCCTCCTGTGCTAGTACACAGTCCATGCATTCAGGTATCAGTATAAGGGCTTTTGTTCTGAATTCGCTCCAATCAACCTTATGCAAAAAGTCTCGAGCAATCTGGATCTTCTCTTTAAGGATGCGCAGAGCCTCACTGGAGTCTATCGTGGGACGCCCTTTACCCTTGGCAGCGCTATAGGTTGCGAGTGCTTCTTTAAGCTGAGGCGCAATACCTATGTAGTCAACAACTAAACCACCTGGCTTATCTTTAAACACACGGTTAACACGAGCAATTGCCTGCGCCAGGTTAGCCCCCTGCATAGGCTTATCAATATACATAGTTGATAGGCATGGGGCATCAAATCCCGTCAACCACATGTCTCTCACTATCACTATCTTCAGTGGATCATCAGGATCCTTGATGCGTTTTTCTAAATCTTTCTTTTGCGACTTATTGGTGTGGTGTGGTTGAAAGTATGCCTTATCTGAAGCGGAGGCTGTCATCACGACTTTGACCGCACCCTGCATGTGATCATCTGAATGCCAATCAGGTCGAACCTTAATAATCTGATCATAGAGGCGCACACAAATGTCCCTAGACATAGCTACAATCATAGCCTTACCAGGCTGAGTTTGGCTTCTGGTTTCGTAGTGTTGGATTAGGTCTTTGGCTATTTCTTGCAAACGAGCCTCAGTGCCTACAATCGCTTCAAGTGCCGACCATTGCGACTTAACTTTCTCTTTATCACGATCATCTTCCACCTCATCATCGAGCAGTTCTTCTACTTCCGCATCAATCGTTGGCAAAGCGTCTTGGTTTAGGTTGATCTTGGCTAGCCGGGATTCATAGTAAATCGGTACTGTAGCCCCATCATCCACAGCTTGTTGGATGTCATAGATCGAGACGTAGTTACCAAAGACTGACTGAGTATCTCGGTCATCTTGTGATATCGGAGTGCCGGTAAAGGCTAGGAAAGTAGCATTGGGCAGCGCATCTCTGAGTGACTTTGCTAGTCCATATTTAATGATACCTGTTTGACCGTCGATCTTAGCTTTGAAGCCATACTGAGTACGATGTGCCTCATCTGCAATAACCACGACATTATGGCGATCTGAAAGCACTGGAAACTTATCTTCGTCTGCATCCAAACCGAACTTCTGAATGGTGGTGAAGATGATACCGCCCGACGGACGGTTCTTTAAGTGCTCCCGAAGTTCTGCCCTCGAGTTAGCCTGCTTTGGTGTTTCACCCAACAGTTCGCCAGCGCCAGCAAATACACCGAACAGTTGCCCATCAAGATCTTGACGATCTGTAACCATGACCAGCGTGGGGTTTTCTAGGCGAGCCTCTGCTATCAAACGTCCTGCGAGGCATGCCATCTCAATGCTCTTACCCGCTCCCTGCGTATGCCAGACAACACCACCTTTTTTGGAGCCCTCTATGCCAGACGCTGTAACAACGCTCTCTACAGCAGCCTGTACGGCGTGGAATTGGTGGTAACCTGCGATCTTTTTGATGACTGTCTTATCATCCTCAAACAGGCAGAAATACCGCAAGTAACTAAGAAATACCTCCTTGTTAAAGAGGCCTTTGATTAGAGTTTCCAGTTCACGATGCTGTCCTAATGGATCCACCTCAACACCGTCGATGGTTCGCCAGCGCATAAAGCGTTCTTCATTAGCCGAGAGCGATCCTAAGCGGGCAAATATACCGTCAGATATCACCATGCACGTGTTGTAATTAAACAGGTCTGGAATGTCGTTCTTATAGGTCTGCAGTTGGTTATAGGCCGCCCAAATATCGGCTTGTTCATCTGCTGCATTCTTCAGTTCCAGAACTGATAGAGGGAGCCCGTTTACAAAGACCAAAACATCCGGCCTGCGGTTGTGCTTTTGCCCATGTATCGTGAACTGGTTAACCACTAGCCATTCGTTATTGTCTGGGTTATCAAAATCGATGACTTTTAGTTGCTTACCAATCTCCTGATCGCCCTCATGATAGGCCACCTTAACCCCTTTGGTTAACCAGGAATGCACCTGCCGGTTCGCAGACATAAGTGCAGGGATGTTGGGGTTAGTAACTTGAGAAAGTGCTGTGGTGATTGCTGCTTGAGGAATATCAGGATTGATGCAAGTTAGCGCTGAGAGCAACCGATCTTTCAGAACAACCGATACATAATCAGACCGTTCAGGTGTGTCGCCATCAGGTGCGATATCGTAGCCGCAGATATAGTCATATCCAAGGTCCTTGAACCATTCGATACTCTGCAGTTCAACCTGATCTTCAGTTACCAACGCCATCAGATGCCTACCGCTTCGAGGAACTTCTCAGCGTCAGGGATGCGAAGTTCACCGGAGATGAGTTTGGGGAGAAGGATGTCTCTGAGTTCAGTTAGAACCTCGATTTCCAAACTTCTGTTTCTCACTGCGTCATCCATCGGTTTACCAATTTCATCAAACGCCTTGCACAAGAATTCAGGCGCAAGAATGGTTGGAAGACCCTTCAAGTCCTTACCATTAATCGAGCCGAATACTGTGCCCTCAGAATTAAACATCTCCAATTGTTGAGACAGAAATTTGCATCTGTAAAAAACCCACGATTGCAGCGAATTTTTAGCTCGCACTGACGCCAACCCTCGCCCGATACAACAGTCGTCTTTTGCACGATTGAGGTCACCTACAGGTGCCCTAACACTAATTAACACATCATCCGCATCCGCCAGTCGTTTGGGTTCTGAGCAGTATTTTCTCAGTGAAGGAAATCTAAATCCAAAATCAGTGCTACCCTGATAAAACGGAAGTCCAACGCCGTAGTCGTTGTAGGTATCGCCGGGCGGAGACTGTCCCATGGTAATGTCAGCGACATCTGATAGTGTCCCGACGTCCCACCCCTTCGGAATCTCCCCAATCTCCGAATCCACCGACTCATCAGGAAACAGGTCACTGATTTCAGGGGAAAGACCTGTGGGGCGACCCTCTGCCTTTGCTCGCACAGGATCAAAGTCCACGAACCATGACTTGAAGATTGCCTTGGCGATCTCCTCAAGAGTTTGGTTCATCTTTTGGTTAAGTTCGATCTTATCGTCTAGCGTGCCAAGGATGTGGGCGATTGCTTTTTGCTCATCGATTTCCGGCAGTAAGCAAGGGATACTTTCAAAATCGGTTCTTGATAGTGATGGGATTGCTGAACCGCTATCGAGTCCATTGATATCAACGGTCTTGAGGTTGTAGTAAGCCCACTTTGGGTAAACCATTTCGCCTGGTGCTAACCAATACGCAGTATCAATGACATAAAATGGTTTTGAAGAGTAATGAACGCCTCTATAAGCGCCTTTTCGACCAATAATCACGCCACTGGATTCACATAATGCACTATCAGTAAAACCGACTTGCCCATTTGTGCCAAAAACAGGAACGCCCTCTGTTTTTTCTTTGTAGCCCTTCAATCCTTTACCGTACTTGAGTTTAGAAATATCTCCCCAAGTTACCTCACGCCATTCATTCATGGGCTAATCCAAGATGCGTAAGGCTCGTCTGAACCTCGACGTCAAGATCTAATGACCTCTTTTTTATGTCGGATAAAGTTTGAGTGAGTTTATCCATTTTTACTGAAAATTCTTCATCCGAATATTCGTCAATAGATGAGCCTACATACCGTCCTGGCGTCAATACAAAGCCGTTCTTCTCAATCTCTTCCAAAGACGCTGACTTGTGGAACCCTGCAACGTCCTCGTAACCTTCACCTGTCTTCCACGACTGCACCGTCTCTTGAATCTTTCCAATGTCTTCATCAGAGAACACCTTCAGAACCCGGCTCTCCATAGTTCCTAATTGCCGAGCATCGATAAACAGCGTCTCGCCTCGACGATCCCGCCCATTGGCTGTTTTGTCATTTGTTAAGAACCACAAACAGACCGGAATCTGGGTATTGAGAAACAACTGACCGGGCAATGCGACCATGACCTCAACCACGTCACCTCGCACCATCGCCTCTCGTATCTGCCCCTCACCACCAGTGTTGGAACTCATCGATCCATTAGCCAGTACAACACCTGCCTGACCTCCGGGACGCAGCTTCCAAAGCATATGCTGTAGCCATGCGTAGTTCGCATTACCGACTGGGGGTCTGCCGAACTGCCAGCGTGGGTCACTCTCGTACTTCTCTCCACCCCAATCCGAAATGTTAAACGGTGGATTAGCCATGATGTAATCGAACTTCAGATCTGGGAATTGATCCCGCCCAAAGGTATCGCCAGGCTCTTTGCCAAGATCAGCTGCAAATCCACGAATGGCCAAGTTCATTGCTGCTAATCGCCATGTAGTAGGATTACTTTCCTGCCCATATATCGAAATATCGTCTACACGTCCGCCATGTGCCTTTACGAACTCTTCACTCTGAACAAACATACCTCCAGAACCACAACAGGGATCATAGACCCTGCCCGAGTTAGGAGAAAGGACAGCAACAAGGGTCTTCACGACATGAGACGGCGTGTAGAACTGACCGCCTTTCTTGCCTTCTGCAGAAGCAAACTGGCCGATGAAGTATTCGTATACTTCGCCCAGAAGATCGGAGGAATCGTATTTATCAGCAAACCCAATCGTAGAAATGAGATCAACTAGTTCTCCTAGTACGCCTTGGCCAAGCTGAGCACGACCAAAGCGCTTGTCTAATTTCCCCCGCAAAGAGGTGTTCTCATTTTCAATAGCGGTCATAGCTGCATCAACAAGCGAGCCGATGTCTGGTTGCTTAGCTTTTGCCCTTAACGCTTCCCAGCGAGCCTCTTGCGGAACCCAGAATACGTTGTCCTGAACGTAATAGTCCCGTTCTTCTAGTTCCTCTTGGTACTCGGAAGGGTCTTCACTGATGAACAGTTCAGAGGCAGGATCTGAAACTGAATCTCTGATCTTTTCCTGCTGCTTTACAAAAGTATCAGAAATGTATTTCAGGAATATCAGACCTAAGACGATGTGCTTGTATTCGGCAGCATCCATCTGAGCCCGAAGCTTGTCAGCAGTTTTCCATAGGGTTTGTTTGAAATCTTGTTCGGACATAAACTTGCCAATTCAGACTGATTATAGTTTCTACAAACAATAGCCAGTTCCAATATCTTTGCAATCAAGCAATATCTCCAAAAACCAGGCATTCCCAGCACATCTCACTTCATAGACTTCAGTCTCTTAAGCAAAACAGTATCTGATGAACCTACACCAACACCCAAGCCGTTGATGTATGACAAAAGCTTATTCTGTTGAGCAATTAATGCATTTTGCTTAGCTGGATCATCTTCATTCTCAATACGACTGGATAGGTTCTTAATCCTTAACACTAGTGATCCAACAGTCACTCTGACCCATAATGGATACTTACCTTCTGCTATGAATGTCCTGAAGCTTTTCATTGGCTCCTATCCTTAATGATAACGACTGATATTGCATGATGCCTGCATTGAGTATCGATAGCCTTCTTGGCTGCATTGGCACTAGGTCTATCCAGAACCTCATAGATAGCTATCTCCGGCTGTCTCAGCTTTAAGATTGCTTGTGATAGCTTGTGCTTGGTCTTTGGCGCTTTGGTTGAACTAATCATTGCAATGAACCAATAGGCTGATTGCTGGTTTCAATATACGCTAGCTCTGAACGACAATAGCTTTCTAGTTGGGTGTTTATGATAGCTGTTCGGCTGATGTGCTTGTGTTTGGCTATAAGGTCTAGTTGGGTCTTAAGCCTGGTTGGTATGTTAAAGTTTATTAGCTGGTAATTCATTGGTTAGCTCCTCAAATTTGGTTTAGCTTTATATTTTAATAAATTGTTAATTATGTATTTTATATTGTTATAATTTCATTGGGTAATAGTAATAATTAAAGGACCACTGAGAGCAGTAATCCCCTTATGGAAGGTTATAGAAACTGATTAGGGTGGCTAAGGAGACTGTGCTCAGCGAAGCTCAAAGCAAGTGGAATTTGCCCAATCAATCGAGGAAGCCAGATCGCTCTTAGTCCTCTTCTTTAAACAATAATCAATCCAACCATCCTCCCTGGAGAACTCAGCTGGCTTTTCAAAATGTATTTCGTTGTACCCAAATTTGGTCTTCTGCCAGCATGACTTTACCATATGCATGAAGAAGTGCAGCTCGATGTCTTTTGGCTGCTCAATAACAAGGTGAAGGTGGTGTCTATGCGTTGCATCGCTCTCACGCACCACAAACATCGAAAGCTGCTTTCTATGGCGCTTATATGCGTTCTTATACAGCTTTGTATTGATTAGATTGCGGAAGTGACGAAGGTTCTGCTCAGAAGCCAAGTCATCAATCTTCTGACCATTCACAAGCTGTTTCTCCGTCAACGTTAGGTTGACAGGGTTAGGCACTGAATGCTGATCATAAAATTGTTTGATATGGGCTTGGATACTCAAGACAGACCTCTAGTGTTGTTTTGAGTATTTATAAGAGCAAGACCCTCTCTTTATGGAAATTTATACAATAATTACTTGTGCTTTCATTGCAAAACCGAGCCTTCATCTTGAAAAATTATCGTTTCACATAGCGAACAGAAATATCCAAAAATTATTAAAGCTTTTAGAATGTACTCAGAAGCTAAATTTTCTGTGGGATAATGATATCCCAGAGATTGACCGATTGAGTTTAAAATAGCCTCTCTTTCATCAACTTCAGACTGCAAATGTGGAAAGACACTCCAGTGGTTTTTTTGTATTGCCAACTCTCGGCATTTTGCCGGGTACCTGTGATAAAATTCTAAAACCTTGCTTTTACACTCGGCCATGAAATCAAACATCTCAAGATGTTCAATGTGATCTCTAGGTTTTTGATTTTTGAAAAGGATTGATGACTGAAATGCCCAAATCAGTTCACCCAAATCATAATTAAGCCCACCAAGAAACTGTTGAAGCGGAATTTGAATTTTCAAATGACCAGACCAGGAAATATTTTCTCTGGCAATCAAATTAGCTGCACTAAAAATCAACGGCAAATAACTATCAAAAAACCCGCCAGCTAGTCCAGTAGCTTTGGCATCAGCTTGAGCTCGTATATTTGCTGCACAAACGCCAGTTTTAAACGTTTTTGTCGCATCGTATTTTTTTTCTTCAAACTGATGCCCAAATCTTTCCATCGCTTTTGTAAAGATTTCTTCAGAGTCATTAAGTGTATTTACTGTTCGGTCATCGGTGAAAAGAACTCCGTGATTTTTAAATGAATACTCGGATACAGTACGTTCAGAGTTTGGAATTTGAATTTCTCTTACTTCTATTTTTCCATTAAAACGCCATACAAGTTCATCAAAAATAGTATGAAGACTGAAATCCTGGAGTGGTCCCAGCAGTTCTTCATATTCTCTGTTTATATCAACATACGGTAGTCTGGCTAAACGTGCATGTATGTCTTCAATTTCTTCACCTTTTTTACCAGACTGTGCAGAAAGCCCTAAAAAATAACAGTATCCAAGAATAACTTTGTTTGAGTAATTGAAGCGTTCAAGAAGTTCCGGAATAGCATCAAATCTGATCTTATCCTTTACGCCTTCCTTCGCTTCATTTTCTAATAAATATTGATATCCAAGCGCTATAGTTTCCATGAATTCTGACTGACCAAACTTCCAATATTCGTTTGCAAAAAATTTGGCGGCTTCCCAAACAGATATTTGTTTTTCTGCTGCAGCTTGTTTAGCCCCGTCGATCCCGTTTAGGTAAAAGTAATACCCCCAGAAATTTTTATTTATTTCTAAATATGTCTCATCTAAAGATCGGATCTGAACAACACTTGGAAAAAATTGATACATTGTGCAGTTTATCATGTGCAGACCATGCTGCACTAATTCTGCCTGATCGAATGCTTCACCCTGCAACTCATAAAATGATTTTGAAGAGTTCTTTAACTCTTTAAAGAAAGTACTATAGATGTCTCTGGCATTTATGTTTTCATTTTTCTTTTTCGTCTCGAAAATTACCTTTGTAATATGATAAATTACAGGATGAGTAGTTACCTTCACCTTGTATTCACTAGTAAATTGTCCATTTTCATCATAAATTGAGTCAGACATTTAAGTCTCCCTAATGTATACTTAGGCTAAATAGAAACTCACCAAAAGTTACTCCCCAAAACTCTGCAGGTTCTTCGCCATCTCTTTGGATAGTGGAAGAAACCGAGCATAAAACCGTTCGATCTGATCAACAGATGTTCCAGCGTTCTTAGCAAGGTTAAAGATATTCACCTTACCCTCACTGTTGATGATCCTCATGCAAATCGCCGTGTGACGCAAGGAGTACAGCGTATGGGTTTTACCCGTCGGAGTATCTGTTTGTAGTTCTCCATACCTCAGAACCTCTGTAAACAGCCTCTGGATCATGCCTGAAGCAGTAGTTCGGTTCTTGTATTGAGGGTAGAAAATGTAATCCTCGGGTTTTGCATTCGGGTAACGCTGTAAAATACGTTCATAGACGGACACAGCAGCCGGCATTGTGTTCGCACCCCTAAAACCCGTTTTCCCGTCTCTAACCGTCACTATGAGCCGCCTGGGATCATCTGCAACCGTCACATCGCTGTGTTTGATCGCATAGAGCTCTGACGAAATAGGTCTGACGAAGGAATGCGTTAGAAATAGGATCATGTCATAGAATTCGTCGGTGACGGCAAAACCCCGGACACTTACCCCCTCCTCTGCCGCTTTCTTAATCGCCGCTAAAAGCTTTTGGTAATTATCATCCTCTTTTGCCACCAGTGGATGGAACCGAAAGAACGGTCTGGGGTTGTCTTTGGATTTCACTCGAGGAGTTTGCGGTACGACGTCAACAACGCCCTCATCTCTGGCGATCTTCATTACATTCCGAAATGCCGCCATAAGTGTATTCTTGGTTGACGCAGCCAAACTTGGACGACGCTTGGTTAGATCAGCAATGTATTCTTGATATGTGTGGGTCCGGATCTGCCTTACATCCCGGTCACCAAAAAACCGTAGCAGTCCCCAATCTTCATTCTGAACAGCCCAATGCAATGCTTTTATGTAACCTTGGCTTCGTTCACCTGTTTGGTGCTGTAACCTGGATCTGTGAAGGAGTTTCAGAGCAAAATGGCTGAAGGTGTACTCACGCTCAACAGGCTTTTCTGACTTGAGCAGAGATAGGGCAAGTTCTTGAGCAACCTCCCTCGCCCTTATTACCGTATCTTCACCGGTTGACTTAACCAGGTATTTTTTGGTTTTCTTATCCCAGACACGAACATACCACTTGGTCGATCGTTCGACACGGTAAAGGGATAAACCCTTGTAAAGCTTTATAGCTGAAGGCGCTTTAGACATTATGAAGATCCAAAACCAAAGTTATAAACCCTAGTTATAAACCATCTATTAACCTATTGATACTAATAAATGCCAAGATACCTGTTAATCAATTGGTCGTAGGTTCGATCCCTACCGCCGGAGCCATTTAAAACAACACCCTAGCGAATTTTGTAGGGTGTTTTTTATGGAAAATTCTAAGACAGCCCGTGATTAGCCCGTGTTTTTTATGTCCAAAAATTCCTAGGGACGCTCTGGGGCCACAATTATTTAACTGTGGATAGCCCATGGTGCAGACAGACAGCTAAGAAATCGCATCGGATCGCAGGTACAGCCTGAACCTATACGTTCAATAACTGGCGCCACTCAGCGAGAGCGGCAGCGCGGTTCAGCTTAAAATTGAAGCGTGAGTAGAAGTGGCGTTCATTTAGGGCTGTACAATCAACCTAACCCCACACCCAGCCTGTTTAGCGCATTAAGCGGTTCAGAGTGGCGTCAGTGGGAACACAGCATCACAGCCAAGCGGATGATCTCAGGACTCGTTTTAAAGTACCTGAATGGGGAGTGTTTTGTCATTTGGGGATTCTACAAATATACCCTGCTCGCTTCAACCGAGTTTAATCTGACAGTACCATGCGGAGAGGCTACGAGACCGCCCGCCCCGTCTCAAGCTCGTTTTGTTTGACAGTACCGATTAAAGGATATTTGATAGCCCCAAAGGTAGGTTAAAGGAACCTCGATATGCGTAAATTCTTATCAATCTTGCTGCTTAGTTTAGGAAGTATGACCTCTGCATCGGACCAATCCAGTGACACTACAATGTGGCAGAGTGTAAAATCGTTTACTGCCAGTGGTGCCAGTTCCATCTGGGACGTAACAAAAAGTGGATCAGTAACAGCGTGGGAAGCCACTAAAAGTGGGTCCTCTGTAGCTTGGGAGAAAACTAAATCCGGCTCGGTAGCTGCATGTGGATATAGACCAAGCAACCTCATTGGAGGCGCTGGTACTGGCGCTGCTGCCACCGCTGCAACTGCAACCGCCGCTGCAGGTGTTGGCGCAAAAGCAGCAGGATTTTACACTTTGACCAATGCAATAACTGGCGCAACAATGCTCGGATCTACTGCGGGTGGAGTATCAGCGGCTGGCACAGTGGGAATTATGGGAGGAACAGCGGGAGCTATAGGAACCATAGGTGCGGTTCTGATGGCACCCGTCACTATAGTTACTGGGGCCGTTATTGGCGGTGGTACTGCTGTATTCGAAGGCGCTTGCTACTTTGCTGTGGACCGACTTGATGATCCCGAATTAATTATGGCAGTCGTTCAAAACTTGGCACTGCAAAGTGATGCAAACTACTTTGAGCTAGTAGACGAGGCGGATGGCGCCGCAACGATCTATGTAGCTACAGAGGTAGAGGCAAACGGCAAAGTTATGGAGCGAACTAAATATAGTGTAGATAAACTTTATATTGAAGACGGTGTGCTAAGACATAAAGACTGGGGGCCAAACACTCAGCTTGGGAAAGTTGGTTACGTACTGGGATCGCTATCAGACGAATGAAATTACTAAGCTTGGTCAAGACGACTGCTTTTTTGCTATGGTTTACGGCTGGCATGGTTTTGGTAGCTGCTGGAACATCGATGTGGGCAGTGCAAGCCACATTTACTGCCACCAGGCTAGCTACCGAGGTGGCCAGCACAGCGGTTAGACATCGTAAAGAGCTATCGGCCACCGTTATGCGAGTTAAAGCTAAAGCAAGGCTAAAACGGATGGTCACAATGATACCATTGGCGGGTTTAGCTGCAGGCGCTTACTTTGAGGAGCAAGAATATCAAGAGTGGTTAGCTGACAACCCTGGCGGTAGCAGATCTGAATATTTATGTGAGTTAGCAGCTGTCTCTTCTGATGTAATTGACGAAGTACTTGTCGGCTTACCTGCTGCTGTGCAACCAGCTCCAGATATGCTCAACAGTATGATGCCAACCTGCGAAACAAATTAATGTATTGAAAAAATAGTAGAGATTGAGCTACGAAATCCCAGTTCTTAAATTTAGACATTTGTTTGCGGATTAAGATCGTTAGGCCAATTCTAACAATATAAAATGCGTGAGGTTTGCGAATGCCACTGAAAAATAGCACTAAAAATAATGTAGCCATTTTGTTGGGCATATTTTGGTCTGTTGGAATAAGCATTTTTGCCGTCTACAGTTTCGTAGCTCACCAAACGTATTTTGCTTCCATTGTTTGTCCAATCGCAGTGATTGCTTCCACGTACAAATTTCATGGCCAGATACGAGGTGAGAGTAGAGTTTCTCCCCTTTCTTTCTTTCTATTTTTTGGTGGTTTGTGTTTAGTGATTGCAGGCCTTTTGTTTCAGCCACTCTCTTACTACGTGGGCCCAATACTATTGCTAATTGGCGCTTTACATTTCGTTATAGGGTACTGGGCCTATCAAAATTCAAGCGAGCAACAAAGCAATTAACCCTCCCTCTCCACAAACCATGATCTGTATAACGGCCCATATACATATACCAGTGTACCCCCCATGGCTCCTGCATACCCCTATGCGATAGGTAACTGTCCTACATTGAACACCGAAGGTTAGGGTCACTTTAGGTGTACATCACGTACAGTGTATCACCATCACCACCATCACATCCCCTGTACTAGTAACGATAAGGGTGCTGTCAGACTAATGAGAACTCGCATCGGATTGCTGGCGCAGCCTGAATCTATGCGCTCAATAGTTGGCGCCACTCAGCAAGAGCGGCGGTTCGATTGAGGTGAATGGCGAGTGTTTTGTCTTTCACGCACGCCACAAACCCACTTTGCCTGCTTCAAGCAAGTTTACTTTGATAGCGCTCAGATTATACGATGAGTTGGTCAATAGTCTTCGGGTGTTCGGTAACTGGCTCATAACCGTCTTGAGTGATGATAAAGCTATCACCAATTTGGGCGCGAAATTCATCAACTGCTACAGATCCATCCACTGCCAGAACCATACCTGGCTGAAGGATTGTTGTATCTCCCGTGACCAATTGTGGGGCCTCCAGAAAACTGAAACCTGTTGCACGGCCGCAACGGAACGGATACGCGTACCCTGCACTTTGAATAACTTCTGCGTAAGCTGCGTGAACGCTTTCAGCCGTAACACCGGGGCGTAACGCATCAAGCGCGGCTTGCTGGCTGGCCAATGCGACTTCGTAAACAGCAGCTTGAGACGTATCCATCATCTCACCGATCCAGAACGTTCGGTCAAAACCTAACTTGAACCGGTGAAAATTCGTCATGCCACAAAAGCAGAGAAACACTGGCTCGCCACGACGCATAACACGTGTTGTGGCACGGTGGTGAGTTTTAGTAATCGTCTCGCCGGATGCCATAATTTGCAGGAAATGCGTATTCGGCGACATATCGACGTCGCCATAATGCGTGGTTAAAAGTTCTGCCGCTTTGCGCGTGCCTGCTTCCGACGTTGCAATTGCTATTTCGTATTCAGGCACACGATCCCCAATGGCAGCGCGGCCGGCGTCCATCATGGCGTTTGCGACCAGACCCGCATGGCGGGCAAGCTGTAGCTCTTGCGTCGATTTGATCATACGCATCTCAGATAGGATAGGTGTGATCGAAATGAGATGTCTTGCACCAACCAGTCCATCAACATATCTGCGTACAAGAGCCGGCATGTGATCTGGCTCTATCCCAATAAGCGCCGCCCCTTTTACCGCAGCAGGTATTTCAGCGCGCCATTCCGCCCCCATACCATCGTTCCACGCCGCAATCTTGTCCACGCGCGCCGCAGATTGAGCCGTGTTGAGGTCAATTGTAGGCGTGATCAATAGGCTAGGACCGTCGCGTAACACTATAAGTATGGTCGGACGGCCAAATTCCATGTGCAAGTAGTCGTAGTAGCCTGTGAGGTAATATACATTGTCATCATCGGTAATAAGAGCGACGTCGAGGCCTTTTTCGCCCATTTCGGCGCGAAAAATGTTCATACGGGTTTCAAACATAACTACTCACCCTTACTTTTGGTCACCGGTAGACGGTCACGCACCAGTTGCGCCCAAAAGGCGGCACCAATTGGCAATAGATCATCATTGAAATCATAATCGTCCGAATGCAGCGGCTGGCCACAAGGCCCCTCTTGCCCGTTGCCCAGTAGCAAGAAACACCCCGGCACAGCGGTCGAGAAATGAGCAAAGTCCTCTGAAAAACTCATGGGTTCGCGATTACCGTTTGTCTCAAGTCCTAAAGAGCGAGCTGTGCTTACAGCAGCGTGAGTTGGCTCGGGGGCATTGATCGTCTCAATAAACTCTGTGTTGAAATTTACGGACACAGTCACACCGTGAGCGGCTCCAATACCTTCCGCAAGCTGGCGCATCAGACGCGCGACTTCTTCGCGATCTGCTGGCAACCGTGCGCGCACATCACCTTTTAGGGTTGCGGTACCTGGTAGGACATTGCGTTGCCCATCGGTCAGGAATTCCGTTACTGAAACGACAACGCCCGCACCCGGTGCAAGCTTTCGCGAGACGATGGTTTGTAAAGCCTGCACGATCTCTGCCCCTATAGTGATAGCATCTCGCCCCACCTGCGGCATTGACGCGTGACCACCTTGTCCTTCGATCAATATTTCAAATAGGCTTTCGCTTGAACAAATTTGACCGGTCCGCGTGGAAACCTGCCCCAAAGGCGCACCCGGAAGATTGTGAATGGCATAGATTTCTTCAACGGGAAAACGCTCCAGTAGGCCCTCAGTGATCATGGCCCGCGCACCCAATCCGTGTTCTTCGTTAGGCTGGAATATGAACAGCACCGTACCGTCGAATTCGGCCTCTTCTGCAAGCGCTGCCGCCGCGCCCAAAAGCATTGTCATATGGCCGTCATGGCCACAGGCGTGCATCACGCCAGCTGTCTGTGACGCATAGTCATGGCTGCTTGTCTCATGGATCGGCAGCGCGTCCATGTCAGCCCGCAGAGCAATGACACGATTACCTGTTCCGCGTTTGTGGACGCCAACAACGCCCGCGCCGATATGCGTCTCAATTCCCAGATCTTCGAGGATACCCGCGACCCGTGCTTTCGTCCTTTCCTCAGCAAACCCAAGTTCTGGCATTCTATGAAATTCATGGCGTAGGACAGTCAAATCAATTGGCGGCATAAGTTTGTCTCACAAAATGGTTCCCCAAGAGGTTAGCTTGAATAATCAGGCATGCAGGCAAGAAAACGACCTCTTGCAGGAAAGTTTACAAACGCCTCAATTAACTTCGCAAGTCCGAAGCGCGACGTACAGGGCAGCATGAACATTACGCCTAGAATTGTCAAAAGGTGCTTTCAAACGGTGCTGTCAGACGAATGAGAACTCGCATCAGATTGCAGGCGCAGCCTGAACCTATGCGCTCAATAGTTGGCGCCACTCAGCAAGAGCAGCGGTTCGATTGAGCTTGAAATTGTCTCGTGAGTAGAAGTGGCGTTCCTGCACCCTGTCACAGTCAACCTCACCCCACACGCAACCTGTGTAGCGCCTGAACAAACCAGGCCGTCTCAGCAGGTAAAAAGCATCACAGCCAGGCGGATGATCTCTGGGCGTGTTTTGAAGCACCTGAATGGAGAGCGTTTTGTCATACGAAGAGGCTACGAAACAGCCCGCCCCGTCTCAAGCTCGTTTGGTCTGACAGTACCCATAGGGGCCTTCTGGATTTGCCTTTATGCTGGGCTTTCTCATTTTGCGTTTCACTACTCAGCATTAATTTCTGTTACGTAGAATTCGTCTCATCCTGGGACACACAAACAAAATGTATATAAGAACCGGTGGGATCGCTTGGTGTTACTCACACTTGCCAAAGTGAAACCCAGGCAGAATTTCTTTTCGAAGATTGGACGCATGCGGTGAGAAAGCGAACGCCTTCAATACCTTCCTCGATACCTTGCAGTTTGATATCCGTTGGAATGGGTTTTGCAGCACCCACCGCTCTTATAGCTTTTGCAGCTTCCGTATAAATGTTTGCAAACCCTTCTAAGTACCCTTCGGGATGCCCCCCAGGGGTGCGGCTGACAGCATTTGCAGAGTCTGCCGCGCCACTACCAGCACGGGTTAACAGCTGCTTTGGAGCCCCATATGGTGAATACCAAAGATAATTTGGATCTTCCTGGCTCCACTCTATGCCGCCATTTTCACCAAAAATACGTAAGCGTAGGTTATTTTCATTACCCGGAGCGACCTGGCTACACCACAACATTCCCTTTGCTCCGCCTTCAAATCGCATCATTACATGTGCGTTGTCATCAAGTCTCCTTCCAGGCACAAAAGAATCAAGGTCTGCTGCCAAACTATCTAGTTTATATCCGGTCACAAACCGTGCCAAATTGTAGGCGTGAGTCCCTATATCGCCAATCGCTCCTCCAACTCCTGAGCGAGCAGGATCTGTGCGCCATTCCGCCTGCTTTACTCCCAACTCTTCTGCAGGTTCGGTAAGCCAATCCTGAACATACTCAACTTGAATCATCCGCAAATTTCCCAATGTGTCATCCGCAATCATTTCTTTGGCCTGACGGATCATTGGGTAACCAGTGTAATTGTGTGACAGAATAAAGAGTGCGTCTGACTTCCTGACGGCGACCTCCATTTTTTTTGCATCTGAAAGAGTTGACGTCAAAGGCTTGTCGCAGATAACGTGTATACCTCGTTTTATAAATTCTCGGGCCACTGGATAGTGCAAGTGATTTGGCGTGACAATTGCGACAGCTTCGATCCCATCTTTCAGTCGGGCTTCGCGTTTAGCCATATCCAAAAATGTCGGGTAGGTCCGGTCGGCTGCAAGACCTAAAGCTTTACCGGATGCCATCGCCTTTTCAGGAGTTGATGATAACGCACCTGCAGTGAGGACAAATTCACCATCTAAGCGAGCTGCGATACGGTGTACTGCACCGATAGATGCATCATTACCACCGCCCACCATTCCTAATTTAATTGGATCACTCATAGTTCAACTTTCCAATCCAAGCATTTTGCGGTTCTCAGCTTCGTTGTATTCGACCCCTGCAAAATCATCGAATGCGTGAGGTGTCACACGAATGATTTGGTCTTTCACAAACTGAGCGCCTTCCTTGGCACCATCTTCTGGATGCTTAATCGCGCACTCCCACTCGACAACCGCCCAACCATCGAAATTATTGGTTGCCATCTTCGAAAAAATTGCTCCGAAGTCTATTTGGCCATCGCCAAGACTGCGGAAGCGGCCCGCACGGTCTGCCCAAGCTTGAAATCCACCATATATTCCTTTTCTGCCAGTTGGATTGAATTCTGCGTCTTTGACATGAAACATTTTTATACGCTCGGCATATATGTCGATGTTGTCCAGATAATCTAATTGCTGCAGAAGGTAATGGCTGGGATCATATAGCATGTTGCAACGAGCGTGGTTGTCAACACGCTCCAGAAACATTTCAAAAGTATCGCCGTCGTGTAAATCTTCACCCGGATGTATTTCATAGCAAATGTCGACACCATTGGTTTCCGCGTGATCGAGAATGGGCATCCAGCGGTGAGCTAGTTCGTCAAAGGCTGTTTCAACTAGGCCAGTGGGTCGTTGCGGCCAAGGGTATAAATATGGCCATGCAAGTGCTCCAGAAAACGTCGCATGTTCAGAAATTCCCATGTTTCGCGAAGCTGTGATCGCTTTCTTGACTTGATCAACTGCCCATTCCTGTCGAGCAGCAGGTCTCCCCCGAAAGTGCTCAGGACAGAATCCGTCGAATGCAGTGTCATAAGCCGGATGCACCGCAACGAGCTGACCTTGCAAGTGGCTAGACAATTCCGTCACGACAATACCATTCATCGCAGCCTGCCCCTTGAATTCGTCACAATAATTTTTGCTTTCTGCGGCGAGGTCTAAGTCAATAAGACGTTTGTCCCAACTTGGAACTTGAACGCCTATATAGCCACACTCAGCGGCCCATTTAGTGATCGATTGCCATGAATTGAAAGGCGACTTATCACCAACAAATTGCGCTAAAAATAAAGCTGGGCCCTTGATTGTTTTCATGTCTTCTCCATCGAGTGTTTTTACATCAAAGCGTTTTCATTTTGATTGAATCAGAAAGGTCCTAATTTCAACTTATTAAAGAGTTCTAAATGTTGGTGTGATTTGCGCCTCCATCACGCCATCTTGCTAAGCATTGCAAGGTAACGAATATTTACCGGACATGCCAAAAGCCTGTGAACCTGCAAAAACAACGGCTCAAGATGCGACATTCTCAAATGGGCGTCCAGATCTTCTTGAGATCTCCAGTTTTCATAGAAAACAAAGACGCACGTGTCTTCTGCATCGACATGGAAATCATAGTTGATGCAACCATTTTCCTTACGAGTTGGCTCAACCTGCGCAGACAAAAGCGCATACAGTTCCTCGCGTGTTTCCGGCTTTGCAGTTACAGTACCTATGATGGTAACATTTTTCATTTTCACGCTCTTTTCTGGCTAAGCGCAACAGCAAGAATAATGATACCACCGCGTGCGATCAGTTGTTGACTAAACTCCAGCCCCATCAGAATTAATCCATTGTTAATAAGGCCAATCATGAGCGCGCCAACGATGGTGCCTATAACGGTTCCTTTACCACCAAAAAGCGAGGTTCCGCCCAGCACAGCCGCGGCGATAACTGATAGCTCGTCTCCTTCGCCTAGCTGAAATCGGCCCGATTGCAGTCGGCCCGCATAAAACATCCCAGCCAAAGCCGCAGCAGTAGATGAAATGACCAGAACCCGAAACTTGATCTTGGCGGTGTTGATGCCGGAATAGCCAGCGGCTTGCTCGCCACCACCTGTTGCGAGCACCCTGCGACCAAAACCAGTACGGCGTAAGACTACATGACCGATTGCACTAAAAATCAAAATCCAAAAAAGCAATACCGGAATGGGCCCGATGGAGCCACCGCCAAACCACCAGGCATAGCTTTGTGACAAGATCGGAACTGCGGATGTGCCCGAAACCCACATCGCAATTCCTTTTGCAATACCCATCATTGCGAGTGTCGTTAAAAACGAAGGGATACCAATTTTTGTAGTTAGCCAGCCGTTAAAGGTGCCGATGGCAATGCCTGTTGCCAGACCTGCAAGAATCCCCGCAAATGGCCCAGCAACAGAAATCACCATGGCAACAGTGACACTGGAGAGGCCCGCGACAGCACCAACAGACAGATCAATTTCACCTGCAGACAACACGAAAGTCATTGCTATAGCCATCACGGCGATCATCGCTGTCTGGCGGACAATGTTGAGCAGATTGTTTGGGTTCAGAAACCCCCTGTCATTCAGCGTAAGCGCAAAGACCACAAAGATCGCAATAAAACCGATATAGATGATATTTTGCCGCCAATTTTGTAGAAAGGCGCCGACCAAGCCAGCGGCGTGGGTTGTGTCACTGTTGGGCATGGGAAATCTCCTGCCCTGCAGCGAGGGCTTCTTGAATAGAAATTTGCAACCGCTGTTCAGCGGCTTGCAAGCGGTGTGTGATGTCGGTATTTGCCTCAGCTGGATCATCCAGCGCGGCGCGTGAAAAATCCTCATAGACGCGTCCGTCAGCCATTACGACAATCCGATCGCAGGCAGTCAAAAGCTCCGATAACTCCGAGGAAATCATTAGAATTGCTTTGCCGTTCGCGGCCAGCTCACGCACTAGTCTGATAATTTCGGATTTTGATCCGATGTCGATGCCTGCTGTTGGCTCGTCAAGCACCAACACGTCCGGGTCAACGGCCAACCATTTGCCAATGACGACCTTTTGCTGATTGCCGCCCGAAAGCGTGCTAACAGAATGATCGCAGCTTGCTGTTTTGATCGAAAGCCGCTCGATTTGGGCGTTTGTCGCTGCGTGCGCCTTAGCTGCAATGACAAAGCCTGCCTTTGAAAGACCATCCAGCGCAGCAAGTGTTAGGTTGTCGGAAACTGAATGAGCTGCGATGATACCTTGCGTCGCTCGAGCTTCAGGCACAAGTGCCACACCCGCTGTGATTGCGTCACCGGGACGACGGAAACTAACAGGGCGGTCGTTGATGCGAATTTCACCAGAAACCACTGGTTCAATCCCTGCGACAAGTTTTGCGAGAGATGTGCGGCCCGAGCCAAGGAGGCCAGCCAACCCGACGACCTCACCTTTGTAAATCGTGAGCGAGATATTATCGGGTTTATTACGACCCGACACGTTGCGCAGCTCCAGAGCTATATCACCGCGAACAGCATCGCTCCGTTCTATATCAGCAAGGCCAAGGGACCGTTTTCCAACGATATGTTCGATCATCGTATCGATTGGTAGGTCGCCGATAGCAGCTGTAATAACATGCTTACCGTCACGCAAGATCGTAGCACGGTCAGCGATGCGGGCAATTTCGTCCATTCGATGACTTACATATATGACCGCAACACCTTGCTTCTTCAGTTTGCGCAGGAAGGTGAACAGCCTATCTACATCAGATATCGCCAAAGCAGTGGATGGTTCATCAAGCACTAGAATGCGTGCGTTTTGGGAAATAGCCTTGACGATTTCAGTCAGTTGTTTTTGCCCTGCACCAAGATCACCAACAATTGCGCGCGGATCAACGTCTACACCAAGCATTGCAAAGAGTTTGGCGGCTTTGCGCTCTGCCTTTTTATCGTCGATTAGACCGCCTGACTTCGTCTCGCGCGTCAAAAAAACGTTTTGAGCCACAGTTAGCGTCGGGATCAAGCTCATTTCTTGATAATTCATTGCAATCCCTGCAGCGCGAGAGGCTTCGGGTGTATGAATGGTGAGTGGTACACCCAATACTTCAATTGTGCCGGCCGACGGTACATGCACGCCGTTCAGAACCTTCAGGATCGTTGATTTTCCGGCACCGTTGCCGCCCAAAAGTGCGTGGACTTCTCCTGCCAAAACTTCAAAGTTAACATTTTTCAGGGCTTTAACACCGCCAAAGTTTTTTGAAATGCCGGCCATGCGGACGGCAACGGTTGACATTATACCTTCTCCCAAGCGCTTGTTTCACCCGATCGGATGAGGGCATCGGCAACCTTTTCAATTAAAAGTGCCTCTTCAAAATTTGGCGAGGGCTGAGAACCATTCATGATCGCTTTGCAGAAATCATAACACTCGATGATCTTGGTCTCACCGTAACCTATGCCCAGTGCTGGGATCGGCCAAAGGCCTTCACCATAGGGATGGGCAGGGCCTGTGTAGATAGTACGGAAGCCACGTGAATTAACCGGATCATCGGCGAACATAACCTGTAATTCGTCCCGGCGTTCGTAGTTGAACAGAATCGAGCCTTTCGTCCCGTGGATTTCCAGCGTGATGAAGTTATTGCGACCCCATGCGTTGCGGCTGGCCTCGATACTGCCAACAGCGCCAGATTTAAAGCGCACCATCGACATGACTTCATCATCAACATCAACTTCGGCGCGTTCAGCGTCGGCAGATTTGTCGGATGCCCCCAGTTTGTCGACACCGCCTTGTTGCATCGGGCGGGTTTTTACGTAGGTCGAAGTAATCGCTTGCACGGTGTCTATGGGACCCACAAGATAGTGTGCCATATCAACTACATGGGTGCCAATATCGCCGATTGCGCCTGACCCTGCTATCTTCTTTTGAAAGCGCCAGGATAACGGCCCATTTGGATCTGCGGACCAGTCTTGCAAATAAGTGCCACGAAAGTTGGTTATGTCGCCGATTTTACCTTCATCAATGAATTTCTTGGCGAGAGCGACAGCGGGTGTACGGCGATAGTTAAAGGCGACCATCGTTGTAGCGTTGGACGCACGGGCGGCCTTCGCCATTGCGACAGATTCCGCAAGTGTCCCGGCAAGTGGCTTCTCGCAAATTACATGTTTACCAGCTTTCAAGGCTTCAATTGCGATTTCAGCGTGAGAATTGTTTGGAGTGCAAATATCGACAATGTCGATGTCGGGGCGGTTGACAATCGCTTTCCAGTCACTTGATGCTTCTTCAAAACCGAAACGGTCACGCG
The DNA here is from genome assembly GCF_000738435.1 of Planktomarina temperata RCA23. Lineage (NCBI taxonomy): Bacteria > Pseudomonadati > Pseudomonadota > Alphaproteobacteria > Rhodobacterales > Paracoccaceae > Planktomarina > Planktomarina temperata. The sequence goes on along the minus strand of NZ_CP003984.1, from coordinate 1,313,850 downwards.
CCTCTTGAGCGGCCTCTTCGGTTAAATCGACCACCACCTTCCGGTGGGGTATTGCCGGGGCAGGCCAAAAAAACATTGGCATCGCTGCATATGCCAAGGCATGTGCCTTACCCATGAAGCCGCCACCAATTAGTGCAACGTTTAGTGTTTTAGTCATCGATATGCTCCGTAAATAAAATGTGTAAAGTGGTCCTGCGGCGCGAGAACTGCCACAGGACCTTTGCAAAGTCAGTTCATACTATTTTGAATATTTTTCGTCGCTTCGGAGCGGTATACTGTCTCCCAGGCTTCGAGCAGGTTGTCTTTGGTTACTGGAAGAGCAGGAACCGCGACGAATGCAGGGGCTTCTTTGCCCAACAAGCCATAGCCCGCAAGCATCGCTTCAGCAACACCTTGGTCGAAAGGCCGCTGTGCGCCCAAACCCTTGATAAAGCCACCCTGCGCCATATTGATCGCAACGTTTTCGCCGAGGTCAATGGTTGTGATTACCAGGTCGTCCCGGCCGGCAACGCGAGCTGCCGAGATGACACCTTCAGCCGGAACATCCCAAACAGCCCAAATACCATCGAGGTCGGCATGCGACACCAGCATTGCAGAAGCTGCTTTATCTGCGTCGCCCGAGAAATCCGGTCCGCCGATGCCTTGCTCTGCTACAATCTCGATGTTTGGGTAATTCTCATTGATCGTTGCTTTGAACGCATCATAGCGTTGCCGTGTCACAAAAAAATCGGCCGCATGAAAAACGAGACCTATCTGACCACCCTCGTCACCTAATGCCTGCGCCATAAGGTGAGCTGAAGCAACGCCGTTGCCATAGTTGTCAGCCGAAACCACTGAAACGTAGTCCACGCCTGCCGTCATACCCGGAGGGGTGTTTTCCATGAATACAATTTGAACACCAGCCGCAGCCACAGCCTTATAGGCGGCAGCTGTTGCCGATGGGTCTGTTGGAACGGAAACCATGATGTCAGGCTCCATCATCATTATTGTTTCAATATCTGCCACTTGCTTTTCAGGTTTGAAACCAGCATCTGTAACGGCAATAACCTTGATACCCATTTCCCCAAATTGGAACTTGAGGCCTTCGATCTGCGCGCTCGACCAGTCATTACCACCATAGTGCATCACAATGGCTGCGGTCGCATTCATCGCCTTGATCTGATCAATTTCCGTTTGGCTGAGCATGAGGTCTGCTGCAGGGCTTGGATTTTCTCCGCTGGGGCCTTTGGACAGGACTGTTTCCTGTAATGCCGCCAATGCGGCGGACGGATCAGCTACAGCAGGTGCAGTGGACACTGCCAGCCCCAGCGCAGCGGCGATTCCCAAAATATTTCGTTTCATAATCATAGTTCTTCCTCCCAGAAGATTGGGGCGTACCCCGGTTGATGCCAGCAAGTTAGGCTTGGTTTAAATAGTCCATGCTGGAACGCGCCCCATCAGCGGGATCGTCCCAAGCATCAAGTTCAGTGCAGACCCAGCCCGCGAAATTCGTTTCGCGCATAGCTGCAATAATTTCGTCGGTAGGCACATCACCACGATCGAGTGGTGTGAATGCAAAGGGCTCTTTTTGGAAACCCTTTAGGTGGACATAGGAAATACGATCAGCAAATTCGCGGATCAGCTGCGCTGGATCGCCACCAGCAGCAGCCAAGTGTGCTGTGTCCGGACAAAAGTCTATTGAAGTCAGACGGAAGATACGGCGCACCTCTTCGGGGCCCTCGACGATTGTCGACAGATGTGGATGGAAATGCGCAGTAAGATTACGATCCTCAGCCAATGACTTAACCCGATCAAGTGCCGCCCCCAATTTATCATAGTCCGTATCGCGAATACCATCAAAACGCTTAGCGCCACCCCCAACTACCAAATGCGGGGCATCTAGTTCTGCGGCACGGTCAGCGGCTCGTGTGATGCGCGCCAGTTCCTCTGGCAGTATGTCGTCAAAAATGAAGTTGGCACCAGAATAAGTGGCAACCAAAAATAAGCCGTTGTTGGCAAGCACAGTGCGAAAATCGGCGGCGCTATAGTCGAGCAGGTTGCCGTCAAACAATTCAACACCTTTATAACCCGCAGAAGCGATCTCCGCGCACGCTCGATCCATGTCACCAAATGTACGATAGCTGAGCTGCGAGATCGAGGTCACCCCCTCTGCATTGCCGCCAAGATCACCCCAACAATTTGCTTGATACGCAAGCTTCCAGTCACCCATGTTGTCCTCCCAAATTCGGCAAGTAAAGCCGTTCGACTTAACTGATAAGGTATAATTTAAACTTTAGTCAACACTATTTATGCATAAGTAATATAACTTTTGCATTTTAGCAGCAAAAGTTAGGACTTGCCTTGCAAATACTCGGGAACTATTGTTGTAAATTATCATATGAAGAGTCAAAATTTCGTGAACACAGACAAATCAGCGCCGAAACGCCAAAGGGGCAAAGGACGGCAGCGTAACAGCGAAGCGGCTACAGCAAGCCTTGTAGCTATACTGAACCATGTGCGTTTGAGTGAAGCGACAACCCGCCATGAACTAGAGCGTGTCAGCGAATATGGGCGGGCTATTATTGCCGACAGACTTGCGATTCTTTCGGAATTGGTTTTGGTTAGCGAAAGTGAAACGGGCGTAGCGACAGGTGGCCGGGCGCCGCGCCTCGTCCAATTCACTAAAGATCGCGCCCGACTTGTTGTTGTCACACTTGACCAATCGGCCATCGGCGTTGGACTTGCCGACCTGCAGGGCAAGCTCATTATGGAACATCACGAAGCAATCAACATCGCGAATCAGACCTTAACTGCGGACCGTGTCTGCACCTTGATTAATTGGCTGATGACGCGGCAACCAAAAATTCCCAATTTGTGGGGTATTTCAATTTCCGTACCTGGCCCGGTTCTCACCGATCCCAACATCCCATTTCTGCTCGAAACCCCTAACTTCCTGCCTAATTGGGACAACAGCGGTTTTGTCGAGGCACTAATGCAGCGGTTTAAAGTCCCCGTCTGGATGCACTCTAACGTTGAGACGATGACGATGGGGGAATTGAATGGCGGTGCTGGGATAGGTCAACAAACCATGCTATTTATCAAAGTCGGCCAGCGAATTGGTGCCGGTCTGGTCAGCAACGGTAAACCTTACCACGGTGCTGCTGGCGCCGTTGGTTTAATTGGACAATTGCCAGTGACATCTGACGACACCACTGGTTCACTGGATGCTATGGCTGGTGCCAGTATGATCAAGGCGAAGGGCATCAAGGCCGCACAATCTGGGGAAAGCGCCTATCTGGCTGAATTGCTTGAACGTGAAAAAAATATAACGGCGGTTGAAGTTTGTCAGGCGGCACAAATGGGCGATTCCGTGAGTACAGAAATCGTCGTGCAGAGCGGTCGCCTCATTGGCGGCGTCGTGGCAACCCTTGCTAACATGCTAAACCCACAACTTATCGTCTTCGCCGGGTCGATAGCTCAGACGAATGACATCTTGCTCGCAAGCATACGTGAAACCGTTTATGGCGCATCGCATCCGCTAGTCACCCGAGATCTGCGCATCCTGCGGTCGCAAATGGGCAATTCCGCCGCCCTTTTAGGTGCGGCGGGCATCGCTGTTTCCGCGCTCTTTGAGCCGGTCTTTTTGAAAGACTGGATATTGTTGGGAACTCCAACTCAGCATCCAGACTTTGTATACGGCCTAGAAACTTTGAACTCTATTACGCGGCAAGCCGACGACGAGGCCCAAGCTCCACCGAGCAGTTGAAGGAATTGGCATGACAATATTTGGACTTGGACCACACGGTGAACGCGCTTCGCCACCAGAGCGCGTTACTCTTTTACCACAGGACATAACTGCGGCACGTGCAAAAAAATTACGCGTCGCAATCGTCATGCACACTCTTGAAAGCGACTGGGCCAGGCATGTCGTACAGGGCATCATTGGAACATTGGGTGAATGCGGTGCGATCGTCATTGACGTTGTAGATTGTAACTTTTCATCCAAAGCGCAAATTGATGCATTGGACCGTTTGCGGGGCGACAATCCTGATGCGATTATTTCGCTTCCCGTCAATAATACAGCCGTCACAAATGCCCACCTTGCGGTCTCGGGTGCAGGCATAAAACTCGTTTTGATTGACAATGCCCCCACTGGGATGCTTCCAGGCAAAGATTATGTCTCTCTTGTTTCAGCTGACAACTTTGGGTTGGGCGAAATTGCAGCCGAGCTTCTGTCTGCCGGCTTACCGCAGGGCGCTTCTGCCGGGATGCTGGCTTATGATTCTGATTTTTTTGCCACGAATGAACGCGAAATCGCTTTTAGTCGTTGGATGGAGATCAACCGTCCTGACGTCGCGGTGAAAACAGCGAGGTTCTCAACCATCGACAGCGCCGGCAACGAAGCTGTCCAACTCATCAGTGATCACTCGGAAATTTTAGGGCTGTTCGTAGTCTGGGATACCCCCTGCGTTAAGGTCATCAGTGCAGTTTCAAAACGGAACCCAGATATGCCCATTACAACGGTGGATCTTGGGCAAGAGATGACAGAAAGTCTTGCAAAAGGAGTGCCTGTGATTGGGATTGCAGGCCAGCGTCCTTTTCAGCAAGGTGAGGCCGTCGCCCACACTACAATCACGGCATTGCTTGACCGCCCATGCCCAGATTGGATTGCCTTGCCTGGCTTAACTGTCTCTCGATCAAATGTTGTTGAAAGTTATCAGGCCATCTGGCGCAAAGCTGTATCTCGCCACATTTTGGTCCAACTCAAGGTGCTGTCAAACAAATAAGAACTCGCATCGGATTGCAGGATGAGCCTAAATCTACGCGCTCTATAATTGACGCCACTCAGCGAGAGCAGTGGCACGGTTCAGCTTGAAATTGGTGCGTGAATAAAGATGGCGTTAGCAAACAAAACCCCGCCCAAATGAACCTACGCCCCCAATACTAAAGGCCCGTGGTCCGAGACGCGGGGCCCTATGATAGGGGGGCCCGGTCCGTGGTCCTGCGTGTGAACTGTAGCGATTACGTACAGTAACCCTCTGCCGTTGGTCCAAGGACCGCGGCCCGAGCAAAACTATCCAACGCCACCTGTGCACAGGTAACACTGAAGGCGGAAACGTGGATGGGTGCTTTACTATCCGTGGACCTTGGCTCTTGATCCCCAGTCCACAGACCTAAGCAAGATGGTCCAGGAACCCCGGGCCAGGTTTCATGTACCTAAATGGGGAGTGTTTTGTTATACGGAGAGGCTACGAAACCGCCCGCCCCGTCTCAAGCTCGTTTTGTCTGACAGTACCCGCTTACAGCTTTGTGGATTGCATCCACCCGCTGCATCGCTTGGCCGACAAGCACATCAACCTGCCGCAACTTCTGAACTATTTCCTCGAGCTTGTGCCGCTTGTTTGCCATCCTTCGTCCTCCGTTTTCTAAACATAACGGTGGGCCAAATCAGATGGGGTATTCCAGCCTTACATCATTACTACTATCTATTGTCTGTCTGTACTGCTATGTTATGCTGATGTCAGAAGCCCTGCGCATACGTTCTGGTAGTTTTGGCCGTGTCGCACTACTGGACATGGATCGCAATCTTGTGCGGCACGCTCATCCCCACTGCCATGTCCTTTTGAAAGTCGATGGTGCTGACACGCAGTTTCTTGTCGGCGAGACTGTAGCGCACCTCACGGATGAAAGCGCTGTTTTGGTGAATGCCTGGACGCCGCATGCCTATGTTCATAAGCCGGATCAGCCGCGTTGCCTAATCCTTGCCCTCTATATTGAACCGATCTGGCTGGCAGAGTTCCGAAAGAATTGGGCTTCGTCAGGCGATACCGGGTTCTTCGCATCCGCCACAGGTGCCATAACGCTAAACATCCGCAAATTGTCGATGGCGCTGGCCACGTCCATGATCCATGCGCCGACGGATGTCGTAGAGCACGAGAAATTGCTCGGTGACCTGATGATCGCCGTGATCGAACGCTTTACAGAATGGCGCAGTGTCGGGGCGGGACTGCGCGAGGCGTCGCGCGTGCAATCGGTGGACTGGCGCGTACGAAAAGCCATAGCCATGATCCGACGCGAACCGGGCGAGGTCGACAATATCGAGCGACTGGCGGCAGAGGCAGGCATGAGCCGCGCCAATTTCTTCCGTGTGTTCGAAGCCTCGACCGGCGTAAGCCCGCGCGTCTTTCTGAATGTTGTGCGACTGGAGCAGGCCATTTTCGGAACAGTCAATGGCGATATGAGTTTTGGCCAAATGTCCGATAAGCTCGGCTTTTCCACCCAAGCGCACTTTACCCGCTTTTTCCGCGATCACGCCGGTGTTGCGCCCAGCCAGTTTCGGTCCATCGCCCGGATCGGGGATATAGGCGAAGCCTTCCATCTTTGAGACTCTAGGGTAAATTCTGCGATGCCTCGGTATCGATTTACAGCCAGATTGTAATCCACCGTACCTGATAAGAGCTCGAATACGCTCATCAGGGAGGCTGCCATTAATGGCATTTGATACAAAGACAGCGGACGTGGAAGAGCGCATCGAGGATGGCGCGCTCCTGTCCGGATCGGCACAATTCATTGACGACCTGCCCTTCGCCGTAGGCACGTTGCACGCCGCTATTCTGCGCGCTCCACATGCCCATGCCAGCATTGTCTCGATAGATAGTAGTCGCGCCCGCGCTTTGCCGGGTGTGGCTGCGGTAATCGACGGCACCGCCTTGGCCAAAGTGTCGGAACCCCTGATGGTCGGCGTCAAAATTCCGATCAAATGCTGGCCGATGGCTGTGGATCGCGCGCGATATGTCGGGGAACCGGTGGTGGTTGTGCTGGCCGAAGACCGTTATGTTGCCGAAGATGCGCTTGACCTGATCGAGGTGAACTACACCCCGTTACCGCCGGTGATCGACCCTGAGGCCGCCTTGGACATGAACGCGTATGTCCTGCACGAAGAACTTGAAAACAACCTCGGTTCGGAACGCACATTCCGCTATGGTGACCCAGAATCTGCCCGCGAGGCTGCTCCACGCTGCATCGCGGTCAAGGTCCGCTATCCCCGCAATTCCTGCACGCCGATGGAAACCTACGGGGTTCTGGCCGAATACGATCCGCACGGTACCGGATATGACATTCAGGCGAACTTCCAGGGTCCGTTTTCGATTCATCCCGTAATCGCGCGTGCGCTGAAGGTTCCTGGAAGCAAGCTGCGACTGCGCACCCCGCCGAATTCCGGCGGCAGTTTTGGGGTCAAGCAGGGAGTATTCCCCTATATCGTTCTGATGGCTGCCTGCGCCCGCATCGCGGCCCGCCCCGTGAAGTGGATCGAAGACCGTCTTGAGCACCTGACCGCGTCGGTGTCCGCAACCAACCGTGTCGTCGAACTGCAAGCCGCCGTCGAGCCTGACGGCCGCGTGACAGCTCTGTTCTGGGATCAGATCGAAGATGTCGGAGCCTATCTGCGCGCTCCTGAACCGGCAACGCTCTACCGGATGCACGGTAATCTTTGCGGTGCTTACGACATTGCGAACCTTTCGGTTCGAAACAGGATCGTGATGACCAACAAGACGCCAACTGGCCTCAACCGGGGTTTTGGAGGGCCGCAGATCTACTACGCGCTGGAACGGCTAATGCAGAGGATCGCCCAGGAACTGGAACTTGATCCGCTTGACGTCATACGCCGCAACCTGATTAGTTCTTTTCCCTACCGGACAGCCAGCGGAACCACTTATGACTCGGGCGATTATGTCCGCGCCTTCGATGTTGCACTGAATGACGGCCGTTATGGCGAGCTGCTGTCTCGACGTGATCTGGCGCGCGCCGCGGGGCGGATCTATGGCATCGGCCTGACTGCTGCAGTCGAGCCGTCGGTTTCGAACATGGGCTATCTTTCCACGGCGCTGACGCCGGCGCAGCGCGCCAAATCTGGCCCGAAAAACGGCGCACATGCTGCAGCTACGATCTCGCTGGATCCAGTGGGATCTGTGACTGTGCAAATAGACAGCGTGCCGCAAGGACAGGGGCACCAGACGGTAGCGGCGAAACTGGTGAGCGGTGTTCTGGGACTTCGCTCCAAAGATGTCAGGGTTGTTGCTGAATTTGATACCGCCAAGGATGCCTGGTCCATCGCCGCCGGCAACTATTCCAGCCGGTTTGCAGCCTCCACTCTTTCGGCAGTGCAACTTGCCGCCGACAGACTGCGCCATCGCCTCGCGCGGATCGCTGCGGGGCAACTGAACGGCCGGCCGGAAGATATCGTCTTTGCCGGAGGGCGCGTACATCTGAATGGCAACCCTGAAGCCAGCATATCCTTTGCGCGTATCGCCTCGGCCAGCCATTGGGCTCCGGGAACGCTGCCCGACGATATGGACCCCGTAGTTCGTGAAACAGCGATCTGGTCGCCCGAAGAATTGGCGGCACCTACTGGCGAGGATGGGATCAATTCCTCGCTGTGTCATTCCTTTATCTTTGATTTTTGTGGTGTAGAGATCGACGCGGTCTCCGGTCAGGTTCGGGTCGACCGTTATGTTACTATGCATGACTGTGGACGCGTTCTGCATGCCGGCATGGTCGAAGGACAAATTCGCGGCGCTTTCGCGCAGGCGATCGGCGCGTCTCTGTTCGAAGAGTTCGCCTACGGTCCGGACGGGGCCTTTCTGGCAGGCACCTTCGCGGATTATCCGGTGCCGACCGTTCTGGAAATCCCAACCTTGGATATCCTGCATATCGAAACGCCGTCGCCGCTGACGCTGACCGGTGCCAAAGGTGTCGGAGAGGGCAACTGCATGTCGACGCCGGTCTGCGTAGCCAATGCCGTCGCCGACGCACTGGCGCCGAAGTGTGGCGCGGTCGACCTTGTCCTGCCGCTGACGCCCGCGCGTATTGCCGAATTTCTGGACGCCGAACCTGCAGCACCGGAAGGCTACCAACCCGCCGCACCTACGACAGGCAAGGGCCTGACGGGGCGAGGCAGAGCCAAGGTGTCCGCGTCGCCGCAGGCAATCTGGGATCTGTTGATGGACCCGGAACAACTTGCAGCGATTATTCCAGGGGCCCACGGCGTCACCCAGCCCAGCGAAGACCGGTTCAGCGCCGATGTGACCCTTGGTGTTGGACCGGTAAAGGGCCGCTACAAGATCGATGTCGCGCTCAGCGAGCTTGATCCGCCAAGCTCCGCCCTCTTGACGGGGCGTGCCGCCGGTGCGCTTGGCATGGGTGAGGGAACGGGACACGTCAGTTTGACCGTGCTGCCTGATGGCGGAACCGAGATCGCCTATGAATACGAAGCCCGTGTCGGTGGCAAGGTCGCCTCCGTGGGCGGTCGCCTGCTGGATGGTGCGGCGCGCATCGTGATCGGGCAGTTCTTTACGGCCCTAGGTCGTCGGGCCGGTGGCCAGCGGAGTCTTTTTGCACGTCTGTTCGTATGGATCGGAGATGGTAAATGAAACCTGCTCCCTTTGACTATTTGCGGGCTGGCACGGTTCAGGAGGCACAGGCAGCGCTGGCTGCCGAAGGCGAAGGCGCCCGGGTCATCGCCGGCGGCCAGTCGCTGGTCGCAATGCTGAACATGCGCCTTGCGCGGCCGACCCTGCTGGTGGACGTAATGCATGTGGCGGGCGGTGCCGAGATACGAGTTGAGCGCGGTCAACTGGTCGTGCCCTTCGCCGTGCGTCAAGCGGCTCTTTTAAATCGACGGGATCTCCTGTCTGAAGTGCCCTTGCTGGCCGCTGCCCTGCCGTGGGTCGGTCACGTCCAGACACGGGCGCGGGGTACGGTTTGCGGCTCTGTCGCGCATGCTGATCCGTCTGCGGAAATCGCTTTGGCTCTGGTGGCCCTCGACGGCAGGGTACATCTGCGCGGGCGCGGTGCGCGCCGCCTTCCCGCTGCCGAATTTTTCACCGGTATGATGCAGACCGCCGCCAGACCGGACGAGATGATCGAAGCGGTCAGCTTCCCGCTCTCCCAAGAAGGCACCGGACACGCCTTCAACGAGGTAGGCATACGCCACGGCGATTTTGCCATTGTTTCCGTTGCCGCAATCGCCACCGGCGACCGACTACGGCTCGCCATCGGTGGCGTCAACGACACGCCGCTGGTGCGCGATTGGTCCTCGCTGGATGAGCGGCAGGTCGACGACGCGCTCAACGATCTCGCTTGGTCGCTCGATGCCCGCAACGATCTCCACGCCACCGCCCGCTACCGCCGGGATCTTGTCCGGCGACTGGGGCGCAAAACCATAAAGGAGGCCCGCCAATGCGCCGCCTGATTGCTGACAAAACGCATTCCATCAGTCTGAAACTTAATGGAAAACCGGTACATGCAGAGGCGGAGCCCCGCATGCTGCTGTCCGATTTTATACGACACGTTCTTGGCGCCAAGGGCACCCATGTTGGCTGTGAACACGGCGTCTGTGGAGCTTGTACGGTTCGCATGGACGACGGTCTCGCCCGTAGCTGCCTGACACTGGCGGTGCAGGCCGACGGAGCCGAAATCGAAACCGTGGAACATCTGGCGCCAGCACCGGGCTCCCTGTCCGTGCTGCAAAATTCATTTCGCCGCCATCATGCCCTGCAATGCGGGTTTTGCACGGCGGGTATCCTAATGTCCCTCGACACACTGTTGCACGATCATCCTGAGGCAGGCGAAACCGAAATCCGCGACGCGCTTGCCGGCCATCTGTGTCGCTGTACCGGATACGAGCCGATTGTCACTGCCGCGATGGAAGCGGCTAAAATTCTGCAAAAGGAGCGTTTGAATGCTTGATCTCGGCAGATCATTTCTGGCCTCTGTGGCCCGTGACCCGAATGCAGTTGCGCTGGTTGATGGCGACCTTCAATTGACCTACGCCGAATGGCTGCCGCGTGTCGCGGCTCTGGCCGATGGATTGCACCGCGTGGGTCTGAAAAAGGGTGATCGTTTGGTCACGGCCCTGCAAAACACCGCAGACGCGGCAACGCTACACTGGGCCTGCCAGTTTACGGGCGTGGTCATCGTTCCGATCAACTGGCGTGTGACACCGGATGAACTTGATTTCGTGCTGGATGACGCAGAAGGCACGGCGCTGGTTTTCGACGCCTCCAGCGAAGACGCTGTCAAAGGTTCGCTCAGGGCTGCGGGAATGCCGTGGATTTCTGTTGAAGCCAACTGCAAGGACGCAATCGATATAGCTGAATTGTACCAGGCTCAGGCCGACGCAATGCCCGTGGCCGGACCGGACGACCTGTCTCTGATGTTCTACACCTCCGGTACCACGGCGAAGCCAAAGGGCGTGCCGCGAAGGCACCAAGCCGAACGCGCTGCAGCGTTGGCGCATGTGGCACAGAACCTAATGCCGCAGGGTGAGCGCACGCTAGGCGTCATGCCTCTCTATCATACGATGGGTGTGCGGTCGCTGCTGGCTGTGATGTTGCTGGGAGGACGCTTTGTCTGCCTACCGCGTTTTGATGTGAAAACTGCGCTTCGATTGATAGAGGATCACGCTATTTCAAGCCTTTATCTGGTTCCGACGCTCTACCACGATATGCTGGAGCATGAAGATTTCGTAACGACTGACATCTCCTCGGTCCGCAGGCTAGGCTTTGCCGGCGCGTCGATGACTGACGGACTGTTGCGCCGTCTCAACGTCGCTTTCAAGCCAGACCTGTTCGTCAACCACTACGGTTCTTCAGAGGTTTACACGTTTTCAATCAACCAGAAGGCATCTCTCAAACAGGGCTCTGCCGGACGCGCCGGTTTGAATCAGCATCTGCGTATTGTCACCGTCGGCAGTGGCGACCCGAGGGCCGAGGTGAGCGTAGGCCAAGAAGGCGAGATCATCGCAACCCTGGCAGGGGATGAGGCCTTTGAAGGATACTGGCGCCGGCCCGAGTCAGACGCCAAGGCGCTACGCGACGGATGGTATTTCACAGGTGACCTGGGCCGGGTGGATTCGGACGGCGACCTATTCGTGACCGGCCGTGTGGATGACATGATCATATCGGGCGGAGAGAATGTCAGCCCGGTCGAGGTCGAAAGCTGCCTGTCCTTACTACCCAGCGTCAGCGAATGTGCGGTTGTTGGACTGCCGGATGAACGTTGGGGCAAGGTCGTAACCGCCTTCGTGCGCCGCTCCGGCCCGCTAACAGCTGATGAAATTGACAGTCACTGCCGGAATTCGGGGCTTGCCGGATACAAGCGACCCCGCCGCATCATATTTGTCAACGATCTGCCGAAATCGCCGGTCGGTAAGCTGCTGCGCCGCGTTCTGGCGGCTGGCAAATACAATCCCGAAACCACTGACGCCTCTGCTGTTGAGAAATAACCTTTTAGGAGAAAACAATGACCGACACTTCAACAGACCCCCGCCTAAGCGACCTTGACGGGTTCCGGGTCGAGATCGACCCGGACCGCCAACGCGGCGACATCATTCTGTCTCGCCCGCCGATGAACGTCATTTGGATGGGGCAGCGGGACCAGCTGCGGGTGGCTTTCGAGGAACTGGACGCGGACGATCGGGTCCGGGTTATTGTCCTGCGCGCCGAGGGGGGCAATTTCTCGTCGGGCGGTTACATCAGAGGTTTCCTTGATGCCTCGCCCGAGCATGTCAGCCATCTTGCGGACAATATCGCCGCGCCCTGGCGCTGCGCGAAACCTGTGATTGCGGCCAATCAGGGCTACACGTTCGGCGTCGGCTTTGAAATTTCGCTGGCATGCGATTTCCGGATTGCCACGCACGGCACGCGCTATGCCCTGCCGGAACAGAAACTCGGCCAGATTCCTGGTTCTGGCGGTTCCGCCCGCCTTATGGGCCTGATCGGCCTTGCCCGCACCAAAGACGTCGTCATGCGCTCGCGCCGGATATCCGGCGAGCAGGCGCGCGATTGGGGCATTGTCGTCGACTGCGTGGCAGTTGACCAACTAGTCGCAGCGACCGACGCGCTGGTTGCAGAGCTGGTGGCGTTTTCGCCGCTGGCGCAACGCACGGCCAAGAAACTTCTGAATGACAGCGAGAATGCGACTGTCGCCTCAGGAATTGAGTTGGAGGGCCACTGTTATAGCCGCCTGCGCCAATCCGAAGATTTCGCAGAAGGCGTTCGCGCTTTTCACGAAAAACGCAGCCCCGCATTCCGCGGATGCTGAACAAAACACCTAAAAACTTCTGGGAGGAAACCTGATGAGACTTAACCTTTTAACGACGACAACAATAGCGATGCTGCTGGCGTCCAGCGCCTACGCGCAGGAAACTATCAAGATCGGTGTGCTTACGCCTCTGTCCGGCACCTATGCCGGCATCGGTCAGCAGGTCCGCTGGGGCATAGACCAGTCGGTGGAAGAGATCAACGCTGCCGGCGGGATCGCCGGTCGTCAGATCGAACTTATCTATGAGGACAGTGAGGCAAATCCCGCAGTTGCCGTCACCAAGGCAGAGAAGCTGTTCACGGTCGACAACGTTGACTTCTTAACCGGTACCGTCAATTCCGGAGCCACGCTGGCTGTAGGCCAAGTCGCTGATCGGGCCGACAAGCTTATCGCGACAACCGTGTCGTTTTCAGATGCGATCACCGGTTCCGGTTGTTCACCGAACGTCTTTCGAGTCAACGCCCGCGCGGGCCAGCAATCGGTGGCGCTTGCGGCATGGCTAAAGCAGGAAAAACCGGGAGCAAAAGTCTATTACCTTGGTCCGGACTATGAAATGGGCCGCTCCACCGTCGCCGCGTTCAAAGAGAGAGCCGAAAGTGTCGGTGCGACATCGACCGGCGAGGTTTTTGCTCCGCTCGACTCAAAGGACTATTCGCAGTATTTCGGTCAATTGCGTGCGGCACGTCCCGATGTCCTCTATACATCGGTCGCCGGCAATGACTCCGTGCGTCTGTTCACACAAATGAACGATTTTGGCGTTAGCGAAGGCCTCACCATCCTTGGCGCATCGGGTACCGTGACAGCGCAGAACATCAATGCGATCGGTGCTGCGGCCGAAGGGTTCATTACCGGCGTTGGGTATTCCGTGCTTATCGACTCCCCAGAGAATAAAGCCTTTACCGAGGCATTCCGCGAGAGGAACGGTGCTGATCCGGACCTGTATGGTGCCGACAGCTATGGTTTGCTGTTCGCCTACAAGGCGGCTGTCGAAGCGGCGGGTGCAACAGACACCGACTCGGTCCGCGCCGCGCTGGAAGGTCTGTCCTGGGAAACGCCGCAAGGCACCAAGACCATTCGGGCAGGCGACCATCAGGCGATGCAGCCGATGTATGTCGTTGAAGTAAAGAACGGCCAGTTCACCATCGCAAGAAGTATCGCCGGCGAAGATGCCATCGGTCCTGACACCTGCGACAAATTCTGAGCGCCCTATGCCTGATCTGATCTCATATCTCCAATTCGTGCTGGCACCACAGATGCTTAATGGCCTTGCGCTGGGGGTCTCGGTGATCCTTGTGGCACTTGGACTGACGATTATCTTTGGGCTTCTGGACGTAATTAACATGTCCCACGGCGAGTTCTACGCCGTGGGAGCCTTCGGTGCGCTGGCGCTTTCCGCCCTGGGTTTCAACTACTGGGTGCTGATCGCGCTGGTCCCAATCCTAATGATCCCAATCGGGGTGCTGACGGAACGCTTTCTGATCCGCCGGGTCTATGATGGCGGGGACAGGCATGTGTCGACCCTGCTGCTGACCTTCGGTCTGGGCATGATTGCCGAAGACCTGCTGAAGATCGTATTCGGCCCCAACACGCATCGCCCCGAGAACCCGTTGCCAGGTGCCACGGAGGTTTTGGGTGTTTTCATCCCTACCTACAGGCTGTTTCTTATTGCAATCGGTGCCGTGGTGATCGTTGCGGTGGCGCTGGTAGTCTATCGTACCCGTCTGGGCGCGATGGTCCGCGCCGCAGCCTTTGATCGCAATATGGCGGCTTCGTTGGGCGTCCGTGTCGGTTGGGTCTATTCAGGCGCTTTTGCCTTTGGCGTGGCACTGGCCGGTCTGGCAGGGGTTTTGCTGGCACCGATCTATTCGGTCTTCCCGACAATGGGTCATGACTTCATCCTGATGGCCTTTACCGTCGTTATCGTCGGCGGCATGGGATCGATATGGGGTGTAGTAATCGCCGGGGTCCTGCTGACGCAGGTCCAGGCCATTTCAAGCCTGGTCATTTCGCCCGTCTGGGCCGATCCGATTGTCTTCGGCGTCATGGTCCTTGTTCTTATGTTCCGCCCGCAGGGCATATTCGGGAGGATCGGTCATGCATGATCGCCTAGATATATCCATGCGCGCAAACCACGTGTTCTTTGGGATTCTGGTTATTGTGGCGCTTGTTTTCGCAGCTTTCGCCTGCTTCAGCGGCGACGTTTTCTATCTGCGCCTTGCGACCGAGGCGCTGATCCTTGGGGGTCTGGCGCTATCGATCGACATCCTTCTAGGGTTCACCGGTCTTCTGTCTCTTGGGCAGGCGCTCTATTTCGGTATCGGGGCATATGTCTCAGCGCTTGTACTGCGCGAGGAGCCGTCGTTCTGGCTCGCCATGGGCGCAGCGGGCGTCTCCGTCCTGCTGGCCGGTATTGCTGGCGGGCTTATCGCCAACCGTGTACGCGGCGTGTATTTCGCGCTGATAACCTTTGGCATGGCTCAGGTCGTCGCCAAGGTTGTCTATAACAGTCGGGAGCTGGGAGCCTCAGATGGTCTAATTGGCATTCCCGTGATCGAAATTCCGCTCGGCTTAATCACTCTGTCAGCAGACGATCCACTGGGGTTCTTCCTGCTTACGCTGGTGATCATAGCGCTGCTCTATTCCATGTCAGCTTACCTGCTGGGGACGCCGTTCGGCCGGATCATCATTGCGCTGAAAGCCAATGAAAAGCGCGTGCCTTATCTGGGGTATTCGACATGGGCTGCCAGAATGGCCGCCTATGTGCTTGCGGCTGTGATCGCCGGGCTTGCCGGCGCGCTCTATCCGATGCTGCGCGGGTTCGTCTCGCCGGAACTGCTATTCTTCGCGACATCGGGCGATGCGCTGATCATGGTGATCGTCGGCGGTGCCGGCACTCTGGCCGGCGCGATTTGGGGTGCAGTGATCCTGACCATGCTGAAGTCCGTTATCGGAAGTTGGACAGAACACCACCTGATCGTGATTGGCTTGATCTTTATGAGTGCGATCCTGTTCATGCCCAAGGGCATAGTTGGCATGTTGAAGCCTTTCGTCGAACGCAACCTGTTGCGCAACAGCGCAAGGCAGCCCAAGCCTGAACCAGAAAGGACGGCGCTATGACCGATATCATGCATGTGGAGGGTCTGTGCATTGCCTTTGGTGGGCTCAAGGCCGTTGACGGCGTCAGTTTTACTGCCAAACGCAATAAAATCACCACGGTGATCGGCCCGAACGGTGCAGGCAAAACTACGTTGTTCAACCTGATTTCCGGTGCTCTTAAACCGAGTGGCGGGCGCGTTATCATCAAAGGCAAAGATGTGACCGGGAAGGGACCTGCGGCCCTGCAGGAGGCCGGCCTGGCCCGGTCTTTCCAGATCACTAACCTGTTCTTCGAGATGACCGTTCGGGAAAACCTGCGCCTTGCCGCCCAGCGTCTGGAGCCGGTCAGGCAGGCCTTGCTGCCTCTGCGCAGACACGGTCGCGCGGCGGACAAGGTCACCGCACTGATCGAGCGGTTCGGTTTTGCGGAAAAGGCGCATGAAATTGTCGCGGCTCTCAGCCACGGGGAACAACGGCGGCTGGAGATCGCGATGTGTCTGGCTTCTGAACCCCAGGTCCTGATGCTCGACGAACCGACCCAGGGGATGAGCCACGGCGACACCGAGGATACGGCGCAGTTGATCCGCAGTCTGACTGACGAAGTAACGATTCTGCTGATCGAGCATGACATCGGCCTGGTGATGTCCCTGTCGGACCACGTGGTGGTCATGCATCAGGGCCGCAAGCTGGCCGAAGGCATACCGGCAGAGGTTCGCGCTGACAGTGCGGTCCAGGCTGCCTATTTTGGACACGGGTGAGAGATATGCTTAAAATTGATCAATTGCATGCACATTACGGACTTGCCCATGTCTTGCAAGGTGTCAGCCTCACGGCAGATGCCGGCGAGGTTATCGGCCTGTTCGGACGCAACGGCGTCGGGAAGACGACGTTTTTCAAAACCATCGCCGGGTGGCTGCGCCCGACAGACGGTTCCGTCACGCTGGATGGCGAGACGTTGACTGGGCATTTGCCCGATTCCATGAATCGTGCGGGCGTGGCCATAGTTCCCGAGGATCGCCGAATCTTCCCCGGCCTGTCCGTCGAGGAAAATCTGGCGCTTGGCCTGATGGGCCGCAAGGGCGGCAGCAGTAAGTCGCATCTAGACACGGTTTATGACCGGTTTCCCCGCCTTGCGGAGCGCCGCAAACAGGCCGGAAACACCCTGTCTGGTGGCGAGCAGCAGATGCTGGCGATGGCTCGTGTCATGGTGGCCGAACCGCGTGTCGTCCTAATCGACGAGCCCTCGGAAGGCTTGGCACCGATGATCGTTGCCGAGGTTTTCGCCATCATCCGCGAAATGCGCAAAGCCGGAACTATCGTCCTGCTGGTGGAGCAAAACGTCCACGAGGCGATTTCGCTTTGCGACAGATTCATGGTGCTGGAACGCGGTCAGGCGATCCTGACGGGCGAGGGCGACGATGATGACGACCGCAAGCGCTTGCTCGACGTTCTGGCGGTATAAATATCAAGGTGCGGTTCAAATCTGCAAAAACTCGGATGGTCCGGACGGCGCGCGGCTCTTTGGAGGTTGCCGAGTTCGGGCAGGGCGCGCCGGTGGTCCTGTTGACAAGGATTCGGAACGTGGGCCTGAGGCTCTGCTGTAAGGATTAGCTGGTGCTGTCAGACGAATGAGAACTCGCATCGGATTGCTGGCGCAGCCTGAATCTATGCGCTCAATAGTTGGCGCCACTCAGCAAGAGCGGCGGTTCGATTGAGCTTGAAGTTCAAGGGTGTTGTAATAATGATTTAAGTTCTCCTTTTATTTCATTGAAACTTATCCAGAAATCAGACTTACCGCAGAGCTTATATGCCAACGCTTCGCTTGACAGGTAGATAGGCAGAAACGAGAGGCCCTCTTTGCGAATAAGCACGCCAGCTATGCTGTCCCTGAGGAGCCAAGCGGCCTTTACAAGCTCTTTTGTGTTTGAAAGACGTGCGCTAGTGACAGCCGGACCAGTACCCCAGACGCGGGCGCATGATCGGTATAAAGCTGGCCCTAGGGTAGCACCGTAGACATGGGACAAGTGTTGCTCTGCCTTTTGGTCGCTGTTGGTACGGATTTCAGTAAGTTGATGTTTGTCCAGGAATGCCATTACATTTCACCCTTCAATATAGTGCGTGCAAAGTCCGTTAAGCGTAGGAAAACGCAATCTAACTGCTCCATCGTAGTGTGTGCAGAGCGAAGGTTGTTATGAACGGTTGCCATCTCCCCGAAGGGATCAAAATACTCGGCCAAAGGGATTGTTAATATAGCCTCGTCAATCAGGCCGACCTCGAAGTTATCTAATGCAGCTCGGAAAGCCTCGATATCAATTCTGCCCAACATAGAGCCAACAGCCGCTCCGTTAAGCCCCAGAGAGCGTAGGCTCCATATGACATGGGCTAAGATGGCCTCCGTGAAAGCGTACCTATTCCGACCCTGTATGCGTTTTAGCGGCATTAGTGGCCAATCGTACCTGCGTTGGTCGACTTGGAAGGCTTCGACACCCTTATAGCCAGCATACTTGGCCAAATCTTTACTCATGAAATGCATGTCATGTTCCGATCAAGTTTGTCCGGTAGTTACATGATAATTATAACATAAATGTGTATATACGCACAGATACAGAAAGCTGTTTTGTTGGAAAATAATGGCTTCGACTGGACAATTTTTGCGCCAGGAACGTAGTGTTCAAAAGTACTCTGGATGGCCGGAATGAATGCGCCTCACGCGTACCCGAGGCAAAGTTGTTGCAATAGTACCTTGCGCGAATATAATAAGAAAAAAAGGGCCGTGAATGAAAAAATATTTTGGTAAATTTGTTCCTAAAAAGTCGTGGCTGGACTCAAACGGCGATGGCGATATCGATTATCATGATTTCATACACGCAGCGAAATCTGCGCTTGATGCCGTCACGCCATCAAAGGAAATTTTAGACATAAACGGTGATGGGAAAGTGGATATTAATGACGCACTTGATGCCGCTAGAATAACTGGAGCCACAATAGCTGCTACAGGCATTACGGCTGCCGTTTCTAGTTATGCTGGTGCGGTACTAATATCTGGCAAAGCAACTGCAATCGCCACCACAATTGCAGCTAGTATTGGCGCTGGCGCTGGTGGAGGATTGACCGCATTACTTGGCTCAACGACAACTGTGGCTTGGGTTGCTTGGCAAACAAGTTCAGGGGTTTGGATCGTAGCAGCTCAAGGAGTAACTGCGATTTCACCAACGCTTGTTGCATCAGTGAGCGGTATGAGTGCATTTATAGCTACTTCGGCCCATAGTGCAGTTTCCACTATTGCTGGATTTCCGGTTATCGAAAGTATCGCTACAACATCTCTGGTCAGCTCAAAAGACATTTTACTTATTGCGGGTGTCCCAGTCGCACGAGAGATAGCTCTGGCAAGCGCACTGGTCGCGTTAGTGGTAGTAGCGGGCTATAGCTATTACATCCTAACTCGACACCGCATTAGCAAAGAAGACGTTTTGGAGCATTTGGACGGCTTCGCCCCAACTTTAAAATAACACTAACATGATAGAGGTTCTCTCGGCGTACCACCCAGCGGGTACGCGTGAGGCACGTTGGCCTCTTAGTAACAGCTCTGATATAAGGGGGGTGATAGAAGTTTTGCGTTGCAGGATACCGAATGAAAAAGATTGCTTTGTTAGTAGCCTTGATTGCACCAACTTTGGTCGAAGCTGAAAAATCATTTCTTTGCCTTCCAGAAGTAAGTATTGGCTGGACGAATAATGACGATCCTTTCGATATTCGAAGGTTAGACCATCAAAATAAATGGGTGCTACAACCGATCGAAGTGCGTGAAATTGAGTTTTTATCCGATCTACCTGCAGACCCTTTAAAAGCAAATTATAGTTTGACTTTGTTGGGTAGTAAGGATGCCTGGGGCTTTTGTGATTTTAGGGATAACGCATTGATGAACGCTTGTTATCAATTTATGCGGCCAGGCGATGACAAAAAAAGCTGGGACAATAAATTGTCCGATACTCCCATGTTTTCATTTGGGAGAGATTTTAATGAATATTGGAGCTACAACTTCATCGATACAGACAAGATTTTATTTAACTCATTAAGCGGAATACCCAAATTCGGAAAGCCTGTACTAGGGCTAGAACGCGGCATTTGTGAGCCATTCTAAATTACTAAAACGCTCTGGGTATATTGGTTTTATTGCACACACGCCTCCAACACATCACAGACGACACCCGACACCCCTATAGGGGTGTGTCGTGTCGTGTCGCCTCATGTGAATGATGGCATTTGACGACATTGGCAATGTCGCCCTCATGTCGCCTTGTCGCCTAAACGATAAATATCATCGCTGCATTTCAGTAAGCCTCTCTTTACAAGATCTTTTCTTGCACGGCTAAATGCTCGGTTTTTGCTATTAGTATTGTCGCCTGTATGTCGTTCGTTAAAGAACGGACGCCACTCATCTAGCGCCAATCCAGCAGAGGCGACATTGCCTTTTGTCGCCTCGTAAAACGCATCCATTGCCAAAGTCTGACTATCTGTGAGATTGTTTTTAGTCGCCGACATGACGACCTGCTGCAACGCGATTGACGGATCAACGCTGACTTTCAGAAACTGCATTGTATCAAACTCGGGCCCATCCTTCTGCTTATCGCAGCTTACAATGATGTCGTTGTCGCCAAGTGACTTAACCAAAATTTCTGTATTCAGCGCACCTCTGAAGGCGGTTGAACCTCGCGCGCGATCTTGGTTGCTGTGACCAGTGTGATGAACAAGCATGACGGCGCACTGGTAATCATGCATCAGCTTGTCTGCCGTCTGAACAAGCTCACCCATCTCTTTGGCACTATTTTCATCCTTGCCAGCCATATGCCGCGCTACTGTATCAATGATGATAAGCTTTGGATTGCCGCGCGTTTTGGCAATTTCCTCAACCTCGTTGCAGAAGGCGTTGAGTGGTGCTTCGTTAAAGAGATCCACTGCCCGATCCGTGATCGCAAAAGATGCCGCATGAAGATTGCTGCCATTGTGTTTGCACCAAGCCTCTGCCCGGCGTGGAATGCCAAGATGTCCCTCGCCTGCCGACATTATGACAAGACCTTTCGATGCACCAAAGCCATGATAATCTTTCCCAGTCGCCAAGCTCAGTGCAATATCCAAGGCCACAAAGGTTTTGCCGGAACCAGACGGACCAATTAAGCCAATGAGAGATTTTTCCTCGATTACATCATCTATCAAGTACTCCGGCTCTTTAAGCTCAACGTCGGAAATTAAAGTCAGGATTTTTCTTGGCACAGGTTCATCGCGAGCTTCATTGTTATTGGCTGGTGCAAAATTTTTCCTACGCGCGCCAGCGATCATTGGCTGAACGTCCAGCCATGTTTGCTCGACTGTATAACCGGGCAAAGTATGGTTCTCAGCAAGAATGCGAATTTCTCTGTCCGTGTTGCCTTTCGCAACCCAGCTCCCAACTAACTTCAACATATTGAGATGCCAATTTTGACCATCCATAGCGGCTTGAGATGCGGCATCTCTAGGTAGGGGCGTATAGTCGTCAGTTTGCGCAGTATAGAACGGCTCCAGCGGCGGAAATATGTTGTTCCAGTATTCGATATTTGGCAACGACATCAGCTCACCTCCTGCATGAAAGTAACCAATTCAGGGATATAGCCTTTGGCGACCTTGCTTTGGCTGGGATAGCTAACGGTGCCTGCAACGCGCATGATGCGTGATGGGTTGATCACGCTTGGGTCAGTGCCAAGATTGCGTGCGATATTCTGCTGCGATTGCTTCCAAAGCTCAAGATCATGGCATGGCGCCTCTAATCGCCAATATGCGTGTTGCCGCTCGTGCGGTACGGAGCCAGTGGTAACAATGAAATCTGGCGCATGTTCACCAATCATCGTTTTGATGCCAGCCAACCCTGTCGGATCATCTGCATCTGCAAAGCTCAGATGCGCGCAGGCTACGTCGTCGTCAGTAGCGTTGCCGTGAACTATTGCCTTCATTGGGTTGATTGTCATGTAGACGTTCATTTTGAGATTATTCATCTTGATGATAAAAGCTGTTGCATCACCAATTTGCGACGGAGCAAAAAACCCGGAATTGGGCGTTCGATGTTCGCCGAGGCAGCGCACCTCGAAAAGATGCTTGTCTTCCCCGGCCTTCAGCCAATTTTGTGTAACTGCCTGAATGAATTGTTCGATTATAAGCCTGTCTGGGCGTAAGTTCGCCTTTGCCATATCAAGTACCTCATCATTGAGGCGCACTGACCAATCTGCTATAGTGAATGGGTAACCTACCAAGCTACACGCCATCTAAGCCCACGGTCGTCGCGCCGTGGGTTTATTGTTCTGAAATCTTCTTTGCCAGATAAGCAGGAATGTCTTTCCGCAATTGCTGCTCAGTGAAGTAGTTGCGATTGTTTATGACGACGGGCGATGGGAATCCGTCCTTTCGCCAACGACACAATGTCATCTTCGAAATGCCGCCAAGCTGTTGCTCGCGGACTTTACGTTCCGGGGTTAGTCTCATGTTGCACCTCTTTATAACAAGTGATGCATCTCGTTCTAAGCATATTTCTGGGGCTGTCGCTGGAAAACAAGGCTACCCCAATTTCCAACTCATTCAGCCTCTATTATTTTTAGCACACGGTTTTCAGCTTTTTCGTCATCACCAAAATATATTTCAGCAATTTTTCCACGAACCGCTACATCTGTATCCGTACCCTTCCACAAGCTCCACAATTTCCTTATTTCAGTACGTCGTGTTTGTTCATATATATCGTCTCTTTTGTGAAAACGTTTGGCCAGCAAACGTGCAATCTCCGCTCCTACTTCTGGGTGTTCAAAAAAGGGAAGCTCAGTGCATATTTCAGCAAGCCAACGAGGGTCCTTTTTCACCTGGTATTGCTTCCAACAGTGAGCAACGAGAGCCTTTCTCTTAGCATAGATTATTTCTGCATCACTCATGACACCACCCCCTCAACATGATCAGCCCACTTTTGGATAGCTGCCAATTTTTCATCTCTATAATCGTACATATTATAAACCCGGCTCATCCCACGCCCGGTAACGTGATTGGTGATGCGATCGATGATTGGCTGGGGCGTACCCAGCATTGCTAGCCCTGTCTCACAGGTTCGCCTCAGATCATGTGGTGTAAAATGCTCGAGGTCCCTGCCCGCCAGCTCATTCATTTTAGCTCTCAGTCGCTTGTTGGGCTTATCGAAGCTCCGTACAGCGCCGTCACCGGTTGTCGTAAAAACAAAATCGCCCTGACCAGCAATTCTCGTATCACGATTTATTATCTCAACAGCCTGACGCGGTAAAAACACATCATGACGTAGCTTATTTTTAGTTCGTTGCGCGGAAAGGTGCCAATGGTAGCCCTGCCGCACCTCCATGTCGGTCATATAAGCCGCCTCATTCAACCTTTGCCCCGTTAGCAGCAGAAATCGGTAAAGGTAGCCCCACGGCTCTAAATCGCCTCCAGTGGCCTCCCAGAATAACTTTATCTCGTTATCAAGCAGAAAACGCTCTTTCGATTGCTCAATATACGGCTTTGGAACTCTATCGCATGGACTTGTTTCAACTATCCCCTGCCCGATTGCCCAATTGTAAAAGGTTTTAATGTGCGTGTGGACACGATTAGCCTTGGTCCCCTTGCCCTCTCTGGCGAAGCGACCGGTAAGTGCCGTGAAATGCTGTTTTGTAAAGTTATTGATCTCTAACTCACCAAACTCTGACCTGAATTCCCGTAAGAACGTGAGCGCATTAGTTCTTGAACGAAGTTGGGATAACTTTTCGCGATCATATCGAGCCAGTAGCGTTGAAATTGTCAGGTCAGCTACGGTTGCAACTTTAACTGCCCTCTGCTGCCGCTTCGTATGAAGTGGATCAATATCGTTATCTAACATTCGGCGAAAATCTACAGCCTTATCGCGGGCTTCTTTTAGAGACATCGCGGGTACAGTACCCAGCGAGACTGACTTATCTTTATTGTTAAACCTGTAGCGATACTGAAACAGCTTTTTGCCGGCTGGCTGAACGACCAAAGACAAACCCTGCACAACAGCATCCGGTACCCTTTGCCGTTTCGCAGTTGGTTTTATAGTTTCAATCAACCTGACAGACAGCTTGCTCATCGCCACTCCAAACCTTAATAGCCCGTGATTAGCCCGTGATGGAAGTGATATGGTATGTTATGCTTTGTTACAAGTTGTTATAGTGGAACGGGGAAAATACCTGTTATATTTGATTTAAATTCCATAAAATGTATATGTATAGTATATTCATGATACGGTTCTTTATGGTAGAACAGTTGACTGTTAATCAATTGGTCGTAGGTTCGATCCCTACCGCCGGAGCCATTAAAAACAACACCTTAGCGTATTTCGCGGGGTGTTTTTTTATTTTTCAGCCAGACATAGAGCCAGACAGATGCGCGTTAAACAACGTACATTACCGCTATCGGGTTCTTGATTTGTGAGTCTACTTCCGCCACGCGCTCGCACGCCTGCGCATCGCTGCAAACATGTGTGATTTGGCACGCGGTTACGCAGCTGTTTGCTGGCTGGTGCCACTCTTGTCCGCTCAAGGCGCAACAGGGGCTGGGTGTGGGCCTGCAGGATCACCGTTTCTATTCACGCACCAATTTCAAGCTGAACCGTACCGCGGCTCTTGCCGAGTAGCGTCAATTGTTCAACGCATAGATTTAGGCTGTGCAAGAAGTGTGATGCGAGTTCTCATTAGTTTGACAGCACCCCACTAGAGATTACCTTGGCCAATTGCGTTAATAAGTGGCACGACCGCCGCTGAGATCAAAAACACTACCCGTAGTGAAACTGTTTTCGGAGGATAATAGCCAGCATACCATTGCAGATGTTTCTTCGAGTTCGACGAAACGACCGCGGGGGATTTTAGACAACATATAATCGATATGTTCTTGGCTCATTTGATCAAAAATTCGGGTGCGCGCAGCTGCTGGTGTGACGCAGTTGACTGCTATATCGAACTCGGCCAATTCTTTACCTAAAGATTTTGTAATTGCTATTACCGCAGCCTTTGATGCTGAATATGCTGAGGCATTTGGATTGCCTTCTTTACCGGCTACAGAAGCTATGTTGACTATACGACCATAGCCTTGGGCTTGTAATAGAGGAACTACAACACGGTTGGTTAGAAAGGTTCCATCTACGTTAATTTGCATAATCTGACGCCATGCATCGATAGGATAGTCGGCTAACGGTGCATTCGGCCCCGCTATCCCTGCAGAATTGACTAAACCATGTACAACACCGGACCAATCAATCGTATTTGCCATAGCCTTTGCGACTGAGGTTTCGTTTGAAATATCTGCTTCGAAGACTTCGACACTGCTACCTAGTTGTTCTTTCATTTGCGCACTTGCGTCTGCATCTATATCCCAAATGGCAACTGTTGCATTTGATGCGGCCAGTCTTTGAGTGATTGCTCCGCCGAGGCCTTGCGCACCTCCCGTCACTATAAAGCATTGCTTGTTAAAGTTATGTATTGTTTCAGTCTTTTCTATCACTTCTGATCTCCGACGCTTTGCCCAAATTTAAGTCGAATAAGATAATGATCATAATAGTAGCGCCGTAAAGAATAATTTTAAAGCTAAGCATTTTTTGCAGATGTGATGTCGCAACATTCGCTTTTACATCAAAATAGATGACACCTCCGCCACACGTACGCACATCGCTTTAAACATGTTTGGTTTAGCGTGCGGTTACGCGGCTATTTTGCCTGCTTAGGCCACTCAGGTCCGCTTAATGCGCTAAACAGGCTGGGTGTGGGGTTAGGTTGATTGTACAGCCCTAAATGAACGCCACTTCTACTCACGAGACAATTTCAAGCTCAATCGAACCGCCGTTCTTGCTGAGTGGCGCTAACTATTGAGCGCATAGGTTAAGGCTGCGCCTGCAATCTGATGTGAGTTCTCATTCGTCTGACAACACCCAATTTACGTATGGTTGCAATGCAACAAATGACTGCGACGTTACGTGACCAACTGTTTACATACGCAGACTATGCCAATGCTACTTTTGGGAAATAGAACGACACTGTCCAGTTTGGCATGTCTACGATTTCGCTGATCCTTAGGTCGCCGCAGACCGAGCAAAGCATGTAAGCGTCGAGCGCGGTCATTCCTGTTTCTGTTGAGACCAGATCAACCATGGCAGAAACGGCATCGCGCGAGGCTTGCATCAGGTCTTCACCAATTCCTGTCGTGGCCCAGTATCCTTTGCTATCGAAATGGTGAGTTACCGGGCCTTGGGTTTCAAAGCGTGGAAAGGCGTAATTCGTGCCTTTCAACAGGTCAACCTTGATCGCCACATCCATCGGGCTTTCGATAGCTGTCCCGCAAATTTCGCCATCCCCTTGGGCAGCATGGGTATCGCCCAGCGATAGCAGGCCTCCAGCAACTTCCACGGGCAGGTAGAGCGTCGTTCCGACGGCATTGTCGCGAATGTCGAGGTTTCCGCCCACCCTGCGGGGCGGCACAACGGAATGCGCACCGGGTTCGGCCAGGGCCAACCCAATTGTGCCGACAAAGGGTTTCAAAGGCACTTGTCCCCCCGGACCATAAAGAGCCGGTTTCATCGCCACAGGATCGTATTTCCAGATATGCAGCGCGGGATCAGCGAATTGATCAGCCAACAGCCCAAAACCGGGGATATTCGCGGTCCAGCCCCAGCCAGATGGTTTAAAATCCAAAAACGTGATTGCGACCGCATCCCCTGGCTCAGCCCCTTCGATAAATATTGGCCCGGTCACCGGATTGACCTGATCAAAGGACAGGCCAATCAAATTATCCACAGTTGATCTGGGGTTTAACTGGCCACCAGAGGCATCAATAGTTTCGACTTCAATCGTTTGCCCCGGAGAGACGCTCAAAACCGGATCAATCGAATTGTCCCAACCAAAATGGTGGGCATGTTTGTGGATCGTATGATTGCACGCCATAGGTTTCCCTTACTTTTTCAGAACCAATTCCTCAATTTCACGGTCACCCATGATACCACCCGGACGCAAGGCCATCGTTAGGACAATAACCGCCCCCAAGGTTACACCAGAAAGGCCCAGAACTTCGGGCAGGTCAATACCCAGAACCTCTGGGCCTGTTTCCAGCCAGCGAACCCATTCCAACCCAAAAGAAATCAGGAATGTTCCCAACACGGCCCCAGTTACCGTGCGCATACCCCCCAAAATCAACATGGCGAGCGTCAAAAACACATGGTTAAAATAAAACGGTCGGGCGCTGATCGTTCCCAGGTAATAGGCATAGGCAATGCCCGCCACGCCCAATAAAATTCCAGACAACACCCATGCGATCAGCCGCAGCCGGAAAAAATTGACCCCCATGGATGCGGCCCCCACTTCGTCATCAGCAGAGGCGCGCAGTGCAATTCCCCAACAACTTTCGCGAAAACCACGCACGATAAAAACCATGAGCACGGCAAGAGTTACGGCAGAGGCTAACGTGAACACCTGCGGAATGCCAAAGAACGCCTGATTGCCTTTAAAAATATCAGTCCGATAGAGGAAAATTGAGTGCACAATGACCAGCAAAGCAAGGGAGAAGATTGTCGCGCCGGTACCCGAAAGCCTTACGATGAATAGCCCCACAAGGACGGCAAAGAGGCCTGTAAGAAAAAGGGCAATCAAGGCTGAGGTGATCGGATCCAGTGCAAAGGTACTGAGGCCCCAGGGCGCGTTTGGCAGTGAAATCGCCTTCATCGCAACGGGGGTAACGCAGATCGCAGCAACATAGGCACCGATGCCCATGAACGCCGAATGGCTTAGGTTAGTAATTCGCGCATTGCCCATGAAAACCTGCAACGCCAGCACCACCATCAAATTGACGTAAGCCCCATAAACAATACGCAATTGGTATCGCGACCCAAAATAGCTGGCCACCAGACCAATTCCAATCAGGATCAAGGCAAGCAAGCTTGCTCCAACAAGCCCTCGTTTTTGGCTACGCGAAAAGGTCACTGTTTGTCCCCCTTTTCTCTGCGTGGGGTCAGAATGCCTTCGGGTCGCCAGATCAACAGCATCGCAACGATGCCAAAGACGAAAGCGTCCGTCATGCCCCCCAACGATTGGGGCAACATGACCAGCATTGCCACCTCAATCGCGCCTAAAAGGAACCCGCCCAAAACGGCCCCTGGCAGGCTGCCAAATCCGCCGACAACACAAGCCACAAAGGCCTTTAGAACCGGATCAAAGCCTAAGTGCGGATCAACCGACCCGCGTCGCGCCATGATAAATACACAAGCGATCCCAGCCAATAGCCCAGAGATCATGAACGCCGCTGCAAACACCCGGTTAGCACGAATGCCGGTCAGGCGAACCATTTCAAAATCAAGCGCCGCCGCACGCATCGCCAGCCCCAGAACGGTACGCCGCAAAAACAGCGTCATGGCGATAATGACAGCAATCGTAGTGATCGTTTCAAAGAGCTGAAGCGATGAGATGCGAATGCTTCCTAGATCGATCGGCCATTCCAGAAAATACAGCGATGTTACCGCAATAGGACGCGGCGACACCAACAACAAAAAAAGATTTTGTAACACGATAGAGACCCCAAAGGCTGTCAGCAGCCCCGTGGTCGGGTCCGCATATCGCACAGGTCTAAACGCTACACGTTCCAGAGTGACAGAAGCAAATGTGGCCGCAATAACGGCGACGCCAATCACGATCAGAGGATTGCTGAGCGCAAGGGAAGTCATCGCAACCATTGTATAGCCACCGACGGCGATGATCTCTCCATGGGCGAAGTTGACCAACCCCATGATGGAAAAAACGATGGCCAGCCCCAATGCTAAAAGCGCATATTCCGCGCCAAATGACAGGGCATTCATCATCTGTTGTGCGATATACTCCATTAAGTCAGCCCCGTCAGTTCCGCCATAAGAGTGTCGTTGGACCCCAGCGTTTCCGCTGTTCCCTCGGCAACGATACGGCCATTGTTCAATAGGTAAGCATAGTCAGACAGACGCAAAGCTTGGGTCGCATTCTGTTCGACCAGCAGGATTGTCATGCCCTTGTCTTTCAGCGCACCAATCATCTTAAAAATTTGGGTAACTATTTTCGGCGCCAGCCCAAGGCTCGGTTCATCCAATAACAAGATATGAGGTTCGGCCATCAGCGCGCGCGCGATTGCCAACATCTGTTGTTCACCCCCGGAAAGCGTTCCTGCTGCCTGATCACGACGTTCGCCAAGGATTGGAAATGTATCGAACCATTCTGCGATACAATCTGCCAGCCCCTCTTTCTGATGCGCCCCGCCCAAACGCAGGTTTTCCTCAACACTGAGATTGGCAAAAACACGTCTACCTTCGGGCGACAGTGCAATGCCTTTGCGAATTCGGGATTCCACCGGAAGTGTTGTCAGGTCATCGCTCTTCAGTGTGATGGTCCCAGTTGATTTCGCAACACCTGTGATTGCTGAAATCGTAGACGTCTTTCCCGCACCATTAGGTCCAAGCAGCGCAACGCATTGGCCTTCTTTTACCGAAAATGAAATCCCATGTACTGCCTCAATAGGTCCATGGAATACTTTTAAATTGTCAATATGCAGCATTTCCAGACCCTTTGATGCAGGCGGGGCCAAACGCGGCCCCGCCAGAGTTGATTAGTTCCAGTCGGTCGGTGTGTTGGCTGGGATTTCGTTCGAAATCAAAACCCGTTCGCCGTTTTTATATCCCATCACAGGAATGGTCCGCTGCGCATATGTTGTCGTTTCCTTAAACGAAATACTGTCCACAGTTACCACGGGAATGCTGTCGGCGTTGCGGATGGTATCAGCGATCGTAGATGGATCTGTGCTGCCTGATTTTTCAACAGCCCAAGCAACAACGGCGACGGTGTCCGCACCTGTTGCAGGGAATAGTCCGGGGACATCGATGCCCATTTCCTTGCATTCAGCTATGAATTTTGTCACAGCACTTCCATCATGACTTGGTGCCAGTGTGGCAAAGAACACTTTGTCCAAAATGGACGGATCGTCAGACCCGATGGCATCCAGAGATGGATCATCAAACCCGTCTGAACCAATCACATAGGCATCGATACCTGCGCTTTTCAGCTGGCGGATCAGCACCGAAATATCCGGCATGATGGACGAGATATAAACCGCATCCACGTCGGTACCCAGCGCCTTCATCTCAGCAATTTGTGGTGACCAATCGGACGTGCCAAAGGAAAAATTCATCTTGGCCACCACTTTGCCGCCGCCAGCCTCAACCACATCACCGAACCAAAGTGGCGTGCGCGCGGACCAGGATCCACCTTCATCAGATGTCATTAAGACTACGTTCTTTACCCCAAGGCTCAGCGCATGATTGGCCGCAGCTGTTGCCGTGAACGGGTCAGGCGAAACGCCCGTGAAAAAATTGTCCACGATGCCAGCATGCATTTCTACCTGCGTTGATTGCGGCTGAAAGATTGACACTCCATAGGATTTGGCCACTTGTGCAACTGGGATCATTGTGTCGGAAAACGGGATCGTCCCCAACATCACGGCACCTTCGTCCAGAAACTTTTGTGCCAGGCTGATCGCGGTTTGCGTGTCAGCCGCTGAATCCTGAACCAGAACCTCTATGTCCATACCGTTGACGCCCCCACCAGCGTTGATTTTTTCGGCCATACAGCGCGCACCTTGCCACTCAGCGTAAGGCGCATAGTCGCCTGTCATGGGCACGCCAAGACCGATCTTGATTGTATCAGCAGCAATCGCCGGAGTGGCCAGCGTTAAGCAGGCCAATGCAGTTAATGTCTTTTTCATCTTTCTCTCCTGTTGGTTAAATGGCCGCTCATGCGGCATGTTCTTCTTCACCCAGATAAGCGTCAATCACTTGCCTGTTTTCCGATACCTCCTGGGGGGTGCCATCTGCGATGACTTCCCCCATATTCAAAACTGTGATGCGCTCGCTCAGCGCCATGATGAATTTCAAGTCATGATCGATCACCAATATCGAACAATCACTTTCGTCCCGGACCCAGCCTAGTGCCTCACCCAATGCCTCAGTCTCTTGTTCGTTCATACCGGCAGCGGGTTCATCCAACATCAAAACACGTGGACGCAAGGCCAGCGCACGCACGATTTCCAACCGTCTCAGCTGGCCATACGGCAAAGAGCTGGCGGGTTCGTTCAAACGGTCAGCAAGATCAAAGCGCAGGATGGCTTCGTGTAGCAGGGCATCGCCGCCTCTGCCGCTGGCCGTCCCGGTATAGCTAGCAACATCGATGTTTTGCTGTACTGTCAGGCTGGAAAAAACACGCAGGTTTTGGAAAGTACGCGCAATCCCGTTCTCGGCGCGCCGCTGCGCTGACACACCATCCAAGGGCGCACCATCCAAAGTTAACGTGCCCGCGGAATGCGTTAGAAGGCCCGATATCACATTTACCAGCGTGCTTTTGCCCGCCCCGTTTGGCCCGATCAATCCCCGCACTTCGCCGGGTGCAACCGACATAGCAACGTCTTGCAGGGCTTTAACCCCGCCGAATGTTTTGGTGATGCCCGTTAGCTCAAGCATCTGCCAACTCCGCCACCAGCTCTGCCGTGGTCACCTGTCGGCAATAGCCCTTAATTGTCTGAAGCGAATGATCGTGACGGTCCTGAGTATAGGTCAGACAGGCATCTGTGACTTGCGTGACAAGATATCCCAGATCACATGCATCACGAATCGCGCTTTCGACACATTGATCCGTAATCAGGCCGGATATAACAATCTGCTTCACACCAAGGTTTCGCAAAACATAATCTATGTGGGTCGAAACAAAGACTGACGAAGACGATTTAGGCAGGATAATTTCGTCTCCAACCGGTGCAATCTGATCAACCACCTTGCCATCCCAGGACCCTTTGGGAACATTAAAACCAGTAATTTTGTAATCCAGCGACCGATCCCGGCCATCCAATGTCAGGCTTTCGATGGTTGTGTACATCACCTCGACCCCGGCAGTGCGACAGGCCGACTGAATTGCCTGCATGTTGGGAATGACGTACGTGTCGAGTTGGTCAAAAAACCAACCGTATTTTTGCGCAAAATCGTCTGGCGGCAGGCCATCAAATTCAGCGCCATCCCGATGCGCCGCAAAATTCTGTACATCGATGAAAAGCAGGGCGGACTGATCAGGCTTTAGAGGAACATCACGGGTCAAATTCATGTCAGAGTCTCCATAAATTCAGCGATCGCAGTCGCCAAATATCCCGCCCAAAGCTTTGCGCCTTGGGCATGGTCAATCTGGTCATTGCGAATTTCGATAAGGCAATGTGGCAGACCGCGGGTCTCGGCATGGCGCGGGACGAACCAATCGGTTTCATCGTCAATCTGATAGGGTTGATTAAGCGCCAGTTCGAGTGCGGGTTGCTGACGGGACACGGATGCCATCAACGCCCTGGCGGTGTTTTTTGCATGGCGCGATAGAAATCCGGCGTGCCAACGGCGGTCCTGCCCATTCATACTGGGGGTAAAGGAATGAATGGAAAAACAGGCCTTAACCGTTTCAGTCAACCCAGCCTCAATTGCATGATCCATAGGCGCAAAAATCTCATCTATACGGCTTTGCTTATCCATCGATGTCAGGCCCTGGTTGCCTGGAATTGTCACGCCATCGCTGATTTCAGGCATCGAACCAGTACCATTGGGCGGTCTGTTCGCATCAATGACCAAACGACTGTACCGCTGAAGGATAAGCGGAGCATCTAGTACCTCACTAATACCAAGTGCCACGTTTCTTGCACCGATATCCCATGCCCGATGGCTGGTCAGCACGTCCTCGTTCAATTTCAGATTGTTTAGGGAACTGGGAATGTTACGTCCGGCATGTTCGCACAGCAACAAAACAGGCGACCCACTTTTATTGTTGAGCACTTCAACAGGAAAAGGGTCAGCCTCAGATAACAGGGATTGGGCGGCAGCAACATCCATTCCATCAACTTAGAGAAATGTCTTTTTCAGAGTCAATAAAAATGTGTTGACTGAAAATTATATTCCATCACATTTACACTATGTCAATTCGCACCCTTATCGAAAAATCATCCGAAAGCATGACCCCGTCGGAACGTAAACTCGCGGCTGTTTTATTGTCAGATTACCCCTTTGCCGGACTAGCCTCGATCAAAAAGCTTGCTGAAAAGGCCGAGGTTTCGCCCCCGTCAATTTCTCGATTTGTGACCAAAATTGGGTTGTCCGGCTACCCCGAGATGCAGCGCAGTCTGATTGCGGAAATGAAGGAAGGCGATCGTTCTCCTGTAGAAATTCACGCGACCGGAAAACAGATCGAAGGTGGATATCTTTCTGGTTTCCTATCCCGAACCGCGGAACAAATGCAATTGGCGGATGCCGCCATTACCGAAGGCCAGTTCAACCGTATCTGCGCCTTATTCGGCGACCCAAAACGCAACATTTATTCTTTGGGTGGCAGGATCAGCGACACAGTTGCACAACATCTGTCCTTTCACCTGCGCCAAGCCAGGGCGGGTGTGTTTCATATTGGGCGCGACCCCGAAATTTGGCCCGAATACCTGTTGCGAATGCGCCCCGGGGACGTGCTTTTCCTTGTTGATTTCCGCAGATATCAAGCAAATTTGAAACAGCTTTCGAAAATGGCAGCCGCGCGCAGGGTCCAGATTGTTCTAATGACTGACAAATGGATGTCGCCGGCGAAAAAATACGCTGCCGAAGTCTTGGCCGTACCGATTGAAATCAGCACAATCTGGGACAGTTATTCTGCCGCACTTGCCGTGACCGAAGCCATGGCAACGCGAACCGCAGAAGAAGACTGGACCTCTACCCGCAAACGCATTGAGGACTGGGACGCAGTCAGACAATCAGAACAGGATACGACACCATGACCCCCTTAATTTTTGCTGCCACAAACGACCTCGCCGGAAAAACACGGGGCAAAGCGTTTCCGGCTGATCAAATGGAAAAGCGGTTAAAACGCGGCGTCGGCTGGACGCCCACCAACGTACAAATTAACTGTTTTGACGGCATCGCCGACAGCCCGTTTGGTGCGTTGGGCGATCTTTTGTTGATCCCGGATGCCACGACCCATGTGCAAGCAACCTTCGACAACCGAACCGAACAACTCGTACTGGGTGACATCGTTTCACTGGACGGGGAACCTTGGGCGTTTTGCACCCGCTCCCTGTTGAAAACAGCACTTGCTCGGCTAAAGGGCGTGGCGGGGGTTAACTTACTGTCAGCCTTTGAACATGAATTCCAGCTAAAGCGCAATCTCAACCTTACAGGAGAGGCCTTTGGTCGAACAGGTTTTGAGGCACGAAGAGAATTGTGCGAGACGCTAATGTTCCAGCTTTCCAATGCGGGTTTCTCGCCAGACAGTATCATGAAAGAATACGGCCCCAACCAATACGAAGTCGTCATTGGCCCCGAAGAAGGCGTTCGTTCAGCCGATGCCGCCGTGATATTGCGCGAATTCACCCGATCCTGTGCCCGCGAATTTGGAGAAGAAGCAACCTTTACCCCAATCCGTGATCCCGCTAGCGTTGGCAATGGCGTGCATATCCACATGAGCTTTCTGGATCAAAATGGTGATCCTGCCACCTATGATGCAAACGGGCCATGCGGTATGTCAAAAATGACCGGTGCTTTCGCCGCGGGGGTGCTGAAATATATGGACAGCATCCTGGCGATCACCGCGCCATCTGTGGTGTCCTATCTGCGCCTGACGCCACATCGTTGGTCTGCCGCCTACAACAATCTTGGGTTCCGCGACCGAGAGGCCTCTCTGCGCGTCTGCCCCGTCACTGCCAAAGACCCAGCCAGCATCGCGCGCCAGTTCAACATAGAATACCGCGCTGCTGACGCAGCAGCCTGTCCGCATCTGGCCCTGGCCGCAATTGTGCATTCGGGTGTGCAGGGCATAGAAGAAGGATTGGAAGCTCCTGAACCAACGGAAGAGGATCTGTCCCTGCTTTCCTCTACCGAACTAGCAGATCGCGGCTATACCCGCCTGCCAGAAACGCTTGAGTCGGCATTGGAAAAATTTAACGCTAACCAAACCCTGACAGGTTGGTTTCCTGAATCCTTTGCAGCGGTTTACACAGCCCACAAAAGGTCAGAAATTGCCCATCTTTCTGAAATGGATACTGCCCAGCAGTGCACCGCCTATGAAGAGACGTATTAACGTAAATTAAAATCATACAGACTGGGCGGCGCAGACGTGTCACGCAGTTCTGGCGTCCACCCGCGTTGGCACTGTCAGACAAAACGAGCTTGAGACGGAGCAGGCGGTTTCGTAGCCTCGCCGTATGACAAAACACTCCCCATTCCGGTAATTTAAAACTAGCGCAGAGATCATCCGCTTGGCTGTGATGCTGTGTTCCCACTGACGCCACTCAGGTCCGCTTAATGCGCTAAACAGGCTGGGTGTGGGGTTAGGTTGATTGTACAGCCCTAAATGAACGCCACTTCTACTCACGAGACAATTTCAAGTTCAATCGAACCGCTGCTCTTGCTGAGTGGCGCCAACTATTGAGCGCATAGATTCACGCTGCGCCAGCAATCTGATGCGAGTTCTCGTTCGTCTGACAGCACCCCACGCACAGTTTCATGCGATTGGGCTCAAGACACTAACTTCAGCGCAAGCATTGTGTTAGTAAAAGCGTATCTTAATCAGGCTGACCAGAATGACTGATATTATGAACAGAATGAAGACGAAGATCATTAAAGAGTTTGGTACACCCTGCCTCATTATTGATCTTGATGTAGTTGAGCGCAATATCCAGCGTGCTCAAAAATTATGTGATAAAGCCGGGGTGGCAAACCGGCCGCACATCAAAACCCATAAATCACCACTTTTGGCAAAGATGCAGATTGAGGCTGGCGCGCGTGGGATTACCTGCCAAAAACTAGGTGAGGCCGAAGTGATGGCGGATGCAGGCATCACCGACATTATTGTCGCAACCAATCTTTTGGGAGCGGCGCGTTCGGGTCGGTTGGCAGCTTTACAACAGCGTATCGCTCTAAAGGTCTGTGCTGATAATCCGGTTGTACTTGAAGCCTATTCAAATGCTGCGCGTGAGTCTGGTAGACCTTTGGATGTGATGATTGAATGTGACACGGGACAAAAACGTGCGGGGGTTGAAACACCAGGTGAAGCGCTCGCATTGGCCCAAATCATCAATAATGATCCAATGCTCAATTTTGCTGGCCTATTATTTTATCCAGCGCTGGATACTTGGCCGGAGACTCAGATATTTCTTGACAAAATGATTAGAGGGTTTGCGGTGCTCGGTATGAGGCATGGGATTATTTCCACCGGAGGGACCCCAAATTTCCCCAATATTGGCAAGCTGTTAGGCGCAACTGAACATCGGGCAGGCACCTGTATTTTCAATGATCGCATGATGATCGAAGCTGGGTTTGCGCAGCAAGGCGATTGCGCACTCCACGTATTTACCAGTGTGGTTAGTCGCGGGGGCGAGGACCGTGGCATTCTGGATGCAGGCTCCAAAACACTGACATCTGACACTGGCGGTCTAGACGGGTATGGATTGATCCGTGAGTATCCAAAAGCACGCATCCATAAGTTTGCTGAAGAGCACGGGTTCCTTGATCTGTCACGTTGTCATACCAAGCCAGAGGTTGGCGATATCTTACGTGTTATACCGAACCATGTCTGCGTCACTGTGAATATGGTTGATCAACTCGTGGCGGTTAGAGGTGATACCATTATAGAAACGATTCCAGTGTCTGCACGAGGCATGTTGATTTAACGTGTAAAAGACATTATTTAATCTGACATTGTTATCATCCAGCGTGTGTCATTTCGTACATGCTGTCAGATTGGTTTGTGATAGGGATAGTCTTTTCGCCTACCAAATGTCGAGCTTCACGGAATGTTTGCATGGGCGTTTTTCCGTAGCAATGTTTTCCCGAATGGGGTCGCTGTTCGTTGTATTTTGCCAACCAATGATCAACGTCTGTTTGCAGCTCTTCCAGCGATCCGTAGATTTTCTTGCGGAACGCTATGTCATAGAACTCATTTTTCATGGTGCGATGAAAGCGTTCACAGATCCCGTTTGTTTGGGGATGGTTGGCTTTTGTCTTGCTGTGATCAATATCTTCCATGGCCAGATACAGTTGATAGCTGTGACGCTCAACGGTGCCGCAATATTCCGTGCCCCGATCTGTTAAGATGCGCAGCAGGGGCACCTCTTGTTCGTCAAAGAAGGGTACGACTTGGTCATTCAACATATCGGCGGCAGTGATCGCCGTTTTCTCAATGTACAGTTTTGCCATTGCCACGCGGCTATATGTATCGACGAAGGTTTGTTGGTAAATCCGTCCAACCCCCTTCATTGTGCCGACAAAATAGGTATCCTGGCTGCCAAGATAGCCGGGATGGTAGGTCTCAATCTCACCAGCCGCTTCACGTTGTGACTTGGCTTTTTCCAGCGCCACAATCTGCGCTTCGGTCAGAACAAACCCTTCTTGCGCGGACCGCGTTTCCAAGGCTTTCAGGCGTTTTTTCATGGTTTCCAGCTCGTTGCGCAACCAAATCGACCGCACCCCACCACTGGAGACCACGATGCCCCGCTGCAACAATTCTTGGGCGACACGCAGCTGGCCCAAGGCAGGATTTTCAATCGCAAGCTCAATCACCGCGCGTTCGACATGTTCCGGTACACGGTTGCGGATGATCGGCTTCTTACGGCTGATCTCGCGCAAGGCTTCTTCGCCACCGTTCTCATAAAGCTTCTTGAAGCGGTAAAAACTGTCACGCGAATAGCCCATGGTTTTGCAAGCCGCGCTGACGCTGCCAAGCTGCTTTGCCAATTCCAAAACGCCAAGCTTGGGCTTGATTAGTTTACTTTCGATGTTCGTCATCTCTCTGACTCCTTTTGTTCAAATATACAAAATTGTCAGATTAAATCTCGTTCTTTACACGTAATGTCTTGAGCAGGCTAGTGTATAAAGCGGTACTGCTTTGGAATACCCTCCAACTATCATGTCGTTGATCCTAGAGGTGGTGTCAGAGGAGTTATCCCAAGTAAGCAAGGGTACTAAGCTGTATCTTTAGCAGTTGCTTTTAAAAGGCCTTCTACGTTTGCTCCAAAGTCTATTCGGATTCTTTCTGCAACAATTTCACCTGTAAAAACCGCTGTTGAAGCTAAAATTACATCTACAGCAGCTATGGTGCCGTTCAAATAGCCTTCTACTGTGACAGACCTTGCTCGCACGTTACCGTCCACATTGCCTGTACCTGTCACTACGAGTACATCTACAGTTAAATCACCTTTAATCCTCCCGCCAAACTCTACTGTACCGTCACTTTGCCAATCGCCTTGGATAACTATGCCATCATGTAATAGTGATCGACGTTGTCTAGGTTCCTTGGAGAAACTGCTTGCAGGTGTAAGGCCTTCGGTTGTTGGTTTGGAAAACATATTTGATACCATGTGCCATTTGAGCGTTTTATCTGAGTATTCTAACAAAGATAACCTGACAACAACCTATCAAGAATAAAAAGAAAATATAGCAGATACACTAGAAGCTACCACCTAAATAACTATTCTCCCATCTCTCAGGGAAATAGAGATTGTCGTACCAACCTCCGCATCTCACCCACGATCACGCCACAAACACAGAGGTATTATCCCAAGTCAGCAAGGGTATTAGTCTTAAGGCGCTGGGTTCATCGAGTATGCTCGATCCGGTCACCAATACTGCGCATCTTATCTTCAAGCAGTTTTTTCATCTCAAAAACTACATCTTGATAGTGGTGATCGTTGTAACGGTTGAAGAGCTCCATTGGATCCTCTTGGCAGTCAAATAATTCCCACTCCTTGTCTTCTCCACCATCATTTGTGCCCGGCAGATCAAAACCTTCATTATACCAATAAATTAATTTATATCTTTTATTACGGATCCCGTAGTGCGCGAAAGCATTATGGTCTGGATCTTTGTGCATCCAGTATCGATGATATGCAAGTTGAGACCAATCTTCGGGTGTCTCTCCTTCAAACAGCGGTCGTAAACTCACCCCCTGCATATAAGATGGAATAACTGTATCAGCGTAATCGAGAAATGTAGGCGCAAAATCTACATTACAACAAATATCTTTATTGACCTGACCCGGACTGATTTTAGCGGGGTAACGTACCAAAAACGGCATTTGAAAGGACTCTTCGTAAATAAACCTTTTATCAAACCAGCCGTGTTCACCGAGGAAAAAACCTTGATCTGAAGTATATATAACTATCGTATTTTCGGCCAAGTTATTATCATCCAAAAACTGAAGTATTTCACCAACGCTATCGTCTATCGATGCTATTGTTGCTAAATATCTCTTCAAATACCTTTGATATTTGAAATTATGAAACTCCTCAGGCGTATTGAATTGGAATATTTCACCGGTGTGTTTGTCGATAAGTTTTATATCTGAAACATCACTCGGATTCGGGATTTTACGGCGATTACTTTTTCGCCTCGCTCTTTCTCCTACTTCTAAACCACCTTCTGGCTGTACTAGTCCTAAGTCGTCATAGGTAATATCGTCTTTAATTCGCATTTTTGCAGCTGCAGCTGCTTTAGCTCTGTTTTTATAGACGTCATTGAAAGTATCGGGAATGGCGATCTCATCTGTAAACAAATCTCTATATTTCGGATTGGGTTCCCACTCACGATGCGGTGCTTTGTGATGACACATTAAAAAGAATGGCTTGCCCTGATCACGAGATTTCAACCACGCTAAAGATTTGTCCGTGATTATATCTGTTGCATAGCCCTCAGCTTCTATTTCGTCACCCATCTGATTGAAGACCGGGTCAAAATAATCGCCTTGGCCCGGCAAAACGGACCAAAAATCAAAGCCGGATGGCTCGTGTTCTTTACCTTCACCTAAATGCCACTTTCCAATTATAGCCGTCTGATATCCATCGCTCTGGAGGTGTTTGGCTACGTTAGGTAGGCGACCATTAATAGGTGTATCGAGTGTAGTAACACAATTTACATGGTTATAAGTGCCTGTTAATATTGCAGCCCTGCTTGGTGTACAGATTGAATTTGTAACATAACAATGGTCCAACCTTGCTCCTTCATTAGCCAATCTGTCTATGTTAGGAGTTTTATTTATGCCATACCCATAAGCACTTATCGCCTTAGCGGCATGATCGTCCGCCATGATAAAAATGATATTTGGCCGCTCTGTCATAATGATCCTCAAATGGGCTAGATGAGTTATCTAGATTATGAATATACTCCATCTTCATCTACTCAAGCGGCGCAATCAAGTGTAGTCGCCTCGGTAGGTGTATAATGTAAAGTTTACGATATTCCGTTTTACCTTACTTTTACCTTCGATATAACATTTTGTTGCTGGTCAGACTGTCTTCCACGTGCGCTTGATCCCGAGACGTAATGATCATGTCGTTGATCCTAGAGGTGGTGTCAGAGGAGTTATCCCAAGCAAGCAAGGGTATTAGACTTGAGGCGCTGGGCTTTGGTGGAATTTCTCGGTTAAACTAAAAACAGCATAAACTGGAATCATCGATTGTTAGGAACGATGCGGCAACACAGGAAAATCATAATCATTACATGTTCATTATTCTTAATGACTGTGTCGGGAGGTTTGATTTATGTTCTTGCACCCAAATATTTTGAAGCTCAACAGGCTGAACGTGACAATTCTACAAAATGTAAATCATACCGAGCATTAGAAAGTATTGCATTTGCTATGTACCGAGAAGACCCTAACGGTGTTGAGTGGCTGTCAAAGGCAAGAGAAGCAGAAACTAGACGCAAACAGCACAAATGCTCACAGCTTGTCTTGGCTGAATAGGAAATACGCTGGGATAGATAAAAAACGATGAATTTAGCTGGGATATAAAAGGATGGAGGGCAAAAATGTGAACATGCTACTAAAAACATCTATCTATCACTTTATCATTGCAGCACTGACGATATTCTTTCTCTCAACGAGCAACGCAATGGCATATGAAGAACCTGAATATAAACTAATCAAATCTACAGATATTTATGAAATACGCCAGTATCAAGATCGGCTTGCAGTGGAAACCACCCAGTCGCAAAGCCAAAATGGCGCATTTAGAAGGCTATTCAACTATATCTCCGGTTCTAACGAAAGTTCGTCAAAGATTGCTATGACTGTTCCCGTGATACAGTCAAAAGATAGTAGTGGCGCATCTATGATTTTTTTCTTACCTAAGAGTTTCACCAAACAATCAGCCCCGTTACCAGATGGGGACGATGTAAAACTAATTACCGTCAAGGGTGGTTTTTACGCAGTCACTAAATATTCAGGGCGCTCCACTGATCAAAACTTTATCAAACACTCTGCCCTTCTTTTTGAAGCCCTGAGGAAAGATAATATTCTCACAATTGGTGATCCGATGATGGCCACCTATAACGGCCCGTTCACATTACCATTTATGAGACGAAACGAAGCCATGTATCGTGTGAACTGGAAATAAAGCGGCGTACCAGCAACAATTTTTAAGCCACAACGTCAAAAATCGGTACACAAAATAGGTACATATTCGGTACACAAAAATATAAGAACCCTACCCTTAAACGCTGTATTTAAACAATAAATATAAACAAAGCGATCCCTACCGACGGAGCCATTATTAACAAATACTTATACAAAATTAGTAAAAATAGGTGACAGGGCTTGTCACCTGATTTGTCACTTTGCTGACACTAATAGTTTTTTATAGAAAAATGTTCTGGTTCATTTAATTTAAAATCAAAAAACATCGCTGGTTTATAAAAACCCTAATCTACAAAAACTCAACGTCACCATTGCAGTTATAAAAATCTAATCCTTGCGTAAAAAGCTTTCTGAAGCTAATTTTTGCTCTGCCACAGGGTGGTATAACCCGCTTTTGAACGAATGCGGGCAATGGCTCTGACCTCTCTAGGGCCAGTTTTGCTAGGTTCATAGATTATCCGAATTAGCTTTAGGGCTGGAGGCATTGGGCTTCTTTGCAAGCCCTCTATTTTTGTAAGTCTATCATTAAGCTTCATTAGTAGCCCTTCAGCAACGTTGATACCGCTTCGATCTCTTCTTGCACATTGGGATCACCGGATGATTTACGCAGTGCGAGACCATCAAGGCACTCAATGATTGCAGTGAGGGCTTTTTCGGCTTCCGGGTTTGGTGTGCTGGGCCTGCTGGCTTCGATACGATAAATGCGCTTGCTAATGGTCTGCATGATCGCCTTCCAGTGCTTTTAGACGATATTCAATATCTGTAAGTTCAAGAGTGCGCCTGTAGCTGTCTATGAGGCCCATAACCCTTGTTCCCTCAATTGGAGTAAGGGTTCCGTAACTTACGGCTCTGAGAACGCTTCCTGCAGCCTCTGAGGCGTCTATGGCATCGCACATTTGAGGTAGGGGAAACACAACAGGCTTATCCTTCATTGGAGGCGCTATGCGGTCCATACAGAGCCTCAGGGCAATGCTGTCACCTTCCAGTGCTTTCGATATGGCTGTTTGGGTTAATGCTTCTGCTTGCCCCTCTAGAAGGCTGTCAATTGCAATGGTGGCTTTATTGCGGGAACCCTTGGGGCGCCCTGCGTTCCCATCAGAGAACTTACCATCCGTATTTCTGCCGTTTTTCATATCTAATGATAACATAAATATAGCTTACTTTGAAGTTTTTGTTCAAAAATTTAAGTGCTGCAGCTGTAGCTGGGCCTGAAGGGCGCTACCTTTACTAAGGCCTCAATTGTAAGCTGAACCGCGCCACTGCTCTTGCTGAGTGGCGCCAATTATTGAGCGCATAGATTCAGGCTGCGCTAGCAATCTGATGCGATTTCTCATTCGTCTGACAGCACCGTTGGCCAGGCTTACTAGGCTCCCATCAAGGGCAAGCCGTTCATTCCATCTCCTCGCCATAAAACCAATGCTAAAATAGGCTCTTGCCGCAGCGTTAATGCGTGCGGCTGATTGCTATGGTGGCGTCTCGTTTGCCCTGAGGTGAGCAGAGCGGGGTCTTGTCCCTCGCTTTCAAAATAACCGGAGCCGCTAATCACCAAATAGATTTCTTCGGCTTCGTGGTGATGCCAAGGGTAATAAAGCCCGCGCCCCCAATAGGCGATATAGGCGCGGCCCTGTAGTGAATGATAATGGCCGTCTGGACCATAAAGCTCTATGTATCCGTAGTCTTGCAAAAAGCCAAAGCCGACCTCCTCCTCGGTATAGGTTCGCTTCCAATTGCCATATGACGATATATCTTGCGTGGCGGTATGAAGGGGATGAGGATTGGACCAACGTTTAATTTGGCGCAACGCGGGTATTATTTGGGCTTCTTTTTCATGATATCTTAAATCATCTGGCCAGCGCGCGAAGCGTTGAAGCGCGGGTGAGGCATCATAGGCGCCTCGTGCTGCTGTAAGCGCATTTTCGAATACTGTGTTTTTCATGCAGCCCCCTTTGTTTTTTCTGATGTCTACGGGCTTAAGGAGAACTTTCCTGCAATCTTACGACGCGCAAAGAAACGCTTGCGACAACATGCAACGCTGAGATCACAAATTGCCAACATAAAGGATACTTCCGCCGCGGCAAAAAAAACGAATGCTTACAAGGATGTTTCTGCCCAGCCATATGGCCTATTAAGACTTATGAACTTGGGTCTAGCAATTGCCTTAGCTACCTCGCAGTTTACGATTCTCTTCAATTGATTAAAGCTATTTTAGCATTTAAGGGCGTATTGCTTGGTCCGTTAGAACAAGCATTTCCGCCACGCGCCCGCACGCCTGCGCGTTGTTGCAAACATGTTTGGTTTGACATGCGGTTAGGCCGCTGTTTGCCTGCTGGCGCCACTCAGGTCCGCTGAAGGCGCTACGCAAGCTGGGTGTGGGGTTAGATTGCTTGTACAGCCCTAAATGAACGCCACTTCTACTCACGAGACAATTTCAAGATCAATCGAACCGCCGCTCTTACTGAGTGGCGCCAATTATTGAACGCATAGGTTCAGGCTGCGCCAGAAATCGATGCGAGTTCTGATTAGTTTGACAGCATCCGATCAACATCTACATCCAGCTGCCTCTAAGATTTGATAGCAAAATTCAACTTTGTTTTACTTAATGGTTTTGAAGGCACGGGCCTTCAAGCCCTTTTGAATTTCATAAATTGAAATTGGCACATCAGGTTGCGGTTGAGGAATGCGAATGGGGATGTCTTTAAGACGCGGTTTGATCGTTGGTTCACCGCACAGCATTCGTGTATTATAGTCTTTGATCCCATCCCACATCGTCATTGAACCCATGATTGGGAAGGCATCCGCAGCCATCATTTCGTAAAACAAAATACGCCGCGAGCGGTCAGACGTATTTAAAGCAGATCCGTGGACTATTCTTCCATGATGGATTGAG
This sequence comes from Planktomarina temperata RCA23, assembly GCF_000738435.1. Taxonomy (NCBI): domain Bacteria; kingdom Pseudomonadati; phylum Pseudomonadota; class Alphaproteobacteria; order Rhodobacterales; family Paracoccaceae; genus Planktomarina; species Planktomarina temperata. The sequence goes on along the minus strand of NZ_CP003984.1, from coordinate 1,269,291 downwards.
ATAGAGCCAGCCGGCCCTTTCAACTCAACAGCATCGGCAGGGTTTAGGCCAACATCTTCAGGAATAAAGGCGCCCGCAAAAACGCCATCAACATGATGATCATAGACCGGTCCCTTGTGGCTCCCTGGATAGACCATCAAAGGCCCATTCTCGCTTTCCATATCATCGATAATTACGCCAATGGCCAAAATGTCATCATTAGTGTGTGGATAGAAAGCATAGTCCTGATGCCACTCCACTGCAGCACCATAACCAGCAGATTTCATGTTGAGCTTCGATGTATGCAGTCGAAGATCAGGCCCGGCTAAATCTCGTGCAGGAGCGAGGATGTGATCGGAAAACATCAATTCGCGCATGAAATTGCTAATTTTGTGCGGCAGCTTGATGCGGCGTAAACGCGGATCCTCAATTGTATGGCTATCTTCCAAATCCAATCGCTCGTTTGACTCTGTCATGCCGCGTGCTTCATCTTCAAACCGAGAAATCTCAGCACGTATCTTGATCAAGATATCATCAGGAAGATGACGTTCTAAAACCAAATATCCCAGCTCACGATAGGCCTCAATTTGCTCATTTGATAAGATTTCAGGCATAACTTGTCCTCCCGAAGTCAATCTGTGAGGAGTTAAGTTGAGTTGTCAACTCTGCGCCGCGGAATGATAGCTTGGAAATTAGCACATCTAGTGCTGATCCATGTTACAATGTGGCTGCTCGGGCTAGCTTTTGCAGACCTTAAAAGGCACATCCAGTAGTCAGTACGTACTTACCATTAGCGACTTTGAACCGTGATCAATGAATAGGATGAAAATGTCCCTGAAACCCTGCGTAGCTTGTAACAAAAATTATGATGCAAAACTCTTGCATGATGGTGTTTGTGAGAAGTGCTTGGCTGCTGTGGTGATTAAGAAATGGTTAGGATCGGATGGATAACCTCTTGAACCCAGCCAACGCACACCAGCAGCGTTGCCCCAGATGCCAGTCACCTCTGAACACTGTCGTAGTGCATGGGCATGAGCAGTGTGTAATCTGTAAGTCTAATATCTTTGAGTGCTGCTCTGGTGATACCTGTGATACAGACCATAACTTGGCTTTTGGATATAAGAGAGGCTGACCAAACTCTCGACCCACGCCCGATGAGATGGCTGTGTTTGATTTTGTAGGAGCCAAAAATCTCTTGCCTACGAAAATATTCAAAAGCTCAACTTCCTAACAGACTCAAACATGAGAGTAGCAATTGGCTCCATAGCTACGGAGTCATAGTGAACGCCATCAATATTTGAAACGCATACGTGACTATTGAGATCTGCGAACAATACATTTTCACATTCAGCTACTATTTTGATCTCGTTTCCTAGGTCTAATGATAGTCTCTCACCTTCTTTGAATATTTTTGCTAAGGCACCGACCTCTTTGATTGGAGGCGGAGCGATGACTATAATTTTGGGCGATTCCCCTTTCGGCCCACAACCTGATGCGCGAATAATCCGTATTAATTTTCCTATGGATTGCGCGATATCAAATGCATTTACTCCGAACCTAAATTTAAGATCATTAGTACCGAGCATTATAGCAATAACGCTAATACATTGGTGTGTTTCTAGGATAGCGGGTAAAACGCTTGCTCCGTTTTTGTGTTCGCCTTCAATAGGATCGTTGTGAACTGTAGTTCTGCCAGGTAAGCCTTCATCAATTACTCTCCAATTGTCTCCAAGTTTGCGTGCAAGAAGGGACGTCCAACGGATATTCAAGGGATGACGGTTGCGCTCACCTAATTCTCGCATAGGCATTGTGCAGTGTGTGTTTGAGTCGCCAAAAAGGAGAAGAGTTTTAGGTTCATTCATGGTCTTTTACCTTATGGAAAATTTTCACCTTTGATGAGGTTCGTTTATAATCTAGACCCACAGCACCAACTCAGCATCACCTGCGGCCTATGTAAGCATCATACGCTTCTAGAGGTAGCAAACCTGATCGCTGTAGTAGGCGGCGATACCACAGCCCATGAGGTACGTCAGAGAGCCAGGTGTCATAACTGCGGAGTGAAGGGTAACAACACGTATCAGATCGTTCAAAACAGGTGAGGCTGCACAAGATTAACGTGAAGCCTCACCAATAGGATTTATTTAGCGGCCTGCTTTGCCTCGTAAGCAGCCTTCTTCTCCAAGTATTGCTCTTCGGTAAGGTTATGCCAACCCACGCAATTACCGTTTGGACTGCGTCCACATCCACATTCAGCCATCTTAAGCTCCTTTGATTTTTACAATTACCAAAGTGGTTCTGTGACAAAACTTATCAAGTAGTACCATGCAAGTTTGATCACAAAAGATCAGCCTATGACCCTTGTTCTTTATCAGATCGTCTACACGGGTAATTCTGATGTTGTGATGGATGGGGCTGGGGTTAGATAAAATTGACTATCGTTTCTATAAGCGTACTAAAGGTTGCGACTACTAAATGTTGGCAATAGAGACTCAAAATGCAAGCTGATGATTTTGTCCATGTTGAAGTAACGAGCGTAAAAGGGCTATGGGAATGGCTCAACTCGCATCACGCAACAAGTTCCACAGTTTGGCTCGTAACGTGGAAAGCTCTTCATAGAGAAAAATACGTATCGCGAGATCAAGTTTTGGACGCGTTACTTTCTTATGGCTGGATTGATGGTAGACGAATGAAGCTGGATCATGATCGAACTATGCAACTCATATCACCCAGAAAAACTCACACTTGGACGAAGACCTATCGGGAGCGAGCAAATCGCCTTATCGATGAGGGTCATATGCACACTGCCGGTATGGCGGTGATCAAAAAAGCCAAAAGCTCTGGGCTATACTTTGCGGGACAGAATATAGACGATTTAAATGTACCAAGCGACCTAATAAAAGCTCTGCGTGACGCAGGTGCTAAAACATGGTGGGATGGATCAGCTCAATCATATAGGCGTAATGTGCTGCGTTGGTTATCTCTGGCTAAACGGGATGCCACACGAGTTTCCCGAATGGAGAGAATAGTAAGTTTTGCGGCTGAGGGAAAAAAAGTACCTCACTACTAGGGCGGTAAAAGCGGGTGTAAGCGCAGAACTTAAGGCAACAACACTTGTCAGATCGTTTACACGGGTAACTCTGACATTGCGATGGATGGGGCTGGGTTTCGTTATGGAAAATCACTTTTCCGAAGTCCAAACTTATAAGCAGGGAAACAAAAACAACCGTCAGGAAACATGACCTTTTCTTATTGCACTTTGACAAGCAGTCCTGACTGCTCATAATCTAAGCTGTAAAGAACATTAATAAGGGCACTGTCAGACAAAACGAGCTTGAGACCTGCAGGGTGGTCTCGTAGCCTCTCCGTATGACAAAACACTCCCCGTTCAGGTACTTCAAAACACGCCCAGAGATCATCCGCCTGGCTGTGATGCTTTTTACCTGCTGAGACGGCCTGGTTTGTTTCAGGCGCTACACAGGCTGCGTGTTGGGTTAGGTTGGCTGTATGTGGCTGCAGGAACGCCACATCTACTCATGAGACAATTTCCAGCAGAACCGTACCGCTGCTCTCGCTGAATGGCGTCAATTATTGAGCGCATAGATTTAGGATGTGCCAGCAATCTGATGCGAGTTCGCGTTGGCTTGACCGGACCAAATGTTTGTATTAAAACCATTATTGTAAAACCGCTTTAAAATATATTGTGGTATTAGGTAGAGTTCCTATTAATCATTTTAATGAGAAATGGGTAATTATATTGAGGATCAAATGAAGCAAATTGTAACTTTTTGTCTGCTAGCCTTATTAGGCTCAAGCGTTTCTGCGCAATCTTATGAAACTGCACAGGATGCTTTTGACGCAAGAGCGTGGGAGGCCGCTGCAAAACTTGCAAGGGAAGAAGCTGTCAAAGGCAACGCTAACTCACAGGGACTGTTGGGCCAACTTTACCATTTTGGACAGGGTGGCCTGACGAAAAGCAGCGAGCTTGCTGTCATTTGGTATTCGGTCAGTATAGCAAACGGAAATGCTGCGATTGAAGGAATGTATAATGGAGCTGCGTTTGCATTTAGCGCGGAGGAGCTTGAGAAAATTGAAGACAAGGCAACCACTTGCTTATCAAGCCAGTACAAAGATTGCGATTAATTTTATAACATAAAAAGCCACTATGTATATGTACTAGCTGTTGCTCTTATGGCCTAGCTATTATGCTAATATAACAATGCATAATACTAGCTGGATGCGGTATGGAGTAGTGGTACTGAGCCACTACCCCTCTCGACCACTCTGGTCCGCTAAAGGCGCAATAGGGGCTGGGTGTGGGTGTAGATGTGGTTATTGGGAATGAAACTTTAAAAAAGACCCCATAAGGGGCCTTTTAGTATCATATTCATGACTGGCCTAACTAAAATGTTTTCCTAGCGCGCCACTGATAGTTTCATCATCCATAATTGGCGTTATGGTGACGTCTATCAATCCATTCCAGTCCAATGCCCAATCTGCCAGAGCGGCCGAGCTGTCCGTTTCTGCGATAGCAAAACCACCAGAACCATCAACGTTATGGTAACGTGAAAGCATTGTTACGCCTTCTGGGGGCATACCGCCCGTTTCCATGAACTTTTTGATCGTGTTGTCTCTAGCTGATGTAGAATGTTGCCAAGCAAACTTAAATAACATTGAATTATCTCCCTTGTTGAGTTTGTAAGAATATTAAATACGTAAGGTTTTATTAAATCCAGTGTAAATATTGCATCGACTTCACAACGAAAGCTGCCACACCACACCCCTCTGCCACTCTTGTCCGCTAAAGGCGCAACAGGGGCTGAGTGTCGGGTTTTGATGGCTGTGAGGGCCTGCAGGACTGCCATCTCCATTCACGCACCAATTTCTAGCAGAACCGTGCCGCTGCTCTCGCTGAGTGGCGTCAATTATTGAGTGCATAGATTTAGGCTGTGCCAGCAATCTGATGCGAGTTCTCGTTAGTTTGACAGCTGCCAGCACCGTGTTACATAGCGGCTGTGTGGGATAGTTCACGCAATACCTTCAATAGCGCATCCAGTAGTCAGTACGTACTTACCATTAGCGACTTTGAGCCATGATCGATGAATAATATGAAAATGTCCCTGAAGCCCTGCGTAGCTTGTAACAAAAATTATGATGCAAAACTCTTGCATGATGGTGTTTGTGAAAAGTGCTTGGCTGCTGTGGTGATTAAGAAATGGCTAAGAGCAGATGGATAACTTCTTAAACCCAGCCAACGCACATCAGCAGCGTTGCCCCAGATGCCAGTCACCTCTGAACACCGTTGCTGTGCATGGGCATGAGCAGTGCGTCATCTGTAAGTCTAATATCTTTGAGTGCTGTTCAGGTGACACTAGTGAGACAGATCATAACTTGGCAGTTGGATATAAGAGAGGTTGATAATGAGTGAGTGGATAACTGAAACAAGCGGCAGCTTCAGCTTGCATTACCACTTAAATTACGCAACAATCTGGAGCGTTACCCATTGGTGTAGATCTAAAAACAGTGGAAGTCGTCAGATCACACGACATTATTTACGTTCGGAAAACCTATGACATCAAACCTTCGCACCTCTTCCGGCACAGCCCTCTCCAGCTTCTGCTTTGGTACCATGCAATGGGGCGGCAAGGCGGATGTAGCGGATAGCCGCACCATGTTTGATGCTGCGTGTGGATCAGGGATCAACTTCTTCGACACCGCTCACGGATATACTGGCGGTGCCTCTGAAACTTTACTGGGGGAATTTGCTGCGGAAAACCGCGACGAGCTGTTCATCGCAACCAAATGTGCGTCAACTGGTGATTGCCGACCGGAGGCCATTCAACAAGATTTCGAAACCAGTCTGGCCCGGTTGAAAATGGACCAGGTGGATATGCTCTACATGCACCGCTGGTCTGATGAGGTTCCCTTGGAAGCTACCTTTGAGGTCTTGGCCAAATGGGTTGAGACTGGTCAGGTGCGCCATATCGGCGTCTCAAACTATGCCGCATGGCAAGTGATGAAAGCAGAGCGCGTCGCGGCCAGTTTAGGGCTAAAAATCGAAATGCTGCAACCCATGTACAGTTTAGTCAAGCGCCAAGCCGAGGTGGAAATTTTGCCAATGTGCAGCTCAGAACACATCGCCGTTGTTCCTTATTCACCTTTGGGAGGCGGGTTGTTGACTGGCAAATATGCTGGTGGGGCGGAAGGACGGTTGACACATGATCCTATGTACAAATCCCGGTACGGACAGAACTGGATGCATTCTGCCGCAGAGGCCCTTGGTGATCTTGCCACGGAGATTGGTCTTTCCCCTATCACACTTGCGGTGGCTTGGGTTGCCCATAATCCAGTCATCACCGCACCAATCCTAAGTGCCAGCCGGTCTGAACAATTGCAACCCTCCTTGGACGCCATTGGTCTGCAGCTAGATCCAGAGATTTACGCAAGACTGACTGCGCTCACAACTACCCCCGCACCAGCCACAGATCGTTCAGAGGAATCCTAAGACCCAAATCTGGCTTGGAGTTACGGTTCGATCCCGCTAGGGTCTACCATTTCCCCAAAAATTTAAGATGACCAATCGCTATCCAGCGATCATTTTGCCCCGTTCAATCGCCAGCTCATGTCATAGTTTGTAAATTATTCAGTTTGCCACTCCGTGTTTTCAATCGTATCTAGAAGCGTAAGCGCAAAGGTAAATTGATATGAAACACGCAATTCTCACAATTAAGTGGGGCACAGAATTTTCTTCTGAACATGTAAACATATTATTCAGGGCCGCGAAAGACATGAGCTCTTTGGATTTTCAGTTCATCTGTATGACCGATGATCCAAAGGGTTTAGACGAGAATATCGTAAACTTGCCTATTCCAATGAGCGGGCTTGACGCCTTTCCCAAAACAGAAGGCGCCTGGCCCAAGCTGTGTTTGTTTCACCCTGAACTTGCCGAGAAGCTTGAAATCACGGTGTTCCTAGATATTGACACTGTGTTGACCGGTAACATTGATCCCTTCTTTGACGATCCCGGTGAAACGCTCCGAATGCTGAGTTGTGGCCCACGGTGGCGGAATTTTGATCCGAGTTTCGAGCCTGTGGGAGCCACAGGCGTTTTTACTTACAGGCCATCTTTTCACACAAATATATTTGATGCGTTTCGCAAGGATCCAGAGGCGGCCTATAACAATAACGATGTCGAGCAAGGGTTTGTCGCCGCTCACGCGCGGAAGAAAGACTATTATCCATTAGAGTGGATACAGAGTTTCAAGTACCATTTGCGGCGTCAATATTTGATGGATATATTTGTGCCCCCTTTGAAGCCCGCACCTGAAACCTTAATGGTTGCCTTTCATGGCTTTCCACGCCCGCACTTCGTTGCGGATAAAACCAGCCGCTGGGCTAGGTTTCCACGCTGTGGGTTGCAAAGACCAAAGTGGTTGATCGAATATTGGGATAAATACAAAGAAAGGTGATGTCGGACGTCAACATTGCCGCGCTTGGGAATTTGCCCGGGGCAGTTGTAAACGATCTGATACGTGTTGTTACCCTTCACCCCACAGTTATGGCATCTGGCTCTCTGACATACCTCGTGGGCTGAAACTTCATGCTTAATGGAAAGAACACTATACTAACTTTTAAAGTTCATTGCTTATTAAGACCTTGGAAATGTGTCGTGAGCCTAAACTAGCATAGCTGCTTTATTTCAAGTTGTGTAATTCACAGAACTCATTTATCCAATCTTATAAGTTGCTAAAAGAGGGTGCATATGTTTGGTCTGAATTTGAAGGACAGATTGCGATCTCTCAACAGACAACGACTGTATGCCCGTGATCTTAACAAGCCCTGTTTCAGTCACCCTGACGGCTTTATTTTTAGCGGCGGTGACAAAGTTATGGCAAAAGGTGCTCATGAGCCATTTCAGTCCGACTTAGTTCGAAAAATTTTGAAAGAAGTTCAGTTATTCGCTAACATTGGTGCGCATCATGGCTATTATTCTTGCCTAGCTTTAAGCTTGAATACGGATACTGTAGCATACGAGCCAGAAAAAACTAACATCCTAATCCTTGAAAAGCACATCAACGCTAATGACTTCAATAATCAATTTACTCTTCATCCATGCGCTGTTGGATCGCAATCTGGTGAATTGATACTTTATGGCGGTGGCGATACTGGATCGTTGTTGTCGAACTTTAACAGCATAAAATATCAGCAACAAACCGTGGCAGTTGTTACTTTGGATGATACTCTATCTTTGGGTGAGAAAAAAGCACTATGTCTAATAGATGTCGAAGGCTTTGAGCATGAAGTACTTAAAGGGGCAAGCAGGATATTGTCTAACAAAATTAAACCATATTGGATTATGGAGGTCTTGCGTACTAACATGCAGGGCGATTTCAATACCGAATTTGAAAATGTTTTCGGGCTAATGCAGTCGCACGGATATTGTGCATGGGCAATTGACGAAAGTGCAAACCAACTTGTTCCATTCACTTACGATGCAGCGCTCAAGGTAAAAAATGGTGAATTGAAAACAAATGTTAGCAACTTTCTTTTCACAGAGTGTGATGATGATTTAGCCCAGAGGCTTTAATGTGTAAAGAACGAGATTTAATCTGACAATTTTGTATATTTGAACAAAAGGAGTCAGAGAGATGACGAACATCGAAAGTAAACTAATCAAGCCCAAGCTTGGCGTTTTGGAATTGGCAAAGCAGCTTGGCAGCGTCAGCGCGGCTTGCAAAACCATGGGCTATTCGCGTGACAGTTTTTACCGCTTCAAGAAGCTTTATGAGAACGGTGGCGAAGAAGCCTTGCGCGAGATCAGCCGTAAGAAGCCGATCATCCGCAACCGTGTACCGGAACATGTCGAACGCGCGGTGATTGAGCTTGCGATTGAAAATCCTGCCTTGGGCCAGCTGCGTGTCGCCCAAGAATTGTTGCAGCGGGGCATCGTGGTCTCCAGTGGTGGGGTGCGGTCGATTTGGTTGCGCAACGACCTGGAAACCATGAAAAAACGCCTGAAAGCCTTGGAAACGCGGTCCGCGCAAGAAGGGTTTGTTCTGACCGAAGCGCAGATTGTGGCGCTGGAAAAAGCCAAGTCACAACGTGAAGCGGCTGGTGAGATTGAGACCTACCATCCCGGCTATCTTGGCAGCCAGGATACCTATTTTGTCGGCACAATGAAGGGGGTTGGACGGATTTACCAACAAACCTTCGTCGATACATATAGCCGCGTGGCAATGGCAAAACTGTACATTGAGAAAACGGCGATCACTGCCGCCGATATGTTGAATGACCAAGTCGTACCCTTCTTTGACGAACAAGAGGTGCCCCTGCTGCGCATCTTAACAGATCGGGGCACGGAATATTGCGGCACCGTTGAGCGTCACAGCTATCAACTGTATCTGGCCATGGAAGATATTGATCACAGCAAGACAAAAGCCAACCATCCCCAAACAAACGGGATCTGTGAACGCTTTCATCGCACCATGAAAAATGAGTTCTATGACATAGCGTTCCGCAAGAAAATCTACGGATCGCTGGAAGAGCTGCAAACAGACGTTGATCATTGGTTGGCAAAATACAACGAACAGCGACCCCATTCGGGAAAACATTGCTACGGAAAAACGCCCATGCAAACATTCCGTGAAGCTCGACATTTGGTAGGCGAAAAGACTATCCCTATCACAAACCAATCTGACAGCATGTACGAAATGACACACGCTGGATGATAACAATGTCAGATTAAATAATGTCTTTTACATATAAAGCCGCCCTGCCCGTCTCAAGCTCGTTTTGTCTGACAGTGCCAATACGAATATTAGCGCCTTTTTTGCAAGTCACGGAGACGTTCTGACAGAATAGCCACCACACCTCTTACCACAACATCTGAATTCGACAGTCTTTCTTCAAACTCGGATCTAGTAACGGAAAGTAAAACACAATCAGTCTCAGCTCTTGCTGTGGCCATTCGTAGCGCATCGTCAATTACTGCCATCTCCCCAAAGATTTCAGGGCTCTTTAGTATGAGATCTGGCTTTTCCATTTCTGCATTAGATGGGAAGTAAATGCCAACTTCGCCCGAAGAAATTATGAAGAGTTCGCTGCCTCCATCTCCTTTATTAAAGATCGTTCGTCCACGATTGAAAGCAAATTTCTGCATTTATTTCTCATATTTTACAAATCATACCATCATATGCCAACTCAACACCCTCTGGTAGCTGAGAGTTGATATGATCGAGCTCGTCGTCTGTTCTATCTGGAGTGTGGTGAGTGATCAATAACTTTTCAACGCTGTGTTTTTTGTGTAAGAAAACACCCTGACTTATTGAAGAATGCCCCCAGCCTTTTTTTTCTAGCAATTCCGAATCAGTGAACATTCCATCCCAAATAACCACGTTTGCACCCTCAACAAAATTTTTTAACTCTGAAATCTGCAAATTATCGAATTCATTGTCGCATAGATAACAAATTATTTTGTCTTTGATTTTTATACGATAACCTGATGCTCCTCCAGGATGCCTAAGCGGTACGTGATCCAATTCAAAATCATGCTTAAAGCGTTCTTTAATATAGTCGAATTCGTGAATTCTGAAGTTATCGAGACCATCAATAAAGTCCACTGGAAAAAAGCTGCCTGAGAAGTACTGCCGCAGTATTTGTCGGCTTACATGGGAGGGAGATAGTGCGCTTGAAACTAAAATTTCTTCATTTGGATCAAAAATATTTGGGTTAAATGGAAGACCTTGGATATGGTCATGATGCCAGTGACTATACAATATTATTTTAATGATTTCAGGGCCACCAAATTTAGCGGTCCTAAATCCTGTGCCTGTATCAAAAAAAATTTGATAGGTGCCAAAAGTAATTTCGAAGCAAGAAGTGTTTCCACCATACTTTCGCTGTTTATCGGAATTGACTGGAACCGAACCTCGACAACCATGTACTTTTAGCTTCATCTAACATGCCTTCAATATTAGCGGTTTACATCACCAGCACCTTTTAACGTATAACGGATATGTACTGTATTTACAACTAAAGCTCCTCCCGGCAGCATCTAAACTGATGGTACTCTCATCGGATTGCTGGCGCAGCCTGAATCTTTGCTCTCAATAATTGGCGCAACTCAATAAGAGCAGCGGCGCGGTTTAGCTTGAAATTGTCCCGTGAGTAGAAGTGGCGCTCCTGATTGAAATGTTTGTGGGACTGAACAGTGGACGCCAGCAAACTTTTGCAGACATCGCAGCTGTCGGAAGCGGAGCATAGCGCACAATGGATCTGGACTTACAACAACGACTGGCCAAAAATAGCCATAGGCGGCATCACACCCACCATGAAACTGAAAATGGCCGCGTAGTTCTAAAAGCGGACCCCATTAAAAATGGTGAGATTACCACATGACTGTACCTTAGGCATTGTTTTGGAGCGAATAATCTCTCATAATTTGTGAAATATTTTCAAGATTCATGATGACCTGTGCAGCGTTAATATCTATAGCCGCTTTGGGCATTCCAAAAATTTCAGAACTTTTTTTGTCTTGTACTATTGTTAATCCCCCAGAATTTTTAATTTTGAGCAAACCTTTTGCACCATCTTTACCCATTCCGGTTAGAAGAGCTCCAACGACATAGACACCGTTCAATTTGGATATGCTATCAAACAAAACGTCAATACTTGGGCAGTGACCGTTTACTTTTTCTGCCCCCCCCTTTTTTATATGGAATTGTCCAAATTTGGCGTCGACAACCATATGAGACTGGCCCGAGGCTATTAGAATTTGATTTTCTTCAATTACTTGGTTCTCTTCAAAAGGTTTTATTTCTAAGGTAGTTAAAGATTGTAGGCGCTTACAGAAACCTTTAATGAAATTAGGTGGCATATGAACAATTATTAAAATTGGAGGCATATCATACTGCAAATTCTTTACTATTTTTACCAATGCATCTGGCCCTCCAGTTGAAGCACCAATTGCAATCAAATGAGGTGATTTTTTAAAATTAAGTTCATTTGAAATCATTTGGCTAATATATGGCGCATTTATAGGCTCAATATATTTGGCAACACTAGATTTAACGAAGTCATCCTGCTTCTCTACTGGTTTACGATAGAGCGTGAATGCACGTGATCTATTTGAATTGATTTTATTAATATATTCTTCTAGACTATATTCATAAAAAATACATACTTTAAAATCTACGTTAGCTAATTTATTTTTTAAATCAGTATGATTTATTGGGAACCTCTCTGAAAGGTCTAAAAGCAACAAGTATATATTCATTTGATTTAGAGATTTTTTTTCAATAGATGAAAATATTTTAAACTGTCCAGACCATTTTTCCTTCAGCAAATTTGAAATTAGTTTTCTTGTTAAAGCATTAGATGACACGAAAACTATTAATGGATTGTCAAATTTAGAAAACGAAGTTGTCATTTTTATAAATCCCATTTCCAATTCTTGAGAGTCCAAAACTCTCGAAATCAAACTTTTCAGCATCACCTAAGAATAAATATCCTCCAGAGCTTAGGCTTTTTACTATTTTAAGCTGATTAGCTTTACGGTGCTCACCATTAAAGTACAAGAAAACATTACGACAAAAAATTATATCAAAGCGATTAATGAATGGGTATTTTGGGACCGAAAGATTTAACTTTCTAAAAGTAGCTTCTTGTTTTATTTTTGATTTAATTTCAAAAGTGTCATGGTTTATTTTTTTAATATAAGGCGTTAAAAGTCCTCTTAGGTTAATGGCTGTTTCATCACGTTTATATTGTCCTTGAGCGGCTTGGTTCAAAGCTTTTTGCGAAATATCGGTCGCAAGAACACCACAGGTAATATCCTTATACTTTTCGCCAAAATACTCCATTAACGTAATGAGGATTGAGTATACTTCTTCGCCCGTAGAGCAACCAGCACTCCAAATTCTTAAATCAGTTTCCGAGTTTATAGTTTTATTAAATGTTAATTCTGGTAAAATTATATTTTTCAATAATTCAAATTGTTTCCGGTTTCTAAAAAACGACGTGTGCCCAACTACAAAAATATCGATTAAGTCGTCAAAGATATCTTCACTTAAGTTATTTTCGAAGAGATCATTTATGAAATTAGACCAATTCATAATTGTATGTTTTTGCGAAAAACGAGATAATTTCGAGCTTATAAGAGGCCTGGGCTCTTTGGATATTTCTAGTCCAAGGTGATTTTGTATATAGTTTCTTATGTTCAAATAATCATTCAAATTCAAAATATATCCACCTACTTAGATTCCATTTTCCAGGTCCCATCCCAATTTTTGGGAGGATTTTGGATCAGGTATTCACAGCGCTTTACATATTCTAAAGACGGATTTGAGACATATCCCAGATTAGGTTCTAATTCTGAAGTTTTTTTAAATAAATCTTTTGCTGCGCTAAATTCTCCTCTTTCATAAACGTCTATGGCCTCCTCAAATAAACTTACCAAGGCATGTTCTTCTTTGGATGCGGTCTTCGAGTAGTTAATTGCTTCATAACATGAAATGGGAATTGTTTTTCCGTAAACATGTATTTTGTCAATAAGACGTATCGCAAATTTTTCCTTAACGTCATTCGAAATAGAACCACTAATTAGATTATCAACACCATATTTAGAGCAGGCTGTTTCCAACCTTGCAGCTGTGTTTACTGCATCTCCGATCATTGTGAGGTCGACCCTAGCTTTAACAGCACCTAGGTCACATAAAATAACATCACCAGCATTTAATCCCATTCGAATTTGAAGTGGATCTTTCTTCAATATGTGATCTGCTGAATTGAGTTCAGCTACTGCTTTTTGTATTTTGAGCACTGCAGTTATACATTTTTCATGATTTTGACCACCATCGTCATCAAACCAAAAAGCCATACATGCATCTCCCATGAACTTGTCAATGTCTCCTCCTTCCTCTGTGATAACTTCGGTAATCTTTTCAAACAGGTTATTAATTTGCGAGACTATCTCCTCTGGACTATACCGCTCACACCTTCCCGTGAATTGAACAATGTCTAAGAAGAAAATAATCGCCTTGCGTCTTTCGGCCCTGGACGAGGGAGAGATTTCACTAAGCACTGATTTTTCTAACGCTGCTTGAAAAGACGTTTTAGATACGTATCTCTGTAGCTGCTTGCTCTCACGTTCTGATTTTAGCTTCGCAATGGTTTTTTCCACAACGGCGAGTAAAGTTTCGCTAGTGAGAGGCTTGGAGATTGTATCTTTTGCTCCAGAATTTAATGCCATACGTCTATCAGCCTCATTATCCTGTGCGACTAATCCAATGAATATTAGATCAGAATTAGTGAACTCGGCTTTAGAAAATTCAGCAACATCAATTATCGAACCATCAAGCAAGTTGGTTTCTGTAAGAATCAAATCAAATAAAGTTTTTTTAAGTGCACGCTTGGCCTCACTAACACTGCCTACCACTTTTGAATAGAAACCCTGTTTATTTAAAAAATTGGCTACCATGCCAGCTTCTGCGTCGTTTTTGTCAATAATGAGAATTTTTTCTCTCAATAAAGCCTTAGACGAAAATGCCCTTGTAATTTTTTCTAATAGATCATCAAAAATCACCGGCTTTGGCATATATTCGTCAACACCTGCAGCAAAGCCCTTCTTCTGATCTTCAGCGGATCTAAGTGTGCTGGACATTATAATATGAATATCTTTTGTCGTTTCGTGAGCGCGGACTGCCGAGCAAGCCTCAAAACCATTCATGACGGGCATTTCAATATCACAGATTATAAGATCTGGTTGTTCAGAAATAGCGAGCTCTACGCCTTGCTTGCCATTATACGCTTGATTAACTGTAAACCCTTCCGATGTAAGGGGTCCAACTAGATTTTTATGCACTAGCTTTGAGTCATCTATTAGAAGAATTTTTTTCTTCCTATTGCCCACACTTTGGGATTCAGAAATGATTTCTTTCAAAGTGCATGGTGCCTGAAGAAAAGCTTCAAAAGCATTATTAGCATCATCTCGAATTAAGTGATCGAAAGACAGGAAAATAATTTTTAAATCATTAAAAAAAACACCTTTAAGTTTCTTTCCAATATCAAAAATTATTCTTTCTTTTTCATCAGATTGTAGAACCAAAGTCGTATTCGGATTATTAGCGATTGCTCTCGGGATATTTTCAATTTTTAAAAACTCGATACATTCAGAAAAACTATGTGCAGAATTAAAAAGATATTTACGAAATTCTCTATTTTCCACGCATAATAAAAAATCTGGGATCTTCTTTTTTGCTGCAATAGTCATGAAGTAATCCCCAATGAGACCGTAACTTGATCAGTGAGGCATTGCTGATCCAAATCGACCAGCAAACTGTTTAAATCGACGGGCTTGGCGAAAAAATTTTGGATCTCTTCGTTACTTATCATAGAAAGTAAATTATCTTTCGTCACATTCAATCCAGATATAACGAATATCGGGACATCTTGATATTTAGGTTGCAGTTTGAGTCTTTTAATTAATTGATAGCCATCCATTAGTGGCATTTCAATATCTATGCAAAAGGCACTTATGATTTCTTTTTCAGACAGTTTAAGTGCTTCATAGCCATCAGATGCTTGAATGATTTTATAGCCAGCATTCTCAAGAAAACTACATAACCTACTTCTCTGAAGTCTCGAATCGTCTACTATCATTACTGTATTTTGATTTCTTTGCGATCGTACTTTATCACCGCTTTCAATCTTTTCATAAACAGCCAATGCGTCAGATCTAACATTTCTCTGAGTTAATTCTATCACATTAAGAATTAGCACTAGCTTACTATTTGAAAGAATAGTACATCCGATCACGAAGGGTGCCGTTTCGATCAAGCTGCCAAGCTGTTTTAAAAGAACGTTTTGTTGCCCTAAAACGGAATCTACAATCACGCCAATTTTATTTTCGCCATCATTTAAAATTAGCAAGAAATTTTCACCATTCTCGTCAATCCGTTTAGGGTATCCCAAAAAATCAGATAGATAGTTTACTGCAACAAGTTCAGAGCGAAAATTATAGACTAAAGTTTCATTTACCCTAGCCACGTCCTTGGTTAAATTAATACGAATGATCTCATCCACATTCAAAATTGGAAATGCAAACTCATATCCATTTTCTGATACCAAAATTATTCCAACAACAGCGAGGGTTAAAGGCAGCCTCAGGGTAACCAGGGTCCCAGAATTAACAGTGCTTTGCAACTTAATTGAACCCTGCATTCTTGAAATAGATGTTTTCACCACATCCATCCCTACGCCTCTGCCCGACAGTTCTGTGACAAATTCAGCTGAAGAAAATCCAGGTTCAAATATTAAATCTAATATTTCTTTTTCTGATAGACTTGCTTTTTGACTCTCCGAAATAAGTCCCTTATCCAGAGCCTTTTTCAAAATAACATTTGAATCAATGCCTTTTCCATCATCTTCAATTTCTATGACTGCGTTCGACCCCATATAATAAGCTCGCAAATTAATTTTGCCAACCTCTTCTTTATTCATCTCAATACGTTTTTGAGGCTCTTCAATTCCATGGTCAATGGAATTTCTAATCAGATGAAGCAAAGGATCAGAAAGTTGATTAATCAATATTTTATCTAGTTCTGTCTCATTGCCAGATATCTTAAGATCAACGCGCTTTCCAATTTGACGTGCAATATCTCTTACCTGCGCAGGAAACCGATTAAATAAAGTGGAAATAGGCACCATACGAAAATTCATTGCGCCACTTTGAAGGCGCGAACTTAACACTTCTAAATCTTCAACATTTTTTTGGATATTTCTGTTTTGTATAGACAATTTCTCAATGCCAACAACCAAATCGGATTGTCGCGCAAATACAGATTCAGTATGATTTTTATTTTTGAAATTTTCTAACAGTTCTTCATCATAAATTTGTGAATCCTTATTAAAATTTTTTTCAATTAGTCCGAAATCTACATTTTTAATCAACCAATTATCAAAATCTTTTTTGAGCGCTTCTATAGTCTTATCCATAAAATTTATCGCATCAGATAAATTATTTTTATCGTTTTCAAGTCGAATTCTTGTTATGTATACTTCCGATGAGGCGTTTAATACACTATCAAGCTTTTCCGCAGAAACTTTAATTGAATCATCGCGGAGTACTCTGGCGCTCTTCGAAGAATCCCCGTCTGATAAATTTTGTTTTTCTTGGTTTGTAGATGTCTCGTTTATATTTTTGGAAATGTCTGTATTTGTTGACTTTTTAATTGATATACTCGAAGCAACATTACCTCTCAATTTAAGAATCAAATCATTTACTTTTGTGTTGATCGGCTCCCTACTAGCAACTTCTTCGGTGATGTTGTGTATTCTTTTTACACAGTCCAAAGCCACATCAATCATGTTAGCATCAAGAGTTTTGCGGTTAGATCGAACCTCATCTAGCACCGTTTCAAGTTCATGAGATAGCTTTTCAATTTTTTTAATTTCCAATAGGCGCGAACCACCTTTAATTGTATGAACCGCGCGAAAAAGTTCATTAATAAGATCTTTAGAGGTCGGATTATTCTCCAGTTCGATCAATAAATTTTCGCTTTTTTGTAGACTGTCCCAAACCTCTTCACAAAAATCGCTGATCAACCCAATTCTTTCTGGATCTATAATTATTTTTTCAGGTACCTCTTCCGTATCTATTTCAACGAAAATATCGTCGGAAAGATTGGTCGGAGCAATATCCGAAGGTGTTTCTAAAGCAATTTGTGATACCAATGCAGCGCGGTTTTCCCTTTTTTCACGTTTTTGGCGCTCTACCAGCTCTATAGCACTTTTTAAATAAATTGCACATTCACCTACTACATCTGAAATGTCAGTTTCTAAGGAATTGCCAGAAACTAGATCCTCACAGACTTCAATTAATTTTTCCACTATTAACCCAGTGAGGTAAATCATAGAATGATCTGAATAACTATGAAATTGGCGCGCTAAATCAGCAATTAATTCAGCAAGTGACCCCAGGTGGTGTATTTTTTCAGACTTTATTATTTTTCCAAAGCCTGCAATATAATGGCTGCTGACGTAGGCATCATCGAACAAGTCGCCATTCTCTGGATCTGCGGTTTCTAAATTTGCTAAGTTGTTTTGAATCTGATTTGCTCTTGATAAAATAGATACTGCTAGATACTCGTCCCCCTCAAGTAGAGAAACTGACTCGGAAATTGAATCCATGGGCCAGCTTTGTAACGAATGTTCACCGTTTAATAGCATATGCTTACTTGCCTCTAATTAAACGTCAGTATCTTCCAAAGTCTTGTTGCTGACTATCGCGCTTAAGCGCTACTGGATTGCTTTGATTATTCTCAAGCTCTTTTTTTGTTTCAATAGGATCAAGTAGAGATCGTCCAGGAATATTCTCTGCCTCGTTGGTTTGGTTCTCGGCAAGCTTAAACTGATGAACTAAATTTTTTAGATTAGGAATGATTTCAGAAAGCTCATTGGCAGTGATTGAAAGATCTGATGAAACTGCGGCATTTTGTTGGATCACTGCATCCAATGTTTTTATCGCACCATTTATCTGATCGGCACCAATCGACTGCTCTTTGGACGAAGCGCTAATATTTTGAACTAAGTCTTGCGTTTTTTTGATCTCCGGCAGAAGATCGTCCAGCATTTGATTAGTATGATCCGCTACTTGTTTTCCGTCAGACGAAGATTTTTCAATTGCAGAAGCAGCGTTCTTACTAAGTTCAGCAAGCTTTGACACTTCGGACGCCACAACCGCAAAACCTTTGCCGTGTTCGCCTGCTCGCGCTGCCTCAACGGAAGCATTTAATGCAAGTAGTTCAATTTTTCGAGTAATCTCTCCAACTATTGCTATCTTTTCGAAAATATCCTTCATAGCGTCTGATGTTTTTTTCATTGCTTGAGAACATTCTGAAGCGTTTTCAGCCAAAATTTTAGCTGTTTCATCAGTTTCCTGAGAGTTTCGAGCATTTTCATTAATCGTGCTGGCCATTTCATCCATCGACGCAGAAGTTTCCTGTACTGAACTAGCTTGTTGGTTCGTTCCATCAGTCACCTGATCAGCAGTAACTTTCAGACTAGAGGAATTCTCGGATATCTTATCAATTACCACCACCATAGCCGTTATAACCTCTACGATCTTTTCCCTCATTTTTTCAGTAGATAAAAGTAGCTGACTGATTTCATCATTCCCCAGGGCAACAATTTCTAATGAAAGGTCTCCGTTCGTTATTGAGTCCACCGCTTCGTTAGCCCTGCGCAATTTCTTCTTGATCCCTGCGGTTAGCAAAAGGCCGAAAGTAAGCGCTACCAATGTCGAAGCTACGGCTACAGTCAGAGTAACATAAATGGACTGTGTTTTTGCTCGCGCCATCGCGGTAAAAGCTTCATTTTTCGCAAGATCAATATCGCGAAATACATTATCGCTTTTTTCCGACAGTTCTCGCTGAGACGTATCTAATTTAAGGTTTGAGCGTTTTATCTTTTTAATTAAATTTTCTCTTAGCTCTATGTTGTTGGCTGACATGTATTCTAAGCTGGTTTCAGGAACCAAGTATGCAAATGAGTGACGTTCTAAGGCCGCATTTGCCAATGCTAACTGACCAACACTGATTGAAGAATAGTCTTTTTTTATCATTATGAGCGAAGCTTTAAGCCGTCTATAAATTGTCAAAACATCTTTTTCTATTGGAGGAAATATTATGTTTTGAAGTCGTTTACTTATCGTTATTTCTTCAGATGCTTTTTTATTACGAAGTCCTGATGGCGGTAAAACTTTTTCTATTATTGAAATCGCATTTTCGACTTCTTTCAAACCGCCTTCATATTGTAATTTGGCGCGAGTGACTCCGTTTGTAAAATTTTGTTTACTCTTCTCCTCGTCTTCACCACTTTGCTCGGCTAGATACAGGCCAAGCACAGCGCCAACTACGCTATTGGTTGACTGGGAGACACCAGCATCCATGTTGTACAAACTGGCTTCAAGAATGGCTTCAATCTTAGTCAAACGATCTATTTTTATGCCAATTGCATTAATTACGTAAACAGAATACCCGCCAAAGGAAGCGAGTAATAACGCTAAACTCAGCACTAGCATTAGTATTTTGGCTGTTATGCTAATTCTAAAAAACTTCTTATCCGCTTCCATCTCCCAAACCTCGCTAAGATATGTCACTGACACTATAGACCTGAAAAAATATCACAATTGATTTCTCCTATAATTTATTAAGCTCTCGGAATTCAAAAATAATTCTGGCTTCATGATTAATTTCAACTCATCAACTTCATCAACAAAATAAGGAAAAAATTGTGCTACTCGTTCAGAAAATACTTTTTCTGATTCTTGAAATACGCTCTTATCTATCGACTGGATTCCAATTAATTCATCAACGCACAAAGCAAAATCTAAACCCGACTCGTTAATCACAATGAACTTATTTCGTTCATCGATGACAATCTGGTCTGAGCCGAGGTCGCCGGATAAATCAATGCAAGCGATTACTTGACCCCGCAAGTTTATTAGACCGCGGATAAATTCAGCAACTTTATACAAAGGCGTAACCTCAAATCCCTCAATAACCTCCAACACCTTATTAATTTCAATTGCAATGTAACTTTCTCTAATTTTCCCAACAAGGTAATCAACTGAACCATTTGTTGACATGGTTTTTGAAAAGCGATCTTGATCAGAAGCAGAACTTTTATGCGCTGAAATTTGGCCTTTTAATTCCCGGTAAACTGCTTTTGCTATTTTTTTAGGTGAAAAAATATAAAGGTTTGATCCGTCATGCCAAACAATTTCGTCCAAAAAATCATCTATATCTCCGCGCTTTTGCATGTCGCTCATATCGCTCGGTAAGGTTACAAGGCCTTTGTATGTGCTCATAGTAAGAGCAAATATAATTTTACCATAAGTAATTGTTATTATAGTATTATTTAAATTCCCATTCATTTCGCCGGGTTCTTTTAAATAAGCGCTTTCACTGTCAAAAATTGGTACCAATTTACCTCGATATTCACACGTACCTACACACGAGCGTATGAAACCATTTAATTCAGAAACAGGCCCATAGTCATTGGTAACTTCAGTAACAAATCTTACCGGAATACCAAAATTTTTATTACCCGCTTCAAAAACAAAAATTTCACTAGCATAATTCTTTTCCACCAAAAAACCATTATTATCTTCGTCGCCATTATCTTTTTTTTCATCACTAATGATTTTTTTCTTGTCAGACTGTTCTAAATTCGCTTTTGGTTTTTTAGCAGTGTCGTTCTCATCCAACTCACTAAAACTTAATTCATTGTTTTCATCAATTAGGTCCGAACTGGGCAGGGCGGCGACTAACTGATTGAATTTCCTTTCTGAGATATCTTTAGGAGAAACTTTATCAAATTTTTTAGCCAATTATCATCTCCTTATTATATTGAATATAAGTTAATAATTCATTTGTAAGATCACGGAGCTCGCCCTCTGCCACTCGATTATAACCAATTATTGAAACCATATTTACATTCGTTTCCGAAAAACAAACTCGTTGTGATACGCTTGTTTTCGCAACCAGAACTCCATCCTCACTTAATTGTTGTTTGATATGGGACAAGATCTGGCTCCTTTTATTTACGCCATTTAAAACTGCCAGAAGTGGGACCTTTTTAAGCTCATGCTGAGATTTTTCCAGAAAAATTTGTATCCAACCTTGACCAACGATATCATCCCTCGAGCTACGACACGGCACCAAAACCAACGAAGATACACGAAGGAAGCCAGCTAATTCTTTATTTAAGCTGCCTTGAGTGTCTATTAGCACAAAATCATAATCAAGCTCTACAAATTTTTCAGGATCCAAAATTTCATTACAAGTCACCTGAGATAACAAAGGATCTTTCGTATTTATTATCCAATCAGACGTCGATTTTTGCGGATCTGCGTCAATAACGCAAACGTCAAACTTTAATTTAGTAAGCATAGCCGCGATATTTACACAAAGTGTGGACTTTCCACTGCCCCCTTTAATGTTTGCAAAGGTAACTACTTTTGCCATGGATCAATTCCCCTTACCTGTAGATGTCGCATCATTCGAGCCATTTGAAAACTTTAGATTCAAATTGTTGATCGATCAATGTTTACCAAAATCCTTCGCGCAGGCCCACATTATTGAATGTATGTGAATTATAGAGCACTATCAGCGACTAGACCACTTTGAAGATGACTAATGGTATAGTAGGGTACTGTCAGACTAATGAGAACTCGCATCGGATTGCTGGCGCAGCCTGAGGCTATGCGCTTAATAGTGGGCGCCACTCAGCAAGAGCAGCGGTTCGATTGAGCTTGAAGTTCGAGGCTGTAGCAATCACGATTTAAGTTCTCCTTTTATTTCATTGAAGCTTATCCAGAAGTCAGACTTACCGCAGAGCTTATATGCCAACGCTTCGCTTGACAGATAGATAGGCAGAAACGAGAGGCCCTCTTTGCGAATAAGCACGCCAGCTATGCTGTCCCTGAGGAGCCAAGCGGCCTGTATAAGCTCTTTTATGTTTGAAAGACGTGCGCTGGTGACGGCCGGACCAGTACCCCACACACGGGCGCATGATCGGTATAAAGCTGGCCCTAGGGTAGCACCGTAGACATGGGACAAGTGTTGCTCTGCCTTTTGGTCGCTGTTGGTACGGATTTCAGTAAGTTGATGTTTGTCCAGGAATGCTCATTTGTTACAATATGAGAGCCATACACAGTGTTTCCGTCTGACCCGAGGAACTCAAACATTGTTCCCGTGCTTACATTCCAGCCGTTTACATTCATTCCAAAAAGTGTTGTTTGGCCAATAGCTTGAGTGCCGGCATCCGCGTCTCAGGTTGGGTCGGAAGTGTGTCCTTGCTGATTGGTCCGACCAACACCAAACATATCATCTAGAATATTATCGTGGGCACCGTTATTATCTGTGTAATTCAGCCTTTCTTCGAGCGTGACGCCGCTCGTATAGGTGAACGTAGGAGCGGAGGTCCAGGTGCCCCCAAGACTGTAGACTGTTACTGTTGGCATTTTTATTTATCCTCTTATATACAGCTCTGTTAGCAATTCGTACACTTGACTCGTTTCACTCCATGATTAGTGGGCTGTAAATATGATATGTACGCGCTTGGCAATTTTCTCATTTCGCCTATCGAAACATAAAGTGATAAAATACGTTCCAGTCTCGCTCAACCACCCATTCCCCTGTTTGGCGCTTTGTGTCGCGTAACGCCTGCATGGACAGCCATATGTGGCCTGATGGTTGAACCACCACAACCTCCCTGCCCCATTACGCGCAGCCTTGGTGCGGATTTCCAGGCAGGGCCGCATCCGTGAACAGCTTGTTCCGATAAGACGCACCGTAGGGGATGGATGTGCCTGGGCGGGCGCATCTATGCGGCAGTGTGATCACTGAAGCACCAAAGCATTCGTATTGAAGTCATTGCAGCCAAGGTGATAGGAGGTCGACTCTATCAACCTGAACCCGACGGAGCGCTTGTGACGACACCCAATGAAAATGACATCATCGATCTTTTCGTGATCGGCGGCGGCATCAACGGCTGCGGTATTGCGCGCGATGCAGCCGGGCGCGGTTTGCGTGTTGAGCTTGCAGAAATGAACGACTTGGCCGCGGCAACCTCATCGGCTTCAACCAAACTGTTTCACGGTGGCCTGCGTTATCTTGAATATTGGGAACTGCGGCTGGTGCGCGAGGCGCTGGTGGAGCGTGAAACCCTGCTCAAAGCCATGCCCCATATTTCCTGGCCCATGCGTTTTGTGCTCCCCTATCACAAAGACATGCGATTTGAGAGCAACACACCAACCTCAAAACTTCTCAACGCCCTCATGCCCTGGATGAAAGGGCGTCGCCCGGCTTGGCTCATTCGCCTCGGCCTGTTTCTATACGACAGGCTTGGCGGAAGAAAAATATTGCCGCCAACACGGGCGATTGATTTGCGCCATGGTCCAGAAGGCGCGCCTTTGAAAGACCGTTTTACAAAAGCTTATGAATATTCTGATTGCTGGGTCGAGGACAGCCGTTTGGTTGTATTAAATGCCCGCGATGCAGCAGCGCGCGGCGCGCGCATCACCACCCGAACCAAAGTCACGATGGCCCAAGTGGTGGACGGCATCTGGCACGTCACACTGCAAGACCAAAACAGCAGCGCGCGCCGGATTGTGCGGGCGCAGGTTTTGGTCAACGCCAGAGGGCCCTGGGTTGAAAACATCATTCGCAACACCACCGGCCTTAACACCAAAGAAGGGGTGCGCCTGGTGCGGGGCAGTCACATCATAACCCGCAAGCTTTACGATCATGACAAATGCTATTTTTTCCAAGGGGAAGATGGTCGCATCATTTTCACAATTCCCTATGAAACTGATTTCACTTTGATTGGCACAACGGATATTGACCATCAAGATCTTGCGGAAAAACCGGTCTGTAGCCCCGAAGAGTAAGACTATTTACTGCAACTTGCCTCAACCTATCTCAAAACATCCGTCACCGCTGACGACGTGGTGGCCACCTACTCCGGCGTGCGACCGCTCTACAACGATGCGGCCAGCTCCGCGACGGCCGCCACACGAGACTATGTATTAAAGCTCGACAAAACTGCCGGAGCGCCAATGTTAAACGTCTTTGGCGGGAAAATTACGACCTACCGCAAACTGGCAGAACAGGCCTTGCAGCAGATTTCGGACGACACCCCGCAGATAGGGCAAGCTTGGACCGCAGGGGTCGCTCTGCCCGGCGGCGATTTTCCAGTGGGCGGGGTGGATGATCTCATCCAACAGCTGATCAAAAAATTCCCCTTTTTGACGCCGCCTTGGGCGAGAAGATTGGTCAAAGCCTATGGGAACGAGGCTTTTGATGTCTTGGGCGCAGCCACAGTTTCCACAGACTTGGGGGAAGATTTTGGGGCCAGTTTGACGGCGCGCGAAGTTGCTTGGTTGATGGACAAAGAATTTGCACAGACCGCCGAAGACGTGATCTGGCGCCGCAGTAAACTAGGGCTGCGGCTCAGCGATGCACAGATTGAGAGGTTGCAGAACTGGATGCAGCACCGATTGGGCGCGCGCGGGACCTAGCAGCCAAGTTTGCGCGGCCAATCGCAGGGCCCGCAAGCCCCCCCTGCAAACACATACACTTTTGGTTTTATGTGCAAAAGCAATCCATTGTTCGCGCAGTGGCTGAGCACGGCCCTTGTGTTTTGTGAGGTGATATATCATTTTAGATCTATGATTAAGACTCAACTCATTTCACTGCTTATGTTCCTATGCGGCTGGACCTATATCGCGGCCGATCAGGTTGATTTTTCTGACGGCTGGCGTGAACAGCGTTTTTCATTATTTTCTAGCAACGAATTTGAACCAAGCGGCGAAACCCTGGGGATCGGTTCGGATGGGACCGTCTCAATGTTCTGGAGCCGCCTACCAGCCAGGCTCTGGGGCAGCAATCAGGCGCGTTGGGATTGGGAGGTCACCTCATCCGTGCCGCCCACAGACCTGACACTCAAAGGCGGTGATGATCGAAATTTGTCAGTTTATTTTGTGTTCATGCCGGAGACCTCAATACCAGCGGCAAATGCAAAACTCACAGATCTACTTGGCGATGACAGCGCCCGCATATTGATGTATGTTTGGGGGGGCAATCACATGCGCGGAGACATATTGCCAACGCCCTATCTAAATGAGCTCGGCAGAACCCTCATTTTGCGACCGGCCAGCACCGGGCAGGCAAGCGAACGGGTCAACCTAAGAGCCGATTTCCAACGCGCCTTTGGCACAGAGCCCACAGGTCTCGTCGGCATTGCCATTTCAGCCGACAGTGATGACACCGATACACAGATCAGGGCGCGCGTCTCCAATCTGCGTGTCGAAACAGCGCGTTGAACCTACCTATCCCACCGCGCGGCGTGCAAGCTCCGGTGACATAGGCGGGCGATCCCATGGGCAGAGATTAGCCTGGATTTTGTGCCAAAAACTCTTTCATGCGCGTCAGCGCACGGGTGATGTTTTCCTGGCTATTGGCATAGGAAATACGAATGTACCCCTCCCCCAGCGTGCCGAAATCCGGCCCCCCAATCGTGGCCACACCCGTTTGCTCAAGCAGCTCGCTGGCCAATTGCTTAGCTTTCCAGCCGGTTTGGGAGACATTGGGAAAGGCATAAAAGGCGCCCTTCGGCGTGATGCAAGAGACCCCGGGGATGTCATTGAGCTGCGTGACCACCGATTTGCGCCGCGCGTCGAACTGCGCCACCATCTCTCCGACTGCAGTTTGTGGACCGGTCAACGCCTCCAGTGCTGCATATTGCGCGGGTGCATTGACGCAAGACCATGCATTCACGGCCAATTTTCGGGCCATGTTGTACAATCTATCCGGCCAAATCGAATAACCCAATCGCCAGCCCGTCATCGCATAGGTCTTTGACCAACCATTGAGCACAATCAACCGGTCGCGAATTTCGGGGTAGGTCAATAGGCTGACATGCTGCTCCCCATCATAGAGCATTTGGTCATAAATTTCGTCAGACAGGATCGCCACATCTGGATAATCCGCAAGACCGGCCACCAATTTATCAATTTCCGCCTTCGGGGTGATGCCGCCGCAAGGATTGGCCGGGGAGTTTAGAATGATCAACCGTGTGTTGGGACCAATCAGCTTCAATGTCTCCTCCGCGGAAAACGCAAACCCATTCTCCTCGCGGATCGGAATGGCAACGGGAGTTGCTCCGGTATACTCAATCATCGAACGATAGATTGGGAAGCCCGGATCAGGATACAATATATCCCCACCAGCTTCGCCAAACATCAAGATCGCGGTGAACATCGTCACCTTCCCCCCCGGCACGACCAGCACATTGGCCGGGCTGACCTCGGTGTTATATCGGCGGTGCAAATCCGCACTGACCGCTTCGCGCAGCGGCAAAATTCCAGTCGCATCCGTGTAGCCATGATGCCCATCGCGCAGGGCTTTAACCGCCGCTTCAACGATATTTTCAGGCGTCGGGAAATCCGGTTGACCGATTCCAAGGTTGATGACATCCATGCCACCCGCGGCCAAAACCCCCGCGCGGCCCAAGACGGCAAACGCATTCTCTTCACCAATTCGATCGAAATTTGAAACTGTCTTCATGTTGAACCCTTTATGCCTCTTGGTGTGATATACGGGCGGACCGCTTTACCGGCAAGGATGCGATTGCAACGGGTAAAATGTCCAGCTCCTAAGTGATCTATTTATGCGCAAACGAGCGCAGCTTATGTTTGCGCAAAATGCTCTGGTGCAATGTGCGCAGAAATGCTCGCCCGTGGTTTTCGCCGCAGGCCTGAGACCCAAGGCCCGCAAACTCTTTCTAGGATCCCGCGGCGCCTTGGCCAGCGCGGCGGCCAAAAACAGCACCGGAGGTCAAACCCGAACCACCGGGATAGCCGGCATAAAAAACACCGCCCAGAATTTCGCCGCAGGCAAATAACCCTTTGATGTGATCGCCGCCGCCTGTCAGCACCCTGCCCTCCGCATCCACCTTTAAACCGCCATAGGTGAATGTGATGCCTCCCGTAACCGGATAAGCGTAGAAAGGGCCTTGATCGAGAGTTTGTGCCCAATTTGATTTTGGAGGGTTCAGGCCGACTGTCGCCTTTCCATCCAAAACTGTGGGATCAAAACCCGTCGTTTGATCTACAGCCGCGTTATAGCGCGCTAAGGTTTCACTTGCGGCCGCCTGATCCACACCGCTCATCTGCGCGATCAGATCCTCCAGCCGATCTGCTTTGACAAAATGCGCATCTTTGAAACGGTACTCATCGTAGAGCAGGTCATAGGTTTTGCTGTCAAAGACCTGCCACGCAAATTGGCCGGGCTGTTCTAGAATGGCCGCGCCATATTGCGCATAGGTGTAATTGCGAAAATTGGCGCCCTCATCCACAAAGCGCGCGCCATGGGCATTGAGCATGACCCCCAGGAAATAGGAAATCTTTCGATAGTTCTTGCGTTCACCCGGTGGCAACTCAAGATTGCCAAAATCGGCCATATGCAGATCCATCGGCGTCGCGTGGCAGCCAGAGTAAAGCCCGTAATCCGCCGCGCCAAGTTCCAGCGCCATGAGAAGACCATCACCCGTATTATGCGGGGTTCCGCGCACCTTCGCCGCTTCCCAATTCTCTCCCATATGCTTGACCCGCAGCGCGCCATTGGCCTCAAAGCCGCCACAGGCCAGGATAACAGCGTCCGCAAGCAGCCGCTCTTGCCCAATCTGCACACCGCAGACACGCCCCGCGTCAGTGACCAAACCAGTGACCGCACTGTTGTAACGGACCGTTCCCCCGAGCCGCTCAACTGCCGCCAATTCCATATCAAATAGGCCAACACCTTCATTTTCTGCCGCCAAGGTTAAACCGCCCCAAAAGACATGACGGCCATCTTTTTCAAAACTCTGCCGGCTGTAGATGGGTTCAAATTTCACACCATGCGAGGCCAGCCAGCGCAGCGTTGCCCCGGACTGATGGACCAGTGCCTCCTGCTCTTCGGACAAGGGCCGCCCATCATTAAACCCCAGCAGGTCATTGGCAAATTTTTCTGTCGTGTAGCTGCCAAAATCTGCCCTCTTCACCCGCGGATCCTCTGGGTTGCGCAGCAGCGGCAATAGATCGTCAGCGCCATCATAGGCAAACCGCATCGCCCCTGCTGTGTATTTTGTATTGCCACCCGATAAGGATTTATCAGCCTTTTCCAGAAGCGTAACACGAGCACCGCCTTCCAAAGCGGCGAGCGCTGCACAAAGGGCGGCATTTCCAGTTCCAACAACGATGACAGATTTTGACATTGGCTTTCCCATTTGACTGAAGTATTGTATCCAGGTGGATACAATTTAGGCCTCTTTAAAATGACCAAAACAGAATTGCAAGTTATGTCCCAAGGAGAAGCTGCCTATCATCGGCTTTACGAGGCCATACGCTCCGGCGATTTCCGCCCCGGCGACAGATTGCGCGAGATTGAGGTGGCCAAGAGGTTGGACCTGTCTCGCACGCCCGTGCGTGAAGCCCTGCGCAAGCTCGAAAGCGACGGGATTGTCGAACATCGCCCCCGGTTAGGAGCCGTGATCCGCACCCTGACCCCCTCCGAAGTTGTTGAACTTTACGAAATGCGGCTTGTTCTTGAGCGCACAGCGGCACAGATGGCTGCAAAACATGCCAATGATGCTGAGATTGACCTGCTCAATGACCTAAATGATCAAATTGCAGCGCTCGGCGATGACACGCAACAGGCTGCGGCCTTAAATCAAGATTTCCACCATCGCATTTATCTGGCCAGTCGCAACCGCTTTTTATTGGCCTCGGCCCGGGGGCTCAACAATGCGCTCATGCTGTTGGGGCCCACAACTTTGGATGATGAAACGCGTATAAAAACCGTGAGCGCGCAACATGCTCGGATCATAGAGGCGATCCGAGCGGGCGATCAAACAGCAGCTGGCGATGCGGCCGAGGCCCATTTGCAAACCTCTTTGCGCCACAGGCTCAAGGGGCTGGACCGATGAGCGCGCATCTCTACGCCTATACGGTCGCGGGTCTCGGCGTCCTTGCGTTCAAATTTTTGCATCTGCCGCTGCCTTGGCTCTTAGGGCCAATCTTTTCTTGCTTGATTGCCGCCCTGCTCGGCGTGCCCATGCGTGGGTTCAAAGTGATCAATGAGGCGATGCGCAGTATTCTCGGCGTGGCCGTGGGCGCTACATTTTCCCTTTCGCTGCTGGTCTCCATGGGCGGCATGTGGCCGACGCTTTTGTTGATCCCGGTGATGACCACTTGCATTGGACTCGTTGGCGTTTTTTACTTCCAGCGTCTATGGGGGTTTGATTTTGCCACCAGCTATTATTCTGCAATGCCAGGCGGCCTACAGGACATGCTCGTTTTTGGCGAAGAGGCAGGCGGCAATCTGCGCACACTCGCGCTCGTTCACGCCACGCGGGTCTTGGTCATCGTGGTGACCCTGCCTTTTCTACTGACCTGGATTTGGAACGCGGATCTAACCAACCCCCCGGGCGCTCCGGCCGCCAGTATTGCGCTCTCACAGCTTGGGTGGATGATTTTCTGCGGGCTGGTTGGCTGGCAGCTGGCAAAACGTGCCGGCATGTTTGGAGCCTCAATCCTTGGGCCACTTTTGCTGGCTGCGCTCTTGTCCCTTACAGGCGTCCTACAACACCGCCCTCCGTCAGAAGCCATTTGGGCGGCACAATTTTTTATCGGAATGAGCGTCGGGTGCAAATACGCCGGCGTCACCATGGCCGAAATCAGACGGGATGTGACGGCCGGGCTTGGGTTTTGCGTGCTGCTATTGTTACTGGCTGTCATCTTCGCCGAAGTGATCCACCTGGCAGGGCTGGCGCCACCTTTGGAGACCGTTCTTGCCTTCGCGCCGGGCGGACAAGCGGAATTGACCGTGCTTGCGCTCATTGTAGGGGCAGATATGGCCTTTGTGGTGGCCCATCATGTCTTGCGAATATTTATCGTCATTCTGGGTGCGCCGTTCTTTGCGCGCCTGTTCCGCCCGAAAACTGGCGCCCGAAAGCCCTAAGCAAACCCTCTGACTATGCCATTTCTAAACAGAAATCAGGGCCGCGCCTGCCGGGGGCGCCTGTCACCGATAGGCTTCTGGATTGATCATATGACTAGGTGCGCCTGCGGCATAGGCATTAATTTGATCAAAAATATCCGAAAATTGCATGTCAAACTCATCCTCGGTCACAAAGCCAATATGGGGCGTGGCCAGAACATTCGGGTGTGTGAGAAGTATATTTTCGCGATCTGAAAGCGGCTCGTGATCGAACACATCTACAGCGGCATGAAGCTGACCCTTCGCAATCTCCGCCTCTAAGACACCGGGGGCCACAAGACCGGAGCGCGACGTGTTCACAAATAAAGCGCGTGGCGGCATCAATGCAAGGTCCTCGGCGGTGATCAAACCCCGGGTCGCGGAATTCAACCGAACATGCAGGCTGACGATATCGGATTGTCTAAAAAAGGCCTCACGGGAGACAGCCACGGTTTCACCCGCGGCAGCGGCCCGTGCGCGCCCTGCCTCTGATCCCCACCATTGCACATTGAGCCCCAGCGCTTTGGCGTAGCCCGCAACCGCGCCTGCAATGCGCCCATATCCATAAAGCCCCAATGTTCTGCCGCGCAGGGTCCTGCCGACCCCCGATTGCCACCGGCCCGCTTTGATTGAGGTCACCTGCTGCGGGATTTGCCGATAGCTGGCCAAAATCAACGCCAGAGTGTGCTCTGCGGCCGCATAGGATGGCGTATCTGAATGCATATTTGAGCAAAGCAGAACACCATGGGCCGTACAGGCCGGCACATCAACATGCGGGTAGATGCTGCGCTGTGAGATGAGTTTCAGATTTGGCAGGCCCGCCAATAGGTCAGCCCCAACCTTGGTGCGCTCACGAAAGAGCACCAAAGCCTCTGCCTCTTGCAATCGCGCGGCCAGTTTGACGGGGTCAGGCTCATGATCCGTCCAGACGGTAACCTCGTGATCGGCCAATTTGGCAAAGCACGGCAAGCTGCGCAGGGTATCGAACCAATCATCAAGAATATGAACCTTCATCGCCCTATCACCCTTCTGTAAACGCGGTTAACGACCGGCCCAAATTGACCTTGGAATAAACACCTCTCCCGCCGCAATTTTTCGAGCGGTGCGTATGAGACCTGCCGATTTTATTTCGAAACCTGTCGCCGTATCGGCATAATCAACCGCCACTTCAATCTTGCCCGAGGCATGTTCCAAAATGACATTGGCCGGGGTCTCATTTGATTTGGCAGCCATGCCCTCTGCAATCGTCCCTGGGGTCAACACACAAGACGCTAGGCATTGCGCGCCCGTGACGGCCATGGAAGGATGCGTACTCCAGGGCATGAAATAGCGGGTCGCAATTGTGCCGCCGGCCTTGGCGAGGGCCAGCAGGCCAAATTTTGGCGTCACCGATTTTGTGACATCCCCCATCCCCATCAAAGCCCCTGCCTTTTGCCGTAGAGCTTCCATCTGATCAAAAAACGCGCGATTTTCATCCAGCTCAGCGGCCGTTTCATAGCCCGTCAGCCCAAAGCTCTCGGCCTTTGCAATCACCATGGGCATCGCAACATCCATGCAAGTCACAGCGATTCCGTCAATCTCATCAACCCGGTTGCCTGTGGGCAAAAAGGCGCCCGTGACCCCCCCGACCGTCTCCATGAATTGAACGGCAATGGGCGCCGAGGTTCCCGGCACGCCATCAATGCGCGCCCCGCCCTCATAGCTGACCTGTTGCTCAGGCGTTTGAATGACAGCGGCGACGCGCGCTTGCGTGTTCACTGCCAGAATATTCACCTGTGTCTCACCCTCTTGCGCCTCGACCAACCCCATCTCAATGGCGGCTGGACCCACGCCGGTCAAAATATTGCCGCAGGTGGGTTTGAAATCGACCAATTTATCTTCCACGCTCACTTGAGCGAAAAAGTAATCCACATCGGCCCAAGGATCCTGTGACTTGGACAACATCGCCACTTTGGTCGTGACCGCCGCGCCACCGCCAATCCCGTCAATGTTCAGCGGATGACCAGAGCCCACAATCGCGATTAACACCTCAGCCAGAGTCTCGAGATCCTCGGGAAGGTCAGCGCGGTTCAGATATGGCCCCCGAGAGGTTCCACCACGCATAAGAAGATAAGGGATCGCAGTTTGTGTCATGTGAATGGCCATGGAAGGTTAGAATAAGCTTGCAAAAGACCGGGTGGAAAATCGCGGTTCAATGCCCAAGCCATAGTGCAGATAAAAGCGATGCCCGCAAGCGCATAGATCGCTGCAAAAACGGTGCTCATATTGGCTCTGATCCGCATAAAGCTGAACAAAAAGAGGGCCAGGGCAATTATAAACCCAAATAACGATGTGGCCACCAGGAGCGCGGCAAACCACGCGAGGGTGGACCATAGGCTATAGCGCGCTTGCCCTGCTTCGGCGCTGCGCTCGCTGTCGGCAAAGATCGTATCGGTTTCAGGGGCCAAGATCATTCGGGCAATCATCACCGTACATCCCACCAAACAAACGCTGGCCACAAACATCGGAAAGACCCGATCGCGGCTATAGTCCGGGATGGAACCGGCATCAAATAATGCATAGCCAATGAAAGCTGTGATGCAGAGTAGGAACATCATCGGCGCGCGTTTCGAGCCTGATTTGCTGTCCCCTTCGGCCAAGATATGTTTGGCCTGGCGCAGGCCCAAAACGACAGAGACCAATGTAATGGCCAAAAGCACCAGCACGATGGGCGAGAAAATATAATCAATCCCCTCAAAAAATCCTTTGCGGAAGCGGGATTGGGCGATTTGAATGGCTTGGTTTGCATAGGTTTCTGCTGGATTGGACAGAACAAAACCAATCAAAAATGCAGGGCGCGACCAGTCAAAGCGGCGCATCAAAATTCCAAGAAAGCCAATGGCAAAAAGCGCCACAAGGTCCATCAGGTTTTGTCCAGATTGAAAGGCCGCGAAGCTTATGATCATAAACAGGAAAGGCGCCAATAAAACAAAGCGGATGGTTGTGAGCTTGGCGATCCCGCCTGAGGCTGCAATGCAAAGCACTGTGCCCACGACATTCGCCAGAGCAAGCAGCCAAACGATGGCATAGGTAATGTCGAGATTGTTTTTCAGCATGGCCGGTCCGACCTCAATCTGACCTGATCCCAGCAGGGCAATTGCGCCAATAAAGATTGCCATCGAGCCAGACCCAGGAATGCCGAACAGTAAGGTCGGCACAAGGCCACCCCCCTCTTTGGCATTGTTTGAGCTTTCAGGCCCGATCACGCCGCGCACATCGCCTTTGCCGAAATTGGACTTGTCTTTGCTGGTTTGCACCGTGTGCCCATAGGCAATCCAATCCACAACCGAGCCGCCAAGACCCGGGATCACACCCACAATCACACCGATGATGGAACAGCGCACGGAAAGCCAAATATTGGCAAACCAATCTTTGATCCCTGCGATCCAACCGCCACCGATCTGCGCCTCCTGGCTGATGGCGCGGTCATTACGCAGCAGGGTGATAATTTCAGGAATTGCGAAAATGCCAAGGCCTACAATTACCAATTTCAGACCGTCGACAAGATAGGGAAAATCGTAAGAGGACATGCGCAAATCACCAGAAGAAGCCCCTTCTCCAATGGTGCCAATCAACATGCCCAGACCCGCCGCAACAATGCCCTTGATGGCCACACGCCCAGCCAAAATACCAACCATTGAAAGGCCAAAAATCGTAATCATCAACAGCTCTGGCGTGCGAAATTCCAAAACGATGGGCCGGGCGACCAAAATAAAGACCGTCAAAAAACTTGCGCCAACCAATCCGCCAAAAAGCGATGATGCAAAGGCCGCCGAGAGCGCCCGCGCCGCCTTGCCCTTTTGCGCCATCGGGAAGCCGTCCAAGACAGTGGCTTGTGACGCGGAAGAGCCTGGAATACCCATCAAAACAGAGGCGAAAGTATCAGAGGTTGGCACAACCGCCACCATACCAATCATCAAAGCAAGGCCTAAGATCGGATCCATGCCAAACATGAAGGGCAGCAAGAGCGACAGGCCCGCGATGCCGCCGAGACCGGGAAAGACGCCGATGCACAGCCCCATGAGCACACCAAGAACCAAATATCCCAGAACAACCGGCTGCAGGATAAGTGCCCAAGCCTCGCCGAAGGCGGGCAAGGCCTCCATGATAACTTCCAAGACAATATCCTCCCACTTTCCTTATAAAAACGCCCCACCTATCTTGAGTGGGGCGTTCTAGAAGAAAAGCTTAGTTTAGAGAAACACCGTATTTTTCTTGTAGCCAATTCACAATGAAGGCTTTGGCATCAGGGCTCACATTTGTGCCACTTGCTTTGGCAGCTTCGGCCGCGGCCCCGGTCATCTGCGGGTATTTGCCCAAACGCTTGCCCGAAATTTCTGCAAAATCAGCACGCGCTTTTACAGCTTCAAATGCCGCCGTATAGGTCACCATGGCATCCGCCGTTGCGCCTCTTGGCAAGAACACCATTTTTTGAGCCGGGAAGCCTGCAATGAAGAAGGCTTTCCAAGCATCCCATTTTTCGCCAGAGGTTTCACAACCATCGGTTGCTTCGCAAACTTCTTTGAAGGTTGGAATCTCCGGGAATGTGGGGTCGCGAACGATATCGCCCGCATCGCTCAAAGCACCCCAAGTCATCATTGGCACGGCTGTACCAGCCTCAACCAATGGTGTCACGCCGGACAAATAGGAAGAGGAGGTTTGATAATCGATATTCGCCTCGCCCCGTTCAAACATCAAACGCCCGTCACCGCGGCCTTTGATGCCCATGACGCTTTCAACGTTCAGACCCAGCATTTCCCAAGCCAATGTCGGGACCAAGTCAAGACGCGTGGCACCTTGGTTGCCATAGATGAAGTCTGTGTCTTTCAGACCAGAGGCATCCAAGCCGTCCATTTTGGCCGCAAGCTCAGGTGGAAGATAAGCCACGCCGCCTGTTCCAGAGGCCAAAACCACATTCCAATCGGCATAGTCGAATTTCACCCGCGGGTCGCCCAGCAAGAATGGAAATTGTGTTGAACCGGAGGAGCCGAAAATGAGCGTGCCGTCATCATATTCTTGCTCATGGAAATAGTTGGCACCTTTGGTTGAGCCCGCACCTGGCATGAATTTTACGACAACAGTCGGCTGGCCTGGCAAAGCTTCCGACAGCAAAGGCGCATAAAAATTTGCCCATTTGGCAGAGCCACCGGTTTCCGAAAACGGAATGATCCACTCAACAGTCTCGCCTGTCAGGTCAATCCCATGGCCGCCTGCATTGGCTTGAAGGCCAAAGGTGGCCGTCGCTGCAGCCACAAGGCCCATAGCCATGCGGCGTGTTGTTTTAAGTGTAGACATTAAATCCTCCCAGATTTTTTTAACGCGTCAGAAGCCGCGTAATTGGAATCATATTGAGGCATAAACCCCAGGTTGATGCTTGCTGTGTAATCTGCGAAGCTTTCATGAAACTTTCACGGATCGGAAAAACAGCAATGCGAATTACGCTTGTTGAAGACAATATCAGCCTGTCAAAAGGCATAACCTATCGTTTGGAAGATGCAGGCCATTCTGTGGATGCGATTGCCAATGGCGATGAGGCGCAAGACTATCTTGTTGCAGATGGAGCTGATCTTGTGATCCTCGACATCAACCTGCCCGACGTGAATGGGCTGGATTTGCTGTCACAAATGCGCAAACGCGGCGATGCGCGGCCCGTGATCTTGCTAACCGCCCGTGCGGAAACGCAAGACCGGGTCAAAGGATTGGATGCCGGGGCGGATGATTATTTGATCAAGCCCTTCGAGATGGCGGAGTTGGAGGCACGGGTTCGCGCCCTCCTGCGCCGCCGGGCTATTCCACAGCAAAAACTGCGCAAAATTGGTTCTTTGCATTACGATCCAAATGCGCGGCAATTGTTTGATGGCGAAACCGCTTTGGAGATTCCGCGCCGAGAAATGTCGGTCTTTGAATGCCTGCTGAGTGCGGACGGACGGCTTGTATCCAAAAGCGCAATGCTCGATCACGTCTACGGCGTCGGGGCTGATATTGAGGAAAAAGTCATCGAAGTTTATATCTCACGGCTCCGCCAAAGACTGAAAGACCACGGTGTTTTGATCCAAGCGCGACGTGGATTGGGATATCACATCACGGTGCAGGAGCGCGCATGAAACCCAGCTCTTTGAGGGCCCGGCTGACATTGATAATCCTGCCCCCTCTGCTCATCATTTCGCTGATTGCCGGTGCTTGGCAGTTCCACAATACGACCCTGCGGGCCGAAAGCATCTTTGACAAAGGCTTGCTCTCCGCCGCAATTGCGATATCGCGCGACGTTGCGCTGTCGGATGGGGACGCCATTAGCCCCTCGACCCGTCGCCTGCTGGCCGATACCTCTGGCGGCACGATATTTTATCATGTGTTTGCTCCCGACGGTGTGTTTGTCACAGGCTATTCCACCCCACCGGTCTTACCGAGTATGGCCCCCAAAGGGGCCACAGATCCTTTTTACTACAACAGTGTCTATCAGGGCGAAAATGTGCGGGTTCTGCGCTTCCAAGATGTGACCTTGGTCAGCGGCATTGCCGGAATTTTCAACATCACCGTGTGGCAAAACGCGAGCGTGCGCAGCAGCTTTGTGCGCAATGTCTTGTCGCGCTCCTTTGCAGTGATTGCCGCGCTGGTGATGAGCGTTGCCATTGTTGTGTGGTTCGGGGTGCGTTTGGGGCTGCGCCCGCTGTTAGAGCTTGAGCGCGCCATTGCAAAGCGCACGCCAAGCGAATTGGAGCCGATCCGCAGGGCTGTCCCAACCGAGGCTCGGGGGCTGGTGACCACTTTAAATGGTCTATTAAATAGGGTGTCCCGGCGCATCAGCTCGAAAGACGAATTCATCTCTAACGCGGCCCATCAGCTGCGCAACCCTATGGCGGGTGTCCTTGCGCTGGCCGAAGCGGTCACCACAGCACCAAACCCGCAAACCGCGCAAAAGCGCAGCGCTGAGCTCTTGCAAGCCGCGCGCGAGGCCAGCGATCTGACCAATAAGCTTTTGTCCTTTGAACGCGCAAGTGGCACCGATGTCTCGCAAACCGGCCGCCCGATGGATCTGAACCAGCTTATCGCCCATGCCGTCAGCACCTTTGAGCAAAACCACCCAAAGGCCAGCTTAACGGTCACCCAAGATTTGCCGCGCGAAAGCCTGTTTATTCAGGCCGATCAAACCATGCTCCAAGAGGCTGTTTTAAATATCTTCAGCAATTGTTTGGTGCATGGCGGGCCAAAGCTGAAGCGAATTTGGGTCACACTCCGCAAGAGCGGCGCCGGGGCGGAAATTCTCATCCAAGATGATGGTATTGGAATACCCGAGGATCGCCACATCGAGGCGCTGAGCCGTTTTTCACAAGCCGGCGGCGGCCCTGGCAGCGGGCTTGGCCTCGCCATTGCGGCCCGTGTGATGAAAAATCATGGCGGGCAGTTGAGCATCCTGCCCTCCCCCCGTGGCGCTAAAATCAAGCTGAGCTTTTCTTTGCTGGACATATGAACCTCTGACATGACCAATTTGCAGCCCGTTTGCTCCAAGCTATGCGTTTCGCAGTGGCGCAGAAGCAAACAGATGATAGTCTGACCCTCATAAACCAGCGCGGTTTGTCCAAAATTTATAATCCCATGATAGGCGCGGCCTGTGGGGGAATTCACGTGGACGGCGGCCATGGTTATCGAGTTTGTCAGTCAATCGGAGAACGCATGAAACGCTCGCAAGTCAACGACATCATGGTGCAAGCGGATGATATGATCCGCAGCTTTGGCTTTACTCTGCCGCCTTTTGCCTATTGGTCGCCCGCGACGTTCAAACGCAACGCCGCCGCGGCGCGGCCGATCATTGAGGCGCAATGTGGCTGGGATATTACCGATTACGGCGCCGGTGATTTTGAGGCTTTGGGCCTGTTTTTGTTTACCCTGCGCAATGGGCGTTTGGCCGATTTGCAGCGCGGTGGCGGCATGTGCTATGCGGAAAAACTGTTGATTTCGCGGCAAGATCAACTCTCGCCGATGCACACCCATGTCATCAAAGCCGAAGATATCATCAACCGTGGCGGCGCGACTTTGGTGGTGGAGTTGTTTGGCTCTGACGCTGAAGGCCGATTTGCCGAAGATCAGGGCGGCACGGTCTATTGTGATGGCCTGCGCCGCGATTTTACCCCCGGCGAGAAACTCCGCCTTGCGCCTGGTGAAAGCGTCACCCTCATGCCTGGCGATTGGCACGCCTTTTGGGGCGATGGTGGGGATGTGTTGATCGGCGAGGTGTCCACCGTAAACGACGACAACACCGACAATATTTTCCGCGAACCCATCGGCCGTTTCTCCGACATTGAAGAGGATGAAGCCCCAAGGCATTTGCTGGTCAGTGATTATGATCAAATGTTGCCCGCCGCATAAAAAGCGGTGCGCTAGATGAAACATAGTGACATTTTGCATCCCAAGACACTAAACTGCCACGCGCAACCCCATTCAAATACCCCCTCAATTATTCTCTAAGAGGTCTGCCCCATGAGCACTATTGTATCCATTGATGTCCGCCTATTTCACATTCCCTTGGCTGAAGTGCTGGTGGATGCCAAACATGGCGACCATCATATTTTTGAGTTGATCACAGCAACCGTCCACCTCGAAGATGGGTCTTCTGGCACCGGCTATACCTATACAGGCGGCAAAGGGGGACATGCGATTGCCGCCATGATTTCCCATGACTTAACCCCGTTTCTGCTGGGCCAATCGGCGACAGATGTGGAAGGTCTTTATGATGCGATGCAATGGCATGTGCATTATGTGGCACGCGGCGGCATTGCCTCTTTCGCCATTTCAGCGGTGGATATTGCGCTATGGGATTTGCGTGGCAAACGCAGCGGCCAAGCGCTTTGGCAGATGGCCGGTGGCGCCGCGCAGTCCTGCAAAGCCTATTGCGGTGGCATTGATCTTGGCTTTCCCTTGCCAAAACTCTTGGACAGTATCCAAAGCTACCTGGACCGTGGTTTCAACGGCGTGAAAATCAAAATCGGTCAACCCAGCCTGGCGGAAGATATTGCCCGCATTAAAGCGGTTCGCGATCTCATCGGGCCAGATGTCACATTCATGGTTGATGCAAATTATTCGATGACGGTCGAGGAAGCGATTACCGCAGCCAAGGCCTTTGCCGCCTATGATATTACCTGGTTTGAAGAGCCAATCATCCCCGATAATTATCAAGGCTACGCTAAGATCAGCGCGGCAACTGGAATGCCCCTGGCGATGGGGGAAAACCTGCATACCATCCATGAATTTGAGCAGGCGTTTGCACAGTCTAACCTGAGTTTCATCCAACCCGATGCTTCCAATTGCGGCGGCATCACCGGCTTTCTTCAGGTGGCCGCGCTGGCCGAACAAGCCGGTGTGCCGATCTGTAGCCACGGGATGCAAGAACTGCATGTGAGCCTCGTTTCCGGCCAAAAGAACGCCGGCTGGATCGAGGTCCATTCCTTCCCCATTGAGCACTACACAAAGCGCCCCCTCGTCGTTGAAAACCACATGGCCCTTGCCCCAGATACCGCCGGGATCGGCGTGACATTCGACTGGCAAAAACTTGAGGCCGCGGACCTGCTGACCCGCTGATGGATGCCCCCACCTAGAGTTGCCCAATCCCCTGCCCTCTAGGCCTCATGCCAGCCACGGTGACCGTCCGCCTTGTGTGAAACTAAAGACCTCTGCACAACGCCATTGCAACACGACATGAGCGCAGCGCCTGCCGGGGCGCAGGCAGGCGCTGCCCGGTGTTGCCACCGGGCAAAGTGTTTTGGCTTGGCGGTTGGGTTATGAGGAGACCTTAACCCGTCCCTTTCACATTGTGAACCGCCAGAAACCATCCTAACTGTACAGCAACAGGGAAAATGGAGGAACAGAGCATGCACTATCGCCCGAATGAAAACAGATATGACAAAATGGTCTACCGAAAATGCGGCCAATCGGGGTTAAAGCTCCCTGCAATTTCATTGGGCCTGTGGCATAACTTCGGTGAAGATTTCCCGCATCAAAGCAAAAGACAGATCTGCCAAGCCGCTTTTGATGCGGGCATCACGCACTTTGATCTGGCCAATAACTACGGCCCGCCCGCCGGCAGCGCAGAGACTGCTTTTGGTGAAATTTTAAAAACAGATTTTCCTGGGCTGCGCGATGAGTTGATCATCAGTTCAAAAGCCGGTTACGACATGTGGCCTGGACCCTATGGAGAATGGGGCAGCCGTAAGTATTTGATTGCGTCTTGCGACCAATCGCTCAAGCGCATGGGCCTCGATTATGTGGATATATTTTATTCGCACCGCTTTGATCCTGAGACGCCTCTTGAGGAAACCATGGGCGCCTTAGATCACATCGTCAGATCAGGACGGGCGCTTTATGTCGGCATTTCCAGCTACAACAGCCAGCGCACCAAAGAAGCGGTGGCCATTCTCAATGATCTGGGAACGCCCTGTTTGATCCATCAACCAAGCTATAACATGCTAAACCGCTGGGTTGAGACCGATGGGCTGCTAGACTGCCTGGATGATTTGGGAATTGGATCCATTGCCTTCACACCGCTGGCACAGGGGCTGTTGACCAACAAATACATTGGCGGCATTCCGCAAAACAGCCGCGCTTTGCAAGGAAAAAGCCTCGATCGGGACAAGCTGACAGAGGAATTGATCGGCAATCTTCGCGCTCTGAATGACCTTGCCCAGGCGCGCAATCAAACATTGGCGCAGATGGCGCTGGCTTGGGTGTTGCGCGGTGGACGCGTGACCACTGCGCTCATCGGCGCCTCGAGCGCGCAGCAGGTGATCGACTGCGCCCAGGCCGTTGAAAACCTTAAATTTACCGATGCGGAGCTCGCAGAAATTGACCTTCTGTCCGGCGACCGGGGCATAAACTTATGGGCGCAATCGTCTGAGACCGCCTAGACTTCGTCTAAGAACCGCAGCAAAGCGTCCCAAGATTTGCGCTCTGCTGCGGCGTCGAAATCACGAGAGCCTTCAATTGTGAAGGAATGGCGCGCACCGCCAAATACTTCGGCATTGTGCACCACCTCTGCCTCCTGCATTTGCTGCAAAAGGCTTGCCAAATCGTCCATGCCAGACACTGGATCGGCAGATCCATGCAGAACCAAAATTTCACCCCTAGTTTGCGTGTAATCTTGGCCCTCAGGGGTGGTTAATCCACCATGAAAGCTCACAAACCCATCCAGATCGCTCCCGGACCGCGCCGCTTCGAGAACCGCAGCGCCGCCAAAACAATAGCCCATTAAAACAGTCTTACCAGCGGTGTTAAAAAGGGCTTCCGCTGCGGCGATCCCGGCATTAATCCGATTGCGAAACTCATTTCGATCTTTGTACAAAGCACCGGTTTCTCGGCGATAATCCTCAAATCCTTCCAGCTTTGCATCGACACCAAAAAGATCCAAAGCCACCGCATTATAGCCTAAATCCGCCAGCATCCCGACGCGTTTCTGCTCATAACTGTCCAAACCATTCCAATCATGAATGATATAGACTGTGCCTTTCGGCGCTGACCCTGCCGTCATAGCATAAGCGCTAAACTCCTTATCACCCGATTTATAAAAAACCGATTGGCTGTGGCCGCCTGCGAAGGCAGCCGTGGCAGAAAAAGCAAAAGACGTCACAAGAGTAAACCATGAGCGTGTCATATTGAGAACTTTCCAGTTTGAGATACCGCCTCAGCGTAAACCCAATTCCAACCTGCGTAAACAGATATGATAGCTGCGATCCTAACCACTTTGCACACCCAGAAACCAACGCCACATCCAACTCTCATTATGCATTATCAAGGGCTATGGGCGCGGAGTAAAAGGGGCCCTACTCAACTCACTGCCTGCACAGTCACCCCACCGTAAAAGTGGCACCCGTTGAAATCACGGGGCATCAAAAACGCTCCTAAAACTTCGCAAAACTCAACAAACAGGACGTCGTCGAAACGGCAAGTGGGAATTCTCCGCCCTATTGTTACACCAGCGGCCCGTTTCCTGCCGATCCGCGTTGCCAACAACTTTCATTGCAGCGCCGTAGGAACGTAGTTTGTCCGTCACAACTACTTCTGGCCCGCCGTAGCGCTTCATTGCTTTTCTGAGGAATTTCAATGCCGCCTTGCGGTCTCGGCGCTTGGTTACATAACTTTCAAGCACCTCACCTTCGTGATCTACTGCCCGCCAGAGGTAATGCATCTCTCCGTTGATCTTTACGAAGACCTCGTCCAAGTGCCATTGCCAGTTCGAATAAGATCGTATCCTACTGACCCGGTTTCTTCGTATCTCAGCAGCAAACATCGGACCAAATCTGTTCCACCAAAACCGAACCGTTTCATGGCTGATCTCTATGCCTCGTTCGTGCAGAAGATCTTCAACATTACGGAGTGAGAGCGGAAAACGAACATAAAGCATCACAGCCAGGCGGATGGTCTCAGGGCTCGTTTTAAAGGACCTGAATGGGGAGTGTTTTGTAATTTGCGGATTCTACAAATACACCCTGCTCGCTTCAACCGAGTTTAATCTGACAGTACCCGCCCGCCCACTTCAACCAAGTTTAATCTGAAAGTGCCTCATTTTGCTTAAGTGGAATATCAACTTGGCTCTGACGGCAGTTTAGAAAGTCACACATCGGCGTTTTGAAATGTCGCTACGATTTCTGCCAGCGCGGATACAGCAATGGACGATGCATCGCGCAGGGATGGCACCAAGCCTATTGGGCCGCGCAAACGCGCAAGTGAAATATCTGAAACGCCCATATGTCGCAATGTTTCGCACCGCATATCATGGGTGCGATGGCTTCCAAGGCAGCCAATGAAACGCACGGGCCTGGTCAAAGCTGAACGGAGCAAATGCGGCTCCCAGTCGTGATCATGAAAGAGCGTGAGAAAAGCGGAATGGGCATCGAGTATGTCAAAGACGTACTCTCTGTTTGGGGTCGTCAAATATAGCGGCGGCGATGCTGACAAATGCCCAACAGCCGAAAGGTCTGCAGCGTCTGGCGAAAGAAGATGCACCTCATAGCCTGTTGCGTTGCCAATCTGGGCCATCGATCGAAAGATCGCACCGCGCCCCGCCAGAACAAGACGGTGTCGCGGATCATAGGCAAATGTCCGCGATAAACCTTCGCCGGAATCGTCCGGGCTGTGAAAGGTCAAGCGCACGGGCTGTCGTTTTGCAAAACACGCCGCTGCGGCGCAAATCGCGTCAGTGTCTGGATTTGGGTCAATCAACACAGTAAGGGCGCCACCACAGGGTAGTTTCAGATCCGCATATCGAGAGCCTTCACCGTAACGGATCAATTTCTTGCGTTTGGTGTGTAAGGACTTTTGTGCATGAAGTTGAATATCACGGTCGATGCAGCCGTTGGACAGATACCCCGTCATTGCCCCAGCTTCATCGACCAATGCGAGTGAGCCGACGTTGCGGGCCGCACCACCTTCAATTTCCAACGATGTGATCAAGGCAAACGGGCGCGACGCTGCTATGAGCGCCGCTCCCTTTGAAATGATATCAGACGCGTGCTCCGCGTAGACCATTTCGTTAGGCTGAGGCGTCGTCATTGACAACATCAGCGAAGGATTTGAAAAACTTGGCCGCCAGCTTTTTTGCGGTACTTTGGATCAGTCTGCTGCCCAATTGCGCGAGCTTACCGCCAATTGCTGCTTTGGCCTCATAACGCAAGATCGTCTTGTTCGGACCATCCGCAGTCAGCGTGACGTCGGCCCCGCCTTTCGCGTGCCCAGCCGCCCCTCCGTTGCCTTGACCTGTGAGTGAAAACGCATCTGGTGCGCCTGCAGTATCGAG
This sequence comes from Planktomarina temperata RCA23, assembly GCF_000738435.1. Taxonomy (NCBI): domain Bacteria; kingdom Pseudomonadati; phylum Pseudomonadota; class Alphaproteobacteria; order Rhodobacterales; family Paracoccaceae; genus Planktomarina; species Planktomarina temperata. The sequence goes on along the minus strand of NZ_CP003984.1, from coordinate 1,224,918 downwards.
TTGGACATCACCGCTGAACTTGGCCTTTACTGGGCCAATTTTCAGCACCACCTTGGCCTCAAGTTCTGTATCCGAATGTTTTATGAGCTCTTCGCAGCCCGGAATGCATTGCTGCAATATCTCTGGGTCGTTCAAGGCCGCATAGACCTTTTCCTTAGGCGCGTTGATGATGATTTCGTCTGAAAGTTCCATGGAATGTCCTATTTTAGCAGCATGGGAATTTTATTGTGGCCAAAAGATCGGCCTGTTCGGGGGTGAGCGCAATTTTGCGGCGAAACCGTTTAGCGATCCGTTTGAGCGTTTTCATAACGTTTCCGCTCATTGTGCCGCCGCAATGGCGATGTAGTCTTCGGGCGTGTCGACATCGGCATAAAAGCCTGCAGATTTCATCTGGTGGAACTGCACATATTTGGGATGCGCACGCGTAAATGCTTTGCAACCGGGTGATTTGCCGTCGACCAAGAGGCGCGCACGCAATTCTGCAGGAATCACAATCGGGTTGCCTCTTCGTCCATCTGCCGTCGGGATCGAAATGCGCGCCGGATCGGCAACCTGATGTGCGTCAAGCAAAGCGCGCAAGTCATCTGCCGTGAGTTGCGGCTGATCGCCAAGCCCCATCAGCACCACCCCATCCGCGCCAGCTGCCCGCAACCCGCAAACGACAGAGGTTTGCTGCCCTTCGGCGAAACCCGGATTGAACACGAACACGACATTCGTGCCAGCAAGCGCGGCCTCTATTTCGCCGGCCTCATGCCCTGTCACCACGATGACACAAGTCGCGACCGCAGCATAGTTTTGCACCATGTGGCGAACCATGGGCACACCATTCACTGGCAAAAGCAGCTTGTTCCGCGCTCCCATACGTTGTGAAAGACCGCCGGCCAGTATGATCCCGATCACATCACGCATGGCTTGGTTTCACCGCCATACGCCTGATCTGAACAAACTGTGCAAGTATCGACAAAGCGATCTCCTCGGGTGTTACGGCACCTAAATTCAGACCTGCGGGCGCTTGAACGCTTTCAATAAGTGAGCGATCAATCCCCGCTGCCACAAGCTTTTCAGCAAGTACAGCGTATTTGCGGCGACTTCCAACAAACGCCACATGATCTTTTTTTTCGCTCAGTGCAGATTTCAGTGCATCAAGGTCGCCCTGTCCTTGGGTGGCAACGACAACAAATTGCTGTTGATGTGGCTTCTTCTGCGCCAAGGTTGCGGCGACCGACCAATGAAATTGCGGCGCAAAGGAACTGAGTGCTTGTGCGACGGGTGACGCACCTAAAACCACAAGCTGCGGTGCGGGCAAACAAGGTTCGATGAATATGTCGACTGTCCCGCGAGAAGGGCAGCCATTGCGGGCAAACCGCGTACCGTCGATAGTGTCGCCAGCGGCGATACCCTTTTTAGCCAAAAGGTCTTCGGGCGCGACTGACACAAGTTGCGGTTTGCCGTCACGCAGGGCCTGAAGGGTTGCCCGCTTTACGGCACCACGGGTGCAGCCACCACCGAGCCAGCCTTGCAAGATCGTTCCATCCGCGCTGAGCAGCGCCTTCGCTCCCGGTTTGGCCGCAGTTGATCCGGCCGTGCGCACAATAGTCGCAAAGGCAAAAGGTTCATCCTTGTCGCGTAATTGCTGCGCGGCCATGGACAAATCAGTTGAGAAGATTTCGGCTTGTGTCAAAGGGAAACCAGATCATGTTCAAGCGCTGCCAGATCAGCGAGTGTGTTTGCGGCTTTAAAGGTGTCCAGATACGGAAGCGCGGCGGCCATTCCCTCTGCTATGGGCGCATAATCCGCCCAACCTTTTAAAGGGTTCAGCCAGATTACTTTGCAGCCACGTTTTCGCAGTTTTTCCAACGCGGCAGCGATCATGGCTGGCGGTTCTGTGTCATATCCGTCCGACAGGATCAGAACGACACTGCGCCCATCGACGAACCGTTTGGCGTAAGTGTCCGCAAAGCGCATCAGAGACTGCCCAATCTTTGACCCCCCCCCGAATCCATCGGCCATCAATGACAGGCGTCCAATGGCACGCATTGCATCTTTGTCGCGCAGTGCCTCGGTAATTCGCACAAGCCGCGTGTGAAAAAGATAGGCATCAGCCGCCGTATCCGCCCGCATCAGCCCGGCCAAAAAGGCTAGAAATACTCGGGCATATAAGGACATAGACCCTGACACGTCGCACAAGGCCACAATCTTGCGCGTGCGATCGGGGCGACGCTTGCGCAAAAGGCGCAGGGGTTCACCACCCGTGGCAAGGCTACTGCGAATAGTTTTGCGAAAATGCAACCTATCGCCTTTGCGCGCAGCAACGCGGCGACGAGAGCGTTTGTCGCGCAACGCAGCCCCGATCTGGCGGGCGACATCCTCTGCCTCGGAAATTTCTTCGGGCCGCACCAAATCACGTAGATCACTACGGTTCAGGTTGCGATTCTCCGAGGCGATCAGTTTACCAGTCCCATCGCTGTCAGCAGCACCTTCCTGACCATCTGGCGCAGTCGCCGATCCGGTACTTCCCGTGTGTTCGCCCGTGGCGTCACTCGATGAATGGACGCCGTCGTTTACGGCATTGCTCAACGACGGAGTAACTTTTTGCCGAACTCGACCCATGTCCATCCAGTAACTGTCGAACAGATCGTCAAACCGCTCGGCCTCTTCCTTGCACCCTGTGCATACGGCGCGCAAAGCCCGGCGGCTGTCGCCAGGTTGTATGGCGTCAATCTCGACAAGTGCAGACATGGCCAAGTCTGCCTCAGCAACGCCCAACCGCAGACCGTTTTCGCGAAGGTGCGCAATGAAGCCCACGATGCGCGCAGATGGGCTAGGATCGCGGGCCGCAAATTTCGTAACACGGCTCATGCCGCTTTGCCTGCGATACGCCCTGCGACCTCGGGCGTTATCTGGGCTTTATCGCTCTGGGTCTTTAGCAAAGTAGTCAGCGTCGATTGTAGAACGGCTGGGTCAGCGGTCAAATCGGCAATACCCAACCCCATCAGAGCCGCGGCAAAGTCCAGCATTTCTGCGATACCGGGAGTCTTTTCGAGGTCTTCTCCGCGCAGTTTCTGGACAAATCCCACGATCTGTTCCCCTAGCCGCACGTCCACCTCTGGACAGCGCGCTTTCAATATTGCCAGTTCAGTCGCACGTTCAGGATATGCAACGTAGGTATAAAGACAACGCCGTCTTAGCGCGTCCGAGAGATCGCGTGTGCCATTCGACGTCAAGATCACGATAGGCCGCGTTGTCGCGGTGATTGTGCCCAATTCTGGGATGGAAATCTGAAAATCAGACAGCACTTCCAATAAATAGGCTTCGAATTCTTCATCCGCTCTGTCAATCTCATCAATCAACAACACAGGTGGCGCCTCTTGCGTTATCGCAGCAAGCAGCGGTCTTTCCAGCAAGAAATCCCGCGAGAAAATGCGATCCTCAACAGCTTTGCCCGTGACGCCGTCCTCAGAAGCTGCACGAATGCTGAGCAGTTGACGCTGATAGTTCCATTCATAGATCGCCTGCGCGGCGTCCAGCCCTTCGTAGCACTGCAAACGGATCAGCTTTGTGTCTTTGACCGCCGATAACGCCCGCGCGATTTCGGTTTTACCAACACCGGCAGCCCCCTCGAGCAATAGTGGCCGCCCTAATGACAAGGCGAGTTGCAAAGCAACCGCCAGGTCGTCAGAAGCCACGTATCCTTCGCCGCCAAGGGCAGTTTGCAGATCTTTCCAAGTCATCAGAATTCCCCAAAGGGCGGGTGTGATCCCGCCCTATCGCTTCCATCAATCATGCAGGCCAAGTTCATTGGCCGTGCGCCAAATCCGCCAGTGATCGTGGGGCATGTTCGTGTGGGTATTCCCAAACGGGCGGAACGCATCCTGCACCGCATTGGAAAAACATGGAACGCCTCCCACGTGCGGGCTTTCTCCGACGCCTTTTGCACCGATGGGATGGTGCGGAGATGGGGTGACTGTGAAGTCCGTTTCATAGTTCGGCACTTCCCATGCGGTCGGCAAGAAGAAGTCCATCAAGGTCCCCGTTTTGACGTTACCCATGTCGTCGTAGGCGATCTCTTGCCCCAGGGCGACGGCGAGCGCTTCGGTCAAACCACCGTGCACCTGACCTTCGATGATCATCGGATTAATCCGCGTACCACAGTCATCCAGCGCATAGAAGCGGCGAATTTCCGGAACACCTGTATCTACATCAATGTCCATGACGCAGACATACGCCCCGAATGGATAGGTCATGTTGGGCGGGTCGTAATAGCTGACCGCTTCCAGACCTGGCTCCAACCCTGGAATAGCCTGATTGTAGGCCGCAAAGGCGATTTCCTTCATCGTCTTGAACTTTTCAGGAGCACCTTTGACGGCAAAACGATCTACGTCGAATTCCACATCGTTGTCGTGAACCTCTAGCAGATACGCGGCAATCATCTGTGCCTTGGCGCGGATTTTACGCCCCGCCATGGCCGTAGCAGCCCCTGCCACCGGAGTAGAGCGAGAGCCATATGTGCCAAGCCCATAAGGTGCGGTGTCGGTGTCACCTTCCTCGATGGTGATGCTATCCGCGGGCAAACCAATCTCGGACGCAAGGATTTGCGCAAACGTGGTCGCGTGCCCTTGACCCTGGCTGATGGTTCCAAGCCGTGCAATCGCCGAACCTGTTGGGTGGATACGGATTTCACAGCTATCGAACATACCGAGGCCAAGGATATCACAATTTTTAACCGGACCAGCACCAACAATTTCCGTAAAGAAACTGAGGCCAATACCCATCAACTTGCGAGTTTTGCCGGCCTTAAAATCTTCGACTCGCTGCGCCTGTTCAGCGCGTAACCCATCGTAGTCAACCGTCTTGAGCGCCTTGTCCCATGCTGTGTGATAGTCGCCGCTGTCGTATTCCCAGCCCAAAGCCGCTTTGTAGGGGAACTGCTCTTTCTTGATAAAATTGATCCGTCGCAGTTCAGCCGAGTCCATGTTCAACTTGATAGCGAGGACCTCGATCATGCGCTCGATGAAATACACGGCTTCGGTCACTCGGAATGAACAACGATAGCTAACGCCGCCGGGGGCTTTGTTTGTATAGACGCCGTCGACTTCAAGAAATGCTGTAGGAATGTCATACGATCCGGTGCAAATATTCATGAAACCCGCTGGGAATTTTGTGGGATCAGCACAGGCATCAAAACCGCCATGATCGGCCGTCACGTGACATTGTAGGCCAGTGATCTTGCCCTCTTTGGTGGCACTGATCTTACCGGTCATGTGATAATCACGCGCAAAGGCGGTGGTCATCAAATTGTCCATGCGATCTTCAATCCATTTCACGGGTTTACCCGTGACGATTGAGGCAACGACGGAACAGACATAGCCCGGATACGCCCCGACCTTGTTGCCAAAGCCGCCGCCAATGTCGGGTGAAACAACGCGAATGTTGTGTTCTTCGATCCCTGAAATCAGGCTGACCACGGTGCGAATGGCATGAGGTGCCTGAAAAGTGCCCCACAGGGTCAGCTTACCATTAACCTTGTCCATCGAGGCCACGCAGCCGCAGGTTTCAAGCGGACACGGATGGGTGCGGTGGTAGTACATTGATTCTTCGGCCACGACCTCAGCGTTGGCAATGACTTCTTCAGTAGGGTCTTTGTCACCAGCTTCCCATGTAAAGATATGGTTGTGATGCTTGCGTGGACCGTGCGCGCCGGCGGGGATAGACCCGTCTGCGGCCACAAGATCCTCGCGAAGGACCACATCAGATTTCAGTGCCTCAAACGGATTCACAAGTACCGGCAGTTCTTCATACTCTACTTCGACGGCTTCAATGCCATCAGCAGCAGCGTAGCGGTCTTCGGCCACAACAAAAGCAACCTCTTGCCCTTGAAACAACACCTTGCCATCGGCCAAAACCATCTGCTTGTCACCGGCCAGCGTCGGCATCCAGTGCAGGCCCAGCGGCCGCAGGTCGTCGGCTGTCAGCACCGCCAGAACGCCGGGCACCTTAAGTGCCGTATCCTTGTTGATGCTTTTCACCCGCGCGTGCGCATAGGGCGAGCGGACAAAGTCGCCAAACAGCATGCCGTCCAGTTTGATATCATCGACGTAGTTGCCTTTGCCTTGCGTAAACCGGGCATCCTCTACCCGCTTGCGCGAGCAGCCCATGCCTTTGAGGTTATCGACCCGTTCTTCGCGTGTGATTTCGTCTTTCATTCTGCGGCCTCCTTGGCTGCACTCATCTGGGCCGCAGCCGCCTGAATGGATTTCACAATGTTCTGGTAGCCTGTGCACCGGCAAAGATTGCCAGCCATGCCAAAGCGGATTTCCGCTTCGGTTGGGTTTGGAATCTCCTCAAGCAGCTTAGTGGCCCGCGTGATCATACCAGGCGTGCAATAGCCGCACTGAAGCCCGTGATGCTCCTTGAAAGCCTCTTGCAGCGGATGCAAATTATCCGGCCCACCGATGCCTTCGATGGTTGTGATCTCAGCGCCTTCGGCTTGCACTGCAAACATGGTGCAGGATTTGACAGATTTGCCATTGATCGTAACGGTACAAGCGCCGCAATGGGACGTTTCACAACCGATATGCGGCCCTGTGATATTCAGACGCTCACGTAGTGTGTAGATCAGCAACTCGCGTGGCTCAGCCAGAAATTCCTCTGTCTTGCCGTTTACGTTCAGGGTGACGTGTTTTTTCTTTGACATGATTTTCTCCTTACGCCCGCGACCAGGCGCGTGCGATCGCGCGGCGCAGGATGACGCCAGCGACGTGGTTTTTGAACGCGACAGGCCCGCGGTTATCTTCGGTCGGGTCGATATCGCCAAGCATGGCGGCCACGGCAGCCTTTAATGCGGCGTCATCCACTGATGTCCCGACAAGTGCATCACCTGCGGTTTTTGAAAATACGGGCGTGTCGCTCAGGTTCGTCATCGCGATCGCGGCGCTTACGCATTTTCCATCGTCATTCACAATCTGAACTGAAGCAGCGGCCGTCGCATAGTCACCGATCTTGCGCTTCTGCTTTTCATATGCGTAGCCGCCCTTGGGACGTGGGATTGTGACTGCGGTCAAAACCTCGCCATCTTCGCGTGCGGTCACGTAGGCCGCTTCGTAGAACTCGCGAGCGGGGATGACGCGTTCACCGTTCTGTCCGACGACGGTAAAACTGGCATCAAGACATTGCATCAAACCTGGCATGTCGTTGCCTGGATCGCCGTTTGCAATATTGCCACCCAAAGTGCCCATATAACGGACCTGCGGATCAGCGATCTGCAACGCAGCTTCGCGCAGGATTGGTGCCACATCTGCAAGGGCTGCATGATCAATAATGTCCGATTGCGTGACAAGCGCACCGATCTTGATGGTGTCTGCGCCAATCTCGATCTCTGACATGCCTCCAACATCTTGAAGGTCGATCAGATGCGGAACGTCAGCCATGCGCAGTTTCATCATAGGTATCAGGCTGTGCCCACCCGCCATGACACGCGCATCATCGCCATGCTCCTCGAGAATAGATAGGACTTTGTCCATATCCTTAGGCCGGTAATATTCAAATGCGGCTGGAATCATAAGCGTTATCTCCACGAGGCGAACTTTTTAAATCTGATTAAAGCCTGTAGACCGCAGCAAACGTACACACGCAAAAATGAATGAAACACGGAGTTATTGCACGAACTGCGCGCTTTTATTCATGAACTACGCCGCAAGTTGACGCAAGCGCTTCGCCGATGACCTTTAACTTTGTTCGGCTCACTGGCGCTGGGGGCAGACCGTCACTCGCGAAAAGGCATCGCCCCGCGTCCTTCGTTCTTTCGAACCGTGCCACGTGATGCGGATTCACCAAATAGCTACGATGCGTTTGCAAGAACCCCGCAGGAAATAGACGTTTGGAGGCTTCGGTGATGGGCCAAGCGCAGAACAACCTTTCGTCGGCTGTGTAGACTTGGGTGTAATGGCCATCTGCACGCACAAAACGTATGTCCCAAGATAGGACAAAGACTTTACCGCCATCCCGCTCGCATGGGATGTGTAGGACCTGCGCCTTTACAGGAGCGGTCTGCAGATTGTTTTGCTCACTTGTCGCCGTTTTGTCTGTGGCTACAACCAAGTAGGTCACGCTCACCCACAAACAGGCCCCGAAAATTACAAAGCTGAAGAAGATAACGCCAAGGGCCAGTGTCTCGTTGCTCATGGAGGGACCAAATTCTGGCATGGCGGGTTCTGGTGCAAAGTTAGTACCCGCCATCGCAAGGAAATGAACCGAGCATACGGCCCCTGCGAAACAGATTGTCCCCCAAATGATATTGCGGTTTGTGCGTCGACCGTAGGCAATCCAGAATGCCAAAATGCAAAGCGCAATGGCGACTAGGGATGACAAGAAGACACCGGTTGTAGTGTAGACTGCGCGACAAAGCTCAAGAGCAGCCATGCCGATGTAGTGCATGACAAGAACGCCCACACCCACAACGCTCCCGGCCAGCGAGATGATGAGCGGCGTCCGTTGGAAAAAGTGCAAAAGGATCAACGCTGCGCCGACCAATAAAATAGCGGACAAAGCCGAGACCAATGTGATTGCGGCATCATAATAAAACAAGATCGGCAATTGTAAGCCCAGCATGGCCACAAAATGCATGGCCCAGATACCACCGCCCAAGACCACCGATGCCAAGGCGATAGACACTTTTTTGTGAAGCATCACTCTGTCCGCCAGATCGCGCGTCAACGAAAGCGCTGTAAAGGCAGAGACCATCGCGACAACGCAAGACATTCCGACCAAAAAGTTGCTGTGGCTGACATTCAAGAAATCCATAACGACGACGATGACCAAAACTGAAAGGTTTTGCAATTGATATGATCCTGTCAGACGAATGAGAACTCGCATCAGATTGCTAGCGCAGCCTGAACCTATGCGCTCAATAGTTGGCGCTACTCAGCAAGAGCAGCGGTTCGATTGAACTTGAAATTGTCTCGTGGGTGCTGTCAGACTAATGAGAACTCGCATCAGATTGCTGGCGCAGCCTGAATCTATGCGCTCAATAGTTGGCGCCACTCAGCGAGAGCAACGGCACGGTTCAGCTTGAAATTGGCGCGTGAATAACGATGCAGTTACCAAACAAAACCCCCGTCCAATGAATCTACACCCCCAACACTAAAGGCCCGTGGTCCGAGACGCGGGGCCTTATGATGGGGGGCCCCGGTCCATGGTCCTGCGGCTTAGCCGTAGGGATCAGGCGCAGTAACCCCTGATTAACTCTGTTTTGATCTGACGTTTCGTTGTGGGTAGCGTTGTGGGTAGAATTTTTGCTTTATTATTAATAAAAATAAAAACATATACTTAATGCATATATATGGCGGACAGACAGGGGGTGCTGTCAGACGAATGAGAACTCGCATCGGATTGCTGGCGCAGCTTTAATCTATGCGCTCAACAGTTGGCGCCACTCAGTAAGAGCGGCGGTTCGATTGATCTTGAAATTGTCTCGTGAATAGAAGTGGCGCTCCTGATTGAAATGGTTGTGGACTGAAGAGTGGACGGCAGCGAACTTTTGCAGACATCGCATCTGTCGAAAGCGGAGCATAGCGCGTTCTCGTCGTCGAAACGGCAAGTGGGAATTCTCCGCCCTATTATTTACCCAGCGACCCGTTTCCTGCCGATCCGCGTTGCCAACAACTTTCATTGCAGCGCCATAGGAACGTAGTTTGTCCGTCACAACTACTTCTGGCCCGCCGTAGCGCTTCATTGCTTTTCTGAGGAATTTCAATGCTACCTTGCGGTCTCGGCGCTTGGTTACATAACTTTCAAGCACCTCACCTTCGTGATCAACGGCCCGCCAGAGGTAATGCGTCTCTCCGTTGATCTTCACGAAGACCTCGTCCAAGTGCCATTGCCAGTTCGAATAAGATCGCATCCGACTGACCCGGTTTCTTCGTATCTCAGCAGCAAACATCGGACCAAATCTATTCCACCAAAACCGAACTGTTTCGTGGCTGATCTCAATGCCTCGTTCGTGCAGAAGATCTTCCACGTTACGGAGTGAGAGCGGAAAACGAACGTACAGCATCACAGCCAAGCGGATGATCTCAGGACTCGTTTTAAAGTACCTGAATGGGGAGTGTTTTGTCATGCGGCGAGGCTACAAAACCGCCCGCCCCGTCTCAAGTTAGTTTTATCTGACAGTACCGTTAATTATGCTTCCACCTTGGGGAAATCTTCTGATCGAACTACTAAAAGGCACCGCCTTAGTATCATTGATTTCGGTAACAGATTTAATGTTTGAAGCCAAGCAAATAAACGGAACCACCTATCTATCTGCTGAATCGTTTGGCACTGCGATGATCATTTATTACTTAATGGCGAGGGTTGTAGTTTCGCCAGGCATGCGCGCTTTTGAGAGTTACTGGGGCAAAAAGATGGGGAGGATATAAACCATGTTTGAAGGTTTTGAATTATTTCCCAAATTCGACTGGAAGTGGAGCTTTGTGTTCGAGATTCTGCCACGGCTTCTATGGGCAACATTGAACACACTAATGGCGGCTGGAACCGGCTATGCCATTGCACTTGTTATAGGACTTGTCTTCGCTCTGGCTCAGCGTACAGGTATACGTACGGTCACGCTAATAGTTCGGGAAATTGTCGAATTTATCCGCTCTACACCACTAGTTCTGCAAATATTTTTTATTTTTTATGTCGGGCCACAGTTCGGTATCCGGCTCTCTCCTTGGACCTCTGGGATGATCGCAATTGGCTTACATTATGCGGCATATCTATCAGAGGTCTATCGAGCCGGTTTGGAAAGTGTACCGAGAGGTCAGTGGGAAGCTTGTAAGGCGCTGAACTTCTCAATGACGCGTACATATTTTCGAGTAATCATTCCTCAAGCATTACCACCTGCACTGCCCGGCATGGGTAATTACCTTGTCGGAATTTTTAAGGATACCCCAATGTTAATGGTGATTGGCGTAGCTGAGCTAATGCATGCAGCAACAGCATTGGGTTCAACTTACTATCGTTATTTGGAACCTTACACTATGGTAGGCATATTATTCCTGCTGATCTCGTTGCCAACAGCCTTTGGATTACGCCGGTTCGAGTCGTTTGTCGCTAGAGCGCTAGGCATGCGTAAATGAAGAAAGCACAATAACAATGAAAGAGAATTTTCCCCTAAATCTTGGCTCTAATCCGCCGATGGTACGATTTTCTAAAGTAACGAAGCGATATGGCGAGCTAACGGTATTAGATTCTCTAGATCTCGACGTAAAACAGAATGAGATAGTGTCAATCATAGGACCTTCTGGGTCAGGCAAGACAACGGTACTTCGTATGCTTATGACACTGGAAGAAATTAACGATGGTGTCATATATGTGGATGGTCAGCCGTTGACACATATGTCACAAAATAACTTACTGATTAAAGCGAATGAGGCCCATTTGCGAAAAATGCGAAATAATATTGGCATGGTTTTTCAGCATTTTAATTTGTTTCCTCACATGACAGCACTTGGAAATTGCATGGAAGCTCCGATGCATGTTCTTGGCATGAGTAGGGAGGAAGCCTTAGCTCGGTCTGAGGAACTCCTGGAGATGGTAGGACTGGCAGACAAGATACACGAACATCCCGCAAGGCTTTCAGGCGGTCAGCAACAGCGCGTCGCCATAGCACGCGCTTTGGCGATGCGTCCAAAAGTCTTGCTTTTCGATGAGGTCACATCGGCCTTGGACCCTGAGGTTATCGGTGAAGTTCTTAACGTTATTCGTTCACTGGCTTCAGAGCACAGCTTGACTATGCTAATGGTCACGCATCAGATGGGATTTGCCCGAGAAATTTCTGATCGAATCTGTTTCTTCTATGAGGGGAAAATTGCCGAGGAGGGGACTCCTCAACAAATATTCGAAGACCCCCAAAACGAACGAACTCGACAATTTCTTAGCGCCGTTCTTGCAGCGAATTGAGTGTAAAAGGAAATAGCTAGATGATTAAAAAACTGATGCTAACGAGCAATATCTCCCGTTTTCTCATCTTATTAACAAAGAACCCCATACAGAAACATTTTTAGAAAAACGTGCTTTAACGCGAGTCCAAGAAATAGATCTAGGGATTAAAAGGAATTGACAGTGAATGTAGTTTTACAACCTGGGCAAGTAGCCTTGCATCACTGCCTCCTGGCGCACGCCTCTGGGCCCAATAGAACACATGGTGCTGTCAGACAAATGCGCACTCGCATCAGCTTGCAAGCGCAGCCTAATTTTACGCGCCCAATAACTGGCGCCACTCAGCGAGAGCAGCGGCGCGGTTCAGCTTGAAATTGAGACGTGAATAGGGTGCTGTCAGACAAATGCGAACCAGTCTCTGAATGGCCAGTGACGGTCGCGTTATGCCGTACCGAGTTGACGCCACTCAGCGAGAGCGGCAGCGCGGTTAAGCTTGAATTTTTCTCGGCTGTAGAGGTGGCGTTCCTGGTTGAAATGATTGTGGACCGAAGAGTGGACGGAGACGAATTTCTGCAAGGTTCGCATGCGCCTAAAGCGGATCATTGCCCGTTCTCTTCGTCGGAATGGCTGATGTGAATTCTCCGCCCGATTGTTGAGCCAGCGGCCAGTTTCCTGTTTGTCCGCGTTGCCAACGACTTTCATCGCAGCGCCGTAAGATCGCAGTTTGTCGGTCACGATGACATGTGGCGGACCAAAGCGCTTCATTGTTTTTCTGAGGAATTTCAATACCGCTTTGCGATCCCGGCGCTTGGTGACATAGCTTTCGAGCACCTCGCCTTCGTGGTCAACCGCACGCCAAAGATAATGGCGCTCGCCGTTGATCTTCACGAAAACCTCATCCAGATGCCATTGCCAATTTGAATGAGCGCGAAGGTGCTCAACCCGCTTTCTTCGGACCTCGGCGGCGAACATCGGGCCGAACCTGTTCCACCAAAACCGCACCGTCTCGTGGCTAATATATATACCGCGCTCGTGCAGCAAATCCTCGACGTTCCGTAGCGACAACGGGAACCGGATGTACATCATTACCGCCAGGCGGATGATCTCGGGGGACGTCTTGAAGTAGCGAAAAGGGGAGCGTTTTGTCATGGCAGAACGCTAAACTCCCGCCCTGCCCGGCTCAAGCCGGTTTCTTCTGACAGGGCCGGGCCGAAATCCATGTTGGCTCCGAGGATTGGCAGAGCAACCCCGACGCGGCAAGTTCGTTTGGTGAAAACACGTCCATCCCAGTGACGGTTGTCGAAGGAAAGGGCCATATGCTTGGTGCCGATTATGTCAGTCCTATCTTGGATCGCTGGCTTGGTAGTGCATAATGCATTTGACCTTCGCAAGCATTTAGGGGTCAGCTAAATATAAAGCCACTAATGTTTTCTCATACGGAGAGGCTAGGAAACAGCCCGCCCCGTCTCAAGCTCGTTTTGTCTGACAGTGCCCTTTGCCGCAATCATTCAATCGGCCGAGTAGGCTCCAATTTTTGAAGTACTCAACCGATTGTTCACGAGCGCCTCAGCAAAGGTGACACCTGCTGCAACACCATCAATAACGGGTAGTCCGAATTCCTCGCTGAGCTGTGCCATAAGATCCGCCATCCCGGCACACCCAAGAACGATTGCTTCTGTATTGTCTTGCTCGATTGACTCGCGGATTTCAGATCTGATTTTAAACAATGTTGCCGGATCGCCCTCTTCCAGTTTTAAAACTGGAATATCTGTTGCACGAACCCGTACGCATTTTTGGTGAAGACCATAGCGCATAAGGTTGTTTTCTAAACCCGGTATGGAACGTGAAAGTGTTGTTATGACACTAAATTTATTGGCGACCATACTGGCTGCGTGATAAGCGGCCTCGCCAATACCCAACACGGGTACTTCGACCAGTGTCCGCACCGCATCGACACCCGTGTCATCGAAACAGGCAATAACGATCGCATCGACATCCGGATGCCGCGAAACTTCAGCTAGCAAGCCGGGAATACAGGTGGCGACGTCCAGAAACCCCTGAATACTCGCTGGTCCTTCTTGCGAATTAGCGGCAATGATTTCGGTATCTGGGCGGGCAATATCCCGCGCCGCTGTCGCGATCTTGTCGGTCATTGAGGTGGTCGTATTGGGGTTGATTACGAGTATTTTCATATCAGCTCAAACTTCCCCACCCAGATAGGCGGCTTTAATCCGGTCATCGTGCAACAGCTCTTTCGAGTTACCCTCGATCACGATGTTTCCTGTCGCCATAGCGTAAGCCCGGTGCGAAATGCTCAGCGCCATGCGTGAATTTTGCTCGACCAGCAACACCGAAACGCCTTCGTCGCGATTGATTGCAACGATTGAACGGGCAATATCTTGTACCAGTTTGGGTGCGATCCCAAGGCTTGGTTCATCCAGCAGCAAGAGCTTGGGTTTTGCCATCAATGCACGGCCAATCACCATCATCTGTTGCTCGCCACCCGAAAGTGTTCCGGCAGCCTGACTGTAACGCTCTTTCAGGCGAGGGAAGCGTGTCAGAATGCTTTCCAAAGTGTTCTGAATGTCCGCTTTGTCCTCGCGCGTGAAGGCCCCCATCATCAGATTGTCCTTAACAGACATAAAAGGAAAGACGCGGCGTCCTTCGGGCACCATTGCGATGCCGCGCCTAACTATCGATGACGGATCAGTGCCGTCCACGCGCTCTCCTTCGAATGTAACAGATCCACTTTTGGGATTGGCTAAACCAGTGATGGTGCGCAAGATTGATGACTTGCCTGCTCCATTGGCCCCGATCAAGGCTACGGTTTCACCTTGGCTCACGCTCAGTGAAACGCCCTTCAGCGCATACACATGGTCGTAATAAAGTTCGACATCTTTGAAATCCAACATGGCTGTCATGATTTACATCCCGATCTCATCGTCGACGCTGCCTAGATAAGCCTCGATAACTTTTTCATTGTTTTGAATCTCAGAAGGCGTACCCTCTGCTATCTTTTCACCAAAGTTCAGCACCACAATCCGATCCGAGATATTCATGACCGCTGGCATATCGTGCTCTACCAGCATGACCGTGACATCGCGTTCATCCCGCACAGAGCGCACCAAATCGACCATGTTCATGGTCTCATCGTGGTTCATGCCCGCAAAGGGCTCATCAAGCAGCAACACCTGTGGATCCGTCGCAAGGCCAATTGCAATGCCTAATGCACGCAGACTACCCTGCGGTAAATTGCTGGCCTGTTCATTGCGGATATCCCACATACCAAGAAATTCCAGCAACTCGTCTGCATGTTTCCCGAACGCCGCAACATCCTCCTTGGCCGTCTTTGAACCCCAAAAGTATCCCGCAAGCGAAGCTTTAGCGCGCAAATGCTGCGCAACTACAACACTTTCACGTACGGTCATACTTTTGAAAATCGTAGTCTCCTGAAACGTGCGCACCACTCCTTTGCGCGCAACTATATGCGGCTTTAGGTTGGAAATGCGCTCGCCCCGATAGATCACCTCACCAGAGGTGGTTGGTGTAAAAGACGCAATCATCTTGAACAGTGTAGATTTGCCTGCGCCATTTGGACCAATCACCGATAGTATTTCATTTTCGGCCACATCAAAGCTGATCGCATTGTTCGCGGTCAAGCCACCATATTTCTTGGTCACATTCTTAACTTGGAGAAGCGGGCTCATTTGTCACCTCCTTTGCTGAAACGGATACTCAGTAACCCGTTGGGTAGGAAGCGAATGATGATTATCAGGATAGTAGAATAGATTAGCATCTGATATTTCCCGAATTCAAACAATAGGTCCCATCCGAAGTATAGGACTAGCGTGCCCAGCATTGGGCCAAAAACATACCCCAGACCGCCAAGAAAGCAGTTCAGCATGAAGTTGACAGAGTCCGCCACTTGGAAGCTGGACGGATAAACCGACTGCGCGATTGATCCGAACATGGCTCCACCAAGTCCTCCAAAAAAGCTGGAAATGGCAAAGATCACGATACGAATGTAGGAAATGTTTACCCCAATGGAACTGGCGAGTTCTTCGTTCTGTTGCATCGAGCGACAAAGGTGCCCGAGGCGGGAATTCACCAGACGGTAGAGCGCTGCATAGGTTAGGAGCATGATAATGCACGCAGTGTAATAGAAGGCCAACTTGGTACTCTCCATCGCGGCGAAGTCAGGCAGGATGGGAATGCCAAACACAGAGATACCCGAGGGCAGAGGTATGTTTGAGATACCCCGCGCCCCGTTGGTGATTGGCAACGCCAATGCTGTTAAAGTGACAACTTGAGTTAAAACAAGCGTTATCATTGCGAAATATACGCCGCGCAGGCGTAGGATTGGCAGGCCGATCAAAATCGCCACCACTGCTGCGAATAGGCCCGCCGCAGGCAACGAAATCCAAAATGACCAGCCTACTTTGACCACCAGAATAGCTGATACATACGCACCTATCAGTGCGAACGCACCCTGGCCGATATTAATTCGGCCAATGTAAAAGGTTAACCAAACCCCTGCGCTGGCGATGGCCAAGAGAGCCACAGAGGTGAGGGTAAAGTAAAAATCCCAGCGTCCCGTAACGCCAATTGCAAAGGGTACACCGATGAAGATCATGAACAAGAAGATTCCGACGCCCGTGAGTTGTTTTGAGTTAAATCCAAGCATCACATCAACCCCACGGCTTGCCCATCAGACCTTGCGGTCTAACAGCGAGGAAGATCATTAAGGAAACGAAGATCACGAGATAGGTGATATCACCGTATTGATAGAGCAGCGCGAGGCCAATGGCTTCCATAAAGCCAAGGATGATACCTCCCCAAATCGCACCGGATATGACACCCGCCCCACCGATCATGACCATCATAAAGGCTTTGATGGATGTCGCGCCGCCCATTCCAAGGTTCACCCCAGTGATCGTGACCAAAAGGCCACCAACCAGACCCGCAAGCATCGCGCCCAGCGCAAATCCGATCATTGAATACCGGTCGACATTCACGCCCATCAATTGCGCTGCTGTTCGATCTTGCGCCAAGGCGCGCAAGGCACGGCCGGTTTTGGTGTATTGCATCAAGGCAATGAACGCGATGATCGACAAGATCGCGAGCACACAAATCAAGATGCGATCATAGGGCATAATCAGCCTGAAATCCCAGTTGAACACGCCATCAACAATCTTAGGGACACCGCGCTGTTTCTCACCGAAAACAAGTAAAATGACCGCATCGAGAAAAAAAGCGATCCCAGCCGCGAGCAACATCGTGCTTTCCTCGCGGGATGATCCTTTGATTACAGGTGCAAAGAGATACCGCTCAATCAATGCCCCCAATATAGCCAAGGTCACACAGGACATTACAAGCGCCAAAACAAATGGAACGCCCCAATGGCCATAGAATGTATAGGTTACGAAGCCACCAATTACATACATCTGCCCATGAGCAAAATTGAGGACATTCATGAGAGCGAAGATCAGGGTTAGACCAAGCGCGATCATCGCGTATTGGGACCCCAGATAGACGCCGTTAGCCAGTATCTGTTCCATGCTTTCTTCTTTCTTAGAAAAACCCTGGGCCAATTTGGCCCAGGGAAGCTCTGCTCAGGACAGGTCCAAAAGCGGGGAGGAAATACTCAGGACAGGTCCAAAAGCGGGGAGGAAATATTAGTCTACTTCAGCGACAAACAGCGTTTCAAACTCGCCGTCCTGATAGACGTTGACTACTAATGGTACGGAGACTTGACGCTTTTGGCCAAATGATGACATGCCAACGTAACGTAGTTTTGCATCACCGTTCATATAGGGGTTTGGTGCTTCAAAGGTGTCCATTGTCGCCTGGAATGCATCTACATCAGTGATCGCGGATGGATCGGCTTTCAGCGTTTCTAGAATATACTCCAACGCATAGACTTTGGTGTTGGACTCGTCATTGTACTCGCCAAACATATCTGTGTAACGCTGAACGAATTCATTCATCATTGGAGATGCAAGCTCTGGCGTGGAGGCCCCACCAACAGAGATAAACCCGTTTGCTAAATCACCCGCACCTTCGGCCAAAACACCCGCATCTTGAGCAGTTTCTGTTGAGATGACACCCTGGAAGCCCAATTCGCGCGCTGAGCGAATGAGCTGGGGTGCATTCGCAGGCGATACGCCCGATAGTACCAGCAGATCAGGACGGGAACGCATAACTGGCGTCAAAACTGGCGTAAAGTCAGTCGTGTCAACCTGGTATGTCACGTTTGCCGAAACCACTTCCATCCCAAGCGCCGTGGCGGCTTCAACACCACCATCACGTTGGCTAAGTGGATCAGATTCGTTGGCCGCGATGAAGGCGACGGTTTTGACGCCCTTTTCATCCATCAGGTATTTGTAGATCGCAGGACCTGATTGGTAGTTGGCAACCATACCCAGAACAGCGTTGGAGGCTGGCGCTTGATATAGTGATTTGGGAAACGCGTACGGGAAATACATGATCCCGTTGGCTTCAGCCACAGGACGCACAGCTGCCGCGCCGTCGTCAACGTTCGGACCAACAACATAGTGGATGCCTTCCTGAGCCATTTTTTCCATGCCTGCAATGGCACGCTTAGGATCTTTCTGGTCGTCAAAAGACACTATTTCAATGTCATAGGTAGTTCCGCCGATGGTATAGCCGCCAGTCTCATTGATCCATGACGCGCGCGCTTCCATTGAGCGTTGATTTGAAATTCCCCAAGCCGCCGCCGGGCCGCTAGTCACTCCAACAAAGCCAATTTTCAGAACAGTATTTTCTGCGAGGGCGGTTGTTGCTTGAAGGGCGGTCAGTGTTACAGCCGTTAAAGCCGCTTTCATAAGTGTTCTACGTTGCATTTTTAACTCCCGTTGAATTCGTTTTCTGCGCGTTATGCGCCATTATTGACCGGCAGTTAAATGGAATCTCCATGCGTGCCGCCCAATCACTTCACGATTGTTAACAATCTTTGTCAACATAGTTTGTATTTCAGTCGACAAATTCTTATGCTTGGACTTACACTGAATGAAGTTTAATCGTTTCTAAAAGCCAATGACGAAAAACCAATCAATATAGAAAGTGATCTCGTGTCTTCCAAACTAAAAGAAAGCACCATTGCTTCATCGAATTTAAAATCTCGCTCAGACGAGGGCATTATTGTTGAACGCATTTATAAAGCGGTCATGGAACAACGGTTGGCACCGAAAACAAAACTGAGCGAGGCCCGCCTCTGCGAGACATTTGGCGTTGGTCGCATGCATGTTCGGCGCGCCCTTCTTCTCCTCGCAAGTCAGGGAATCATCGAGCTACAATCAAATCGCGGCGCCTATGTCGCCTGCCCTGACGAATCCGAGGCGAACGATGTCTTCGCAGCCCGCATGTTGATCGAACCACCGCTCGTTCGGCAAATGGCGCAAAGCCCAGATAATATTGATCTGACACTCCTCACCGAACACATTGCGCTCGAGGATGCTGCGCGTAAGATGAATGAGCGAACCGAGATCATTCGGCTGTCCGGTGAATTTCACACCAAGCTCGCTCAATCGACGGGAAACAAATTTGTCTTCCGGATGATGCGCGAGCTTGTGACGCGAACATCACTCATTGTCGGCCTCTTTGGATCATCCGAAAACGCCAGTTGCCCAGATGATGAACACAGTAACATTCTGGAGGCGATCCGGTTGCGAAACCCGGAACTTACCGAAAAACTTCTCATATCTCACTTGAACCATATTCAGAGCGGCCTTGACATGACATCGCGGCAGGCACCTCAGGACGATTTAGCAGCTATTCTTGGATCGGAGTGATTTTGGGCAATCCCCGTTCTGTGTTGATGAAACGAGGAATTTTTATAGATATTAATCAGATTGGTGCTGTTTGGCGCAGGTTGAGCTTAGCCACTCTCAACGGAGCTGTCAGACGAATGAGAACTCGCATCGGATTGCTGGCGCAGCCTGAATCTATGCGCTCAATAATTGACGCCACTCAGCGAGAGCAGTGGCGCGGTTCAGCTTGAACGTGCTGACATTTGGTAATTTGGAATTTTTTGGGGTCGCTATAAACGAAACACATATAGGCTAGGGGTGGGGGTCACCCCCCCTCGGTCCCTACCCCCCCATGGGCTAGAAACCACCTTAAGACTAAACCTCAGTAAGCACATTTATCTTTGATGGGTAGGTAGATGGGTTTACAATTAAATTATCAATAACCAATTGATTTAAAATATTTACTGGTGGATGCAACAGGAAGTGAACACCCTGTCTGTCCGCCACAAACTGCCTCACTAGCAGTGGCAAACCTCAAATAAGCATCAGTTATTACTCATTTATTTAGGCTCGACAATTGTCATGTCGCATGTGGGTTATGTAACCGTCGTTAAGTTAACCTCAACTACGCTCAAGAAAACTAAAATAGCAGATGACCTACACGCGTTCAGTACTTAGACACGTGGGGATCAAGCTGAGTTGGGGTGCTACCCGTCAAATATCAACCCGGATTTATTGGTTTTGAGCTTTTTCTAAGGCTAGCATGTGGAATTCACGTCTATCTGGAACATGGGCCAACCCTCTATCAATAACACTAGGCAAAGAATTTTCTAGACTTTTCAGAAACTCCACTCTTTTAGGTTGCATCAATTTTAGAATGCATTCATTAAACCGAGCACCATTACCAATCAAATAACGTAATGCTTCCACTTGGCCATTATTTTCACGGTAAGTAATATGGTAACAGTCCTTAACATCTAGAAGTGCATCTGATTTCAGACTCTTCGTGGGAAACGTTATTCGATAAAGAAAGGTCTTAGAGTGTTTATACATATGATTTTTAAAATCTAATAATATTGAAAATCGTGGGTTACCAATAAAGTCACCATCGAGTGATACATTTGTCAATTTTACATCCAAAACTTGAAAGGTCTCCGTTGCGGAAATCATCCTTTTCGGACGTTCAATAATATCAACATCGTCAAAAGACAGGAGTGAAATTTTGTCCGTTAGTTGAGGCAAGAGAATATTATCGTTTATGGTAGAGTAAACACACCCAAGTCCAAAACCGATTTGCCCATCCTTTGATCCAAGTGTTTCATCTTGGCCTTTGTAGATTAAAGACAAAAGCTCCTCAGTTACCGTACTGTTAGGATAGCGATATGCGAAAATATAGAACCATGAATTATTATTCGGCATATCAGTGATGCTGTTTTTAAAATCTTGATAACCTGGTTCATAGATTGCGTTATGAGCCACCTTAGCCCATCTGTCTAAATATGAATTATCTTGGAAGCCCTTCAAAAACAATTCACCTGCTTTTTCTACCTTTTTGTTCAATTTATCGGGTATTTTCAAACCGTGCCGTCTCGCTATTTCTAATGTGACCAAAATTTCCTTCATACCGTCATTATGATACCATAAGGCTCTATTTCCTCTGGTGGTTCTATCTTTAATCGAACCATCTTCAAAAACGTTTTGATCGATATGATCAAGCAAACTTTTAATTAAATTTATACTAGATTTGCCCTCTATTTGATTCTGAAGAATTTTAGGCCAGCTCCAAGAATGATCCATTCCAAAAGTTAAATTCTCCATATCTGGAGACTTGTTTCTTTGAAAAAATTCACCAAACCATTTTTTAATAACAATGTGCCTGGGGTCATTCACATTTTGATTAGCAAGGCTCATGTAATACCCATAAGAGAGATGCATCATCTCCATTTGCACTGTTCCGTGATCTTTGATTAGGGAAAGGTCTTGACCGTCTGGCTGTGTCCATTCCGTACATTCTTTTTTCAAGACTCCAGAATTTGTACATTGGACAGTATCGAGAAAAGCCTCGCCACTAGCCCAGTAAAATAGCAATTTCATAGCATCTTCAGTGAATTTCATGGCATCTTCAGTGTAAGTCTCGCTGATCCCACCCATTGCGATTGTAGCAAGATGTGAAAAATCAATTGTTGCTAAACTTAGTTGTTCGGCGTGGGGTACATTTATGCGATTATCCATCCGACTATTGTAACCAGATAACCTCAGTGGAATTGGTCGTTTCAAATTATCATTCAATCGATTAACTGATGATTCTGGATTTTTACCACATAAAAAATTAATTTTTTTCTGAGGAGCCGAATTGAATTTTTTCAATACTTCGAGTGGCACAATAAAGTTTCCATTCCAATCCAAATTTATAGGAATAAACTTTTCACCAAAGTACTTTTCGCTCAATAATAAGGTTGTACTTTCCTCTAACTTTAGGGCAGAGCCTATTTTATTGGTATTTTCAAACTGAACTAAAGCGCTTTTAGATTTAGCTCCAAATATACCGTCTATTTCGCCAATATCATAACCGAGTGCGCTAAGAAGTGCTTGCACTTCAAACTCTGTTTTTCTTTCGGATGCCTGCAAAGAGAAAGGTAAAATGATTGAAATTATAATTGCAGTAATGACCTGAAAAATATGTTTGTTTGCGATAACTTTAACGAAGTAATACTTATTACTTTCAATCGGTTGTAAGGGACAAAACATTAGGGCGCACTCCAATTAAGGCAACATGTCAGATTGAAACACGTTCGGACATGGTACTACTATAAGAAACAAGACTCACAGATTGCGATAAATCAGTCAAGACTCTATTGCTTAACCTTACATCTATCTATCTGATCCCATTTGTAAATTTTGCAGCAAAACGAATAATAAAGCGAAGGTGCACTTGATTACTGCTAGTGCCATAATGTTCGTAAATTTCTGACAATATCCAAATTTTTTGCTCTCATAAATGCGCTATGTATATGCTTCAAATGCATTTTTTATCTGATTATCATTGTGAGCTTAAGCGCAGAATTTTTGTTTAAGGCTTTATACAGCAAGCTATTTGAATTGCATTTCAATTAAATCGCTATGCCGCCTTCTCCAACCATTCCCTCAGCACACTCATGGGATAACCTGATCCGTATCCTTGGCCTACGCCATCGGTCGTCCACCCACCTATCTGGTCGGTAATATCTGAAGGACATTGCACTGCCCTTAACCTGTCTCTCATCGAGTGCCTGAAGCTGTGCATCGTACATCCGACTGGCACATAATGTTTAAGCCATTTGTTCAGTGCTGCACTTGCTGAATTAGCTGTCGTGATTGATCGACGATTATACCTTGGGAAAGCAAAGTCTGATCCATTGTCTGCCTCTGACATGCGTTTAGCAGCCCATAATGCTTCACCGACCAAGGGTATCTTACGTCCACTACTCGCCGTCTTAAGATTACGCCAAGGATGTTTGGTTACACGGACACATGGCAGATCCGTATCAAGCCCTAACAAATCCTCCTTAAGCAGCCCTGCCCCTTCAGCCAAACGCATTCCCGTGTCAGAGATCAAAGCTATCAGCCATCTCATATCATCATCGATTGCATGACACTCAGATTGTACGTTTCTAATAGCCTCAATAGGTATTGGCTTACGAACTAAAACCCCAGCACTGCGATCGTGATAGACTCCAACAAAAGGATTACGAATATCCAAGGCATACTCAGACAGAGCAAAGTTTATGACTGCCTTCAGATACGAAAAATTGCGGGTAATGCTGGAACCTGTAAGTCCACGTGCAACGAGCCAATCCCTGAATTGAAGAGCATCTTGGCGAGTGTAATCTGACAACGACTTGTTACCGCAGAGGCCAATCAGATAGTTACAGGACCGCTCAGCTGCCACACGAAAGGTCTTGGGGCGACCTTTACCCTTCTGCTCAAGATAGACCTCTAAGGCATCTAAAAGGGATGGGCAGTCGATGTTAGGCTGCTTGGGGGCGACTTTTAGACTGCTGGAAGAGCCTTTAACCAACGACAAACCAATCACGTCAGACTTAGCCAATCGCATCTGGCTCCAGTACGCCTCTAGCTTGGCAGCCGTAATACTGGCTTGCACCTTAGCTTTCTGAGGGGATGTAGTACGCAGCCCTTGGACAATACGATGGTAAGAATAGTGATCTCGCAAGTCAGCAGGAACACGTCTGGAGAAGTAATAGTAGCCATTACGGATGAAAGTATGGGGGATAGATTTGGTCAGCAATTTGGTCAGTACTCACGTGCGGCATTACAAGCGCCGGGCCAGAAGAACTGAGTTATAACTGATGCTTATCGGGGATATGCCACTGCTAGTAAGGCGGTGATGGCGGTGCTGTCAGACAAATGAGAACTCGCATCGGATTGCTGGTGCAGCCTGAACCTATGCGCTAAATAGTTGGCGCCACTCAGTAAGATCGGCCGTTCGATTGAGCTTGAAATTGTCTCGTGAGTAGAAGTGGCGTTCCTGATTGAAATGGTTGTGGACTGAAGAGTGGACTGCAGCGAACTTCTGCAGACATCGCATTTGTCGAAAGCGGAGCATGGCGCGTTCTCGTCGTCGAAACGGCAAGTGGGAATTCTCCGCCCTATTGTTACACCAGCGGCCCGTTTCCTGCCGATCCGCGTTGCCAACAACTTTCATTGCAGCGCCGTAGGAACGTAGTTTGTCCGTCACAACTACTTCTGGCCCGCCGTAGCGCTTCATTGCTTTTCTGAGAAACTTCGATGCCGCTTTGCGGTCTCGGCGCTTGGTTACATAACTTTCAAGCACCTCACCTTCGTGATCAACGGCCCGCCAGAGGTAATGCATCTCTCGGACCACGTTTATTAGCTGAGTAAGTTGCCCAAAACATCTCTTTTTCTCAGCATATCATTGCCTAAGTTTGCTAATTCTCATCTTTCACATCTGCGGTGCACGCACAACTTTGCGATCAGATTCTACGATTGCCTCAACGTCGATGACGTTTTTGTTGTGGTGTTTTAAAAAGGCTTAAAAATAGTGTGCCGAGACGATATACCTCTTGGCCATGAGGCTAAGGCGCTTGCAGCACGTCAAATCCGCTGCTTACATAACCACAGATGAGCGATGAGCATTCAAAGTCGAAATGCCCTATGCCTTAAAACATATGATGACCAATAGGGTTAAAGTAGTTTGCTCGATCACCAACTC